>DASVTR010000027.1:0-63852 GCA_036387475.1 Pyrinomonadaceae bacterium | reverse complement strand
TGCGCTGGCGCTCTTCCTGCCGATTAAATTTTCGGATGCGACGGCGCGCTTGCCCGTCGGATGGATGGCCGTGCTGTTTTTCCTGCTCGCGGCTGTGGTCGGCGCGCTTGTGATTTGCGTTTGGTTCGGGTGGTACTTGCTGGTCTGTTTGAATTTCGGCGGGCACAACGACGAGGCGGCGGGAGCGGCAAGAATTGAGAACTTCAAACAGTTCATACGCCTGCGCGTCAGGGAAAATGACGTGACGGCCTATGTCATCGCGCTGGACGAGGTGAAGGTCGACGGAAGCAAATTACGCCCTAAAATCATTGATGTATTACAGCTAAAGGTGTAAAAGCTCAATGTGAGTTCGTAAAGTGAAGCCAGACCACCTCACGCTATAGAATATTTCAGAGCGGGGCGGCGAATTATTTCAAGGGGCTGTTTGGCTCGGCGAGGTATCGCCCCGATTGTGTTGATTTCGGCGAGCGTTCGTCGCAGCGAGCAAGAGTCGGAAACGCGCCAAGGCAAACGTGCTCGTGAAGGTGAAGGAAACGGATAATGTTATCTCCGCAGGAACGCACGCTTCGGATAATCATGAGACTCTACACAGTGGGTGCTGCCCTGGCGACCTTCGGCGGCTGCATCCTCTCTTTGTTTGGCGACCGCTACGGGATGCCCTCGACCGTCTTGCCGCTCGTCTTGACGGCCACCGTCGGCATATTCCTCTTCGCGCTCGTCGCTTTATTCGCCGCTTCGGACGAGCGGCATCTATCGCTGCTGGCGTTGCTCGTCGGCATCGGGCATGCGTTTGGCGCTATCATGACGACGGCGGCTTTGCTGCTGACTAACACCGACGGGCAAATTGTGTGTGGCTCTGTCACATTCTCTGTCCGCCAGATACTTTACGGGTTTCTGCTCGTTGACATCACTGTCTCCTCTGTCGTGTTCTGGCAGTTAAAGGCTATTGACCGCTCGCACTAAGCCGCAGCGCGACAGAGAGAGACGGCAACAGTTCTTGACACGAAACGCCCTTGAAGCACCGGGCCGCTCGCGTCCAATCTCAAAAGTGTAAAGAGAATTCTCGTCATCTATGGAAAAAGACATCACCGCTTACATCAATCTCGACAACATGGACTTGGAGCTTTGGGTATGCACAGAGCTACTTAAATTGAAATCGCTGCATTACGGTTACTGGAGTAATGGCGAAAGCCTGAATCTGGATAATCTGCGGATTGCCCAGGCGAGGTATACGGAGGAATTAATCGGAAACATTCCCGCGGGAGTAAAAAAAGTGCTCGATGTCGGCTGCGGCATCGGCGACAACGCGCACGCGATGGCCGACAAGGGCTATCAGGTGACGGCCCTCTCGCCGGATAAAAACCACCAGAAGTATTTCGAGCGCAACAATCACTCGCACATCAAATTTTATAATCAAAAATTTGAAGACCTGCGAATTGACGAGAAATTCGATCTCGTTTTGATGAGCGAATCGCAGAACTACTTCGACGCAGACATTGGGTTCGAGCAGTGTCGCAGATTTCTCAACGGCGGAGGCTACCTGCTCGTCTGCGGCATGTTCCGCTACGATGATTCCAATGTCTTCAAGCACGTCAGAAACATCGAAAGCGAGTACATAGAGAAAGCCGCCCGGCACAAGTTAAAGCTCTCGCGGCGCGTTGATATAACGGAGCGCGTTTTGCCCACGCTCCAATTAGCCAGCGAAGCCAGCAGGGAATATCTGGCCCCGGCCTACGAGGTGTTGAATTACTACTTCGAACATTCCTCGCCTTTGAAGCTTCGCCTCTTCAAAATATTTTGCTCGAAAGAATTGAAGAACCTGAGTAAGATATATCATTACTATCGTGAATTCTTCGACCCCGCGCTGTTCCAGTCAAGGGTCAAGTACTTGACCCTCTTATTCACGTCCTCGCAATAAGGAGATCGTCATGGCTAAGACGTTCGATGTCATCGTGATTGGCAGTGGGTTTGGCGGTGCAATCACCGGATGCAGGCTGGCCGAGAAGGGCTTGAAGGTGCTCATCCTCGAACGCGGACGGCGTTGGCACGTCGACGAGTATCCGCGTGCGCCGGAGGACGCATGGTTCTACGACCATAAGGAGCCGCAACTACAAAACGGCTGGCTAGACTTTCGCTTCCTGCGCAAGATGGTGGTCGCGCAGGGCGCGGGCGTCGGCGGCGGCTCGCTCGTCTATGCGAATGTCTGTGTCGAACCCAACCCGGATATTTTCGAGCACGATTGGCCGCCTGAGATTACCTACAACGAATTGAAGCCTCATTATGATATGGTCGGAAAGATGCTCAGGGCCAACGCCGTGCCGCCGAATCAATTGCCGCCCAAACAGCACTTGATTCACGATGCGGCGGTCAAGTTGGGCTACGGCGATCGCTTCGGCTCTCTACCGATAGCCATTAGCTTCGACCCGGAATTCAGCTACGACCGCGAGAATCCCTTTGCCGACGACAAGTCGAAACCGTTCATCAACGAGTTTGGGCAGGAGCAGGGAACCTGCGTGCATTGCGGAAACTGCGACCTCGGTTGCCAGGTCAAAGCGAGAAACACGCTCGACCTCAACTACATTCCGCTGGCCGAGCAGCACGGCGCTGAAGTCAGGCCGCTGCACATCGTCAAATACATAGAGCCTGCCGATGGCGGCTACCGCGTCTACTACGACCGCCTTGAAAACGAAAGGCGCATCCCCGGCACAGAAACCGCGGACAGGGTAATTATCGCTGGCGGTTCGCTGAATTCAACGGAAATCCTTCTTCGGAGTAAGCTCCAATACAAGACCCTGCCGCTTGTCAGTGATAGGCTTGGCGATAACTGGAGTTCAAACGCTGATTTTCTTTCGACCTCTGACAAACATCCGCAGAACGTTCTCCCGTCGGAAGGCCCGACCATCACCAGCATCATCAACTTCGGCGATGGGGTGATTGATAATAAGAGGTTCGTGATCGAAGACGGCGGTAAGCCTGACTTTCTAGGCAATATACTAAAGGCGAAAATCGAAAGAACAAGAATCATCGGGCTGTTCAAGAAACTGCTCAGAATCTGGTACGGCTACGAGCAGAAGCACGTCGCTCAGCCCCATGTGATGTACTGGTTCGCAGCCGGTGTTGATGCGGCGGACGGGCGGCTCTCTCTGGGCCGACACTGGTGGGCGCCCTGGCAAAGGGTCTTGAAGCTCGATTGGAAGGTGGCGCACTCTAAGCCCGTCATTGACGCCATCGTTAAGATGCAAGAGCGTCTCGGTCAATCCATGGGCGGCGATTCGGACATCCCCTGGACGTGGAGGTACTTTGCAAATCTGATAACCGCTCATCCGCTCGGCGGCTGCAAGATGGGCACAACCGCCGCCGACGGCGTTGTCGATCATCGCGGCGAGGTCTTCGGCTATCCGAACCTCTACGTCGCTGACGGCTCGATTCTCCCCGAATCCGTCGGCATCAATCCTTCGCGGACAATCGGCGCGCTGGCGGAAAGAATCGCCGCCCTCATCGAATAGTGACGGCGAGCCGGGTTCTGTCACCGGCCAGGAAGCGTTCCAACTCTCTCCTCCGTGAGACTCGAAAGAAAGGAGTTCCACAAATGTCAGCGACTACTACCGAAGCAGCGGCTACAACGGCAACCGTCCCGCTTACGCGTCCCATGATGACGACTCTGGAAGAGTTGAAGGGTTATGTTATGCCCGGCGAGACAGATTACACTCAAGGTTATTTGAAGGGTCGGAGGAATGATAATTATGTCTTGCTTCACTTGAGGCTGACGGCGGACGACCTAGAGTTGTGCGTCACTTCGCCCGAACACATGATGCGGCTCGAAGGTTATGCTCACTGCGAAAAGCTCTGGGGAAAAGGGCCGCTCAACGAAGGCAGCTACTTCCAACTCTTCATCGAGACGCCCAACCCACACATGGTACAGATGGTCTACCGCATTTACTTTCAGGGCAACGAAGGCCCGCTGACCTTGAGCGGTTTCAAGGAAATGTCTGACGACCCGTTGACCAATATAGCCACTGATTGTATGAGCCTCTACACGACCATTTACAAGGGCCGGGTCACTCCCGCAGACGATGCCACGGCCACGCCTTACGCGGTCGGGATCATCAAACTCCACGGGCGCGATTTCTTCAAGTACGATATTCTCGCCCTGCGCTTCAAAGGCCCGCAGAAACGAAAGTGGAGATGGCGCTTTCTCAAATTCTTTTTCGGCACGTTCCGTAGATTCCATAAAGTGAAAAACAGAGGCCGATAAAAGCCCGCTCTCATCGTCGTACCTTCCAGTGCTTCGGCTTCGCCGCGCTCCGCAACGCGCTCGCTTAATCGTCAGCCATACGAACGCGCACGAACGCCGGGCATGAGTCTGCCTTCTCAGAGGGATGGAGAAACGTTGCTGCCATCGCCTTTCTCAAGCGCCGCATAGAGCCGAGGCGTGACGAGCAGCAGGACGACGGCGAAGATAAATCCAGCCATGAGGTCAACGCTATAGTGGTAACGCAAGTAAACAGTCGAGAAAATCTGGCAGAGCGTAAAGAATCCGAACGCGTAAAAGGCCGTCCGCGAAAGCTGGCGGCAACTCCACCAGGCGAGAATTGTCATCTGCGTGTGCCCGCTCGGAAAACAGTCGTAGTGCACGCCTTCGAGTGAATCCAGAGTGTCGCGAAACCATTGATACGTCCAGAGTCCCTGTAAGTCTGTGCTATGCAAATGAGCGAGGATAAAGCGCGGCCCGCGTGCCGGAACTAAGAAATAGCCGATGTATGAAACCAGAAAACCGAGCACAACTAGAAAGCCATAGTAGCGAAACTCCGCGAGCGGCCTTTTGAGCCAGTACAAAGCTCCGACCAGAATAAAGGCGGGCATGAACATCGAATAGATAAACTGCAAATACTCTGTCAGGAGCGGATGCTGTACGCGCTCTAACCAGACGGTCGGGTTGACGCCCCAGATAGCGTAGTCCAGACGAGCGAGCGTTTCGTCCATCGCCGTTGCGCGCAGGGCCGGAATCAGGACTGACATCTCTTTGTAGAGGGCGGGAACGATGAGCGCCGGATACCAATGACGGAACAGCAAACTCAGGGGCGAGACAAACTTTTTTGCGATGACGATTATCAGCAGCGCCGCTCCCGCGTGCGCCAGCAACAACCATTTCGCGCCCGGTATCTGTCGGCTGTAGACGGCGATGAGCAGCCACGTTATCCCCAGATAAAAGAGCAGGAGTTTATCGACGGGCCAGAGCCTCCTGGCGATGCTCGTGCCTTCGTCGCCGCCCACCTTGCTCGTCACCAGTGTTTCGATTATCCGCATCTTTTTCAGTTGAGACTGATGCACGAAAACATTTTCGCGCTTCCGAAAAGCCCGTTCAGTCCGGCATAGATGTTGATTGTAATATAGATGAAGAGGGCAGAGTAGTATTAGCCGCCCTGGCCGGAGGCATACTGCTCGGCCTTCTGGGCCAAACGCTGCGCGGCCTGCGGGAGTTTAGTTTTGAACACGCTGCCTATCAACAATCCGTAGAGCCATGAGAGGAATCCTTTAATCTCGATTCTCAACGAAATCTTCGAACCTGAATTGTGAGGCTCAAGCATGTGTATGAAGTACATATCGCCGCCAAACTGCGGGGCGCGATCCTTGAAAGTTTGATTCGTCACAACGTCCAGCAGCACCCACGGGTGCGCCTTTTTGCTCGCCAGATTTTGAAAGAAGTTTGTCCCGCTCCTTAATTTGAGCATCCCCCATGTGCCCGCCGCGAAAGGGCCATCGAGCGTTACCCATTCAAACGGCTCGACCCATTCATTCCAATGCGTGACATCCAGCCAGACGTGCCAGACGGCATCCGGCGGCGCGCTCGTGACAATTGATGTCTCGGTCGTCCACATGGTTCATCTTCCTCCTGCCTCGAATCATTCATCAAGTTAGTACGCGACATCGCTCGCACGCCCAAACGCAACGGCCAGACACTTCTCGCGCTGCGAAAACAATAATGCCCCGTCAGGATAGGTCGAAATTGGTAGGCTCTTTGCGCGGCGCGTTGTTCAGCCCGTGACGCAGTTTGGAGATAGTCGGGTAGACTATCCGGCGTGCGCGCTGAATACCGCCCAGGGGTCTGTGCTCTGGCAGAGCGTGCCACGGTGTAAACGATAGGTTATCGCCAAACTCCATCTGCGCGGGCGAGGCGAACTCCTGCTTCGGTATATGGACGGTCGCCACCTTGATGAAAGGCGAGGCGCTTTCCTTCCAAGCGATAGTCGGGTCTTCGATGGGCATTGCCACAGGGTCAGTCTGAAACTGCACCATAAAATCAAAGGAAACGTCTTCCTTATCCAACGTCCGCACCATCGCCTCGGTCAGATAGTCCGGGCCAGCACCTCTGGGTCTGCGATCGGTATGGGGCGTTTGCGATTTTGCAGAGTACTTGATGGCGTGCGGGCCTAAGCTGATAGGGGTCTGACTCCAGTAGCGTATTTGCAGCGGATTGCCGAGGTCTGCAATAGAGCGCCATGCTCGCCAGAATTCGTGTATGCGCCATTTGAAAGGATTCCAGCCGAAGAAGAAAGACATCATTTTCTGCTTTCGCAGAGCCTCTGCGAAGAAGGTAAAGTCATGAACGTTGCGGATAAAGAAGACGTGATAGCTGACCATGATGAAATCCTGCGTCTGCTCGTCTCTTTCTTCTTCCAAAAGCTTTTCGCCTTCGACGCCCATCAGCTTAATCGCCATCCCATGCGCGTCTTTCGTCGTGTCAGGCTGAACGCGTTCCAGCCCGGTCGAAGAAAAACGAATCCAGGCGGGGAAGGTGCGGGCTTCTTTGAAGATGCCGTGACGACAATTTTCAGGCAGATTATCGTGGACGATAAATTCGCCTTTGACCGTGCCGTGGCCTTTCGGGTGAGCGTCGCGCAGGGCGCGCTTGCCCGGCGGATAATCGTGCCGCACCTTCTGCGTCAGGGTTTCGGCGATTTGAGCTACTTCTGCTTCTTCGTTTGGCGGCGGGTTCTCCTGCGCCAGTTTGAGGGAAACGTTTCTGTTGGACATATGTGCTCCGTTGAAGAATCTATAAAGAGTCGTACTCTTCAAAGCCGGTCGGTTCTTTACGCTGCGCGGCGTTCATCTGATGCCGCAGTTTGGAAATAGTCTCGTAGGCCACACGGCGCGCTCGATTCAGACCGCCCAGCGGGCGATGCTCAGGCAGAGCGTGCCACGGCGCGAAGGATAGATGCTCTGCGTATTCCATCTGTGCGGGCCTGGTAAATTCCTGCTTCGGTATGTGAACGGTCGCTACCTTGATGAATGGCGAGAGGCGTTCGTTCCAGATCACAACCGGGTCTTCAATGGGCATCTTAAAGGGGTCGGTCTGAAACTGCACCATAAAGTCGAAGTAGACATCCTCTTGCTTTAACTGCCGCGCCATCGCCTCGGTGATAAAATTCATGTCATCGGAAGCAGGCTTAGTGTCGGTCTTGGGCATGCGCGACTTTGCCGTGTACTTGATAGCGTGCGGGCCTAGACTGTAAGGAGCTTGACTCCAATACTGTATTTGCAGCGGATTATAAACGCGCGTCCAGAGCGCCAGCGCCCCTCGCCAGAATTGGTAAGGCCGCCATTTGAGGGGATTCCAACCGGGGAAGAAGAAGGGCACGAAGCTGTCCTTCTTGAGCAGCGCTTCCGACAGGGCTATGTACTGTTTGACGTTCCTGACGAAAAAACCCTGAATGTTAGCCATCAGGAAATCCTGCGTCTGCTCGTCTCTTTCTTCTTCCAAAAGCTTCTCGCCTTCGACGCCCATCAGCTTAATCGCCATCCCGTGCGCGTCTCTCTCTTTATCGTGCTGCGGGCGAAAGAAGGCTGCGGAGAAGCGTATAAAGGCTGGGAAGGTGCGCGGTTCTTTGAAGACGCCGTGACGACACTTTTCGGGCAGATTATCGTGGACGATAAACTCGCCTTTGACCGTGCCGTGAGGTTTCGGATGAGCGTCGCGTCCTGCGACGCCGGGCTTATTCTCAAGCTTATATTTTTCTAAGATAATCTCTATCACTCTCTTGATGTCGGCCTCTTCATTGGGCGGCGGATACTCCTGTGCGAGTTGCAGGTGGGACGCATTCATAATTACCTCCATACGGTGCGCGCGAGGGGGCGCGCCCAAGCTTCAAGTCTGATGCGGGTTTTTGATGCCCGCAAGGAAGGAGAGCGCCGAGATGCTCGGCAGGAAAAAGTAGGCTCCGCCTTTGACCCAGACGAAGCGCGGAAGATCGGTCAAACTCAGACGCACGGGTTCTTTCTGGATGGTCATGTTCCAGGGGCCGGGGTCATCCGTGCGCGCAGGGTCTTTGTTGCTGCCGACGATAGGGTCTCTGTCGTTGTAGAGGCTGTTGAACTTCGGGTCGTTGAGCCAGGCGTTTTGGATAAACTCAAACTGGCGCGCGATGTCCGTGTTGACGAGGAAGAAGAGAAGGCCGCGATCTACCCCGTCGTCCTCATAAACGCCTTCGGGCAACTCCGGGCCGTAGGGCATGCCGCGCCGTATGATGCGATGACGGTTGACGCTGATGATGGATTCAATGGGGTCTGCGAGACGCGCGTCGCGCGGGTTGGCGCGACGGATGTGCGCGCCAATCGGACAGGCGTAGCCGTTTGGGTCTGTCTCCATGTAGAGGAAATCGTTGGCGAATTCCTTGTGGAGCGAGGGGTCGTCTTTTTCCGGCGCGAGCACAAGCGGAGTGCCGCTCGGCCAGCGTCCCATACATTTGGCCGTCATCAGGGCGCGCTCTTCGGGGTCGCTGAAGCGGTCGCGGAAGTAACGACGAAAGCCCGCGACATCCTGATAAAGTTTACGAAAGACCAGGTACGTCCCGTTGCGGCCAAAGTCTTTCTGCTGCGGCGTGCTCTGTTCGGTTGTCTCCTGCTCCGGGTATTTCAGATTGTTATGAGTATCTAGGGCGGTTGGGACAACGGGCGTGGACGGAAAGTTGTTGTAGGAATTCCTGTAGCCGAGAACGAACTCTCCGGCCTGAATCAAAGTTTGGTGCTCCGCTTTCTTTTTGGGGCTACCCTCAATTTCGGGTTGCGCGATGCTGTCGTGAAAACCAAAATGCTCTTTGTAACCGGCGCGCATGTGCCCTTGCTGCGGCTCGCAGACCTCTCGCAGTCCGCCAGCCTGAAAGACGCTGCGCTGTGCAGCGCACACGCTTTTCATTTCGTCCTGTGTGCGTGTCTGCACCATAAACACCAGGTGGACTTCATTATTGTCAGGAATCGCGTGGCCTTTGTCATCGAGTTTGCGCCCGCCGATTTCCCACAATTCGGGCGCGCTGCCACCGACATCGCCCAGGCGACGCGAACGGTGCACTTCCGTCATGCCTTGCTGAAATTCCTGCGTGAAAGTTGACAGCCAATCGGCAGACTGTTCGAGCACGGCGAGTCCGGGATAAGTGAAAGCGACGTTAATGGCCCAATCGGGCTTGATGACCTTGCCGTCAGTCCCCCTGTCCCACTTGGCAGTGGTCACTTGAGGGACAACGCGGGCGAGCCATGCTTTGGCCGCCGCCGCGTCGTCTATGTGTAGGAAGAAATTGCAGGAGTAGCCCAGATGACCGTAGCCGGTGATGATGAGTCCCTGAATGTCCGCCGTCTCGTCGAACAAATTAGCCATCGCACCTTCTCCTTACACTGTTCTTGTCATGTTCATGCGGCTCGCGCTTTTCGGTCTACGATAGCGCCGCGAGGAAACAAGAGGGCGCGCCTGGGAGCGCTACCTGACCCTCGTCAATTTCTTCCAGCGCTTCCAGGTCGGAGAGCCGAGACCCGTCAGGATGTAAGAGCCGCTCAGGAAGCGCTTGGCGCTCACTTGCGCCATGAAAGTCTGGACGAGCCTGCTGATACGCAGATCATTGAGAATGTTCTGGACGGTCGAGTCCGGATAAGCGCTGTAAAAGACCTGCGCCGGAAGCTGATTGTCGCGAATGTATGCCTTAAACCAATCAATGTCGAGACTGCCCCCGGTGGGAAAGCCTTCGCAATTGCTCCACATGGCGTCCATCTCAAGGCTGGCGCTATCGCCGAAGTCGTCTATGTAGTTCTCCCAGCTTCCGTCGTAATTACTCTCGAACAGCATGTCTTTACCGTCGTTGATAATGACCCAGCGACAGAAATGAATCGTGGCGATGTCGCCGAGCGCTCCCTTTGTTCCCTTCGCGCCGATGTTAGCGCCCCACAGCACACCCCTCAGGAAGAGTAGCCGCCAGCGTTTGACCTTCGTGATGACGGTCATTTGATTCTGCACCATCAAATCTTCGATGGAGGCCAGATCGTTGGGCGTGTTGATGAGCTTGTTGGGATTCTTCACGCCGAGTTTGACGCCGATCACCCATTCGATCAATCTGGCGAGCCAGGAGAAGTGTGGCGGGCGCGCGTCCTTCTTTTTCGCGCGGATGTCGGGTCTCGAAGGCGTCAGCGGCAGCGGCGCAGGCGAAAAATCCGGCAGCAATTTATAGACTTCCTCGAAGGCGGGCCGGATTTCCTGGCAGTCGAGCACGCGGTCGATTGATTGCCGAATTTTCGCGGCGGTCAGAATGTCCTCCACGCTGGCACCGGCGCAGGCTGCGTAGAAGGCTTGCGCCCGCAGTTTGTAAGACTTGATGAAGGCCGCGAACTTTTTCTTGCGGCTTTGCGCGTCCAGCGAACCGAGAGGCGTGTAGCCTTCGCATTTGTTCCAGACCTCATCCATCTCAGGAGGCAGTTTGTCAACCAACTCGCCCAAGTAGTCGTCCAAATCGCCGTCGTAGTTGCAACTGAAGTAGAGTTGGAGTGGGCGCTGCTTGTTATTGTCTAATATCACCCAGCGTGCGAAATGCGTCGAGGGACTGCGACGAAACCAGACGTTAGCACCGCTCTTGAGTTCTTCGTTAATCTTCGCCAGAACATCTCTGAGCGCCCCGACCGCCTCAGGTTTAATCGGGACAATAACAGTCAGCGGGTTTTGTTTCATTCTGCCTCCACTGCTGATGGTGAGACTGCCAAAACTACTACCTCAAACAACAGGTAGTGAGAACTAGGAGGTGTCTTGCTCTGCCCTGGGTTGGTAAAAAAAGTCTGATCGAAGCGAGTCTTGAATTTTAAGTTTTATCTAGCTTAAACGAACAGTTCTTAACAGTGCGTATAGCCGCCTGCCAACGAGATGACAGGTAATGAAAGTTGAGATGAGGCTGTGCGGTATACCGCCAACTTAAAGAGGCCCAAAAACGAGTTCGCGCAGCGCCGCCAGTTTAGCAGATAGCTCCGCGTAATCCCAAAATTTTTTTAAGACCTGCGGAAAGCTCGTCTGAGGGCGATAGTATATTGCCGAACAGCGGCTAGTCTCCAGCCTCGGATTCGGCGGTCGCGCTCAGGCTGTACGGATTGGGCTGCGCAACAGGCGCGGCCTGGCGCAGACGCGCTAATTTGACTGAACGAGCCAGCCCCAGAAGTTGCAGCGTGCGAATGCCAATCCAGTTGAGGTCCAACTCATACCAAGCCAGCCCATGACGCGCGGCTGTCGGATGCGCGTGATGATTATTGTGCCAACCCTCGCCAAAGGTAAGCAGCGCCACCCACCAGTTATTACGCGAATTGTCGCCTGTCTCGAATCGCCGTCTGCCCCAGATGTGCGTCGCCGAATTGACCAGCGCCGTAGCATGTAGCCAGAAGGTCACGCGCACGATGAAGCCCCACACCAGAAAGGGCCAGCCGCCCAACAGGTAAAGCAAGAGCGCGACGATGATTGACGGGAGAAGATGCCAGCGCGTGAGCCAGACGTGGAATTTATCCTTCGCGAGGTCTGGAGCATATGTCGCCATCAGTTCCGGCTTGTTATGGATTGTCTCGCCCGCCAGCATCCAACCCATGTGCGACCACCACTTGCCATCGCGCGGACTGTGAGGATCGCCGTCCTCGTCCGAATACATGTGATGCAAGCGATGTGTCGCTACCCAGGGAATTGGCCCACCCTGCAACGCCAGCGTCCCGCACACCGCCAGAAAATATTCAATCGCCTTGCTGGTTTTATAACCCCTGTGCGTCAACAATCGATGATAGCCCATCCCTATACCGAGGCTGCCCGACACCCACCACAGCAATACGGCGCTCGCTAAAGCCATCCAGGAGAACGTGAAGAACGCCGCCGCCACACCCATGTGCATGAGCAGCAGAAAGATAAAGATAGACCAGTTGGTGGCATCTTTACGCTGGTCGCGGCGGTGAGGATTTGAAGTCATTGATTTTTAAACTCACTTAATCGGAGATCACACACAACCGCGCGAAAAGAATGCGGAAAAAAATTGGTCCAGACACACTATATACGATAGTCACTATATATGATAGTGCGTATAAAGTAATAGAGAAATTTGACTGACCACCTATTGCCAGGAACAAATCAAGCGAGTTCAATTTCTCCAAAACTTTCTGACAGAGGCCACATCGCCATCGAGCGCCGGGTCTGATAATGCCAGTATCTAATGAGAAGACGGGCCACTCAACAACTACACCTGTCCCGATGGCCGAAGCATCACTTGACTAGAAAAGGCAACCAGCGCCCAATGACGCGGTGGCCGTCTCCAATCCCTTTATGACCTATACGACAGTCGCCTTAACTAAGGATTGACCAATCCTTTTTTGAGATTGCGTTGCCATGCTTCGTAATTCCTGATCCGCCGTTTGGCCTGCTTGTGCGTCAGATTCAGCTTCATTGCGACGTACTCAATGCGCGCCGTCCGATCTTTCTTGTCATCGTATGGAACGCCCGGCGCTTGTAGAAAGAGCTTGTATGCGGCTGTCCACTCAGCTTTGGTTTCAGGTGTGGCCTGTAATCCACGCAGTTCCGGCATGCCTTCTTTGTACCTCTGTTGATGAATAGAATTGAACTATTGAAATTTCACAAACTAAGACCGAAGCAGTAATTTCTCGCAGCGCGTTAGGTGGGAGTTCATTCGCACGACACTTGTATTAGCCGCAGACTAATCCATAGGGCAATCAGTGCTTCTACATAATGGGCCAACTCCTTAGGCTTTGGCAACTGTTTTATCACGTGCGCAACTGAGAAGACTTTTCAGAAGACGTATTGCAAACCCTCCGTCGAGAATTTTAGCAGCCAGACTATTTCACTATCGCAAGCTTGATTTTCCAGCAACTCTGAGATGTAAATTAACGTAGAGTCTTTATCGGACGCGTGGCTTTGGGTGGCGAAAGATAGTGGACGCCGCCTGTATTTAGCGGCGGCACTGCTTCAGTTTACTTTTACATCATTTTACAAACGCTTTAGAGAATCATCGTTATAATCAAAAGCACTTCGCGTCTGAAACCCCTCGTCTCGGGTTTTACAGTCAGGCTTCGATTAAAGAAGCGCTTCCAGCATTTTTTAATGAAGGAGATGTTAAGCATGAAAAGCTTGCGTGTTACGTCGGCGGGTTGGGCCATGATGTTTCTGTTTTTGTGCCTGGTTGAAGCCGGGGCACAAACAAGCGGCGATTGGCCGCAGTGGCGTGGGCCGAATCGCGATGGGATTTCTAAAGAGACGGGACTGCTCAAGCAGTGGCCCGCTGAAGGCCCGCCGCTCGTGTGGAAGGCGACGGGCGCAGGGCGCGGATATTCTTCGCTCGCCATCGCGCGCGGGCGGCTGTTCACGCTGGGTTTGCGCGGTGACCGTGAACACGTCATCGCCTACGACATCGCCAACGGCAAAGAAGTTTGGGCCACTCCGTATGGCAGCGGATTTCGCAATGACCGGGGCGATGGCCCACGCGGGACGCCGACAATCGAAAATGATAGGCTCTACGCTCTGGGCGGCAATGGCGACCTCTCCGCTCTGGACACGAAGACTGGTCGTATCATCTGGTCGATAAATGTTCTGCAAAAATTCAGCGGGTCGAACATCACCTGGGGCATCAGTGAATCGCCGCTCGTGATAGGCGATAAAGTGCTGGTCAACGCTGGCGGCCCCGGTGCTTCCATCGTCGCTCTTAATAAAAAGGATGGCTCTCTAATCTGGAAGAGCCAGAGCGATCGTGCGGGCTATTCCTCCGCCATCCCCATCGAAGCGGGGGGCACGACGCAGGTCGTTTTCTTCACCTCAAGCCGCGCAGTAGGTTTAGATTTGCGCGATGGTCGCCTTTTGTGGGAATACCCGCGCGCGGCCAACAACGTCGCTAATGCCGCGACGCCCATCGCGCGCGGCAATCGCGTTTTCATCTCTTCGGATTACGGTAACGGCGGCGGCCTCGTAGAGATTAAGCCCGGCGACAAGGGTGTGACGGCACAGGAAATCTATTTCACGAAGGACATGCGGAATCACCATAGCAGTTCCGTCCTCGTCGGCGATTACCTCTACGGCTTTTCCAGCAGTATCCTGACGGCGATGCGCTTTGACACAGGAGAGATCGCTTGGCGCGACCGGAGCGTCGGTAAAGGCTCGCTCGTTTACGCTGACGGGCATCTCTACTGCCTGAGCGAAAACGGCGTGGTGGGCCTCGTTGAAGCGACGCCCGAAGGCTATCGCGAGAAGGGGCGCTTTCGTATCGCGCAGGACTCTCTGCCCACCTGGACACATCCGGTCGTCGCCGGTGGCCGCCTCTACCTGCGTGACCAGGACACCATTTATGCTTATGATGTCAGGCAGAAGAAGTAGTCAGAGATGGGAACTTCCGAAGCCGTCATGCTGGAAAATATGCTGAACGACGGAAAGGCTTGAAGAGTTTGTGCAGGTCAGGAATTCAACGTTCGTGCCGTCCATCTTGAGGTGTGCGCTGTTGGCTGCGCTGGCGCTCTCTGCTTTAACTTCGCTGGCGCAGGCGCAGCGCCCGCCTGAGCATGATTATCTGGTCTACGTATTGTCGGAAGCGACTGACAAGATCGCACTCGTGAGGTTTGGGCCAAAGGGAGCGCGTGTAGACCACGAGTTTGAGACGGGCAGCATGCCGATTGACATAGACGGGCCGCACGGCATAGCCGTCTCGCCGGACAAGAAGTTTTACTATGTCTCGCTGGGCCACGGGAGGCCCAACGGGTCTGTCTGGAAGTACAGGACGGCGGACGATTCCGTAGTGGGCCGCGTTCCGCTCGGATTGTTTCCGGCGACGATGGATTTAACGCCGGACGGACAATTCCTCTACGTCGTCAATTTCAATCTGCACGGCGATATGGTTCCCTCCTCCGTCTCAATCGTAGCGACGGATGCAATGTTAGAGATCGCTCGCGTCCAGACCTGCACAATGCCGCACGGCTCGCGCTTCAATTCGCAAGGAACTAAACAATACTCCGCGTGCATGATGGACGATATGCTCGTCGAAATTGATGCGGGCACTCTGCGCGTCGCGCGTCATTTTCTGCTAACGAAGGGCAAGGAGATGGGGATGACGGGAACGCCGAAGACAAGCGCGTCGAGCATGGCGATGTCCGGCGGGGCTGGTGGGCTAGGTGGGTCGGGCGGCACGATGGGCCAGATGCACGACAAAGGCGGTCACGGGATGGAGTCGCCCAAGATCGGGGATGTCTCTTGCTCGCCGACATGGGCACAGCCTTCGATTGACGGCGCTTTTATCTATGTCGCCTGCAATAAGTCGAGCGAGATTGTTGAAGTTGATGCTCAAACGTGGAAGGTCAGGCGGCGTCTGGCGGCGCGTCCCGGCGTCTACAATCTGGCGATGACAAAAGACAACCGGCTTATCGCCACGAACAAGCGCGATCAATCCGTTACCATCCACGACTTGAAGACTGGAAACGAACTGGCACGGCTTCCGACTAAGCGCAAGGTGCTCCACGGTGTTGTCGTCTCGCCGGACAATCGCTACGCCTTCGTCTCGGTCGAGGGCATCGGAAGTGAACCCGGCACGGTCGAGATTATTGACCTCGAAGCGTTGAAGACAGTAGCTACAGTAGACGTAGCTCAGGCAGCAGCGGGGATAGATTTTTTGAGAATGGAAAAGCCCGCAGAGCGTTAAAAAGTAGACATAGGATAGAAAACTAAAAAGAGAGAAGGCAGCGCACGAATCAGTGTTGCTGCCTTCTCTCTTTTTATCGGTGGGCCAACTGCTCTTATTTGCCCGGTTCGGTCGTTGAGCCTTTGATTTTCGGCCCGGCGAGTTTGACTATCCATAAGCCGCTGTTGATGTCGTTAAAGTAGATAAGACCTTTGTGCGGCTGCGCGCCCCATGTGAAGGGCAGGTTGGGGCGATAGCCTTCCGGGTCACCGGCCCAGAGGTGTGCGATTTCGCGTCCCTGCCGGTAGAGGTCGCCGCGCAGTTCGCCCGAAACATCAACAATGCGACCGCCGCCATTGTAGTAGCCCATATACATGATGTCGTTTTCCACCCACATATTATGCGCTCCGGCTTCCGGCACAGGATACTCTGCCACCTTGCGCGGATGCTCTATGTCTGAGACATCCACGACATGAATGATGCCGCGCACGGGGATGCGTTTCTTGTTGTGTATGTCAAAGGTCGGAGGAAAGACTTCATCGCCGACGAAGACATAGTTCTTGTAGCGGAAGACCGAGTGCGTGCCAGCCAGCCAGCCGTGGCCGTAGAGTTCGTAGTGATTGAAGGGCAGACGACTGACAAGCTGCGGCTTTTCGGGACTGCCGCCCTTGATTCCCTTCCCGACATCGAGAATCACCAGGCCGTCGCGCCAGTAAGCCAGATAGGCCAGCCCGTCCTTGACCTGTAAATCGTGCAGGTAGCGCCCGCCGACGAATTCGCCCTCTTTGGTGCGAATCGTCGTCACCACGTCGCTTTCGGTCTGCCAGCGCGCCACCTCCTTCGGATTTTTGACATCGCGGAAATCTATGACGCGCATAGAGCCGGTCGTATCGTCCGTGAGATACACGTAATGGCCGTTGATGAAAGCGCTGTGAACGCCGCCCGTCACCGTCGCCGTGTATTCTGAAACGATTTTCGGATGGGCCATGTCCGAAGTGTCCAGAAAGACTATGCCGTTCTTTCTGCTCGAAGCCCCCTCGCGCGTGAGGACGGCGATTTTGCCGTCGGCGGTAGTGCTGACATCGTTGACTGTGCGCGCGTCAACCTTCAAGGTGTCGGTCAGTTTCGGGTGGGCCGGGTCGGAGATGTCATATACCAGCAGCTTATCCCAGATGGTTGAGACATAAGCGTAGTTACCGAAAATCCATTGCTCGGCGGTCTGAATCACAGCCCCGTTGCCGTCCATTATATCCTTCGAGAGCGCGTGCCCGACTACTTCTATCTCGCGCTCTGCGTTGCGCGGGGCGACGACGATGGAAGACACGGCTTGATGCGCGCCGCTGGTGGCGGTCACGACATAAGTGCCGGGGCGCTCGGCTACAAAGCCGCCGTCCGCGTCAATGGTCGCGCCGTCGCCCGTCACGGCCCAGCGCGCGATGAAATTATCAACCTGATCGCCGACGCCTTGCGCGCGCGCGTTGAAGCGCACGACATCGCCAGTGCGCGCGTTGGCCGTGCGCGGCTCAATGCTGAGTCCGGTTAGAGTGCTTTTTACAACAGTGATTGTGACGTTGCCGCTGCCGCTGCCCGATGTGGCGCGAAGCGTTGCGCTGCCCGGAGCGACGCCCGTTACAACGCCTGCGCCATCAACGGTTGCAATTGACGGATTATCGGAGGCCCATGCGATGACGGCATCGTTGCGCGGGTTGCCGTTTGCGGCGCGTGCGATGGCGCTCAGCTTGGCCGTGCCGCCGACGACGATTGGCCTTGATATTTTCTCTATGTCAATGCGTGCGACGGGAGTGGCCTTGACGATGACTTTAGTGAACCCGGCCTTACCGCCGACCAGCGCGCCGACGAGCACCTCGCCGGGTTGAAAAAAACTGATTGTGCCGGTGTCGTCAGCCGCCGCCAGATCAAACGGCGCGGCGAACCAGGCGCTCGGCTGATCTTTAAGCTGATTGCCGGAAGCATCCTTTGCGATGGCCGTAAACTTGAGCGGCTTGCCGACTTCGGCTTCAGCCGTCGCCGGGGAAATCTCAACCGTTGCGACCGCAGCAGATGCGGCGGGGCTGGGCTGCGTTTGTTGTGCGAAGATTGTTGGCCCAAAGGCTGGCAGCGCGATTGCCACCAAAATCAGGATGAACGAATTCCATAATTTACGCATACGAAACACCTCCGAGAAGCTATCTGAATCAAGACCGAGAGCCAACATCTTATTCATCGCTTTCGTCTGCGGCAAGGCGAAAACACGTAGAGCGTCAACGTCTACTTTGTTGGCTTTAGGGCGAAGCCGGTATTAAGATAGCAAAGCTCTGAGGTAATTGGTGACATGTGAGAGCAACTTGACGCACGCTTTCAGGTGGACGTACAAGATAAGCTGTGGAGGAACAAATGGAGTCGCGCACAATAGTGGTCGGAGACATACACGGCTGCTACGATGAATTGATGGACTTGCTGGAGAAGGTCGAGTTTGGCCCACATGACCGCGTGGTCTGCGTCGGCGACCTGATCGCCAAGGGTGAGAAGAATCGCGCGGTGCTCGATCTGTTTATGACGGACGAGCGCTTTGAGACCGTCATCGGCAATCACGATCTGGCGCTGCGCCGTCGCTGGAACGGTGAAGGCATTGAATTAAAGCCATCGCAGAAGGAGACGCACAAGGAGCTGAAGCCATACAAGGAACATTATCTGCCTTATCTCAATTCTCTCCCGTTCATCATTGACCTGGGGACGCACCTTGTTGTGCATGCAGGCTTGCGTCCCAACGTGGCGCTTCATTCACAGACGACAGATGATCTCACGCAACTGCGAACGCTTGGCCCAGACCCTTCGAGCGACGAGGGCACGCCCTGGTACTACGTTTATAACGGCGAAAAGATAGTTCTCTTCGGCCATTGGGTGGCGGATGAGCCGCGCCGTGGGCCAAAGGCTATCGGGCTTGATACGGGCTGCGTCTACGGTCATCGCCTGACCGCTTACATTATCGAAACGCGCGAGTTTAAGAGCGTCCCGGCACGCCGCGCCTACGACGAGGGATGACATTAGTGCGAAGCTCTCTGAGCTTGACGGCTACAGGCGCAGTCGCCCACCAAGCTCAAACAATCTGTTGTAGAATTCCGGAGCGGCCTTTCCTACCCGGTCGCCGCAAATACTGATAAACTCGGCGTCTTCAATTTTGTCCGCGTCATTGTGTAAAATTGACGAATGCTCTATGGAGACAGACCCTGAACACGTGCTCTCGGCTTAAAGCCAATCTTCACGAAGAGACAACCGGATGACGACCCCCAAGAACCAACCCTTGCAGAATGACGAGCGCAAGCGTGCTGACGATACAACCCCGTCTGCAAAGCTGCCCGACATCAAGCGCTTCTTTGCCTGGTGTGTCACCAACCGCGATTTGAGCCATCTGGAATTCTTTCGGCGCGTGCTCGAAGAGGCGCTCGACGAATCCGAGCCGCTGCTCGAACGGCTCAAGTTCCTGACAATCTTCGCCAGCAACCTGGACGAATTTTTTATGGTTCGCGTCTCAGGTCTGAAGGAGATGTTGGACTATGAAGAGTTTGGATTAATCCCCGGCGAGTTGACGCCGACAGAGCAATTGAGAGTTATCAGAGAGCGGCTGCTGCCGATGCTTGAAGAGCAGATGCGCTGTTTGCGCGAGAAGGTGCTGCCCGGACTCGAAGCCGAGGGCGTCGTGATTGCGCCCTACGATTCGCTCTCAAAAGCGGAAAAGCGGGCGCTCGACGATTATTTCATGAAGGGCGTTTTTCCAGTGCTAACGCCGATGGCCGTTGACCCGGCCCATCCGTTTCCCTACATCTCAAGCCTCTCTCTCAACATCGGTTTGACGGTCGAACCTCATCCTGAGCAGGAGATAACGCGCTCTCTGACGGGTGAGAACGCGGCCAGATTCGTGCGCATTAAGGTTCCGCCTGTCGTGCCGCGTCTCGTCCCGGTCGGCGAAGGCGGAACGAAGTTTACGCTGCTCGAAGAATTGATTGAGGCCAACATTCATTCGGTGTTTCCGCGCATGCGCGCCAGCAAAGGGCACATGTTTCGCGTCACGCGCGATGCCGACGTAGAGATTAGGGAAGACCAGGCGGCAGACCTCTTGGGCCTCATCAAGCAGTCTTTGCGCGAGCGACGCTTCGGCCTTCCCGTACGGCTCGAAGTTTCCTCGACGATGCCCCCAGAGATGGTTCAGTATCTAACCGAGTCGCTCAAGATTGAGCCTGATGATGTTTACGTCGTTAATGGGCCGCTCAACATTTCGGGCTTAATGGCTTTATATGATTTGGACAAGCCGGAGCTAAAGGATAAGCCTTTGCAGCCGATTGTGCCCGCGCCTCTCGCCAAGAAGAAAGATTTCTTCGCCGCCATCAAGAAGCAGGACGTTCTGCTTCATCATCCGTACACTTCCTATACGACCGTCACGGATTTTATACAGGCGGCGGCAAAAGACCCTGACGTGCTCGCCATCAAGATGTGTCTCTATCGCACGGGCCATCATTCGCCAATCCCGCAGGCGCTCATCGAGGCAAGCGAGGTCGGCAAACAAGTGACGGCGGTCGTCGAAATCAAAGCGCGTTTCGACGAAGAGAGAAACATCGAGTGGGCCAGACGGCTCGAACAGTCCGGCGTGCACGTCGTTTATGGCTTGATTGGTCTGAAGACACACTGCAAGGTCGCGCTCGTCGTGCGCCGTGAAAAGCAAGGGCTGCAAACCTACGTTCATGTCGCTACGGGCAACTATAATCCGACGACTTCGCGTGTCTACACAGATTTGGGGCTGCTGACCGCAGACGCTGAAATTGGCGACGACGCCACAGACCTCTTTAACTTCCTGACGGGCTTTTCACGGCAGAAGGAATACAGCAAGCTGCTTGTCGCGCCCGTCAATTTGCGCGAGCGTATGCTGGCGCTCATCGAGCGCGAGACAGAACACGCGCGCGAGGGCCGCCCCGCCCGCATCGCGGCGAAGACCAACCGCCTGACGGATTTCGACATCATCGAAGCGCTCTATAAAGCCTCGCAGGCGGGAGTGAAGGTTGATTTGATTGTGCGCGGCGGATGTATGCTGCGCCCCGGTGTGCCCGGCCTCTCGGAGAACATACACGTCAGGAGTATCGTCGGGCGCTTTCTGGAGCACAGCCGTATCTTCTACTTCGCCAACGGCGGCGACGAGGACGTTTACATAGGCTCTGCGGATTGGATGGCGCGCAATCTTGACCGCCGCGTCGAAGTCGTCACGCCTGTGCTTGACCCGCAGTTGAAGAGATATTTGAAAGACGTTGTGCTGGCGACGTACCTGCGCGATAACGTGAAGGCGCGCGTCTTGCAGCCGGATGGTACATACGAGCGCGTGCAGGTTGCGCCCGGCGAAGAGAGATTCAATAGCCAGTTGCACTTTGAAGGCAGCGTCAGTTTAGACTTTTAACGTTCTTTCCTTGACGGAGCATCATCGTTGATTGTGGAGAAAAGTATGCGGAAATTGATGGCGTTAACGTTCTTGCTTCTGCTCTGTGTTTTACCTTCCGGTGTTGTCGCTCAAAAGAAATCGAAAACAAAAAAACCGCCGCCGACGGGCACGCCCGTTCTGTGGCAGGAGCCGACCGACATTGAGTCGCGCGACCTCTTCGCAGGCCCTGGTGGAGAAATGAAGCCAGACCTCTCCAGCGTCACTTTCATCAAAGACCAGATGGGCGGAGGTTTCTCGACCAACTATCGCGTGCGCGATGGGGCTGGAAAAATCTGGGTCGTCAAACTCGGCAAAGAGGCGCAATCGGAAGCGGCGGCTGTGCGGTTGGTCTGGGCCGCAGGCTACATGACAGAGATTAATTACCTCGTTCCCTGTGTGAAAATTCAGGGCGCGCCCGAATCGAGCAAGAAATTTGATAAGTGCGAGGGCAACGGCATTGCCAACGTCAAGTTCGAAGCGCGGCCCGAAGGCGTGAAGCGTCTGGATAACTGGCGTTGGGCGAGCAACCCCTTCACGGGAACGAAGGAGTTTCAGGGAATGATCGTCCTGATGTCTCTGCTCAACAACTGGGACTTGAAGGACGACAATAACAGGATACTTTACGTGCCGGGCAAGGATGGGGGTCAAGACGAGTTGCGTTACATTATCAGCGATCTCGGCGCGACCTTCGGCAAGACTGGTGGCTTTCTCTCGCGCAATCGCAACTCGCCGGAAAGCTACAGTAAGACCAAGTTTATAGAGGGCGTCGAAGGTGGCCGTGTGAAGTTTGCTTACGGCGGCAAGAACTCCGGCCTGTTTAGCAACATTACTGTCGAGCAGGCCAAGTGGCTCGGCGATTTGCTTGCGCGCCTGAGCGATAAGCAGATCAGCGACGCCTTCCGCGCTGCTAACTATGCGCCGGATGAAATTGAGATGTTGACCACTGCTGTTCGGGCGAAGATTAACCAGTTGGTCAATTTGCAAGGCTAGAAGCCGGAGCGGCGCTTTGCGATTCGCGCGCTCAGGTTTGTGCGACGGCGAAAGCTTGAGCGGGCGCGCGTTCAGCGTTCGTTATAAAGGATGGGTGGTGAAGCATGAACAAGCTGAGTGTTGTCCTCTTGGCGACTTTCGCCGCCTTCCTGATTGCAAGCGGCGTGATTGCTTACGTTCTACACGACCGGGCGTTGACGCACGGCATTAATGCTCCAACACCCACCGCGACGGAGACACCCGGAAGTACAGAGGCCGACTCGCCGGTTGCGCCAGCGACTCAAAGCAGCGGCGTCCCTCAACGCTCTCTCCTCTCGGAACTCTTCGCGCCCGAAGAGTTGCTCGCCACTCATAGCTCACGTGCTAACTGGGCGGCGATTACCGCCAGAATCTCTCTTAAGTTTTCACTGGCTGCGCTCCTGGCCGTGCTTCTGGCCTTTCGCCCGCGCCGTGGCGTGCCTATCATCAAGCGCAACCCTTATGTGGCCCAGACACAGATATTGCTGGCGGTGGTGGCAGCCGCGATGATGATGATTGTGGGCGACAGCACCGCTCGCGCCTTCGGCATCTTCGCCGCCGCCTCGCTTATCAACTTCCGCACGAACATACGCGACCCGAAAGAGATTACAATTCTCTTGATCTGCCTCGGCGTAGGGCTGGCGGCGGGCGTTGGACGCTGGGAGTTGGCGATTTTACTCAGCCTGTTTGTGCTCATCACGCTCTGGATTCTGGAATACTTCGAGCCTGCGCACGTCTTTCGCACGATGGATATTCACGTGGCAACGCGCAACGTAGACCAGACCCATGAGGTGCTCAAGCAGGTGTTCGCGCGCCACGGCTTCGATACGGAGCTTCGTGAGCTAGACCGAGAGGATGCGGATGAGCCGATGGGTAAGATAGTTTACTGCCTGAGCTTGACGACCTCTGCCAACACGGACAAATTGAGCGAAGAGATTATGTCGAAAGATGCACAGAATATAGACAGCATCGAATGGGATCAGAGGAAGAGCACGACTTACTTTTACCAGTAAGCCTAAAAGCCTGTGCTTAGGATGAAAGAGAAAGGCCGCTCTGAACAATCAGAGCGGCCTTTCTTATTTCTCGGAAAAGAGGAAGCTGCTGTTACTGCTTCTCACGCGCTTGAACCGAGTCGCTCACGTGAATCGAGTCGGTCGTCATTACCGTCGTCGTAGCTGTAGGCGCTACGGTGATGGTCGCTGGAGCGGCCTGCGCTTTAGCAGCCTGCGCTTTGGTGGCCTGCATCTGCGCATAATAATCTTCGACAAAATCCTTGAAAGCTCCGTGTCCCCAACTGGTGTAGAAGTCGAACTGCTTCATCTCCTTGTAAACCTGATCGAAGTTCCAGTTGTAGAACTGGTAGCGATAAACCGCTCCCATTGCGCCCGTGCGGTGTCGTCCGCCCGCGCAGTGTACGTAAAACTTGCCGGTCGCAGGATCGTTTACGACTTTGAGAAACGTCTGTGTCGCTTCTTCGGTCGGATATTTCTTGGCGATCATGGGAATGTTGATGTATTTCATCCCCAGAGATTCGACTATCGGCTTCTCATACTCTTTTGGGTCATCCTGTAGGTCAATGATGGTCTTGATGCCCATCGCTGCGAGGACTTTGTAATCTTCTTCATTCTTGGGTTGCGCGCCACGGTAGAAGCGCTCATCCATCTGCCCGAAATTCTTGATCTTGATTTTGCCCTGACTGGCCGTGATGTCCTGCGCCGAAGATAAGATGGACAGCGCAAAAATGGCAATCAGTGTGACCAGCGCGTTGCGGAAAGATTTTTGATTTAACTGCATGCAGACATTCTCCTTGAGTCCAGACAGCCAACCTTCAGTTTATGTGTAGAGATTGGGTGCGGGTCGCATCAAATTGAAAGTATGCTTTCCAAACTTTCAATCTGAACCCCTCAGTTTAAATCTTACTCTAACAAATTCCCTTTCTTCAAAGGAATTTGCCAGCCCCCATTTTGAGATTACTAAATAACTGGGAAGGTTGCACCTTCCCTATCCGGCCACCGCCCCCGACCGCAAAGCTACTTGATTTCGGACACATCCGGCAAATGTGCGGCCTTTCCCCGATCAATTATTGTTTGAAAGTTTCTGCGGACGATGTTATTTTCCCCGAAATCTCGCGTTAGTAAATGAAGCCAGCCGACGAGGCGGCTTAAGTTCTCCAATTATTTACTACTTTTAGATTAGGAGGCCCCCAAACATGCTCGCCCATTTACGGAGACGTAAGGCGCTCGTTTTTTTGCTGATCTTGTCAGCAAGTTTTTCTTCCACAGCCCTGGCCCAACAAAAGAAGAAAAAGCCGGTGACGGAAATTGGCACTCCGGTTTTGTGGCGCGACCCCGGAGACGTTTCCGCACGCGATTTGAGCTACGGCACAGGCTCGGCTGATCTCGCCCCGGTCGCTCCCTTCACTTTTATTTCAGAGGATAAAATCGGCGCATCGCCGAAGATTAAGGTTAAGGATACGAGAGGCGTCACTTGGGTGGTCAAACTCGGAGTGGAATCGCAGGCCGAAACGGTGGCGACCCGCCTTGTCTGGGCAATGGGCTATTTTACAGAAGAGGCTTATTTCCTAGACCGAGCGGAAGTCAATAATCTACCGCGCCTCTCAAGAGGTCAGGAATTCGTGGAGGGCGGCAAATTTGTGCGCAACGCGCGCTTTGAACCGAGGCGCGCGACTATCGCACGCGGCGCAATTTGGGACTGGCTGCAAAATCCTTTTGTCGGGACGCGCGAATTGGACGGGCTTAAAGTGCTGATGGTCTTGCTCGCCAACTATGACACGCGCCTGGACAACAACCGTGTTCTCTCCGTGAAGAATCCTGATAGCGGACAAATGGAGGCTCGTTATATAGTGACCGACATCGGGGCGACGCTCGGCCAGGTGGGCGGCCTCGGAGGCAAGCGCTCCAAGAACAGCTTGGAAGATTATCGCGCGAGCAAATTTATCATCGGCGTGCAGGGCGGGATGGTTGAATTTGATTACAACACCACGCCTTCAGGCGGCGGCAAATTCGCTTCCTTTTTCAACCCCGGATACCGCAAGCGTCAGGCAAACAAGGAAAAGGCGATGCGCAAAATCCCCGTTGAAAACGCTCGCTGGATGGGTTCTCAGCTTGCGCGCCTGTCCGACGACCAACTGCGCGACGCCTTTCGTGCCGCAGGTTATGACAAGTCAACGATGGAAGGCTTCATCAAAGTTCTGCGTCAGCGGATAAATCAACTCGCGCAGTTGTCGCCCTCGTCGCCGACAGCAGCGGTCACTAAGGACTAGGTTTCAGGAAGAAAAAGGCTCAAGCGCATGAGACACAAAAGCAGCTTACCGCAGAGTTTCCATTACGCAGGATTTCTACTGTTGGCGTTCATGCTTGCTTTGACCGGCATGAGGGTTCCGGCTTCGATGACGGAACCCTCTGGGGTCAACATCAAAAACTTCGGCAAGGTCAACGATAACTACTACAGAGGCTCGCAACCCGGCCCCGCCGAGTTGGCCCAACTGAAAAAACTCGGCATCAAGACCGTGATTGACCTCAGAAAAGATAGCGTGCCGGAAGAACCTTTGTGGGTTCGCAGCGCTGGCATGCAGTATTTCAACATCCCTTTGAAAGCCAGCCGCCCGGCGACCGAAGAACAAACAGCTTACTTCTTAAGCCTCGTCAACGACCCGGCAAACTGGCCCGTCTACGTCCATTGCAAAGGCGGGCGGCATCGCACGGGCGCGCTGACAGGCATTTACCGAATTACGCACGACGGGTGGACTGCGGATCAGGTTTATCGCGAAATGAAGCAGTATGATTTCGAGGACGGCTTCTTCGGTGGGCCTACTGCACAGAAGAAGTACGTCTATGCCTTCTACGAGCGCCACGCTACGGAAAATCGTCAAAAGTGAGGACAATCGGCCAGACTTTCAATGAGGAAGGCTCTCAAGCAGGCTTTATAGCATGCCTAGATATTTAGATACTGAGACCTGGCATCGTCGCCAACAGTTCGAGTTTTTCAAGGGCTTCGATAATCCGTTCTTTAATATCTGCGCCAGGGTTGATGTCACCTCCCTGCTGGGCCTGGCGCGCGCCACGAAGAGCATCTCTTTCTTCATCACATATCACTTTCTCTCAATGAAGGCGGCCAACGAGGTCGAGCCGTTTCGTTACCGGCTGCGCGGCGACCGCGTTCTCATACACGACCGCATCTATGCGGGGACGACCCTTTTGCTTGCTGACGAAAGCTTCACCTTCGTCTATTTCGACTACGAAGAAGACTTCGAGGTTTTCCATACACGCGCCACAGCGGCTGTTAAGAACGCACAGGCCGGAGCGCCTCGCCTGTACGAGCGCGAAGGGCAGGACGATCTCATTCACCACTCCGTTATCCCTTGGGTCGCGTTCACCAGCATCTCCCACGCGCGAAATTGGGGACGCCTAGACTCAGTGCCTAAAATCGCCTTCGGTAAATACTGCGAAGAGGGCGACCGAATCAAGATGCCTGTCTCAGTAGAGGCGCATCATGCTCTGATGGACGGTCTGCATGTCGGTCTGTATTTTGAAAAGCTGGAGAGCTACTTTTCTAACCCGCGTCGGGCGTTGGGCTTATGAATCCGGGTTTTTGAGTATACATTCTTCAAGTTTTTGCTTTGGTGCTATCGTCGAGGCTGCTCCCAATCAAGCGCAGAAGCCTTCGACATGAAAACGCATGGAGTTGGTATCAGGATTTTCGTCAAATAAACAGACTTTACGGCACGTCGATTAGCAAGGCGCTGCATAATCAGAGTCGCTCACGCAATCCTCTTGCGCTCTGAAATACCTTTCGCCACAGAAATCCGAGTTTCTCCGCTTCGTCACGGCGACGAATCGTGCATTCCTTAATGGCGCGTTCACTGCAAATACTCTATCTGTACAACAAGACGCCCATAAAGGAACGCGGCGGAATGGTCTGTTTCTCGGATGTGTCGAGGACGACAGTGCCACTGCTCTGAGAATTACCTTCGCCGCTAATCACGTTAATCATCTTAGTCCAGTTCGTGCCCGGGGGCGCAACGTTAAGTCCCTTGTCATACTTGAACGCGACTTGAACCGGACTATTGCTGATGTTAGCGAAAAGGTAGAGGATTCTTGCGGCGGTTCCTTCGCCGTGCTGCCAGATGAGATGTGGGACGCGCGGGAAGACGACCATCTCGTTGCGGTAAAGCTCAGCGAAGTGTCCGGGCGTATCTTCGAAGTAGTAGATTTCCCTGTCAACGGGCCGCGAGATAAAATCAAAAATCTTGAAAGTGGAGCCGTTCGGCATTCCCAAATATCTGTACTCCGTGCCCAGATATTTGTCCTCGGCTGTAACTGCCTCGACCACCTTCTTCACGTCGCCGAAAGGTCTGGCGTTGCGGAAATGGCTGCCCCAGGCCCACACCGTCGGGCGCGAAAACGGCTGATTATCCTTGTCCGTCTGGTTGAAGTTTGTGACGCCCAGAATGTACCCGGCGCGGAAGAAATCTTTATAACGAGACTGCATTTGCGCTGCGCGTGAAGCGAAATTGATGACCTCCTCGTTGTAATCGTAAGGCTCTTCCATATAGACGGAGGCGATGAAGATGCGTTGTCCTTCGAGCGCCAGGACACCTACTTCAAAGATACGCCCACGAAGGTTAAACATGTCCTGGACGCCGCGACAGAAGCTGTAGGTGGCAGGGTTATCAACGGACGGCGCGCCGGGAATTGTCGTTTGGTAGTTTCGCGCCGCCAGCCCGTATTCAGAGACTGTGAAATTAGCGTTGAAGTAGTTGACACACGCATCGCGCCAGTTTCTAAAACTCACTTTTCGCTCTTCAACTGTCGTCGGCTGCGCTTCCGTGTCTCTGTCGGGCGAGAGCATGTGAGTGGGCGCGACGCGGACGAGCGTATTCCGACGCTTTTCCTGATAACCGGGCGGCAGCGTCCAATCCGTGAACGGGCCGATCTTCGGGTTCATCAGGTTGTTGTAAACAAAATAAGTATGAGGGTCTGCCGAATAGCACTCGTCAACATAAGGCAGCATCCCCTCGGGCGGTGTGAACTCGGTCGTGATAGAGAAGGCGGGATACTTCTCCAGCCCGCGCCTCTGCACGCCACGCATAATGCTGCGGCATCTGCGTATATACCAGAAGCCCGCGCCCATCACGTTCGTGTAGGGCAAAGTCGGAGGGTCTGGCGGCTCGGAAGGGTCTGGCAAATCGGCTGGGTCTGGCGGCACGATGTGTTGGTGATTCTTGTTGTAGCAGAAGCCGCCGTACAAGCTTTGCTTCATAAACTCGATGAGTCTTGCGCCGTAAGCGAAGAGTCCGTTCTTCAGCCACTTGTCCAGATAAACGTCTTCTATCGTCTCGGTCGGGCACATCTTCGTCTGCAAGGATTTGTAGAAGCCGTTGCCCATAGCGGTTGGCGGGAAAATGGGGCCGCGACCGAAGGCGTCAAGCCTCCTTGAAGCCAGGGCCGTCACGGCATCTGTACAGGATGGGATGGCTTTCGGTTCAGGCGTCAGCTTGATCTTAGTCCCATCATAGAGACTAGTCTCATTGAGCACGAACCAGACGCGGTTGGCTGGATAGTCTGTGTAATGTGTGTCGTCCTGATAGACTCTGACGGACACGTCTGTGGCCGAGCAGGTGCTGTTTTTGACTGCGTTGGGAAACGGATGCGGAATCGCTGGCTTCCAGCCACCCGCACCGTCCGAGAGGAGATGACCCCTGAAACGCTTTCTATTCAGAATGGGCGAGAGCGGGTCTGTGGTGAAGATGGGGATGATTTTATTATCCGCCAACTCATCCATCGCGCGTTTGAACCGAGCAGGCCCAAGCACGTCTGCCATCGGTGGAAATCCGCCATAGTAGCGGTAGAGTCCGGCCATCTCGAAATCCCAGATTTGCGCTTCGAGCTTGGTAGGAAGGTCAGACGTGAAGCGCTTCAGGGTGGAGTTTGGAACGCCGCGCACAAAGCAGTCAATCCTCTCAGGCCGCATCGAAACTGCTGCCAGGTCGTCTTGAAAAGTGCCGCCGCCGAGCCGCTCCCAGCTACCCCACACCCCGTCCCATATCCTGTGCCACATGGCGTTGTCCGTGCCGCGCACGAAGAGGTCTAGCCGATTCGTCCCCCAGGAAGAAACAGCCGGGGCGGAGGCCGCCTGCACCGTGCCCGGCAGCTTTCCTAAACTCTGCCAACTCGTCCAGCTTGAGCCGTTATAGATGTTTTGATAGATGACGTTGTCCGCGCCACGTACGAAGCAGATGATGCGATTCGGCCCCCAGGCGATGGCAGCCGGTGAGCTTGTTAAAGCTCCCCCGACGGGCGCCCAGTTGCGCCATGTGCCACCGTCATAGATTTTATGATAGAGCGCGTTGTCCGTGCCCCGCGCCAGAACGTCGAGGCGATTAGGCCCCCACGAAGCGATTGCCGGCGAGCTTGTCAAGACATCTCCGAGCGGCACCCATTCGTGCCAAGTGCCGTCGAAGAATTTGTGCTGCAAAGAATTGTCCGCAGCCCGCGCAACGCAATCAATGCGATTAACTCCCCAGGAGACTGCCGCCGGGGCGCTCGTGAGCGTTCCGCCAAGCGACTGCCAATCATGCCATGCGCCATCGAAGAACTTGTGATGCAATCGGTCGTCCGTGCCGCGCACAAAGCAGTCGATACGATTGTCGCCCCAGGAAGAGGCCGCAGGGCCGGATTTGAGACCGCCGCCCAAGTCTTCCCATGCATACCAGGTGTTGAACCTTGAACGCAGACGTGAAAGCAATTTCAGCAAAGACTCGTTAGGGTTATTCGGGACGTTCGGCTCTTTATCCTTAACCGGATGCTGCTCAAGCCAGGCGGCCAGTCTGGCATTAGTGGCAACATCCACCACCCCGTCCGGACTGAAGTTGTTGATGACGGTGGCCGGAGCCATCTGGTCGAGCGGCCCGTCCGTCGCACGGGTTCTGTATTTGCGATAGAAGAGTGGCTGGCGATCCCTGATCCACTGCCTGTAGATGTTGAGCACGTCACGCCAATCAACGGGGACATATTCGCGGACACCTATAATCTCAAAGGCGCGCAGGCGGTAAAGCATAACATTGCCGCCGAAACCATAATTGTCTCCCCCGGATAATTGATAGGCGGGCGGCCTGACGAATGTTTTGCCGCCCGTCGTGTTTTTCAGATGAATAGAATTGAGCAGTTGAAAAGATAACTGGTTGTCGCTGAAGTGTGTTTCCCTGTGATGTCCGCGTTCGTCGTCAACATGAAGTGCTACCCCCAGCGCTCCGTAGTAGGCATCAATGAATTGCTGCTCTTTATAAAACGCGCTGTAACCGAGCAGGCTAGTAAGTGGCTGAAAACCCCTCAGGTCGGGGCCTGTGAATTTCAAACGAGGATAAATGATTCTCTCTTCCCAGGCGGCGTTCGAATCTTCGAGGGGGAAACCCGTCGGCGGGTAAGTGTGAGAGATGTCAAAGTTAATCCAGCCATTGTTGGAGGTGCGATTCTGCGCCCGGCTGATTGTGACGGTGACATCCATCTTGCCGAGCGTTCCTGCGTTGACAACTTCGGTCAGGTTTCGCACGTAGGAAGGAAGGTCGCCGGGCCTGTTGGCAGAATCAACCACGTAGCCGACGCCCCTGTATTCCAGGGCGACCGCCGGCGCTCCGAAAGCGACAGTATCTTTTATCGTCGGAATGATGCGAGGATTACTAGCGCCGGGTTGATATTCGACGTAGCCCCAGTAGGCCCAATTGGGAGACTGTTGATTGCCGAGCAAGTCATGCTTGACGAAGCGGACAGCGAACAGGTCGTCTATATTTGCGCTCAGAATTTCGACAGGCTGGCTATTGGGCCTTTTCAGCTTGATTGAGACGCTGGTCTTACCCGCATCGTCCTGCATGATGTCGAGTACGGTAACCTGCTGACTTCGCTGGTCAGGGTTTGAGGTGACAGTCTTCGTGATAGCCACAACATCTCTCCTTTTATTAGGCGTGCAGCCTGCGTGAGTCCTCCAAAGACAAACCGGCTTTGACTGTAATAATCCCAAACAGGAAGATAATTTGAGATGAGCAGGCGCTTTGAAGAAAGAACTGGTTTGAAAACGTCGAACGTCCGAACCAATGCGCTCTTGAAGCAACGGGTACTGACGACTATCTGTCCATAAGGAAGAGGACTGCTAGAGCGATTGCCGCGTCAAACACAACTCACTATAAATAATGCGCGGCCTATATCACGTGCTAAAGCAAAGGCGCAATAGGTAGCAGCGAGATGGCTACTTTTATCCAAGCTTGTTGAGTGGATGAGAAACAGCGGATTAATCTGATTAGAATTAAAGCCGGAACGCAATATTTTGTGCGCAACGCAAAGTGGGTTTCAATCAGTTGTAGCTTAATCTTTCCAGCCATTTGCCGACCGAGAAAGGAAGGGCCGAACAGTGGGCGAACATTATTTCGCACGTACATCGCTCGGCTAGCCTTAAATCCCCGCCTTACAGCCAGAGGGCCATTGGAGAAAAGCGCAGCCAACACTGGGCCTGCTTAAGCACTCCATATTCCCGGCTTCTAACTCTTAGATGCTAGCCTGATCCTCTCGGCGACCTTACTACCGTGCTTATCTGTCTTGACTGTAATCCGCTGGACGTACACCCTGGTCGTCGCCGCATTCTCATGATCGAGAGCCTCCTGCGCTTCCAAGTAGCTACCCGTCTCTTCGGCTACGATCCGTGCATAGGTGTGACGTGTCTGGTGTACGTGAATGCTCTCGATGCCTGCCTTGCGCGCATACACCTTCAGGTTCTCTGCGAAGGAGCGTGACGAGAGTGGCGCGCCGGGCTTGCCCGCCCGGTCGTGCCTCGTCCACAGCGGTCGCTCAGAACCCAGCACGTTTTCCCGCCCTGAGACGGTAAGGTACTCAACGAGGGCTTCATAGACCGAAGCGTCTCTGACTTCCCTGCCGACGAACTTCCCGCCCTTCCGACGGTACTTGATAATAAGACAGCCTTCCTTCCGTTCAAGGTCTTTACCTCTCAGGGCGATCACCTCATTGCGCCTCAGACCCGTCAGGAAAAAGAAGAGCAAGAGCGCGTAATCACGCTTGGCGATGATTGACCCGGAGTCAGCGTGTGACCTGACGACGCCGATCAATTGATTCATTTCCTCATCGGTGAGTGCCTTAACCGACTCCGACTGGTACGGCTGAGGATGGCGTGGCCTGGCGTGTGCTGCCGGGTTCGATGCAATATGCCGTCCGAACTGCGGGTCAGCCATCAACCACTTGAAGAAGGCCGATACCCTAGAGACTCTAGCGTAGACCGTCGCCGCTTTCTGTCCCAGCGCTTCCAAGTGTGAGCGCCATGCCCTCACGTCTTCGGGCGTGACCTCGTTGACGTGTTTTCCACTGAATACGAAAAAGCTCTCGACGACCTGCACTTTATCACGGAGTTTGGAGAGGCGTTCGTAGGTTTCGGCTCTGGTTGAGCCTTCAGCCCAGAACTCAATGGCAGAGCGCAGGGCGGCATCTACATTTGTCCTGATAACGGCTTGAGATGCTTCTCTGCTCATGGGCCAAGACTCTAACACGGAAAATCAGGCTCGTCTATAAGGTTCCATTTCTGTCCGGGTAGTGGAATCATTGATTATTTTCCAGCTAATATCACTTATCTTATGTATAATAATAGTACTGTGAAACTTCATTTCGATTAGTGGCCGTTCTCATAGCTTGAGAGCTACTCGTAGACGCACCTGCCAGGACAATACGCTGACTCCACCAGAAGCGGTAACATCTATCTACGCCAAACTACGCGTGGCGCTGCCTGAGACAATTGCTCGGCGCGACAAGGTTTGGATTCGGATGATGCGCTGCGCCCTCACTATTTAGAAGTATCTGCCTCAGACACCGAGGGCGGACGAATTAGCGATTAGAAGCGTGCGGACGTGCTCACAGTCTCCGTGAGTTCGAAGAACATCCTAGAGCGTGAAACATCCGCTCATTGTGTAAAGAAGAGCTAGACTGCCTCATGTTCGCTTTTAAATGTCTTAAGAATCATGGCTTCTTTTTCCTCTTTAGTTGTACCTCAAATTATGAGGCGTCTGGCAAAATTCTAATATATTTAAGCGCTGCCCCTCTACACCTGTAAACCTATGAGTTATACAGGTTTCTTCCGTTCTCGTTTTCCTTTTCCCTTAATATCCTGTTACGCCATGTCATAAAGATATGCATTTATCTTACAAATTGAGTGAATTCTGCCTCCCCCCTTAGATATTTATATTGAATTCTATTCACTCTTGTGTTATATCGGCGAAGTTATGATACCTGAAAGTGTTTTCTCCATATCGCCTAACCCTCGATTCTTTTACATCACGCCGAGCGTGCAAGCCGCTATTGCGAAGACCAAATATGTAATCCGCTCGCGGCAGGGGTTGACAACAATCATCGGAGATGTGGGGCTTGGTAAAACTTCGCTACTGCGCCTGCTCTATAATGAATACGATGATGACCCTAACTACACTGCCGCTTTTATAGTTAACCCCAAGCAAACATCTGAGACGGCGTTTCTTAAGGCTATCTGCACAGAATTCGGGGTTCCGACCCGCCGTAGTCAGCGCGAAACCGAGTATGAACTGCGCGCTTTTCTAGTCGAACAGGCTCAGGCGGGTAAAACCGTCGTTCTCTTTGTTGATGAAGCGCAGCAGCTTCGCGGCCCTATGTTCGAACAGATTCGTCAGATTCTCAATTATGAGACCGACGAAAGAAAGCTCCTTAATGTAGTGATGGCCGGTCAGATAGAGTTGCGCTACAAGCTGGGTGATCGGAGCAAGCGCGCGCTGGTTTCTCGTATCGCGGTCTCCTCAACGCTGGATGCTCTTACTCCAGAGGAGACAGCGGGCATGATTTCGTTTCGCTGTCACGTGGCTGGGGTTAAGAATCCATTTGAAGAGGAAGCGGTAGCCGCTGTTTTCGAACTGTCAAAGGGCGTCCCACGTGAGGCAATTAAGCTCTGTGCCATGTCTGTTCAGTATGCAGTGCTCAATGGTTTGGAGACCATTCCGGCAGACCTCGTTGAGCTTGCGGCAAAAGATATTGTTCGCCCCTCAGACCGAGAGGATGTAGCAATCCCAACGAAAGCGCGTCCGGGGACTATGAGCGCTGCACGTGAGGTCATATGAGCGAACAAAAGAAGTACGCTACTTTCAGAGACTTACGCTCCTTAAACGACAGCCCTAAGCCCACAGAAAGCTCTACTAGTACATCTAGCTCTACCAGTACATCTAATACTACTAGTAGTCCTAGTAATACTAGTATACCTAGTTCTACTAGAACTACTAGTACACCTACTTCGAAATCAGAAAACAAGAATCCCGCTAAAACCTCTGTTGCTAAAAATGCCGCTCCGGAGCGCGACTTTCAACGCGTGCCGAATTCAATCACACGGATGGCAATACCTGAAGGCATTTTTCGCGGCAAGAGCAAACAGGTATGGGATTACCTTTGGAGTATATCGCGTGGGGCCGTTGTGCCGGTTCGCACCGTCAGAAAATCGCGTGGCGAAATTAAAGCCGGGGCCGGGCTTGGATCAATGGTCACAGTTGATGCGTCTATCATACATTTAAAGAGCGTGGGACTCATTTCAGTAAAAGCTTCGGTTGGCTCGCTGATGGGCAATGAATACGAGGTTTTTACTCCCGAAGAGGTCGCCCAAGGATATACTAGTACTACTAGTACATCTAGTACTACTAGCCTTACCCAGAAAGTAGTAGTACTAGATGTACTAGATTCTAGTATATCTAGTACAACTCAACCTGCTTTAGAATCAATAACTTCCGACCCGTCTAAGACTTTCTTTAAGACTAATACTGATGATGATGAAACACACACACTGGCAGAGCTGACAAAAACGCTCGTTGAAGCTGCTCGCAGCATTGTGGGTGGGGAGTTAATAAATTCAGAACAAGAGCGAGAACGCTGGAAGGAACTCGGCCAACTTCTAGCGGAAGAGTTGAAGGAAGCAGCGAAAAGAACACGCACCATCTCTTCAGTGCCAGCCTTCCTCACAGCCCATTTACGCAGGCGGCTTGCACCCAAGCCCGCACCACTGGCGGAAAATAAAAAATCAGTGGAAACAAACCCGAGAAATTATCAAACCTTTGCCTCGGAGGTTAATTCAAGCGGCAAGAAAGACACGAACAAGAGTTCCGATCTCGGAATGCCCGCGACAGGAAAATCAAAATTTTCTTTGGAGGAATGCCGTCTCTATGCCGACCACTTGCACACAACAGGACAGGGAATTACGAATCCGGGGGGCTTCGCCATGACCATTTACCGCTCTGGAATCTCAGACGCACTCATCGAAAAGTTTCTACATCCGGCTGAAGGAGAAGCCCCGCTGGACGCAAGCGCGTGCCCGGATTGCAAAGGGACAGGTTTCCATTACCCGCGCGGTGTAGAGCAGGGCGTGGTGAAATGCAAACATGAAAAATTAAAAAATCCTGAAGCACGTCGGAAGCTAACGCCTGAAGAAATCGTCGAACAGACAGGCATCATCAGCGAACTACTGGAGAGCGGCTACACGATGGAGCAGGCGGAGACGCAGTTTGCCGCAAGTCTGGAGAGCGATGATTGGGCCGCGATCCGCGCTCGGCTTATCGAGCGAAACGTCTAAACGGGGTGATTTTATGAACGACAGAGAGCTTCCTATCCTCAACTTCGCCCCATTCCGAAAGTATCCCACACGTCAGACACAACAGTCCTTCGATGACGATGGACAAGTTTGTCATGGTTGCTTATCCGGCGTCTGCTGCTTGACCGAAGACCCCATCGGCCTAACCAGCTTCGACATTCTACGCCTGTCGTCTTTCTTCGACATGTCGCCGGCAGAGTTCATGCTCAAGTTCACTCAGGATAGTTTCGACGGCGAGGATAGTGACGAACGACGACGCAGTTGGAACGACGACCCCAAAAGCAGCATCGTCACATGGCTGCGCCGCCGCGATAACTTCCCGACAAGCCCGTGCATCTTTCTCAAGTACGTACGCGAAGCTGACGGCACACCGCATCGCATCTGTAGCATCCATGACGGTCGCCCGCTCTCCTGCCGAGAGTTCTACTTCCACCACTGCAAGACGCGTGGCACGGGGGAACTGGCCGCACTGCTCGCAGAGGGCTTTGAGAAAGTTCGCGATGGTGAGATTACAGAGCATTTGGTTGATGCGGAGTTGGAGCGCTTGGGCCAACACGACTTAACGACGGCAACGTTGGCGCAGAGCATGGAATACCACTTCTGGGTTGAGATGAAGCGCGTGATAAATTTGGAGCAGGCCAACATCGAGGGTGCCAACTCATACAACATGGCCGATTATCAAGACCCGATAGACGAGAAGCTGAATCGTGTGTTGTCGTCGAAGTACCTGCGCTTTGAGGAGAAGTACGGACTGCGCCCACGCGATGAACAGTTGATGCCTTACACGTCAGGCTTGAACTTCGCCAATTCAACGGAATACGAGCGCATCATGACAGTCCTTCATTCAGCGCCAACGAGCGGGCTGTTTCGTTTAGGCGACTATTCACATTGGGTTGGTGTGCGGACGATGGTGCCCGGCGTACGGCATGCAGAAGTGTTTCAGACAATTCCAGAAGTCGAGATTAAACAGTTTCTCAGCAGCATCCCTGTCGTACATCTTTTCCCTTCGCACGACTTGCTCGAAGTGCGCGACATTACCTTGCCAGAGGTGTATGCAGCGATACTGGCGGGCTATAACCATCTGCTGCGATTTGCCAGTCATGTCGTAGCGCTCGACCCAATCCTCGAATTCGAGCCGCCGGGTACAATCGAGACTAATCTGCTCTCAATGCTGGCAGGCTTCAGCACCAGTCTCAATTCTTACATCGCGCGCAATCCATACTTTGAGCCGGTCAAGCAACACATGGCCGCAGTGACCGTTGAGCAACTGGAGCGGGAACTTGCGGAGACAACATCACCTGACGAAATATTCAGTGTCCTGCGAACGTTCTGCAAGCTACAAATGCTTCTTCCAAACCTTCAGCCTAAACTCCGCGCGCGAGTTAAGACTATTGGCCGAGAGATTCACGCACGGTTACAGAAAGACAGGCTTGAGCTTTATGTGCAAATTGATAATCCCATACGAGCGCGAAAAGAAGCGGGACGACGCTTAGGAGATAAAGGCGCTGTGGCTGCCTGGAACGCTTGGCGCAAGCAGGTGCTCGATATGCGCTACGCAGCCATCGCAGGTTTCGACGTAGACCTTTCATCTTTTTACAGCGAAGCGGTAGGGGTACTGGAAACAATTCCTCTGCGGCGAAACTACAACACATATCTCTGCGACATCTTGAAGGCTCTCGCGTCCAGCATGAGTTCTTTCAATCAGATTGCTTTTCAAGACATGCCATATAAGGATGCAACCAAACGCCTCGCCGCTTACGCGCTTCACCTGCTCGATTGGATGCAGAGCTTTGATGAGAGCAGCGATTGGGAAGGCATCGCCGAATTGACGAGCGCTGTGCAGAAAGGGTTGGGACTAAGCTACAACCATAATCAAAACTTCGGCCTCATCGTTTATCGACTACTCAAGAGCCAGTTGCCGGATGGAAGCTGGGCAACGAACATGACTCCGGCAGACAAGCCAGACACACAGGCAGAGTATCTTGAGCGAACATATCGTCCGACGTGGACTTGCATTGATTGTCTACGCCCGTTGAGAAACGATCTATCGAACGTCGAGAATGCAGCGCTCGGATTAACCTAAAGCGTTCAAGCGATGCTCCACCACATCGCTTGAGAAATGTTGAATTGCTCCTCTCAAATTTTCCGCGCAGAATCACTACCACTCATGAATGTTGTACTGGCCTTTCCAATGAAATAGGCTTACTCCGCAAGATGTTGGAGCACTGCTCGCCTTGTGGCACAATATCAAGTACAAAAATGACTTTGCGTGCATCGCCAGTTGTGCTATGTAAAGGCACGCGTTGTCATTTTTAGCGCATGTCTGAAACAACGCGATGAAGATGTTGGAAACATCAGGCATGACGCGTCGACGCATTCGGAGGAGACGTAAGATAAATCAAATCTTATGAATTCCAATGCTTCTTTATGGTATCCTGCGCCGGAGCGCTTCACATTAGACGGCGATGAAGTTCATGTCTGGAATGCGGCTTTAGATCAATCGCCTACGGTAGTCGGAACTCTCTTTAGCACTCTTACACCTGACGAGCAAGATAGGGCGGCGAAATATTACTTCCGAAAGGATTGTGATCGATACATCGTTGCGCGCGGGGTGCTCAGGACGATTATCAGTGCCTACTTAAACACTAAGCCTGAGCAACTACGTTTCCGTTATAGCTCCTTTGGGAAACCCGCTTTAATTTCCGATTCGGGAAGCGAAGAGTTGCGTTTCAACGTTGCTCATTCCGGCGGGCGTGCTCTCTACGCTTTCTCTCGTAAGCATGAGCTTGGAATTGACATCGAACGCTTGCGTGAAGATTTCGACTACCTTGAGATTGCGGAGCACTATTTTTCACAGCATGAGATTTCCGTATTACGCGCCCTTCCCAGGGAGGCGCAGGCGCAGGGCTTCTTCAATTGCTGGACGCGCAAAGAGGCGTATCTCAAAGCACACGGCGCGGGACTTTCGTTTCCTTTAGATAGCTTTGACGTTTCTCTCGTTCCGGGTGAGCGGGCGCGGCTGTTGAGTGTTAAGGACGACTCACAAGCCGCCGCTCGCTGGTCGTTGCAGGAAATCAATGTGGACTGCGGCTATGTGGCCGCACTCGCCGTCGAAGGCGCTGACTGGCGTCTGAAGTGCTGGCAATGGCAGCCGCAGGCGCTGACAGAGTTGCGCCGCTCTTAAATATTTTCAGGAAAGAAAGGATTAACGAATGGCAGAAGAGGTCTTCGTCTTCCCTCAATCTTTTGCCCAACAGAGACTCTGGTTTCTTGACCAGATGGTGCCCGGCAACTCTTTTTACAACGTTCACGACGCCATCTACTTTACAACACCGCTTCACCTCTCGGCGCTCAAGGTAAGTCTTAACGAGATCGTCCGTCGTCATGAAGTGCTGCGCACCACGTTTGCGAATCTCGACGGGTATCCGGTGCAGGTCGTTAATCCGTCGCTCGAATTGCCGCTCCCGTTCGTAGACCTGAGCCATCTTCCGGCTGACGCGCGCGAAGACGAAGCGGCGCGTTTAAGCGCGGAGGAAGCAGAGCGTTCCTTCGACTTAACGAACGGCCCGCTGGTGCGCGCGACGCTGCTTCGCATGAACGCAGACGAACATGTTCTGCTGCTCACGCTGCATCACATCGTCTCCGATGGCTGGTCGCTCGAAGTGTTCATCAAAGAACTATCTGCGCTCTACGAATCTTTCAGCATGGGCCAACCATCGCCGCTTCCAGAGTTGCCCATACAATATGCTGACTTCGCCGTCTGGCAACGCGAGTGGCTGCGGGGCGAGGTGCTCGAAGAACAACTTGCCTACTGGCGACAACAACTCGCAGATGCGCCGACGACGCTGGAACTGCCGACAGACCACCCAAGGCCACCCGTGCAGACGTTTCGCGGCGCGACCCAATCTTTAGAGCTATCAACGCAACTGACAGCATCGCTCAAGGCGCTCAGCCAGCAGCAAGGCGCAACTCTGTTTATGACCCTGCTGGCTGCCTTCAAGACGCTGCTCTACCGCTACTCCGGCCAGCGAGACATAGTGGTCGGCTCACCCATCGCGGGACGCAATCGCGCAGAGCTTGATGACCTGATCGGATTTTTCGTCAACACGCTGGTCTTGCGCACGCGCCTGTCCGACGATTTAAGTTTTTGCGATTTGCTTCATCGTGTACGCGAATCCGCTCTTGGAGCTTACGCTCATCAGGACTTGCCGTTTGAGAAACTGGTGGAGGAATTGCATCCTGAACGCGATACGAGCCGCAACCCGCTGTTTCAGGTCGTGTTCGCATTGCAAAATATTTCCAGAGACACATTATCCGCCCAGCCTGAAGAACCAGCGCTCGACAATTCAAATTCGCAACAGGGACATGCCGAGAGAGGAACGGCGAAATTCGATTTATCTCTGGCCTTACAGGAAACAGAAAGCGGCCTGAGCGGCGTCATCGAGTACAGCACAGACCTCTTCGATGATGAAACGATCAGCCGGATGATAGGTCACTTCGAGCGCTTGCTTGAAAGCATCACCGCTGACCCTCAAAAGCGTCTCTCGGCCTTACAACTCTTGACCGACGAGGAGCAACACAGACTGCTCTTCGATTGGAATGACGTTAAAACAGACTATCCGCGCGACTTCTGCATTCATCGCCTGTTTGAAGCGCAGGTTGAACGCTCGCCCGAAGCCGTTGCCGTCAACTACGCCGACGCTCAATTGACGTATGCGGAGTTGAACGCAAAGGCTAATCAACTGGCGCGGCGTTTGAGAAAGATGGGAGTCGGGCCGGAGGTGATTGTCGGCGTTTGCATGCAGCGCTCTGCGTTGATGATTGTGGCGCTGCTCGGAATCCTGAAGGCGGGCGGCGTTTACATGCCGCTCGATCCCGAACACCCTGTCGGGCGTCTGTCATTCATGCTGCAAGACTCGGATGCGCCGGTCTTATTGACGCAGGAAAAATTGACTGGCGTGCTGCCGTTGGGCGATGCAAGAGTTTTCAGGGTAGATGCAGAGTGGGAAACAATCGCACAGGAAAGCATTGAGAATATCGAGAGCAGCATGACGGCTGAGCATCTGGCTTACGTGCTTTACACTTCAGGCTCAACCGGCAAACCAAAAGGGGTCGCTATTCCTCATCGTGCTATCAGCCGCCTTGTCTGCAACACGAACTACATCGAGTTGGGAAGCAGCGACACGCTTTCTCAAACCTCAAACGCTTCCTTCGATGCGGCCATCTTTGAAATCTGGGCGGCACTGCTGCACGGCGCTCAACTCGTCGGCATCAGCAAGGATGTAGCTCTCTCGCCTGAGCGTCTCGCGGCGGAGATTCGTGAGAAAAAAATCAACACCTTGTTTCTGACAACGGCGCTCTTTAACCAGCTTGCGAGCGAAGCTCCCGGCATCTTCAACTCGCTGCGTTACCTGTTATTCGGCGGCGAGGCCGTTGATCCGAAGTGGGTGAGGGAAGCGCTCAGCGTCGGTCGGCCAGAGCATATACTACACTTCTATGGGCCAACAGAGAGCACAACGTTTGCCACTTGGTATCTGGTAGAGGATGTCGCTCCTGAAGCCACTAACATTCCAATCGGGCGGGCGGTGTCTAACACTGAGATTTACATCTTAAGCGACACACTTGAGCCTGTGCCCATTGGCGTTAGTGGCGAAATTTATATCGGCGGCGACGGCCTTGCGCGCGGCTATTTGCGTCAACCCTCGCTGACCGCAGAGAAATTCATTCCACATCCGTACAGCCGTGAGCCGGGCGCGCGCCTCTACCGAACGGGCGATGTGGGACGCTACCTGGCAAACGGGCAGATTGAATTTCTAGGCAGGCGCGACCAGCAAATCAAGATTAGAGGATTCCGTATTGAGCTTGGAGAGATCGAGTCTGTCTTGAACCAGCATCCATCAATCAGAGACACGGTGGTAGTGGCGCGCGAGGAGACGACGGGCGACAGGCGGCTCGTCGCATACGTCGTGCCCGTGGCAGATGAGGAAGCAGCGAGCGCAGGGGAGTTGCGTCGCTATCTAAAAGAAAATCTGCCGGATTACATGGTGCCGTCCTCCTTCGTGCGTTTGGAACAGATGCCTTTGACGCCTAACGGCAAAGTGGATCGGCGAGCACTGCCTGAGCCGTCACAGATAGAGGTAGAAAGAGACGCCTGCTACGTTGCGCCGCAGACCGAGATTGAGCGCGAGATAGCAGCCATCTGGCAAGCGACGCTGGGCGTAGAGCACGTCGGGTTGGACGACAACTTTTTCGATTTGGGAGGCCATTCGCTGTTGCTCATTCGCGTTCACAAAAAGCTGACGGAGGTGGTCGGTCGAGATGTCGCCATCGTGGAATTGTTCCGGCATCCGACCGTTAGAGCGCTGGCCGGTCATCTGGGCCAGGAGTCTTACTTGAAAGGCGTTGAAGATACTTTGGAACTCGTGCAGTTGCGGGCTGAAAAGCAGAGGCGCGCCATCTTGCGTCATCAGCAGTTGAAGGAAGGGGCAAGATAGCTATGAGCGATGAGGCCGCGAAGGAAGCGGGTCAAGCGATAGCGATTATCGGCATGAGCGCGCGGTTTCCGGGTGCGAAGAACGTGGCCCGCTTCTGGCAGAATTTGCGTGACGGCGTTGAATGTATTTCGTTTTTCACTCATGAGGAGATGTTGGCGGCGGGCGTAGACCCTTCGCTGCTCAATGATTCCAATTACGTCAACGCAGACGGCGTGCTCGAAGATATAGATTTGTTTGACGCATCCTTCTTCGGCTTCAATCCGAGAGAAGCCGAAGTGCTCGACCCGCAGCATCGCTTCTTTTTGGAGTGCTCATGGGAAGCGCTCGAAAGCGCCGGTTACGATCCCGAAACCTATCAGGGATTGATCGGCGTTTACGCCGGAACGAGCCTGAGCACCTATCAAGATAATCTTTACTCGAATCCTGAACTGGTCGGATTGGTCGGCGATTTTCAAATCGCCATCGGAAATAACAAAGACCATCTCACAACACAAGTCTCCTATAAGCTGAATCTAAAAGGGCCGAGCGTGGCTGTGCAGACGGCTTGCTCTACTTCGCTCGTGTCGGTCTGTCTGGCTTGCCAGAGCCTTTTGAGTTACGAATGCGATCTGGCTTTAGCGGGCGGCGTCACAATCGGCGTTCCGCAACGGACGGGCTATCTTTATCAGGCGGGAGGCATCGGCTCGCCCGACGGCCATTGTCGGGCCTTTGATGCTGCGGCACAGGGAACGGTCGGCGGCAGCGGCGTCGGCCTTGTCGTCTTAAAGCGTTTGGATGATGCGCTAGCCGACGGCGATTACATACACGCGGTCATACGGGGCGCGGCCCTTAACAACGACGGCTCTTTGAAAGTCGGCTATACAGCGCCGAGCGTGGTCGGGCAGGCCAAGGTAATAGCAATGGCACAGGCCATCGCGGGCGTCGAGCCTGAAAGCATCGGTTATGTAGAGGCGCACGGAACAGGCACACCGCTTGGCGACCCGATAGAGATTGCGGCGCTCACGCAAGCCTTTCGCGCTCGCACGACGAAGAAGCAGTTCTGCGCCATCGGTTCTGTCAAGACGAACATAGGGCATCTAGACTCAGCCGCCGGGGTCGCAGGGCTAATCAAGACCGTGCTCGCGCTCAAACACAAAATGCTGCCGCCCAGCCTGCACTTTACCGAGCCAAACCCGAACATCGATTTTGCGAACAGCCCTTTCTACGTTAATGCCACGCTCAAAGAGTGGCAGGCGAACGGTAGCCCGCGTCGCGCCGGTGTTAGCTCTTTCGGCATCGGCGGGACTAACGCGCACGTCGTCGTCGAAGAAGCTCCGCAAACGGAAGAAGCCGCGCCTTCCAGGCCCGCGCAACTCATAGTGCTCTCGGCCAGAACGAGTTCGGCGCTAGATCGCGCGACCATTAATCTGGCGGAACATCTCAGGCAGCATCCAGAAACCAACCTCGCCGATTTAGCCTTCACACTGCAAGCTGGCCGCAGAGCTTTTAAGCACCGGCGCACGCTTGCTTGCGAGAGCCACGTCGATGCAATCGAGGCGCTCGAAACGCCAAACCACAAGCGAGTCTTGACCGCTATTGTCGATGCGGAACACCGTCCCGTCGCGTTCATGTTCCCAGGACAGGGGGCGCAGTACGCGTGCATGGCTGCGGGCCTCTACGAAAGTGAAGCTGATTTTCGTGAACAGATCGACCTCTGCTCCGAACTGCTCAAGCCGCATCTCGATACAGACCTTCGTCATCTGCTTTATCCGAGCGCTGAGCAGCGGGAGAAAGCTAATCAGCAACTACAGCAGACGGCCTACGCCCAGCCCGCGCTCTTCGCCGTCGAGTATGCTTTGGCCGGAGTTTGGATGAAGTGGGGAGTGCGCCCGGAGGCGATGATCGGCCATAGCCTCGGTGAGTATGTCGCAGCTTGTTTGGCCGGAGTCTTCTCTCTGGAAGAAGCGCTCGAATTGGTGGCCGCGCGCGGGCGTCTGATGCAACGATTGCCCGCAGGCGCAATGCTCGCCGTCGCGCTCGCAGAGCAATTGCTCGTGCCCTTGCTTAGCGAAGAACTCTCTCTGGCTGCTGTCAATGGTCAAGCGCTCTGCGTAGTTTCAGGGACATTTGAAGCGTTGGGCCAACTGGAGGCGAGGCTCAAGGAAGAGGGAATTTACTGCCAGCACCTGCATACCTCTCATGCTTTCCACTCAAGGATGATGGAGCCAATCTTGCAGGAGTTTGAAGAGTTGGTCGGAAAGGTGAATCTCAATCCACCGAGCATCCCTTATCTATCAAACCTGACGGGCACTTGGGCCACGGCGACGGATGCGACAGACCCCGGCTATTGGGCACAACACCTGCGCCAAGCGGTGCGCTTCTTTGATGGACTGAGGCCGCTTCTGGCAGACCCCTACCAGATACTGCTGGAAGTCGGCCCCGGACACACTTTGAGTAATCTGGCCCGGCAGCATTCCGAAAGAAATCCGTCACAGTTGGTCGTCTCTTCATTGCCACATCCGCGTGACGAACAACCCGACGAGAGATATTTGCTCGATGCTCTGGGCCGACTCTGGCTCAGGGGAATAGAGATAAACTGGTCTGGATTTTATGAACGCGAGCGCCGCAGTCGCTTGCCCTTGCCGACCTATCCGTTTGAGCGCGAGCGCTACTGGATAGAACGACAGAAAGAGAGCGAAGCTGAAATCCCATCATCAGCGCTGCGTAAGAAGCAGGATGTCGCGGATTGGTTTTACGTTCCATCATGGAAGCGCAGCCTCTCGCCAAAGCTTCCGCCGCCGGAGTCTCTGGCGGGACGAAAGCTAAGCTGGTTGATATTTAGCGACGTTAGCGGTGTCGCTGCAACGGTCGCAAGCTATTTGAAAAGTGCGAGCCAGGATGTCTCGATTGTTAAGGCGGGCGAGCGATACGTTAGGCTTGGCGAATCCGAGTACGCCATTGACCCGCGAGAGCGTGAAAGCTACGACGCGCTGCTCTATGAGCTTCAAAAGCTAGACCAATTGCCCGACAGGATTCTGCATTTCTGGAGCGTCACAGGCGAAGATGAGACCGAGCCGGAAGAAGAATTTTTTGAGAGATGCCAGGAACGAGGAATTTATAGCCTCTTGTTTCTCGCGCAGGCGCTGGAAAAGCAGCACCTCTCCGACCGCCTGCAAATCGAAGTCATCTCCAACCGGCTTCAGAAAGTCACAGGCGAGGAAGCGCTCTCACCCGAGAAGGCCACTGTGCTTGGCCCATGCAAAGTAATTCCGCAGGAATACCCGCACATCAGTTGTCGCAGTATAGATATTTTGTGGCCCGCTGTTGAGGCCGAAGCAAAAGAGAAATTGCTGCGACAACTGACGGCGGAGATTGTCGCCGAAGCAGCGGATGCAGTGGTCGCCTATCGCGGCAATCAGCGTTGGGTACAGACCTTCGAGCCGATTCATCTCGAAGAGGCTAACCGAAGCCTTGCGCCGCTCAGGCAACAGGGAGTCTATCTCATTACGGGGGGATTGGGCGGAGTCGGCCTTGTGCTGGCCGAACATCTGGCGCAAACAATTCAAGCCAAGCTGGTGCTCGTCGGGCGCTCCGCTTTTCCGGCCAGAGCAGAGTGGGCCAACTGGCTCGCAACGCACGGCGAAGACGATGAAGTGAGCCGGAAGATTGTGATTCTGCAGTCAATTGAAGAAGCGGGCGCGGAGGTTTTGATACTCAGCGCAGACGTGGCCGACGCAGAGCAGATGCGAGCGGTGCTGGCTCAAACGCGCGAGAGATTCGGCACACCGAACGGCGTCATACACGGAGCGGGCGCGACCGTCGCAGATGCGTTCCAGCTTATTCAAGGAAGCGACCGCGCCCTCTGCGAGCAACATTTTCATCCTAAAGCACACGGGCTGCTCACGCTGGAAAAAGTTCTCTCAGACGTTGACCTTGATTTCTGCCTGTTGCTTTCGTCGCTCTCATCCGTGTTGGGCGGACTCGGCTTTGTCGCTTACGCGGCGGCCAATATCTTCATGGATGCTTATGTCGATAAGCGCAGCCAGACGAATCCTGCAAACTGGGTGAGCGTGAATTGGGACGGCTGGAAATTGTGGGAGGATGATGAAGAGGATGCTCCTGCGGCGAATTCCGGCCTGAATGATTTAGAGATTTTGCCGGACGAAGGAGCGGAAGCTTTCCAGCGTCTCTTATCGTTAGGCTGTGCGCCTCAGGTTGTAGTCTCGACGGGCGACCTGCAAGCGCGAATCGCCGAGTGGGTCAGGCTCGAATCTTTGCGAGAGACGACCGCAGCGCCGCAGCGCGATTTGGCTACGGCGCTTCATGCTCGCCCCGTCCTCTCCAGTCCTTTCGTTGCCCCGCGCAATGAGACAGAGCAAGCCGTCTCAGACATCTGGCAAAGCTTGCTCGGCGTCAGTCAGGTTGGCATCCAAGATAACTTTTTCGAACTCGGCGGACATTCGCTCCTTGCGACGCAGATTGTTTCAAAGGCTCGCGTGGCCTTTGGGGTGGAGCTGCCGCTCCGCAATCTTTTTGAAACTCCCAGCATCATCGGTCTGGCCGAAAAAATTGAGCAGTCGATGAGCAGGGGCGACACATTCATCGCACCCTCCATCAGGCGACAGCCGCGCGAGCGCTATCGTGGAAATCTTTCGCCAAGCGGAGTGCTGGAAATTTCTCAAGAGTTAAGACGGCAGGTGTCAGAGATGAGCAGTGATGGGCCAGGTCTGAAAACTTAAGCTTCGAGATTCATAACGTGCGAGCCGAAGTCTAATTTTGAAGCGCTGCGAGAGTTTACGAAGATAGGAAACGCACACGGGCAGGGCTGATTTGAGTACTGATAGAACAGTTCAATCCGATTCATGGTTTGTCTCACACAAGCCTCATCCGCAGGCACGGCTGCGCCTGTTCTGCTTCCCTTACGCCGGTGGCGGTGCTGCAATCTTTCATGGCTGGCCGAAACTGCTGCCGTCAACCGTCGAGGTCTACTCCATACAGCTTCCGGGTCGCGGGCGAAGGCTGATGGAAAAGCCTTTCACCAGAATGCCGGAGCTGGTGGCTGCTATTTCTCAGGCCATGCTTTCGCATCTGGACAAGCCGTTCGCCTTCTTCGGACACAGCCTGGGCGCGATTGTCAGTTTTGAAGTTTCCCGTCTGCTCAGACGTGAGCATCAGAGAGAACCGCAACACCTCTTCGTCTCCGGCTCCGGCGCTCCCCAAACTTCCCGTGTGGGCCAAGCGCTTCATGATCTGCCGGACAGCAGATTTCTCAAAGGCTTGCGTGAGCTTGACGGCACGCCGCGCGAGATACTGGAAAGCAATGAGTTGATGCAGTTGTTGCTTCCTACTTTGCGAGCGGATTTTGCAATCTCAGAAACCTATGTCTACCGGCCTGAGCCTCCGCTCGATTGCCCGATTACAGCCTTCGGCGGATTGCAGGATCAAGAGGTGAGTCGCAAGCGCCTGGAAGCGTGGCGCAATCAAACGAATGCCGCGTTTTCACTGCAAATGTTCGCGGGCGACCATTTCTTCCTGCACGACGCCGAGCCGCTTCTGCAAGCGTTGACCGGAGAGCTAAAGAGCGTCCACGGCACGCTCAAAGTATGACAGCCGTTTTAATGAAGATGGGTTTCGGTTTTGGGCCGACGAGAGCGCTCAAGCGTGGCCTTTAAGCTCTTCGGAAATAGACATCCGGCAACTCTCGTTTGCGTTGACGGGTTGAGTTTGAGGTTGACATCTAAAGGGTCGCAGGGTAATTTGACCTGCATTTCCTAGCCATCAAGGGGTTCGTCTTTTCTTTGAAACTGAAAGCGCCTTCGCGTGGAAGAGAGTTGAAGCACGAGTTTCTTTAGATTCAAATATCCTTTACAGTTAATCTTTCGCGTGAGCCTGTCATCCTCATAGCACGGGCTGATTGAAGAATTTGACAATGCGTATGTCATTCTCGTTTGGCATCATGCTTTCGAGCAGTTTCAACTTTTCAAGCCAGATTGCGTTCCGGGGACAAAGAGTTTTCTAAAGCCTCAACAGACCTTTGTTGAACTGAAGGAATTGATTGAAGTGAATTTACCAGCCGGATTATCCCGGCCCAACACCTTAGTTGACCTCCTGCGCCAGAGGGGGGCTAAACAGCCAGACCAATTGGCCTACACTTTCCTGACGGACGGTGAAGAGGAAGAGCATCGCCTGACCTACAGGGAATTGGACGAGCAGGCGCGGGCCATCGGCGCGGCGCTCCAATCTTTAGAAGCGACGAATGAACGTGCGCTGCTGCTCTACCCGCCCGGCCCTGAATACATCGCGGCCTTTTTCGGCTGTCTCTACGCAGGCGTCGTCGCCGTTCCAGCTTACCCGCTTCGGCCTAATCAATCGCTCTCGCGTATTCAGGCCATCCTCGGCGACGCGCAAGTCCGAGTCGTGCTGACGACCTCTTCCAACCTGTCTGGCGTGAAGCGACAATTGCCGCAGTTTCCAGACCTCGAATCTTTACAATGGTTGACGACCGATACCGTTCCTACCACTCTCTCTAACGACTGGCGAGAAACAGCGCTGAGCGGCGAGGGATTGGCCTTTTTGCAATACACCTCCGGCTCGACTTCCGTTCCCAGAGGCGTCATGCTCACGCACGCCAACCTGCTGCACAATCTTGAGTTGATACGCCAATGCTTCGGCCACACAACCGAAAGCAGGGGACTCATCTGGCTTCCGCCCTATCACGATATGGGGCTAATCGGCGGCATCCTGCAACCGCTTTACGCAGGTTTCCCCGTCACGTTGATGTCGCCCTATGCTTTTCTGCAACGCCCTTTAAGATGGCTGCAAGCCGTCTCGCGAACACGTGCGACGACGAGCGGTGGGCCAAGCTTCGCCTACGAGTTGTGCGTCCGCCGTGTGACGACAGAGCAACTTGAGACGTTGAATTTAAGTAGCTGGGATGTCGCCTTCAATGGTGCTGAGCCGATCTACGCCGGAACGCTCAAGCGTTTCGCAGACACGTTCGAGCCATGCGGCTTTCGCTACACTGCGTTTTATCCCTGCTATGGTCTTGCAGAGGCAACGCTGATTGCGAGCGGCGGCGCGAAAGCTTCTCCCCCAATCGTCCGCGCCTTCGACAAAACCGCGCTCGAACAGCACACAGTCGTCCCTGCTTCTGTTGATGAAGAGGGCGCACAAACTTTAGTGGGTTGCGGGCAGGCCGTCGCGGATCAGCAAATCGTCATCGCCGACCCTAAAACTTTCAATCGATGCCAGGACGGTCGAATCGGTGAAATCCTGATTTCCGGGCCGAGCGTCGCGCAGGGCTACTGGAATCAAGCGGAAGCTTCGACCGCGACCTTCAAAGCGTATCTTGCTGGCACAGGCGAAGGCCCGTTTCTGCGGACAGGCGATTTAGGCTTTATCGAAGACGGCGAGTTGTTTGTCACGGGTCGCCTTAAAGACCTGATTATCATACGCGGGCGCAACTATGCGCCGCACGACATAGAGCAAACGGTCGAGCAAAGCCACGAAGGCTTAAGGCTGGGCTGCGGGGCTGCCTTTTCGACGGAAGTTGACGATGAGGAACAACTCGTCGTCGTGCAGGAGGTCGAGCGCCATTACATGCGCCGCATGGACGCGCCCGAAGTGATGGCTGCTATCCGTCTGGCCGTCATGAAGCGCCACGAATTGCGTGTCCACGACGTAGTGCTGGTCAAGACCGGCAGCATCCCCAAAACTTCGAGCGGCAAAATCCAGCGCCATTTGTGCCGTGCCAATTTCCTGAACGGAGATTTGTCAATCATCGCGGCATGGAAACAGAAATCAACGGACAATGAGCCGCAAGCCGCTTCGGCTAAGGATAATTCTCAGGGGCATCCACGGCCAGAGACGGTCAGCGCCGATGCTTGCCGCGATTGGCTCGTGCGCCACATCGCGGAGCATTTGAAGCTCGCCCCAGCAAGCGTCAACGTCAATGAGCCGTTCACGGACTACGGCCTTGATTCGCTGGCCGTCACGGCTATCTCCGCCAAGCTGGAAGAGTGGCTTGGGCGGCGACTGACTCCGAATCTCTTCTGGGATTATCCGACCATCGAAAGCCTCGCGCAGCACTTAGCAAGCGAGCCGCAGGAGGCAGCACCCGCGGAGGTGCTTGAGGAATACTACAACTTCGAGTTGTTTCCAGAATACGTCGGTCTCAAAGAATTGATGGCATCGGTTGACGCCATCGGCGGCAATCCTTATTTCAAAGTCAACGACTCTATCAGCCTGACGACCACAACCATCGAAGGGCAGGAGTGCATCAACTTCTCCGCCTATAACTATCTGGGCATGTCCGGCGACCCGCTCGTCTCGCAGGCGACCAAAGAGGCCATAGACATTTACGGCACGTCAGTTTCCGCAAGCCGCGTCGCTTCGGGCGAAAGGCCGTTTCATCGTGAGTTGGAAATAGAGATTGCTGAACTCATCGGGACGGAAGACTCTGTCGTCTTCATCGGCGGACACACGGCTAACGTGACGACGATTGGAACTATCTGCGGCCCCGGCGACCTTGTGCTCTACGACGCGTTCAGCCACAACAGCGTCCTACAGGGCTGCCAACTCTCCGGCGCGCACAGCCTTCCATTTCCGCATAACGACTGGCAGGCGCTCGACCGGATGCTGGACAACCAGCGGAAAGCCTTCCGCCGTGTGCTCATCGTCATCGAAGGCGTCTATAGCATGGACGGCGACCTCCCAGAACTGCCACGCTTCATAGATGTCAAGAAGCGTCACAAGGCTTTTCTGATGATTGACGAGGCCCATTCGATAGGCGTGCTCGGAGAACATGGGCGGGGCTTGGGCGAGCATTTCAAAATCAATCCGCATGACGTTGACCTCTGGATGGGCACGCTCAGCAAGTCTTTCGCCAGTTGCGGCGGCTATATCGCTGGCTCGCGTTCAATCGTGGAGTTTTTGAAATACTCTGCCTCCGGCTTCGTCTATAGCGTCGGCATCTCGCCGCCGAACGCCGTTGCGGCGTTGACGGCCATTCGTTTGCTCAAAGCAGAGCCGGAGCGCGTCGCACGACTACACGAACGCGCCAAGCTTTTTCTTGAACTCGCCGAAGAGAGGGGTCTCAACTACGGCACGAGCCGCGACTCTCCGGTCGTGCCCTTCATTGTCGGCGATTCTTTTCAATGTATACATCTCTCGCGGGCGCTCATGGAGCGCGGCATCAACGTGCAGCCTATTATCTACCCGGCTGTGGATAACAAGGCGGCGCGGCTGCGCTTCTTTATCAGTTGCAATCACACGGAGGAGCAGATTCGCTACACGGTCGAAACCTTAACGGAAGAGCACAAGAAGATCAGCAGCCACGTGGGTCAGCCCGGCTACTCTTTGCAGCTTTCGGAAGACCGTTCGTGATTGACGTGGGTTGACATTATTTGGGAGTCCATTTTAGTCTACGCATGGCCTACATATGTATTTGAACGGACGGGACTTTGGCTCGCCTTGAACCGAACTGCGGGGACAGTCGGGCGAGCCGAAAGTGAGGCGTAAGCCCTCTCACGCGAGAACCGGGATAGCGTAAGACAAGCCCTCATCCACTTAGAGTCCATGACAATAAAATATTCGTTGAAGCCTGCGGTCTTGCCGAGCGCCATCACGCCAGCCTGCCAGCCAAGGTAGAGCGAAAAGCATTGACGACGCTTGAACGGGAGAGGGCATTTTATCGCCCGCTAAGCTTCAAATTAGCCTGACGAAGGAGTCTATATGCCTTTAAACCTGAAGGGGATTGCCATTGAGAAGGATGAAGCCAACTGGAAAAGATTGGCTCATAAGCTGGCGACCGAAAAGCTGGCCCCGACCGCTGCCGAGACAGACCACGAAGGCATCTTCCCCAGAGATAATATCCGTGCGCTCGGCGAAGCAGGTCTGATGGGCCTGACCGTCTCGAAGGAAAAAGGCGGGCCTGGCGGCAACATCAAGACGGCGGCGCTCGTCATCGAAGAACTTGCGCAGGGCTGCGCCTCGACCGCCATGTGCTACACGATGCACCTGAGCACCGTTCCCATGATCGCTGCCCTGGCCGAGGGCGAACAGATAGAAGAATTTCTGATGCCAATTATTCGCGGCGAGCGCCTGAACAGCTTGGCGATGAGTGAACCCGGCTCTGGCAATCGTCTCTGGCACATGGACAGCTACGCGCAGCGAGAGAACGGACACTTCCTGATTGATTCTTTCAAATCCTTTGCGACCAGTTCGGGTCAGGCAGACATCTACGTCGTGCCCGTGCGCGCTAACTCTGAAGTTGGCCCAAACGACATCAGCCTCTTTATGATTGACGGCAAGGATGAAAACATTCATCCGATTGGCAAGTGGGATGGCATGGGCCTGCGCGGTAATTCCAGCACGCCGATTCATTTCAAAGGCTGCCGCGTTCCGCTTTCGCACCGGCTCGGCAGCGAGACGTGCGGCTTCTCCATGCTCTTCGCTTATTCGCTGCCCATCTATCAGGTCGGCCTCTCTGCCGTTTACCTTGGCATCGCGCAGGCTGCTTACGACGTGGCGGTCGCACACGTTAAAAAGCGCATCCACTCCGATACGGGCGCATCGCTCTCGAAGGTGGAAACCGTTCAACGCTATATCGCCGAAATGAAACTGCGGATAGATCAGACACGCTATCTTATCTACCGTGTCGCGCAGATGGCCGACAACGCGCTCGTCCTCTTCGACGAGTTGGCCGAAGCTGACCTTCTGGACGAAATCATTCGCGCCAACCCTGACGACCCATTCTTTATCGAAGTCGCGCAGGTCAAGGTGTCTGCCTGCGAGATGGTCAGAGACGTTGCGAGCAAGGCGTTTCAAGTTTGCGGCGGCACGGCCTACAAGCGCGGGCATCCGGCGGAGCGACACTATCGTGACGCTCGCGCGGGTTCGGTCATGGCTCCGAGCGACGACACACTGAAACTGATTATGGGCCGCCAAATCCTCGGCATCGAACAGCCCTGGGAGTAGGCCCTGATTGCCAAGGACCGAGAGCCTCGCCGAAGCTTAGATTTCAAGACAGGATTAGAAAGTTTATGACGACAACAACAACAAATTTCGCCACCCTCGGCGATTGCCTTAATCACTTCCAGCAAACCTTTAACGACAACGCGCGTGTCAAAAAGTTAATCAAGAATTGGGAACGCTCGATCATCGTCGAAGCGACCGATACGGACGTGACATTAACGATGGTGATTGCCGATCTTGTCATGACGGAGGTCAGAGACGGCGCGCACCCCAACGAGGATAATCCCATTCACCTGCAAGCCTCGCAGGATACTCTCATCAGAATTTTTTCTGGAGACTACAACCCGGCGCACGCGTTGATTGATGGTGAGCTGGCCGTCTTTTCGAGCGAGAAAGACAAAGTGAAGCTTGAGGCTATCACGATGGTGATTTGGGGCATCTGACGGCCTTCGTTCGATAGCGCCCATTTCGGACAGACACCACTCGCTGGTGTTTGTCGTCGCCTTGCGCTTCTACGAGAGGTCGTCCGCCTGATTTATCTTTCGGAAGGATGCTCGACTTCTCAGTTTGCCTGGGCCAACACGGGGGTGTTTACGTCTCCGGCTCGCTTTCTTTGGCTTGAAAACGACCACGTATGAAAAAATATCTGGAGTTAGCGTTTTACGTCTCTTTCGGTGCGGGGATGGCCTTCGGCACTAGCTCTTTCACCATGATGTCGGGGTTGTTTGAAATCACCACGACGCTCTGGGTCGTCGTCGCCATCTGTTTGTCGGGTCTGATTTGCATTTTGATTTCCAGTTCGGTTGCAGAGCTTGCCAGCATGTACCCGTCCTCGCCGGGGATTCGTACCTATCTGAAAGTAGCTTTCGATAATCGCGTGTCGCTGCTCCTGGTCTACCTGTATTTGATTTTTATGGTGCTGGTGGCGGGCGTGGAGAGCTACATGTTCGCGCTGGTGGCGAAGGCCATCTTCCCGAATCTCTCTTCGATCATAGCGGTGCTGGGGCTGCTGGCCTTTACCATCATCGTCAATATGCTGGGGCTTGAATTGCCGCGAGGGCTGCAAATCATCACGACCTTCTCGCTCATCGCAGCCGTGCTCATTCTCGGACTGTTTGGAGTCATTTATGCGCCAACGGGCATGGGAAGTATGTTTGCTTCCGCTGGGGGGAATCTGCAACAACTCGTGTTTCTGCCCGCCGCCGTCATCATGGCCGTCTATCTCTTTACGGGATTTGAATGGGTGACGCTGCTCGGTTTTAGCCCGAAATCCTACGAGCGGAAGATTCCGCTGTCGATGCCGCTCGCCATTATCACAAACATGGTCGCTTATACGATCTTCGTCGTCGGAATGTCGTTTACCCTGACGAGAGAACAGATCACGGCCACACCCGTTCCACAAGTTCCATACTTTGCGCAGATGCTGGGCCAATCGGGCGCTTACGTGGCGTGGGCCATCTCTCTACTGGCAGTTTTTTCCACCTTCAACGCTGGCATCATGGGAGGCTCTCGGCTGATTTACGTATTGACGAGGGAGGGGAATTTGCCTAAGTGGTGTGCGAAGATGTCTCTGCGCACGGGCGCTCCCATCGGCGGCGTCGCCGTCCTCGGAAGCATGGCGACCATCTCCTCCGTGATTGTCGTCACATATGAATTAGAACTACTGGCGGCGGTCATCGGTTCGACCATCGTTTCTTTCGTCTACGCGGCGTTTATGCTGGCCGTTATCCGTTTAAGGAAAACGCAGCCCAACGCTAAACGAAGCTTTCGCACTCCGATGGCCCAATGGATGCAATGGTTCGTCATCGTGCTGATGCCTGCAATGGGCATCCTCACTTTGTTCTCGCAGGTGAGTATGCGATACCGGCCAGTTATCGGGATGGTCGTCGCGATTGTGATTGCCGGAGTGCTGGCCCGCTGGTCTCTGCTGCGCACAGCCGCCGCGCAGGAATTGAGAAAGCCTTCCAGAGGGAACGCCTAGAGATGCAGGATTACGGTCAATACTGTCGGCCCGGCCTCGTTGAGATGCTCGAAGCCTTGAGCCTCGATGCGGTTTACGAACGCGCATCGGGCGACCGCCTATGGCAGAGACGCGGCGACCAACTCATCGAAGTGCTCGATCTGGTCGGCGGTTTCGGCGCTAATCTCTTCGGACATTATCACCCCGAACTAGTCGCCGAAGAACGTCGCCTGACGGATGAAAAAGTCCCTATCCTGGCGCAAGGCTCTTGTCGGATGGGGGCGGCGCGATTAGCCAAAGCACTCGCTGAGAGGCTCGGCGATTATCTGGTTATCTTTACCAACTCCGGCGCAGAGACAGTTGAGGCTGCTATCAAGCACGCCTTTCTTGAGAAAGAACGCCCAATTTTCTGGGCCGTAGAGCGTGCCTTTCACGGCAAGACGCTCGCCGCCATCCAACTGACGGAGACTTACCGCGAGCCTTACGCGCGCTTTGGGCCAGAGGTACGCTTCCTTGACCCATCCGCGCCGGAAACGTGGAAAGCTGCCGAGGCTGAAGCGGAGCAGGTCGCCGCAGCTTACATCGAGCCGGTGCAGGGCGAAGGCGGCGTCCGTCCTCTGCCCGAAGCCTTCATCAATTGGCTCACAGGCATCTGCCGCGAAAAAAATATTCCCTTAGTCGTAGACGAAATCCAGACCGGCCTCGGACGTACCGGCACGTTCCTCGCGTCGACCGCGATGGGCATAGAGCCGGATTACCTGTGCCTCTCAAAATCTCTGGGCGGAGGACTCGCCAAGCTCGGCGCGCTTCTTATTAAGCGAGAGCGCTTCATCAAGGAATTCTCCGTCAAGCACACATCGACCTTTGCCGAAGACGACAGGAGTTGTCTGCTCGGTATCAAGGCGCTGGAAATAATAGACCGCGACGATTTGCCGGGCCGCTGCGCCGAACGGGGCGCGCATCTGCTCAAAAATCTGGAAACTCTCCAAAAACGTTTTCCCGAACAACTCAAGGAAGTGCGGGGGCGTGGGTTAATGGTCGGCATAGAGTTTCAAGACCTCTCGGAATCGCCGTCGAACACGCTGCGTATGCTCTCACAGCAAAATTATCTGGGCTACATGGTGACGGCCTACCTGCTACACGTTCATCGTATCCGTGTCGCGCCGACTTTGAGCCAGCCCTTCACGATTCGCGTCGAACCGTCCGCCTACATCTCCGAAGCCGACCTCGACCGTTTTGTAGACGCACTCTCGACCTGCTGCGAAGCTCTACAGGCGATGGATGTCACGCACCTGACGAGCTTTCAAGTGGGCCTGCCGCCAGGGCCAATCACAGACTACACAGCGCCGCGTCCGTACAAGCGTGAAGCACCCCGGAGCGAGCGGCGCGTGGCCTTCCTGGGCCATTTGATTCTGCCTGAGCATGCCGTTCTGTGGGACGCTTCTCTTCAAGGGTTCAAACCCACAGAGCTTGAAGCTTTCATGGCGAAGCCCTCGCGCATTCTTGGCCCGACCGTCTTCGATTGTTTGAACGTCCGCTCTCGCACGGGCGAAGAGGTACATTTCAGCTACATCGCGCTCGACCTGACGCCCAAGCAGGTCATGTCGTCAATGCAGGCACGCGACGCGCGCTGGATTATGGATAAGATTGAAGACTCTGTGGCGATGGCGCGCGACGAAGGCTGTCAGGTTCTGGGGCTTGGCGCTTACACCTCCATCGTTTCCGGCAATTGCCAGCGAATCAAAGAGCCGGGCATCGCGCTGACTTCCGGCAATTCGCTGACGGTCGGGATGGGCATTGTGTCGCTGAAGAAGGCGGCGAAAGAGCTTGGCATCGAGTTGGGCCAGGCGCGTCTGGGAATCGTCGGCGCTACGGGAAACGTCGCCACGACCTACGCCGTGATGATGGCTCCGCACGTCGCTGAACTGGTGCTGATTGTGCGCGACACGAAATCGCCGCGCCTGCAATCGGTCATGGGCCAGATTAAGAGCGCCGCGCCCAATGTGCGCATCAAGGTCGCCGAGGATGTCGGTGCTCTGCGCTCCTGTTCGTTAATACTGTCGGCCTCGAACACGACCGAGCCGCTCATTTACCCAGAGCATCTCTCGCCCGGCGCGGTCGTCATTTGTGATATATCATTACCTTACGACGTGGCCGAAGCTGTATATTCCGAACGACCGGACGTGCCGGTCATACGCGGCGGCGTTATCAAGCTTCCGCACAACGAAGATTTTATTATCGCAGGGCTGCCGCTCGAAACCGGGCACGTCTACGCATGCATGGCTGAGACGCTCTTGATGGGACTCGAAGGCATGACCTCTCACGGCTCATACGGGGCGGTCACGCCCGAAGGCGTCAATTGGGCGCTCGCGATGGCCGAGAAGCACGGCTTTGAAGTCGGACACTTCCTGACCAAATGGTCTTACTGAGGTGATTGACTTCTCATCCGTAGGAACGGAATAATAGCTCTTCGCTTCTGAGATACGCGCGCCAGAGCCAGAGCGAAGCATAGTCTTCATAGGCGCAAGAAGGCGCTCTCGATTCATAAGTGAGACGGATAATGTCAACCAGCAAGATAGAAGCGGCGAGCGAACTTGAAGGCCCGGCGAGCGCGGGTAAAGCTCCCGTGGGCATCAGGCCGAATGAGCGTGCGCGCAGGATGGCGCGCCGCGTCGCGCTGGTCACGGTCGTGCTGCCTTTCCTTGGAGTCGTTGGAGCGATGGTGTTGCTCTGGGGGCACGGCGTCGGCTGGCTTGAGTTAACGCTGCTCGCCATCATGTATGCCGCGACCATCACAGGCATCGGCGTCGGCTTCCACCGCTATATCACGCATCGTGCGTTTCAGACCAACAATACGGTCAAGACTCTGCTCGTCATCCTCGGCTCGATGGCTGCCGAAGGGCCTGTGCTCTTTTGGGCTGCGACGCATCGTCGCCACCATTCCTTCAGCGACCGCGAAGGCGACCCGCATTCGCCGCACCTGCACGACGGAGGAACGCTCAACGCCTTGCGCGGATTCTGGCACGCTCATACCAGTTGGATGTTATCGCCGGAAATGACGATGCAGGAAATGGGCTACTACACGCCAGACCTGCTTCGTGACCCCGTTATCTTCAAGCTCAACCGGCTCTACTTTGTCTGGGTGCTGGCGGGCCTTGCGCTTCCGGCGATTGTCGAAGGATTGATTCTGCAAACGTGGGCGGGCGTCTTCTACGGATTCTTATGGGGCGGGCTGGTTCGCATCTTCCTCGTTCATCAAGCCAGTTGGAGCATCAACTCGATCTGTCATCTTTACGGCAGCCGTCCCTATCAGAACCGCGACCAGAGCAGCAACAATTTCCTGATGGCTTTGCTTTCTTTCGGCGAAGGCTGGCACAATAATCATCATGCTTTCCCAAGCTCGGCGATGCACGGGCTGCGTTGGTGGGAGATAGATTTTTCGGCCTACATCATTCGCACGCTGGAAAAGCTGGGGCTTGCCTGGAACGTCAAGCGCCCCGCCCTGAGAGCGATTACCGAAGGACGCGGGAGACACTGAGCCGCAGAAGCACCGCCCGCGCTTTTTTTATCAAGGGTCTCAGGCAAGAGAAAGGTGAAGATGAAGCAGACGCCTTCCGAACAAGAGATACAAGACTGGCTAATCGCCAACGTCGCGGCGGTGGTGGAGATGGAGCCAAGGCACATCAAGATTGATGAGCAACTGGAAAATTACGGCATGGACTCTCTACAGGCGACGCATCTTTCCAACGACCTGCAAAGCTGGCTCGGTCGGCAGTTGTCTCCGACTATCGTTTGGGATTATCCGACGATAGAATCGCTGGCCCATTATCTGGCACACAACGGGCAATGAAATGACAGGCCCGTAGAGTCTAAGACCGTTGGGCCATACTCCTGAAATGCCGCAGCGCTTAAGGTCGGTGTTTCTTTCGCTTAATCCAGAGCCACCCGGATTTCGGGCGCATCCGTCCCCGTTGCCTTTCCGGCGGCGTTCTCTTTGAGATAAGCCGATGGATTCACAAGTCATCTTAATTACCGGCGCATCCTCTGGCATCGGAAAGGTGTGCGCCGATTATTTACATGAGCGTGGGCACAAGGTGTACGGAGCGGGCCGTAGATTTCAAAACGATGAGACGCCTTCATTTGAAACCATTAAGATGAATGTTGACACGGACGCGCAGGTGCAGGAAGGCGTCGGGCGTATCATCGAGCGTGAAGGTCGTTTAGACGTGGTAGTCAACTGCGCGGGTGTCGGCATCGCTGGGCCAATCGAAGAAACTTCTATCGAAGAGGCCAAAGCTCTCTTTGAGACAAACTTTTTCGGGGCGATGCGTGTGTGCAGGGCTGCGCTTCCCTTCATGAGACGACAGCAGAGCGGATTGATTGTCAACATTAGCTCAATCGGCGGGCTGATTTCGATTCCGTTTCAGGGCCTTTATAGCGCCAGCAAGTTTGCTCTAGAGGGATTAACGGAGGCTCTGCGGACGGAAGTCTTGGCCTTCGGAATACGCGTTGTGCTCATCGAGCCGGGAGACTTCAAGACGCCTTTTCGTGAGCGCCGCCCGAAAAGCGCCGAGTCGGAAAAGAGCACTTCGTACGGCGACGGCTTCAGTAAAGTGCTGGCGACGGTCGAGAAAGACGAGATGAACGGGCACGACCCCGAAGCGATAGCGCGTCTTATCGAGCGCATCATCTCAAACCCTTCGCCCCGGTTGCGGTACACCGTTGGGCCGACCTTTCAGCGCATTAGCCCAAGGCTCAAGGCCGTCTTTCCGCATAGACTGACCGAGTGGCTGACGCTCAAATATTTTAAGCTGAGTTGAAAGACTGGCGGGCCGAATTTGCACAACCCTCGCAAGCGCGCTCTTTTATCAACAGCAGGATGACGCCCGAAGATCGGCTTTGTGCAGGGCCGCTTGTATCTTTAAGCGCGGCAGAGACCCGCACCCCATGTAAAGCCAGCGCCGAAGGCCGGAAGCAGCAGAAAGTCACCCGTCTTGATGCGCCCCGAACGGCGTAGCGAATCAAGCGCGATTCCCATAGAGGCCGACGAAGTATTGCCGTAGTCTTCGAGCACGGAAATCAAACCCTCGCTGTTATTGTTGAAATTAAGCTGGCGGGCGACGAGCGAGATGAGGTTGGCGTTGGCCTGATGCGGCACTATCCAGCGAACCTCGTTCGTTGACAGTTTATTGCGCTGCAACACAGCCTTTGAGGCCGCCACCATTTTGCGCGCGGCGTGTGTCAGCACAGACCTATCCGCCATCCGTGCGCCGTAGTCTTCTGTGAGTGCGACGACACCGGGTGTGTGGCTGCTGCCAAACTCTGTGCCCGGACGGCGAATGCCTAGATGGTCAACGTATGCGCCGTCCGTTGCGAGCATTACGTCTATCAATTGCAGGGCGTTCTTTTTACCTTCGGCGGAAACAATCAGGGCGGACGCGCCATCGCCGAACAGCATTGGAATCGTTCCGGCGGCGGGCGACAAATTGAGCCAGGCCGATTGCACGTCTGCGAGACACAGCGCTACGTTGCGCGCTACACCGGCGATGACCAGAGCGGAGGCCAGTTGCAGCCCGTACAGGACGTTGCAGCAGGCCGCGCGAATATCAAGGCAGGGTATCGCACGCAGCCCCACCGTTTGCTGGATGGTCGGGGCGCTGCCGGGAATATAACGATCAGGGGTCATCGTCCCGAAGAGAAGATAATCAATGTCTTCGGGCGCAATCTCGGCGTCTTCGAGGGCGAGCTTGAGGGCAGCCGAGGCGAGGAGGCTGGTCGTCGTGCCCGGCAATACCCAGCGGCGACGCCGTATGCCCGACGATTTGAAGATGTGCTCCGGCTCAATGGCGAGCCGGGCGGCCAATTCTTCGTTGGTCACAATATTTTCCGGAACGTGCATCCCGGTGCCGGTAATCAAAACTTTCATGAGCTTAACCTTTATGCTCCTCATTAAGGCGTTCCATGAAATGGAAACTCGTGAGAAAGCAGAAGCACCCAGATAGATAGAGCAGCCCTGAGACAGGAGCTATAGAATATCACGTTCTGGGGCTTTTGAATCAAATTGTAAGCGACGAATTCTGCCGACCCTGGACGAACGAGCCGGAAACTGAATTCGCTTTCCCGCGCTTTCGGGCCTTCCTGCTGTCTCGCTGGAAGTGTTTGGCCCTCAAGCGTAGGAGGAATAACGATGGCTGACGAAAAGCAAGAACCCTTGGAAGAAGAGAAAGAAAAGGACGAGAGTTGGTTTGACCAACTGACAGACCTGCGCGCCTTGTCGCATATCAAGTGGCTCGTGCAGGCAGACAAAGAAGACCCGCAGCCTTCGAGACCCGTTCACAAGCACGGCTTCAGCAAGCCCGTCGCCTGGCTGTTGGGGCGGCAACTCCTCTCGGCGGTCAAGTGGATGTTGCTCTTCGCAGCCTTTCAGGGACGGCTCGATATAAGAGACTGGATGAAGACGGAGGTCATCGCTTTCCCTGAGCCTGCGGAGGGGGATGAATTCTGGTTCGATTATTTTGCGGATTCGGGCGACGGCCAGATGGCGATGTATAGCCTGGCCTACCTCTTTATGAGCGACCTCTGGGCGGAAGGCTCTGCGGACACTCCGCCGCCGGTCAATTCCGAACTCGGCTTTGAGTCGAGCGCGCAGCGTAAATATCTGCTGCCGCGCGGAGAGTTTCTGGTCGACGCGGGCGACGCCAGCTATCACATCGCTGATTACTCCACGCTCGCTTATCGTTTTCAACTCCCCTTCATCTGGGCCTACCGCGATCTCGTGAAAGGAGGAAAACTGGCGGGCGAGGGTCGCCGTCGTCCGGTCTTCGGTGTTCCCGGTAATCACGATTACTACGACGAGCTTGACGGCTTCAACCGGCAATTTCGCGAACCGGCCTCCTATGAGGAGACGCAAACCAAGACGACGCCCAATCGCCCCGGCAGTAAACCGCAACTCTCGCTGCCGAGTTTCGAGCGTCGCCAGCATGCCAGTTATATCGCGCTGCAACTGCCTTTCGGATGGTGGCTCTGGGGTCTGGATGTCTGGCTGGGGAAACTCGATATTCGTCAACAGGAATTTTTCAAGCGCCTCAACAACCATCAGCCGCCGGACAAGCTAATCGTCACCACACACAATTCGACGACCGTAATGGGCCGCCGCGCGCAGGAAACGGACGAATTGGCGATGGTCTTCGAAGACCTCGGACTGGAACAGACGTTTTTAGAGAATGGCCCAAAGATACCAGAAGGCAGATGCAGGCTAGACCTCTCCGGCCATACACATTATTACGCCAGATACTGGGGGCCGAAGGCCGAAGACGCCGCGCCCGAAGCACCGAGCGAAAACAATTACGCATCGGTCGTGGCGGGCCTCGGCGGCGCATCGCTCTCTTCATGGCAGCCGAGCTTGAAAGAGATTAAGGAGCAGGTCTTATATCCGAACCAGCGGCTCTCTTTGATAGAGGTCACGAAAAGAATTCTGAATCCCTTCAACATCATGAGCGGCGGAAATATCTGGCTGCTCGGACTGGTCATCACCATGGCCCTTTATTTCGCGGCCATCATCGCTCCGAACAGCAAACAGGTGATTGACGGATTACTGTTGAAAAGAATCGGCATCACGCAGGATGAAACACTCAGGCTGAACGTGCAGCGTTCGCCTTTTAACGTTAACGTCGAGAGGCAGAACATTCCCTTTCCGGCGCAACCAAACTATCAACCCTTCTGGCACAGTTGCATCATTTTTCTCTCGCTCTTAGTTCTTGTCGCCAGCATCCTGCTCAACCTTTGGTATTCAAAACATCTGGACAAAAAGACGCGCAAGCGGCTGATTACGACCTGGGACTACTGGCCCAACTGGGTGTTCACTGCAATTGGAATAGCGACGCCCATCGCTGCCATCTGGGTCTTTGGCACAAACGAAGCCTCGCGCGTGCTCTCCGATGTTATCTTCCTTGTCGTGCTCATGATCGCCACCTTCGGATTGATAGCTGTCGCTGTTGTCGTCGGCGGCGCTTTTCAACGGACATGGGGCAAAATCGGCTTCGGCTTTCTGGGTCTCTGGCACGCGATATTGCAAGTGGCGACTCCTTTCCTGTTGCTCAGGGTCGGCAACATCTGGGTGCTGTTCGCAGAGTTTGCGATAATATTCTTCTTCATCCCGTTTGGCATCTGGCTGGTGCGGCGCAACGCTTCGCGCTGGGTGCTGCTCGTCACATGGCTAATCTACGGTGCGCTGGCGCTCTTCCTGCCGATTAAATTTTCGGATGCGACGGCGCGCTTGCCCGTCGGATGGATGGCCGTGCTGTTTTTCCTGCTCGCGGCTGTGGTCGGCGCGCTTGTGATTTGCGTTTGGTTCGGGTGGTACTTGCT
>DASVTR010000026.1:0-292885 GCA_036387475.1 Pyrinomonadaceae bacterium | reverse complement strand
GCCGGAGATGAGGCGGCGGGAGAAGCCGGCGGGGTCTTGTTTAAAGTCGGGCCAGGTGAGTTGGGATTGCTGTTTGACGGCGCGGAGTTCGCCCACGAGGCGGCGTGTGATGCCTGCATCCTCTATTATCGTCAGGTGATAATCGGGGTTGCTGTAAGTTGGGATAGCCGAGACCGCGTGCTGCTCTCCGGCGGGGAGCGTAACGTCCGTCGGCGATACCTCGGCGGGCGGCGGCGTTGCGACGATGGCAGCCGCCAGTTCGTTGAGCGGCGTTCCGTCAACAGGGCAGAAACTGAATTTGTTGGCGAACTCTTCCTGACAGGTCGGACACTGTTTCATAAAAACCTCCTCACGACTTGGAACGGGGTGTTGAACCGGAACGCGCGCACCAAACGGTTGCTTCCAGAAGGGTGCGCGTTTGAACTCCTGACGATAGGCGCTGAGCAAACGGTTATCTAAAGAGGGCGGCGTTTCGGGGACGCTCCAGCGATTGAACAGGTCTTTCAACTCTTGCTCTATTGGCAAATCGTCGCCCGCCTGCTCGACACGCTCTCGGTCAGCATCAGCGCTGGAATAGATAGAAAGTGGTTGAGTGTTTTTCTTATCTTTCATTGAACGCCTCTTCCACGGCGATTGGTTTCTGACTGCTACTCAGATAAGGGGCAAGGACTCTTTTCAATCGCTGGCGAGCGCGGTGCAATCGCGCTTTGACAGTGCCGACATCCGCTCCGACAATTAGCGCCACTTGCGCCAGCGATAGCTCTTCATATTCAAAGAGGATGAGCGCTTCGCGTTGCAGCGGCGGCAAACTCGCGACCGCTCTTTGCACCTCGCCGGACAATTCTTCATCCAGAAGTTGACGAAGCGGCCCTTCGCCTTCCGGGCGATGCGGTTCTTCCGTCAATTCTTCGATTGTCACTTCGTTGCCCGTATGGCGGAAATGCTTGCTCGATAGATTGCGCGCCGCCGCCAGCAGATACGTGCGAAGCGCCGCGCGCGACGAATCAAACTTCGTGGGCTGCCTCAGCAAACTCAAAAAACAATCGTGCGTCACGTCTTCGGCCAGACTGGCAGAACCCAGAAGGCGATAGGCAAAGCGAAACACTGCGTCGCGGTGTCGCTCGTAGAGATGTAGAAAAGCCGCTTCATCGCCGCGACTTGCTCGGTTCAGCAGTCTTTCGTCTGTCATGCTTTAAGGACTACCTGCCGGACTGGGAATCCTCTGAGGGGATTCGCTTCCTTCACTTGTTTATTACCCGCAACGCCGGAAAAGATACGCCGCAAGCTCAAAGATTTTTTATACGCGGGTCTGAACACTACGGACGCACGAACGGGACGCGGCAACCGGGGCTGTGGCCTGACCCTTCAGATGGTCAAATTAACGAGCGAGTTTGCCGGATAGAAGTAAAATGAAAGTAAAAAGGCAAAAGATAGAAGACCAAAGTTCAGAGAAGCTAGTTTTAATCAAAAGTGGTTTCCATTTTCCTTCTTCCCTTTACCTTTTACTTTTGCCTTCCCTTTACTTATTGATCTCCGCATAAAGCTTCTCGGCTTGTTCAGGGTTAATGGTTTTGAGGATGTTGTATTCTTCGAGCGCTGCGTTGCGGTCTTTCATGTAGAGATAAGTAATGCCCAGATTATAGTGCGCGTCGGCGAATCTCGGACTGAGGTGAATGGCCTGCTTGTATGTGGCGACGGCTTTGGCGAGCCAATCCAGATGGCGGTAAGAGTAGGCCAACTCGACATGGGCCTTCGCAAATTCCGGCTTCAATCGTATCGCTCGCAGCAAAGGCTCGACGGCCTGCACGTACTGCCCCAAATCGTTGTAGGCCCAGCCAAGGTTATACAGCACGGTCGCATTGGCAACATTGGGGTCGATGGTTATTCCGCGCGTGTAAGCTTCGACGGCTTCGCGATACTGCCGTGTGTTGTAATAGTAAACGTCGCCGATGCCCAGATAAGAGGAAGCATAATCGGGCTTGAGACTGATGGATTGACGATAAGCGTTAAGGGCTTCCGTGTGGCGATTGAGTTGGCGATAAGCGTAGCCAAGCTCATTGTGCGCCTCGGCGTAATCCGTTTTCAGGCGCAGCGCGTTGTTGAGAGCTTCGATTGCCAGGTCGTATTGCTTGAGGTCGTTGTAAGACCAGCCCAGATTATAGAAGGCCGCCGCGTTGTCAGGCTTAAGCTGCAACGCTCTTTTGTAAGCATCAACGGCCTCCATGTAGTGCTTGGTGATGTAAAAGTAAATATCGCCAAGTCCAAACCATGCCGCCGCGTAATCAGGTTTGAGATTGACGGCAAGCTTGTAGTTTTCCAGAGCCTCTGTGTAGCGGCGCAGGTATCTGTAAGCGTAGCCCAACTCGTTGTGCGCTTCCACGTAATCTGCTCTGAGTCGAATCGCCTGCTGAAGCGGCGCGACCGCCTCGCCGTAACGTTCCAACTCGTTGTAAGTCAAGCCGAGGTTGAAATGCGCGGCGGCAAAATCCGGCCTGAGGCGAATTGCCTGCTTGTAAGCATTGAGCGCCTGCTCATACCGTCCAGCCTTGAGATGTGTATTGCCCTGATCGTTATAGTCGTCGGCATCGAGCGTCGGCCGCGGGCCGGGCTGAGCGGGGCGTGGAGGTCGGCGAGAGAGAGCCGGGGTAATCGTGGGCCGCGTAGCGCTGCGTTTAGTGTCGGGCGCAATCAAGCCCGACGCTCTACCCGCAATGTCTTTCGGCGAGAGGTCTATGCCGCCGTGAGTGCTGCCCGCTCCGCCCGCAGGTTCCTGCGCCCGCAGGCTTCCGCCGAACATTACTAAAGCCATGAGCACGACGATTAATCGCAAAGAGTTGGAGGAACAATTCATCTTTTCCAGCGTGGCTGCCCGGCCCAAAGCGCGTGATTCGAGCCGCAGCTACTTTCCGCGATTTTCACCAAAAAAGCTTAACCGATGAGAGCATCGCATGATTTAATGAGCGCCGCAAGATTGCTTTTCAATAAAGACCGGGCGAAGTCTGCCTCGCATCTTCGTGTGAGGAAACATTACGATGAGTGTTGAGACATCTCTCGTTTCACCTGAGCGGGAAGAATCAAGTGCGGATTCCGACGTGCTCGATGTGCAGGAAACGACGTGCTGTATTGTCGGCGGCGGGCCGGGCGGGGCGGTGCTGGCTTTGCTGCTGGCGCGTCAGGGGATTCCAGTCATGCTGCTCGAAGCGCACGAGGATTTCGATAGAGATTTTCGGGGCGATACGCTTCACCCGTCCGTTCTGGAAATCATGGACGCGCTTGGCCTGGCAGACCGGCTGCATAAACTGCGTCATACGAAAATCAGCCAGTTTGCTTTTAACACCCCGGAAGGTTCTTTCCCTATTGGGGACTTTCGCCGCCTCAAGACGAAGTTTCCCTACATTATGATGTTGCCGCAGGAGCACTTTCTTGAGTTCATCACGGATGAAGCGAAGCGCCATGAAAACTTTCAACTATTGATGGGTGCGAGCGCACAGGAGTTGATAGTCGAAGACGATGTGGTGCGCGGCGTCCGCTATCGCAGCGACCGTGGCACACATGAGGTGCGTGCGCTTTTGACAATTGGCGCTGACGGGCGCTCGTCGCGTGTGCGACGCTTGGCCGGTTTCGAGCCTCAAAAGACTTCGCCGCCAATGGACATCATCTGGTTTCGTCTGCCGCGCAAGCCAACTGACCCCGAAGGCGCTTTCGGGCGCGTCAGCACGGGCCACATTCTGATTCGCCTTGACCGGATGGACGAATGGCAGATCGGCTACGTGATTCCCAAAGGCGGTTGGCAGCGCGTGCGCAAGGCCGGACTGCCAGCCTTACGCGAAGCGATTACAGACGTACTGCCGGAGTTTCCAGAGCGCGTCGAGCACTTGCAGGATTGGGAGCAGGTCGCCGTACTCTCGGTTGAATCCTCACGTTGTCCGCGCTGGTATCGCCCCGGCTTGCTTTTAATCGGCGATGCGGCACACGTCATGTCACCCGTCGGCGGCGTCGGCATCAACTACGCGATTCAGGATGCGGTCGCGGCGGCCAACATCCTCAGCGCCCCGCTCAAAGCTGGAAAGGTGGAAACCGACGACCTCAGAAAAGTGCAACGCGAACGCGAATTTCCGACGAAGTTTATTCAAAGCTTGCAGGCCGTCATCCAACGGCGGCTCATCGCCGAAGCGCTCGATACCAGCAAGCCTTTCAAGTTTCCGCTGCTGATGCGGCTCCTGCTGCGCATTCCAATCCTGCGCAATATCCCTGCGCGGCTGATCGCCTTCGGTATCCGGCCCGCACGCCTCAAGGTTTGAGCTTGCTGCTCAAGTCTGGATGATAAGAGCCAAGCGGTTTGCTAGACTATGTTTCGTGAGCAAAGAAAATTCGGGCAGTCCTGATTCCGCCGGTAAAGCTGGCGCTTCTTCGCCTGCCGACTCGCAAGGGCCGCTCGTCGCAGGCCGCGACTACTATCTTGAGAGAGGCTTGATGGTCTTCACGGCTGAATTTTTGCGCGCTCGCGGCTATTGCTGCGAGAGCGGATGCCGCCATTGTCCATATTCCACAGAGGAGATTAAATAATGCGTCGTGTTCTCTTGGCTTTGTTATTGCTGCTGACCTGCGCGCCCCAGCTTCTCGCACAAAAGCGCGCCTTCACGATTGAAGATTTATACAGAGTCAAATCCGTCTCGGACATGCACATCTCTCCCGACGGCAAATCTATCGTCTACGTCGTCGGCACGCCAGACCTCGCACGCGCCCGCCGCACAAGCCAAATCTGGATGATGAACATAGACGGCACGAATGCTCGCCAGATTCTACAGAATGAGAAGAGCGCGAACAGCCCGCAGTTTTCACCCGACGGAAAATGGATTTCATTCGTCAGCAACTCGAATTTATACGTCGTGAGCGCAAGCGGCGGCGCGGCGCGTAAGCTGACGGACATTTCCACAGGAGTCTCCGATGCGCTCTGGTCGCCCGACGGAAAGATGATTGCGTTTTCCAGCGACGTTTACCCTGAATGCAACGGCGACGATGCCTGCAACAAGCGCATCAGCGAGCGTTGGGAGAAGGGTTCGCTTAAGGGGCACGTGGCCGACGATCTTTTGTATCGTCACTGGACGGCTTGGAAAGACGGCACACGCACGCACACTTTCATCGTCAATGTGGCGAGCGGAGACGTGCGCGACGTGACGCCCGGCGAACGCGACGCACCCAACTTTCAACTCGGCGGGCCGCTCCAATACGACTTTTCGCCTGATAGTAAGGAGTTGGTTTATGTCTCCAATCCAGACCGCGTGCTGGCAACTTCGACCAACAACGACCTCTGGATTCTCTCTTTGACAGAAGGAGGCGCGAGAGCGCGCAACATCACCGCCGCAAATCCGGCCTACGACGGCAGCCCCAGGTATTCGCCCGACGGCAGGTACATAGCCTATCGTATGCAGAAGCAGCCGGGCTATGAATCCGACCTCTTTCGTCTCGCGCTCTATGAACGCGCGACCGGCAAGTCAACTGTCCTGACAGAATCATTCCGTAACTGGGTGGACGAATTTCGCTGGTCTAACGATTCGAAGACGCTCTACTTTTCCGGCCCGGTCGAAGGGCAGAATCCGATTTATCGTCTCGATTTGGCTAACGGCAAAGTGACGCAGCTTTTCGCCGCGCAGAGCATTGACGCCTTCGAGTTTTCGCCCGACGAAAAACAGTTAGTCTATATCAGGCGCAGCACGGGCGAGCCGTCGGAGATTTACAGCACCAGCCTGAGCGGCGCGCAGGCCGGGAGCGGCAGGCGTTTGACGAAAATCAACGAACCGTTGATGAGCGAAGTCGATATTCGTCCAGCCGAGACGATGTGGGTGCAGGGCGCGGGCGGCGCTAGAATCCACGTTTTCATCGTCAAGCCGCACGGCTTCGACCCTGCGCGCAAGTATCCTTTGATTTTGAACGTACACGGCGGGCCGCAGTCGCAGTGGACTGATGGCTTTCGCGGCGACTGGCAGGTTTATCCGGGCGCTGGCTACGTCGTCGCCTTCTGTAATCCGCACGGCTCAACCGGCTACGGGCAGGATTTCACGGCGCAGATTTCCGGCGATTGGGGCGGTCGCGTCTACGAAGATTTGATGAAGGTCACGGACGCGTTAGAAAAGCTGCCCTACGTTGACCGCACGCGCATGGGCGCGATGGGTTGGTCTTACGGCGGCTACATGATGATGTGGATGGAGGGACACACAGACCGCTTTAAGGCGATTGCCTCGATGATGGGCATTTATGATTTGCGCTCGTTTTATGGCGCGACCGAAGAACTCTGGTTTCCCGAATGGGACTTGAAGGGCACGCCCTGGAGCAACCCGCAGGCTTACGAAAAATGGTCGCCCGCCAGTTACGTCAAGAATTTCAAGACACCGGCCCTCGTCATCTCAGGCGAGAGAGATTACCGCGTGCCCTACACGCAAAGTTTGCACTTCTATACAGACCTGCAAAAGATGAACGTGCCCTCGCGTCTCATTATCTACTCGAACGCGGGGCATTGGCCCAACTGGTATGAGATGGCGCTCTACTACACGGCTCATCTCGAATGGTTTCAAAAATACCTGGGCGGCGGTGCGCCGCCGTGGACGACCGAAGCCTTTCTGCGCAACGGCGTCTTCGACCGCGAAAGCGGCCAGCGCTACCCGGAGACAAAGCCCGCCAGACCCGCCGAACAGGAGAAGAAACCCGGACAGGCGAACCCACCTGAGAATCGTCAGGGCAAGCCCGACACGCCTTAGCAAAGGATGAACGCGGAACGATGCATTAAAGAAGAGTTAGTCTTTCATTCATCGTTCCGCATTCCTCGTTTATCGTTTCCTTTTATGACACAGGACGGTACTTATTTAACTTCTTTCTTTGCGTCGTAGAGGTGTAACCCCAGACCAAACTTTGCGGCAGCCCTACGAAGGCTCATGCTTTCAGCGTTTGAACTGCTATCGCCATAGCCGCGAACTTCTTCATCTTCCTGACCCGTCGCTTCACGGTAAACTATCCCTTCGGCACAGGGAATAGAGATGCGGGCTACGAGAATGAGCTTGTTGCCGATTTCCGTCACGTGACGAATCTCGTAATTCCAGCCCGGCGCGTAAAGGTCCAGAAAGCGCACGGCTGTGTACCAGGGGATGTACTGAATCTTCTGCCCGCCCACCGTTTTGCTTTTGAGCAGGCGCGGCGGGATAGGCTTTGAGAGATCGTTAATGATGTCTGCAATCGAACGCAAACTCATCCGCTTCATCCTTTCGTTAAATGAAAGCTTATAAAAAGCGCTCACGGACGGACGCGCACCTCAAGCCTAACGTACAACCGCCCGGACGTATGACGCAATGGTATCGCACGCGCCTCGGAGCGTGAAAGCTTCGCCGGTTGACACTTTCGCCGGATGTACTGTAATTTCATTGCTCGCCCGTCCAGCGAATTCACACATGAGGCGCGAGTCCGCTGAAGCTTCCTGCTTGCTTCGCTGAACTTTGCCTCGGCTGGCGCGTGCACAGCCTAAGTCCCGTTCGTCTAGTGGCCTAGGACACCGCCCTTTCACGGCGGCGACACGGGTTCGACTCCCGTACGGGACGCCACTTTCCTTTCAAACACTTACAGAGATTGCAGCAGGCAGGGACTACGGCGGTGTACGCTGGTGATTTATCTGCCATGGATGATTGTGTCGTGTAGCTCACCTGCGCCTTCCTTCAAGAGCTTTCTATTTCCGATGTCGCCAACTGCTATGGGCTTACTTACCGAGTCCGCCCAGGCGAGCCGTTCCTATTCTGCCGCAGAAGGATTTAAGCGTGTCAATAGCGGCATTTAATACTTGCGCTTAAACGCAAGGATGAATAAATATAGGCTCGTTCTTTCGCAACTCACTATCCAGATAAAGACAGCCCGGATTAAATGTCCAACTTTAGAGACAAAGCAAATCACATTTGGAATATCGCAGACCTTTTACGCGGGCGATACAAGCAATCCGATTACGGCAAGGTGATTTTGCCTTTCACTGTTTTGAGGCGGCTCGATATTGTCTTAGAGCCGACGAAGAAAAATGTTTTAGAGGCTTACGAGAAACACAAAGGCAAAAGCCCTGAAATACTTGAGCCGATTCTCAACCGTGTGTCGAAGCACAAATTCCATAACCGGAGCAAGTTCGACTTCTACGAACTCGCGAGAGACCATAACAACATCGGCGCGAATCTTCGCAACTACATCAAAGGTTTTTCCAAAGACGCTCATGAAATCTTCACGGAGTATTTCAAGTTTGACGACCAGATTGAAAAGCTCGAAAAGTTCGATCTGCTTTATTTAGTCACCAAAAGTTTTGTTGAGAAAAGCAATCTCTTCACCAATATTAGCTCGATTGAAATGGGCTACGTGTTTGAAGAATTGATTCGCAAGTTTGCTGAGACCAGCAACGAGACAGCCGGAGAGCATTTCACGCCGCGCGAAGTTATCAAGCTGATGGTGAATCTGATTTTCCGGCAAGATACCAGCGAGTTGGGCAGGCAAGGCATCATTAAAAAACTGTATGACCCGGCGTGCGGCACGGGCGGGATGCTTTCGGTTGCGGAAGAGTATCTGCACAAATTGAATCCCGACGCTCAATTGATGGTCTTCGGACAAGAGATAAATCCGGAGTCTTACGCAATCTGCAAATCGGACATGCTCATCAAGGGGCAGAACGTCGCCAACATCAAGTTTGGCAACTGCTTTAACGAAGACCAGTTGCCGAACGAGAAGTTTGATTACCTTCTGAGCAATCCTCCCTTCGGCGTTGATTGGAAGAACGCCGAAAAGTTCATCAAAGATGAATATGATGAGATTGGTTTCGGCGGACGCTTCGGCGCGGGGCTGCCGCCGATTAGCGACGGCTCATTGCTGTTCCTGCAACAGATGATTTCCAAGATGAAGCATGATGAGCAGGGCAGCCGCATGGCTATCGTCTTCAATGGCTCGCCTCTGTTTTCGGGTGGCGCGGGAAGCGGCACAAGCGACATCCGGCGCTGGGTTATCGAAAACGATTGGCTCGAAGCGATCATCGCTTTGCCTGACCAGCTTTTCTATAACACTGGCATTTCAACTTATATCTGGGTGCTGACGACGCACAAAGAGAAAGACCGTCGCGGGCTTGTGCAACTCGTTAACGCGACGGGCGCGGAGTTTGCCGACAAGGGCAATCCGTTTTACGTGCGTATGCTTCGCAGTTTGGGCGACAAGCGCAAAGAGATTGGCGATAAGGACGAAGGCAAGCCGGATCAGATAGGGCACATCACGAATCTCTATTTCGACTTTGAGGCAAACGAGTTTTGCAAGATTTTCAAGAATCACGAGTTCGGCTACTGGCGCATCACGGTCGAGAGGCCGCTACGTTTGAACTTTCAAGCGAGCGCAGAGCGCATTGCGCGCATCGTTGAAATTCACGACAAGGCTTTGCGCGAGTATGAAAAGACGCTCTCTGAGATAAAGACCGAGAGCGCGACGAAACGGAAGGCACTCGAAACAGATGCGCGAAAGACTTACGAGAAGAAGCGCATCTTTTCGCCGCCTGACCTTGTGTTGATACAATCGGCTCTGGCACATCTCGACGAGAACGAGTTGTACAAAGACCGCGCCCTGTTTCTGCCTGATTTGAACGCCGCTTTAAAGAGGGCAGACTTCAAGCCGGACGCAAAACAGAAGAAGGCAATCGTTGACGCGCTTGCAGAGCGCGACCAGACGGCGGAGATTTGCCGCGACCGCGAAGGCAATCCTGAGCCAGACCCGGAGTTACGCGATTATGAGAACGTGCCTTTGCGCGCTGTGCCGGAGAAGAATCTTGAGTACGAAGACGTGATTGACCGCGAGGCGATTGACGAATACTTTGCGCGCGAAGTATTGCCGCACGTCGCGGACGCCTGGATTGATTACGGCAAAACGAAAGTCGGCTATGAAATTAACTTCACGAAATACTTTTACAAGTACAAGCCGTTGCGAAGTCTGGCGGAGATACGCGCCGACATTCTCGCACTCGAAATTGAAACCGACGGCATGATTAAGGAGGTGGTCACGGCATGATGAAGACTTACGAGAGATATAAGTCTTCCGGTGTTGAATGGATTGGAGATATTCCTGAGCATTGGAATGTCAAAAAGTTAAAATATAATACTTACATTAAAGCAAGAGTCGGCTGGCACGGATTAAAAGCCGATGAATTTTCCCTGACTGAAGGAGTGTATTGCGTGACAGGGACTAATTTTTCTAAAGGCAAAGTAAGCTGGGAGAACTGCTATAGAGTCAGTGAAGAAAGGTACAACGAAGACCCATTTATCCAATTAAAAGAAGGTGATTTCTTAATAACAAAAGATGGCACAATTGGGAAACTCGCAGTTGTGAAGGGCTTAACTGAAAAAGCTACTTTGAATAGCGGCGTATTTGTCGTTAGACCAGAAAACTCAGAATACATAACAGATTTTATGTATTGGGCTTTTCAATCCCCTGTTTTTTATGGGTTCGTTGATTACACATCAAAAGGCTCGACAATCATTCATTTATACCAAGATACATTTATAAACCTACCGTTCTTGCTTCCTTCGATCGAAGAACAAGCGTCAATCATCAAGTTTTTAGACGAGAAGGCTGCGAAGATAGATAAACTGATTGTTGGCAAGCGTGGATTGATTGAACTGCTCAAAGAAGAGCGCTCCGGCGTTGTCAACGATGCGATCACGCGCGGCATTAACCCACACGTCAAGCTCAAACCATTGGGCATTGATTGGCTCGGTGAGATTCCCGAACATTGGAAGGTTAAGAAGTTGAAATATGTGGCAGAGATGCAAGGCGGCTTTGCATTCAACTCATCGGACTATGTAACAGAAGGCATTCAACTCATAAAAATCGGCAATCTCTATCAAAATGATTTTCTACTTGAAAGACAGCCTACTTTTTTACCTGAACATTACTTAGAAGAATATAAAGAATGGGTTGTTGAAAATGGGGATATTTTGATTTCAATGACCGGAACATTAGGTAAAAGAGATTATGGTTATGCAATTCAGAATGAGAAGGCTGACAGAAAATTTCTTTTAAATCAGCGGGTTTCCAGAATTAGATTCAACGTAAATGAACTTCAAAAAGAATTTGCCTTACATATTTTGAGGAGCAACTATTACCTTGACCAGTTGTTTATTTTACCAACAGGCACGAAGCAAGGTAATTTAAGCAATGAACAAGTGCTTTCGATTCCCATAATCTTCCCAAAGAGTTTGTCTGAACAAAAACAAATCGTTCAATTCATCGAAGCTGAAACCGGCAAGATTGATGCGACTGTCGCCAAAATCGAAAAGGAGATCGAATACCTGCGGGAATATCGCACCGCGTTAATCTCGGAAGTGGTGACTGGGAAGATTGATGTTAGAAACTATGCTGATGGTACATAGTTTGACGTTAGAGATATTGCCCTCGCCCGGCCTTAGACGTATTCAAGTTGAGCGAAAAAGGAGTATAACCGTTTAGGTTCGGTTAAGATTCAATGAATCATGCCTCAATTTGCTATTCATCAAGAGGGCACTTTTGAAGAAGCCATCACTGCGCACCTTCTCTCTCATGGCTGGCACGCGGGCGACAAAAACGCTTTCTCTGCCGATGTCGCCTTAGACAAACACGCCGTGCTTGAGTTTGTCCAGACATCTCAGCCGAGGCAATGGACAAAACTCACGGAGTTTTACAAACAGGATGCCGCAGAGAAGTTCATCTCGCGGCTCGCCAAAGAGCTAGACCTGCGCGGGATGCTCGATTGCGTCCGTCACGGCATCACCGATAGTGGCATCAAATTCAAGCTCGCCTATTTCAAACCTGACAGCAACCTTAATCCCGAAACCATCCAGCTTTATCAATTCAACAAGCTCTACGCGACGCGGCAGGTCAACTTCTCAACTAAAAACAATAAGAGCATTGACCTTCTGCTCTCGCTCAATGGCCTGCCGATTGCGACCGCAGAGCTTAAAAACCACTTCACCGGGCAGAACTTCTCCCACGCCGTCAAGCAATATCGTCACGACCGCGACCCGCGCGAGTTGCTCTTTCAATTCAAGAAACGCGCGCTCGTCCATTTCGCCCTCGATTCAGACGAAGTCCACTTCACAACGAAATTAGACGCTGACAAGACGCGCTTCTTTCCCTTCAACAAAGGCAACAATCGCGGCGCGGGCAATCCGCCAAATGAAAACGGAAACTACAGGACAGCTTACTTCTGGGAAGAAGTCCTACAGGTTGATAGCTGGCTCGAAATCATCGGACGTTTCATCCACCTGCAAAAAGACGAATACCGAAGCGAAGGCAGGATATATTACAAAGAAACGATGGTCTTTCCGCGCTATCATCAACTTGACGCCGTGCGAAAACTCACGGCGGACACGAAAGCCAAAGGCGTCGGCAAAAACTATCTCATTCAACATTCGGCGGGCAGCGGTAAAAGCAATTCAATCGCATGGCTCGCCTATCGCCTGAGCAGCCTCTATAACGCGGCAGACAAGAAGATTTTCGATTCCGTGATCGTCGTCACTGATAGAACCGTGCTCGATTCGCAACTGCAAAACACCATCTACCAGTTTGACCACAAGCAAGGCGTAGTCGAAAAGATTGACGAAGACTCGCAGCAATTAGCCAGAGCCATCGCTACAGGCACGAATATCATCATCACCACCTTGCAGAAGTTCCCTTTCGCGCTCAAGCATCTGGCAGACCTTCCAAACCGCAACTACGCCGTGATTATTGACGAAGCGCATAGTTCGCAGGGCGGCGACGCCAGCCGGAAGATGAACGAAGCATTAGCAGGGCAAAACGTGACTTTAGAAGAGGCCGCACAGATTGAAGGTGAAATCGAAAGTGAAGAAGCCGACAGCGACGACCTGATACGCGAAACCATCCGCAAACAGGGCAAACAACCGAACATCAGTAACTATGCTTTCACCGCCACGCCGAAGCCAAAGACGCTGGAAGTCTTCGGTATCAAAGACGCGGAAGACAAGCCGAAGCCCTTTCATCTTTACTCGATGCGGCAAGCGATAGAAGAAGGCTTTATCCTTGACGTGCTGAAAAACTACCTTTCATACAAGGAATATTATCGCTTCTCGAAAGCTATTGAAGAAGACCCCGAACTGAGCAAACGCAAGGCCGCGCGGGCCATCGGACGATTCGCCTCTTTCCATCCACACATCCTGACGCAAAAGACCGAAGTGATGGTCGAGCATTTCCGCCAGATCACCATGAAGAAGATCGGCGGCAAGGCAAAGGCGATGGTCGTCACCTCTTCCAGAAAACATGCGCTCCGTTATTACCTGGAGTTTCAGCAATATATTGCTGCCAAGAACTATGCAGACATCAAGCCGCTCGTCGCCTTTTCGGGAGCAGTCTATGATGATTTCTACCCGGAAGGAATCACAGAAACCGCCCTCAACGGTTTCGGCGAGAAAGAATTGCCCGACAAGTTTGACACAAGCGAGTACCAGCTTTTACTCGTTGCAGATAAATATCAAACGGGCTTTGACCAACCGTTGCTTCATACCATGTATGTTGACAAGAAGCTTTCCGGCGTCAAAGCCGTGCAAACTCTTTCACGCTTAAATCGGACTCACGCCGGTAAGGAAGACACTTTCATTTTAGACTTTGCCAATGACCGGCAAACTATCGTTGATTCGTTTCAGCCCTACTATGAATTGACGACGATGAGCGAAACCGCCGACCCAAATCACCTTTACGACTTAAAGAGCAAGATGGACGCTTCGGAGATTTACCATCAGTCGGAAGTCAATGCTTTTGCGAGAGTCTTCTACAAGCCGAACAGCAACGGCTCTTATGCCAGAGATCAGGGCAAGCTATACGGATTCCTTGACCCGGCGATTGAACGCTATCAACAGACGAACGAAGACAGCCAGGATGAATTTAAGAACTCGCTTACGTCTTACATCAATCTTTATTCTTTCCTCTCGCAGATTATGCCATTTCAAGACGTAGAACTTGAAAAGCTTTATTCCTACGGGAGATTGCTTCTGACACGATTGCCCAAGACAGATAGCTCTGAGCAATTGAAGCTGGATAAAGAGATTGACTTACAGTATTACCGTTTGCAGAAAATCGGCGAAGGCGAATTAGTCTTGGAGATTCAAGGCGAACATGCGCTCAAGCCTACGACCGAAGCCGGAATTAGCCGCGCCGAAGACGAGAAAGAAAAACTCTCTAACATCATCAGCCTTCTCAACGATAAGTTCGGCACAGATTTCAACGAAGCCGACAAGCTGTTTTTCGACCAGATTGAAGAAGAACTTTTTCTTGATGAAGATTTGAGAAAGCGCGCTTTGAATAATCCGCGTGAGAATTTTAAGTACGCTTTCGAGGATGTCTTTATAAACAAGCTGATAGAGCGGATGGATTCAAATCAGGAAATCTTTGAGAAGATCATGGAAAACCCTGATTTCAAGAATGATGTCAAAGACTGGCTCACGAAGAAGATATATGAACGCTTTCACGATTCAAACCAAGAATCCATAAACCGCGTGTTGACGGACGATTTATAACGGACTACGAGAAGGGCCTCCGAAGGTTTGCGGAATTCAAAGCCGCGTCGATAATTGTCGCCCTCGCGTCCTTGAGAAAAGTCTCTCGCCTTTATCAATTTCGTCGCGTTCAAGACGCATAAATCTTTCGGTTGAGAATTGTTCGCTTCCTATGGCTTTACATCTAGGCCAAACGGCGGCGCGTTAATTGATTACTGCGGGCAAAATATATCTCTCCATCATGTTGTTGACCTGCCGGTGCATATACCACTTACCGTAGGCCGTGGCGGTGATGACAATGACCAGCGGCTGATCTTTTAAGATGTATATTTTGTTACCGCCGTTTCCGGTAGAATAAAATGCCTCGTGCTGTTTGCTGCCCACGTTAAAGGTCGTGTTCCAGAATAGATAGCCGTAGAATCCACCGTCAGGCAATTCTAAGTGTTTGGTAAAGCTCTTATCTACCCAATCGCGCGGAATGATTTGCTTGCCGTTCCAGCGCCCTCCGTTTTTGTAAAGCTGTCCGAATTTTGCAAAATCCAGCGCGCTCATTTGCAAACCGCCCGCCGTGTTGGCTACTTTTTGCGGCGTGTATTGCCACTGATATTTTGTGATACCCAACGGCTTGAACAATTTTTTATCGGCATAAGTTTCTAATCCGTCGGGAACGGATTTGTGCAGGATACCTCCTAAGAGAATGACTCCGGCGGTGAAATAATTCCAGGTTTTCCCGACCTGCTTTTTATCGTCCATCGGCAAATCGAGCGCGAATTTTACCCAATTGTCGGTCGGATACATTTTTTCTTCGTTTCCGGGCGAAGATTCATCATCGTCGTTGCCGTTAAAGCCGGAACTCATTGTCAAAAGGCTCTTGAGCGTTACGCTCTCTTTTTTCGCGGAGTGATTCGCAAATTTACTGAGGTCGTAAAAATCTTTGAGGGTTTGATTTTCGCTCTTGATGTAGCCCTCATTAATCGCAATGCCCATCATTGTTGAGGCAAAAGATTTACCGACCGAGCGCGTGTTATGCAGGGTGTCGCGCGTTGCGCCGTTAAAATATTCTTCGATTAGCAATTCGCCGTTTTTGATGACGACGATACTTTTGATCTCCTTGTAAAGGTTTTCAGCAATTACGCGTTTGAGTTCTCTGATTTTTTCTTTGTCGTAAGTGTCTTTGGAAATCTGCCAGCCGCTCGCCGCCTGGATGGGCTGAATCGCCGTCAACTTTTCATCGACTTTCGGTTTTATTACCGTCAGTTGCAATTCACCTGTGGCAATCAACTCTCCGACCTTAAGCTCGGTGGTTTTTAAAAAGGGACGCATTTCCAGTCTCAGTAAATGCTTTCCCGCGCTCAGTGCTTGCTCGCCGCCGTTGAGTAAGAAGACATGCCAAATCGCGCCCCAGCGCGATTCCGGATTCGCTGAATTTATAAAGGACGCGCTAAAGACCGTTTTCGTCCTCTTGTTTTCCGCGGGAATCCAGGCGGGGTGAAGATTTTCCTTGTGAATCAAAACGCCATCCACGAAAAACGAAAATTGATAATTCCCCTTTCGCGTAAGTTCATCGACTGACAATTCGGGCGCAAGGCGATGCAGATAATTCGTTAGCGAATTCGCCATAAAAGCTCTGATCGCAAGGTCGCCCGTTTCATGTAATTCAAAAGTTTTCAGAAAATCCGTTTCCTTCAGGCTCTCAACGGGGATGGATTTCGCCGTAAAGGCAATCTTGCCAAGATTCACCTGATGCAAGGGACTCGTGATACCTTCACTTTTCACAATATCCGCTTGCCCGAAAGCAGTGGTGGAAAGCAGTAAGAACAAGATTGCGATTAAAACGAAGCGCGGTTTTCTCATTTAGCCTCCATTGAAAGACTCGTGATCGACTCGCGATGTTATTATCGTCGCATACAAAATCGGCGCAATAGATTTGTGATTTGCGGCGGTGTGGAGGTGAAAAGCGGAGGGTCGGCGGGGAAAAGCGGCGGCGGCCTGAGGGCTAACCTTTCAGCAGCGCGTCGAGTTTTTGCGGTAGCGGCGACTCGATTGAGGGCGTCACTTAGTGACGCTATGGCGACTAAATTCGCTACTAAAGCATACGCCAAATACGCACTTTCATGGCGGCGATGCGGGTTCAACTCCCGTACGGGACGCCACTTTCTTTTCAAGCAGCTACAGTAGCAAACGCTGCGAGCGCTAAGGCAAATGTACAGACGAAGGACAGGTCGCCGTTCCTCTGTACATTTGCCTTTTTACGTTTACCTTGATTACTCGTCTGTCACAGAGCGCGGCGGATGTGTGCGGAAGCGATAGTCTCCGTCCATACGTCGCTGTAAGTTGCGGTAGCCGACCAATAACATTCCGATCAGCACGACTTGCAAGACCTCTACCACCATCCAGATTAAAAACAAGAATCTCATGCCCGCTTACCTCCCCGCAGGAACTTGCAACTGTACACCCGGCTGGCCGTACATGATTGTCAGCGCGCCCTGATGACTCCTGATGCCTTCGGCGCGGGCGCGTTCGATCTCAAGCTGCAATTCGAGCTTCTTGATTTCCAACAACGCAGGATTAGCAAAGGTCTGCGCTTCGATTTGCTTGGTTTGTGCGGCGACCTTTGCAGCTTCGAGTCTGGCTTCTTCCGCCTGCTTCTGTTTCTCGTTGGCGACAACGCCGGAAGCGGCTGCTTCGACCCTATCGTCCAGGAAATCCGGATTGCCGATTTGCACAGATTCGGTGACGAGCAGAAGTTGACTGCCAAGCTGCGGGCGCAGGGATTCGATGATGCGCTTTTGAATCTGCTCCTGATTGGCGTAAATCTCGTAAGCTCCGTAATCGGCGAAAGCATTGCGCGCTTCCGTTTGCACGATGCCCTTCAAAATCTCGTTGCGCCGCCGGTGTCTTTCTTCCTCCAAAAATCCGTACTTACGCACGTACTCCACAATCTTCGCGGGGTCTGTGTAAGCCGTCAGTGCAATCTCGACCTGCAAGGCTGCGTTGTCCTTACTGGTCACGCGCACCTGCGCGCTCTCTGTAAACGATTTAATGTTCACCTCATAACTCTTGCGTCCCGGCGCAATCGTCGTGAACCATCCGTCCGACGGAGTGTAGATGCGCTCAATCGCGCCCCACTTGGTGACGACCTGCACCGTTCCTTCCTGAGCAAACTTGATATTCGAGTAGGTCACCATGCCTCCGATCAGGAGGACGATGAGAATTAGAATCACCACAGCGACGAAATATTTACCTCTCGGCATAGATTCTCCTCCGTTCATCTTCACACTCTCCTGCCATTTTTCTTTCTTCATACTTACTTAAACGTTGAATTGCCCGACAAAGTTGTGAACTTCGTATGAACAAACTTGCTCATTCAAGAGCAGAGTAGCATAGTGCGCCTACCGGGCAGCGGAAAGCGCACGCCGACTCCGCCTTGTCACAGAGTCGCCGTTGACCGTCGCCACGATAGCTTATCTTTCAATGGTTGTGTGATACCCTTTGCGGCTCAAATGCAACTTGCCCGGCGCGTTTTGGTTCAGTTGTTTAGCGCTGGCTTATGAAGATGGAGAAAATGATGATGAAGAAGCTTGTAAAACTCCAATCAATAATCATCGGTTACCTGCTGCTTGCCGCTGTCGCCTTTGTCAGTGGACACCCCGGACTGCCCGTCGAATCTGAGGCCACACAGTTTGAAACGCGTTGCGGATGGCTCGACAATCCTACGCCCGCTAATCTTTCGCTGTTTGACCGTGACGGCGAATGGATTATCGGAGTGCAGGGCGGGCATCAGGTCGAAGGAGACTGGGAGTGGCCGACTTTCAGGCCGCGGCAGTGGGTGTCGACAAACGCGGGCAGCTATGGTTACGGCTGCGCGTGCCTGCAACTTCGGGTCGACAAAGAGACTCACAAAGTATTAGAGATTAAGAGTGCGCGTGCGCGGCTATTGTCAGTGTGTCGCCGGGATCGCTCGTTAAAGCGATGGAGGCACATGTTTAAGTGAGAAAATAGAGCGCCGCGCCGAACAAGTTATTCGGGCCGACTGCTCGATAGCAATTCTTTCATCAACTGCGCTGCAACTCTAATTGTCTGACAAACCTTTACGCACGTCCTGCAAATTTTTATGCGTGCGCCTTCGCAGTCATCCTTCTCTGCTTATCCGTTGGCGATGCTGGCGGCCTGCTCTGCGCTCGGAATTCTCGCCGCACACTTTATCGCCTTGCCGCTCGTCATCTGTCTCATCGGCGGCGGGGCTTGCGCGGCGTTGAGTGTTTATTTTCAAGCGCGACGACAAGCCGTCATGCCGACCCTGTTCATCGCGCTCGCTTTCGCCTTTGCGGGAGCGACGCTGGCTTTGTTGGAGGAGAGAGGCGTTGCCGCCAACCGCGTACAGCGATTTTATGATGAGGGTGTTATTGACGGGGACGCTCCGGTCGAAGTGACGGGTGTTTTAACGAGCGCACCGGAGTATGCGCCGGATGGTTTTTACCTGACGCTGCGCGTGGAAAAGATCAGGTTTGGAGAGGATGAACGCGCGGCGTCGGGCGTGGTGTGGCTCTACGCTCCGGTGCGTGACGGCGCGACGCGCGACCGCTATGAAGCTCTAGAGTTGCGCTACGGGGCGCGCGTGCAAGTGATGACGAGGCTGAGCCGTGAAGAGAGTTTTCGTAATCCAGGCGTCTCTGTGCTGACAGAGTATCTGGAGCGGCGCGGCTACGATGCGACGGGCGTCGTCAAGAGTCCTTTGTTAATTGAGCGGCTGGATGACGAACGAGTCTTCTTGCCGCTCGCGTGGCTATATGAATGGCGGCAGTTTCTACTGTCACAGATTTCCGAAAAGTTCTCGACGGAGACGAGCGGCGTGCTCCAGGCGGCGTTGCTGGGCAATCGTTTTTATCTCTCGCACGACGCGTCGGAGCGCTTTCGTGAAGCCGGAACGTTTCACGTTCTCGTCATCAGCGGCCTGCACATCAGCTTCATCGGAGGTCTCGTGCTGTTAATGATGAGGCGCGTGACGAAGCGTAGGGGCTGGCAGTTTGTCGTCTCGGCTCTCCTTCTGTGGGCCTACGCGGTGGCGGTCGGCGCAGAAGCGTCTGTCGTGCGGGCGGCGCTGATGTTCTCTGTGGTCGCGCTCGCGCCGGTCGTGTCCAGGCGGGCGCGGCCTTTGAACGCGCTCGGCTGTGCCGCGCTCTTGCTGCTCATCTGGCGTCCCCGCGATCTTTTCGACGCCTCTTTTCAATTAACGTTTCTCTCCGTGCTGATGATTATAGTCATCGCATGGCCGCTCATCAGTAAGTTGCAGGAGGTGGGCCAATGGCGTCCGACACAGGAGACGCCGTATCCGCCCATCTGCCCGCGCTGGTGGCGTGTGACGGCGGAAGCGCTCTTCTGGAGCGAGCGCGAGTGGCAGAAGGAAATGGCGCGTGCGACGTATAGTTGCCGCCTCTTTAAGACATCGTTGGCGGCGCGGCTTGAGCGCTGGCGCGTGCAACGCGCGTTGCGTTACGCGGTCGGCGCAGTCATCGTTTCCGCGAGCGTGCAGGTGGGGCTGTTGCCAATTCTCATAATCTATTTTCATCGCCTCTCGCTGGCCTCATTCATCTTGAACATCTTCGTCGGCGCGTTGATGGCGCTGCTCTCTCTCGTCGCGCTCGCCGCGCTGCTGCTCTCGCAACTGAGCGCCACTCTGGCTGCTCCCTTCTTCTGGCTGGCAGAGCAATCGAACTGGCTGATGACGCACAGCGTAGACCCGTTTTCGCGGTTGGGCTTGGCCTCGGTGCGGCTGCCTGAGTACACCGGCTGGCAATCGTTTATCTACCTGCTTTATTACATTCCGCTCATAGCCCTGGCCGTCGCGCTCGCTCGCTGGAATCCGCTGTGCAACGTTTCTGCGATCAACGATGGCGAGAAGCTTTCTCGTCATCGTTTGATACCGCAACTGGCCGCCGCTATGTTGGCAATCACGTTCATCGTTATCATCGCTCATCCTTCAAGCGCGAGCAGACCCGAAGGCAGGCTGCGAATTGACTTTTTGGACGTAGGGCAGGGCGACTCTGCGCTCCTGACGATGCCGGATGGAACGACCTTGCTCATAGACGGCGGCGGACGCCCTAACTTCTCTGCGCGTCGAGCACCGGCTGTTGAAGAGGCGGGCGGCGAAGAGTCTTTTGAACGCGATACGCGCAGCATAGGCGAAGCTGTCGTCTCCGAATATTTATGGTGGCGCGGCCTTGATAGCGTTGATTACATACTGGCAACGCATGCGGACGCAGATCACATAGACGGCCTCAACGATGTCGCGCGCAATTTCAGCGTGCGCGCCGCGCTCGTTGCGCGTACGCCCGCCGACGATTCGGAGTTTGAGCGCTTTCTCAAGACGACACGTAGCAACGGCCTTCCCGTCTATCCGCTCGGTCGCGGTGACGCACTACGCTTCGGCGCGGTCGAGGCAGATGTGCTCTGGCCTGCTCACACGGACGACCCGAGCGCCGCTTCGGGCAATAATGAATCGCTGGTGCTGCGGCTGCGTTTTGGCGAGAGGGTATTTTTGCTCACGGGCGACATAGAGAAGGAGGCCGAAGCCGCTCTCATCGCCGCGCCGGAAGACCTTCGGTCGGATGTCGTCAAGGTCGCGCATCATGGGAGCCGGACTTCCTCAACGGAAGCGCTCATCGAACGCACGCAACCGAAAATCGCGGTCATCTCCGTCGGGCGTTCCTCCATTTATGGTCATCCTCACGAAGAGGTGGTCGAGCGCTGGCGCTCAAGCGGCGCGGAAGTCCTCACGACCGGCAAGCGCGGAACGATTACCGTCAGCACGGACGGGCATGATTTAAGAGTGGAAACTTTTGAACAGGATTGAAGATGGAAGATGACGAGCTAGCTATTGTTCGTCGTCAGCATGCTCTTGATAATACGGACGCCCGCCTCAAACGTCCGCCCAGTCTCGTCATACTTGGGGTCATACGATGCCACGCCGCCCGCGCAAATCTTGAAACGCTCGTTGATGAGCCGAATAGCTTCTTCGATTTGTTCCAACATCAGTCCGTTTGGAACTCGCGCGGCGTATTCGTTGGCGGGAGTCTCTGCGGGGTCTAATACGTCCAGGTCGATGTGAAGATACAATCTTTCAACTTGAGCGCGTAAAGATTCCAGTGCTGGCAGAAGGGCCTCGCTCACGCTCGATTGCCTGATGCGGTCTGCCCTGACGACGTTGATGCCTGAAGCTTCCAGTAACGTCTCTTCCTCCGGGTCGAAGTCTCGCCCGCCGACGTGTATGACGTGAGAGTTCGGCAGAGGACTAAAGCTCGGAATCGTCGCCGCCAGTTTCCGCCAGCACTGGCCGGTCGCAATAGCCATCCCCATTCCGTCAAAAAAGCTGCTCTCTCTCGTTTCGGGCGTATTGAAATCCCCGTGCGCGTCAAACCAGATCATTCCCGTGTCCGCTGGGCCAATCCCAGCGAGCGTTCCCAAAGAGCTATTACAATTGCCGGAGAGGACTAAGGGGAAGCTGCCTTGAGCAGCGGAATCTCGTACGCGTTCGGCGAGCGACCGGCAGAGTTCAAAAGCGGTTTTAATCTCGGCACGGAAAGCGCCCCCTGCTTCGACGCTCTCTACCTGCACTTCATAACCGCCCGTCCGTAGAATCTGCGCAAGTCCATTCTGGATGAAATGCTCAGGCCCGGCTCCCATCCGAAGGCTTCTCTGCCCTGAATCGTACGGCACTTGAATTATCCGAACCTTCATCCCAACATCACCGCACGCATCGCCGCGACGCTAGATTCCAGCTCCGTCCATAAATTCATTCGGCGAGTAATGCCCGACTTCGGAGCTGCCGACCTTGTAGGTGTTAAGCACGCCGAGAGGCGGCGCGTAGAGATGCAGTGTGACGAGGTTCTGGCCGCTGCACTCAGGGTTGCCGAGTTGATGTATGTCCGGGATGTTCGCGTCCGTCACTTCGCCTCTGCCCCACTCGCGCGCCGCGCGATAATACAACTCGCTCGCCTCGTTGAGCGCGAACGTAGTCTCCCACATCACGCCTTCGCAGACACGCACAGCGCCGTATGAACCGTTGTGGTCGTGAATCGGCGTGCGCTGGCCCGGCAACCAGCAGAGTACGAGCAGTTCGACGTACTCGTTGCGCATCACACGATGGCGCGCATACGTGCCCGGCTTGAAGAAACGAAAGGGCCGCACGTCCGCCTCTGTCACATGCACCTCGCTCAGCCAGTGGTCTAAGTCTGCGAGCGTGGGCGCGGCCCGCAGCGCGTCGAGCTTGTCTTTCAACATTTGGAAAGAAAGAAGATGCTCTGTCTCCAACTCGACGGTGGCGGGCAATTGAGTGGCGTTTGGCGTAACGTTCGTTGACATTTTTTCTATAACTCCTGTGCGGATATGAAAACGGCTAGCTGTCGGTGTGGCGCGCGGAGTCGGCAGTGCGCCACAACTTTATAGTCCTCATCGCGCGTTCGCGTCAACGCTTCGAGAGCGCTGGGTTAAGCGTTTCAACTCGCCAGCAGGACGCGCACGTCGCGCACGTTTGTATCGGTCGGGCCAGTAACGATTGAATCGCCGAGAGCTTCGAAGAAACTATATGCATCGCTCGTCTTAAGAAACTCACGCGCATCCAGCCCTAACGTTTGAGCGCGCATGAGCGTCGTCTCGTCAGAGAGAGCACCCGCCGCCGGACTGTTGCCGTCAATCCCGTCAGTGCCCGCGCTGAGTGCAACGACGTGAGACGACAAGCCCTTGTTGCTCTCTCTGTGCTCTTCGATTCCCAGAACCAGCCGCAGCGCCGTCTCGCTGTTGCGCCCTCCCGTCCCACGGCCTCGCACAGGGCACGCAAACTCACCGCCTGAAAGCAGGCAGGCAACGCGGCCTGCGCCAATCGCTCGACGCTGTAGGGTGAAGAGCCGCTCTAAAAGCTGCGTGCAGCCTGTGTCTATCTGCTGCTCAATAATGTCGCTTGCGATTTCGACCATGAAGCCTTGCGAGCGTGCTGCGTCTGCTGCTGCCGCGAGAGCGTCTTCATTATTGAGCAGAACATAGTGTTTCCGCAGAGATTCAACCGGCGATTCATTATGAGCGACGGCGGGCTGGTTGATGACTTGTAGGATTGAAGCGGGCAGATGCTGGGCCAACTTGTAGCGTGCGATGACGGCGGCTGCTTCGGGCGCGTCCGGCTGCGGCTCAAAGGTCGGGCCGGAGGCGACATTTGATTCTTCGCCCGTGTTGGTATCGGAAATAATCAGGCTCAGTTGATCCGCATGGGGCGCGCGTGCAGACAGACAGCCTCCCTTGACGGCTGAGATGGCGCGGCGGACGGCGTTAATCTCCGCGATGCTCGCGCCGCTTTCGACGAGTATGCGATTGCCCTCACGCAACTCTTCGAGTGTTATCTGTAAGTCGCGAGGCCATTCGAGCAGCGCAGAGCCGCCGCCGGAGATGAGAAAGATGACGAGCGCCCGTTCCTCTTCGGCGCGGCGCAGCAGGTTAAAGGCGGCGCGTGCGGCGGCAAGGCTCTCTTCGTTTGGCAGCGGATGCCCTCCAGCGAAGATGCGCCAGCGATTGGAAAGAGAAGACGAGATGTATGTGACAGGTGCGGATTGGCCGCGCGACATTTCCGGCGGCAAGCCAACCGACACTCCGGCTGTCAGCCTCTCGCCGAGAACATCTTCAAGCGCCACGGCCATTGCGTGCGCGGCTTTGCCAATGGCGACGCAGTAAATATTGCATTGGCGAGCGGCCAGATTGATGTGCGTCGCATTGATGAGAAGCTGCTCGCCGTCAAGTCGAACGGCGCGGCGCACGGCTCTGCCCGCATCCGCGCTCCGCAGGGCCGCACGAAAAATCTCAAGCGCCGCATCGCGTAACTGTTGTAACTCAGGCACGCTTTGCTCACTCCGTTGTCACAAGAGCGCTGATTGTTTGATAGCGCCGCTCGCTGATGCCGCGCACCATCAGCAAATGCTCTGCGCGACGGAAGCGCCCGTATCGCTCGCGGTGCTCGACGATGCGCGCGGCCAGCGCAGCCCCTATGCCCGGCAGCTTATCCAGTTCTTCGGGCGTTGCAGTATTGATGTTGATGAGAGCTTCGCTCGGCGTCTCAAGGCGGGCGGCGGGTGGCGCATTTTGACCGGCAGCGCTGGTGGTGCGGCGTGGCAACCTGACGCAGGAAGCTCCCGCCGCGATGAGCAGCCAACTCAGGAAGATAAACTGGAAAAAGCGGCGGGGCCGCGCCCGAAACTTTTGCCGCATAAATGCGTGCCTAACTTTGCGACGAGTCCGCAAAAGATGCCGCACAAGTGTGCAAAATGCTAGAAGTCTAAAATTGTCAGGAACTTGTAACGTCCGAAGGCGGTTTTTCCACAGGCTTTTCCACAGACATCTGTGGAAAAGATGTCTTTTCCTTGCTGGAAATTGCCTGCTCTTTCCCCTGATTTATCATCGCTTACACCTGATTTCTCACTTACCCCTGATTTCTCACCTCTTACCACTGATTTGTCACTTGCCACTCCTTCAAGCAGCAATGCGTCAATCTCCAATGGTGAAAACATCCGCGCAAGTGGTGGCTGATTGCGTCGGTTGGCGCGATGAAATGCACCGAATCGGCGTGTGTGCTTTGGCATGGCCTCTCCTGTGTGAAAGGTCTGTGATGTTGGGAAGAGCGCCGCGCAGAAGTTCACAGTGTCTTCGATCATCGAGACAGAAAGCTTGCAAACTCTCTGCTCAATCAGCGCGGCGCTGGCACTGAGAAGTGCGACGCGCAATCTACTCGACCAGGAATTGATTTGCAATTATTTTCTGCGCGCGGGCAAACACGAGGCGAACGATTCTGTTTTGAGTTGGTGAGCGCGCTACGTGTTCCTGCTCTCGACGGTATGTCACCTGTTTGCAAAATGCTGAGCAAATTCGCGGAAAGTGCTCAATTTGTGCCTGCCGCTCCGTTCCCGCTCCGTAGAAACTCCGTAGAGACTCGACCCGGAGAGAGGCGCGCACGTGCTCGCGCTCCGTAGACCACTTTTCAGCCTGTGGTTGACAAAGCTGCCTCTCCGCAATCATTCTAGCTTGCGCGCCCCCCGTGACGACTGGATGAGTCACGGGGGGCTTTTCCTGTTTGTTATGGGGGACGCGCACCTTGCACGAATACGCAGCCAGGCTGATTTCGATTGTTGACGCCAACACTCTAAAGCTCGACGTTGACCTCGGCTTTCACACCTGGCTGCGCGACACCTTCCGGCTGGCACGGGTCCATGCGCCGCAGTTGATGACGCTCGACGGCGCGAGGGCGAAAGCCTTTGTCGTCGAACGGCTCAATGAGGCGACAGCAATTCGCATTCAATCGAGCAGGTCAGAGAAGTATGGCCGCTGGCTCTGTGAGTTGAATTTTCAAACTACAGCCTCACAGTCTCAGTGGATGAACCTCTCAGACCTGCTGCTCGAAGCGGGCCATGCCGTTCGGTTCAAACATTAACCTTCCCCTGATGGAGATAATTTCATGCCACACGTTAAAGGGCCGCTGTTCTCGATGGAAGCGTCGGGGACGCTCGGCGGCACAATCACTTTCGACAAGCGCGGCTTTGTGCGACAGCGCGTCATCCCTGCGAACCCGCAGACGCCTGCGCAGGGCAACCAGCGCCAAGTGTTGCTGGCAGCGCAGAAGGCTTTGACTCGCTTGAACGCGACGGCCATCGCGGCGGTGCGTGCAATTGCCCCGACCTCGTATCGCTGGAACAGCTTTTTGCTCCAGCAAGTCATTGGCCCCGGCTCCAGCGAGTTCGAGGCCAGCCGCGCGGCCTATGCCGCGATGGGCGCAGAGCCGCGTGAAGGGTGGGAGGATCAAGCGGTTGCGATGGGATTGACGGCGCAATCTTTGCCCTACGCCTCAGACTTCGCCATCACTCCCGGCCTCGCACTGTTTGCCGTCTCGCGTGCGCTCTTTCGACTCGGCCTCAATGCCGAAGACGGCGTGCCCGGGCCTGCCAACGCTCCGGCGTGGCGCTCCTGGGTGGGCGATTAACAACCCTCTGTGATGCGCCCGCGCGTTGCCAGTGCAATTCGCGGGTGTATCTCTCACTGTGGGCCAACAAGTTGAATTCAACGCTTCAAACCATCGTCGCTGCCGGCGTCTCTTCAATCCTGACGCTCATTGCTGCGCGCTACGGCCTGCTTGGAAAGAAAGTGGAGTCCGAGATTAACGCGGCAGCCAAATTCTTAGAGCGACTTCAAGAGGTCGAAAGGCGAGAGCGCCGCTGTCAACGTCAACTCATTCTGCTGCGCCAGTATATGCAGGTGCTCGAAGTGATGGTTGACCTGTTAATTCAGGCGCATCCTGACGAAGATGGAAAGTTGGCCCAGACTCGCAGAAGAATGATTGCGCGCCGTCGTGCAATCCAACTGGAAGGAGAAAGCGATGAATGATTTCTTGATTGACCTTGGCCTCTCGACGCTCTTTACGCTCCTGAGGAACATTAACGCCACGGGGCAGCAGTCAACCTACCGTAAGGCTCTGCTGAAACTCTATCGAGCTATCCAGACAGCCTACGCGGATGACCCTGAATTTCAAACTCCCACCGCTTAGCGCTCACACACACGGGCGCGGCCTGCCGCTGGCAACAGGGTCAGTGATAATGCAGAGTTATGTCCTCGCCGCAAAAGCATCGGCTGCGGACATAACAGGCATTATCAAACCCGGTCGCCAGCGGCCAGATGCGCCACGCCAGCGCGCCTCGTAGCTGTGCGCTCCCCGCGTCCCGCGCCCGCCAGCGGCCCCCGTCGAGCATCGAGGCAGCGCAGAACGAAAAAGCTGGCAGACGGCCAGCTACGCGCAGCAATCCATATCGTAGCGCGGCCTCTGGCTGCTTTTTATCGAGCGGCCTGACCTCTGCTATTCATCTTTCCAGCCCACACAACAAATCAATCAACAGGCAGCGGGCAGCACACAACACGAGCGCGAGGAAGAGAGCGCTGCCCGCGCGCGGCAATTTGCCCGGCCCTTCAAGATGCCGCGCGCGGGCAAGACGACGCGCCGCAGGCGCGGCGGGCGACGGCACAGCCGGAGCCATGAGCGCAGCAAGCGCGAACGGCTTCGAGCACACAAGATGGGAAGGATGGCGCGCGGGCAGAGCGGCGCTGAATGGCATTCAGCTTGCCGCAGGCCCGCGCCGTGGGGTTCACGGCCAGAGCGCACGCCCGGAGCCACGCCGACGTGGGCCAACACACAACGCACCAGCGCGGGACGCGGGGACAGGCGCGAAGGGGGACGATAATGCGGGATTATGAACGGCGACGAGCGCGCAGACGCGCGCACGGCGACGGGCGGGCCACAGCCCGCCGAATTCATAATCCCGCATTATCGGCACACGAGCGCGACCGAGCTACACAACCACGCGCGCATCGAGCGGAGCGAGATGCTCAAGCGCGGGCTGCGCCAGCCCGCGCGTCGTGTGTTCTTACTTTCAAAAGAATATCTTTTGGAAGCACACACGCTCCAAGCGTCCTGGTCAAACTGTAAGTTAAAATTTAACGTACAGTTTGTGATCTCCCTCGAAGCTCCTGCGCCGTAGCCCTTAAAACTTGCTGCCCTTGTCCTTCCAGAATTTGCGCTTGCGCTCAAGAATAGCAATGTCCCCAGACACTTCAACGTAGGGCATCAATCGCCTGACCTGGTTGAAATAATAAACGGTCATCTCAACATCTGTATGACCGAGCCGCGTCATTACTTCCAGCGCACTCTTGCCCTCTTCAATCAGGCCGAGGATGTATGCGTAACGGAAAGTGTGCGGCGTGACGGGACAATGAATGTTGATTGACGCGCAGAAATCTTTGAGCCACTTGCCAAACTCATTACCGGAGAGAGGTCGCCTCGACTTCGATTTGAAGATGCGGCCCCTGGCGAGATGCCAGCGCACGCGAAAATTGTAGAGGTCTTGGGCCAACTCATCACTGACGGCCACGGCCCGCTCTGCTGCCTCGCTCTTCGTGCCGCGAATGATGATGTAGCTGCGCTCGTCATCCGAACAAAACACATCATCAACATTCAGCGCCAGAGCTTCGCTGATTCGCGCTCCTGTCTCATAGAGCACACGGACAATTAAATAATCCTGCTGCCGTGTCCGCGCTCGACCGACTGTTGCCAGAGCCGCACGCTCGGCCAGAGCATTTAACAGTCGCCGCGTCTCTTCGGCGGTCGGCAGCAAGCGATGCTTGGGCCGCCGCGATTGATGCGGTGCACGATGCCGCATGTTGGTGTAATGATTTCTGGCACACCAGTTACTGAACGTGCAGAGCCGCGTCAGATGCACAATCATCGTCGAAGAAGCGAGCGTCGGCGGCAGCGCCGCGGCGAACATTTCAAGCAGGTCTTTCGACTCGAAATGCTCAAGGCTCAAGCCAGACTCAAGCCAATAGCTCGCGCTCTGTTGAAAGCCGCGTAGAGTATGAGGCGACGCGCCCTTTAACTCCTGCTCTTCGATGAAGCGCGCGGTGAGTTCTTCAATTTTTTGTTCATGGTGGGTTTCTCCCCGGTAAGATGGAAAAGCAGGGATTACTCTACAGACATCTGTGGAAAAGTGCCGAAACTTTGTCAACCAAACGATGAAGTCGGAACGATGAAGGATGAACTATTTAGAGCTTGTCTTTTATTCATCGTTGCGGCGTTCCTACCTCATCCTTGCTCGTTTTGCCCGTCCCAGTCAGCGACGGTTTCATAGGCGCGGCTGAGGATTGGGCGGGGTCGTGCGCCGTCGGCCTGGCCTATGAAGCCTTCGCGCTCCATCATGTCGAGGATGGCGGCGGCGCGACCGTAGCCGATGCGCAGGCGTCTTTGCAGCACGGAGGTCGAGGCGCGTTTCATCTCGACACAGATGCGCAGGGCGTCCTCGAATACCTCGTCGCGTTCGCCGCCTGCGCCGTCAAGCCCCAGAGCCTCTTCTTCGCTCTGCGTAATCGTCTCGTCGTAGGAAGGCTCACCCTGCGCCTTGATGTGTTTGACGATACGGTTAATCTCGGTCTCGTCCAGATAAGCGCCGTGGACGCGGACTAGGCGCGATGTTCCGGGCGGCAAAAAGAGCATGTCGCCGCGACCGAGAAGCTGCTCTGCTCCGTTCGAGTCGATGATAGTGCGCGAGTCAACCTTCGAGGAGACGCGGAAGGAGATACGCGAAGGAAAGTTGGCCTTGATGAGACCCGTTATGACATCAACAGAGGGGCGCTGCGTCGCCAGCACTAGATGTATGCCGACGGCGCGCGCCATCTGCGCAAGGCGTGTGATGGATTCTTCGACTTCATGGCCGGAGACCATCATCAAGTCTGCCAACTCGTCAATGATGATGACGATGTAGGGCAGACGCTTGTGCGGCTCGTTCGACTCGTCAAAGTCTTTAGCAAAGTTGCGGCGTTCTACCTCCGTGTTGAAGCCGTCGATATTACGCACGCCCCATCCGGCCAGCACCTTGTAGCGACGCTCCATCTCTCCGACCGCCCACTTTAAGGAACGGGCAGCGGGCTTCGGGTCTGTGATAATCGGCGTCGCCAGATGCGGGATTTCATCGTAGAGACCGAGTTCGAGGCGCTTGGGGTCAATGAGAATAAATTTAACTTCGTCGGGCCGCGCTTTATAGAGAATAGAGACGATTAGAGAATTGACGCCGACGGACTTGCCCGCTCCCGTAGCACCGGCGATTAAGAGGTGCGGCATCTTGGCTAAGTCTGCGACGTAGTTGAGGCCGTCAATCGTCTTGCCCAAAGCAATCGTCAGCTTTGAAGTTGATTCACGAAAGGCACGCGATTCGACAACCTCGCGCAGGCGAATCGTCTCGCGTTGCGGATTCGGCACTTCGATGCCGACGTGAGCCTTGCCGGGAACGCGGTCAATGCGTATGGACTCGGCCTTGAGCGCGAGGCAGAGATCATCAACGAGGCCGGTGACGCGCGAGTATTTGACGCCGGGGTCAGGCTTGAATTCATAAGTCGTCACCACTGGGCCGGGACAGATAAATTCTATCTTGCCGGTGACGTTGAACTCCTTGCATTTTTCAGCGACGCGCGTGGCGAGTTGATAGAGTTCTTCGTTGGCCTGTTCACTGCGGGGCGGCGCTTCGGATAAGAATTCTACGTCGGGCAGTTTGTAGTTGCTGAGCGCAGCGGCGGCGACCGCCGCGCGGCGTGCCTGCTCTGCGGCGGCGCGCGAAGCCTTGCGCTCGTGTTCCTCTGTCTCAGTGCGAACGACGGAGGCCGTGCTAACCATCGCTTCGATCGCGGCAGCTTCGTCTGCCGCCGTATCTCTGGCACGTGCGGCGGCAGCGGCGGTCGAGCGACTTGCTGGCACAACTTTCTCTAACATCGCAGCGCTTTCCTCAACAACCGCGCCGGGCGATGAAAGGGACGCAGCCGAAGCCGCGACTTCTACTTCCTTACTCTTCTCAAATGCAGATTGAACCGTCGGCTCAAGTCCACTGCCTGCGCGACGGATGGCGGCGATGGCAGAGTTGTCTGCTTCGCCGCTCGTGACGCTTTCGCGCATAAACTCTGCGACACGCTCTGCTCCCGTTAGTTCTCTTGATTTTTGTTCCTCTTCACGAATGGCATCGCGTTCAGCGCGGGCAGCACCGCGCGCTTCCATCCGCGCACGCGCGCGTTCAAGCCGGGCAGCACGCCACGCACGCAATCTTTCCGGCAGGGTGCGAAAGAAAACAAAGCGATCGCCAAACAGCGAGAGCGTGCGCTCGTAAGCGCGGACGAAAGAAAAGTTGGTGGCGAGCAGCAGGCCGACGGCAGCAATTGCCGACAGTAAGACAATTGCGCCGACGGTGTTCAAAGCGCTCGCAGCTATTTGAGCGATAAGCGTTCCCATCATTCCGCCCGGTTGAACGCTACCGTCAAAACGCGGAGGCATTCCAGACAGCGAGAGCAGCGCAGACGCCGCCAGCAGGAGCGTCACAAGGCCGATGACGCGCGAGAGCGGAGCGCGTATGCGGCGCGTGCGAAAGCGACGCCACGCGGCGGCGAGCAGCAAGACCGGCATCAGGTAAGCAGCCAGGCCGACGAACTGAAAGAGGCTGGCGGCGACCCACGCGCCAAACGGCCCGACTAGATTACGCACGCGGTCTTGTCCGAAGGCGTTCCAGGACGGATCGTTCGGATTGTATGAGAGCAGGCACAGCGCAAAGAGAAGGCCGAGCGCGCCGAGCACGATTGCTATAATCTCGTTTCGCCGCGTATTCTTTGGCGCTGCCGCTTTAGCCCGCGCATCCGTCTGTGTTGTTGCCATAAACACTCCTTCAGGAGTCAGAAGTCAGGAGTCAGAATAAAAAGAAAATCAGAAGAAGTGGGTTTCAACCTTATCTAACTGGCTTCTGAATTCTGACTCCTGAATCCTGCTCTATCATGCCGCCCGGCGTGAAAGAAGATACGCCTTGATGAAATCATCTATGTCGCCGTTGAGCACTGAATCAACGTCGCCGCGCTCAAGTTTCGTGCGTGCGTCTTTGACCAGCCGATAGGGCGCGAGCACGTAGTTTCGTATCTGCGAGCCAAACGAGATGTCCTGCTTGTTCGCTTCCAGCTCGGCGGTTTCAGCGCGGCGCTTTTCTATTTCCAATTCGTACAGGCGCGAGCGCAAGACCTGCATGGCGACGGCGCGGTTCTGATGTTGCGAGCGCTGGTTCTGGCACTGCACGACTATTCCTGTCGGTAGATGCGTGATGCGAACAGCCGAGTCGGTCGTGTTGATGTGCTGGCCGCCCGCGCCCGTCGAGCGATAAGTGTCAACGCGTAAATCCTTGTCGTTGATTTCAACTTCGATGGTCTCGTCAATCTGCGGATACACGAAGAGCGAAGCAAACGACGTGTGACGGCGCGACGCCTGATCGAAAGGCGAGATACGCACGAGCCTGTGCACGCCCGCTTCGGCTGCCAGTAGGCCGTAAGCATATTCACCTTCGACCGTAAACGTCACGCTCTTGATTCCGGCCTCTTCGCCCGGCTGGTAATCCAGAATCTCCGTCTTGAAGCCGCGTTGCTCGGCCCACTTCAGGTACATGCGCAGGAGCATCTCGGCCCAGTCCTGCGATTCCGTGCCGCCCGCGCCCGGATGAATCGTGCAGATGGCGTTGCGCGCATCATTCTCGCCCGCCAGCAGCATCTCCGTTTCGGCCTGCCCGATTTCGTGTTCGAGCCGCTCCAACAGCGAGCGCAATTCTCGCAGGGATTCCTCATCCTCTTCGGCTTCGGCGAATTCAAAGAGCACGGCGGCGTCCGCTACCTCTCGTTCAAACTGCTCGTGGCGCGAGATAACGCGTTCGAGCCGACTGCGTTGCTGCAAGAGCCTTTGCGCCGCTTCCTGGTCGGCCCAGAAATCCTCTGCTGAAGCCTGCTGCTCGATGCTCGTCAACTCCGCACGCTTCGCAGCGACATCAAAGAAACCTCCCGAGTTGCTCGACGCGCGTCCGCAAATCGTCATAAGTAACTCTTAAATCTTGGATTGATAAAGTCTCAAGCATAATCCCTCCGCAGAAGTCAGGAGTCGAAATCCAGAAGCCAGAAGATAAGGCGGCAACCCGCTGTTATTTGATTTTCATTTCTTCTGACTCCTGACTCCTGGCTTCTGAATTCTGCTTTCTCAAACTCATTCCAAATATCAGCAACGTGATGACGGCGCATGTCCCGACGAAGAGGTCGCCGCGTCGCGTGTAGAAAGTCTGGCCCACGTTTGCGCGCTTGACCTCCCACGTGCGCGTCGCCGTTTGAAAGCCAGCGGTCGTATCCCTCACTTCGCCGCGCGAAGTGATAAACGCGGTGATGCCCGTGTTCGTCACGCGCACTACGGGTCGCGCATTCTCGACGGCGCGAAAGACAGCGTTCGCCAGGTGCTGCCGCATCACGGGCGTCTCTCCCAGATAGCCGTCGTTCGAGATATTAACCAACACGTCCGCTCCATCCTGCGCAAACCTGCGCGCGATAGATGGAAAGGCCGACTCGAAACAGATAAAGACGCCCGCGCGCGTTTGGCCCAACGGCATCAGAGGGTAATCCACGCCCGGCGTGAAATCCCCGACCAGCACTGGAATCAAACTGACTCCCGGCAACCAACGCGGCAGCGGCACATACTCGCCAAACGGCAGCAAGCGAATCTTATCATACTGCGCGACGAGACGGCCCTCTTCATTCACCATCACCGCCGCGTTATAACTGCCGTCACCGGGCGCAGGCTCCTGCGAATTAAAGATGACGGACGTGCGATTCTTCATTGCGAACTGGCCGACGAATTCACGAAACTCGGAATCGCGCGCGTAAGCGAAGCGCATCGGCGACTCAGGCCAGATGACGACGCGCGCAACTATTGGGCGTTGGCCCAGCGGCTGCGACTTCTCCCACTCGTAGAGCGCCGCCTCGCTCAAGCTTCGATGCCGTTCGATGAGCGCCGCCATCTCCACCATTGATTCAACCGGGTCCATCGGAACGTTCGGCTGCAATGCGATTATCACCGCCGTCGTTTCTTCGCTTAAGTTGGCACTCATCTCCGACTTCGCCTCAAGATGCGCTCCCGCTAAGACGAGCGCGATGAGAGCCGTAACGATAAACGTCATTATCAAAGTGCGCTTGCTTCTGCGCAGAAGCAGATGAGCGAGCGCCGCATTCATCGTCACAATCAGGAAGCCGACCGCGTAGACGCCGCCCCAGCGTGCTGTTTGAATCAACCCCGGCACGTAGGCTTGCGAGTAGCCGATGGCGTTCCATAGTTGGCCCGTCACGCCGAGCCGCACCCATTCGAGCGCCACCCAGAACAAGGGCGCAGCGAACAACGCACGCACGCCCCAACGCATGAGCGCACGCGCCAGAAGCCAAGCGCACAGCCCCGGAAAGAGTCCGACAATGAGTGCGCCAGGTACAAGCAGAAGGAATGCTATCCAGGAAGGGATGCCGCCATAGCGCACCGCTGCGTGCGTCAGCCAATAGCAGGAGCCGTAAAAAAAGAGCGTCCCCATCAGCCAGCCCGTGAGAAACGCCCGCCCGCGCCCAGGGTTGCGCGCGATTGCCAGAAACAGAGGCACGAGCGCCACCCACGCGAGCGGCCAGAGATTGAAGTCTGGAAATGAGAAGATGAGCAGTAATGCAGAGAGCGCAGAGAGCGCCGCCTCGACGCGCGTCGGAGCGCACGCGCGTGCGCGCTCGCCCAATTTCTTCAACCAGCGCCAGCGAACCGGAGCATCAAGCGACAAAGCCTCCTGCATACGCTTGAGTGTAGCAAAGAAAAAGGGGGAGTCAGAAGCCTTGAGTCGGGCGGTTAAAGAAATGAGGCAAGAAATTTATCGGCTTCGCAAGCCAAGCCCCTTTTTCTCGGTTTCAATGTCGCAAATCGTTTACCGGAGGGCAGTATTCGACAGAAAACGTCACTATGAAAGTGACAAATTTCGTCGCATGCCGTCAGGCGGTTGTATTGCTGAGGCTTTCTCGGCGGTTGGCAAAGATTGACGAAGGGAGCTTGGTTTTCCGTTGTTTTGCTAAAAAGGCGTGTAAAAGAGGGCGAACCCGGCCTTTTGGACCGGGTTCTCGTTTCGGAAAGTTTAACTGAAGGATCGCTCGGCGGGCGGCTGGCGCAGCGGCAGGCGGCGCTCAGAGAAGTGTTGGCGGCGGGGTCACGGTTACTGCTTCGTGCTTGCCGACAAAAGATAGAGCACGTCGCGTGCCACAGAAATTTCTTTTCTGGAAAGAAGGATGGATTAGGCGTTAGAGATGCTCTGGCGAGACGCGGAGACACCGCTTCTGAGACATGGAGACCGAGGCAACACGGTGACAAGTAAGAGTGCCAGCTTCGGGTGTGATTATTAAGCGCGTGGCGCTTTGATGTCAGGAGAAGTTTAGGGCCTGACGGTGGGCGAGATGGTCTGTGTCGGCTTCGGCTGGGTCGTCCAGCGTCCGACCATAATACCGAGGGCGAAAAAGATGGCGGCGACGACGAGAAGCGTGAGCAGCAGCACGGCTGGACGCCGCTCATCGCGCTGAAATTCGGTCAGCGCGGAGTGGCGCGTCTCCCTTTCGGCTGCATACTTTTGTGTATCGGTCGCCATGAACTTGGTTGCCCTTCCGGCCTGTGGCCGGAGATTGGACGCCAGAATAATTCATCAGAGTGGCTCGACTTCGAGCAGGTGCGCGCTCGCTCCGACGACGCGCACGCGCGAGCCGCGCTCGATGCCAGCCCCTGTGCGTGAACGCGCGCGCCACAACTCTCCGTGCACCAGCACAGCGCCTTCCGGCTCAAGCGCGGTTTCGACAGAGGCCAGCGCCCCGACCAATTCAAGCTCGCCCGTCGCCGCCTTGTGATGCCGCGAGAGCATGATGACGTAAACCGCTGCGGCAATCAACAACAGTCCCGCTATCAGGCTTGCCATGACAAACGTTGAAGACATGATGTTCGCTTTCGGATGAATAAAAGCCCGAAAGCCCAGCGCCCTTGAAAGAGCCGCATTTTAGCACAAGCAAGGAAAGTAAAAAGAGAGAAGTTCCAATTTTACCTGAGCAGGTTCTTCTGTATGCGTAGCCATGCGCGCTCGCGCCGCGTGCCGGGTGGCAGCGTGCGGCTTTTGAGCGCACGCAGCCCGTGAACCAGTTTCCAACCGAAGGAAGAGCGGGCGTGCTCGATTTCCGTCGTTAGCTCGCGCAAGCTCTCCATCTGCGCGAAAGATTCAACCAGCCTCGCGGTTTCAGCTTCATTTGATTTCGTCCGCCTGATTATCTCAAGCATCAACTCGTCGCTTTGAGCAACTCGCCTATCGAGCACTTGATGAACGGCGGCACGAAGCCGTTTCGTCCATTCTTCTGAATCAGCGCTTAACAATTTCCAGCAAGCCTCCTGCTCTGTTTCGCCATCCGTTACCGGAAAGCTCAAAGCTTCGGGCATGAATCCGTCAATCGCGTGCAGCATCTTCCAGACAAGCAACTGCGGTTGGCCCGTGGTGGCTTCAGTCCGCCAGTTGGCGCGAAAGTGCAGGCAGGTGGATTCCGTCACATAAGAGAAATTCCGGCGTCCGCCGCCTTCGATGATGCGTGCCCACATATCCCAATCGCCGCTGCCGCTTAGTTGGTCGTTCCAGTAACCGTATTTTTCAAAACATTCGCGGCGATGCACGACGCATCCCGCGGGGATGTGATTTCGTCTTCTTGAGAGAAACACATGAAGCGTTTCCGCTTGATGCAAATTAAAACTGCTTGGCGCAATCATGCCCTTGGGAATCACCCATAACGGTCGGCTGTAAGCAAGTTCAACGTCTTCGGCGTCGAAGGCAGCGGCCAGCAATTGAAGATGATCTGGCAGCCAGAGATCGTCGTGGGCCATGAAAGCGACGAGCGCGCCTCTCGCCTCGCGCAGAGCCACGTTGCGATTCGCATAACCGAAGTGCGGAGCTTTGGGAAGGTCGAACCAGCGTATGCGAGCATCGTCGAAACTACGGACGACCTCAGCAGTCTCGTCCGTGCATCCGTCGCCGACGATGAGCAGTTCAAAATCCTGAACGGTTTGATAGAGCACGGAGCGGACACTGTAAGGCAACACGTCTGCGCGATTGTGCGTCGGAAGCAGAATGGTGAAGCGCGGCGCGTCTGTGGCCGTCACCGTCATAGCCTCGCTCACCAGCCGCGCGGGTTGTCAAACTTGTGCGGGATGTGATCTGTGTCCAGAGGCAGCCGGCACTTATCCGGCTTCGTGTGGTCATACTGAATGGTTGGAAAGTTGACGACGACCACGTCTTTACTGCCGAGATTTCTGTCAGCGTGCCAAACGCCTGCGGGAATGTTCATCAAGCGCCGACGGTATTCCGACATGACGATTTTGGCGACAAGGCCGTAGGTCGGCGAATCTGCACGCTCGTCGTACAAGACCACCTCCATCTCGCCCTGCAAGATGAAATAGCGGTCTTCGTGCTCCTTATGCACTCCCCAGCCCTTAATCATTCCGGGACGAATCGTGAAGCTGTAGGCAAAGACGAGCGGGTCAGGATGCCATCCCCAGCGCGGGTCGAAAAGCTCGCAAATCGTTCCACGGTCGTCCACGTGCGTCACAACATCATGAAATGAAACTCCGGCGGGCAACACTTGCGTCTGCTCTCCCTGAGGAGTGACGGTCTGCTGATCCTGAACGGGCGCGGACATTTTGTTTCATCTCCAAAGATTATTGATGAAAAAGCAGGGACGAACTATTTAAGGTGAAGGCTATGCTCTCACGCGCACAGCCTTCACCTATTTGCTTTGAGCTTATTTGCCGCCCATTTCGACCTGACGTTGAAGGCCGATGGCTTCTTGATTATTGGGGTCAATCTGCATGGCGGAGCGCGCGTAGGTCATGGCCTGCGCCCGGTCGTTGCGGTCGAGAAAGATGCGGCCCAGCAGAATGTGTCCGTCGATCAGCTTGGCATCCCAGAAGAGGGCCGTCTTGAGGGCGCTGATGGCCGTCTCCTGATCGCCGCGACGGATGTAGATGCGCCCCTTGAGCAGATAAGCCTCGGCGTTCATCGGCTCGATGGTCAGCACGCGGCGCAACTCAAGCAATGCTTCGTCATCGCGTCCGGCCTGATAGAACTCGCGCGCCTTCAAGAGCAAGTCCTGCTCGTTTGCGCCGGGGTCTGAGTTGGCAGCGACGACCGTAGCGCGAACGCCCTGAAAATAATCTGTCCGGTTGAAGACCTGGCTGAGACGCAAGGAGACTTGCGGCGCGGTCTGAGATTTTTGCCATTCGGTCTGCCATTTGGCATACGACTGTAGAAAGCGACGCGCCTGATCGTCGGCAGCCGTGGCCTGCTCTGCCTGACCCGTGCGCTCTAATGCTTTGGCGAAGAGAAAGTAAGCCTGGCCGTCGCGCGGGTCGGCGGCGATGACGGGCCGCAGTTGCTCTGCGGCTTCGGCGTATCTGCCTAACAGAAAGAGCGCGTAAGCGTAGTTGAAGCGCACCATCGGATCATCCGGCGTTGATTGAGCCGCACGCGAGAGCAGACTCGCAGCCTGCGTCAAAAGCGCCGTGCGCTCCGTCGGCTTCTTCTCTTCACGCGCGCCCTGCAAGGAGATTGCGCCCGCGTTGTTATAGATGCTGGCGAGTCGCACTTCCCTTTCCGATTCGGAAGTGAGCGGAATGAGCGCGGCCAGCGCGCGGCTCAAATCGCCTTCGCGCCAGTAGGCGAAGCCAGCGTAAAAAGCTGCTTCCGTGTAGAGTGGCTCTTTCTTCTTCTGCTGCGCCTTGTTGGAATCTTCGGTCGGCTTCCAGTCGTTCTCTCTATACTTTTGAATTTTGGAAAAGTGTTCCGCCGCGTTCTTCCAATCGTTCTGGCCCAGATAAAGATGGCCCAACTCGAAGGCCGCCTGCGGGTAGACAGCGCCCGCGTTTGCTTCGGCGTAAAAACGCATGGCATTCTTCAGGTAATTCTCGCGCTTATCTTTTTCGTTGGTCTGAATGCCTTTGACGTAAGCCTCGAAAGCCTTTTGGGGAACTTTGGTAGCGCGTTCAATGAGGCCGTTGAGCGTGAAAGGAAATGCTTTGTCTCGCGCGACGAGGATGTCGTAGGCGAGGCGTCCCTGAATTTTCTGCAACTGCGTCAGCGGCTCGCCGAAGTCGAAGACGCGCGGCGCCCAGTTACCGTCAAACATCGTCTCGCCGACCCACAAGCCTTCGTTGATGCGGATGATACGCGCGCTGCCCGAAATCATCTCCGGTTGATTATCTTTGGCCGGAATCACATTGTAAGTGCCGAGCACAATCATCGTCGCCTTCGCTTCGCGGGCCAGCTTGATGGCTGTTGCGCGCGAGGGCAGGGTGGTCAGCGGCAGCCGCACGCGCTGGTAAGCCAATTCGCGCTCGTCGCTTGAAACGACAATCAATTCGGGCACGCTCAATAGCTCTGAGAGCGAATCTGCGAAGCTCTCGCCGACCCAGTTGTAGGCGGGTTGGTTCGAGACGTTCTCAAACGGCAGCACCATCACGACATCCTTCTGCGGGGCAGTCTGCGCCGTTACCTGTACTGAAGTGAAGACGGCTAACAGCGCGAACGTCAGCAGAGCCGACGCCGCAGGCACAACAAAAATCCTTCTCAACATGAAATCAATCCTTAACAAAATAAATCGGCTACGCTGTATGCGCCCCACTGGAAAAAGTTAGTGTGCCATATTGAAGAGAGCCGGGACAAGTCGCGACCGTAGAGGAAAACGCCCGACAATGCGGTTTAAGCAATCCTTCCGGCCTCTGTATCAACCAATAAATTCAAGCCTTCTCAACCCGCCGCTTCTTCTAAGAAGAACGCTCACGAGCGTTTAGGATGCGCCCGCGACGCCCCCGGTTGGCAAGCGAAAGCCAACCATTTGAAGGATATAGCCCAACAACTTGCGCCTGCAACTGTGTCCTCCGTGGCTGTCTCCGACCCGCCAGAGCAACCAAACGGCGCTAATGTTCAACGAAGTAACATGCCGGGTCAGCATGCCTGCCTCTCAGCCCTTATTAATGCAACCAGAAGCAATAGCCGGACGTTGTAACAAAAAGGGATTGTTGGCGCTTGTCAAGCGAAAAGAACGAAGGGTTATTCCGCTAATGAAAAATTATCGAAGCCTACTAATTGTCGCTGGCCTTTTGATGGCGGGGGCGTTCGGCTTGGCAAGTGTCGCTGCGGCGCAGGAGAAGGAAGCAGATAGTGATTACCGTCAATGGACGAAGGCCGACGTGATTAAACTGCTGAGCGATTCGCCCTGGGCCAAGACGCAGACACAGCGCGTCATGCGGCGCGGTCAGGTGCGCTCTATCGCTGGACAGGCGGAATCGGACGGCAGTCAGGGCGGCCCTGCTATGAGCCGCACGGGTCAACTCTCCTCTGTCGAAGACGCCTATGATTACACCTTTACGATGAGGCTGCGCTCGGCACAGCCAGTGCGGCAGGCGATTGTTCGCCTTGTGCAGCTTGATAGCAATTACGACGCGATGACGAAGACCGAGCGCAAAGCCTTCGACGCGCAAACCAGAGAGTTGCTGGAGTGCAAGGAATGCGCGGACTATTACGTGGTCAGCGTGGGCTTCGCTTCGTCAAACAATTCGGTTACGGATTTGATTTACCAATGGTTCAACGGACAAACGCTGCCCGGCATTAAAGGCTACGTCTATCTCGCCAACGAGCGCGGCGGGCGGCGCGACCTTGCACGCTTTATCCCACCCAAAGCTCCCGGCGAAGAGGTCTTCTTTTTATTTCCCCGCTTAGACGAAAAGGGGCAGCCCCTATTCACGCCCGAAGACAAGAAGCTACTCTTCCGCATGAGCGACGTTAAAGCCAATTCGGCGACCAATTTTTCGCTCGACATATCCAGGCTCATCGTCAACGGCAAGGTTGAATTTTAAGGCGGAAAGAGTGGCCCGGAAAAGCCTGAATCACAAAACATTTCAACGCTCGGAGACGAAGGACACAGGGAAAGATTCATCCTCCCCTGTGTCCTTCGCGTCTAAGGCGTTAAATATGCCGTCGTAACATTCGATTGAAGTCCACTCTAATCATTGCTTCGTCAATCCACACATGCTACATTCTCCATCCTTCATGTAGTGAGAAAGCAATCTCAGGCAAGCACGCATCACCTCGTAAATTTCGATAACCAAGTAGCAACACTTGCGGCGGACACCGTATGGAATTATCGGACAGGGATAAAGACTTCGGGCGCTCGCCTGCGAATTCCAGAGGGCGCGGGCGAAAGCTGTTCGATGATCCCGTGAGGTTTGAGCGTAGAGCCGGTCTGCCAGAAGATTACTGCCGACGAATTGCGAGCGCAGTAATTGAGATTGGAGGCGTCGGCCCCGGCGACCTGATTGTCGAAATCGGCCCCGGCGCAGGTCAGGTGGGCCAATGGATCGAAGCGCCGATTCGTTACCTTGGGCTTGATCTCTCAAGCGAGATGTTGAGGGAATTCAAAGAGCGCTCCACTGATAGCCCTGACAGCAGAGTGCTCGTCCAGACGGATGCCAACGAGTATTGGCCGCTCAAGAACGGAGTGGCGCGCGTGATTTTCAGTTCGCGGGCGCTGCATTTGCTGGATCATGAGCACGTGACTTCGGAAGTGTTCCGCATCGCAGCGCCAACGGGCGCGACGCTCATCATCGCGCGCGTGGAACGAGAACCCGGCAGCATGAGGGCACGCATGGCCCAGGAGATGCACGAGCGATTGCGCCGTCGCGGTTTCGAGGGACGCAGGGCCGAGCGGCACAATCCGAAGCTCTTTCAATCGTGTCAACGGCGCGGCGCGTTAATGTTAGAGCCTGTCGAGATAGCCCGTTGGAAAGTTTCGGCAAGCCCACGTCAATCCTTGGATTCGTGGCGCAGCCTGACGGGCCTGGGCGGCATCGCGCTCCCGGCGGCAATTCAAAACGAGATACTGTTGGAGCTTGAAGCATGGTCGCTGGAAATGTTTGGCGGGTTAGACCAAGAATTTGAATCCGAAGAGACTTACGTGCTGAGACCCTTGCGCGTGCCGCCCGTTCAAGAGACTTGATTTAGTAGCGGCGCGCGATTGGCCCATTTCGCTGCGACGGACGAATAGTAAGCAGCAAAGCCTCCGTTGCTAATCATCAGCGATAACGAGCAAACGTAGATGCAAAATGACCTTCTGACAGAACTCGGCAAGTCTTTACTATCCGGCTCTCTGGACGACGAGCGCCTGATGGCGATGACCGGTGAGCCTTCGCCCGTGCAGATACTCCCGGAAGCCAACGTGGTCAAGGTCGGCGGCCAGAGCTTCATTGATCGCGGGCGCGTGGCGGTCTTTCCATTGATAGAAGAGATAGTCGAGAATCTCGGTCGGCACAAAATGATTATCGGTACTGGCGCAGGCACAAGGGCGAGACACGCCTACAGCGTCGGAATTGATTTGGGTCTGCCGACGGGCGTGCTGAGCGTGCTGGGCACTTTCGTCAGTATGCAGAACGCACGGATGCTCAACTATCTTCTCGCCAGGCATGGCATTCCCTTCATCGAACCGGCACAGTTTGCACAGCTTCCGCACTACCTGGCAGAGCGCGGCGCTGTTGTCTTCTTCGGCATGCCTCCTTACGTCTACTGGCACAAAAACCCCGCGGTGGGCCGCATCCCTCCGCACCGGACAGACACCGGCAGCTACCTCGTCAGCGAAGTCTTCGGAGCGCGGGCGATGATTTACGTGAAGGACGAAAAAGGATTGTACACGGCTGACCCGAAGAAGGAGAAGGGAGCGAGGTTCATTCCGAAAATCACTTTGGCCGAATTGGAAGAGCTAGACCTTCGAGACGTAGTCGTCGAGCGCAGCGTTCTTGAATTGATGAAGCATGCCACGCATCGGCGTTCGATTCAGGTCATCAACGGTCTTGAGCGAGGCAATCTAACCAGAGCGCTCAACGGCGAACACGTCGGCACTATCATCAACGCCGATTGAGCGGCGCGCAGGCGGGGATGCAAAGTGCTAGAGCAGGCATTCCCGTTCGCACTTCAGAGAGAGAAGATTCAATTGACCGATTCACCCAAAACAAACGATGGCCGCCATCATCTGAAGTCCGTGCTGATGCGGGAGAGCCTGCTCGATAAAGAGTTGGAAAGATCAACCGAAGCGCCTGTCTTTCGTATGCTTCCGCATGTGCATGTCGTTAAGATAGGCGGGCGTTCGATTCTTGATGCGGGGCGCGAGGTTGTGTATCCGGTCGTCGAGGCTCTGATTGATTGTCTGAAAAAAGAGAAGCTTATTCTCAGCGTCGGCGGCGGGGTCAGAAGCCGACACGTTTTCTCAATCGGGATAGATTTAGGGCTTCCCGTCGGGGTGCTCGCACAGTTGGCGATGGCCGATGCTCTGGGCAACGCGCATATCCTCGGCACGCTCCTTTCGCCCTACGGTGTTGTTGCGATTCCGCCGGAGATTCTGGGCCACCTGTTGCCGCTGTTTATACAGAGCGCGCCCGGCGTTATCTTCAACGGCGTTCCGCCCTATTCGCTCTGGGAGCATCCGCCCGCGACGGGGCGCATCCCGCCGCATCGCACGGACGCCGGTTCGTTTCTGCTCGCCGAATGCTTCGGCTGCAAATCTCTCGTTCTCGTCAAGGATGTTGACGGCCTCTATGAACGCGATCCGAAGCACCACGAGGACGCCGCTTTCATACGTGAGATCGGCAGTTCCGAGTTGAGGAAGCGCCACTTTGAAACTCTTCCGTTCGACCGTGTTGTGCTAGACCTGCTGGACAGCGCAAGGCTTCTAAAGTCGTTTCAGATTGTCAACGGGCTGCACCCGGAACGAATCACAGCCGCGCTCGCGGGCGAACACGTCGGCACAATCGTACACGCCGACGATTAGATAAAATCAGACGACAATAAACGTTGAGAGGCGGGCTGTCGTACCCGCCTCTCAACATTTGCGCCCGATTGCCAGTCGCTATCAATCAAAGCTCGCGCTTCTTTGTCATAGTTTCTGACAAGGCCCTGTGCCTGTGCCGTCGTTGAGCACGTAGATGTTCGCCATCATGCCCATGTCTTCATGGACGAGAATGTGGCAGTGCATCACGTAGCGCCCGTAGTAATCCGCAAAACGGGTTCGTATCTGCACCTGCCCCTTGCCGCCGACCATCTTGTACCAGGGCGGCGCTGGCGTTCCATTTTTCGGCGTCGGGACTAATCCGGTTGACGGAAGATTGGGAACCGTGTCTAGAAACATCCAGTTGGTCGGGTCGTCTGGCCCGTCCGGGTCAATCTTCATGTTCTCCACCTGAAACGGATTGACGTGAACGTGGAAGGGATGCGTTGACCCCGCCGAGTTTTGCAGAATCCACTGCTCGGACGTATTGAGCTTGGGCTGGAACATGTCGTTCGGCTCAGGCGGCGCATTGGGCGAGGAAGGCGGCATATACTCCTTGCAATTAATCACGTTGAAGCCGGGCATTAAGGGTGGCAGATGAACTGGCGGCTCTGGAACTCCGGGGCAGACGTCAGTCCACGGGGTGAAGTTCGGTATGGCAGCAAAATTGGCCGTCGCAGCATTGGGCTTGAACTCTGTAATCGGTTGAAGATATTTCGGCGGTGTGCCCGGAATCGTGTCTGGAATTTTCTGCAACAGAGATATTCCTTTCACGGGCAGGACGTTGACGTAGGCGAGCAACTGCGGTTGGATCTTCTGCGCTGGCCCGCCCCACGGAAAGAGATTCTTCATCACCTTGTATCTGCCCGGCTGCATTAGTTGCACCAGAAAGTCTGCGCGGTTTCCGGCGGCGAAATTCAGTGCCGTGACCGGCTGCGGAGATTTGCCGTAGAAGGAGATGCCATCCATCGCAACGAGGTACATGGTCTGCGGGACATCCTGCGCGGAGGTTGTACAATATGGTGGTAATGTCGTGCCGCACTTGACGAGCGAGAGTTGGCACAGTCCGCGCGGAGTCCCCGTGCCGTTGATAAACCTCCAGCGTTGAATCTCGCCGCTCATCATCGTCAACGTTGGCTGATACTGGCCGTTGATATAGAACTGCGAGGCTTGCGCCCCTCCCGGCGTGTAGATGGTCTGAGCCTCTACGTTCGGCAGCAACTCCTGCATGAGCCAGATATACTCTTTATGCGCCCAGGGGATGATTTTTTGATCGTCCGGCTCGTCAACAATCAACGCCCCGCACAATCCGTTTGCCAGTTGCAGAGCGGCTGAGCCATGCTTGTGCGCGTGATACCAGTGTGTGCCGGGAGCGTGAAAGGACGGTATTTGAATGCAATACTGTTGCGGCGCAGACCCCGGCTCGACATCAATCAAGACATCGTCTGAGGCGAGCGTGGGCGGTTTGTTATTACCGTTTCCGTAGATGCTCATAGGCGAGACGTGCAAACCATGAAAGTGCAGGTTGGTGCTGTTGAAGCAGTGCGGGTTGCTCATCTCGTTCGGCTGGCCGCAGTAGTCCAGACTACCGCCCGGATTGGGAGGCAGTTGATTGTCCAGCGTAATATTCAATCTATCCCCGGCCTTGACCATGATAGTTGGCCCAGGAACGTTACCGTTGTAGGCGCGAATCTGTGTGTTTGGCAGCATGCTGACCGTCAACGGCAGGTCAAGCACGCCGTCTGTGGATTCGTAGACGGCAGGCTGGGGGAAAATCTGTAGCCTGATAGGTGTAAACCTTTTTGGCCTCTGCTGGCGCGCAGCAGCTCTCCTGCCCTGCGCCCCGCCCTGCATGTGCTGCTCGTCATGCTGCGGGCTAGCCGACGACTCGCGAGTGGTCAGGACGGCTGCGGCGGTAGCAGTCAGCCCGGCGCTCAAAAACCGGCGGCGGCCTAAGCCCGATCGACTCTCTGACGTTGAACCAGCAGCGTCCTCTCGTCCGTCATCCTGTCCCATCTCGATTGAGTGGTCTTGAGATACCTCTGGCATCTTCTTTCGTTTCATCTTTGATTCTCCTTTGGGAAGTGGACAAGCTCAGACCCTTTCTGCGAGCGGCGACTCGCGGAATCGGTTGAGACAAACTAAATGTCAAGTTAACCAAGGATAAGTTCGACGAAAATAAAAGCCTACGGAAACCGGATTACGGCTCTAGCCGATGAATTGCGTAAGAGCGGGAAACGCAGTTATCAACCCAGGGATTGAGTTAAGTAAAGAGCGAGGCGCAGAAACTACTCTCTCTCTGCATCCTCTGAATCATCTAGGGATATGGTGAGTGTGAAGGATCAAAGTATCAAGCTGTTGCCAGCGCGACCCCTCAGACTGACTGCACATGACCGAGGCGTAAGCTGCAAGCCTCAGATAATCAATAGTGAAGAATACGGTCGAGCTAGATTTGAGGGCAATGCAAAGAAGAGTTCAGAGTTGAAGCTTTAGTTTGTTATTGCAGAAGCGTCAAGCAATCTTAGGCTTGCCCTCTCGAATCTCTCTTCTCATCGCCGCTCGGTATAAATTGTCAGTTCGCAGACACGCCCAATCGAAGGCTCTCACTGCGATTGCCGCATGGTCGTGATTTTTTCGCGCACACCTTGCATCTTCTCTCGCATGCGTTGCTTGTGCTGGGTCTTGAGGTTGCGCCGTTGATCGTCGTCCAAAACATTGTGCGCCGCCTTCAGATGCCTGTAACGCATCTTGCGAAGATTGGCCTCGCACATGCTCAACCTGTCAATGGCGTCCAACACGTCCTGCTCAGGCGTGTCGTGGTCTCTGACCAGAGAGCGAAAAATAATCTTCGCCTTGCTGAGCGCAGCCTGAAGGTCTACCTTCTCAAGCTCGAAGTTAACCTGCATCTTGCCGAGTTGCTCTTGCTGCTCGTCTGTGAGATTAAATTCTTCTGCATGACGAAGCAGCATTCCAAGCCCGCCCATCTGCCGCAAAGACCCGCCGCGCTGTGCGCCGGGGCCGCCCGATTGGCTACGGCGAAAGTCAGACTGCCCCTCGTCTCCTGCCTCAGCCTGGGGGGCGTTGCCCTGCTGCTGCCCCATCCATCTTCTCATGCTGCTCATTTCAGGCTCTCCTCGCTTTTCTCGGAGTTGTAAGCGGTATTGTGAACCAGCATAGCAACTCAGTCAATAGATTCAGGTTTAGAATTCCCGGCCCGGCGGAGCGTGATAATCACTGGAACGCCGTCGAGGCTTACTTCCTCCGCATAATCGGCAGGGGCGAGCACGTCATAGACAAGCGAGGTCGCCAGCCCTTCCGCCTTCACATACTCTTCCTGCGCCTTGAGGGCCGCCGTCAATTCTTTTTTCGTGCTGAGGCCGAGGTCTATGTAATCCGAAATGTTCAGGTTCGCCTTCTTGCGCGCGTTCTGCACATGGCGCAGGACGCTGCGCGCCTGCCCTTCCATAATCAGTTCCGGGGTCAGCGTCGTGTTGAGCGCGACAAGGTAGCTACCCTCTTCGACCGCCGCATAGCCTTCGGGGCTTTTCACATCAACGAGGAATGCGGATGGCTCGAACGGGAGCATCTCATCATTTAATCGAATCGAAGTCTGGACGCCGCGCCTGACGTTATCCGCCACCTGCCGCGCGTCAATGTCGTGCAAGGCTTTAACAAACTCCGGCACACGCTTACCCAACAGCTTGCCAACGACGGGCAGGTTGGGCCGAAGCCCGTAGTTGATGAAGTCGGAATCGAAATCGAGAAAGCTAACCTGCTTGACGTTCAACTCCTCCTTCAGTTGATTCTCAAGCCTGCGGAGCGCGCTCATTTCTTCATCCGTGCCGACGCGCACTAGTATCTCCGGCAGAGGCTGGCGAAACTGTATGGCGGCGGCAGAACGCGCCGCGCGTCCAAGATCAATGAGCTTGATAAGCAACTCCATCTCCTGCAAGAGCGCTTCGTCAATCAGGCTCGCATCACTTTCGGGCCACTCCGAAAGATGCACGGAGGACGGTGCATCAGGTTGTACGTTCAGCACCAGGTTTCTATACATCGCCTCCGTGACGAAGGGAATCATCGGCGCGCACAGCTTAGAGATGGTGATGAGCGTTTCATACAACGTCACATAGGCGGCTCGCTTGTCGGCGTCCGCCTCGCTCTTCCAGAAACGGCGGCGGTTGCGGCGCACGTACCAATTCGACAAATCCCTGACGACGAACTCGCCAATTGTGCGAGAGGCGTCCGTCACGTTGTAATCGTCCAGATCACGCGTCACCTTCTCAATCAAGCGTTGTAGTTTACTGATGAGCCAGCGGTCTATTTCGGGCCGTTCCGCAACGCCGAGCGGCGTCTGCAAGTCCGGCTCATCAAGATTGGCGTAGATGACAAAGAAGCTGTAGACGTTCCAGAGCGTGAGCAGGAAATCCCTGACCACTTCGGTGACGAATCTGGGGTGAAAATTCTTGTTCGCCTCCGGCGGGCTGGTGACATACATGTACCAGCGCAGCGCATCCGCTCCCTGCTCTTGCAGCACAGCCCAGGGGTCAACAGCGTTCTTTCTGGACTTGGACATCTTCTGCCCCTTCTCGTCGTTGATAAAGCCGAGCACGACGCAATTCTTAAAGGCAGAGGTCGCGTTGAAGCCTTCACGCGCGAGCGCACCGGAAGCGCGCCCGCTCGCAGCATCGCCCTCATCTGTGAGAAGGGTCGCTAAGGCGTGCAGGCTATAGAACCAGCCGCGCGTCTGATCCATCGCTTCGCAGATGTAATCGGCGGGAAAGCGCTTGAGAAACTGTTCGCGATTCTCGAAAGGGTAATGCCACTGCGCATAAGGCATCGCGCCCGACTCGAACCACACGTCTATCGTATAGGGCACGCGTTTGTAAGTCTGACCGTTGCGCTCGAACGTTACCTCGTCCATGTAAGGGCGGTGTAGGTCAGGGTCGTTCAGTTCGCGCCCCGTTAGTTCTTCGAGTTCGCGGATGCTGCCGACGCAGATTTTGTCTTCGCCGTCTTCGCTCGTCCAGATGGGAAGAGGCGTGCCCCAGTAACGTTCGCGCGAGATGGCCCAGTCGATGTTGTTTTCCAGCCAACGGCCAAACCTTCCGGTCTTGACGTGTTCGGGTATCCAGTTAATCTTCCGATTGTTTTCAAGGAGCTTGTCCTTGACCGCAGTGGTGCGTATGTACCAACTCGTCTTGGCGTAAAAGAGCAGCGGCGAATCATCGCGCCAGCAAAAAGGATAAGCATGACGGACGCGCTCCGAACGGAACATCAGGCCGCGCGCTGTGAGGTCGCGCGTAATGCGCTTGTCTGCATCCTTGAAGAACATCCCGCTGTAAGGGCCGACCTGCTCGGATGAGTCCGGCGCTTTGACCTCCGGGTAGACTTTACCCGCAAGGTCAACGGAAAAGACGGTCGGCAAATTGTGCTTGCGTCCTATTTCCAAATCACCGTAGGCCGGGGCGATGTGGACGATGCCTGTGCCGTCTTCGATGCTCACAAAATCGTCTGCCACGATGCGGAATCCCTTCGAGAGGTCTTCGGTTTCGGACGCGCGCCCCTGCAAAATCTGTTCATAACGAAGACCGACGAGGGCATCGCCGGGGAATGTTTTGAGAACGCGGTAGTTGCCTTCGCCGAACACTCTATCGGCCAGGCTATGTGCGAGGATGAAAAGCTCTGTCCGCTCTTCCTCATCTTCTTTTCCGTAAACCGGCTTTGATTCAAACAGGCCATACTGCTCGTCACCGCGCACGGCGAGCGCGGTGTTCGCGCCCAACGTCCAGGGGGTCGTCGTCCATGCCAGATAGGAGACGGCCCGCGTCTCGTCCGCAGACAAGAGGCCGAGACTGATTAGCTCACCGCTCTGCGCAGGAAACTTGGGCCACACGGACGGGTCATCAACGTCCTCACGCATTCCTTGAGAAACCTCGTGGTCTGCGAGGCTCGTGTGGCAGCGCGGGCAGTGCATTGTCGTCTTGTAGTCTTCGTAGAGCAGGCCGCGCTCCCACAAGGATTTCAGAATCCACCAGCACGTCTCGATGTAGCTGTTGTTGTAAGTGATGTAGGCATCGTCGAGGTCAATCCAGAAGCCTATGCGCTCCGTCAATTTGTTCCAGTCCTGTATGTAGCGAAAGACCGAATCGCGGCACAGGCGATTAAACTCGGCGATGCCAAACTTCTCTATGTCCTGCTTGCCGGTTGAGCCAATCTCCTTTTCGATTTCGACTTCGACGGGGAGGCCGTGAGTATCCCAGCCGCCGCGCCGCTGGACGCAGTATCCGCGCATCGTCTTGTAGCGCGGATAGAGGTCTTTGAAAGCACGCGCGCTGACGTGATGAATGCCGGGACGGCCATTAGCCGTCGGCGGCCCCTCGTAGAAAACGTAGTTGCCCTTGGGAGAAGGTTTCTCTAAAGACGCTTGAAAAACGCGGTCATCATTCCAAAACCGGATGATCTTTTCTTCCAACTCAGGGAACTTAACGTTTTGATTAACGCTCTCGAACATGGCTCTACACTCACGCGTAAAAATTTGAAAAGAGAACAGCCTTTATCGTTTGGAAGCCGACGATTGCTGCTTCGTCCACCTTCCATCACGTCATGCTTGACGACCCGATGATTATTCGCCGTCTGAATCATACGCCTGGCTTTCGGCAGGATAACCGAACACAGGCATGATGCGCGACCCTGCTCAAAGATATGAGGGCTATCATGCCACACATTATTAACGCCTTGTCTTTTGCTGAAAGCCGGTTGGAAAAAAGCGTCGTTGAGAGTATGATGTCGCGCTTGTTTGTCCGATTCATCGTTGTAAATTTTTGCCGTCACCTTTTGGCTGGGCCGTCCGAAACGAGCAAAGCCGTTTGTTATTCAACCTATTTCCCCTTGGAGGACTAAGACATGAAAGCAGTGAAAGCTATTCTGGCTATCGCGCTCGCCAGCCAACTCTTGCTCGCCTGTAGCAAGGACGCGACAAATAGCAACGCCAACAGCAATGCCAACGCGAATACAAAAACCACTTCGAACAGCACGACGACTATCACCACTAACACCAACACGCCTGCGAAGGCGAACACCAACAGCAGCGCAGCGCCCGCGCAGCAGACCTCGACCACAGCATCAGGCGATAACGTCTATACACACGCAGAAGGCGGCATCCAGTTTGAGTTGCCCGCCGGATGGAAGGCCGCGCCCGAAGGCGACCACATGACCCTTTCGACGCAGGACAATTCGCTCAGCGTCGTCCTCTGGGTTCCGGCTGAAGGCGATTTCCAGCAAGCGGTTGATGAGCTTGATAAAGAATTGGGCAAGACGATCAAGAACATAAAGCCGAGCGGCGAGCCGCGCGAGACAAGCGTTGGCGGCATGCAGACCTTTAGCCAGTCCGGCACAGGCGACGTTGAAGGCAACGAGATTCAATGGAGCGTTGACATCATCAAGGCCAAGAAGCCCGTCATCGCGCTTACGTTCGCCGCGCCCGGCGTCTGGGAAAAACATCAGGCCGAGTATCAGCAGTTCGCTAAAAGCATCAAGAAAGTCTAACCCGAAGCATTTCGCTTGAAAAGATAGCCGGTGGAAATCCGCAAGGGCTTCCACCGGCTATCTTTTGTTCAATGCCCAGTCAGCTTTGTTAAGGAAAGCAATCTTTACTTTTTGTCGAAGTAGGATTTCGCAGCCATCTTCGCCAGCTTCCACATCTTGCTCCACTCGATGCGGCCATCCGAATCGCGGCCCATGAATTTATCGAGCAGTAGCCGCCGAAATTGTTTGCCTTCGCGCCGGAGCATAAACTGCTTGGCGTAGGGCTTCGCCGTGTCGAAGAAGCTGAACTCCGGGTCAGTGACGATGCCTATGCCTTCGAGCGTCATCAACGCGCGCATCACGTAGGTGAAATTCGATGGGAGGCGAAACGGATATTCGTACATCACTTCGGCCAGTTCATAAGTCAATTCCTTAAAGTTGACTTCGCCCAGCTTCAGATTGATGTAATGCTCAAAAAGTCCCTCGACGACTGGGCGCACGGTTTCGGGGTCAACGCCGGGCTTGAGGAAATTAAGATTGATTAAATCCTGCGCCAGGCCGTGTATGTCGCGTTCGACGACGTGAAAGAAGGCGTCGATCATCTGCGCCTGCAACTGCTGCGTAATCTTGCCCGTCATCCCGAAATCGAAGAAGGCAAGCCGCCCGCTGTCCATCACCAGCAAATTGCCCGGATGCGGGTCGGCATGAAAGAAGCCGTCCTCAAGTAGTTGCTTCAGGTAGGTGCGCACGAGCAGGCGATTGACTTTGACGGGCGAGATGCGACGCGCGCGCAAACCTTCGATGTCGACGACCTTCGTGCCGCGTATGAACTCCATCGTCAGGACGTGGCGATTGGTGTGCGCCCAGTAGATGCGCGGAACGTGTATGGCGCGCCAGTCCTTGAAATTTTCGCGGAAGCGGTCGGCGTTGCGCCCCTCCTGCACATAGTCCATCTCTTCCAGAACCGTCTCGCTAAATTCGTGCAACATGCCTTCCCAATCGGCGTTCTCATTCGCCTGCGGGAAATAACGATTAACGAGTCGCACCAGTTTGTGCAGGACGCTGATGTCAAAGCTGATGATTTCCGCTAAGTGTGGGCGCTGAACTTTGACGGCGACTTCTTCGCCCGTGTGAAGGCGAGCGCGATAGACTTGGCCTAGGGAGGCGGCGGCAATCGGCTCTGCGTCAATCTCTGTATAGGCTTCCTGAACGGAGCGGCCCAACTCCGATTCGATACGCGCGTAAGCCTCCGTGGTCGGAAACGGCGGCACTTGATCTTGCAGGAGCACAAGCTGTTTGATGTAGGCGAGCGGCAGCAAATCGCCGCGCGTGCCGAGCGCCTGACCGATCTTGATAAAGGTTGGGCCTAAGTCAATCAGGCTCTCCTTCAGCCAGACGGCCTGTTGTTCTAAACGCGCCTCTTTCTTCGCCGTCCCCTGCGCGCCGCGAAAAACCAGAAAGCGCACTATTCGAGTCAAGCGATCCAGCACGCGACGGTCAACCTCACGACTCCACTCCTGAAAGCGCGCCAGCGGGCCAAGCGTGCGAGCTTCTTCGCGCCGATGCGCAGCCATCCGCTCGCTAAAGTTAGCGCGAATGTCATAGCTGTCCAGATAGAGATAAAAGCCAAGCAGGCCGAGCACACGCCCGACGTTTAAGACGCGCAGCCACCCGCGCAGCCCATGCCCCTTGATCGCTTCGTCTTCTTTAATACTTTCAGGTGCAACGCCCTTCAGTCTTAACTGTTGGCGGGCGTCCGACGCTCCGCTCTTTTGCGCAGGCGCGAGCACGGCGGCCACAGCTTTCCCGTTGCCGCTCGCTTTCCCGCGCCCGTTATCATCCGCCGCGCCACCCGCGCGTAAAGCCAAAGCCTCTTTGTTTTCCGTCGCTGCCATTTCGTTTCTGATAATACCTTAAACCTGTCGCAATAACGTGTAAGTCTAATGTCCAAAGTCTAAAGTCCAGCGTCAAAGTCTAAAGCAGTTGACGCTGGACTTCGGACACTAGACAATCGTTAGCATGTTTCGCACGCCGCTCCGCGAAAAATAGTTTTCCGCACGGCGGCGGTCGAGTTCAATCTGTTGTTTCAATTCATCAACGAAAGCAAACTTTCGTTCGTCGCGCAGGCGATGCAGGAAGCGCACGCGCACCACATCGCCGTATAAATCGCCCGACCAATTCATCACATACGTTTCGATTGTCGGCTCAGCATCCGTTTCAAAGGTCGGGCGCGTGCCGATGTTGGTCACGCTCCTGCGCCATGCGTCTTCGATTAAAGTCACCGTCACGTAAACGCCGCTGCGGGGTATGACGCGGTTTTGCGGACGCAGGTTGGCCGTCGGAAAGCCTATCGAGCGGCCTCGCTCCTGCCCGCGTACGACGCGGCCTTCGACGCCGTAAGGCCGCCCCAGCATTTGCCGCGCGAGATTCACGCGGCCTTCTGATAGCAGCCCCCGAATCGCGCTCGAACTGATGCGCCGTCCGCGCAGGCGCACCTCCGGCACTTCTGCGGCGTGAAATCCCAGACGCTCGCTGACTCTCTGCAATAGCTCTATGTTGCCGCGGCGCTCGCGCCCGAAGGCGAAGCCGCGACCTAAGTAAACTTCTCTCGCCTGCAAGCGCTCGCCCACAACGTCGCGCAAAAAATCTTCCGCTTCTATCTGCGCGAACGACTGATTGAAACGTATGACGATTACCTGCTCTATGCCCAGCACACCGAAGGCTTCTATCTTCTGATCGAAGGTTTGCAAGAGCGGCGGCGCTGACTCCGGGTGCAGTACGGCGCGCGGGTGCGGGTCAAAGGTAATCACGGTCGGCACAGCGCCGAGAGAGCGCGCACGCTCGACCACCGTGCTCATCACCAGTTGATGCCCGCGATGAAGGCCGTCGAAGACGCCCAGCGTCAACACGGTCGGGCGCGCAATCCGCGCATTCTCAATGCCATGAAATAGGCGCATAAGAAAAGCAGGAGTCAGAATCCGGAATTCAGGAGTCAGAATATAAGGCTGAGGCCAATTTTTATTTGTTTTTCTTTTCCTTCCGGCTTCTGGATTCTGACTCCTGAATGCTGCTGTTACGAATCACTTATTTCCAATCCGTCGTAAGCGAACTCGACGCCGGGGGGCAGTTGCGCACTATCGCGCGCGTGTTTGACATCGTGGGCGATGTGCGTCAGATAGGCGCGGCGCGGTTTGAGTTCGTTGATATATTCGAGCGCGCGTTCGAGCCAGAGATGCGTCGGGTGCGCCTTGAAGCGTAGGCAGTCGAGCACCAGCACGTCTAAATCTTGCAGGGCACTGAGCGTCTGCGGCGGAATCTCGTTTAAATCCGTCGCGTAAGCGAAATCGTTAAAGCGATAAGCGATGACAGGCAAGCGACCGTGTATGACTTCGAGCGGCGTGACCTGCAAATCCTTTCCGATACAGAAAGGCGCACCGCTGACGACCGTATGGGGTACGACCTGCGGCAGCCCGCCGCCGATGTACGACGGCTCAAAAATGTATTGAAAGATGCGCCGGATGTCTTTCCACGCGCGCTCGTTGGCGTACAGCCCAAGCGCGCCGTGACGAAAGTTGAGCGGGCGTATGTCGTCTAGGCCGAAGATGTGGTCTGCGTGGCAGTGTGTAATCAGAACGGCGTCCAGCCATTTGATTTTTTGACGGAGCGCCTGCTGGCGAAAGTCTGAGGAAGTGTCAACGAGAACAATCTGCCCGCCGTGCTCTATGAGGATGGAAACGCGCAGGCGCTTATCGCGCGGGTCATCCGAACTACACGTCTCACATTCGCAGCCAATGGACGGCACGCCCGTCGAAGTGCCCGTGCCGAGAAAAGTTAGTTTCATCTTAGTTTTCAGTTTTCAGTTTTCAGTTTTGAGCTTACAGAAACAAGGCAATAGCTTTTATCTGAAAACTGAAACCCGAAAACTGAAAACCGTCTACTTTCCTCCGAGAATATCGCTGGCGCTAAAGCCGCCGGGCCGTTTGGGCGAAGGGGCGCTGCTGAGCGAGACGTACTGCATACGCAGGTCTGAGAGCAGGCCCGTGAAGATTTGCTGCTCCTGTGGGGCGAGGTTGCCGCGCGTTTTTTCCTGCAACATGCCGAGCACGTCAATCCAGTGCTTGCCGAGCGGCAGATCGACGCCGCGTTGGCCCGTGACCGGGTGCTCCATCATGCCGAGCGCCGCCGCTGCGTTAGAGGCAATGGACATCAGGAAGCTGATAAAACTCGCCGGGTCGTTTGCGCCGGGGATGTCGCCTTCGTCATAGGCTTCTTCGGGCAACTCTTCCTGACTACTGCTGTCGTCAAGCATACTGCCGGACTGCGAGGCTGGCCTCTCAATCTCAGAGACGCGCGACGCTTCCGCCGGAGGAGCAGCGGCAGGAGCGGATGCTGCGGCCTCTGTCGCGGACGAAGCGGATTCACTCGCTGGCTGCGGAGAAGCAGTTTGCGCGGGCGCTTCTTCCCTTTCCACATCACGCGGCGTCCCATCCGCATTAAAAAGGCGACGGTCTGTAACTTTAAACCCTGACTGTTCTTCGCTCATCTTTCGTGCTCTAAGGGACGCGGCTCGCAGGCGACCGCTTGCTGAAAAGGCCGCCGCGCCCTTCTCTTTCATCTGAGATTATCTTGACAGATGCTTTGATGGTAGCACCTCCCTCGGCGCGCCCGCAAGAAGTCAGTCTGGAGTCTAAAGTCTTGAGTCGAGGGCCGGAACTTGGAACATAAAGCTGAAGGCTTTAGACTTGGGCAGTCATTTGTTAAAAATCTGACTTGAGACTCCAGACTTCAGACTTTAGACTTTAAATCATGCCTGCTACATTTGACGATCTGGTGGCGCTGATGGCGCGCCTACGTTCGCCCGACGGCTGCCCCTGGGATCGAGAGCAAACCTACGAGACGCTCGCGCCGATGCTGCTCGAAGAAGCGTACGAGGCTTTCGAGGCTGTCGAAGAAGCGCGCGGCGGTCGCCCGCTTGAATTGCGCGATGAATTGGGCGACCTGCTTTTTCAAATCGTCTTCTACGCGCAGGTCGCAAGCGAGCGGGGCGAGTTTACAATTCAAGACGTGACGGAGGCGATACACGCCAAGATGGTGCGCCGACATCCGCACGTCTTCGGCGACGCGCAGGCTGAAGATGCGAGCGCTGTCTTGCGCAACTGGGAAGCAATCAAGGCCGAAGAAAAACGGCTCGCCGGAAAGGAATCTGGGGCGAAAGAAGAATCACTGCTCGACGGTGTTTCGTTAAAGACTCCGGCGTTGATGGAGGCGCACCAATTGAGCACGAAGGCGGCGCGCGTCGGCTTTGATTGGCAGCACCTCGAAGACATCTTCGCCAAGCTGCACGAGGAGATTGACGAACTGCGCGCAGCCATTAGCCAGCAGTCTACTGATGCCGAGGCCGTTCACACTGAAGTGCGCGAAGAGTTAGGCGACCTCCTTTTCGCCGTCACAAATATCGCGCGCCACCTGCGCGTCGAGCCTGAGGCCGCCCTGAAAGCAACCAACCGCAAATTCCGCCGCCGCTTTCATTTCATCGAAGCAGAATTGAAAGCGCGAGGGCGCTCCCTAGACGCTGCGACGCTCGACGAAATGGAAGCCCTCTGGCAGGAAGCGAAAGAACAGCAGAATTCAGAATCCAGAAGTCAGGAGTCAGTAGAACAGAAAGAATAAAATAAAAGCGGGTTGCGGCCTCTTATTCGGTAGTGTCCTAAGACTGTGTTGCTGAGAATTGTGGGATTAGGTTAGAGGTTAGTTTGACTCGCCGTCATCTTGCTCATCGTCATCTTGCGTGCCGAATAAACTATTCTGACCGCTCACCGCAGGAAGGGCGCGTTGTGTGGATTCTGTCAGAGCAAGCTGGGCTAATTCTTTGGAGTGTTCGGCTCTAATGACTTTCAATCCTAACTTCTCAATTTCGGTTGCCCATTTCAATATCCCCTTGTCAGAGGTTAGAAACTCACCACAGTTAGACTCTAAGGCCGTTGCAACATGGTGAGCGTCAGCACCGCCCAGCTTGATTTGATAATCCCACATCAAATTTCTGGCTCTCTCTGCGATAAAGATACTATCTGCGACAATCCTAACGACTCTCCCAGAAGTCAAGGTAGACCGAAATAGCCTTTTAATATCTTCGTCCACAAAGCCCGAAAGATGCTGGCATTCCGATATTGTAATGTTACCCGTGAGGACTCTTATATTTCCTTTCTTGGCAGCATCAATCATCTTTATGCAGGCTTTGATGTGTTCTTCCTTGTCGGCTAGATGGTCAATCTTATCCTTATGGCCTAAGTCATACTTAGCCACATCAATAAAGCAACATGAATCCATGTAAACGGCCATTAGGTTTCTTCGCCATTGCCAACAAGCTCTTCATGCTTCCGAATCATATCAATAAACTCTTCGGTGCTTAAATCGCCCGTTGCGTGAGGGGCGCATCCTATAAACTTCTCAAGGTCGCCTTCAAGATATGGCTCTGCGTTCACGATTTTCTTGACTTGCATTGATATTGGCCTGCGGGTTGTGCGTGAGGCTAATATTGACCCAGCGACGTGAACGATTGTATCCGCGCTCTCTAATGCGTGAATCACCTTGTCATAGTCACGGTATGAAAAATAACAGGGAAACCACTCTTCTGAGTAAAGCTCTCTTAATCGAAAGTGTGGGTTAGTGCCTTTGAAAAGAGCAATGATAGTTCCTTGTGTTGAGCCATCATATTGAATCCGGTCTGTTAGCTGTAATCGCTGCTCAATTTCAAGTGAACGTTCTTTTGAAAGAACGTGATGCTCGGTCAACAAGTCACTATTAACATCGAAGAGCGCAAAATGTACGGCCTCATCTGGCGCGATAGGCTTGGCAATCTTGGCATACTGTAGGAGGGTAGAGCGTCTAATCTTGCTACTGAAATCAGCAACGTCTGTTCTTTCATTCATCGTGTAGGCTAGGGCTTGCCTACACTCTTGAATCTGTGCTGGGGTTATCGTTTCTGATACATATGCTGCCGTAAAGTCAACAGAGTTATTCTCAAAGTCTCTTGCTATCCACTTTCCCGTTGCTTGCCTGCTTACATCTTCAACAATCATTCGCAAGAAACGCTCTGTCTCAGTGGTAATCTCAGCGAGCTTATCCATAGAGATACCATGCCCGCCCTTATTCAACTCTATTCTTAAACGAAGCTGAGACATAAGGCAGAAACCCTTATGAAAAGATGGCTAATAAGTAGGGAACGTTGTCGCGCGAAAGAGGATTATAGCATCGCGCGCTAAGGAAGGGTGAAAATATTTGTCAGGCCGTCAGGCTTGCTGTTTGGCTTTCGCCCAGCGTGCCAGCACCGCTTTACGTGCGCTTTCGCTGCGCTCTTCCGGCGTCATACTTGCTGCCCGTGCGTGACCACCTTTAAGACCGCCCTTGCGACCTAGAGCAACAGCCGCCGCGTTCTTCCGTTTCGGTTTCGCTTGTGTTGATGTGTTTGCCATGAGGTAAATATACGTGAGCGGTCAGGTAATAGTCAAGCATTATTCACTTGACTTATACGTGAGCGCTCACGTATAATCCCTATCGTAGTAAAGAGCAAAGGCTCTCCCAGCGCAAACTGACAGAGAGCCTTTACTTGAAAACCAACGCGATTGCTCGCATCGGCCTAGACAACCATATTGTGAGCCAATCGCCCTGAAAAGGCAAGGCTCAAATGACCTGTCACAACTGCCAATCCCTAGCCAAGCGCTTCGGAAAAGACCGCAAGGGAAACCAACGCTATCGCTGCTTAACCTGCGGCAAGACCTTTCAAGCGGAGCGCGATAAACCGCTAAACGAGATGCGTATTCCAATGGATAAGGCTCTCATGTGCTTACAGCTTTTAGTAGAAGGAATGTCAGTGCGGAGCATCGAACGTGTTACGGGCATACACCGTGATACCGTGCTTGACCTGATGCTTGTTGCTGGCGAGAAGTGCGAAGCTTTGATGAGTAAGCTTATCCGCAAAGTGCAAGTGTCTGACATTCAAGCTGACGAGATATGGTCTTATGTTGGCATGAAGGAAAAGACGAAAAAGCGTCAAGGCAAAGATGCCGACACGTTAGGCGATGCTTATACGTTCGTTGCTTTTGAGCGTCACTCTAAGCTTATCGTTGCTTGGCATCTAGGCCGTCGCACGGCGCGCGATACGCTGCTTTTCACTGAGAAGCTATATCAGGCTGTAGAAGGAACGAGCAACCGCTTTCAGATGACCACTGACGGCTACGGCGGCTATCCTGATGCTGTTTGCTACTCTCTCGGCACTCGCGTTGACTACGCGCAGCTTATTAAGATGTACGCCGTTCCTGCTGATGAAGAGCGCCGCTACTCTCCCGCGCAATGTATCGGAGCAGCACCTATTCCAGTGTTTGGAAGTCCTGACCCTGAAAACATCTGTACGTCTCATGTTGAGAGACAGAACTTGAATATCAGAATGGCGATGCGTCGCTTTACTCGTTTGACCAATGCTTTCAGTAAAAAGTGGTCTAACCTGAAAGCCGCGCTTGCGTTATACTTCGCTTACTACAACTTTTGCCGCATCCATTCAAGTATTAGATGCACGCCAGCGCAAGAGGCCGGAATCACAAAGACCGTTTGGGAGTTGAAAGACTTGCTCACGGCATAATCTATCGGAGAGTGATAATGAGTGAGAAACAACTTTATCTTTGCCTTCTTGAAATCAAGTCCCAAGATAAATCGGCAAAACGGGTCAGACTGTTTACCGCTTCCGTATCTTCAAGTGAAGCGGAAGCAAAGCAGAAAGCCATTGACGAAGCCAGATTAACGCATCCTGACCATGCTCATCTACCTATCGAAATCAGCGCATATTCTTTCAAGCGCTCAATCCTAGAGCAGGCGGCTACTGAAATACTTGGATGGAAGCCACCTACGGGTTAGGAGCAACACAGTCTTAGGACACTACCTCTTATTCTGGCTTCTGGATTCTGAATTCTGACTCCTGCTATTATACTCATTACTCATCACTGTTTTCAGGGAGGATTCCGTAGATGGCAATGATTCAGTTCGTTAGTAATTATGACGATCTCTCGACGGATAAGGGTTATCAGTTCAAGTTCTATTGCGACAAATGCGGCAACGGTTTCATGTCGCGTTATCAGGCTTCGACACTCGGCACGGCTGGTTCGCTCCTGCGCGCCGCAGGGGACTGGTTTGGTTGGGCCAACTCAGCCGGAAACTCCGCCTACGAAGTCCAGCGGGCCGTCGGCGGCAAGGCCCACGACAGCGCTTTGCAAGCGGCTGTGCAGGAAGGCAAGGAGCATTTTCATCAATGCTCGCGGTGCGGGCGCTGGGTCTGTCCCGAAGTCTGCTGGAACGCGCAGGCCGGACAATGCGAAGAATGCGCGCCGGACTTTCAGGAACAACTCGCCTCGGCGCACGCGCGCGCCAAAGCCGCAGCCGTCGACGAACAACTGCATGAAAAAGCGCGCCAGACAGATTACGTCTCGAAGGTTGACATGAGCGCTGACTCGCACGTCAAAGCGCCGACACCGCCCGCGCCCAAAACTACAGCCGCCGCGCCCTCATGCTCGTCATGCGGTGCGCAGGTTGGCAAGGCCAAGTTCTGCCCCGAATGCGGCACGCCGACCAAGCCTCCGCGCGTGGCCTGCCAGGGCTGCGGCCACGAGCCTGAGAACGCAACAAGGTTTTGCCCTGAGTGCGGCGCGAAAATGCCGCTCATCGGTTAAGGCACGAGCCGCGCGGCTGTTAAAGATGAAAGGCACGCTCTAATGAGAGCGTGCCTTTCATCTTTAGTGAAACTGCGCTTCGAGTCGAACTAATTTCTAGTCTCTTAGTTGAATCGAACGCAGGACGTTGTTGAAGACTCCCTGGTAGTTGTTGAAATCGTTTCGCGGCGCGACCGCGATCATGTGAAACAGATCGCCGCTGCGCAGGAGAGTTGTGTAGACCGTAACGACCTCAGCCTGTCCGGTCGCCTCGTTGACGTTCGAGAGCGTCATCGCCAGCGCTCTACGCCCCGAAATATTTCCGCTCTGATAGCGGCTCTGCTGCCGCAAATTCTGGTTGCCCTGCGCTAAGGCGCTAATGAACTCATCGGTCGCCTGTTGCAGGTTGTTGCTGTTCGAACGAGAAAGTCCGATTTCGATGCCGTGCGTGAAAACGTTCTGTCCCTGAACCTGCCCGTAAGCGCCGTCGGGAGCAAACCAGACTGAGTTGTTATCGCCAAGCCGACGCCAGTTATCAGGGATGCTGACACGTAGGAAGTTGCCTTCCGTGTAAGTCTGATAGCGCGACGAAGGATATTCGACGCGGTTGCTGACGGTCGTGCTTTCCGGGTAACCGCCGCCGTGCGGATAGCGCTGCCCGCTGCGCGCTATCTCTTCCATCGAACGAGCGCGCGGCTGTCCGCGCAAGCGTGCCTGAACATCTTGAAACTCGCGCGTATCCTGAATCGGATTCGATACCCTCAGCATCGCCGCTTCCTGATTGATGCGCGCATAGCGGTTGCTCGGATTCGGGTGGCTGCTCAGAAATTCCGGGCCGCCGCGTCCGCCGCCCTGCTGCTCTATGGTGCGAAACATGTTTGCCAGATCGCGCGGGTCGTATCCGGCACGCGCCATAATCTGCGCGCCGAGGATGTCAGCTTCGGTCTCATACTCACGACTGAATTTCAGGAAGTAAGTGCCGACCGCCATCTGGCTGCCCTGCCCTATGACTTGGCCCAGGCCGCCGCCGATAACAGAACCGAGGATTGCTCCGGCGATTCCTGCGACTTGATACTTCTGCGCTTTGGTCGCCTGCGCTGTGCCGTGGCGGAGCGCGACGTGGCTGAGTTCGTGGGCCATCACGCCCGCCATCTCGCCTTCGGATTTAGCCGCTTCGATCATGCCGCGATTGACGTACATAGGCCCACCCGGCAAGGCGAAAGCATTGATGTCGCGTGCATCAACGACTTTGAAAAAGTAACGAAATTCCGGGTGCTGAAATTGTGGCGGAATCGCCGACACAAGGCGCTGCCCGACGCGATTGATGTAGTTTTCCACATCCCCGTCGCGCAGGATAGGCATTTGGCGCTCGACTTCGCGCGCGGCCTGTTGCCCCGCCTGTACGTCGTCCGTGACTTTATACTTATTACTGTGAACCTTAATCTGGGTCTGCGCCAGCGCAACGAGCGGCGTCGCAAACAGCGCCAGCGCCATAAGCCAGACGATAAAACTTTGTGCCCGGCGATGATTACTAACTTTCATTGTCTCCCTCCTCCGAAGCGCGCCAAGGAAATTCCCGTTGTGCGCTTTCGTTCTCAAACAAACTAAAAGAGCGGCGATCCTCAATCCCGATTCTCGGAGGACTCGCCGCTCTTAAAAAGCTTCGTATCTCCCCCGATACTTTCGATAACTACCCGCTTGTTCACGCGCAGGGGGAGAGAGCGCGATAATCTCTTGCCTTGACAGCCGCGCAAAAAGCTTGAGGCGGATTGCTGTCGTGCTGGCTCTATTTTGATGAATCATAGCATAGACGGGTTGGCCTTTTTTTAACGCTTCAAATCAACGCCGCCTGTAACGTCTACGCCGGCCATAGCTTCGCCTTTTTTCGTAACGATTTTGTTCCGCTTTTATAACGTCTTCATCATTATCCAGAGTCAGGGAAACGCCTTCGGGCGGGCGCGGGAATGAAACCGCAACAAAGGATGATGAAGCATTAGCAGTTGCACCTGTACGGCTGGCGGTTTGTTCCTTCGTCCGCACGGTGATGAGTTGGCCCTCGCGGCGGATTGACTCAACAATGATGCCAGCGCTCGTGGGCGATTGCCCTTGATAAGCGATGATGACAGCCTGCGTGTTGAAATTTATTTCCGGCGGCGGGCGGCTCTCGTCGCCGATGATGCGCCATGCCGTCTGCCACTGGCCCTGATTCATAATCAACTCGACGCGGCGCGGGCCTGTGTGACGGCTGCGATTGCCGGTGGCGACGACGGAGAAATCTTCATAGCGGACTGTGGAGTTGGTCTGCGTTGTCGGAATCCTATCGGGAGACTGAGCGTCGCCGAGCATTGCGAGACGAATAACCTTGACGGGCGGCATCCCGTAGCTCAACAGTTGGTCGTGAAACTCGCCGAGCCGGAATGATTGGCCCAAGACGGCTTTCCGTGCTTCGCGCAGTTTTATAATCTCCATCTTGCCGAGCGTGTAGACGAGGTAGGTTGGATCAATCGTGCCGCGTCGCGCTTCGCGTTCGGCGTTGACGCGCTCCTGATAGCCCTCACGCATGAAAAACTGGACGGCTTCTTCGTAAGTCATGCCCTGCGTGTGCAGCCGCAAGCCTGCGACGTAGCGGCACAAACGCAGCAGCGCCAGATTCAACTGCGCGAGCCTCAATTTCGGATTATTGCCGCCGAAACCTTCGTCCAGCATCATCTGCTCGCAGTAATGTGCCCAGCCTTCGGCGAAGCTGGCGGACGCAAGAACAGTGCGTACGCGCGAAGGCTGCCCATTGAGGGCGAGTCCCTGATAATAGTGGCCCGGATAAACTTCGTGTATGGAGATGACGGGCAGCGCATAGTGATTGTAGAAGCTGAGGTGCTCTTCGAGGCGTTGCGCGTCCAGTTGCGAATCCGGCGGCGTCACGTAGTAAAAAGCTTCCGTCGCCACACGCTCGAAAGGGCCGGGCGTATCCATCGAAGCGAAGCTGGTGGAGCGCGCATACTCCGGCGTTTCGGCGACGATAAGATTTTCGCGCGCGGGAGGCGTCAGGATGTTCTGCGTACGGACGAAGGAGCGTATGCGCTCAAGCTCTGCGCGCGTCTCTCCGACCAGCCCGGAGGCCGTCGGGTGCTCGCGCCCCAGCAGCCGCAAGGCAAAGTCAACGCCCTTGCCCGGCGCAATCTCTTCTGCCAGGGCGCGCATCTCGTCCTGCGTACGGCGCAGTTCCAGTTCGCCCTCGCGCAGCAGTTGCGGGAGCGGCGTCTCGACCATCTCTTCGTAGAGCAGCTTGCGCCGATAATTCTCCGCACCGATGGCAAAGCTGCCAAAGGAGCGCGGCAGCAACTCACGCTCCAGCCATTCGGCGAAGGAGCGAAGCTCCGCGATGACGTTTTGATTTGTCGACTCAAACTGCGCGCGTCGCTCGGCGCTCAGGCGCACGCCGCCCGCGCGCTCGATCATCTGCGGAACGACGCGAGCGAAGTAATCGAGGCTGCCGCGTACCTGATTAATGGCGATCTCCGTGTAAATGCGCGGCGGCTGTTGCAGATTGACGCGCGCTTCCCTGAGCAAGCGCGGAATCTCACGCTCGCGCTCTAGCACTGATTCGAGACGTTGCTCAATGGGCGCGTAGTTTCGTTTCAGGATGTTGTCAACGCTGGCAGAGAGCAGGCGGTTATAGTCGTTAGGGTTGCGCTGCCACATCCGTATCTCTTCGAGTTCGAGAAGCTGCGCGCGCGCGTGCGAGACCAGGACGAGATAATCGTAGCGGGCTTCGGGCGCGAGCACCGCGGGGTTGATGCGCAGCAACTCATTGAGCGTCGCGCGAAGCCGCCGCGTCTCGCGTGCGACTGCCGACGACTCGCGCGATTCCAATTGAGCGTCGTACTCGTGCAGCCCCAGCGCCGTCGCTTCCGTCGGATTAAACGCGTAATAGCCGCGCAGGTAATTGTCTGCGATCTGGTTGAAACGCGCGTTGACGAAGCTACTGCCGACGGGACGCGTGATGCGGCGTCTTCGCGTCTGCGCCGCAACTTCGGGAAAGGCGAGCGGCGCAGTCGAGCAGCAGGCCAGAACAAACAGCAGAACGAATAGTTTCCTCTTCATCAAAGCGGCAGCCTGTTTTTCAGCTTGAGATTCCTAATTGAGCAGCGCTCAATTTTTGGGAGACGGTCAAGAAAGATTAACACAAAAGCGAGAGCAGGCGTGCTGCGAGATATTTCGGAATCGAATTTCTACGCAGCGTATTAGATGAGCGCGAGCGCGTTCTGCTTATTTGCGCGGCTCGATGCTTTGATTGAGCCAGCGCGTCGGCTCGTCCAGGGGAGCGACGTGGTGCGGCTCGCCTTTCCAGACGCGGATGAGTGAGATGATAAAGAAGATGATGGAAGCTATCGTGAAGAATGTGCTGCCGATTCTGCTTCCGGTAAAGCCGCCGATAATGTTGAGGATAATCTGTACGGCGATGACGAAGAGGTGCATCGCTAAGCCCTGCGCGGCATGAAAGCGGACGCGCACTTCGCCGCGCGGCACTAGAAAAAGCTCTACGGCGGCCAGAATTGCGCCGATGTAGTAAGGGATATAAGGCACAATGAGCGCGACGTTTTCGGGAACGTTGATGCCGGGCACGTTGCGCGAGGTCGGCGGCTCAAGGGCAGAGGGCAGTGTTGTTGTCGCTTGAGCCTTCGTCGGCGGCTGCGCGACGGGCGGGACAAAGACAGAAGGATAAGAGGAAGACAAAGGCGTATCGTAGCGGCGCGTCGGTGCTTCCGTCGCATCGCTCGCAGAATGATCTTCCGTCGGGCGCGGCAGGTCACCACGGGTCGCGCCCCACATCTCGTCAGTGCTTTTGACGTAATCCGGGTCGAGCGGATTAGTATCGTACTTGGTCTTCTTCTCCATCACATCTGCTTTTACGAAGAGCGCGCCGCTTCAGTTCGCTTCTTCCGCTTCGTCCAGCACACGGAAGTCGATTTGTTCCCAGCGACCTGCGCTTTCGTTGATGCGAAAGGCGCGAAGCTGCGCGCCTCTGCCTGACAAGCCAATAATAAGATAGATAGCCGACGGATAGTAAGCGAGGCGCACGTCCGACGCTGACGGCTCAGGCTCGCGTGCGCGCGGATGCGAATGATATATCGCCAACAATTGCTCGCCGCGCTCGCGCATGTTCCTCTGCGCGGCAAACAAATCTTCCGCCGCCGCCTCATAGGCTACGAGCGGGTCGGAGGCCATGTTGCGTAGACGGTAAATCGTGCGCGCCTGACCGTCCGTTGTGCCGCCGATGAGTCCGCAGCATTCTGCCGGACTTGTTTCGAGCGCGTGCGCCGACAGTTCTTCGACCTGGGCGCGTCGCAACGTCATCATGCGTGACTCCGAAGTATGAAAAACAGTGGCGCATCCCGGCCAGCCACGCTGCCAAGCGGCCAGGCACAAGCGTCTGTCATATCTAGCGTCGAAAGTATCTAGCGCCCTTCCGCCTGAATGGGCGTATTTTGGAAGGCCGCGATGCTCCACTTGCCGCCATCTTTCGTCATTACCATAGTGTTCATCGCGTGGCCTTTTCTCGTCTCGCCGCCCGCGCGAAACTCCAGATTCCATTCAATGTGGACGACGGCCACATCCGGGCGCAGGAAGCGGACGCTTCTGATTGTGGCGACGTTATGACTGTCCTTGTAGATGGTTGTGAATATCTGCGTGTGGCCTTTTTCGATAGCCTCTCGACCCTTAATGCTCATGCCGTTGACCACAACATAGTCTGCGTCTGCGGCAAACGGAGCGGCAAACGCTTTACCGTCGTGCGCGTTCCATGCGTCTTCGACTTGCTTGACGACCTGCCGGATAGCGGCTTCATCCGCGCTCGAAGTTTGCGGGGTTTGCGCGTTACCGGCGGTAACGCCGAACGAAACAAAAGCGACGATGACTAAGGCAAGTATTTTGCTGCGCTGCGACATTGGATTCTCCATTTTCTCTATTTGTTCGTGTGCGACTGACGAGCAAGTTCAAATTTAGCAATCTCGGCGAGAGGAAAGGCCGCGCGGCCTTATGCATCGGCGGCTTGGGCCTGCGGCTGCCCGGCGGCTGCTTCCTTAATCAGGCTGCGGCCAATGACGAGGCGTTGAATCTGATTCGTGCCCTCGTAAATCTGCGTAATCTTCGCATCACGCATATATTTTTCAATCGGGTAATCCTTGCAATAGCCGTAGCCGCCGAAGAGTTGCACGGCGTCGGTCGTGACACTCATCGCTACATCCGTCGCAAAGACCTTGCCCATCGCGGCCAGCTTCGAGACGTTCTTCACGCCCGCATCGCTCGCACGCGCCGAAGCATAGACGAGTTGACGCGCTGCTTCAATCTTCGTCGCCATGTCAGCCAGCATCCACTGTATGCCCTGAAATGATGCGACCGATTGGCCGAACTGCTGCCGCTTCATCGTATAGTCAAGCGCCAGGTCGAGCGCGCCCTGGGCCAACCCTAAAGCCTGCGCTGCGACGCCGGGACGCGCCAGATCGAGCGTCATCATCGCGTGCTTAAAACCGTGTCCCTCTTTGCCTCCGAGCAAATTTTCTTCCGGCACATAACAATCCCTGAAATGAAGTTCGTGCACGGGCACACAGCGTATGCCCATCAGGTCTTCCTTCTTGCCGATTTCAAAACCGGGCGTTCCCTTCTCGACAAGCAGGGCAGAGACGCCGCGCCCGCCACGCTCAGGATTTGTCGAACAGAAGATGGAATAGAGCGTTGCGGCGTTTCCGTTCGTGTTCCACTTCTTATCGCCGTTGAGGACGTAAAAGCCGTCTCGCTTTTCCGCACGCGCTTTGAGGCTGCCCGCGTCCGACCCCGAAGCCTTCTCCGAAAGGCCGAAGGCCATCAAGGTTTTCCCCTGCGCGATGTCCGGCAAATACTTCTGCTTCTGCTCTTCCGTCCCGCCGACGATGATCGGAAACGAAGCGAGCGCATTGACGGCGTAAGTGACGCCGACGCCGCCGCAAGCCTTCGACAATTCTTCGACGACGATGCACAAATTCATCACGCCGCCGCCGCGCCCGCCATACTCCTTCGGAATCCAGACGCCCATCAATCCTGCGTCCTGCAACGCACGCACAACGGCCCACGGATATTCGGCCTTCTGATCTAGTTCAGCCGCGATGGGCCGCACATGCTTGTCTGCAATCTCGCGGGCCATCGCACGATACTCAAGATTCTCTTTCGTCAGCAGTTCGTCCACGTTATCAAGTTCTCCTTAAATGTTAGAATTAATCCCGGTAAACTTTTCCCACTTTTCTATCGCCTGAAGCGTAGCCCCTGTCTTCAAGTAATCGTCAAAATCACTATTGAACCTTAAAAACTTTGCCGCAGCCTTGCACTGAGCATCCGTCAACTGATATTTCGCTGCAATAGAAGCTGGCTCAGATTTTCGTAAAGACTTTCCGGATTCCTGCAAGAGACTGTAGATGCTCGAATGAAGCGGATAAGGATCATCGTGGAAATTCTTCAAGCCATAAATCATGAACGCCGGAAGATAATAGCGGAATCCTTTCTCGTCCATGAAAGTCAGGGCTTGGCAACATGCTTCAATGTCTTTGTCCGGCACGTCCTGCCATCGCTGCTCTTGATCCAGTTGGCGCGCAGCCAGTTCTTCCTCCGGCGATTTACGGTCATCTATGGCATCGGCCTGATGCAGCGTCGTCCCATCCTCGCGCGACACGCCGTCGAAAGCCGCTGTGATCTCATCTATGAGAGCATCACGGCGACTCTCAAACTCGGTCATGTCATACTCGGAACACATCTAGCCGTCTTTCATTATCTTCAGCTTCAACTCTTCCAACTGCTTCGCATCAACTTCGCCCGGCGCGTCAATCATCAAATCGGCGGCGGACGCTGTTTTCGGAAAGGCCATCAGGTCGCGTATGTTTTCGATGCCGGTCAGGGCCATCAACAATCGCTCGATGCCGGAGGCGATGCCGCCGTGCGGCGGCGTGCCGTATTCGAGCGCGTCCAGAAAGAAGCCGAAGCGTGCGCGCGCCTTTTCCAGCGTTAGTCCGAGCGCCTTGAAGACTAGTCCCTGCACTTCGCGTTGGTGTATACGAATCGAGCCGCCCGCCGCTTCCACTCCGTTGACGACCGTATCGTAAGCCTTGGCCCGCAGGCTTCCAAGCAAATGAGTTTCGCCCTCTTCGACCGCGCGCTTTAAGAGCGGCAAATCTTCGTCGAGCGGAGAGGTAAACGGGTGGTGCATCGCGTAGTAGCGCCCGTCGTCCTCGTTAAACTCGAACATCGGAAACTCCGTTACCCAGAGCGGCTTATAGACGCCTTCGGGAATCAGCTTGTCGCGCCGCGCAATCTCAACGCGCAACGCGCCGAGGCTCGCCGCCACGACTTTCGCTTTCCCCGCGACAATCAACACCGCATCGCCCTGAGCGGCTTCGGCCATCTCCGCCATGCGCGCAATCACGTCCTGGCCCAGTGCTTTCAGCAGCGATGACGTTAGCTCATCGCCGGATTTAATCCATGCCAGAGCAGTTGCGCCGTAACGCTTCGCGTGCTCCTGCAACTCGTCCAGCGTTTTCCGCGAGAGAGATGCGCCGTTCTTAACGACAATGCCCTTCACTTCGCCGCCCGCTTCAAGCGCCGCCGCAAACGGCGCAAACGTCGTTCCCTCCAGCGCTGGCGACAAATCGCGCAATTCCATCCCGAAGCGCAAGTCCGGCTTGTCCGAGCCGTAACGACGCATCGCCTCAGCATACGTCAGGCGCGGAAATGGCAAGGGCAATTCGACGCCCGCCAGTTTGAAGACGCGCGCGAACAAGCCTTCGATTAAAGTGTAAACCTGTTCGGGCGAGGCGAAGCTCAACTCCACGTCCAACTGCGTAAACTCAGGCTGGCGGTCGGCCCTCAAATCTTCATCACGAAAACAGCGCGCAATCTGGTAATACTTATCAAGGCCCGCAATCATGCAAAGCTGTTTGAAGAGTTGCGGCGATTGCGGCAGCGCGAAGAATTTTCCAGGCTGAATGCGCGAGGGCACGATGTAGTCGCGCGCCCCTTCGGGCGTGGACTTAATCAGAATCGGCGTCTCGATTTCCGTAAAGCCCTGCTCGTCCATGTAGCGGCGAATCTCTGCAACAACTCTTGCGCGCAGACGCAAATTCGCCTGCAACTGCGGTCGGCGCAAATCCAGATAACGATATTTCAGACGCAAATCTTCGCTCGCCAGCGCATCCGACGTGACGGTCTCAAGCTGAAACGGCAACGTGCGCGCGTCGTTGAGAATAAGCAAAGTGCTCGCCTGCACCTCTACTTCGCCGGTCGCAATCTTTGGATTACGCTGCCCCTCTTCGCGCAGCACCACCTCGCCCACGACCGCTATCACATACTCGCCCCGCACGTCCTTCGCCTTCGCGTGCGCGTCCGCCGCGGCGTCTGCGTTAAAGACGACCTGCGTGATTCCGTCGCGGTCGCGCAGATCAAAGAAGGTCAGCGGCCCAAAGTCGCGCCGACGCGCGACCCAGCCCATCAGCGTCACAATCTTTCCGACATCCGTCGCACGCAACTCTCCGCACGAATGCGTGCGCTGCAAGTTTCCCAAATTATCTAACATGATTACTGTTTCTTCGTTTCTGATTCGCGTATGAAATCGAGTGGCGCTTGAAAGCGATTCTCTCGCGCCGCGCCCCCGCCCTTTTCTGCCAGATAAGCATTGAACTCAGCCGATTTGTTGCGCGGGATGCTGAGACTTTTCCATTGAGCCGCCCTGAAATGCTTCGCCAGAAAAACTATCTGGCCGATGTGATAAGCGTAGTGCGTCAACTGCCGGTTGATCGCCTCGACGATTGTATGCTCCTTGCCTCTGATTAAAACTATTTTGCCGAAATCCTCCGGCTGCAAAGACTCAAGCGCATTAAACAAACAACTCCAACCCTGTTCCCACTGAGCCATCAACTCATCTTTGCTCGTCTGCTCTGTAACGACAAACTCCATGTCACGATGGCGCGTAGGCTTCTCTCCATCCGTCGTCAGAAAGTCCGTCCAGCGCGAAAGCATATTGCCACTCATGTGCTTGATGATGACGGCGATGCTATTGGCCTCCTCATCAAGAGCCAGAAAGAACTCTTCGTCGCTAACCTGCGCGAGAGCTTTTTCAGCCAACTTCTTATAGTCGCCGAAAGCGGCGATGGCATCGGCTAGATAATGCTGTGCGAGCGAATCACTCATCAATTAATTTCCACTTAACTTCTCACGCACGGCGGCAGCCACGCGCTCACGAGGCATCGTTTGCTGTTCGCCCGTGCTCATATCTTTGAGAGCGACTTCGCCGCGCTCGCGTTCGTCCGCGCCCAGGACAGCGACGAACCGGATTTTCCGGGACGAAGCATACTTAAACTGCTTTCCGAGTTTGTCTGCTTCCGGGTAAACATCAACGCGTAGGCCCGCCGCGCGCAACTCGGTCGCCAGCGCCAGAGCGTCATTAACAGAATCTTCATCCCAGATAGTCACCATCACATCAGCCGCCGCACCGGCAAGAGAGTCTGGAAACATCTCGCGCTCGGTCATCACGACAATGATGCGCTCTAGTCCAAGCGAAAAGCCGCAGGCCGGAACATCCTGTCCCGAAAACATGCCGACCAGATTATCGTAGCGCCCACCGCCGCCGAGGCTGCCCGACAAGTCAGGCACGTTGATTTCCATAATCGCGCCCGTGTAGTAAGACAGCCCGCGCGCGAGGCTTGGGTCAACCTTTAACTTCGCGCCAGCGCTGTTGGACACCGCAAACTGCACAATCGAGCGTAATTCATCAATCCCACGCGCGCCCGCTTCATGGTCGCCGACGAATTCAACGAGGCGGCCAAGAATAGCAGCGTTCAGCGCCGCAGGTGTTGTTGTAATTTCATCGGCAGTAATCTCCGCCGCGTGTTCCAGCGCCGCGAGGTTTTGGAAAAACGAGAGCAACTTTTCGCCCGCTTCTGCCGCGACGCCGCGCTCCTGTAATTCTTTTGCGACGCCCTCACGACCAATCTTATCAAGCTTATCCAGCGCGACGAGCGCATCTGCATGTTTGTCTGCTTGGACACCCGACGCATCGAGCACGCCTGCCAATACCTGACGATGATTAAGACGTATCGTGAAATTGTTGAATCCCAATTTCGAGAGCGCGTCACTTGCAGCCGCGCACAATTCCGCTTCAACTACACCTGAGCGCGAGCCGAGCGCGTCAACGTCGCACTGATAAAACTCTCGAAAGCGCCCGCGCGCCGGTCGATCCGCACGCCACACCGGTTGAATCTGGTAACGCTTGAAAAACTTTGGCAGACTCGCTTTGTATTCCGCAACAACACGCGCCAGCGGGACGGTCAAATCATAACGCAAAGCTAAATCGGCTTCGCCCGTGCTTTCATGCACACCGCGCTTCAGGATTTTGAAGATGAGTTGGTTGCCTTCTTCGCCGTACTTCCCCATTAGCGTTTCGATGTTCTCGACCGCCGGAGTCTCCAGCGGCTCGAACCCATAGCGTTCGTAGACCTCCTTGATAATGCCGATGACATACTCGCGTCGTCTGACATCGGCTGGCAAAAAATCGCGCATCCCGCGCGCCGGTTGGGTCTTCGCCATAACTCAAGTAAAGAAGTGATGAGTGATGAGTAATGAGTGAAAGAAAAGCTATTGTCTTTTCACTCATTACTCATCACTCATCACTTTTGTAAGCCTTCGTATACTCAATATAGTTTTTCCAGAACACTTCGAGGCCAGCCACTTCTTCATCGGTTAACGGGCGCTTGACGCGCGCGGGTGCGCCGATGACGAGCGAGCGCGGCGGAATCTGTGTGCCGGGCGCGACGAGTGCTCCTGCTGCGACGAGCGATTGCGAGCCGACGCGTGCGCCGTCCATCACGATTGACCCCATTCCAATCAGACAGCCGCGCTCGATATAACAGCCGTGCAGCGTCGCGTTGTGGCCGACGGTCACTTCGTCTTCGAGGATGGTGGCGTGCGTGCCGTTTGAGACGTGTATGACTGTGCCGTCCTGTATGTTCGTGCGGTTGCCGATGCGTATATAGAAAACATCGCCGCGCACGACCGCGTTAAACCAGACGCTCGATTCTTCACCGATTTCAACATCGCCGATGATTTGCGCGCTCTCTTCAATAAAAGCGGTCGGATGAATCTGCGGGCGCATATCCCGAAACGGTCTAATCATGATGAGCCGCCATTGTCTGAAGAGACTGCTTTTCCCCTTCGACAGGTGAAAGCGAAAACGGTAACATGAGGCACAGACAAGAGCAAGGATGAAGACAACAACGATGAAAGCCAAACTATATCGACGACAGAAGGGCGCGGCGTGCTGGCTCTTGTTGTTTCTGGCGCTCGCGTTGGGAGCTTCGTGCGGCGGCTCGCTTTACCGTGTCAAGCCGGTTGTCGATGCACCGGTTAATTCGACAATTGGCGCGGCTTCGGCGGGCGGCGTTAATGTACGCGCCGTGCCGCTCATGAAGGACGAAGAAGGACAGGAGCTTTTCGAGGCGAATCTGCTGCTGGCGGGATTGCTGCCCGTGCGGGTAGAGATCGCAAACGAGAGCGGCGCGCCGCTCGTGTTTAAGCGCGTCCGCTTTCGCTTGCGCGATGCATTGGGCAAAGAGTGGAAATACCGCAACGCCAAGCAGGCCGTCTCGCGCATCCTGGAGGCCAACGACATCTATTTGTACAACCCCAACTCGCGCGCCGCATTTGAAGCGGCCTTTCGCGCCCACGCGCTCGATCTTGAGACGCCGCTCGCCGCCGGTCAGCCCCGTCGCGGACTCATCTTTTTCCAGACTCCGAAAAAGGATGCGGTCGAAGGCCAGAGCGGCCTTGTGCTTGTCATCCAAGGATTGCCGCAGCCTTTGGAATTACGCTTGAACTAATGCGGTAAACGATAGCGCGGCAATTCTTCAGGGCAGTCGTGTTTCAGGCAGCGAGTTGATTGGCGACTGCGATTGACTCATGTGCGTCGCGTGCGCACGCGTCAGCCCCGACGCTCTGCCATAAGTCCGGCGCAATATTGAACGGATAGCCGCCGACCATAATCTTGATGCCCTGGCCCACTCCCGACGAACGCACGGCGGCGATTAAGCCTGCGACGGCGCGGACGTGGGGCGTAATGGTCGCCGATACGGCGAGGACATCTACGTCGCGTTCCGCCAGGGTTTCCAGTACGCACGCGGTCGGCGCGTTAGCTCCCAGATAAAAAGTGTTCCAGCCTTCCATCTCGAAAAAGTCTGAGACCATGCGGACGCCTATCTCGTGTAAGTCTCCGGCCACGCACGTTGCGACGAGCGTGCGGCCATTCTTCTCCTTATCCAGGATGTGCGGGTAGAGTTGCGACATGATGAGTTGCGTCGCCGCCGTGCAGTAATGTTCCTGGGCGACGCTCAAAAGGTTCATCTGCCAGAGGCGTCCGATTTCGTGCTGGCAGCGTTGAAAGACGTGCAGGTAAATATCCTTGACGCTCGTGCCGCTGTCCACAGCATCGAGAATCAGCTTGCTGGCGACGTGGCGCTCGCCGCGCAGGAGCGCGTTCAGGTATTGCTTCGCCAACTGGGCCAGTGGATTGTCAACACCGATGCAGGTCGGCAAATCGGACGGCAGTTGCGGCAGTTGCATGAGGCCCGACTCGACGTATTCTGCGGCGACCGCAGCCATCTCTTGCGGCAGCGCCTGTCTAAGCGAATCGCTCATAATCTCAAGATTTCTGCCGAGGTCAGCCGCAGGAATGCCGCGCCCCTCTAACATCACCTTGGCCCAGGCGATATAATCGGCAAACAGCGATGGCTGCGATGCTGCGATGGATTCGGTCAGATACGATAGATGAAAGCCCGCGTCCTGCAGGCACTTTGCGCGGCCCGCTGCGCCGTAGCGCTCTGCGAGTTCGGGATGGAGTTCATACTGGCGGGCCGTAATGGCCTCTGCCAGCGCATTGTGCCGCGCCTCAATCGCACGGCTGACTTCTCTGTCGAGTTCCTGGGGGGTCATAATTTTGATTAACGGTTAAGAGCAGACGTGCTTAAAATAACGAAGCGATGCGCTTTTCGGAACCAGCTTCAAGCCTTTTGGAATCGCTTTGTGCGACTCGTGATACAGATGGCTGTGATGCCAGACCTTGAAGCTCTGTTCATCCGTCCAGTAAGTAAGAAGCCAAATCTCATCCGGGTTCTCAAGCGGAGTGAGCACTTCGAGGCGCACGAAGCCGGGCGCTGTATCGACCAGATGCGGGCGCTCCAGAAAAGCCTGCTGGACCTGCCCCGTCATTTCATTGGCGACTGTGAAGCGGCTGAGCGCGACAAAAGTACTGGCAGCAATTGGCGTCGAAACGCATGCCGGGGCGCTCATTAAGCCTTCTTTCACTCTCTTGTCCTCCGTGCGGGAAATGTTTGTCTGGCGTGAAAATAACAGTACCATTCAGTAAGGAATATATGTATGAAGTTTTAGTCACATTTTCTCTGTAAATTCAACTTACACTCCTGCGAAATTCAGGAAGGCGCAACGCAAGATTGAAGAGGCCAAGACGGAAGAGGCTGAGCAGAAGGCTCTGGATGCCTTTGAAGAACTGGTGAAGACCATCCGCAATGCAGCATTGGCATCTACGGCGCGGTCAACGTCCGCACAGACGGCGAGCGCGTGGTCATCGCCTACAAGATTGAGGCGGCGAGGGACAAGGACAAGCAATGCGACATCTACAAGCTTGGGCCGGAGGGCGGCGTGCTGCGTTTCCTGTCCAGGCAAGAGGAGTAGCACACGCACACCCGCGCACCTCTTCTGCGCGCCGGACAAAAGAGACGCCTGCTTCAACGCGGTTACTTCGTCGATGCAGAGAAAAACGAGCCGAGCTTATTCTCCCGGCTCGTTTTTCTCTACGCTCACTTATCAGTCGGCTTCAATTTCGGTTTTCGCGACGCAGCCTCAGAACTGAGAGTTCATCAAAGCGGCTACTTTCCAAAAGTGATTTCCAGGTCTATATAAAGTTCGTGGCGCTCAGCCGCTTCTTCGGTCGTGTGATAGTCGCTCTCTTCTGAGAGGGCTTCAACCAATGTTTCGCGAGGGACTTCCGTGTGGCTCTCTTCATGCCCATGTTTGCCGCGCATGGTAGAGACGACGGTCTTTAAGCGCTGGGCCTTTCCGTCCTCACCTTTATGCTCGAAATTGTCCCAGAGCGTTTTCGGTGTCGCGTTACGACTACCGTGGTGTCCGACCTTGTAAAGATTAACGCCCTTCAGAAGTGGCAAATCAGCTTTTTTGTCGCGTTTGAGCGCGTATTCCCAATTCTCTATCTGCGCGTCGCCGGGGAACAGGAGCTTTTTATTGCCGACTTCAAAAAGGAGAATCAGGCTCGTATTATTCATGGCCTTATCGAGGATGCGGACGAGACCTAACATCTGTTTACCGCGCATCGCCCGCAGTTGCCTGATAAACCACCTGTCGTGAGACGGAGAATTTCTGAAGACTTTCGCATCTGGAAAGAGCCTGCTCTCGTTGGCGGCGAAATCCTGAATCAATCCGCCGGTCGCCGCCTGTAGACCCCAGAATTGCTGAGCGGCTGCTTGCAGCATCCAGAATTCATCTTCATCAGTCGCCCGCTGTTTTAGAATTTTCGCGTGCTGTTCCAAATCAGGTGGGCCAAGCACGTGAACCTTCACGCCGGGCAGTTGCCTAAGCAAATTCAACGGGTAGCCGTGTTTGACATAATGGTTTTTACTTCCCATTTTAGCGAGGTTTATCACCGCCGACCTGTTAGGAAGGTCGTTATCATTTGCCAGAAACTCAATCTGCTCCGTCACGGATTTGTCTAGCTGTTGACGGAATTTACTTTTGTCGCGTAGGTGTTTGACCTCAGCTTTCATCGACTCGGAGATTTGGTGCATATCGTGGAGCGAGGCCAGATGCAGAGCGTTCAAACTCTTCGCTGTGGCAGAGTCCGCTTGCCCCTCCACTAACTGCTTAGCTGCTGTAGCGCCTTTCTTGCCCTTATCCTTGAGGATTGGGTCTTGTGCTTCAGCCTCTTCCGTCCACGGCTGGATGACAACATCAGGCCCAAGTGCAGCTATGATGTCGCCAGTTCCCTCGCCGTCTGCCGTAGCAAAGCCGCTGATGTGATCTTTGTGGCGGTGAGTGGCGACCACGATGTGAAGCTTTCTGCTCTTTTTATTGCACTGTTCCCTGATGTCCTCGGCGACCTTCATCATCTGCTCGCTGGATGAAACGCCCTTGGTCATCCCTGTGCTGCCGAAGTCCATCAGGACGTGCCGCTCTTTGTCCGTCTGCTTTTTTGCCTGCGGATAAAAGAAGGTGAGCAAAAAACAGTCGCCGAATCCGACCTGGTAAGCGCGGATTCTGAGCTTGCTCGGTTTCAGTGTAGTCGCGGTCGTCATTAGAATTCCTCCGAGGCAGTAGTGGGCAGGTCCAGTGCGCGCTGTAAGTGCATTCGGGCGAAGACGTTCTCGGTTTCGCTTTTATCGTCGAAGTATCCGTACTTCCAGAGGTATTCGAGGCGGGGCGACTGCCGGTTGGCATTGTTGATGCGGTTGTTGATGTGGTATTTCACGTGCCCGTACTCATCGAAGATCAATGCACCTCCACCGTATAGCGTAACCTCCTGATGTTCGTCCATGCCGTCCGGGATATTGATGGGCGGGTCAAAGTAAATCTCCAATTCCTCGGCCCTCAGCGTCAGCATTTGAATGTATTCGGCCACGGTCTCGCGTAGGGTAAAGCCGTCTGGGCCGATGCGTAAGCACGGGCGCACGGAGATGACCTTCGTATAGGCTCTATCGTCCAGATCGAGGGCTTCATCGCCACGATTTTCCCAGATGAAGCGAAACACCTCGTCCGGGTCGCGGAGCATCGACTCGAAATGCGAGCGGTCATACGTCACCGCTTTGTCGAACATCTTCCAACTGCCGTCAGCATTAGCGCTCGTCGGAGGTTTGATGCCGTAGCGGGCAAAGTTTGCGATCAGAATAGAGCGGTAACCGTATTTGCTGTCGTCGGGCGCGACTTCTTTGTCGGCTGTGATTAATGCGCTCAGGTAGTCGCAGAACTGTAGGTCTGTCGGAGGAGCGTAGTCGAGTGCGCGAATAGCCATCGTCAATAACTGGTCGGCGGCATTAGCGCCCTCTTCGACGACGGTCTCCAAGTCAAGCATGCTTCCAGAAATTCTTCCATGCTTAAGCCGGTCGATCCGTTTCTTCCAGACTTCAAGAAAGGAATTCAAAATGGCGGCGACGAGAATCTCGCCCCGGCGATGCGGCTCATCGAATTCCTCTCCGTATTTCTGGGCGTCGTCAAAGGGTCTGAGTTTAACGGAGCGGCGCAAGGCATTCGCCCGATTACCGCGTACGCCTGCCATCTCATGGCCCATCTCCTTGGCTAGCCCAAGCAGCACAGATTCACGCAGTTTCTCAACCGTCAACTCTTTAGGGTCTATTAAATCCGGTGCCTCCGGATTGCCTCGCGACTGGCTAGAGGTCAACAGAATGCCGACAATCTCTCTCAGAGAAAAGACGGAGAGCAGCGCCACTACGTCTGAAAAGCCTTCATGAAAACCGGCCTGTTCCGGCGATGAGGGGTCTGTATAGCGTTGACGCAATCCGTCAAGCAGCGCATGCGTGGTCTCATGAGCCACCACGTCATGCGAGAGACAGCTAAAGACTATCTTTCCGCTGACTCCGCGAAAATATCCGAACACAAGAGCCTGATCCTGCTCGGAGTAGAAAGCGTTGGCATCGGCGAAGGCATGCGGAGCGATGCTGAGTTGATGCCCGTGAAATCCCCAGCCCACTCGTCGGCCCAACGCAAACTCGAACCGAGCCAGTGTCCGCATCACGATGGCGTAAACATTCTGTTGATGAAACTGAGGGTCTGAAACGAGGCTCTCGTTATTGGCCCGCGCAGCACGCTCCTTAAAGGGGTCAAGATATTGACCATCTTTGAGCGGGTCGTATTGAAGGGAAACATAGAGCGTTCCCGTTGAAGTGTCATAATCGATGACATGCGCGCGATAACCGCGCGGGCCTGGCGCAAACTCTTCGGCGGGGACATCCACTTCGGTCATTAAAATTTTGCCGTCAACTTTAATGCTTGGGTCTTGGGCAATGATGGTCAGCTTTCTAGTTCTTGGCTTTGGGGGAGCTAACATCATACTGAGCTTTTCCCTCCTTCTGAGAACAAATCCGATAGTTGAGGCTTCAAACCAGCCTCTACGAATGTATCCGGCGCATCAGTTTGTAAACTGTTATCATGGCCCAGCGCTCGCACACAGACCGTCACCCGTAGCAGCAAACCCATGACGCAATCTACGGCCCGATAAAGAAAACGCGCCGGGTAGCAATTGAACGCCTAAACATATTCCGACTGCATTTGAAACAAAAGCGACCGAAGAGTCTTTACAATCCGGGCCATCACCCCGGATTGACGGTCAGATGAGGCAAACGGATCAGGCTATCCGTTAGCTGCAACGAGCGAGCGCCTGCAAGTCAGGCTTCTGAGAGACAACACATCAAAGACAACGGTCGCAGCGTAGTCCTGATGCGCTCGGCTGTCAAGAATTTTTCCCTGGCTCAACCGACAAGCTACACAGACAAGGCTCAATCCTATCTCCGATTGATCCGCTTCATCTGCGCTAACGAAATGTCAGCCGCTACCAAAAGCATGCGCCTGGCTGAGCGGCGAGCCTCTGCTTTTGGTTCAGTACGGAATGCGGTATTCGACGTACAAAGGTTCAAACGCTGTCGAATTTTTAAAGCGCTGCCATTCGTCGGGCGACATCATTTTCTCGGCTTCCTCCTCGATTTCGCTGATGTCATCGGCGTCGGCCAACAGGACGCGCCCGCGCGCCTTCTCCCTGAGTCGTTTCCATAATGGCGGATAAGGAAACTCCCAAGCCTGATCTTCAGCCGTCTTGCGGTGGACGGGAATCATCGCCACCAATTCAGGACTCACCATCTTCTCAAGCCCTTTTTCGCGTAACGTCGCGTTATGGCTGCCGTGATGGCCGACCTTGTAGAGGACTGTGCGCTCCAGCAAGTCTACAATATCCACCTTCTGCTTCTCGCCGCTGCTGTCCTTGACCTCCCAGGACAAATCGCCCCAGGAGAGCCAGTTGCCCACCTGAGCGTCGCCGGGGAAGAGGAGCACCTTGCCCCGGCCCGGTTCGCCTATCTCGATGGCAAACGCCAGGCAGGTGTTGTTCGTGTAGCTGTCTAGATGCAGCGCCAGTTCACCGGCCATGTTGAGCCAGTCGTGGTCAATGCGCCGCCACTCGCCCTCGTCACCCTCGCCGAACCCGTAGCGAGTCTTGAAGAACTTCGCGTTTGGCGATTCCTCAGGCTTAGTGACGCGGTAACTTTCATCGAAGGGAAAAGCTCTCTCTTTAACGCCGGAAAAATCATCGTCATCATCGCCCGCGACAGCCGCCATGAAGCTATCGAAGAGAGACAGGGCGTGCTTGCCTTCGTCGTAGGTCTCCTTTTTTGACAATCTCATCCTGACGTAAGCAGGGTCTTCGGGCGGGCCGAGGACGTAGACGCGCACGCCTTCGACGCCCTCTATCTCCAGCGGACGCTTTTTCGGATTGCAATACTCCTTCCTGCCTTTTTCAAGAAGGTAGTTCCACGCAGCGTCGGTCGTCTGTCGCCCGCCGCCGTCGCTCGCTCCCATCGCGCCGAAGAAGCCGAATAGCTCGGAGATGGCTTTTCTGTAGACGCCCAGCCGCTTGTCGCCCTTCTTTTCTTCGGGGATGAGCGCGAGCGCATTTTCGACAGCCTTCTTCTTTTTCTTGAACTCCTTTTTGAGTTGCGCCGCCGCCGTATTTTCCGGCTCTTCCGTCCACGCCACCCAGACCTTTTTGAAGTCTATTTCGTCGAAAACTTCCTGTGCATCAGCAAAGCCTGAGATGTGATCCCAGTGCTCGTGTGTCGCCGCCACCGCATCGAGACGCGCCTTCGCGCCCTGCGTCGCCATCTCATCCTTAATCGTCTGCTGGATGTCGCGCACGACCTCCTTCATTTCTTCGCTGCCGTAATGCTTGCTCTTGAGCGCGCCGCAGTCTACAAGCATGTGAAATGGCTCAGGCTTGCGCGGGAAGGTGAGAAGAAAGCAATCGCCCAGCCCCTGCCGGTACATGCGCACTCTCACTTCCCTGCTTGTCTTACTCTTTCCAGCGCTCTTTTTCACGGCCTTTTTAGCCGCCCCTGTTTTAGCAGTTGATGTCTTGGTCGTCGCTTTTTTAGCTGTCGCTTTTCCGGGTTTTTTAGTTGGCATGATTATGGCTCCTCACTGTCAAAGCTGCGGTGCAGCAACGCGAAAGGTTCTTCGGCGTTCCGTAGATGCCTGAAATACAGGGCGCGCGGCGAGCCGTCCATCGCCATGCCGCGCCGGTATTGAATGTGGCGTTGGAGACGTGACTCGTCGGCTATATCCTTGCTGATAGCGTAGCGCAGTTGTTTGGTGTCGAGGTCGAGTATCAACGTGCTGCCGCCACGGAAGATGAAGCCGGGCATCTCAGCGCCCGTGGCCGACTTGGGCTTGATGTCGCGGCTCTGGATGATGGAGATGATGAGCTGGTTCAGGGCGTTGCCGTCCGGGCCGACGCGCTGTGCTGGACGGATAGAGTGAATTTGGAATTTCGGTACGCCTCGCTTCTTTTGTTTCTTTCCGCCCTGTTGCCCTTCCAGCCCGGACTCAATGTTGGTATCCGGCGCGGCAGCGCCGTCAGAGTCAGAGCCGCCGCGCAGCCCTTCCAGATCAAACCTGAAAGTGATGCCAGCTATTTTGCAGAAATCCTTCATAGCACTGTGACCTTCTTCGATAATCCAGCGGTTAAGCTCAAAGCTGATCTTCTCCGTTTTCTCATAAATCTCCCGGCGGCTTTTGAAATAGTTGAACTGGTCGGCGACGTACCTGAGCCGCTCGGCCAGAGGCTCGAAGTAGCTCTGGTTAGCGCTGACGAGCGGCCAGCGCAGACTCTCGACCGAAAGGACACGCACGTCGCGCGGGTAGATGCCCCGGCGGCGGAAGGCTTCGATGAAGGCGATGCGATAGCCCCTGTCGTCGTCCGGAACGAGGTCAATGTCCGCCGTGATGATGGCGCGCAGGTAGTCGCCGAAGCTGATGTCAACCGGCGGGCAGTAGTCGAGCGCGCGGATGCAGGCGTTCAAGACGTGTTGCGCTGACTTGGCCGCCTCCGAGGCCAGGCGATTGACTAGATCGGGGTGGAGTTCGCCCTCTTGCAGAATCCCTGTGCCGCTGCTGGCGATGCGCAGGAGGTCTGCGACGCGGCTCCTGTAGATGGCGAGGAAGGCGTCGAAGATGGCGGCGACGAGAATCGCCCCGCGCGCGTGCGGCTCAGTTGTGTTTTCGTAATCTTCGGGCTTGGGGTCATGCGGCTTCCACTTCCCGGTCTTCGGATCGATTGCGCCGATGGCGTCGCGCAACGCGCCGTAGTTGCCAATCGCCTCACCGAACTGCTGGGCCAACTCGCCCAGCAAATTATGCGAGGCGAGGTCGCCGCGCGTGCGCGCAATCTGGTGGCGCAAAACCTCAGGGAAGCTGAAGTGCTGAAAGAGCGCGACGATGTCGGCGAACGCTTCGTGGAAGGCGTAGGTGTCGCGGTGGTTCGCCTCGTTGAAGCGGCTGTGCATCCCGTCGAGCAGCGCGTGGGTGGTTTCGTGCGCGATGATGTCGTGCGACAAGCAACTGAAGACGATGCCGCCGGGCAGGTAGCGATCAGGGCTATCGTAGGACGCCGGGAAATAGCCGAACAGGAGGGCTTTCTTTTCAGGGCTGTAATAGGCGTTGGCCTCGCGCAGGGCGTGCGGGTAGATGCGCAACCGCTCCACGAATTCATACCGCATTCCCCCGTCGGTGCGCAGGCGCGAGGCCCACAGGGCGGGCCTGCCGAGGGCGCGCTCGAAGTTGCGGATGGTCGTCATGGCGACGGCGTAGACCATTTGCTGGTGAAACTGCGGATTGCCTTCGGACGGCGGCAGTCCATCCTGTGCCAGTATGTACGAGTCGTTAAGATTAACCGGCTCATAAAAGCAGCCGCTCGCCGGGTCGTAATCCACGACTTCGAGATACTTGCCGACAGGCCCCGGCTTCAGCCCTTCACCATCTTGCTCAAACTCGTCTTCCCAAGCGACCTTGTAGGTAATCTCGTTAATGACGGCAGTGTCCAGATGCATGGACAGGCTTGGGTCGAAGGCGTAGCCGCGCAGCTTGCGGTAGACGGGTTTGGGTGTCGAACGGTTTTCCGGTTTTGGCTTGTCAGATGGTGCATTCTCGGACTTCTTATTCGTGCTCATAGATACTCCTTTTCGTAAGCTCGCCGATAAGAGCCGTGCCCTGCCTGCATTCGCGTGGCACGGCTCTGCCGAAATTGTTCACGCCCGGCTAAGGTAGTTTGCCGGGGGCGGAAGGCGGCCACACAATGACGTTGGGCGGCAACGGTTCGCCCAGATACGTGTAGACGGCCCCGCTAGGCACCTGCCCCCCTCCTGCGGTCTGGAAGATGACCGGCACGGCGACGGCCTGTCCCTTTGACACGCCCACGCCCTTCGGCACCTTGACGGCGATGGCGTCGGGCGAGGCCGCGCCGATTATCTTCGCCTCCTTGTCACCGAAGAAGACGCTGGTGATGCCTTGCAGGTTGACGCCCGCGATAATCACGGTCGGCTCTTCATCGGTGAAGCCAGCGGCGTAGCCCGTGCGCGGATTGACAACGCTCGTCACCATCGGGCGAACAGGCAGGCGAATGTCTTCGTACTTCTCGCTCTTGTCCGCGAACACGAGCTTGACCGTGATGAAGTCTCTTTCCAGCTTACCGGCGTTGCCCGCAGGGACAAAGCATTTGACTCGATATTGATTATCGCCGCCGGGTTTTGGCCCCTGGCATGCGCCGCCGACGGGATCGTCAAGAGTGGCCTCGGAGATTGCTATGTTGCTGGCAAAGGTGAGGTCAACTTCGCCGTGCCGCTTCGTCGGATCGAATCTGTAGTTACGCACGATGGTCGCGAAAGCAGGGGTGGAGAAGTCCTTCGTCGCGCCGCCATCCTCATAACCCTGCCGGGTCAGATGTCTATAGCCTATCTTCCACTTATCCTTTTTGGGGTCTGGGAAGTACAGGATATAGGACTTCGTAGAGTCCTGTGCGACGAACGGCTCAAGGGGCGTTGGCCGACGGTTGACGTAGTTGAGGATGGACGAGAGCTTGGCGAAGTTGAAGCGAGTGCCGACAACGCTGTCGTTGAGCGTAATCTCAGCCCCCGGCCTCATCCCCGCTCCCTTAATCCTGACCAGCTTAAACTTGCCCTGGGCGGCTTTTGCCACCGGAGCGCCTGTGGTGTCGAGCGGATTGCCCGCGGCGTCCACGACAGGTACTTCCTTGATAACATCAATCTCCATCTTATCGCCGAAGTCTTCGATGAACATTGGCTCGCGGACGCTTTGCTCCTGAAGTGAGCTGCGAGTTCCGTGGTGATTAATCTCAAGGTCGAAGAAGTTGATGGGCGTGGATTTTTCGGGCGAGGTGAAGGTGATTGTTGGCGTGCCCACGTAGTTGTCGCCCATCGTAAAGCTGAGCACGATTTGCCGCGAGTTGGTAATCTCGTATTCGCCCGCGACGCCGTCCGCGCTCTGCACGTCTGCCTCTTCATCACCGCCTGCGGCACGCGAAATGGAGACCACGGGTTCGAGCGGAACACCGTTGACCATAATGCCGAGTTGCGGCGAAAAGTAATTACCATCAATGACGGCGGTGACGCGCTTGCCCTTCCTCACAGGCGAGTAGGAGATGCCATCAACCCAGAATTCCTGCGTACGCTTGCCGGGCACGCTGAGGAAGAAGCTAGCGTCGGGCGACGGCGAGAGCTTGACATCATCGCCGTCGGGGTCGTGGGGCGACTTGTTTCTCTTGTAGTATCTGCCGCGAGCCGATAATTCAACGGCCAGCGTGGTGCGCGGGACGACGAGCACAGCAAACGTCGTACGCAGACCCGGCGAGATACGCTTCGTGCCCGGCTGCGGCCCATACGTCCAGCCAAACTTGCTATCGCCCTTACCATAACCCGAAGCGAAGACCTGCTGCTGAACGAACTGCTCGTAGAGTTCGCGCTGCCGCTGGAAGTTGACCTTGCCTGCGAAGCCGATGAGGAACTTGAAGGCAGCGAGAAACATTGTCTCCTTGACCGTGGCGTGATACTCGTTGACGTTGAGCGCACTCTGGCGCGGGATGATGTCAATGGCGCGTACCTGCTCGGCTGTGGCATCCGAACAGACCTGGCTATCTGACCGTCCGTCGATGTACTTCGATGGATTATCCCGATACCTCTTGACCATTTCGAGGGTTATCGGATAGGGGGCAGTGCTCTCGCCGTGTTCTTCCTTGACCTCTTTCTCCACATCTCTCTCGACTTGCGAGAGGACATTCAGTTCTGCCGCGACCACTCTTTTCGCTTTCTCCTCTTCAGACATGTCTGCGGTCAGACCAGCCTTCTCGCTCCTGAGGGCTTCCTGTGCTCTGGTTATATTTTTTATGACCTCGTCAACGTCGGCCAGGCTCATTCCCTTGTTCAGCAAAATCGCCCTGGAAATCTCTGTGTTCATTCGCAGCCGCTGCAAAGCCATCCGCCTGATGACAATGCCGCGCACTTTGTCTATGCGGAGCAGTGTGTCGTTGACTTGCTCCGAAGTCTTGCCCTCTTTCTCCAGAATCTCTGTGATGACCTCTGCCTGAACAGTAGCGGGCGGCTCTTTGTCACAATACCTCTTGACCTTCCATTCGACCTGCGCAATGTAGTCGTCGGCCTTGCCGTCGACTGTGTAGAGGGAGGCTGGGAGTTCGAGGAAGATGACGCGGTCGTCTGGGCTGACCTCGTCGCGCAGGAGGGTGAGTTGCTTGGAAATAATCTCGTACTGCATCCCGACGAAGTTGTCGAGCTTCATAGAGGCGGCCAGTTCGGGCTTGCCAGCCTCGGCCAGGGCTTTGTCCATGAACTTCTGAAAGGTGGCCGGGTTCGGGAGCGCGCCATTGCCGGTTGTGAGGGCAGGCTCTTCAAACGTGGGGGCTGCCGTCGGGGTATCGGCGGTCGTCGTCAACGAAGTAATCTGGCTCTTTAGCTCAGTACGCTCCTCTTCCTTGCGCGACTTTCTGACGTTAAGCAGCACAAGTTGCTTCTTTCGGTCGTTATCCTCGGCGGTTGGGGGTGCGGGCGGAGTCGCACGGTCGCGCGCCTCCTTGCTCTGCCTGTCCTCTTCGGTCAACAGCGCAATCTGCTCGTTAATCTCGGCCAGTTCGCCATTAACCGTCTGCAACTCTTTCTGGCGCGTGAGCAGGTCGGCCCGCGCCGTCTCGCGCCTGACCTCTCCCTCGCGGAAGCGCTTGAGCGCGAGGTCGTTCTTGGTTCCCATCGCTTGATCGAACTGTCCCTCGACGCCGATTGACTGGCGCAGGGCGTCGATCCGTGTCGCGCTGACGCGGTTCGAGTCGAGGTCGTTTTCGTCTGGGAAGCGCGTAGAGAGCTTGCGATTCCGACGGTGCATCTTGGCGAGCAGGTAATGCGCCTGTCCCAACGACCAGACGGAGGGCTGGCCGATCTCGATGATGACTCTAGGCCCATCATCGGCCACGACCCGCGTGGGGCAAAAAGGAAGCAGCAAGGCAGCGCAAAGACAGACCGCGACGGCGCGCCGGGCCTCTAACAGGTTCATCCTCATGTCTCTCTCCTTGATTCGTACGTGACGTAAATTAAGATAAATCGGTTTGCATTCGTTAGCTCTTTACTTGCTAGCACAAGAAAGAGGCGGCTCTTCGCAACTCTCCGAGGTATTGAGGAACCCTTGGATTGAGAAGAGGTTAAATACCTGAGCGCCTGAAAAATCAGACATTGCAGACAGCGGCTGTCGGAGCACTCCAACGAAGGTCGGAATCTTCCCTCGCTTAATAATCGAGCGCCTCTATGCTTAATGCTCCAAGATGCGATTCCATTTCAGGGCCGATGAGAAATTAATAACCAGGGTGAGTTCCTACCCGGTAAATAGTTTTCTAAAGATGCAGTCTGAACTAAAACCAGGCTGGAAGACTTGCTCACTACAAACACTCGCTTGAGCCTGCCATCAGCTTCGCCCTACGAGTTAAGCTGAAGCCATTCTTTCCTTTAGACGATTTTCAATAAATGAGCAGACAGCAGAGTGAGCCGTGCAGGTTAATCCCAGCAGATTGTCTACTGAAAAAAGGCCACTGTGGATGAGTAACACGCCGCGAGTGTTAAGGCATCTCGAAAAGCCAACCAATCGGGCTTGTTAACCGGAGAAGCACTGTACGAGCGCCGGGACTCTAGTGGATAGGGGTGGGTTGTGTCAAGAATTATTTTAACAAGGAAGTAGATAAACATAAGCAGCAAACGCATCGGCGATGAGCACCGGTGAGAGCGTATCCTGCCGCCCGTGATGTGCTGGTCAAGGCTGGCAAACTTGTTTTTCTCCGTTCTCCGCTTGAATCTCGATAAGCAACTACATCATAGCCGCGAGTAAGTCAGACCTGTCTGCCCTTGATATTTGCCGCCGCGATCATTGTAGGAGACATCGCAGGCTTCGTCGGATTGGAGAAAGACGACCTGACCGATGCCTTCGTTGACGTAGACGCGCAAGGGGAGGTCTGCGAGGTTGGCGAGTTCGACGACGAGGCGGCCCGTCCATCCGGCTTCGAGCGGAGTGGTGTTGACGAGGAGACCGGCGCGGGCGTAGGTGGATTTGCCCATCGCGATGCCTGTGACGTTGCGCGGCATGTTGAAGGTTTCAACCGTGACGCCGAGGGCATAGGAGTGTGGCGGCATCAGGTAATAGCGTGAGCCGTCGTCCGCCGTGCGGAGCGGCGGCTCGACGAGCGAGTCTTCGTCGAAGTGTTTGGGATCAATCTCGCGCCCGTGAATCGGCGAGAAGACGCGAAAGCCGTCGTCCGCCAAGCGCATGTCGTAGCCGTAAGAAGAAGCACCGGCGGAGATAATTCGGCGACCATCTATCTCGCGCACCAGTTGTGCGTTGAAGGGTTGGATGAGTTGGGCTTCCTCCGCCATCTGGCGAATCCAGCGATCTGATTTGACTGTCATGATAAACGTCCGGGGAAGATTTAAGAGAGCGCAGAACAGAATATAGATTACGATGATAAGTGACAAGCGTCGGATGACGAATTAAGAGCGCCTCGCAACACTCCTAACCAACCAGAAGGCGAAGAAAGAATTTAACGTGGATGGATGGGATGAAAAAGAGAAGCGGTAAGAGAGTAAGAGACTTGTGTGTTTAAGATAAAACGTCTTTCTCGCTTTGGTCTCCGTGTCGCCCTGGTGTTAGCGTTTCTGCGTCTTGTCTATATCCGTTTGAATGAGCGTGCGCCCGTAGTGAGCCGCTTTGTCAGGCAGTCTCACTACGGGCAATTACGCTTTGCCATCAAGTGACCAGCATATTTATCAGCGTGGCGGCGATGGCGATAGTGGCTACGGCCAGCACCCATGACGTAAAGCTGAGGCGGTTGTGATACCACCATTTCATCAGCGGATACGCCAGCAGTAGCGCCGGTAGTAGTCCGAGTCCGACCGCGTTGAAGAGCGATAGTCCAAAGTGTCTGCCGAGAGCAATGCCGCCTGATAGAAAACAGATTCCAGCTATGAGAGAGGCTGCTATCAGAGACCTGGACATCTTGAGCTATCCTCCTATTGCCAGAGCGTGCCCCAAGTGCAGCCGATGGCTGAAGTGATGCAGCCGACGGCGAAGCATGGGCCAGCCAGCAATTCCGCGTTCCACAGGTTAACGGCGATGCAGCCGACCGCCGCGCCGCCACACCAGGCGAAAGAGCAACGCGCCCAGGCACGGATGCGAGCGCGCCTCGATTGCAGACCGGCCTTTACAATGCTCATTCCATCATGAGCACCAGCCTTATTCGACTTGGTCATGTACATGTATTCCTGCGGCTGCTGTTCTCTCGTCTCTCCCCAACTGTAATCCGTATACATTCCCGGCTCGTCAATGGCGGGCTGAACTTCGCCGCCGTAAACGGGCGCTTCGTAGATTTCGTCCCACGAGTATGTATTCGGATCGGGTGTGACCATCACACTCTCGGATACATACTGCTCGACGAGGTTGCCGTAATCGTCGTAACGATTGCCGATGACTGTTCCCTGCCACTCATTCTCAATGTCGTAATTGGGAACAAAGATAAGCTCGACGTAGGCGTCGCCAATGCTGGATTCCTGCTGTGTGAAGCTTGCCGGTCGGATAAAGCTGCCCAAGCTATTGAAGCCGCCCCAGCGATTGAGCGCCGTCGCCTTATTCGAGTAGGTGTACTTGCCCGTGATGGCAAATGAATCGTCTATCTTGGAAGGTCTTCCCTTCTTCTCAAAATACCTGAGCGCGGCGCGCACATTTTCATTGGTCTCTTTTAACTGACGAACGCGAGCGGCGACCTCCGGCCCTTTTTTAACCTTTGCGTCTTTCACCTTTTTCGGCGCGGCAGAGGGCACGTTCGAGCTTGCAGCCGCAGAATACGGCGCGAGAGGCATGGACAAACCGATGACCAAAAGGACGAGCAGCAAACTGATTGCACAACGCACAATGTTTTTCATTTCAGATCTCCTTTAAGGTTGAGACCCTACTGCATTCTGCGTTAAGATGTGTGCTGCCACGCAAGACACCTGTGCTCAGAAATGCAGCAGAGGTTGTGTTGTGAATAAGCCCCGTTGTCGCCCCAGAGGTGATGACGGGGTTTGTTTTTCGACACTTGCCAAACTGGTGGAGCTACACTTATGCCCTTCAGGCTGACACTTCAATCCCTGAGAGGCAGACGACTACCTCTCAAAAAAGGAGATTGTAACAACGCGAGGGTACTACTGCGCCACCTTGTTACTACCTCAAACTTCAGTTGTCGGTTGTAAGACTATTGAGAGCGAGGGACTCTCAACAATCGAAATCGTAAGCGGGCGGAGTATAGAAAAGCTTTTTGAAAATTGTCAAGACCCCAATTTTTACAATTTTGTTAAGAAAATCTCGCCACTTTTTTACTGCCTTTTAATGCGTATTGTCCCGTCGCCGACGGTTAAGGCGAGGGTCGCGCCGCCTGCTCCGGCGCGTAATTTGGTCGAGCGCGGAGTAGTAGTTGTGTGTTCGCGTGGGGCGAGTTCTGCATAGGTATTTTCGATTTGTCCGGTGCGGAGGATGGCTGCGTCGATGTCGCCGTTGAAGCCTGCGGGAAGCTCTAGCGTGAGGTCGCCCGCGGCGAGTTGGAGATTTGCGCCTGAGCCGCGCCAGCTACGCGTCGGGACAATGAGCTTGATTGAACCGCGCAGGAGCGTAACGCTGAGCGCCCCGCCTGTCGGCGCAAGCAGAGCTTCGCTTTCCGGTGACTGAAAACTGATGCTGCCCTCGACTCCTGTGAGATTGAATGTGCCGCGTCCGGCGTTGATTTCCAGATCGCTCATGACGGGAACGCGTAAGTGATAGTCAATCTTCCAGGGAAGGCCCAAAAGCTTTTTGGGGAAATCTTTCGCCGCCCGGCGCATGAATTTCTTATCGTGCGTCCCAGTAGTAATGATGCGCAGGTGATTGGGTTCTTCATCAACGAGAAAAGTATTGAGGGCGGCAAGGCGCGTCAGGTCTTCTTCGGTGTCGGCGCGCAGTTCTATGTCTGCGGTGATGTCGATTTCAGTGCGCGGCCATGCTTCAATGGTAATCGAACCGGCGGGAGCGCCAAGCAGTGTGATGGTGCTGCCGTAAGGCAATTGTCGGAGTTCGTGACGCGTAGTGGTGCGTGTGAGTTTGGGCAGCACGGCATCGGTTAAAGCAGTTGCCGCAGTGCTCTTCTGCTCTTTTTGCTGCGCCGAGACTGCCACGGCAGAGCAAACAAGCAAGGTCAGGCACGCCAGCAACCGAGAGCTTGAACGAACCGAGCGCAGCAGAGAAAAAATTTGCACTTGCACCTTTTCCAGGATGTAAAAAAGTAGAGCGGACGCTCACTCGCGATCCGTGCTGGATCAGCGAAGGCGTCCGCCTCAGGAGTCTCGAAGAGTGTTTACCGCAAACACTTTAACGACGGATGAAAGTAATGCCGCCACGGTGGTTGAAAACGACGACCGAGCAACGGGCTTCACCAACGTTGCCGTAAACCTTACGCTTGTCGCTGACGTTGAGTCCCGGATTCGCAAACATCCCCAGGTCAATTCTTCTTGAAGGGGCGGCGGCCATCAGGCTGAAAGCGGAATTACCGGGAATGCTAATCGTCACATCGCCCTGCACGGTGTTGAACTCGTATTTGCCGCCCGGCGCAAGTTGACCGTCGTAAAAGATATTGCCCGTGACCGTATCGGCGATGACGCGGCTCGCGCCGATTTCCGACAACTCGATTTCGCCGCTCGTCCAGACCTTCGCACGCACCATCGTACCCTGCACGCCGGTCACGCGTATATTGCCGCGCCGCGTCTCTATATCAACAGAGGAATTAACCGGGACGGTGATTTTAAAGTTAATGTCGCCGACCTCGCCGCGACCGCGATTCGCGTTCTTGATGTTGATAATCAGCGCGTCGGCGGTCTGTTCGGGCGTGAAGGGAGTGATGGGCGGATACATGTCCGCGCTGATTTTGATTTCATCACGATTCCACGTTTCGACCTCGATAGTACCGAACAGATTGCTCAGTTGCAGGCGGACATTTTTGCGCGCCGGGTATTTTTTCGAGAACCCTTTTTGAGCGTAAACGTCGGCGGCAATCGAGAAGGAGAAGGCCAGAAGCGCCACCATCGTGAAGATGGTGCGCGCGCGGATGGCTCTTCGCTGCCCTTGATACCACTCCTGATTCGTCTGCGTGCTGTTCATCAATCCTGGAATTCTTAAAGCCGAGAGAGTGACGCTCTTGCAATCGTCCGCCCGCGCTGTCCTCTTCAACCGGAGTTAGGCCAGAGCGCGGGCGGGAAAATCAAACACTTCTCGCGTTCGCCATCTTAGAGATCGGAAAACTCTCTGAGCAGTTCCACCTTATTATTAAGGACGGCGTTGAGCATCTCTTCCGTCATCTCGTCGTGCGGATGCTCGTCCAACTCTCTGAGCCTCTCCTGGACGGCTTCGTCGATGACCTTTAAGTTTAACTCGAAATCCTCGCGGCGTTGCGAACTCCAACGCGCTTTCCGCTCGTTGACGCGCTGCTGCCAGTATTCAATATCCCGCGAGATACCTCTGACATTCAGATTAGCGCCAGAACTGGAAACCAGAGCGGTTGGCGTTCTCACGCCGCTCCCTGCGGGATTCGCCGCCGTCGAAGAGGCGTTCGGATTATTCTGCATACGGCTGAGGCTGACAGCCGTCGCGAGCGCGACCGCAACGACGATGGCGGTCACAGCCGTTGCCATCTGTGAGAACGATAACTCCCAACTGCGATTCATCCAGCGCGACCACCAATGTTCGCGCCCGGCGCTTTTGCTCGCGCCAGCCACCGCTGCTGCCGCAGTCGAGTGTCCCGTCTCGGCTTCAATCGTATTGCGTATGCGCAGCCACAAAGCGCGCTCGTTGGGCGGCGCTTCGTACTGGCCGCGATTTTCGCGGCAGAAGCTGACGATAGAGTTAAGCTCGTCGTGTGTGGTAAAGCAGGAGAGACACTCCTCGAAATGCGCGCGGAGCATCGCCTGTTCTTCATGGCTGAGCGCGCCGTCGAGATAATCGCCGAGCAGTTCATTGCACTTCTCGCAGTTCATTTCACTAATAACCTCTCACTTACATCACGCGTGCCGGGGTTGAGTACGAAAGAAATTGGACGCGCGATTCTTTCCTATCCTAAAGCAATCTTGGGGAGACTGCATGAGCCGTTTAGCTCGCGGCGTTCTGGTCGCCGAAAAATCTCAACCTGTTCTTTGTCAATCGTCGGCTGCCGGTAGAGAGCAGGTAAAACCGGGTGGACGTTGTTGGAAGCTACTCTTTAGCGATTTGTTGCCTGAGCAGCATGCGTAATTTCATACGGGCCTTGTGCAATTGCGACTTAGACGTTCCAACAGAGCAACCCAGCATCCTCGCTATCTCCTCGTGCTCATGTCCTTCAACGTCGTGCAGCAAAAACACCGTCCTGTAACCTGGAGGAAGTTGTCCCACCGCCTTATCGAGCGCAATTCTGTCAACCACCGGCATACTATTGGGATTCGCCGTTCCCGTCACAATCTGCACCGGCGTTTCGCCCTCTTCGGTCGTCTGCTCCAACTTCACAGAGCGTTTGCGAAAGTGCATCAAGACCTGATTGACGGTCAGGCGGTGCAGCCAGGTGGTGAAAGCCGATTCACCGCGAAAGCTCCCGATTTTGCGAAAGAGCTGGATAAAGACTTCCTGCGCCAAATCTTCGGCTTCGGAGACATTTTGCGTCATGCGCAGGCATAAAGAGTAGACGCGGCGGTTGTGGCGCTGGTACAACTCTTCAAAGGCTGTCATTTCGCCGGAAGAGGCTGCCTGCGCCAGCGCGTAGTCCGAAGTTTGCGATGTTTCGGTATCGGCTGCGGTCACGAGTTCGGTCGTTAGGGCAAGTAGAAGATGTGTCATTCTTCACTCTCGCTACTTCCAGAGCGCCAACGTGTGTCTCGGCCCGCAAACCCAGGAGGAAGAGCGCCCGTCCCCTCTTCGCGCGTTTCCTAATCCGGTGCGCTTCAAGGCGAGTTCCCCACCGTGCAGTGTGATGCGGCGCTTCTCACGCGTCGTTGTCTTGCCCGGCAAAAATTTAATCTTTTTCGTGCGCCACATCAACGCTTTCGTGCGCTCGCAGCGCGGCCTTCACGTCCAGTAGGTGCGGTCGAGCGAACGATAGCCGACCGCTTCCGCCACGTGCACGGAGCGAATTCGTTCTTCATTCTCAAGATCAGCGATGGTGCGGCTCGTCTTCAGTATGCGGTCATAGGCCCTTGCTGACAAGCCCAGACGCACCATCGCCGCTTCCAGCAGCCGCTCGCTCTCCGTATCAATCTGACAAAACCTGCGAATCAGACGCGGCGTCATCTGCGCATTCGAGAAGACGCCTTCGCCCAGAAAACGCTCGCGCTGTCGCTCTCGCGCCTTCAAGACACGCTCGCGGATACTCTGTGACGATTCAGGCTCAGGCGAAGCATTGCTGCCAGCCAATTCTTTGAAACGCACGGCGGGCACGTCTATGTGTATGTCTATGCGGTCAAGCAGCGGCCCGGAAATGCGTCCGACGTAGCGCTGGATTTGCAGCGGCGTGCAGCGGCACTCCCGCGTCGGGTCGTTCCAAAATCCACAGGGGCAAGGGTTCATCGCGGCGGCCAACATAAAGCTGGCGGGAAAAGTAAGCGACATGGCGGCACGGCTGATCGTCACACGCTGGTCTTCGAGCGGTTGTCGCAGGACTTCCAGGACGCTGCGGTCAAATTCCGGTAATTCGTCGAGAAAGAGGATACCATGATGCGCCAGACTCACTTCGCCGGGACGCGGCACAGCGCCGCCGCCAATCAATCCGGCGTCCGAGATCGTATGATGCGGCGAGCGGAAAGGTCTCTGTGTGACAAGGCCGGAACGCCCCGTCAGGCCCGCCACCGAATGTATCTTGGTGAGTTCGAGCGCGGCTTCAAATTCGAGCGGGGGTAAGATAGTCGGAAGCCGCTTGGCGAGCATCGTCTTGCCGGAGCCGGGCGGGCCGATTAACAGTATGTTGTGGCCTCCTGCGCTTGCAACTTCGAGCGCACGCTTGGCCGTCAACTGCCCGCGCACTTCGCGAAAGTCAACCGCGTAGTGGTCTTCCGCCTTGAGCACTTCCGACGAATCAACTTGCAGCGGCGCGGGCGGATGCTCTGAGCGAAGCAGCGCTATCAGGTCAACAGCGCCGCGCAGGGTTGAGACGGCGTAAACGTCAACGCCCGCGACGACCGCCGCTTCCTTCGCGTTCTCTTCTGGCAGAAGCAGTTGTTTGATACGAGCCTCGCGCGCGCGTATGGCGATGGGCAGCGCCCCCTTGATGGGGCGCACGCGTCCGTCCAGGGAAAGCTCGCCGACGGAAATCATCTCCGTCAAATTCTCCGCATCGCCTAAATCACCGTTAGCTCCAAGGATGCCGAGCGCAATCGGCAGGTCAAAGCTCGCGCCTTCTTTGCGAACGTCTGCGGGCGCTAGATTGATGGTGGTTTTGTGAAAGGGAAAGAAGAAGCCGCAGTTCGTGATGGCGGCGCGGATGCGCTCGCGCGATTCGCGCACGGCGGCGTCCGGCAGTCCGACGATGGTGACGGAAGACGGCGAATCGGATTCGCCACGCGCAGGCGTCAGATCAACCTCTATGTCAACGAGGTCTGCGTCAATGCCGTAGACGGCTGCCGATTGTGTCCGAAAAAGCATCAGGAGAGAGTCTTCGCAAACAGGGACAGGCGTGAGCAAGCAGGGCGCACGCACGGCTTTCATCGAATTGAAAATTAAGTTGCAAAAAGATTGAGCGTGCCCCTCGACCTTGCGGTCGAAAGGCACGCTCATTAAATTCTCTCTCAAATCGAGTTTGAGAGTTTCGCTCAGCCTTAGTCTTTACCGACCGCGCCGACGCGAGGGAGCGGAGCTTGAAGGCAGCTTGATCTCCTGACCGGATTGCAGTTCGGCGTTCGGGTCAACCCCGTTCAAGCGCGCCACCACGTCAGCCGAGAAGTTGTAGCGATCAGCAATTTTCGCCACCGTATCACCGGCTCTGGCTTTATAGGTCGTGACGGCGGTCGTGGCCGTGGGCTGTGCGCCGACTGGCTTCGGACGAATGAGAATAACCTGTTGCACATTGCTGTTCTTCGGCACAACGATCTTGTTGCCGGTCGCAGTCTCCGCGCCGCCGTTCAACTCTTGAAGCTTGGCAAGGCTAATGCCCGTCCGACGAGCGACAGCTGCCAAATCTTCACCCGGCGCGACGGAAACGATGTCTGCCGATTCGCGCGCATTGCCGGGAATGCGATTCAGTAGAGCGACAAACTGTTTGGCTTTGCCGCCGGGGATACGCACCTGATAGGCTTCGCCGCGCGGTGTCGTATCACGACGCAGTTCCGGATTAATCTCACGCAGGTATTCGACGCTGGTATCGGTCGCCCGCGCGATCAACTGCAGGCTGGTCGCGTTCGGCACTTGCACAACGTCGTAAGACATAGGAGGCTCGCGGCTGATGTTGCGGAAGCCGTACTTCTCAGGATTCTTGGCAATCAAAATCGTCGCCAGAATGCTCGGCACGTAGTTTTTGGTCTCCTGAGCGATGTAGGGATAAATCTTCCAGAAGTTGGCCGAACCGGCACGCGAGATGGCGCGGTCAATGTTGCCCTGCCCGGTGTTGTAGGCGGCCATCGCCAGATTCCAGTCGCCGTTAAAGTGCTTGGCTAAATCTTTCAGGTAACGTGCGGAGGCGCGCGTCGCTTTCTCAAAGCTGTTGCGCTCGTCAACCCAGGCGGTCTGGCGCAAGCCGTAGGTGCGGCCAGTGCCGGGGATAAATTGCCAGAGGCCGGAAGCAGCCGCCCAAGATTGCGCGCGCGGACGCCATGCGCTCTCGACCTGACCGAGCCAGGTGATGTCTTCCGGCACGCCCTCTTCGCGGAAGATTTGGCGCGCCATCTTCATGAAACGTCCAGAGCGGCGCAAGCCCGCTTCCATCGTCGAGCGCCCGCGACCCTGAAAATGGTTGATGAACTGCTGAATCAGCGGGTGAGTGTCGAAGCTAAAGTCAACGGTGGTTTTAGCGACTTCGATTTCTCCGACATCTTCGGGCGAGACATCCTGCTCTTCGGGCGTCAGCACCAGCTTGCTCAATTCGTCGAGCGGCGAAGGCTCAAACTTCTGATCGCGGAAGCCAACCTGCGGCGTTTCCTGCGTCTGCGTGTTCATCGCCACCTGAACGTTTTGGACTGACTGCGGCGTGACCTGCTGCTGCGGAACTTCCTCACGGTAGATGCGCTCTGTCAGTTGCACGTAGTATTCGCGCAGCCGAGGATATGAGCGAACGTCCAGCCCCGAATCGAGGATGGCATCCATCGCTCTATCGAACTGGTCGCGCGCCTGTTCGCGGCGGTTGTTTTCCAGTTCGAGCTTGCCGTTCTTAAAGTGAGTTTCCGCCTTGTTGATGATGTTGGTGACGCGCAAATCGGCCTTCTCCTGCTCGGTCGGTATGTAGCGAGCGGATGAGCCTTGGGCGTAAATGTTCAGAACAGCGAGAGCGGAAAGAACCACGAAAAGTGCGGTGCGGGCGATTAAGCGGGGGAAGCTCGTTGTCATCAATCGTCTATCTCCTTCTACAGGCTTAGGGCGAATCCACAGATGGCGACTTCTCCCCCAGGAGAGCCGCGCGAGCGGTATCCACGAAAAATAAACGCGAGGTGTTATTAAAAGTTCCAGTTTGAGCCGGCTCCGCGTGGAGTGCTCACCCATTATTGGAGCGGAGCCAACAGGTTACGAAGGTTACCATAGGGCTTCCGGCAGTGTCAAACATTCCTCACTTAAAAGAGAAGGCGAAACGGTTAGCTTTTCCACCGAAAACCGTCTCGCCTCAAGTAATAAAGATGCACCGCAAGGACGCCGGGTTGTGCCACTCACGGAAGAAATTTTGGCAGTGCTAACTATTGAAATAGCTAGGGAAACAGGCTATCTCAGTGATCCCTCGCGACGGCTGCCTGCGGCACTCTGGAGGGCCTTGGGGCCGTCTGCACGGGCGGAGTAATTTTATCCTTCAAAGCCTCTCGGAAAACCTGCCGGACGTTATCAACGAAGACGAAGCGTATGTCCTTAAAAGGCTCTTTCGGCACTTCGTCCATGTCGCGCCGGTTCAGTTGAGGCAGAATAATGGTGTTAACGCGAGCGCGCCGCGCCGCCAAGACCTTTTCCTTGACGCCGCCCACGGGCAGCACGTTGCCGCGCAAGGTAATCTCCCCTGTCATCGCCACATCCTTGCGAATCGGGCGCTGTGAAAGAGCGGAGACCATCGCGGTCGCCAGCGTGATTCCGGCGCTTGGGCCGTCCTTCGGAATTGCGCCTTCGGGGATGTGTATGTGCAAATCGTAGTTATTGAAATCCTCTTCAGGGATGTCCAATTCTTTGGCGCGCGATTTGGCGTAGGAATAGGCTGCCTGGGCGGATTCGCGCATCACTTCGCCGAGTTGGCCTGTAAGCACGAGCGTTCCCTTGCCTTTCATCCTGAGAGCTTCGATAAAGAGCACGTCGCCGCCGACAGCCGTCCAGGCCAGCCCCGTCGCCACGCCGATTTGATCCTTCTTCAAGACCTCTTCGGGCAGAATCTTCGGCGCACCCAAAAATTCATGCAAATTTTTGAGCGAGACGCGGACGGTTTCCTTTTGTCCTTCAGCGATGCGCCGCGCCACTTTGCGGCAGATTGAGCCGATTTCGCGTTCCAGTTGGCGCAGGCCAGCCTCCTGCGTGTACTGCTGGATAATGGCGGTCAAAGCCGTCTTCGAGATATGCAGGTTGCGCGCGGTGATGCCGTTTTCCTCCATCTGCTTTGGCATCAGGTGACGACGCGCAATCTCGCGCTTCTCCTCTTCCGTGTAACCCGCAAGGCGTATGACCTCCATGCGGTCGCGCAGAGCGGGTTGAATCGTATCGAGCACGTTGGCCGTCGTCATAAACATGACGTTCGACAAATCAAACGTGATGCCCAGGTAGTTATCACGGAAGCTATTGTTCTGTTCCGGGTCTAGGACTTCGAGCAGGGCGGAACTGGGGTCGCCGCGAAAGTCTGCGCCAACCTTATCAATCTCATCGAGCATGATGAGCGGGTTATTCGTGCCCGCCTGTTGAACGGCCTGTATGACGCGACCGGGCATTGCGCCGACGTAAGTGCGGCGATGGCCGCGTATCTCGGCCTCGTCGTGCAAGCCGCCCAGAGAGAGGCGAACGAACTTGCGGTCGAGCGCACGCGCAATCGAGCGTCCGAGACTTGTCTTGCCGACTCCCGGCGGGCCGACGAGACACAGAATCGGCCCCTTCGGCCTCTCTTTCAATTTGCGCACGGCGAGAGATTCGATGATGCGCTCCTTGACCTTTTCCAGCCCGTAGTGGTCTTCGTTCAGGATGCGCTCGGCTTTTGTTAAGTCCAGATTGTCAGTGGAGGCTTTCGACCAGGGCAAATCGGTCATAATCTCCATCCAGTTGCGCAGCGTTGCTGTCTCGGCTGCGTCCGGGTGCATACGCTCCAACTTCTTCAACTGCCGGAGCGCTTCTTCCTCGGCAGGCTTAGGCATCTTCGCCGCTTCGATCTTCTCACGAAACTGCGCTATCTCTTCGGCCAACTCGTTGCCTTCGCCCAACTCCGATTGGATAGCCTTTAACTGCTGTCGCAGGTAAAACTCGCGTTGCGAGCGATCAATGTCGGCGCGCGCCTGCGTGTTGATTTCCTGCTGGACGGTCAGGACTTCGATTTCCTTGTTCAGGAGTTCGTTGACGCGCCGCAGGCGTGCGGTCGTGTCGCCGATGTCCAGCACGCTTTGAGCATCTTCAACCTTCAATTCGAGATTGCTGGCAGAGAGGTCTGCAAGGCGTCCTGCGTCGTCCAGATTGGCGATAATCGCCATCACTTCGGGCGAGATATTCTTGCCGAGGTTGGCGGCTTTCTCCATCGAAGCGCGGACGTTGCGAATGAGCGCTTCGACTTCGAGCGAGCGTTCGGGCGCAGGCGTCTCCGGCACAACCGAGAGGTGAGCGCGCAGGTATTCGCCGCTGCCATCAACTCCTTCGATTGATGCGCGTGCAAGGCCCTGCACGAGAATGCGTATGCGCCCGTCAGGCAGTTTCAGCATACGCATGATGACGGCCACCGTGCCGATCTGATAAAGGTCTTCGCCCGCCGGTTCCTCTTTGTCCAGGTCTTTCTGCGAGGCGAGTAGAATCATGCGATTTTCGCCGAGGGCTTCGTCAACGGCGCGAATAGATTTCTCGCGCGAGACGAAGAGCGGCACGATCATGAAAGGATAGATAACGATGTCGCGCAGCGGCAGCACGGGCAGTTCGTTCGGTATCTGTAACTGCTGCTCGCCGCCGCCGTCAGCGGTCTCTAAGCCTTCCGGAATGTCTGCATTAATGAGAGCCATAATTTTATTTAAGGATGAACGCGGAACGATGAACGATGAATCAAGACGACCTGTTTTCAATTCATCGTTCCGCGTTCATCATTCATCGTTTTCTTTCACCATAACTTTAAATTCCGCGCCGCGCCGATCTTTCTGTTTCGGCAGCCGGACGACGAGAACGCCGTTTGACAATTCGGCTGTGGCCGCGCGAACGTTGATTGTCCAGCGCAAGGGTACGATGCGGCTGAAGTGCCCGTACGTACGCTCAGAGCAGAGATGCGAGATGACGCGATTGCGTGGTACGCGTTTTTTCTTCTGGCCGCAGATGCGTAGCTGCGTCGTCGTCATTCCAATCATCAGATGCTCCGCGCGCACGCCCGGCACTTCGACGCGAATCGTCACCTCGTTTTTCGTCTCGCACACATCAACCGGAGGCGACCATGCGCCCGGCGTCGCCGCATCGTCCGTAATCGTAGCTTCCTGAAGCGCCGAAAACAGCAGGCCGACGCGGTCGCGCAACCGCTCCAACTCAATTCGCTCCAGCCCTGTGACGCGCGCAGGTTTAATCATAACTAAAAACTACGTTCTTCTGACGCTGGCGCTGTTGCGCTGGCGTACGAGATGCTTTAGCTCGTGCATGAATTCCGAGACATCTTCAAATTCGAGATAGACGGAGGCGAAGCGCACGTAGGCGACCTTATCCAGTTCTTTCAGGCGGCGCATAATCATCTCGCCGATTTTGCTGGTCGGACGCTCGCGCTCCGGCGATTCCTGCACGTATTTCTCTATCGAGTTGACGATGCTTTCGAGCTTGGACGACGGCACGGGTCGCTTCTCGCAAGCTCGCAGCAGGCCCGCCATCACCTTGTTGCGATCAAAGGCTTCGCGCCGCCCGTCCTTCTTGACGACCATGTAGGGGATTTCGTCTATCCGCTCGTAGGAAGTAAAGCGGCGTTCGCACTTCAAGCACTCGCGGCGGCGGCGAATCGCATCGCCCTCGCGCGACTCGCGCGAATCAACCACCTTGTCTTCGATAAAACCACAGAAAGGACACTTCATAAAAAGCTCCTTGGGGTAATAAGGTGAAAAGGGGAAGAGGGCAATAAGGAGAAGACGCTAACAACGCAGCCGGAATTTTTGAGAAGGTTCGTGCTGCTTCACTTTGACGCATCACTCTTCCTTTTCCCTCTTCCCCTTTTTACCCGTTCCCCCCTTCCGTTTCTTCCGGTTTGAGCCGGAGCGCGGCGGGCGTTCCCGTAAACTCTCCGGTTAAGACCTCTACGTTTTCGTCTTTCGTGCAACGCACGGTGGCGCGTATGCGCCGTCCCTCCTGAATCTTTTCCACGATCTCAACTTCGCACGTCACCGTCTCGCCAATGAACAACGGCTGGTGGTAACGAAAGTGCATCTCGGAAGCGAGAAAGGCGAGCATGCCGCCGATGTGCGTGGCGAGGCTGGCGGTCAACAGGCCCGGCACGATGCGGCGTCCAAACTTCGTCTGTGCAGCGAATTTGTCATCAACATGAAAAGGGTTGAAATCACCCGTCACGCCGACAAAGAGCGCCACGTCGCCGTCCGTCAACGTCCTGCTCCAAGCGTAGCGCTGGCCGACTTCGAGAGCAGCAAACGTCTTTTCCACCTGCGCTCGCAAATCAGCCATAAACCCTCCGGGGCGCACTCTCTTCACGCGCCTTCTCATCGCGTACTTTCTTCAACGCCGCGCCTTCGCTCGTCTTGACGCTTGAGGATGGCTCAATCTCTTCGTCCTCGACGGCATGTTCGATTGCTTCCGAAGATGTCAACTCGCGCACACGAGCAATGCTGATGTCGCCGCGCAGGAAGTAGTAAAGACCTATAAAGAGCGCGGGCGCGTAAGCGACCAGATGTATGACGATGGAGACAGCCGCCGCCTGTTCGAGCGTGGCAACACCTAGAAAGAGCAGCCCGTAGGCGGTCGCTGCGTGGAACGCTCCGGCAGCACCGCCCGGCGTCGGAGCTAATGAACCGATAATGGCGAAACCCATCACGAAGATGGTCTCCTTGATTCCCACCGACAAACCAAACGCGCGCAGCACCAGCAAATCGCCGACAGCAATCGTGGCCCACACAGCGCTCGTCCAACCGACCGTCACCGCCAACTCGCGCACGTCTGCCAGAATCAGCAAGGCTTTCGCCAGTTGTTCGAGCGTGCTCGTCACAGCATGTGCCAGGCGGTCTGGGACGAAGCGCCAGCGCTTCAAGCGCACGTCGAGCCAGTGAATCGCACTCCGCGAGCGCCGCTCAAACCAGACCAGTCCGAGCACTCCGAGCACCGTCACGATCAGTAGAATCAGCCCGATCTCGCGCACATGCGCAAAGTCCGCCGCGCGTCCCTCTGGCGCGCTAAACCAGATAAGATTGAGCGCGAACATGACGACGATGGCGACAGAATCACAGAGCCGCTCAATCATTATCGTGACGAACGAGGCGGCTGGCCGCACACGCCTGTCGCGCAGAGGCAACACGACGGGCCGCACTACTTCGCCCGCGCGCCCGAAGACGAAGACCGCCCCGAAGCCGACCGTCGTGGCGACAAACAATTCGCGCAAACTCGCCCGTGTCAGAGGCGAGAGCAGCGCCCGCCAGCGAAAGGCGCGCAGCACGTAAGTCAGGCAAACGACGCCCGTTGCTGCCGCTAACATACGCCAGTCAGCCTGACTCAAACTGCGCCGCACTTCCTCCCAGTTGAGGCCGCTCCCGAACCACCACAGAATCAGCGCGGCGAGCGCGAGCAACACGATAAACTTCAGGTATTTTCGCAAGTGTTCAGAAGTCCTCAGTCTCGGCGGCGGCCATTACCCCGCCAAGAAACCTGCTAAAGCTTGACTTCAACAGACAGACAACCACAAGATATAGCGTGGCGCAGCAAGGCTACAATACTTCGCTTCGGAGGCGCAACCACGCGTCTGCGCAACGCGGGGCACAAGCGACGCCGCCGAGTGGTGACAAAGAATTACTTAAGTTGGCGCTTCGGCTTTTCGACGCGTCTCCTCGGTCGCCGCGTCGCCGCGTCGCAACACAGGGGAACTTTCCCTCTCCGCCCGTCGTAATCAGCGCTTGGCAAGGTAGTTTTCCACCTTGTTTGCAAGCTTGAAACTGACGGCAGGACGCGCGGCGCAACTTTCGGAGAGGCAACAGGTGGGAGCTGCAAAAGCTTTGGCGTTAGGCGACGGAGCCGAATTAGTCAGAAGGTGTCGCGCGGGCGATGGCGCGGCGTGGGAAGAGATTGTTTCCAATTACTCCCGCCGCATTTATAATCTCGCCTATCGCTTTACCTCGCGTTCGGACGCCGCAGAAGATTTGACGCAGGAGGTTTTCGTCCGCGTCTATCGTTCTTTGAATCAATACGACCCGAAGCAGGGCGATTTACAAAACTGGCTGATGCGGCTTGCGCGCAATTTGATTATCGACGACTACCGCCGCCGCCAGCGCACCCCACACGACACGCACGCCGATGATCTGGAAGACCACACCTATCATCTGCACACGTCGAATGGTTCGGTGCAGAGCGAGATGGAGCGGCGCGAGTTGGGCGCGCAGGTGCAGGCCGCGATTGACAAGCTCTCGCCGGATTTACGCACCTGCGTTATCCTGCGCGACATAGAAGAGCTAAGCTATCAAGAGATAGTTGACCTCTTGAAGATACCCGAAGGCACTGTTAAATCGCGCATCAATCGCGGGCGCATTGAGCTGGCGAAAATCCTGCGAAGGATGCGGGTCGTGGCGATGACAGGGGTTTAGCAAAACGAAATGGCGCTGTGCGTCATGGGGCTGAAAATGGCACGCGCCTGAGAGTAGAATGTAACTAGAAGGGGATAGAAACGAGTAAACGAAATGCTGTGCGCTGATTTTGAAGATCGCTTGACAGACTATCTGGACGGTGCGCTCGATGCGGAGACGAATCGTGCGTTCGCTGAACACGCCTTGCGCTGTCCTGTCTGTCACGAGCTTTTAAGTGAAGTCAAAAATACCTTGCAGGCGTGCCGCACGGCAGAAGCGCCGACGCCCTCGCGCGAACTCGAAGCGCGTATTCTCCAGAGCACCGTGCCGGAAACGGCGATGACCTGCGGCGAGTTTGAAGATTACTTGACGGATTACCTGGACGGATTCCTCCCTGCCCCCCTCTTCCATCGCTGGGAACGCCACGCTGCTCTCTGTGAACGCTGTACGGAATTACCCGGCTCGGTCGTGCGCGCCATCGGTGCTTGCTATACCTACATCAACGAAGAACAGCCAGTGCCCTTCGGTCTGCACGAGAGAATCTTACAGGCGACTCTGGGAACGACCGATGCAGAAGAAATACGCGCCCCCCTCGCTGCGCGCATCGCTGCTCGCTTGAGGATGTGGCTCGACCCGATTGTCTCGCCGCAGTTGGCGACCGTTGCGACGATGTTGCTGGTCGCTGTGCTCGTCTTGACGAACACCGTTTCGGCAGACGGCTCGATTAGCGGGATGTACCGCGCGGGCGTCAAGTTGGTCGGGCAAAGTTACGAACAGACGACACCGGCGACGCGCGGCGCATCTCTCACAGACGACATCAAGCAACTCGCCAACGGCATCTCTGCAGCTTTCTCCACCCGTCAAAACAATAATTCAACAGAACAGAAGAATGAGCAGAAGGCCACGGAGGCTGCGAAGTAAGCGCGGGCGCGAGGGGTGCGAAAAGATGCGCGACGGTTGAGAGCGCGTGGGCGTAGAATTTTTTAAAGGTTAATCAGGCAAGCTTGATGAAGTGCACTTATCATTCCAGGAATCCGGCGGTTGTGCAGTGCGGTCGTTGCGCGCGGCCTTTGTGCCCTGCGTGTGACCATCGCATACGCGGCTTTCCGTATTGCCAGGACTGTATTGTGGCGGGCGTCGAGATGCTGCGCCAGCAATCGAGCGAGGATGCTCTGCCGCTGGTGCGCCGCAACAGTTCACCTATGGCTGCCACCTTGCTTTCGCTGATAGTGCCCGGCCTCGGCGCGGCCTACAACGGCCAGACATCAAAAGCCATCGTTCATTTCGCCATCTTCGCCAGCTTCTTTCAGATGGCGACCGTCACCGAAGGCTTGCCGTTCTTCCTGTTGGGTGTGGTCGGCACGTGGCTCTTCGCGGCTGTCGATGCCGGACGCACCGCGCAACTGCTGCGCGATGGCCTTGCGCCCGACGCGGCTGAGGATGTCATCGCACGTCGCCTCTACGGCAACCCGCTGGCATGGAGCGTGACGCTCGTTGCGATTGGCACAATTTTTCTGCTGCACACGCTGCTCGGCATCAAGCTCCCGGTCAGACAGTTTCTTCCCGTCCTGCTCGTCGTGCTTGGCCTTTACATGCTCGGCGATTACATTCACCGCCGCGTCCAGCGCGAGCGGAAAGTCTCGCGCTTCGACGCGAATCGTCCGCCCCGCTCTGTTGTTTCCAACGCGCCGCTCGGCTCAGGCGCGTTCGGGACAGGCGAAATCGTCACACAGGTCTCTGCGCGCGACGCAGCGCCTTTCCCATTTGAGCCGCGAGCGTGAAACGGTAAATCTGAAATCATAAATGTAGAGCGCCATCTCTGTTTTCTCCATTTATGATTCACGAATTGACGATTTAAGAGTTATAGTGAGCCTTAAGAAGCGTGCGCCATTGATGAGGCTTGAAGGCTCTTGAGGATTATCAGGGCGAGCGTTTCGGCTTGCAAAAGTTTTTCGGGTTAAAGGAAACGGATTATGTCAGCTTTTCTTAAAACAGCCGGTCGGTGGGGCGGCATCTTAACCATCATCCTGCTCGTCATCACACTGTTGCGCCAGTTGATCTCGCTCGTCACGTTTCTGCTCGCGGCCATCAAGATTATGATTGTCGTTGCCTTCGTCGGTCTCATGCTGCTCATCGTGCTGGCGATGCTGCGTGGCCGCTCGCGCCGTCGCCGCGACGAGGCCGAAGGCATCTAGCGGAAGGCAAAAGTTAAAAGGTAAAAGGCAAAAGGTAGGCGGAGAACCATTTTTATTAAATGGGCCTCCCCACACTTTTGCCTTTTTATTTTGGCCTCGTACCTTTCGTTCGCCTCTTACGTTTTGAGTTTTGGCTTTCTCGTCGGTTGCAATCACGCTCCGCGTGTGATAGGGTGCGCAACCTTCACAGTTAATTCTAAGGATTTCCCGGATTTTAGTGCGGCATCAAGCCATTGAGAGAAATCCGCTAACTGTGATTCTACAAGCAGGTTCAATAAGAATTAAGACCTCGCATTTTTAACTTCGCACAAGTCGCCCTCGGCAGGCTGTGCCTTTCCGCTGGTCGCTACGGTGTGGAAGACTATGACTGTTTTCCGCGCGCGCTTAGCGACTTGCTCAAGGAGCATAGATGATGGTCAGAGACGACCGTTTATACGCTTTTATCGTCGCCCGCACCACGCGTTCTCGCGCCCGTATTCGCCGCATCTGCGTTCATAAACGCTGGGTGAAGCTCTTTGCCGCTTTCGGCGTCGTCGTCTTCTGCGCGGCGCTCTACGGCTTTTACGGTTTGACGCAACACATCCTACACCTGCGCATTGAGCGCGAAAATCAAGCCTTACGCGCCGAGAATGAAAAGCAGCGGCGGCAACTCAACAACCTGAATCAACGCGTCGAGGCCGTTGAAGAATCTACGCGTCGCCTGGCGGAGATTTCCGGCGTCGAGCATGAACAACAGCAAACCATCACGCCCGGCGCAGGCGGCCCGGCCTTCACTTTAGACGAAGCCGTGGCTCTCGAATACAAGACGGTTCATCTCGAACGGGAATTAAGAGATTACGAAACGGCCCTGCGCGAGCGCGCGAGTGTTCCCTCGCTCTGGCCCGTCGCGGGCACGCTTGAGAGCGGCTTCGGCGGTCGTCGTAATCCTTTCGGCGGTAGCTCCGTGGAATTTCATTCCGGGCAGGACATAGACGCGCCGCCCGGCGCACCCGTCAGCGCCGCCGCCAACGGCACGGTCACTTACGCCGGTTGGATGAACGGCTACGGTCAGGTCGTTATCATCGACCACGGCGACGGACTCTCAACACGCTACGGTCATCTCTCGCGCATCGAAGCCAGCATGGGCCAAAGCATCCTGCGCGGTCAGCTTCTGGGTCTCGTCGGCTCGACGGGGCGTTCCACCGGCCCGCACCTACACTACGAAGTGCGCATCAACGATCATCCCGTCAACCCCCGTCAATATCTGCCGGGCAGCACGGAAGAGGAATAGACGCGTAGACACAGAGACGCGATGACGCGGGGAAAGAAAGATGAAGGCGTGGCGATTGTTTATTTTCGCCACGCCTTTTTATTTCTGAGTCAGGCTCTTACTCTTCTTCGTCTCTCCGCGTTGATACGCTTCCCGCTTCTTCGCCGCGTCGCCCTGTCTCTGCGTTCCCGCGTCCTTACCCTTCCCGCGTCTCTTTTTAACCGTCTCCGCTTTTGTTAATATCCATGTCAGCCAGTCATCAGCTTTAAGACCACTACCGATAGGAAAAATTTTATGACGCCCTCAAGATTTTCGCGTGCGGCGGCTCTCGCCCTCGTCCTGTTGATGTTTCTCGGTCTCGCTCCGTTCAGGGCCTTCGCCGACGAAGGAATGTTTTTGCCGGATGCGATTAGCCAATTGCCTTTCGACAAGCTGGCGAAGCGCGGTCTCAAACTGACCGCGAAAGAGATTTACGACCCGGCGGGCGTGAGCTTGAAGGATGCGGTCGTGATTGTCGGCGGCGGAACGGGCGAATTTCTCTCGCCCGAAGGATTGCTGCTGACCAACCATCACGTCGCCTTCGACGCTCTTGTCGCCGCTTCGACCCCTGCCAATAATTACGGCATGACGGGTTACACGGCCAGGACGCGCGCCGAAGAGTTGCCCGCCAAAGGTTACACCGTCACTATCACGCAGGATATTAAAGATGTGACGAGCGGGGTGCTCACAGGGGTCACAGACGCGATGCAGCCACGCGAGCGCGCCGCCGCAATTCAGAAGGCAGCAGGCGCGCTCGAAAAGAACGATGAAGAAAACGGAATCATAGTGCGTGTGCTGCCTTTGAACGAGGGGTTGTCTTATTACCAGTTTACTTATCTGGTGCTGCGCGACGTGCGCGTCGTCTACGCCCCGCCCAAGAACATAGGCTTCTTCGGCGGCGACCCTGACAACTTTGAGTGGCCCCGCCACTGCGGCGATTTTACTTTCATGCGTGCCTACGTTGGGCCTGACGGCAAGCCCGCCGACTACTCGCCCAACAACGTGCCCTTCAAGCCGAAGAAGTTTTTGACGCTCTCGATGGCTGGCGTTAAAGAAGGCGATTTTACGATGGTGCTCGGCTATCCAGGCTCTACGCGACGCTATCGCGAAAGCTACTCCGTCGCCTACAACCAGGACATCACACAGCCTTTCCTCGTTGACCTCTTTAAGCGACAGATTGAGATACGGGAAAACATAGGACGACGCGACCCTTCGCTGCGCGTTAAGCTGCAAAGCGAGATTTTTGATTTAAACAACACGATGAAGAATTACGAAGGCTCTATCTTAGCGATGCGTCGTGCGGGTATTGTCGAGAAGAAACGCGCCGACGAGGCAGCCTTCACACGCTGGCTCAATGCCGACCCCGCGCGCAAGACCAAGTACGGCGAAGCGCTGCCCGCGCTCGACAAGGCTTATCAGGAATTGCTGGCGACCGCGCAGCGCGATTTGCTGCTGCAACAACTTTTCGCCGCGAGCAATCTCGTCAGCTTTGCTTTTTCCGCAGGGCAGGTCGCAGCCGAAAAGGAGAAGCCCGAAGCCGAACGCAATCCTAACCTCGCCGCCATCATCCAGCGCACGCGCTCGCTGATCGCGCCCACGCTCGCTGAACGCAACCCGACAATTGAGCGCGAAATGTTGATCTACCTGCTCGGAAGGGCAGATGAGTTGCCCGCCGGACAAAAGATAGACTTCATCGAAAAACGTTTCGGCCAGATGCAGGGCGAAGCGAGGCGTCGCGCCGAAGAAGATTTCGCGCGAGCCATCGTTGACAATCGACGCTTCTCGACCGCAGAGGGCGTCTCCGGCTTGTTTGATTTGACGGCGGCGCAGTTGCGCGAGTTGAAAGAACCGCTGCTTGAATTCTCGACGGCGCTCGGCGCGGACGTTCAGCAATATCAGACAAAGACGCAAATCTTCAACGCGACGGTCGGGCGCTGGCGTCCCCTGCTCATCTCAGGGATGAGCGAGATGCGCGGAGTAAAACCCTACCCGGACGCCAATCGCACGCTGCGTTTCACCTACGGCGAAGTCAAAGGCTACGTGCCGCGCGAGGCTATCATCTACACGCCTTTCACAACGCTCTCCGGCGTCATCGAGAAAGATACGGGGCGCGAGCCGTTTGACGTTCCAGAGAAACTGAAGCAGCTTTTTCGTGCGAAGGATTTCGGGCAATACTCTTTGCCTAACGGCTCGGACGTGCCGGTTGATTTTCTCTCGACGACAGACATCATCGGCGGCAATTCCGGCAGCCCTATTCTCAACGGGCGGGGCGAGCAGGTCGGCATCGTCTTTGACGGCAACTACGAAGGACTCGGCAACGATTTCTTCTACAACGAAGAGAAGGGCCGCACCATCTCCGTCGATATTCGCTACGTGCTCTTTGTCGCCGACAAGTTCGGCGGCGCTGGCTACCTGCTGCGAGAACTGGAAATCGCGGGCGCAGGCATGGATGAGCCGGGGCGCGGACGCCCGCCGAAGAAGCCGTCTAAGAACGAAGACAGACCAGCTCCGCCAAAGGAGTCGCCGTCCGGCATCAAACCGCCGATGAAGGGCGAAAAGGCGCGGCCTTAAGGATGTAAGCGACAAGCCGACGATTGATGATTGATCCGGCGTGCGAGCGCTCAATTTTCGCGCCGGGCCTTGATTTTTCGCTTGACAGCCTTGCTGCTTTCGCTTAGTATGCGCCGTCGTTCAGGAACGCAGGGTTTTCCGTAACTTTGCCCCCCGCGTTAGTTAGCGTTACAGCAATGAGTTTTCGTTTGTCCCCGTTAGTCTGTGTGTGATGAAGAGAGTGCTCTCGAAGTGCTCGACGCGTCGCGCGCAGGCTTTTTTGTTGGTTGTGTAGTTCTTTAGGAAGCGCACCTTTCAAAAAGCGCGTCCGGCTCACAAGCATTAACCTCAGGTCGGCGGCGTTTGCCCCTAAAAGCTTTCCGCCCCGTTTTACCGAATCGTTAGGAGGATTCGTTTGTCATGTCAAGAATAACCGGTAAGGTCAAGTGGTTTAACAACTCGAAGGGCTATGGTTTTATCGAACAGCCCGGCTCTTCGGACATCTTCGTTCACTACAGCGCCATTCAGGGCGACGGCTTCAAGACGCTCGAAGAGGGTCAGGAAGTCGAATTCGAAGTCACGCAGGGGCCGAAAGGCCCGCAGGCTGAGAAAGTGACCAAGACCTAACTCCCCAAGGCTTTTGTTAAAAAGCCACTGACCGCTTCCGGTCTGGCCGGAAAGCGCTCGATAAAAAAAGCAGGCGGCCTCTTGCATGAGAGGCCGCCTGCTTTTTAAGGATGAACGCAGAACGATGAACGATGAAGTAAGCGCTTGTCTTCGTATTCATCGTTCATCGTTGCGCGTTCATTGTTTATCCTTCATCGTTCTCATCCGCTTTGGCTTTGAAGCTGACGCGCCCGTCTTCGACGCTGACGGAGAAGCGTACGCGTTCGCAGCCCAGGTGTTCCTTGAGCTTGTCTGTCTTCGTCGCAATCAGGTGATGAAAGCGCGGGAACGAAAGATCGTCGGTCGGCTGGCCGCATCTGGCCTTCGCGTCAACAAGCGCGTCGTAGAGGCTTCTGACGGTTTCGACATCCGTGTGAGCATCCGCGCAGACGAAGTTGGAGCGAGTCTCCTGCTGTTTGGCTTCGGCCCGCTTTGTTGATCTGGGCGTGCCCATCACCTCGCGTCCTTCTTCGCGGCCCTGCATTGTTCGCCGCCAAAGCTCGCGGAATGAGGTGAAGCGCGCGACCAGCGAATTATAGAAATAGCGTTGCGCGAAGGTCAGCGTGCGGTCGTCGGCGATACGCTTGATGAGGGTCTCGACGCGGCTCTTGGTGTCGTAGGGCGGGCGCTTGCTGGCTCCGTTAAAGTAGATGTCAAACTCTATCTTGAGCCGTCGGATGTCTTCTTCGAGCCGTTTCAACTGTTCGTCAATTGTCGGCTGGCTATCGCGGACAATGACGTTCTTCTTATTTCGCTGTTTCGCTTGACGCGCAAACTTATTATCGCGGATCGGCACGTTGGTCTCTCCTTCGGAGGATCGCCGCAGAGGCGGGAGCGCTCTCAATTGAGTCTATGCGTTTCAAAAGCTCAGTGTCAACGAAATGTTTCCACCAGTGCCCCAACGCCCCACGACCGATTGCTTCAACGCAATCACAAAGACTATGCTACGAACAGCAGAATTCAGGAGTCAGAAGCCAGAATCCAGAATAAGAGGCCGCAAGCCTACTGCTTCTGATTTTCTTTTCTTCCGGCTTCTGAATTCTGGATTCTGAATTCGTAGTTGAACAATGTCTGCCAAAACTACACCATCGTCATTGTTGCGGGCGCTGCCTTCGGTTGATGCGCTGCTCAGAACGGATGCCGCACGCGCCCTCCGCGAGCGTGTCGGCGCTGAGCATCTGACGACGGTGGCTCGCGCCGTCACAGAAGAGTTGCGTGCAGACATTCAGGCGCAGTCAGGAAGCGACAATCACGACAACGGCGCTATGACGAAGGAAGCGCTGCTGGCGGAAGCTGCGCGCAGGCTTGAGTCAATTCTCCGGCGCGAGATGTCTGCGGGCTTGCGCCGGGTCATCAACGCCAGCGGAGTCATACTACACACCAACCTCGGGCGCGCTCCCCTGTCGGAAGCCGCGCGCAACGCTCTCATAAACGAAGCGGCGCGTTACTGCACGCTGGAATACGACGTGCAGTCCGGCTCGCGCGGGCGCAGAGGGGCGCGCTGTGAGCAACTGCTCGCCGAATTGACGAGCGCCGAAGACGCTCTCGTCGTTAATAACTGTGCCGCAGCCGCCTTGCTCATCCTGACGACGTTGGCCCACGAAGGCGAGACGATTGTCTCACGCGGCGAGTTGGTCGAAATCGGCGGAGACTTTCGCGTCCCAGACGTGATGTCGCAGTCAGGAACACGGCTGGTCGAAGTCGGGACGACGAACCGGACGCGCCTCGACGATTACCGGCGCGCCATCACGGAACGCACGCGCCTCGTCATGCGCGTGCATCCTTCCAACTATCGCATCGTCGGCTTCACCTCTAGTCCTGCGCTCTCCGAACTGGCAGAGCTAGCGCATGAGGCAAATCTCACGCTCTACGAGGATGCAGGGTCGGGTGCTCTAGTTGATTTGCGCCCCTACGAATTGGAGGGTGAGCCTGTGATACGCGAATCAATCGCGGCTGGCGCTGACCTTGTTTCCTTCAGCGGAGACAAACTGCTCGGCGCTGCGCAGGCCGGACTCATCGTCGGACGCCGCTCGTTGGTCGCGCAGCTTCGCAAGCATCCTCTCTACAGAGCGCTGCGCGCAGACAAGCTGGCGCTCGCCGCCCTCGAAGCCACACTCGACGCACACCGCAGTGGGCGCGCCATGACAGAGATTCCCACGCTCCGAATGCTCGCCATGACCTACGCTGAAACGGAAGCGCGCTCGCTCGCCTTTCTACAAAAACTGCAAACTCGCTCCGGCGCGAATAAACTGCGCTGCGAGATCATTGAAGGCTTCTCTGCCATCGGCGGCGGCGCTGCCCCGACGACACACCCGCGCACCGCGCAATTAGCTCTCAAGCACGCGCGGCTCTCGGCTGACGCGCTGGAAGAAGCCTTGCGCCGCTCGAATCCTCCAGTCATCGCGCGCATTAGTGAAGACAAAGTGTTGCTGGATTTACGCACCGTCGCCGAAGATGAGGAAGCGGAACTGCTCGAAGCCCTGACCGCGATTTCGGTCTAAAAGCGGCCTGTCTTTCATTCATCGCTGAGCATTCATCCTTTGCGTTGCTCCCTCTGTGTCGACTGCGCCTCTGTGTTTAATGCTTCGGCTGTGCCCTGAAGAAGATTCTTCTTGCACCAAGCGGGGCTGTTCAGTGTATATTGGTAAATGCCCTGCCGCCGCCGGGTTCGACCCGCAAGCGCGCACTTGAAGTTTCCCATCCTGACGGTCTCAATCAAGCTTGAAAAACTCGTTTACTTCTTCCAAATCACTAATTGATTCGCTCTGCCTGTCGCTGCTGGTTTCACAGTTGGTCTGGCTGGTGTGGAGCGCTGGCGTGCTCTCGTCTGCGCAAAAAGCCTTTGTGCTTTCGAGTCCGGGTGAGACGGCCACACCGCAAACGTGGCTCGTAGCGCTGCTGGTCGTGACGGCTGGACTCAGCGTGGGCTTCGCCGTCGAACGCGCGGGCGCGGGCCGTGCGCTGCCTTACGTCTGCGGAGCGCTCCTTTTGCTGTGCGGTCTGAGCCTGTTGGTATCGCATTTGGGTGGGATTGATTTTGCGTTCGCACCGCTGGCGCTCGCCGCGCTGGGTGCGGCCATCGTCGTGCAGATTAAACGATTGTGGAATATAGACCGGACGCTGACGCGCAACATCTGGCGCACAGCACGCCAAGTCAACCAGTTGGAAGGCACGGCGGCAAACGCGCGGCTGCAAGGCGGATTAAAACTGCTGCAAACCGTGCTACCGCTCGACGAGGCTGTGATTTTTCAGCCCGACGAAGACGGCGTGCTGACTCCTGCGGCGCGGCTTCAACGCAGTGGCCCAGGCAATTCTCTTGAAACGGCGCGCAACTCTACATGGCGTGAAAACGTGCGACTGTGCGAGCGCGCCGTTGCGACGAACGCCATCGTGACTGCACCGGCGCAGCCGTCAAGTTCAAGCGCTCAGGGCAGCAACGCTGCCATCGTCGCGCTTCCCTTACAGCATGAGGAGCGACCACTAGGCGCGTTGCTCCTGCGCTTGCGCGAAGGTTTTGATGAAAGCGACAGACCGCTTCTGGCCGCCGTCGGCGCGCAACTGGCGCGCAACTTCCAACGCGACGAAGCGCGTAAAGTCGGAGTCAAGCATAAATTCCTGACCTTCATTTCGACGCGTGCCGCCGCTCATCGCCTCGCTTCGTTTGCGGTCGTGAGCGGGCTTTTGACAGAGCAGCGTTTCGGCCCGGAAGTCTTCTCGTCAGCTTCTGACGGGCACGCCATCGCTTATCTGGACGGCACGCTGGCGTATGTTAACGCGCAGCTTTTGCGCGCCGCGCGTCTTTCCGAAGCGGAAGCGCGAGAGCTTGACCTCTTCGGCCTTCTGGATCGCTTTCGCGGCGGCGTCTTCGATGAGCCGTCGATTGCCGTGCGCCGCGTCTTGCAGACAGGCGATGCTTACGAACGCGAACTGACTTTCTGCGACCGCACTCAAACTCTGGAACTGCGCATCGCGCTGGCCGCAGAACGCGCAGAGGAAAGTGGCCCAACAGCGCAGCCGCTCTGCATCGCCGTCACCGTGCGCGACGTGACCGAGATGAAGGAGTATGAAAAGCTCAAGAGCGACATGATCTCGCTCATGTCGCATGAGCTACGCACGCCAATCACCAGCATCAACGGTTTCGCCGAACTCCTGGCGGGCGATGAAACTGTGCCCGAAGAGGCACGCGAATTTCTCAACATCATCCGCAACGAATCGCAGCGCCTCTCAAGGATGATTAACACGTTCCTCGCCGTCACGCAGTTGGAAGCCGCAGACAAGCAGGAAGTCCTTAAAATCCCGCTTAAGCTGGATGATGTCGTGCGCGACACCATCAACAATCTTCAGCCCACGGCCAAGAAAAAGCGCATCCGTCTCATCGAACAGCCGACCACGAAGCTGCCGCCCGTCGCCGCAGACAAGAGCCTGATTACGCAGGCAGTGACGAACCTGCTCGGCAACGCCATCAAGTACAGTCCCGAACGAACAACGATTACGATTACGACCGCGCTCGAAGCCGACGCCGTGCGCCTTTCGGTCGAAGATCGCGGCTACGGCATTCCGCCCGAAGCCATCGATAGGGTCTGGGAAAAGTTTTACCGTGTCGCGCGCGAAGGGCAGGAGAAAGACGAAGAATCGACCGGCCTCGGCCTCTCCTTCGTCCGCGAAGTCGTCGAACAACACGGCGGCGCTGTCGCCCTCGAATCCGAAGTCGGACGCGGCTCGAAATTCAGCTTCACCCTTCCAAGACTGTAAATAAGTTAAAAGGCAAAAGTGAGGCGAAGCCACTTTTAATAACAGATGGTTTCCGCCTACCTTTTGCCTTTTTACTTTTGCCTTATATTGATTGTTCCACGGCATTTGGCCGCGCGGCAGTGGCAGCGTTTTTCGTCGGAGTGGAGCGTGGAGATATAGTCCAGGGTAATCTCTTCGCCGGGCAGGATGTCGCGCAGGGCATAAAACTGTATGTGCCCGTGCAGGATTTTCATGAAGCAGTTTGGCTCGCAGGAATGATTGATGTAGTGCGTGCCGTTGCCGCCCCGGCTACCGTCAATGCTCCAGTCTTCGTCCAGAGCGCAGATGCGCAGGATGCGGCGGCGCGCGGCTCTGCGGTTGGCTTCAGCGTCCGTAATTCTCTCACCCGTGTAGTCCGCGATTTTTTTACGACGCGGAAACAGGATGGTGGCAAAGCATCCCTTACCGTTAATACGTGATTTCCTGATAGACAGGCCGTGGGCGAGTTGCATTCGAAGATTCTAAAACAATTCGTCGTCAACAGCACTGGCCGAAAGCAAAAACGACCGCCGCGAGATGATGGCTCACGACGGGCGTTTAATCTCTCATTCGAGATGTGTTCGGAAAGAATTACTTGATGCGGAAGCTGCGCGCTATCTGGTCAGTCTGGTTGCGTATCTTGGATAGCCTGTCGCGCAGGCCCGTAAAGCGCAGGGTGTAGATGGTGCGGTTGTCTGCTTGCAGATAGTAAGTCAATCCGGCCATCGCCTTGCCGCCGCTCGTGTATTCGTAAGTGAGCACGACGCCGCTCAGGCGTCCGGCAAACTTCTCTTCCTTGCCGTCAACGTAGCCGGTCATAAAGCGTAGCTTCTGGTCTTGATCGCGCTGGGCCAGATTGGAAGCAGACGTGCCCGCGTCAACAATCTCTTTGCGGATGCGCAGGTGTCCGTCGTTGCGGTCGCCGTAAATGAATTCCAGATGCTGGTGAATGCTGTCCGGCTCGGAGGTCACGCGCCATGTTGCAGACGGAAAATCGAGCGTGTATTCAAGCTTGTCGTTTGTAAATGTCTCCTGCGCCGTGGCCGCGCCAGCCGCCAGCGCCAAGATCAAAGTTGAGAATAAAAAGGTTTTGAGGCGTCGCATCTTCTGGAAAACTCCTCTGCTGATTTTACTGTTCACAGATAATTTCGCGGTTCGGTTGAAACGTGCGGAACGGAAGAGTTCCGGGTTTAAAAAACATACTAACTTCAGATGCAGGGCCACGCCCGTCTCGTTGTCTCGCCGCGCCGCCGCGCTCGTCCCGCTTACGGCGCGGCACGTTCGAGCGCCTCGCGTTGGGCAACGAGCAATTGCTGAATGCCGCGATTGGCTAATTCTAACAGAGCATCCATCTCGGCGCGTGTAAAGGGCGCTCCCTCGGCTGTGCCCTGTACTTCAATGAAACGACCGTCTCCCGTACAGATGACGTTCATGTCGACCTCCGCGCGCGAATCCTCGTCGTATTTCAAATCCAGCAGCGGTGTGCCCTCGACTATCCCGACGCTCACAGCCGCCACTTCGCCCGTCAAAGGGTTGCGTGTAATTTTACCCGAACGAAGCAGACGACGACAGGCCAGAGCGAAGGCTACATAAGCGCCCGTGATGCTCGCCGTGCGTGTTCCGCCGTCGGCTTGCAGCACGTCGCAATCAAGCGTCACGGTGCGCTCTCCGAGATAAGACGTGTTGACAATGGCTCGCAGAGAGCGCCCGATTAGTCTTTGAATTTCGTGCGTCCGCCCCGATGGGCCGCCGCGACCCGTCTCGCGCGGGGTGCGCTGCTGCGTGGCGCGCGGCAGCATAGCGTATTCCGCCGTCACCCATCCCTGCCCGCGCCCGCGCAGGAAGGGCGGCAAGCGCTCTTCCACGGAAGCGGCACAGAGCACGCGCGTCTGGCCCATCTCGATTAGCGCAGAGCCTTCGGCGTGTGGCAAATAGTCTGGCGTCAGGCGCACCGCTCGCAGTTCGTCTGCGGCGCGGTTATCGTTGCGTGCGAAGCTCATCGTGTCCCCAGACCTCCACGGCCTCAAGTACGGAAGGCGCGCTTCCCAAGAATCTTTCGGCGACGCGGCTAAAACGCTGCGCCGCGTCCGTCACGTAAAAGTGATCCAGATCATCACACAGACGGCGCTCGCGCGCACGACTTTCAGCAGCCGCTCGCGCCAGCCCCACTGCCTCCAGCCGAGCCTCGACCTCACGCGCCGCCTCTTCGCCGGAATCTATCAGACGCACGTGTAAGCCTACCGCTTCCTGTATAACGCCCCGCAGGATCGGGTAATGCGTACAGCCTAGGACGAGCGTTCCGATTCGTTGCTCGCGCAAATCACTTAGATATTCAGCGGCCACGCTGCGCGCAACATCCGTGTTGGCCCAGCCCTCTTCAGCCAGCCCGACAAAGAGCGGGCACGCGCGCTCTATCACCGTTGTGTCCGGCGCGAAGCGCGCGATGGCCGCGCTGTAAGCCCCGCTCTGCACCGTCGCCTCGGTTGCGATAACGCCGATACGCTTCGCCTCCGGCTGCGAAACTTCAGCCGCCGCACGCGCTCCCGGCTCAATCACGCCGATGACTTCGACACCGACAGAGCGGCGAATCGCGGGCAGCGCCAGCGCCGACGCCGTATTACACGCGACGACCAACAGCTTGATGCCGCGCGCTTCCAGAAAGCGCGCATTCTCAATCGCATATCTCTCAACAGTCGCCAGAGATTTCGTCCCGTAGGGAACGCGCGCCGTGTCGCCCAGATAAACGAAACGCTCGTCGGACAGGCGTTCATGCAAAGCGCGATAAACGGTTAACCCGCCGACGCCGCTATCAAAAATGCCGATAGGAAGATTGGGATTCAAAAGCTACTCTGCCGGTTACCTTGTTGAGTAATTAGAAAGCAAGAAGACATTCATAAATCAAGCGAAAATCTCGGAAACATTGCAGCGGAAACCTGGAACTACATCCTGGCCGTCCAACTCATCATTCTCGCCGAGCGTGATTGCCTCCGCCTGTGGACGATGAACGGTCACCGTGCGGCGCTTCGGATTGACAATCCAAACTGCGCTCGCGCCTGCCGTGAGCCAATCTTCAACTTTCCCTGCCACCTCTTTTTTCGTATCCCCCGGTGAAACGACTTCAACGGCTAAATCCGGCGCGCCGGGATAAAAAGCTTTAGGCAGCCCCGACTGCGGAATCCGTTCGCGGCGCACGAAAGAAGCATCAGGCGCTAATACCGTGTCAGGGTCACTCGCAATCTTAAATCCCGTTTCAGCGAGGCAAACGACGCCGAGATTATTCGCTTTGACGTAGTATGCGAGAAGCATTCCAAGGGTCATCCCAACGACACCGTGCTCGAAGCCTGCGGGAGACATTTTTTTCAGTTCTCCTTTCACGAGTTCGTAGCGAAACCCGTCCTTCGGCATCATCAGGAGTTCTTCCGCCGTCATCGGCTGGATGGTCGTGCTCACCTTAACTGCTCCCTTCCGGCTTCCATAAAAATCGAGCGGCCAGTTGAGTCCGATGTTATCACATCACTGGCTCGACTGGCCGCTTGTCCGCGAAAGCTTTCCCGGTTAGAAAAGTGGAGGCGCCGAGATTTGAACTCGGATCCAAAAGCCAACGCCGATGGAATCTACATGCGTAGCCGCTTCTCTTTTGTGCCTGCTCTTGCGAGCGGGCCGTTTTGCCTCATGGCCGAGTCAGTGAAGCGACGAAGACCTCTGCCCGAAGCTAGCCCGACTTTAATCTCGCTCGCTGCCACGGGCCGAAGCAGCAAGCCAGTTCAACTAAGTGACATCTCGCTCCGCGCGCTTGAACAACTTGCGGTGAGACGCTCGGTGCTTAATTAGGCAGCGAGAGCCAATTCGTTGTTGGCAATTGTGTTTCCCTACGCTTTTTAACGAGCTGCATAGAGTAGCCCGGCACGCATCCATTCAACGATCAAGACTCCTGTCGAAGCCTGTCGCCCCCTTAAAAACTTTGGGACTCGGATTATAGCCGTCTTCTGCGAGCGCGGTCAAAGAGGCCCGCCTCGCAAAAGCATTCCTTAAGTCCGTTCTTTTGATGTTTGAGCAGGCAGATGGGCTGCCCCGTTTAACGGATTTCGCCTGCGCTACGTGCTTGCGTTATAATCACGGGCGTGCTGATTGTGAGTCTCCCAGACACATTGTTGCTTCCGAGATGATGCGCGCAGCCCCGTCTGGCCGGGCCGCGCTTCCAATTTATCAAAGGACTGCTTTATGGCTTCCAAAAATCCCCTTTCCCTGCGAGCGCCGCAAGCGCGCTTTGATAAGCCGCCCGTTTTCAAGCGCCGCCATTTCCTGCGCCGCTTCTGGCTGCCTGCCGTATTGCTTTTGGCGATCGCCGCCGGAGGCTTAACCGGAATGATCGCGGCCTCGCAAATCAACTCTTCGCGGGCCGCGCAGGAGGTCGCTTCACTAGCGACCTACCGTCCGAGCGAGGTGACGCGCATTTACGCGGACGACGGCGAGACGGTGATTGGCGAGTTTGCGCTCGAAAAACGCATCCCGCTCAAGTATGAAGAGATTCCGCAGCTTTTGAAGAACTCGATTCTCGCTATCGAAGACGCGCGCTTTTACGATCACGTCGGCATTGACCCAATTCGCATCATCGGCGCAGCCTTTAAGAATCTGCGAACGGGCAGCCGTGAGGGCGGTTCGACCCTGACACAGCAACTCGCCAAAAATCTCTTCCTCTCGAAAGAGCAGACCTTGAAGCGCAAGGTCAACGAGTGGATGGTGGCGCTTCAAATCGAACGCTACTACACGAAGAATCAGATCATGGAGTTGTACGTCAATCACGTCTTCCTTGGTGCAGGCTCTTACGGTTTCGAGGCCGCTTCGGAAACATACTTCGGCAAGCAGGTGAAAGACCTGAACATAGAAGAAGCTGCGCTCCTGGCGGGGATTCCGAAAGCGCCGGGCGAATATTCGCCGACCATTCGTCCGAAAGACGCGAAAGAGCGGCGCGATATTGTGCTCGATCAGATGGTCAAATACGGCTTTGCCACGCAGGCGGAAGTAGACGCCGCCAAGGCCAGACCAATCAAGCTGGCCGATACCGCTTACTATCAATCGCAGCCGCGCTCGTCGTCCTTCGATTATCCGGTCGAAGAGATCAGGCAACACTTGGAAGACAAGTACTCGACGCGCGTCGCACAGGGCGGTCTGAAGGTTTACACTTCAATCAACATCGAAGCGCAGAAGAAAGCGACCGAGGCGGTTCGCCAAGGGCTGCGCGATTACGACCGTTCGCACACGGGCTGGCGCTCCGCCTACATAGAGATTCCGAGCACCGCCAACAACGGTCAAGGCCCGCCGACGCAAGCAGAACTCAACGCCTACAAAGACCCGCAGTGGTACGGCAACCATTACGAGGCCAATCAATTTATTCGCGGCCTGATAATGAAGGTTGACGCGGCGAAGAATGAAGCGCAGATACGTTTCGGCAACTACTGGGCGACGGTGACAACGAAAGAGATGGGCCGCTCCGCTCGTCAGCCGAAGAGCGAATTTAAGCCCGGCCTGCTGGCTGAATTTGAGATTAAGGAAGTTGACGATAAGAACCAGCGCTTGAAAGTCGAATTGTCGCAGATACCGGATGTGCAGGGCGCGATGATGACCTTAAACGCCAAGACCGGCGAGATCATCACGATGGTCGGCGGCTACGACTTCACCACCAACAAGTTCAACAACGCCACACAGGCTTATCGCCAGACCGGCTCGGCCTTCAAACCTTACGTCTACACGGCGGCGGTCGAATGGGGCATGACGCCTGAGTCAACCGTCAGCGGCGCACCGATTCGCATTGGCAACTGGAATCCGCATAACTACGACGGCTCGACGAGCCACGGCGATGTGCCGATGAAGACTGCGCTCGCCAAGTCTCTGAACATCGCGGCTGTGCATCTGCTGGATATGGTCGGCATTCAGACCGGCGCGCAGATGGTCAGGCGCTTCGGCATTAAAGTACCGATGGCTCCGTACCTGCCTTCGGCGCTGGGCGCGACCGAAGTGCCACTCGACCAGATGGTTTCGGCCTACTCTGCCTTTCCGAACAAGGGCGTGAGGGTTGAGCCGCACATGATTCGGCGCGTGCTTGACCGCGACGGCAATCTCCTGGAAGAGTGGGAAAAGACGACCTACAAGGTAACGAGCGAGTACGTCGCGCTGACAATGGTTTCGATGATGCGCGGCGTTGTCGAGAGCGGCACGGCGACCGCCGCTCGCAGCCTTGGCGTTCCGCTGGCTGGCAAGACCGGCACGGTCAACGATCATACGGATGTCTGGTTTCTAGGCTACACGCCCACTTATGTGACGGGCGTTTGGATGGGCTATCCGGGCCGCAAGAAAAACCTTGGCAACGACATGACCGGCGGGCGCGGGGCGCTGCCTATCTTCATAGACTTTATGAAATTCTTTTTGAAGGACAAGCCGAAGGAGAATTTCGACAAGCCGCCGGCGATGCCCGAAGACATGAAGGAACTGCAAAAGCAGCGCCAGCGTGAAATGATGGAAGAGCGCGCCGAACTCTACGCTCTACGCGGCGCTTCCAGATCGAGCAAGAGCAGCGATGATGAAAATTCGCTGCCGACAGCGATCACGACTCCCAAGCTCGAACAGGTCACGCTGCCGCCAGCGCCCAGCACCGGCGACGAAGCTCCCCGCCCGGCCACGCCTGCGGCAGATACTTCGCCAAAGAGCGATCCTGGGCCAGCGCGTAACGACACACCGCCCCCGGCCGCGACCACACGCCCGCGCGAAGTCGAACCCGCGAAGAAAAAGGGCAAGAAGGGCAACGACGAACCGTAGCGAAACGATGAACGCGGAACGATGAAGGATGAATTAGCAGCAGCTTGTCTGTCATTCATCGTTCATCGTTCCGCGTTCATCGTTTAGAACAGCTTTCCCAGATAGTAAGGCAGCATCTTGCGCCACCAGGGCCAGTCGTGGTTCACGTCGTGTCCCCACAAATCGAGCGTGTGCGGGATTCCTTTGGCGCTCAAAATCTCAGACAATCTACGACTGCGTTCCGGCGCTTCATAAGCTCCCTGCCCGGATAGGATAAAGATGGCGTCGGCGCGGCGCAGCAACGGCAGGTAATAATCGTCGTTTAAGTTTGGCAGGTAATCCGCAGGGTTATTGAAATAAACGTTGTCGTCCGAATAGCCTTGCAGGTAGGAGCGCACGTCGTAGCTGCCGCTCATCGCAATCACGCCGCGCAGCAAATCCGGGTGACGAAAGTAAGCGTTGGCTGAGAGAAAAGCGCCGAGGCTCGCCCCCGTTGTGATAGGTCGTGCCTCCTCGCCCACTTCATTACGAATCAACGGCAACACTTCATCCGTCACATAGCGATCATAACGCGTCAGCAATTCGGCTTTGACGTGCGGCGGGGCTTGCTCGTTGAGCAGACTGTAGCGGTTGACGCTATTGATGGAATAGGCGCGCACACGTCCGCTCTCGATGAAAGACTTGATCGCATCAACCAGATGAAACCTCTCGTACTCAAGATAATCTGCGGCGGCAGTGGGGAACATCAACAGCGGATAGCCCGCATGTCCGTACGCGACAAGCGGCATCTCCATCCCAAGATTATGACTGTACCAACTGGTAGTCCGGCGCTCCATGCAAACACTCTCCCTTCACGCCCAGGCGTGGGAAATTCGTAGAACGTGTGACGGCTATCTAAATAAATCGAGTGGCGAGATATTCTCTCACTTCTCGCTAGCACGCAAGCCAATCCACACGTCAAGACCATCGACGGCCACCTATCCTTTCGCTGCTTGACGCTCCCACAAGCCTTCTGCTATAAAAACGCTTCGCGCCTCACGCAAGCATTTAAGTAAGCCTGCGGGGGCGCATCTTCCGCAGTAGCTCAATGGCAGAGCATCCGGCTGTTAACCGGAGGGTTGTAAGTTCGAGTCTTACCTGCGGAGTTTTCAGAAAATTCGGGACGATTCGTGAAAATGAATCGTCCCGTTTTTTTTTGCAGGCATCGAATGAAGATGAGAGATTTTCGATTCGGGCCGTCAAGCAGAAGTTCAACGCGCGGCCTGTTCAAGGCCCTGCCTCCGTTTCCTGCTCGGCGATTGTTAAAGCCCACCACGGCCCCGTAGATTTTTCACTGAATGCGGCCCAGTACCATGCAGACACGTCAGCCCAACTGCCTCCTTGAGCATCCGTGTAGATTCTTTCTCGAACCCGCAGTTTCTCATTGCCACGGCTGGCGTTGAAACTTCCCCACCGAGCGCCTGTCTCGTCAACGTGCAGCGGCAATGGCCTGACTTGATAACCGATGCCTTTAAAGCAATCGGACGCCGGATGCAGCTTACGTGTCGGCTCTGTGACCCAGCGGACAATCACTTCACGCTGGCCGTCAGTGAAACGAGCGATGCGGCCCGGAAAGTCTCTGCCGAAACGCTGCTCGCGCTCCGTCAAGGGCAGAGCAGTTAGCGCACGCCCCTCAAAGTGCGTGGGCCAACCTGGGAAGACGGCGGAAGAGGCTTCACCGACACGCGGCCCAGACTGCCCGGGAAGCAAAGGAATCAGCGCCGTCAGTAGACAAGCGGTTATGTAGAGAGTTGTGCGTCGCATAGTTTCTCTTTTCGTATCCGATGAATAGCTGCGACGATGCCCGCAGACACAATCGCGAAGGCGAGCACACCGGCAAAGTCGTGAGTCCATGACGGCATCTCGATCACGCGTGCCTCAAGGTAAAAGAGCGCCACGGAGCGAAAGACGTTGCCGAGAATGATGGCACAGAAGGCGACGGCGAGAGCGAGCAGCGTTTTACCGAAGCGAAGCCTGTACAGGCAGGCGAGCGTGCACGTCAGGTACAGGCCCACCCAGAGCATACGTACGCCGCTGCACGGCGCGTCAATCCAGATGAGTTGCCCGTCCCAGTTAAGACACGCTCCGTCCTGTATGACGGCGAAGCCTCCAAGACGAAGCAGCGGCGCAGCCACACCCGCGACGAAGACACGCAGCGGGTATCCTCCGTAAAACTGTAAAGTTGGAATCAATGGAAGAGACAAGTACAACAATCCGAGCGTGCCCAAATGTAATGGTTTCCCAAATCGCAGCAAGCTGATCGTAGAGCCGAGAGCCGTCATCGCAACGACAGCACGCAGCAGCGGCGGAAAGAACGGATAAGTAATCGCGTAGAGAATCAACAGCAGCGTCGGCAAGAGCAGGTCAGTCTTCGTCACGTTGGTGAGTTTCTCTTTTCTCCACAACAAAAGAAGCACGACGGTCGCAAGCGCCAACACGCTCCACATATCGTCCGCCGAGTTGGTGACGCGCGCCGTATACCAACGCCAGACCGGCCAGAAGGCCAGAAGCTGGAGCGCGATAATGACAACTGCCCTGTTCATGTAGTTCTCCGGCGCACGAGTCTCTGGCGATAGAGCATCCACAGAAAGATGAAGGCGACGACCAGAATGAGCAGCACAGTCTCCGGCTCTGGAATAGTTGGCACTGTTGAAGGGTCAACGGGTTGGAGTCCGGCCTGTGTATATTGCGCTTGCGTCTCCAGGACGACCGCGCCGCTGACAGGCGTGACGAGTTGATAGCCGGTCGCCAGTTTGACAGCATCCTCTGCCTTGTTTTTTTCTTGAGAGCCTATTAATCGCTTAATCTCATCATTGGCCCAGAGTTTCGAGAGGTGCACGGATGTTTCCTTGAGGATGGGAGAAACAGGCTTTTGCTCAAGTTGCTCGCTTTCCCTGACGAATTCAAGCGGCTTTCTACGCCCTGTCAGTTGAGCAAATAATTTTTCCAGATCGGTTTGCAAACTACCCAAGCGCGGGACGGATTCAAATGCTCTTAACCCGTCGAGTTTTTCCATGATGCGGTCTGACCCAATCTCCGTCTGCACTGCGTAGAGAGTTGGGCTATTCGGACGGCGCTCCCAACGTTGTCGCAACCCTTCGACGGCGTGCAGCAGAATGGGTTGCGGGCCATGAACCCAGATTATCGCGCTCTGTGGATTGTCGGCGGCTATGTCCCATGCCTTCATCAACGCCGGAACGTTGTCCGCTCCCCCTTCAAAACTAACTTTTTCGATTTGTCGCCCAGTCTCTTCATGGCTCGCCGAAGCCGCATGATGGTTCGCTCCTTCTTCATACACACCGCTACCGTCGGCGAGCAGTAACTTCAATTCAACGTCGGGCGGAAGAGTTCTCAGCGCGGCGCTAATCTCCTGCGCCCTTGGCCGTAAACGGCGAGACGTATCAACCACCAGCACAATACGCGACGGAGTGGGAATCTCTCTTTCCCGAATAAACTGCCGGGTTATTTGTCCTTTGCCCTTGAGCGGGTCAGGAGTCCATGCTTCCGTAATCTCGCTGGTTCTTGTTGCGCGCAGCAAAGCGCCTGACTCCGACAGTTCCTCATCACGAAGGACGCCGCGAACGGCATGAAGATTCGCACGTGGTTGTTCAGAATGTAATCCGTTGCTTTCGGTCAGCAGCGGATTTTCAGACTCGATCCACACAGCATGTTTAATGTCTTCGGGGATACCAAAGTTTCGCTCCAAAAGATGCGGCAGGCGCAACAGACCTTCAGCACGATTTTCGAGCACGAGCGGCGTCGTGATGCCAAAGCGAATCTTCATTTCGCCGCCATTCGGCGGCACAGGGAAACACTGTACGAGGATGCGGTCTTGCCCGGCGGTCGTGACCAGAACAGGGTCGCGGCGTTGCCTGACGATTTGCTGATAAGCCTGCCGCACCTGAGTTCTCCCTGCGAATGCGGCTTCGCGTTCTTCACCGTTGACCCAGAGCGTCAAACGAGAGACGACTCCGCCGGGCGGAAGCTGCACCTGCGCACGCGCCTCCTGCTGCATGGCCGAATCATTCTTAAACTGAAGCGTCCACTCAATGTAGCCCAGGCCCGCGTCCGCATCTATCGAGCCGTCCATGCGCGAGCCTGCAAGAGTCAGTTTTTTCACTTTACCGGCGATGACTTCCCCGCCCTGCTCCGGGTCGAAGTCGAAACTGTCCTGCGGCTCCCAACGCCCGTTCAATCTCTTCGGTGGAATCCTGGTATTAAACGTCTCGCCGGTCACTTTGTAGTAGATTTGACGCGCTTCTTCAGCCGTCACGGGGTCTTCCAAAGAGAGCAGGAAGCCAAGCAGGTCTGTCGCCCTTCCGCTACGTTCGTAGCAAGCGCGGAGCATGTAATCTCTATCACCGGTGGCACGCAACCAACGCAAGCCCCGCGCTCTTCGCTCAGGCGATTTGGAGGCGGCCATCTGCAATCCCATACGCGTCAGCGTCGCCGGAACCTCAGCCAGACCGATTGCAGCAAAAGCCAAAGCCAGCCCCGCTGCAAGGCCGGTCAGTTTAACTGAAAAGCCCAAGGGGACGATTCGTCCGAGTCGGCGGCGTAGGATGATGCCGGAAATAAGTGAGAAGATTGGAGCCATAGGCAGAAGCCCCAGCCCGATTAAAGCAAGCGCCATCGCCGCGAGCGGAAGAAGAGGGATGTAAACAATCGTGTAGAAGATGGATATTCCGATGGCGATAGCGTTGGCAATGCCAAGCAGCATTCCACGCTCAGTCCTGCCTTTGTTAACCGCCAGCCAGACCTGTAGATGAGCAAGCGGCACAAAGGCGACCAAAAGCAAGTGCCATAGCGTTGGAATCGGGTCGAAGAAGTGTTCGGCGCAAATATGGGTCACCGATTCGACCAAGACGGAAAGTGCTGGCAGGATGATTCCGGTCAGCAGCGTGAACGCTTCCCACACTCGCCACTTTGTTTTCTGTGCCTGCTCCATCATAGATGCTCTCCCTTCGACGGCAGTGAAGTATTAATCTCTATAAACGACCGCCCCGGCGCAATCGACGCAAAATCTGCGGCCATCAATCGAAATATCATTGACGCGCAATGAACTTTACAACGCAAAGCCCTTTTTCGCAACATCTTTTTTTAGGGAAATAGAAGTTTAGACTGAGACCTCTGACTTCTGGCATCTCAGCCGTGTTTTATGAATGGAAACTGGTTGGCTAGTCCATTAGCAACGACTGCCCGTTTATCGGCAGGTTCATGACTTGGATGAGGCGGACAGATTGGCCGCTTCATTCTCGTCTTTCATATCGGGAAAAGTAAGGTCGATCAGGGGTAAGAGGTGCTCATCATTCTGCAAGCTCGAAGCGGGAGGCGTTGCAGCAGCAGGAGGTAAGAAGGCCAGAGGCTGATTGTCTTCAGACTTGTGAAGCAACTCAAAGCGAGCGGTGATGAGGCGCGTGACGCTGAATCCCAGGCTTGCGTCTAATTCACATAATTGTTCGGCCATCACTTTTTGCGAGACGCGTTCGAAAGCCGATTTAAGCGCCGCTTCCGAAGCGCCCGCTCCGTCCAGAATCATCAAATTAAACTCACGCCCCCCGCGAGCCAGGCGGTTAGCATAATTGAGCAAGTGCGTACGGCTTTCATTGTGAATCGTACCTGTCGCAACGATGACAAGATGAGTGGATTCAGTCTCGATCTGCATGTCAACGGCGCGGCGCGCAAACGCCGGAGTTAAATCTCCGTCTCTCAAGACGAAAAGAAACGGCTCGCCGCAAACATTCGACATCATGTAAGCTTCGCCGTCGCCCGTTGGCGGCTCAATCGCAATCTCGCTTTCGGGTATACCCAAGTGGCGCAGGATGGAATGAAAACGATTGACCAGCCACGCTGCGTCGTCAAGGAGCGCGGAAGCAAGATGGGTTGGGGCGACCACCTCTTCGACCTTTTCGTTGGAGATGTTAGCGCCGCACTCGCTGCACGTTGCGTCGCTGACGGTGATGACGGCCAGCGCATCCGGCGAAGGCAAACCAAGCAAGGCGTGACCCGTTTCCCGGCAACTGACGAGGACTTCGCGCCGCAGCAGCCCGACTTCGACAAGCTTGTTGATAGAGAAATCCGCAGGAGCACTTCCGCTATCCGCGAGCATTCTGGCGGCGTAGCCTTCGGCGTAAGCCACTCTGGCGTTGCGCAGGAAAGACCTTGTGTAAGCGCTCTCCAACAGTTCTGCGGCGCGCACGCGTTCCCTCGCCGTCTCCTTACGTACAACCGTATACAAGACATCAACGTCTTGCCGTGTGACGAAACGCATGAACCCGCGCTCGGCGTCTGGATGCCACGGCATCCAACGCTTCAACTCCTGCATGCTCTCTTCGCTGCTCGAAACATTTTCAGTCTTGCTTTGCGTCAAACACTCGCTGACCTTTTGACAAAAGGCGTCGAGTTTTCTGAGCGGCTCCGTCGTCTGCGGCTCGTAAATGATCCCGGCACGCGTTCCTTTGAACGCGGATTCCCTATCGCCGAAGACTAGGAAAAAGATGTGGTCGTCGAGGCAAAATATATCGCCACGGATGTATGCCGCATGATCCTCTAATGTGGTCGAGGCGGCGATGGCGCGCTCCATCTCGATTACGCGATTTGAGCTTAAAAGGGCTTGCTGGTAGCAGCCCAGCCGCGTCGAACGAATCAGCGGTATCCACTTCTCCTCCTGCAACTTTTCCAGCAGCAGCAGACGCGTCTCTTCATCAACCAAATGTTCCAGAATTCTGCTCGCAAGGAACAACATCGCCTAGTCTCCTAACCTTTCGCTCTTAAACCATTGATGCGTGATTGCTACGACTGCTCACTGCTCGTGCATTATTTCGGCGAATTGATTTTCAATAACACGGTGTCTTCGCCGGAAGCTGTTGCGGGATAACGACGCCCGCGCGCGATGCGCAGCGCGAGCGCTTCGTAGGCTTCTGCTCCGGCGCGATGCTCTGCGACGAAAGCCTGCTTCACACGACCATCTTCGATTCGCACGACGACCTTCACTGTCTGTGCATTCTCTTCTGTTAAGGCGGACTGATTACGCAGCGTGCCACTGCTGCTGCCCACTTCCGATGAAGTGGCTTTTTTATTGAACCAACTGGTGAGCACGATGACCGTCAAGAGGCTGACCAACAGCGAGACGACCGCGCTCATGATTACCACCTGCCGGATGCGTGGGGCGCTAGCCTGAGTTAACGGCGCAGGAGGCAGCGCCAACGTCTCCTTTGCTCTCGGCAGCAGAGCCGCGTCGTCCGTCTCAATCACTTCCAGATTCGCCTGCGACGGAAGCGAAGAAGCAGCCCGCTCGATTTCCGTAGCCGTGCCTTCAACCTCTATTGTTTTCTCCTCCCAACAGCCGAGCAGTTCCAGTACGACCTTCTGCGACGATTCGTTAATAGAGCGACGCGGCGGCGGAATGAGCGGGTTAAAATTGAAGGCGGCGTTTGGCTGCGAGAGCGCTACGATGATGGCCTGCAAGCCCGCGAGCGAATTGAGTTGCGCATCAACGAGTTCGCCTTCGGCAAAGTAAAAAGCGCAGGGGCCGACCCCGTATTCGATGAGAAGACGCCCGGTCTTGCGCTGGTGGCGCAGGATGCTGATTAAATCCGCCAGCGGGTAATCGTTCAAATGCCCCGTCAGGACTACAAAATTTGTGCTCTGCATTTGGCTCATCTTCGGCTCTGGCGCATCCTCTCCCGGTTAAATCATCCGCCGGAGAATGTCTAACTTTTGCTAGTCGCCTCCTTTGAGTTAGCGCATCACCCGCACATCGCGTTCACCGACGATTCTCCAGCCCTCGTCCGTTCGCTGCCAGCGCAATTCCTGCAAGACTTCACCGTAGCGTTCCGACCCGCCGCTTTTAACGACATACTGCTTACGAAAGCGCATGATCGCCGCGCGGCCATCGCGTTCCAGAGTGATTTCCGGCGCGTCCGAACGCACATCTATAAACTCCGCACGCTCGTACATACGAGCCTTATCCTCACGCACCGACTCGCGCGAGACATTTCGCGCGCGATAGTAAAAGTAGAGCTTTGGGCCATAGAAAGAGATTTGTTTCTCTATGTCGCGGGCATTGTTTGAGGCGATCCAATCTTCGAGCGCACGGCGCAACGCAATGAAGGTTTCCCTTGATTCTCCGCCGGAGCCTTGCGCTTCGTCGTCAGGCGTTTCAACTGATGTCCGGCTGTCATTAGAAGCTGGATTCTGTTCGACTATGTTGGCGATAGATTTATCGAAGTAGTAGGTGATGCTCCGGTAAGTCACTTCCGTAGATTTAGTAGTAACCTTACCCGCATCGAAGACGAGCGTGGAAGCGGTCATCTTCGTCCAGTTGCCGACCTCATCGAATTCGTATTTGTAAGACTCTTTGCTCAATGTGGAATTGTCGGCGGCGCGCACCGTCATCCCCTTGATGTTGCCTTTGTCGTCGTACTCATACTCTTCCCTGCCAGCGAGCGAGCTTCCCTGTACCAGATAATAAGCGCTCTCGACTTTCGCGCCCCCGGCGTCATACGTCGTTAACTCCATCAACTGTCGCGGGCCTTCTACCAGTTTGCCTGCCCTGTTAATGAGCTTCGCCGTCTCGGTTCGCAACTGATGAACCGGGCCAACCAGTCCATCTTGCTCTCTGTCGCTGCTCAGGAGTGTGATTGAAGAATTGCGTTGAGAAGATGCGGCGCTCTGTCGAGACCACCTGTAAGCAAGAGCAAAGCCGAAAGCGACAGTTGAGGTGTTGACGATGAGAAACAAACTGAGCGATTTCAGCGCAGAAGCTTTCCCGAACATCAAATGCTCCTCAAGATGCTGCTCATTTTAGGCTCGTGACACTCCAAGACAATTCGCGGCTTACAGGCTATATATAGCATTGATCGAGTTACTAATATACAACATTTTGTTGAAAAGTTAATCAGACGTAGAGCCGCCTCTGCCTTCAAACCGATTACCGGTAGGAAAGCATCAGCGGCCCTTCACGTCTGTCGCAGCGGATTATCGGGCAGCTAGAAATAACCAGGGCTATCGCGCTCACGCGTATACCGTAGATGCGCTATATCAATTGCGGTTAGCTCGCGCGCCTGGCGCGTGCAGATCGTTTGGCTCGCGCAGGGCGCGGCTCGTGCTCTATCTGCCAGCGAAACCCTGTAGTCGGCTGTGTCGCAAACGTCGTTTTTAAGTTCTCTTCAAAGTAGCGCCCTATGTGCGGGCGGCTGCCGTCAATGTCTGTGAATCCGTATTCCTCGGAGAGCGTCCAGGAAGCATAAACGCCGCCCGACTTGTCTAACACGTTCGGGTCTGCTGCGAGCGCGGCGATTGCGCGCCCGACGAAGCAGGGCGTCTCGGAAGCGATGAAGCCCATGCGCCGCGCCTCCTCGTTCTTCTCGGCCACTTCTCGCCAGTTGTCCTCTGTAGCACCGAAGTGGTCGAGCATCCACTCTGTACGCATGAAACCAGGCGTCAGCGCGATTGATGCAACGCCGTGGGAATGCAGTTCCTCTGCCATTGCGTAGGCGAGGCGAATCGTGGAGACCTTAACGAGATCGTAGAACAAGCTCTGGCGATAGTTAATAGTGTCGCCGTCTGTGAGTCCGACGATGAGGCCGCTGCGATTTTCTACCATGAGCGGTGCGGCGTGACGGCTCGTGATGATGTGTGAGCCGACTTCCTCGCGGAGCCAGCGCAGCCCCTTATCGAGCGAGAGTTTCCAGAACGGTTTCCACTCGGCGGGCGTGTCTCCGCCGAGGACGTTGACGAGAACGTCTAGCCGCCCCTGCTCTGCGCGGACGCGTTTGACGAGGGCGGCAACCTGCGCCTCATCATTGTGATCCACACGAACGTGTATGCCGACGCCGCCGCGCGCCGTGACCATCTCTGCCGTCTCTTCGATAGTCTCCGGGCGATTCTTATGAACACCCGAAACGGGGGGCGCTCCGCGCACGCTCCGCCCCGTACAGTAGACGGTTGCTCCAGCCTCTCCCAGCATACAAGCGATGCCGCGACCAGCGCCGCGCGTAGCCCCTGCGACGATTGCTACCTTGCCTTTCAAAGTTTGCATGACCTGCCTCCAATTGCGTTGTAGTTGACTGTCAGCATCAAACGCACGGAAGATACACCTCCATGCCAGACACCCTCTGTCATATTTCTCTGCAAGGAAAAATCAGACGACTTTTCAACGCAAACCCCTCGCTCGAATGGAAATGACGCTGCCGTGCGTGTATCTTCAACCATCGTTCTTTTAGCTCAATTGACAGGACGCTCGATTGATGCCGCTTAGCCAGACAGAGGCGCGGGCCATCATGCTCGCCGCACAGGGGCTTGACCGCCGCCCGCCCAAAAAAGCAACTAAACAAGACGTGCTACGCACGATTCGCCGCATGGGGGCGCTTCAGATTGATACCATCAACATCGTGGCGCGCAGCCCGTATCTGGTGCTGTGGAGTCGGCTTGGCGCTTACGACCGGAAGTGGCTGGATGAATTGTTATCCGAAGGAGCAATCTTTGAATACTGGTCGCACGAAGCATGTTTTCTCCCCATAGAGGATTTTCCGCTCTACCGCCACCGGATGCTCAACGCGGAATCACTGGGCTGGAAATATTCAAAGGCGTGGGTTGAAGCTCACCGGCAGGAGGTCGAACAACTGCTCGAATTTATACGCGAGCATGGGCCTGTGCGCTCTGCGGACTTCGAGCGGCGCGACGGTCAGGCCGGTGGATGGTGGGAGTGGAAGACGGAAAAGCGGGCGCTGGAGATGCTCTTCACAGCCGGTGAATTAATGATCGCCCGTCGTCAGAATTTTCAGCGCGTCTATGACCTGCGCGAACGCGTGCTTTCTTCATGGAACGACCGACAGCTTCCTTCCCTTGAAGAAGTCAGAAGAGAATTGGCGTTAAAGGCCGCACGCGCGCTCGGAATAACAACGGCGCGTTGGGTCAGCGACTACTTTCGCACCGGCAAGCGTGAAACGCTCGCCGTAGTCAAAGCCCTTGCCGTTGAAGGTGCTTTGCTCTCCGTAGAAGTTGAAGGATGGAAAGAACCAGCCTTCGTTCACCCGGACAATTTAAAGCTAACCAAAGCGGCAAGCGCGGGCGCTTTGAAACCTGAGTTGACGACGCTTCTTTCACCATTCGACCCGCTCGTTTGGGATCGCGCCCGCGCCCTCTTCATGTTTGATTTCGACTACCGGCTCGAATGCTACACACCTGCACCGCTGCGGCGTTATGGATACTTCACGCTGCCGATACTGCGCCGCGACGCTCTCATCGGGCGCACGGATGCGAAGGCGCACCGTAAAGAAGGGGTCTTTGAAATAAAATCGCTGCACATCGAGCCGGGCGTGCGTTTGAGCGCCGAGGCAATCAGCGACATCGCCGCCGCGTTGCGGGAATGCGCCGCGTGGCATGGGACGCCCGAAGTGATTGTGCGGCAGTCCGTCCCGCACGGCATAACGGCCCGCCTTCAGAAAGCACTCCGTGCGTCAGCCACGTAAGTCAGCGAGATGAGTTTAAGAGGCAAACGATTTCTCGAACGAGTCCTCGACAGGGCACGGCTGCGCTTGCTCTTTGCACCTTCTTGTTACCTGTTTTCCGTTTGACCCGCTGTCTTGAGCGCACGCGCAACCTGCGTTATTCGCCTGCCCTGAAAGCGCGCCACTTCTAAATCGTCCTCGGTCGGCGGCGTGTTGTTCTGGCCGGAGACGGAAGAAGCGCCGTAAGGAGTCCCGGCTTTGAACATTGCAGGATCAGCGTAACCGAGCGGCACGAGTATCAACCCTAAATGGGCCATCGGCGTGTAGAGCGAAGTGATGGTGGTTTCGTTGCCGCCGTGCGTTGTCGAAGTTGAAGTAAACGCGCCGCCTGCTTTGCCAATCAGTTTGCCGCTGGCCCACAGTCCGCCCAAGGAATCAATATAAGCCTTCAACTCTGCCGCGACATTGCCGAAGCGCGTCGGCGTGCCGAAGACGATGGCGTCGGCCCACACGGCGTCCACATCAGTTGGCGCTTCGTATTCCGCGTACATGCGATCACGATTTTCGGCCCAGCCCGGCACACGCTTGATTATCTCTTCCGCAACAATGTCACGCGCGCGCCGCATGCGGACTTCGCCGCCCTCCGCCCTTGCTCCTTCGGCGACTGCTTTGGCGAGTGCTTCGGTAGTGCCGTTTCGTGAGTAGAAAGCGATTAGAACATTGACAGCATCCATTGAATTTTCCTCCTTGAATTAAGAACCAACAGCATCTTCGACACTTTACTTGTCGCGACACACTTATACTTGAATTTTAGTGGCTTTCATCTTTCGCGCCGATGTCCCTGCTATAACACGGCCCTCTCAAGTGTTGCAACACGTACTCTTCGATATTTACAGGCCGTGCTTAATCTCCAGGAAAGAGATAGCGCGAGGTGAAGCTTCACTTCACGCTATCTCTATCAACAAAGCTTGATACGTGTACTAATCGCTTCCCGCGCCATAGAGGCCGGTCGCCGCGTTTAAGGTCGCTGTGCGTGCGCCTGCGAAGTTGGTCGAAGGCGTTATGAAGGGTACAAGGTTGAGGTGAGAAAGAACGCGTCCGCACTGGACGAGGCTTTAGTTAAAATATAGTGCTGTTGATAACGAAGACTTAATCGGGCTTAACTCTTAAGAGCGTCAAACGTCCCTTTTGAGACTCTTACAGCTTTCCTCAATTGATGAATGATTATCCGTAGAGATGCCGACGATGAAAGCTGTCAGTCTTTCGCCAAACGGAAATAGTATCTACCAATCTCCTGCCATCCTGTGTCAGGCGTCACTCCGCTGAGCAGAATGTAATAGCTTCCTTCAGAAAGGTTTTTGACGCGAGCAGTCAGCGGAACGAACTTGCCCGATTTGTTAGAGACGGCTCTGGCCGTGGGCCAACTCCGAACCTCCCGCTCACCCTTGATTAAGACGGCCCGGTATGACGGGTGAACGTCGCCCGTCAGCGCAAGGTTGAAAACCACAGACCCTCCCTCGCTGGGCACTTTAACGAGTGTCGTATCGTCTTCTCCCCTGATAAGCCCTGTGGCAAGAAAGACCGATTGAACGCTGGTCTGTCGCGGACGCTTTGATGAATCCGGTGGGCGAGTCTCGCCCGAAGTCTTGGGAGTGGGAGCCTGCGCGACTTTGGGTTGCTGGGTTTCAGGGGTCGGCGTCTGTCCGGGGGCGGGCGGTGAGGGTTGTGTGCCGACCGGACTCTGCTCGCCCACGGAGGGCGTCATTTGCTGCTGAGGCTGCTCTAGCGGTACAGCCTGATTCGCCTGGAGTGGTTCGGAGGGGGTCGTCCGCCTTGTGAATTGTATGAGAACCCAGGACATGCCAATTACGAGCAATACGAGGGCAGCGAGCAGCGGCCACGCGAACGCCGGTCTGGCGCTTGGGAGGAAAGATTGGAAGACCTTCCAAGGCGCGACGCCGCGCTGCGTCTTACCGCTGCTGGCGGGCAAGCTCCTTCCCCGCCGCTTTTCGATGTAACTTCCCATCGAGCGTGCGAACGCGACTGCTTCTACCCGTTCCGGGTTGGTTAAAAAATACTGGTCAAACTTCTCTTCTTCATCCTCCGACAGGCTTCCACTAACATAGTCGTCAACCAGTTCCTCTTCGACCAGGAGTAAGTGTTGGAAATAGTCGTTGTCCGCAAAAAGGCGCTCGTCAACCTGCTGCCGCGCGACCTCAGAGAGACCGCCCAACAGGTAATGCCTCAGCATCTCCTCATCTTCATGTCCCAGTTGCGGGACCTGCTCTTTTTCCAGTGCCATAATTCGGCTCTCTAAATGGATATTGCTTTAAAGTCGAATCCGTTTCATTAAAGTTGTTGTTCACCGACGCAACGGCGCAGGCACTCCTGTAATCCGACCCTGATGCGGTGTGCCCGTATCCTCAATGCGTTTACAGGTATACCGAGCCGCTGCGCCAACCTCTTACGGTGCTCTATCTTTATCGCTCTATCTCCCTGATAGTAGTTTAGAATCAATTCGCGGCCATCAGGAGGCAACTGATCTAAGCACTGGTCAAGACAGGCATGCACCTGCTCAACATCGTCGGCAGGTTCGGGCAATATCGGTCTCGGTTGGGGAGCGGAATTCTTTTTCAGATATTCGAGATAGATGTTGCGGGCGACACCGTAGAAGTAAAGCGCAGGCTCTCCGGTGTAAGACCCTACTATCTCACTTAACTTGTTAGCCACACGATCAATGGTGCGGTCGGCTAGCTCTTCAGACACAGGGCAGCCACGGCAGGTAAAGAATTTTATAAGCTTATAGCGGATTTCTTCATACTTTCTTCCAGCGCCCTCGCGGTCACGGTCGAGCCACTCAAGAAGCCTGTCGAAAGGCTCTTGAGATAAAGTGCGGCTCTTCTGAGAGGCTGCTTCTTTCAAGCTCCTTTTGCCCTTCCCGATAAATACCGGATCGTTTAACACCGCGCCCGCCTTAACTTGAACTGCACCTCGTGGCTATCGTCAACGCCACTCACCTTGCAGGATGAATCCAGCCCAGCGGTAGGGAGCACTCCGGTTGGGCAGCTTACGCATCTCGATCTGAGCAGCTTGAAGGGCCGCCGCTGGCGTCAGGTTGCTTTTAAACATCTGCCGGTAAAACATCCGCATCAATTCTGCCGTATCGTCTGTGTCGACCTTCCAAAGGCTGGAGACGACGCGCGCTGACCCGGCCTGCATAAATCCGCGCGTCAGACCGATGAGACCTTCACCTTTGACTTCTTTGCCGACCCCCGTCCGACAGGCGCTGAGCACCACCATCTTGATTGGCAATCTCAGGTTGTAAACGTCGTGCAGCAGAAGATGACCGTCTTGACGCTGGCCCTGTTCGTCGACGAGCGAGAAGACGAGGCTGGACAACTCCGGGTTCTCGTCGTCGAGCAACCCGTGGGTGGCGAAATGCACGATGTTGTAACGACCCAAGTCCTGTCGCATCACCGCCGCGCGGCTGGCCTCAAACCCGACGACCTTCATTCCTGACCCTCTGGGGACAAGTCGCATAATCTCGTTGGCCTCGCGGAGCGAGGAGGTCAGACGCTCCAAGGCGGGTTCGCCGTCCGTCAGTTTTCCAGAGGCGGAATCCGGCGGGGCGCGCAGGGCTTGTTCCTCCGACACGCGCGCGACTCGTTTACCTGGCCCACGGTCGGTCGCTTTGGCGGCGAGGCGAACGCGGTCGTCGTTACTATCAAACACAGGGTCGGCGAAGACGGCGACGAGCTTGTCGGCTGGCCGTCGTCGATATGCCTTCAGCATCGCCATCACGGAGGCTGACGGTTGATAGGCAATGATGTACTTGTCGACCATCAGAGAGGATTTGAGTTCGCGCCCGGCAGCCTTTGCCTGCTGCTCAGGCGCACCCGGCTCTTTCAGCGCGCCGAAGGGGATAAAGCGCAGCAGCCCATCAGGCACGACGAGCAAATACCGCTTACTTAATTTAGAGGCGACCGGCTCAAGCACGAATTTGCTCAACTCAGCAGCCTGTCGCTGGTATTCCGCGTCAGCCTCATTCAAGCGCGCCTCGAACTGCACAGGCAATTCGTTCGGCCTCATCCGTGGAGGCGACGACAGAATATCTTTGAGACGCCTGGCAACCTGCTCAATCGCCTCGCGCCCGACGAGTGTGTGGCCTGTGATGGATGTGCGCGTGACAGCCCAGGCGTAGCTGCGTTTGTCGCCAAGTGAGTATTCGAGCAAGACCGTATCGCCGTCGAGCAGTTGCTGGATTTCAGAAAGATGCAGAGGCCGCGATAGTATCAGTTGCGCATAGCGCGGACTCTGCTCGCGAATGTCCGCCCGCACTTTCTCTTGCTGGCTCAGGAGTTGTTCATACTCAGCCTTCAAGCTTTCAATCTGCCTGGCAATGGCAGAGGCTTTCTCTGGCCGCGGCCTGGTGCTGCGTAGATTTATTAACTTCTCCGACACAGCGCTGAGGTGGCCCTCCAATTGGTTCATACTCTTGAGTCGTTCCGGGTCGCTGTCCGCGTAGATTTCCGACCCCATCCTGGCAAGGGTCTCCAGGAGACTGCGTGAGCGTGAGCGCTCGCTCAAATTAAACGCAGCCTCCAAGTGCTCGACGGAAGAAGTGCGTTCGTAAAGCTGCATTCTGATGTCGATGGCGAGTTCGTAGTAGTTCAGCTTGGCTGCGAGATAGGTAATGCGAAGCTGTTGGCTGTTTACCTTTGCCCGCAGCGACTCGACGACGCTAACGGCCTCCTCGATATTGTTACGGGCGGCATCAAGGTTGTTGCGGCCACGCTCAACCGCCGCGAGTCCGTACAAAGACGTAGCCCTACCCTGTTTATCGCCGACTTTGTCCCAAAGGCCGAGCGCCTGCTCAAAGTGTGAGAAGGCTTTGGCTAGATCACCCATCTGCGCATAGGTATGGCCGAGGCTGTTGATGACGATGGCTTGCCCCCAGAGATTTCCCACCTCCTTCTGCGCGTCAAGTGATTGCCGGTAATAATCGAGCGCCTTCTCCGGCTCGCCCAGAGAGGCGTAAGCCGACCCGATGCCCCCCAGCGTTAAAGCCAGCCCAGACTTGTCGCGTTCTTTATCGCGAATCGCTCGCGCCTTCTCATAAAACTTCAGGGCCTCGCGAAATTCCCCCTGGAGAGCGAGGGCCACAGCTTTGTTGTGCTGTGTCAGGGCGAGTCCCCGCTGCTCTTTGACCTCCTCGCGGATAGGCAGAGCCTTGTTGAAACTCTCTAACGCCTGACGCACATCACCCAGCCCAACGTAGAGCATGCCGAGGTTGTCAAGCACCTGTGCTTCCCCGGCGAGATTCTTCTCTTTTCGGTGGAGCGACAGCGCTCGCTCGTAAAGCGCCAGAGCCTTCTGCGACTCGCCCCACACGTCGTAAATCTTGGCAATGTTATTGCTGGCGATAGCGACCAAATTGGAATCACCCGCCACCTGCCAGAACTTCAAAGACTGTTCATACTTCTCAAGCGCTTGCTGCGGGTCGCCCATTTCGTCTGCCACACCGGCGATATTATTAAGCGTGTTGAGTTCCAGATTGCGGTCGCCCGCTGCCCGCCAGAGGGAGAGAGATTGTTCGTAATACTCAAGCGCCTTCCTAAAGTCGCTCATCCGGGCATAGATAAGGCCAATGTTATTGAGTGACTGTGCTTGACCCCACCGGTCACCTGCCTCGCGTCGAAGTTTGAGCGACTGTTGATAGACTTCAAGAGCCTTCTCCGGGCCGGGCGTCGCATCGTCGCTGCCCAAATCCCTATAGACGCTTCCCAGTTCGTTCAGCATGAACGCCTGGCCGAGGAGGTCTTTCTCCACACGAAGAATTGAGAGAGCCTGATTGAGGTTTTCGAGCGCGTCTTTGAGATTGCCCAGCGCCTTGAAAGTCCTGCCGATGTTGCAGAGGGCGTATGCCTCTACGCGCTTGTCTCCCAATGCGCCCCAAAGCTCCCGCGCCTTCTTATATCGGTCAATTGCCGCCAGGCGGGACTCCTTTGTTCTTCCCTCCAGGCGCAGGGCCTGTCCTTCGATGAAGACGCTCGCAGCGGCGGCGCGACTTAGGTCAGCGGGGGTCGGCTCACGCGGCCCATCCAATCTTAACTCGTAACTTCCAGCCACGCCTCGACTGCTTGTCGAGTGCAGTTCCAGCTTGTGTTCCCCGTTAGCCTTTGCGACGAGCGAAATGACCTCCGGCCCGCGCTGGCCGTTTGGGCTGTCCATCTCAAAGATAGCCTGCCCATCCGGCCCCGCGAGCTTCAACGCCAGGTCGATGCCCTGCTGTTCGACTACCACATGAGCGTACTGCCCTCGATTGAAGGAGAGACGAAAGACGTGCACATCGCCCCCGGTCATATCTCTTTTAATAATCTCTCCGGGAGTCAGCAGGCGTGCGTCGTCCTGCGCGGAGTTTGAAATTGTTTCCTGACCCTCGACACGGGCGATTCGGATTGCCGCTCTGCCCTTCACCGTAGCAATAACTATTGGCGAAGTGAGCAATACGCTGAGGCACACATGGCAGGCGATAACGAGCAGGAACAAAAGGCACTTCGCACACCTCGCGTAGGCGGATGATTCACTGTCGCGCGTTGTGTTGATGCGGCGTCGAGTACGGCGGAGTGTTGCTGCGGCGAGGGCGTTACAGCCTCCGTCGCGTAATAGCTTGCCAGTGGATTGCCGTCTCATGTTTACGCGCCTTTAATCGTCTAATGATACAGCCAGAATCATCGCCCCGGACGGAAGCTCTTGGCAAGGCAATGCGGTGCTCCGGATTGTTCGTAGGGAGACGAAGGTTTAGCTGGCTTGAGATGAAGAAATACCTTTAGGAACAGGTAACTCGCCTCGGACGTGATAACTCTACGACGCAAAAGTTCAGAAGCCATTCGCCGTTAGATGGCGTAGGATTCTAGTGACAAAAAGAGTTCACGTCAATGTCTTTATATTTTGCACAGGCGGGGAAAAGTGGGTCTCGGAAGAGGTCGTGCGGGGGCACAGAAAGAGATACAGCCGGGGCAAAAAGCTGGCCGGACTGCATGGACATAACTATTTCGTTTCCGGGTCGGGCGAACGCAAGCGGCCTCGCGTTCGCCCGACCGCAACAACTTTTACTTAGGGCTGGACTGGCTAACTCGACTTCGTACTCGTCCTCCCCTTCGAGCCGCCCTTTCGCCCCTTCCCCTGCCCGATAAGCGGCCCTCCTCCCTTCGTCGCTACCCACGTCCCCGTGTCGCCAGGCTCAGGCCCGTCGCTTTCGAGGACTATGAACGTCCCACAAAGGATAAGGTCGGGGTTACCGGCGGTGTCTATGACCCCACGGAAACCAAGCAGATCACCTCCTGTTATCTGTATTTGGAAGCTGAGCGAGTGAAGCGAGTCACGAAGATGACGGCATTTACCGCCCAATAAATCTTCCTCCGGGCCGCCGCCCTGCGGCTCGAAGACGCCAATGATGTTGATTCCGTTTTGCTTAGTGATTTTGACGGTGCCCCGCAGATGGGGGGTGTTGGGGGTCTCGTCCAAACTCGTTTCGGTAGTCCAATCTCCAATACACTCATTCATATCGTTCTCCTTCTGCGTGAGAATTTGGGATGCCTCGTCTCATAAAAACGTAGGCTCATGTAAACTGCGCTCGTGCCGGTCCGAAACGCTGTCCTAGATGTTCCGGGTCGTTACGCTTTGCCTCCCCGGCTGGAAGAATATACTCACTATATGGCTCTGGTCATCCGCGTGTATATCACATACGCCGCCCGCCGGAGCAGCGAAAATGCTCTCCCTATAAAATTAATGGTAAGAACCACGGGAACGTTTCGCACAAATGCTCAGCCTTTATACCGCCTGACAATTTCATTGAAGCCAACAATTGTGCCGAAGCCCATGTCTCAGAACCGGCTGGCCGGCTAACTTCTAAACAAATGGCCGTGAAACGTTTTACCGCAAAACTGTATATATGTTTAGAGCGCGGTAAGCAGGAATGTTTATCTTTGGATATGTCATCTCGTGGAGATAGTCAGGTCGGATTTGAACTTGGCCCAATACTCAGAACTGCGTTGACCTTTGGATGCAGCGGAGCTATTGTCCTCGCACCTTGACGGCGTTGTTTCGCAGTGCCTGAGCGCTCACCGCTAAAAGCCATCGAGCGGCTCGATTCAATTCGGCATCCTTACATACGCACCTCAATTCGCAAGGAGACAAATCAAATGCAGGAAGAAAATATCGGCGGGCAGCCTGACTCTGAGGAAAGCGAAGCGACCGGCGCGGAGGCTGAGGCTAGAACATCAGTTGATACCGAGTCGTCTGATGACCAGTCGGAATCCCCCTGGGTGCCAGGGGTCGTAGAAGTGGAATTCAGAGAGGGCATCGAGCCGGAAGTTATACCCTTCCCGGAAGACGATCGTTACAAAGTGCAAAGCCTCGTCGGTCGGAACATGTCCGAAGTCAATCAATTGCTTGCGGCACACAATCTTATCAGGGCTGATCTGACCTTCCAAACTTTGAGGGATGAGGCCAAAAGGCTAAAGGGTATGGCACTTCAGCAGGGGATTGGCGTTCCTGCCTTAAGTGACTTCGTCACGCTGTACTTCCCCGCCGACGCCGATGTCGAACAGATAGCGCGGGAACTCATGCAACTACAGGAAGTGGCCTACGCCTCTCCCGTCCCGCAAAGCGAGCCACCCGTTGCCGTTGCAACTGACGAACTTCTGGGCAACAGCGCTCAGTTACCGCTAAAGCCGAGGGGACTCGATAATCAGTGGTACATCTTCCGTTGCCGTGCAGATCGCGCCTGGAAGCTCGGCTTCACTGGTAAGGGGGTCGTGCTAATTGATATAGACTGGGGGTATCAGGTCACTCACCCGGAACTTGAAAGGCGGCTCGACCCGACGCATCGTTACAACTCGGTAGACCGAAGCAGCAACATTTCCTTTTGCCCGAAAATTGCTCATGGGACAGCAGTGATGGGGCTGGCCGGAGCCGGGGCCGATGGCAGCGGAATGATCGGGTTCGCCCATGAGGCAGAACTCTGGGCGATTCAGGCTAACATTGGCGCCGCCGGTACCGGCGCTGAAAAGGGGTGGAAACATGCCCTCGAATGGGTGCTGTTGACTGACAGCGAAGGCAAGCGCAAGGTCATCCTCTTAGAGAAGCAGATAAAGGGGAGAATCAACTGCGAGGCGGATCGGGCGCTGAATGTGATTATTCAAACTGCAATCGCAAACGGGGTCGTGGTGTGTGTGCCAGCGGGGAATGGTGGCCGCGACGCGGGCCTCGGCATAAACGACGTCCCTATTGAGCCGACAGGCTCGATACTGATCGGGGCGACGATGTATGACATCAACAATAACAATAGTCATTCGCTGAGCAACTGGGGGCCTCGCGTCGTAGTCTCCGCTCCCGGTGATGATGACCACGACGTTACCTGTAAGGTCACAGACGGTAGCTGTGACATCGCAATGGGCCTGTCGTTCAAAAATAATTTCGGCGGCACCTCCGGCGCGGCGGCGAAGGTCGCGGGCGCTGTGGCGCTGATGCTGCAGGCCAATCCTTACATCCGACACTCGGACGTGCGGGAGATTCTGAACAGGACGGGAACACATATCGTGACAGCAAACGACGGAAGACCCATCGGTCGTTTCCTCGACTGCGAGGCGGCAGTGTTGGCAGCGCGTTTAGCTCCGGCCTGGGGGACGATATGGCGGCCTCTGCCAGGCACTGCGCTCGACCTCGTTTTCTCGCCGGACGGCTCGGCATGGCACCTCGGTACTGATGGCGTCATCTATCAATGGTCTGAGGAAGGCTGCTACTGGATAACGCAAGGCACGACAGACTCGGCGGTGAAGATTGCCGTCGGGGCGAGCGGGAATCCGTGGTACGTCAATTCCGCCGGAAACATTTTCCGGCGGGCGGGGAATGCCTGGCAACAAGTTCCCGGTGAAGCCCTAGACATCAGTGTCGGCGCGAACGGCTCGGTTTGGCGCGTCGGTCTTGATAATCGAATGTACCGCTGGCGAAACGGCAAGTGGGAGGCCGATAGCGTCTGCGGTTCGGCGGTGAAGATCGCGGTGGGGCCGGACGGGAGTCCGTGGCACATTAGTAACCCGGCGAGGGACATTTACAAAAGAGTGAATGATACATGGCAGCAGGTTCCGGGGCAGGCCATTGACATCGCCATCGGCGCGAACGGTTCGGTCTGGCGCGTCGGGCTGAACGAGACCGGCGACGGTAACGCAATGGCAAGGTGGAACGGCTCGGACTGGGAGCCGATTGAGGGCGCGGCGACAATCATCGCCGTCGCGCCTAACGGTTTGCCGTGGCACGTCAATCGGTCGGGAGATATTTTCAGGAGAGCCTGAGTCCTGGCCCGGTGCAATCCTTCAATCTGATACCGGAGATTGAGTAACCTGCTTCGATCGTCTGCGGAAATTTCTCATCGGCGCGTCTCGTCTGCGCTTGTGTTAAAATGCGCTTCGTATGAGAAGACCGATTCGCATTCTGTTACAAACAACTATCCCGCCAATTGATGATGACTGGCACATCGGCAGGTTTTCACTGCTCACAGAGCACCTGGGCGGGCTTCAAGACATGGAAGGCCGCGCTCTTTGTGAAGTCACGGCACGCGACCGCGAGACAAATGCCGCTGGCGACGATGAAATTCTGAGCCGACTCGACGCCACAGACTTCGACGAGCTATGGCTCTTCGCCGTGGACGCGGGCAATGGGCTGACCACGGCTGATTGCCAGGGCATCACGCGCTTTCGCCAGCGCGGCGGAGGCATCCTCACCACGCGCGATCATCAGGATTTGGGTTCTTCGCTCTGCACGCTCGGCGGCGTCGGTCGTGCGCACTTCTTTCACAGCAAGCACCAGGACCCGGACGAGACTAGACGCGCGCGCGACGATCAAGACACGAAAACAATCTCCTGGCCGAACTATCATTCGGGCAGCAACGGCGACTATCAACGCATCACGCCAATTGAGCCGCTGCATGAACTCCTGCAGAGCGCTTTATCCTCGTCAGGCCGCATCGAATATCTCCCCGCGCACCCGCACGAGGGAGCGGTCGGTGTGCCGGAAGACGAAAGACAGGCGCGCGTTATCGCGACCGGCACGAGTCAGATTACGGGGCGGCCCTTCAACCTGATTGTCGCATTTGAGAAGGCACGAGACGAGCACGGCAATACGCTCGGACGAGCCATCGCCGAGTCGAGTTTTCATCATTTCGTGGATTACAACTGGGACACTTCAATGGGCTGCCCAAGCTTTGTCGAGGAGCCGCCCGGCAACCAGGTTAGAAGAGAGGCCGAGCGGCTCGAAGACGTGAAGACTTATGCGCGCAACGTCGCCGTATGGCTCGCCGGGTGATATGTATTTGAGCGGAGGCCATAGATTCTTCGCCGATCCCCTTCTCCGGTCAATGCCGCCGCAGCGACTGCCACTCCGTTGCAGGAATTTCCTCTCCGGCGATAATTCGCCTTGCAGGTCATGCATCACCTTCGCGGAAAAATTCTCTGCCCTCAAAGCTCTTTTCTGCGCTCATCTGGACATAATTTTCAAGACCATGCTCATCGCGGAAGCCGTCCGGTGCGTTTGACTCGAAAAGCGATTAAGCGTAGAAGCAAAGTGAGCATACCTTTGATTATGAAAGTTGAGAGATAGCCATGCCCCGTCTGCGTGTTGCTTACAAGTTGTTTCTCTTGTTGTGTATCTCGTCCTGTTTGTCTATCGCTGCGAATGCTCAGCAAACGCAACGCGGCGCGCTGGGCCAGGTGGATTTCCCGACCTCCGGCTCGCGTGCGGCGCAGGTGCATTTCCTGCGTGGCGTCGCCGCCCTGCACTCGTTCTGGTACGAAGAGGCTCTGGAAGCGTTTCAAGAGGCGACGAAAACCGACCCCAATTTCGTAATGGGCTACTGGGGCGAGGCGATGGCGCACAACCATCCGCTCTGGAACGAGCAGGACACGGAGGCCGCGCGGAAGGTCATTGCCAACATACGCGATACGAGTAAGCTGACCGCGAGGGAGTCAGCTTATCTAAACGCCGTGAAAGCCTTGTACGGCGAGGGCGACAGGCACGAGCGAAACCTCGCCTATGCCGCCGCGATGGAGAAAATTTATAAAGCGTATCCTGAAGACCTCGAAGCGGCGTCCTTCTACGCGCTCTCACTGCTCGGCGCGGTGCGCCCCGTTGATAAAGGCTATCGCTTACAGATGCAGGCTGGAGCCATCGCGCTTGACGTTTACCGCAAAAATCCCAATCATCCGGGCGCGGCACACTACATCATTCACGCTTTCGACGACCCCGAACACGCTATCCTCGCTCTTCCAGCGGCCCGCCGCTACGCAGAGATTGCGCCCGACGCGCATCACGCGCGGCACATGCCTTCGCACATCTTTATCCAACTCGGCATGTGGCCTGAAGCTGCCGCCTCCAATGAATCGTCATGGGCGACTTCGGACGCCTGGGTGCGGCGTAAAAACTATTCAATCGAACGGCGCGATTATCACAGTCTCAGTTGGCTCGAATACGTTTACCTGCAACAGGGGCGCATCCAAGAGGCCGAAGCGCAACTCGCCCTGATGCAGAAATCAATCGCCGAATTGGGTGCGCCCATTCGAGGCTATCCTTTCATGGCCGCAGCCTTCATCGTGGAGACGGAGCGTTGGGAGTTAGTTGATAAACTTTTCAACGACACGGACGCAAAATCCGCATCGCTATCCGCGCAGAAAGAAGCTGGAAAGGACACGTGCCACACTGCTGCGAAGCCGACAACAACAGCGAGCGTTGTTCCGTCGTCAATCATCGCGCAGTCGCCGCGCCAGCCTTTCAAGCAACTCTACGGCAATTACGTGCGCGGGCTGGCGGCAGCGGCAGCAAAGAATCCGGCGGCGGCTGCGAAGTACATCGCCGAGTTGCGCGAGCAGCGCAAGGAGTTTGAATCATCCAGAAGCTACTTTAGTCCTGAGATGGTTGAAATCATGGAGTTGGAAATATCTGCGCTGGCGAGCGCGAACGCTGGTAAGTTCGATGAGGCCGTCGAACTCTTGCGACGCGCGACGAGTTTGGAAGAGGCGCTGCGCCCGCCTTCAGGGCCACCGGACATGATTAAGCCCTCGCACGAATTGCTAGGAGAAGTTCTGTTGCGCGCTGGTCGTCCGTCGGAAGCGGCAGCGCAGTTCCAGACCGCGCTCCTACGCCAACCGAATCGCCCGCGCTCATTGCTCGGACTGGCTCGCGCCGCCAAAACGACCATCGCGAAACTCGCCGCGCAAGCCTACGCCGATTATCTACGCACACAGGAGCGTGCGGATGCGCGGGCCGCCGAACTTACAGAAGCGCGCGATTACTTGAAAGAGCAGGCACGCTAAGCGCAACGTGGAAAGGGACGACCTCAATGGAAAGAAAGAACTGCGCAAGGCTCTTGCTCACAGTGGCGCTCGTCTTTGGAATTGTCGCCGCCGGCGCATCGAGACCGTCGGCGATAGTCCCGCAGACGAATGTGCAGTTGCCGTCTTATCCATTGCGGTTTGGCGTCTTCGTGGTTAGGTTTGACAACGGCGGCACATTCACGCTGGAGGGCGACCGCTGGCCTACCCTGAAAGGTAATTGGAAAAGCAAGGGCGATGAGATTGAGCTATCAACTACGGGCGGCCCAAACGGTTGTGAAGGCTCTGGTCGCTACAGGCTGCGGATGGACGGCAGCCGCATCAGTTTCAACCTCGTCTCAGACGATTGCACGCCGCGACGAATGATTCTAGACCGCAGCACATGGTCTCCTGCCGGGGAGGTGAAAGCCAAAGCGGCGCGACGCATCTTGAGAATCGCAGGGGCGAAAGCGCCCGCGCGTCCTGAGCCGAGCACTCCGACCGGGAATTGGCCTTCCTTCCGTGGGCCGCAGGCTTCGGGTGTGGCCGTGCGGCAGAACCTCCCAGACCGCTGGGACGCTAAGACGGGTGAGAACATTCTCTGGCGCACGCCGATTCCAGGGCTTGCGCACTCAAGTCCCGTCGTCTGGGGTCAACGCATCTTTGTCACCAGCGCTGTCAGCAGTGACCCGAACGCAACCTTCCGGCCCGGTCTGTATGGCGACGGAGATGCCTCGCAGGATCGCACGCGCCAGCGCTGGATGATTTACGCGCTCGACAAACGAACAGGCAAAATCCTCTGGGAGCGCACAGCCCACGAGGGCGTTCCCATTGATAAGCGCCACATCAAATCAACCTACGCCAACTCGACTCCCGCAACGGACGGTCGCATCGTCGTCGCATGGTTCGGCTCGCAGGGCGTCCATGCCTACGATGTCAACGGTCGCTTTCTCTGGAAGGTTGACCTGGGACGACTGGACTTCGGCGCTTACGACATTCCGACGTATGAATGGGGTTCCGCCAGCTCGCCCATCATCTGGAACAATCTCGTCATCCTACAGTGCGACACGCAGGACGATTCGTTCATGCTTGCTCTGGACGCCAGCACAGGCAAGACTATCTGGAAGACAGAGCGCGATGAGATTCCGTCTTGGGGCACACCGACCGTCGCGCAAACGTCCTCAGGCCCGGAACTGGTCGCCAACGCATCCAACTATATCCGTGGTTACGACCCGCGCACGGGAAAGGAATTGTGGCGGCTTGGGCGCAGTTCAAAAATCACCGCGCCGACGCCCATCTTCGCCGATGGCATGTTCGTCATCGCGAGTGGCCGCGCTCCCGAACGCCCTATCTTTGTTGTGCGAGCCGGTGCTAGGGGCGACCTCACTCTGCCTGAGGGCAAGACGGCTAGCGAGGCAATCGTGTGGAGTCGCACAGGTCGCGGGTCATACATGCCGACGCCGTTAATCTATGAAGGCATCCTCTACGTACTCGCCAACAACGGCCTCCTCGACGCTTACGACTTGCGTACAGGCGAGGAAGTCTACCGGCAAAGACTACCGCTCATCGGCAGCGGTTTCAGCGCATCGCCCGTAGCCGCGGACGGCAAACTTTATATTTCGAATGAGGACGGAGAAATGCTCGTCATCGCAGCGGGCCGGAGTTTCACCCACATTGCAACAAACTCAATGGGAGAGATGCTGATGGCGACCCCGGCACTATCTGATGGTGTGATGTACGTGCGCTCGTCAAAGAGCCTGTTCGCCATCGGGCGGAAGCAGTAAGTGAAAATAAATAACAACTCGACTGCGGCAAAGAAAAACCCACGCAAGCGGGCTTTTTGAAGAGGAAAGTGCAAATACCTCAAAAGGAATTTGTAATTACCTCAGATGGGAAAGTGCAATTACCGTGTAGGAGGAAGCCCCCCTCATCTAGTTACGAAATTTATTGGCTAGTTACCAACTTTATTGTCAGCGCACATGATTCCCTTGAAGGCGTCAGTGCCTCGGCGTTATTGGAATCGTTCACCCTCAGGTATTAGCATCTTTCGCGTTATCGTGAATTCCGGGTATTTGGATTGTTCGCACCTATAGTGACCCGCCAGGTCGGCAGCTTCGTAACTGTGTCTTTTACGAGAAGTGCTTGGAGCGTTTAGAAAAGCAGCAGGCGACAAAGGGGACCGGCCCAACAACGGTTGGTGAAAGCCAAGAGTAGAAAGAGATTCTAAACACGACTGCCGAAGACATAGTGCATGAGAGACTTGCGCCTACATTGTTTGTGTTATTAACTAGCGTGCTAACAGGATAAGAGATCATCTCTGATGAAGGAGACGGGCGCAGCAACTCTTTGATTAAGTCAAGCCTGCGCGATTATCACCATAAAGCCACATGTCGTAATCTTTTGAATAAAGAATAACCAGCAGGCGCTCATGTACAGGCCTGGACATTTCATTAGCTTCTGTGGTGAGGATGGCGCATGTCTCCAGCACTCGTTGTCCGTATGCCCTCTACGTCTCCTATAATCCGGCAAGATTAGAGGGATACTCATCAGGCATGCGGCAAATAGTCTGTTGACGTGCATGAAAGTCAACGCCACAATGGATTGGGATAGTCACTTCCTTCGCTCGTCTAATGCGCACACTGCGTCTATCGCAACTCACGAGTGAGTTGGAGATGACTGCTTTATAACATCAGAACCCAGAATGCTGTATAGGGCCAAACATTGCGGGATTTTGTTGTAGATACTACAGATTTAAATGCGGGCTTCCATAGAAATTTCTCGTCGCCTTCGCTGGGCTGACACAGATGCTACCGGGCGCCTCCACTTCCCACGGATATTCGAGATTATTGAGGAGGCTGAGAGCGAATTACTACGGAGCATCAATTGGCCTGTTAATATTAAAAAGAGTCAGTACGACTTCCCACGCGTGCACATTGACTGCAGTTTTTATCGAATGTTAATGCACGATTTACCGTTCCGTGTGCGATTGTCTACCGGCAAACTGGGCCGCACCTCGATTCGCTATGACTTTCAAGTGTTTGACGCAGAAAATGAGCTAGCTATTGAAGGTTCAATGACTGTAGTGGTATTGAAGAATGGGGAGTTGACAGAGATTCCCGAGCCTTTGCGCTACGCGCTCTATGGTGGCAGAGATGAGCCTACGTGAGCTCAATTAAACTGGTAAGATTAAGGTGCATTCAGCCAGCTTGGATTGCTGCAGGTTAATTGCCAAAAGCCGGAACTCATAAAGTTATCATCGCATGCCTTAAAGCTGAGGGATATATATGAATCGAATGTTCCCGCGATCCGCATCAACGCCGAGTTTACTGACACAGTATCTAGACACCCTTCAGGGCAAACCTATTAACTCTGCTGCCGCTGCTTTTTACGCATCATTAGATCACATCAGCTCTGTTTCCCAGTCTATTGCAGAGTCGATCATAGAAGAATTTCGAGATCAGCGTCAGAATCTAAAGTTGATTGCCAGTGAAAATTTTTGCTCTCTAGCGACCCAACTCGCTCAAGGTAATTTGCTCACCGACAAATATGCTGAAGGCTATCCGCACCATCGGTTTTACGCTGGCTGCGACAACGTAGATGCTATTGAAGCGGAGGCGGCCCGCCTCGCCTGCGACCTTTTTGGTGCCGAACACGCCTATGTCCAACCTCATTCTGGGGCGGACGCCAACATGGTAGCTTTCTTATCCGTACTTTCAGCCAAGATTGAAGCCCCAATATTAGAAAAACTGGGTCACACCGATCCATCGAAAGTTTCCACCGAAGACTGGGCTAAAGTTAGGCAGGCGGTGAATAACCAACGCTTGCTCGCTATGGATTATTATTCCGGTGGTCATCTTACGCACGGTTATCGTCATAACTTCTCGAGTCTTCTGTTTGAGGCGCACACCTATGCCGTTAACCCGAAAACAAACCTCATTGAGCTTGATGAGCTGCGAGAGCAGCTTAAAGAGGTGAGGCCGCTCATTCTGCTGGCTGGATACAGCGCCTACTCGCGCAAATTGAACTTCGCTAAAATGAGAGAGATGGCTGATGAAGTGGGTGCCGTATTCATGGTTGACATGGCTCACTTCTCAGGTCTTGTTGCCGGAAAGGTTTTCACTGGTGATTACGACCCTGTGCCTTTCGCGCATATCGTCACCTCTACGACGCACAAGACTCTGCGAGGCCCGCGCGGAGGCATCGTCCTGTGTAAGAGAGAATTGGCTGAATGGGTTGATAAAGGCTGCCCACTTATTCTCGGCGGCCCGCTCCCGCACGTCATTGCGGCGAAAGCAGTGGCTTTCCGCGAAGCAGCGTCACAGGAGTTTCAGACGTATGCACACAGAATCGTCGAGAATGCCCAAGCATTAGCTCAGGCCTGCATCGAACAGAAGATGCAAGTTCTAACGGGGGGGACAGACAACCATCTTTTCCTCCTTGACGTTGCCCAAGGGTTCGGTATAACTGGGCGACAGGCTGAATCGGCACTCCGGGAGTGCAATATCACTCTCAACCGCAATGCTCTTCCGTTTGACCCGAATGGCCCTTGGTATACGAGCGGCTTGCGAGTAGGCACTCCGGCAGTTACAACGCTTGGCATGGGCTCCGATGAGATGAAAGAGGTTGCTACAATTTTCAAGCGGGTGCTCTCCCACGTTACCCCAACTACGATTGCTGAGGGTAAGCGAAAAGGCCAGAAGAGTTTAGCCAAATACACTATCGATCAGTCAATTGCGGGCGAAGCCAGCCAGCAGATTAAGGCCCTGCTTGACCAATACCTGCTCTATCCGGAGATAGATATGCAACTGCTTCGCTCACGCGCACAGTAGAAAAATTGGAGATATATTATCCCTTAAGGTGCCAGGAATTCCTCGTTATCCTAAACACCTCACTCAATGTTGCCGGGAAGACCTTTATCGAAATAACTGAGTAGGTATTTCGTTGTTCCTTAGGGGCAAGGATAGACATTTTCTACAGGGAAAATTATCGTGTCCCTTACGCAAGCAAATTAAATTTTTGTAAAGTCAAAGTGGAGCCTCAAACGATTTCAATTGTGATGCTTACCAGGAACCACGCGGCATTCACCTTACAATGCCTCGATTCCCTGTCGGCAACTGACCACCCAATCGAATGGATAATTGTAGATAACGGATCGAATGATGAGACCAGAGCTTACTTGATGGAGTGGAGCCGCCAAAGTAAAGCCGCAGTGAAGTTCATCTGGAACCCTAAAGATTTTGGTTCGTGCAGGGCACGGAATCAGGGACTCAAAGCGGCAGCCGGAGACCTCGTTCTCTTCCTAGATAACGATGTTATGCTAGATGACCCGGAATGGCTCAAGGAATTATCCAAGCCGGTCTACGAATCTCAGTCTAGAATAGATAAAGGCTCGAATGAGCCGCCGGTTGTTGCCACTGCGCCGTTGCTCCTCTTCCCTGGAATTAGTGGACTAGTTCAATGTGCAGGCGGAGGCGTTACGGCCGCTGGGCGGGTCGGCTTGGTCGGGCGAGCAAGTACGGATAGTCCCAAATGGGCACAAGAGAAAGAAATATCATGGGCCCCGACGGCAGCCTTACTAGTCAGGAGGGAAGCGCTCATCAAGGCAGGCGGCTTCGATGAAGGCTTCGACCCGGTCTCGGTTTGCGAGGATATAGACCTATGTTGCCGTCTCAGAGCAGGCGGTGGTCGGATATTATTCGTAGGCGCATCACGTCTGCGGCATTTTGAAGGAATCACCTTTAATCATCTCGGCTATGATAAGCGCACCTACTGGCTACGGCACATGCGTGTGATAAAGAAAAGATGGTCTGATGTACTTACAACCGGAACTTTACATGATGAGGAGGACATAATTTGGCGACCCGTTATAAAAGACTACTCTGATCTTAGACAGCCTATCGTTCGTCTGCCCATCCCAGACGAGCAAGAACAATCCCTACCGAATTTCTTCTCTCCGTTTCTCGATGTGTCCCAAGTAACCCTGCCCAGCTTAAGGCTAGCGGTTATCGGGTGCGGGCAGGCAGCACTACGGGGTGCGTTCCCGGGGTTTTCACCTCCCGGCTCGGAACAGACTACGAAAGCCGCACCGTTCTTGAACTTCGGCGGCACGCCTGACGTTATCCTCGCCGCTGTTTGCGATGTGGACCAGAGTAGAGCCGTCGAAGCGGCAAGACAATTCGGTGTTCAGCGCGTGGAGACAGACGATGAGCATCTGCTTGACGATGTTCCGGTGGAAGCAATTTGTATTTGCTCTCCCCCACCCGTCCATGCTCGCCAATCTCTCGCAGCACTCAGGCGCGGTATTCCAGTCTTGGTTGAGAAGCCACCTGTTGTCAGCGAATCAGAATTACGTGAAGTGCTTGTTGAAAAGAGACTGCATGATGACCTTCCCGTAATGGTCAACCTGCCGTGGTCGTTCCATCCCGCTGTTGAGGCTGCCAGTAAAATTATTTCGGCAGGAGCGCTGGGCGCAATTCGACGGGTAGAGACCACCTTTGAACATTGCGGCCCTCAGCTATGGGCTCCCGATGCCCACTGGTATAGGGAGGGAGGGCTGCAAACGCTTATCCTTGATCTAGGGTTGCATGTAGCATTCACGACCGAGCGTCTTTTCAATTCGAAAATAAATTACCTTGATCTGGACACTATAACGGGCAGGTCAGAACACGCTTGGGCGCAGTGCCTAATTGGTGCCATTGATGCGCGCTTCTCCGTCGGGTGGGACGCTCCGAAAGCTCGATTCACGTTTGAAATTTACGGGTCGGAAGCATCTTTATCTATCAACCTGATCCCTTGGCGAGTCTTTAATCACCCGAGCGCAATTCAGGTTAAAGATAGCGTGGGGGGCTGGGCTGCAACTGCGCTTACATCAGGGGCGGATGGAAGTTTGTGGATGCCACACGGTGACGAGCCGTTTCTTGGCGGCCCATATAGACATTTCGCCGAATGTCTCAAAACCGGTCTGACTCCAATCACGGATTTGTCAATAGTCGCTAACGCCACACGCGCCGTCTTACGTTGGGCCGCCGAAAGTGCAGAAGACAAGTGATAGGACTTTCATACGTACCCCTGTCCAAAGGCGTCAGCTTGCTTCGGGAGCACACGTCAGAGATAGTATGGCGTGGGAGATCCTTATTCCTGTGCGGAGGGTGTGATGATGTTCTCCCGTTTTTCCGCGTCTCTACTATCTCTGACGTGGATTCCGAATTAGAGTCTACAGCCCATTCATCGGGGACGCGCCGCGTCGCACTGGCCTTTGAGGCGGATGAGAAGACACGCCAATGGGCTGCAAGGCGCGGAGCCAGGCTATTGCTCCCACCTCAAGAAGTTGTGTCGCACGTCGGCGATAAAACTTGTCTCCCTGAAATTTTGGAGTGCGCTAACCTCCGTCCCATTCCTAGTTCCCTGTATGAAGCTGGAAGCTACCCCGATGCCAAACGGATTCTACTTGAGTTCGACGGCGCTTCCGTTGTAGTTCAGCGGCGAGCGAATAATTTGACAGGAAGAGGAACATGGCTTGTCAGCGACTGGCGCGAGCTTTCCCAAGTCTTCGCCGAATGGGGCGAGGAACGCTTGAAAGTCTCACGATATATAGATGGAATCCTGCTAACTATAAGTGGCTGCGTGGGTCATGCTCAGACCATTGTCTCCGCTATTTCTAAGCAATTCGTCGGGACGCCACGTCTCACATGCTTTTGGGGGGCGCACTGTGGGAATCAGCTCATAAAAAGCGCGGAGTTGGGAGATCAAATTGCAGCACTTTGCTTCGACGCTTGTAAAAAAGTGGGAGATGAGTTGCGAAGACGAGGCTTTCTTGGGGTGTTCGGTCTTGATCTGCTGCAGTCGCGTGAAAACAAAGTATTCGTCGTAGAAATCAATCCGCGCCTGCAAAGTGTGAGTTCGCTTGTAAATGTCGCTGAAATCGAGGCCGGTATGCTGCCGCTTCCAGGTGTTCACCTGTTATCGTTTCTACTAGAGAAGATGCCTCTTACCACGTTTGCCGATGCGCCCGCAGTTCCACCATTAAGTCAAGTTGTGCTTTACGCTCGGCGCAAAGGTTTTATATCAGAAGCTCCCGAGTCCGGGCGTTATAGATTAGAGGAAGGTGGGCTGGCACCCGCAGTTGGCCCGCCGAGCTTGAGGTATCTTTCAAATAAAGAAGCCCTAGTGTGGAGCTTCGTCAAATCTGGTGAATATGCCCAAGAAGATACTCGCCTGTGCGTTTTGCAGACGAGATTTCATCTTGCCGAGCAGGGCAGTCAAAGCGTTCTCACAGACACTGCTTTAAAGTGGATAGATGCCTTAGAGGCGCTCTTTAAATATCTCGCATAGAATTGATTAATATGTCTCCTCAAAAACTTGCTATAGAAGGCGGCCCCAGCGCGCGCTCGCGCCCTGATCGGGAAAGAGTGATGCGCGTCGGCGCGCTGCAAATAGGGGAGGCTGAACAATGCGCAGTCGAACAGGTGCTTCGTCATCAAGTCCTATACCGCTATCACGGCAATACTGTCGCAGAGTTCGAATCTCGATTCACTGAATGGCTAGGTGTGCAAGATGTACAGTGCTTGGCTGTTAATTCAGGAAGTTCAGCGCTCCTACTGTCTTTTGCCGCCCTTGACCTTCATCCGGGCGACGAAGTGTTGCTTCCGACAGTTGATTTTGTGTCTGCTGCGACAGCCATTATTGCTGCAGGGGGATTGCCCCGATTCGTTCCGGTTGATCGCTCGCTCGGAATGATTCCTGAGGTGGCCGAAACGATGGTGACAAAGCGCACGCGAGCTTTATTAGCAGTTCATCCCTACGGCTCATCCTGCAATTTACCAGGGCTACAAGTTGTGGTCGAGAGTTTCGGTGGTACATTGATAGAGGATGTGGCCCAGGCTTGCGGTGCGAAGTTGCATGGCCGCCATGTCGGCACATTCGGGCGGATCTCTTGCTTCAGCTTTCAATACTTCAAGCCACTGACGACAGGTGAAGGCGGAATGGTTATAACCTCAGATGGCAACCTCTTTGATCGAATGAGTTTTATGCATGATGCTGCCGCTACCTGGACTATGCCTGAGCGCGCTGCAAGAGTCGAGCACGTTCGATTCCCTCCGCTCAATCTTCGGATGTCTGAATTGGAAGGGGCGCTCGGGCTGTCCCAACTCGCCAAGTATGATGACATGCTAGCTCGCCTGAGAGCTATAAAAAGCGCCCTGCGTAACCACTTGAGCGGAAGAGCGGGAATCACTCTTCGGCCTCACGCTGATGTTGATGGTGAAATAGGCAGCACTTTAATTTTCTATGTTAAGGACGCCGAAGTAGCTCGGTGGGTTGTTGCCGCACTTCAAGCGGAGGGAGTAAATGCCGCCCTTCTCCGCGGCGACCCTGGTACTAATCGGCACTATGTAGTAGATTGTCTCCCCATTCTAAGGAAAATCGGCTACCGGCTGAGTATTGATATGCCACCTGTTGTAGATTCCTGTCAGCTGGAACACGGCATTATTTTCCCTATAGATATGAGATATTCGCAAGAAGACGTTGAAGAGACTCTTTGGGCTTTTGATAAAATATTTAGTAGATTATAGTCCGTCACTGATTGGAATTGTGTAATAGAGAAACCCCATCTGGCTACGCTCGCTTCTCACTACTCATATCTTTGATGTGAAGTAGCGTCGAATCAAAGGATGATGTAAGTTATGTGTCTATACTCAGTTGCACCAACAACATGTCCTTTGAATCTAGCGGTTCAATCGTAACGAGAGGTGGTTGAGCGTGACGGGTCGCCGTGCTCAGAATGGCTGACGGCTCGCGCAGCAGGTGTATATTCATGTCAGCCACACGCTATAATGTTTGCTGCGGTGAATTGCCTCATGCCTGCTCCCATAGCTGGGCAACTATCTCACCACGGAGGTGTCTATGCCTGAAGGAACTCTCGGACTCGACCTGCTCGAACTCTTCAGCTCTCTGACCGAGATACCGCTTTCGTGCAGCGACCGGAACGAAGCCCTGAAGCAGGTTACACGACTAGGCCAACAGGCTCTTGGATCGCACGCCTGCGCCCTGACGTTTACGGATGTTGAAAAAAGAACTCTCACCTACGTTGCATGCACGGGCTTCGACCGGGAGTTTGAAGAACTCATGGTCGGCAGGACGATCACAATGAGTCCGGCTGGAGCGGCAGTAGGCCATCTAGACTTTAATCTAATCGCCAAGGGAGAGCCTATAGAGTGCTACCGCCTGCAACACGACGGCCAGGGCTTGGCAAATCCAGAAATAGCGCGCAAGTATAACTTGAAAGCGGTGTTGGGCTACCCCTTGAAGTCTCAGGGGCAGCTCATCGGCTACTTCAGCCACTTCTCCGCCAGCGACGAGCCGTTTAGCGCGCGCGATAAAAGCCTCCTCGAAATCTTCGCTCGCCAAGCGGTCAACACCATTGAGCGGTTCGAGCACTATCAGGCGTTTGACGGGTCATTGAACATACTCAGGGATGTTGCCCAAAGCCTGCCCTCTGTCTCGCCGGACGAATTCATCAGGCAGGTGCCGGTGTGGGCTTGCGCCCTGCTTTCCGCGCCGACCTGCATCGTGCGGAAGCTCGATGAGCAGCGCGAGCAGTTCAGGGTGATCGCAGCCACAGACGATGTTGATGACGCCTTCAAAGATCTAGAGCTACGGCCAGACGACCAAGGGATAAAATACCTCCTGATAAATAGGAAGGCCGGACAATTGTTCGATATCACCAAGCCGTCACGGCATTACGTACACCACAATGAGGCGAAGGAGCGCGGGTGGGCGTCGCTGCTAACCACGCCGCTGTGGGTGCGCCAAGACTTGGTCGGGTCGCTTGATATTTACGCCCGCGCCCCGCGGCGCTTCAAGCGCTGGGAGGTGGAATTCTTTGAAACATTCGCCAGCTACGTCGCACTAGCGATACACAAGGCCGACCTTCTGCGGGAGAGCGAAGAGATTTTGACCAGCCAGCAGAGGCTGGAGAAGCTTAACGAACTCATGCAGCCGATGACGGAAATGCGCGACCCGGACGAGTTGCTGAAATTTCTCTTGGACGAGGGACTGAAGCTAACGGGTGCCGACCGCGGGTGGGTCAGCCGCCTCGATGTTAAGACTGGCAAGTTACTCTTTGTTGAGGAAAGGGGTGACCCGCCCCAACTCAAGCAGCTGCAGTTCGGCGAAGGGATCACCGGCAAATCGCTCAAGACCGGGGTGCCGATCCGCATTGACGATATTAACAACTCCGAGCACGCATCCTCCTACGAGGAATTCTGGCCGGATACGGTTTCCGAGTTGGCGATCCCCCTCATCGTTAACAACGCGCAGGTGCGCGTGGGACGCAAAGTCGAGTTGGGATCAAAACCCATAGGAGTCCTAAACCTGGAGAGCCGGGACGTGGCAGCCTTCTCCCAGGCTGACGAGGACGCACTGTGGCCGCTGGCCCGACAGGCTGCCCTGCTCATTGAGCGTTTAGAGATCGATCGTAAACTGACAGACCTGCGCAGCATCGAACGCCAGTTCTTCGGCATGCGCGACTGGGACGCCATCATCCAGATCGTTCTCAAAGGCATTACCGACACGCTCGGCTTCGAGTTCGTTAACGTCTCACTTGTCAACCACGAGCTTAACCGCATCAAGACAGAGCATGTCATCGGCATCTCCAAAAAGGAGGCCGAGGAGTTCAAGCGCATGGCCGTCCACTCCCTCGACAGCAACGACATCCAAGCCGATGTCGTCAGGTCGCGGGAGATAGAAGTTCCCCAGCCCGATGACCGGCGCTTCGATTCCAAAATCTTCAACCGGTTCGGCCATGCTCAGATGACACGCGTCTTCATTCCGATGATCGTCCCGTCTGACGACCGCGTGATCGGCACGGTTGAGGCCGGTTACCAAACTAGTCACCGGAAACACATCTACGAGCGTGACGTGCAGATACTGCAAGGCTTCGTGGACTACGCCGTGGAGGCGCTCGAACATAAGAGGTCGGGGCTGCTTGACCGGATCAGCCACGAATTCAGGGCACCCATCGTAGGCATCCGCAGCAATGCTAGCTTCTTGCAAAGGCGCGTTGCTGATTTGCGCGGCGAGTTGATTGATGCCAAGTTCAACGATGTGCTGCTCGACTGCGAGATATTGCTCTACCAAGTGGCAGAGTTGGAATACATCCTTGGAAGGCCCCTGCCAATCTCTAAACCTGAGAAGACTCTCGTCTACAAGGACGTGATCATCAAGACCATTAACCAGCTCAAGCCCATCGTGCTTGAATACGACCTCGCGATTACGAGAATCGAGTATAATCCCGCCGACAGTGCCAGAATCATTCTCAACGTGGATAGAGCTAAACTAGGCCAAGTCGTTTATAACCTGCTCATCAACTCAATTAAATATGCCGAAAGCGACCCTTCCCAATTCACCATCCGCATCGCGGTGGACGAGACGAAGGACAAATTCACCGTAAAGTTCAAGGACTGGGGGATCGGCATTCAGGAAGGGCTGAAGGAGAAGGTATTCGATGAAGGGTTCCGCACGCCGGAGGCTATGCGGAAGAACGTCAACGGCTCGGGGCTGGGACTAACCATCGCGCGAAAGATCATGCGGGAGATCGGGGGGGATTTGACGCTCGCTGGCCACCGTAAGCCGACGGAATTCCACATGGTGCTGCCTAAGAGCCTGAAGGGGGGCACTCATGATTCTGTTCGTTGACGACGAGAAAAGGTTCATGGATAGCTACAAGCTGGAGTTGGAGTTGGAGGGCCACCCCGTCTCGTTCCACAACGACGTGGACTCCGCGCTAGGGTTCTTCAAGGAGAACGCTGACTCCATCCGGCTTATCATCTTGGACATTATGATGCCCCCTGGTCAGAGCTTTCAGGACGAGAATACCAGTGACGGGTTGAGAACGGGGGTTCGCTTCTATGAAAGGATCAGGGGGTTGGCCCCCCGCCTGCCGGTCATAATCTTCACCAACGTCTCCGACGAGCAATTGGAGAAAAAATTCCAGGGAGATATCAACTGCCGGTTCCTTCGCAAAGAGGACTACCTACCACACGATTTGGCTGAAGTGGTTAGTAAGATCAATCCGCCACCGCGAAAGACATAGGAGGTACGCATGCCCATTGCCGTAATGGCTAAGGAGATGGATAACGCTGAGGAGATGTTCGATGAGTTACTGGAGGAAGCAGCGCAACACGTCGAGCCGGCACAGAGATCGGCTTTTTCGAGCGAGGTCGCGCCTGCGCGGGCGAGGTTCGCCCGCGCCATCAAAGAGAGCAGACAGCGCATCGCGCAGGCTCACGCGTCTTCGTCCTATGCCTCGCCTTCTTCGACGCCCCTGTTATCCGAGCCGATCATGACGATAAGTAGCCACATCAACGCTTATGTCCCGCATCTGGGGACTCTCAAACCGAAGTGGCGTAAGTTAGGCTCGGCGACCGAAACCATTGAGAGGCGTCTTGATCTGCTCACCCCACGGTCACTGCAGGCTTTGATCAAAGCCCTCTGGTGGATGGGGCAACGGGGACGCGAAGAAGATTTGGATTTGTTGCAAAAGGTCAGGGGAGGAGCGTGGGCAAACTCGGAAGAGGTCATACGCGCGACAGGCAACGCAGAGCAGAACATTATCCAGAGGGTGTTCGACCCCGACCGCAAACTCCAGCAGTTCTTTGGCGTCGGACCCGCTGAGCTAACGCGGTTGCTTGGAGTCGGCCGTAAAGCCACCACTCTGGCCTCGCAGGGAGCGCGCGAGTCCGCCGATCACCTGCAAGCCATACGCCAATCGCTCACAGACCTATTCGAGCGGGAAGAGATAGAACGCTGGCTGCGCGCGCCCAACGAAATGTTCGACGGCAAGATCCCTCTCGAAGCGATGGTCGGAGGTCAGTTGCGACGCGTCCGCCAACTCCTCACCCGCATTGAGGAAGGGATTCCTTACTAGGCGACTATCGGGCCGCCGTCCCGCGGGCAGCCTTTGCAAGCTATTTCATAGTCCCTCTCCAGCTAGGCGTAACGGGACGCCTGCCCCTTACCGCAACGGAGATTGCTTATGTCCCCTCAGACCCTTGAGCAAAGGATTCGACGCGCAATTCAGCACGCCATCCCGTTCGAGGGAGTAGACCGCCCACAAGGTATCTGCTTCAGGAATGTCAAGCATAAGTTCGCCAACCTGCAGGATATTCTCTCCACGAGGGGGAGCTTCGAAACCGGCGGTCGGTACAACTTCGCCGGCGCTTTCGGGGTGCTCTACCTAGCCTGCGACGCGCACACATGTCTCGAAGAGGTAACGCGCGTCACGAGGAGCGGTAACTTCAGTGCCGCCATGAACTTTCCGCGTACCTTTATCGGGATAAAAGTCAAGTTATCGAAAGTCCTAGACCTGACCGACCCGCGCATGCGCCGAAGGCTCGGTGTTAGCAGGGCCATGCTCGTCGAAACGAACTGGGAGCTTGCACAGAGCCAGGGCAGCGAGGTGATTACACAGTCTCTGGGCAGGCTAGCAAGGGCTGCGGGCTTCGAGGCTGTCCTGACGCCTTCGGCCGCTTGGGCCGGCAATAACCTCAATATCTTCCCCGAGAATATCCTGCCGTCGTCCGAGCTGTCGCTGGTCAACGAGGCCCAACTGCCGTCGACGCGTCTCTGACGCACACCTTGGTTGAGAATTAAACAGGCCCGCCTCCGGCCGCGTCTTTATAGAACTCTCCATGATTTTTTATTGGCTAAATAAAGATACGAAATTCAAACTTTAATTCTTGAACTTTGAGAGCAAGAAGGCTATATCGGCGGCCATTTTGCTCCCGACTTTGTTTTGAAGGTAAAGGTACTTATGGCGATGTGGACTTCATTAAATATGAATGGTCCCCATCGTTTTATAATCTTCTAAAAGAGGGGGATCTATTCCTTTATCGGCGGCCACGTAGGGCATCCGAAACTAGAGATTTTTATTTCTTTGGCGCTTGTAGGATTAAACAAATAGTCGAAGTAGAGGAGGATAGATCTTCAGCATCATTCGACAAAATGCATCCTTTTGAGCGGTATGTTAGAAGGGAAGATGTTGAGGATTACATTTGGGCGTGGAAGTCTAGGGGAGACACATGGGAGCATTTTTTTAATCAATACGGAATGAATAAAATCCCAAAGGGATTTTATTGGAATTCTTTTGCGATCAGGAGAATATGATCCATCAGATGAAATAGATATTCATGAGGAAGTTAAGGCCATTCAATCAATTCAAAGCGAAAGTTTCTTTGCGCCCAATACTTCATCAGTGGTCAAGGTCCGTGCTCGTCAAAAGGCGTTTGCCGATAAGGTTAAAGCAAATTATAAATTTGCTTGTTGTGTTTGTGGCCTAGCTAATCGGGACTTCCTCATCGGCGCACATATCGTCCCTTGGTCAGAACGGAAAGATATTAGACTAAATCCTCGCAATGGCCTTTGTCTTTGCGCTCTTCATGACAAAGCTTTTGAGCATGGCTACTTATCATTGACAGATGATTACAAGATTCTGATACGAGAGGATGTGAGTAATGATAAGGTTTTGGATAAGCTACTATCTCCATTAAAAGGCAAAAGAATTAAACTTCCAGCATTTGATATGCCTTGGCCTGATTTTCTGGATTGGCATAGAGAAAATAAACACATTAAGCGCGGAGTGAAGCCAAATAAGGTAGCTAAGGGATAGGGATAAAGATTTTCAATTTGCTGTAACCTCGGACGATGGATGTCCATTAGGGGTTATTCCTAAAATGTGCCCTGTGGCTATTACTACCTACCGAGTCCACTGCGTAAATGTAGAATTAAGCCAAGAGGCCATAAGCACTTAATAGTTAATCCTCACTTCTTCAACAAGCTTCAAGGCTAACCTGACTCCGATGCCTCCTCGTCCCGTGGCGATCACGCCGACGAGGGCCGCAGCGACTTCGCCTTCTTGCGGCAGGAATCCTTTCGACCGACCGCGACGGAGCAGATCGAGGCATCGGCTTCTCTTCGCCCTCGCACCCTCAAGCAGGCCTCGGCTCACAGCGTGATCCAATATCAGGATCGCATAAGAATGATTTACAGCCTCTTGCCATTCTGATGGTGAAGCGGGTTCGGGGGAACGGTGCTCATTACGTTCTTGTTTATGCATATACACTAACTACTCCCTGTCAGTTATTGACCTACCCCGCCGGGCGGAGAGGACTGGCATTAACCGAGAGATATTCCCGGTGTGGGCACACCATCTCCTAATGCACAGATCGTGCCGCAGCACTGAAAATAAAATTCAAGGGATTACAGAGGCGGGGGAAAGTATATTGAGCTCCAAGGTGACAGATCTGGTAGCTTGGCGGGAATAGGATGACAATGTTGTCACCTGAGGTCGCTAGTCGATAATTTATGAGACGGAAATGTGCACACGGGAAAACCAAATCCATTTACGTGGCGACTTCGTTTACCTTTCTGAAAATCTCAATGAGGTTCCGATACGGTTGCGCGCCGGAACTCGCATCCCGCCGGAGCGGTCCAACCTGAGGACGCACCGTTATTCCCTATATACTTATAGTTTATAAAGCAAACGCCCGAGCAAATATTCAATATTTGCCCAGGCGTTCAATCTTGTTATTCTCAAGTCAAGACTTTATTCCGGATGTCAGGACTTTATTACGGATGTCAAGACTATTTTCCGGAATGACAAAGTGACCGTCAGGGCGTCAGTGCCTCGGCGCTACTTGAATCCTTCACCCCAGATATTTGAATCTTTCGCGTTATCGTTAATTCTGGGTATTTGAATCCTTCGTACCTAGGTTTTCATAGCTTCTAGACTCAGATTTAGCGTACCATCTACTTTGTACAATCCTCATTCTGAAAAGGTACATCCTTCGCCAACGGTAAATCCTAAATAGAGGTGCCTGAGTAGCTACCTCTATAAATTAGAATAACACTGTTTTACGCCACTGGAAAGTACTTTATCTGGAAAAAAGCCCATAAGGGTGGGTGCATAAAACAAACTCAAGTATTTGCCTTAATGACCAACAATGTCCTGATGGATGACGGAAAGTTTCTTAGCTACTCCTTTCAGATAATGCTTTTTTCACGAATAAAGCTGTTGATTGTGTGGGTGATCTGAGCTATCGTTCATCCCAATTTTGCCCGTCAAATCCGTCGAGGGTGCCTTCTGCCTCTTGTCTACTGGAGCGCTACCCCAAACATTCTCCGCGGCGTGGAAGTTCCCGCCAATCTGTGCTGTGCGATGTTATCGAAGAAGCTCTGGACGAACCTCGCCTTGACTATCCTAGTCTCTGCCGTCCAATCTCTTGACCTATCCCTTCCTCGTCATGTTAAGGATTGGATACCTTCTAACGCCCATCGACAGTATGGAACAAGCGGAAGTATTACGCCGCCAGCCACCTCCCAGTCAGGGAGTGCTAGTAAGAGAACTTAGCTCAAACTCATCTAAAGAGACAGGATTGAACTTCTGTAATCATCTAATGAAGTAGTCTTGACGAATGCTTAAATCCAGATATTATAGATTCGTAAATCTTAATATGAGAAATACTATAATATTCCTAATTAGAACTTAAAAGTTAGGATTATTTCCCTTAGTCGATATAAAGCTGTTATAGCTATCGGCAATAACTAAAAGGAGCCATATCCATGGGTGAGCACATAGAACGAACACTGGTCTTGATTAAACCTGACGGCTTAAGGCGCGGGATTTCTATGGAGATCCTATCCCGCTTTGAACGAGTAGGCTTAAAAATTATTGGACTAAAAATGATCCATGTTAACCGAGAGTTTGCAGAGAAGCACTATACACATGAAGACATAACAGTACGGCATGGAGAAGCAATAAGAAACCAATTGTTGGATTACATTACAGAAGGTCCAGTAATCGCGGTTATTTTAGAAGGAGTTGCTTCTGTTAAAGTTGTTAGAAAGATTTGTGGTTCCACAGAACCTGCCACTGCCTCTCCGGGAACTATAAGGGGCGATTATTGTCATCAGAGTTATGCTCTATCTAATGATGTTGGGAAGGCCATTTACAATGTAATTCATGCTTCGGCCACTCCTGAAGAAGGAGCTAAAGAGTCTGAATTGTGGTTTTCTCCCTCAGATCTAGTTGAGTATAAAAGATCAGATGAGGCGGAACATCGATATCAATAAAGGGTAAATATGTTATCAATTCTTCCCGACTCTGTTTCTGCGGATATTGCTAAAGCCGCAGGAGGGGAGATTTCTTTTCAGAATATAGGACAAGGATTAGTCGAACTGAGGATAATTAGAGATCAGAGTCATTTAGTCAATTATAGGGATTTGCACTCATGGCATCGAGGTGGTGGGGAAACCTACGTTTCAGATTTTTCAATTGATTTTGTAGATGAAAACGATGATGTTCAAACTCTTCATATCCTTGGAAAGGCAATTATATGTCTTACAAATGTTGAACATAGGTGGAAGCAGTGGGAAAAGAGGAGCAATATATTAATAGCTCACGGTGTTAATGTGCCAAATAATTTTTCTTATTGGAGAGGAGTAGTATTTCAACAATATATTCCTTTCGATTTCTGTTCTTACTTTGCTACTAGATCTGCTGCTGAACGGTCTTTATTGGCTGATAAATTGATTGATTTTGCTATAAAGATTGATAAAGCTGGTTTCTATGTAACAGGCTTCATGCATAACCTAAGAACCGACGGGAATGATATATACATAGTTGATGTTGGTGAGGATTTAGGTGATCCAGATGCCTCATTAGATAGCAGGAGAACTTTTGATCTTGCGAATCGCTGGATACAAAGAGCGCAGGCTACCTCTCAAGCAAGCGGAGACACAATGCAATGAAGACCAAGGACAATGCACAATTTTTCATTGTTTTAGTCAAAGGGTGGATTAAGAAAGACGATCGCTATCTTCTTGCAAGGCGGAGCCCAAAAGAGATACAAATGCCTGGCGTATGGTCATTACCCGGAGGAAAGATTGAAAAGGAAATCGGAAGGGGCATATTAGGAAGAACTCTTGTAAAAGAGATCGAAGAAGAGGTAGGTATTACAATTGCCGAAGAAATTGTTCTAATTTACGATAATATGTTTCAGCGAGTAGATAGTGCCTATGTTCTGGGTCTCACATTTCTCTGTAGGTATAAGTCTGGAAATCCCGCCGCTCTTGAAGATACAACTGAGATACGATGGTTCTCAGTTGATGAGTTAAGACAATTAGAAGAGGCGGAAGATTTCTTGAAAATCGAGATTGAGCATCTGATGCGCTATTTAAGTAGCCACGGCTAAAAGAAGATGATGTGAATCCTCTCTCCTTACTCGATATAACACTCTATCTTATTACTTAAATTTATTGGTCCTGATAGCAAACCTTAAGGTTATAATTAGGCTTGAATAAGAGCGAAATTCCGAGTGTAATACTTATGCTTTCAAGTTATTAATATCTAAAGATAGGCATCGATTAAACCTATAATGAGAAAAACCAGCAGAGAATATCTTCCTGATAAGGGTCTCTCAGTTGCCCTCTATTGTGCTAGTATTCTAGTACATCGAGCACATCTCCTTCTACTTGATGTTGTTTTAACTTCAACTGTCCTCACTTAATAGCTTATGTTAAAAATCCTTCATTTGACGGACATACACATATGCGACACAGAGGTGCTTAACAAACTCAGACCTGTTTTCAATAAATTATTTGACTTAAGAGATACTCTTAGAGAGATAAGGCAAGAGATCCCTCCAGAACTTGCGCTTGACTATGCCGATGAAGGTCGGCTGACCAATATTATAGATATCGTCAGACATGAGAAGCCAGAGCTAATAGTCATTACGGGAGATATAACCACTTTCGGTGATAAAAAGAGCTTTGAGAGAGCCCAAGAGTTTGTCAGGTCACTCCGCCTAGCCGGTGAGAAAAATAAAGAGCTGCCCATAGTCATCACTGTGCCCGGCAATCATGATGTTTTAGCTGGCGCGATGAAGGCACTTTCAATGCGGATAAGTACACATTGGGATGGCATCAGGAGTCGGGTTGATCAAGAGTTACCCAAATTTATCAATGGCTTCCCATTCCCCTTCGGATTGCTAGGTAGGATCTTTATAAAGTCACGTTTGCGGAGGATGCTCTGGTCTTCCATCGAAAACTTGAAGGAAGCTGTAGCTCTCAAAACATTTAAAGATGAGCTGGACGCTTTGCTAAATGACCCATCTATCAACGCGAGCGAGACAGATCCTTGGAACAATTATGAATCTTTTAATAATGAGGGGGAGTGTCATTTGGGACACTTTCAAAAGCCTTATGGCAATATTAAAGTTCTGTGTACACAGTATGACAGTGTAAGTCGAATCCCCTACTTTCTAAACCTCGGGATCACCTCGCCTGAAAAATTTAATCGTTTCGAGCATGAAAACAGACGTGAAAACATAGTAGTCGATAAAGATGACTTGTTCATAGTTCTGCTTCATCACAACCCTATCTCATCCCCTGCGAAAATAGAGACCCCCCTGACAAACGCCTATAACTCAATGCCCGGCGGCTCGGTCTTTATTAAATCTATGCTCAACAGAGGCGCGGATTTAATATTATACGGTCACCAGCATGAAGATGCTTGTTTTAAGATTGATGTTTTCCAGGCGGAAGGAGGCATCTCAACAAAAGGGCATCTTTTTCTGCTAGGCGGAGCCTCGGCAACAATCGGGGAACATGCGGGGTTCGGTGTTATCGAAGTCGAATCACGATTCGTCGCGCGCGTGACTAAATACACGGTGGACCATAACACAGGGCAATATCATAGGGCGGCGTCCTCACTCCCGCTGATCTTTGAGAATAATTACCCTCTAGATACACCAACCATCTCGACGCGGAAAGAGATTCGTAACTCTTCTTATAACAGTTCCAATATGGGGTGGGATCAAATCCTGGAGGAGCATGAGGCGGAGTTGTTTCTCATCGGGCCGAGGCAGGAAAGCCTTATTGAGACGGACCCCATCGAGAAGGCGATTATATCAAACAACTGTAGCGTCAATGTATTGCTCTCCGATCCTAAACTATTTAAATTTATCACCTCTGGCAACATGGAAGCAGGCGTCATCAATAGGTTAAATGAGATTTGGGACAGGGAAAGGGAGTATTCATGGCGTAATCAATCAATGTTTTCCGCTCAAGCTATTGTTGAGCTCCTCAATTTGTGGGAAAAGCTACAGCGTGAACGTGGTGCTCAGTATAGTGACAAACTGAAAATCAGAATCTCTCACACGCTAATGTCCATCGGGGCTAGGGGAAAGAATATTAGTAGTGATACTGGCAAGTTGCTTATAAGACTGCTCCCCGTGGGAGTCTTCAGCGATTTTCGGCATTTACCTGTTCTTACTCTGAAGAAAAGATATGACAAGGCCCTTTTTGACTATTACTCGCAATATATTATTAAGCTGTGGGAACATGGAAGGTCAGTTGATAATAGCTCGAAATCAGAGTACGACGCCATCGGTAAGGGTACGCTCTGAGGAAGGCATTGGCTATAAGACATCAATTCCTTCTCGCTTAAGCATGTAGTAAATATGCGATAAACGGCTACCCTCTAGCTTGATAATATATCCGTACTGTCTGGATAAGGAGCCCAATTCGACAACTAAATCTTTTGCCCTCAACATTTCCTCATCAGGAATGAGATGTATCAAAAGGCGCTTTCCTGACAGACTAGACCGAAATCTTAACAAATTAATATCCTGCCTGTTTTTTACTTTTAAATGTTCAAATAGTTGAGGAGAATAGTTGTGAGCTTTTTGGCTATCTTCCATATCTTTAACTATTTTACTTGTATAGAACCATGGAAGTACGCCACTCTTACTATGAACCCTATCTACTCCAACCAAGAACATAATTTGTAGTGATGCCCCAATATAATCTGAAATGCGCTGAGAATAATTATAGATTGTTAAAATTTCTTTCTTCGTAAGAGTGGCCTTCCAATCCTTAGCTGGTCCGCACTCTCTTCTAATCCAGTTTCCTGAGACATCTAATTTTATGGAATAGGGCTTAAAGCGTACTTCCTTCTGGATGCTGGGAACTGCGCTCCCTGGTATTTCAGTTACATGAAAAGAGTCATGGGGGTAATACAACAATCCATCAGGAGACCCCCAGATGGAATCAATATTAACTGCCTTCGAATATGCGTCAATTGAACTCCATGCACTGGCCTCTGCGTGGACATAATGGTGAGCAATAAAACAAAATTTTGATGGTGAGATACCTGCTTTTTTAAAGTACTTTGCTGTATCAGTCAGAAATTTTGAGGCCTCCTCCACATTCCAAACCACATCAGTTCTAGGCAGAAGAAATGAATTAAAAGGCTCTTCAGTAAAAATATCTGTTCTGATAATTATGGGACATTTGCATAGCCTCGAAAGGTCGCGTCGAAGCGATTCCCCAACATCTCCTACCTCACACAAGTTTTTAATTATATCTTCATCATCTAATACATAGACATATGGATAAGGTAGATTTAATGTTTTAAATACCTGCACACAGGTTACCTTATGCCAGCTCTTTGAGGACTCTTCAGCTTTTTTAAAATATTTAAGTGAAACTAAACTAGGTGTGGCCTCTTTATTTTGCAAAGAGCCTGCTATCGATAGAGAATTTTCCAAGTTACGGCGTTTAGTTTCAAAATCTATCTGAACTATCCAAAGTTTTTTACCATCCCAGACCCATTCGAGATGTGATCTACTCGGAAACCTCTTAAGAAGAAGAGATGCAACTTCTTTTAGACGAATTTCCAGTGCAGATATGTTTTTGCCCGAAAGATTTGGTGCTGAGGTTAGAGAGCGCGCTGTTGCTTGAACAGGTAATACATCGGAACCTAGCGATAAAGGCAATTCATACTGGTATACCCAATCCCCTTTACTCTTACTGAATCTTCTTTCATTTGATAAGTGGCCCTTAGCATGGGGAATGACATATGACTGGACAATGATCGCAACTTGTCGAGACCCCTTACTCATCTCTGAGAATTTATCCCAAGATTCTATAATAGCGTGATTTACATCTCTGTCATTAAACTTACATCTCTTGCTGTAATACAGCCCTCTATCATCTAGCATCTCTTGGTCAACGCTTTGTCGAATTATTAGACCAGATATTTGAGGAGCATTCTTATGACTTTCTGCTAATGCAGACTTACATTGACCGATCATTCCCACGAGATCAGGCGACAGCGAGTCCTTAGCTTCATCTAGGAGCCAATATCTATAAGCTTTAGTCGTAATAACAAAGAATGGAGGAACCCAGCCCCTTGGAAGAGACAGCAAATTCTTAGCTTTTGTTCCAATCAGTGAAGCAGATTTTGACTTACATAAGTTATGGTTAACGACGAGATCTTTTAAGTAGCCTTTAGACATGTACTAGATACCATGTTAGCTGCACTAATTCTTTCAACCGCTGCCCGTATTTTATGTTCTTCGGGGTAAAGTCTCCAATCATACATTTCTGCAATATTTAGTTTCATAGCAATAACTTTCCTGAAAAGCTGACTCGGAATATGTTGAGAGCTTGCTATGAAGGACCCTTCAAATGGATCATCAAGGTATAGATAGTCCTCCTGCCGGCGGTGATACTCCATGCACTTTTCGAAATCCTCCGCGGGGGACCATTTTATGTAAGGGAACATCTCTTTAGTTAGGCTAAAAATACCTTGTTCGAAAGGAACTATATGGAGGTGTGCATAATCGATACTACATCCTACAGGCCGGGATAAGATTGCCGGGCCATGTTCGAAAACTAGAACGGAGCCATACAAAGATTCTATATTTTTCTTAACTCGATTAATAAACTCTCTTAACTCTTGAACTTTATCCCATCCGATACTACCGATAGATATATGAAACTGTTTCGGAAGTATTAATAGCCATCCTTCTACTAATGCACCCGCAGATGGAATCGCAACGAAGTTTTCACTTTCAAACAAGACAAAATGCCACTTGCTGAAAGCTGACTTAAATAACATCTTTGCAGGTGCTGCTTGCGATTGAAACATATGGATAAATAAATCAAAAATAGTTGCCAGATTGTACGTGCTTAGAATAGTGTTACAGAGCATCCCCGTCAAGAGTTTCGCTTGAGGCCTGACAAGTTTTTAACTGATACCCCTAGTATAATTACCTACTCCCGGGTAAAACAAAGCACAAGTCATATTTTCCACCACAATCCCTCGTTCGCCGCAAGGCACTCTGTCATATCTCTGAAGGAGGCGCGCGCCCTCGCGTCAGAATCGCACTCAGCCTGCCGCAGCAACTCTTCGGCACCCTCGCCCCCGGCGAAACCATAACCCCAGAGTGCCGACAAGCGCACGCCCAATTCAGTATCATTCAATGCTACTTGGCGCAACAATTCACCGCCCCGAGCCGACCAGAGGAAAGCAAGGCCTGCCACGCCTCTCAGCCGCTCTTCAAATATAACGGACTTGAGCGCCGGGTAAACGAATCTGGGATCTCGAAGTGGACCGATCTCACTACGAGCCATCATCGCTTGCATGCGGCATTCGTGCCCTCCCCAACGCGTCGCGGCAAACAACAGGGCGTCCGTGCGGTCGTAGAGATACTCAGAGGCTTTATGCGGCATTTTAGAAAACCTACATTCAAACTCCGGGTTGGGAAAGCGGCTGATCTTCTTACTAATAAGTGGAGTCAATTGATTAGGTGATTTCAACTTCTTTGCAGCCGGGTATAGCGGCTTGAGTACCTCAAGCAATTCTGCCGCTGTCCACCCGGGGATGGCCAGGGAAACATCCCGCGGGATATCCATAGAATCGATGCTGCTGTTAACGAGCCACCGGGAAGTCGCTTCCGTAATACCGGACACCGCCTCCCGTATTGAGTCAGCTTCGCGACGAGTCGTACTGTCAACCGCTGTCTCCCGCAGGAACTCGTCAATAGTGTTCGTAAGCGTCTCGGCCTCGGCTTTAACGAGCATCGCCCGGCCGACGGCTACCGACGGCAAAGAGTTCGTCATGTACGAGGTCGGCTCACGCATCGCCGCCGATTCACGCCAGCGTTGTTCTATCTGGAGGAAACGCACGTATGCCCGCGCTTCCTCCGCCTCCTCGACATTATGGCAATAATAGGAGTCACCATTGACTTTCCCAACGTAAATACAGTGGCGGGTGACGCGGGTACGTCTGTTACCGTCACCGGCGTCTATTGTTTCTTTCGATATATCAGAGAGAATACTCCGCAACTGCAACCTGCCCGCTGGCTCTAGGGCCGGGTCCATCTCGACCTCATCTCTCACATCCCTGACGGTAACTGGCCTCCTGAGCCGACCACACGCGCGCTCGACAGCGCCGACTACGCGCTCTACATCAGTGGCATAAGCGTCACCCAGACCAATCGCACTGTTCTCTAGTCCTACGGGTGCCCACATGAGCAACCGTTTCCCCGGGCGTTCCACCTTGCGGATCAATGGATCATTCATCTCGGCAAGTTGCAAAAGCGCGTTCGGCAAATAACAGAGGTTGCTGAGGTTCGGATGCGGGTTAGGGGAGATGGCTATTCGGGATCTCACTTGTTCAATTGAAATCGGCCTCGGCCTACGACCTTCTCCGGTAGCGCGGTTTAGTTCCTCCTCCCAAAGCTCAGTAAATGCTTGAGCGACCTCTTCAAGCCAAGTCAGCGGCTCGGTAGGCATATACGAATCGGGATTTAAATCCGACGGTAGATAGAGGTTGATGCCTTTCTCGTCTCCCCGAACAGTACCGACGACGGTAATCTCACCCGTCCTAGACAGATTCAAAAGGTCACGTGTTATAAGTTCAGCGTCGATATTCACTTCATCTTTCAAACCCGCCACGAAATCCAGCACATCACCGTTGCGGACGGCACGGCCGAAGTGTTCGACCGCTCTGTAGACGATGCCGAGTACTCGGCGACGACGGGACACTGCGTCCGGGAGCGAAGATCTCTCAGAATCGAGAATGCTGGTCGAGCCGTAATATTTGTGCTTCCCGATGCGACCGGGAGAAAATACCAGTCCTCGCTTCGTGAGCATCCCTAGAATACTAGAGATAACCATGCAAAGTTCCTTGGCATAGTTACGCCCGATCCACACCACCTCACTCGGGAGCATACACTCTGCAATCTCTGTTACTGTGGCCACACGACTCAGTCTAAGGTTGGCAACCTCCAAAGACCGGAGCACTATCTGGTGTGAGCGCAGAAGACCTTTACGTAATTTGGACGAGGGAGCTTTTACGTCTGCTGAATTCTTGCCTGAAGATCCTTCGGTCTGCCTCTGGAATTCAACATTGGCACTTTGTTCCGGATCCTTATTTCTACTCATCTTCAGCTTCCTTCCCGTTATCGTCTTTAGCGCCTCTCCCGCTTCCCCCTTTCTTCGACCCCTTTTTCTTGGATTTCTTCTTATGGCTGAGTCCCATGTCCTCGCGCATGCGCATCTCCTCGCGCGATGGTTGCATATGCGCAGACCTAATGATGACCATAGGATCAGTGTTGGGATGTCCCTGGCGCATGCTGATGAAACGGCCGACAAAGGAGGTAATTGCTCTCGGATTTCCTCCAGTAAGCTCATGTATGAGCGCCACCTGTTCCTTACACCCTGACTTTTCCGGTCGAGCTCGACAAAGTAAGGGTCAAGGGCGGCAAGCAAATCCCACGTTTCATGGGGCTTGTATGGCTCAAAGCAGACCTTCTGGTGAACGCGGCTATAAATCCGCTCGTTGAGCTTGATCTTAACCGGCAGATCATCCATGCCGATGATGACGATGGTAAGCGGCCACTTCGTAATTCTGGCTGTGTCGCTGACTAGGACGAGAGCGTCGAGCGCATTGAGCGAGAGGCGACCAGCCTCGTCCACAAAGATCATCTGGCATCCTATCTTCCTTAAGCCATGCACGATAATTTCTGCTATGGCTTCCAGCGGGAAAGTGCGGTAGACCCCTTCGTCCATGGGGCCGATGGTCGCGTGATAAAGGCTACGCAGCGCTATCTTCTCTTCGCGGCCCGACCACTTGGCAATTCTCCCGACCTCGTAGTGCTTGAGGCGGAAAGTATCTGGTTTCAATGGGTCGAATTGGACGTTAAGCTCATCAACCATCCACTCGGCACACGAAGTCTTTCCCCGGCCAACGCCGCCGCTCCACATTACGAGACCGTTGTTGTAGTGCGCTTCGAGCGTGAGCTTCGAGGCATACTTCATCATGCCCGTCAGAATCCGAACCTTCTTCCGCGGGGCTGGAAAATTTAGGGGTGACGACATAAGAAACTTCCTTTTGCATCAATCAAAAAAGGCGCTTTATGATGCATCGGACAACACCTTGGGGCGCTACAAGATGCGGCAAAAAGCGCCTAACCTGAGCATCACAAGTCAGTCGTCATCACGAGCCTCGCGCTCTAAGAGGTCAAGGAAGTCGTTGACAGCATCCATCTCGACCTCGTCCAGACCGGCGACAGTCGACACGTTATCGGAAGACTCTTCGACAAGCTGCCTGGCCTCCTCCCACTCGGCCTTCTGCGCCGCCCTGCGGTCCTCTTCTTGGACCTCCTTGGCGTATTCGGCAAATCTGTCGACAAGGCCGGCGCGGAACTGGCTGCGCACGGCCTTCACGTCCTCGTGGGTGTACTTCGAGTCCGGCTGGCCCATGAGCCAAGCTTCGCAGATATACTCTTCCGTGACATTGTCGTAGAGGAGAATGCTCTGCAAATCTTCGGGATTAAACCGGACGCGCACATCACTCCCTATTAACTCGACAAGCGCCGGAGCCCAGTAATCCCCACCGCGACCCTTGTGCGTAAAGCTCACGCCTACGGTGCCTATCTTCCGCGTCTCATTAAACTTCAAGAGCATGCGGTTGAGGGCGTCGACGCTCTCCGGCATACGCAGCCTGACTGATTGTTCCCAGTGTTCAATGGGTTTGCGGCCTGTCTCAGAATGTGTCCGTTGATGGTACTCGTCGACAATATACTTCTCGATCTCCCTAATGAGTTGCTGACGGGTAAGGAGCGTGGCAACGTGGTCAACGGCAGTCGCCTCGGTACGGCCTATTGCCTCCATGTGGCCGGGAAGCCCCCTCAGACATCCTCGGTCAAGCGTAAGGAAGAAGCGCTCGATTTTGCCCTTCATGTTGGGGTAGTAGGGCGGGTCGAATTCCAGCCTTATCTTCAGATAGGCGAAGGAAACTTCCACCGCGTGCGAGCGAAAGTCTTTGCCATTGTCGGGCTGAACGACTTCGGGAATTCCGCGGACCATCCAATCCGGGTTCTCCTTCGGCAGGATTGCGTGACGCATCAGGAGTGCTACTGTCCAAGCGTCGGGATGCTTTGTGGACAGCACGAAGCCGGGGATTGCCCGCGTATGAGCGTCGAGTACGAGGGACAGCCAGACTTGGGCTGGTATCCACTTCTCGCCATCCCAGATGCGTATCCAGATATCCAGCCGACAGTGATCAATCTGCCAACGCTGGTTGGCATAGGTCGTGATGTTGATGCGCACGACGGGCTTGCCTTGCTTGTCCCACGCCTCAATGCCACCCTTACGGATTAGGTGAAAATACTCCGGTAGCAACCTCAGGTACTTCTTGATTGCTGAGTAGCTTGGGGCTGGAATACCGCGTTTGTTACACTCAATAGCGACTATCTTCGCGATCAGGCTGTAGCACGCCGCAGGACGAGCGACGAACCAGCACAAAGTTATCCTTTTAACCACCGAGGTCAGCGCCCGTGCCTCGTTCGTGCGATTACGTCGGTGATCCAAGAGTGCTGCCACTCCATGCTTTTTGTAGTTCTGGACCAACTGTTGAGCCCATCGCTCCGTTCGCTTGTTCAACATGGGATGCTCCGACCTAAGATGTTCAAGCGCCTGCCGCGGTGAACGTCCGTTATTGACCAAGCAGACTAGCCGATATTTAATGCCGAACTCGTCGAGTTGTTTGCCCTTTAGAGTGTCCGCTCTTGGAACTGCGCGGACCCTATCTTCATTGGCAAAAATGTCTGTGCTGATACCATTGATCGGCAATTCCATCATCTCTAAGGTCGTTCTGCCTCCCGAATCTGAATCGTTGCCGCCGTACGGTGCGCGCCTTCTTCCTCTTTTCTTTGAAGACATATTTTTTTCTTCCTTTCTCCAGCCTGCGCGGGTTTCTATCCATCAAGTCAAACTTGATCAAGCTCAGGCCAGGGTTGAACTCGTACAGTTGACTTTCTTCTTGAAGCAAGAGGGGAAGGTGTGTACAATGCAATCAGGGTTTAGGTACACGAAGACCCTCTCGCCATCTAAGCGAGTAAAGCAACTGACCTGAAGCGAAGGGCGCCAACCTGAAACGCTTCAGGTCATTTCATTTTAGAAGCACTTAAAGTGGCTGAAGTGCTTCTGACTCGATCTGTCGCTGCAAAAGGATTTGCGGCGACTATAAATACACCTCCAGGACTTTTAACTCGAAAAAGAAAATATTCCACTGATTCAGCTCTAAGCGAATCAAGTGGATCCTAAGGTTAAGTTCGTCAAATCCTTCAGACGGAAAAGGACTGTTTATTAGGCCTAACGAACCACAGTAGGTGCCGATTGTTGGTAGTGTTCAAGTCGCGCCGACTGCTTCGCCTCCAGTATTCGAGCATTGATGAACCGCTCAACATCAGCGCGAAGAAGCCGAATAGAGCGGCCAAATCGGATCCGCGGTACCGAATTGGTTCCTGCGCCTCCTTGATACCAAGTTTGAGGTGCTAACCCGCTTCTCTGTGCAGCTTCACGAATAGTACAGAATTCTGTGGCTTCTCCCATGCTCATGGTGCGCCTCTTATACCTTAATTTTTTCAATTTTCATGGGGAAAAAAGGTGGGGATAAAAGTTCAACTTTTGAACTTTGCGTAACTACGGCCTTATAACAGGGAGAAAAAAGAAACATTAAAATGGTTCAGATAATAACGAAGAGTTTTTCGATCAATCAATAACTCATCCGCAATCAGACTTCGTCTGGGCGACGTTTCATTACCTTCATCCAGCAGTTGATATGCGTCTGTAAAGTCCTGAACAAAGCTATTCTTGTCGGTATATTCATTTGGTCTCCCGCGCTTAATTTCACCTCCGGTTACACTTTTGCAGTATTTATAGAAAGATTGAAGTTTACTTCTTCCAAAGGTATGTAGCTGTTGCCGTTCAAAAAAATCCAGCATTGAGACATTATTAGGGCGCCAGCGCCACTCGCATTTCAAAACCGGAGGCAGATATGGCATGAGGGGATTTGAAAGGGGAACTTGAATTGTTTCTAGCGGGCAATCAAAAACTCTTATTCGCCATACCTGCACTAGACACCATCGGTCTTCGTACCAATACATTGGTGGGTGCTTGTATTGTGAGGGATCAGGTGGCGGGCACGTTTCTTTCTTGAATGGATTAAAGTCTGGCCCCCAGGTTCGTATACCAAGCGCTTCCACCGCGTATCTCTTGAACTTCTTAGAGTAACGTTTCTGATATTTGGAGAAGTCGCCGCCATGAAAGTATCTTAAAAAGCAGAGTCTATCCAGATCGCATGGCATATTTAGCTCTTCAACGATCTGGCGTGTACCTTCGAAATACGGATGAAAACAGTAAGCAGGAGGTTTCTCGCTTAATTGGTATACAAATTTTGTGAATCCATCTGAAACTTTTCTGCGTTTATATTCAATCTCTTGCTCATGGAATCTGAGGAACTCTTGAGCGCCCCTAATCAGTTTGGGGTCCGTTAGATCTAGACCTTCCAGCCATAAGGGTAATGACTTGAGTTTGAAAAGGGCATCGTCCTCAAATTCTCTCGAAGACATAGCTTACCACCACAAATGGTATTCGCGGACACAATTAAGATTCGTTCTTATTGGTAGCCCATCGTCTTGAAATTCTTTTGCTATGCTGATCCCGTTTGATGGCGATCCTCTGCACATAAACCCGAGTCGTAGAGGGATTGCTGTGGTCAAGAGCTTCCTGAGTAGCTGTAATCGAACCCGTTTCTTCGGCCACGATACGAGCGAATGTATGCCTGGTCTGGTGAAGGTGGAACCCATCAATCCCTGCTGAGCGTGCGTAGCGCTTCAGGTTTTTAACGAAGCAATGTGACGAGAGCGGAGCGCCGGGACGACCAGCATAATCATGCCTCGTCCAAATAGGGGCGTCAGTTCGGAAGACGCTCAGGCGGCGAGCTGCCGTGAGATAGTCCAGAAGCGCCTCCTTAACCACCGGATCAGATACTTCTCGCCCTACGTAATTCCCGCCTTTGACTCGATTAGTTAACACCAGAGATTCGTCTATTTTGACGTCGCGCCCGCGCAGGGAAATGATCTCTGTCCGGCGCATACCCGTCGCCATGAAAAGTAACAGAACCGCGTAATCGCGCTTACCTACAATGTCTCCTGAGAGCGCCTTCTGCCTTACGACTGATATAAGCGCTTCAAGCTCGGCGTCTGAAAGAGATTTGGAGCTTTCGGTTTGATAGGCTTTAGGGGCTTTGGGGCGTGCAGGGCGTGCAGGATTAGTCTTGATGTATGAGCCAAGTTCCGCATCGCTCATAACCCATGCGTAGAACGAAGAGAGAAGACAAGCGCGCTGATAGATGGTGGTGGGACGCTTACCTTGGTTCGTTAGTGCGGCTAGCCATTCCCGCACGTCCAAGGGCGTCACGTCTGCTGGATGTTTTTTAATGAAATCAAAGAAAGCTATGACTACTCGCTTCTTGTCTCGCACTAAGTCGTAACGCCTAACACCTTCAGAAGTCGTTGCATTTGCCCAAAGCTCGACCGCATTGCGTATAGCTGTTCGGTGATCATTACTGGGAAGAATAAGAGCGTTTTCGGGCTGCTGGTCGGCCATTTCGTGATTTTAGTAAGAGAGTACACTTCTGTTCTCTTTGTGTACCCTCTATCTCCTTAAGATACTAATTTTATCTATCTATTCGGCAAAATGCTATTATTTGTGAAACATTATCTATCGGAAAGAGGATTTACTGCTCGTGCGCGCAAACCGTCGTCGCCAACGCAAGTCGGACCCGCTTGCTCATCCTGAAGCCATCAGATCTATTTTCGATAGCTTGCGCAATTTATTGCCGGATATTATCCCGCACAATGAGAAGCATTTAATCAAAATGCTTAACGCTGTCAGGAACGTTGAGAGGCGTCCGGCCTCCGACACGCAGAGAGGACGGCCATCGCGCTGGAAGAGAAGTGACCTCATCCAGGTGGCTAACCATTTGCGCTTTTTATTAGATCGTGAAACACAGGGGCGCGTGTCATTAAACAGCTTCACCAGCCTCTACATTCGTATCCTCAATTATCCCTCTGATGTGGTAGAAGCTCTCGTCGCCGACGATATTAATCTGTTTGAGGCTACACAGCTATCAAGATTGACGGCTGAGCGATTGAATATGACTCCAAGTAAGGCTAGAGAACTACGGGGCGAGATTATAAGAGCGCATATGATGGCACAGGGTTCAGAGGCAGGTCTGCGGGCTCGCGTTAGTGACCAGTTAAGAGAAAAAACTGTGCAACCAATAAATAAAGAGAATGGAAATTTAGGGATAGATGTTGTTGATGACCTTATTGAAATTGACCCCTATGACACACGGCATTTGTTTTGGGAAGAACTGAGGCGGATAGCGTTAGCATTGAGGCAGGTTACTCCTGAAGATATCGACGATAAAATTCTGGACGATTTCTTGTCGGCTAGCGACCAGCTTTCGACTGTGCTTGCGCGGGTTGAAAAACGACGCCAGCAGCGAGATAATCAACAGCATTTCTGAAAAGAGTTCTACCTTTCTGCAAGACAGATACTTAGTCTAATATTTACTAGCCAATCTTACGTCTACGCAGCAGTTCCTCTAGATCAGACCGCTTAACCAACTTAACTCGACGATCTAGCACATCAAGTTCGTAATTGATCTTCCCGCTGCCAACCAAATTAGACATAGTAGAAAAACTGATCCCTAAAAACTTGGCAGCTAGCGATACCTTCATCTTCTCCGGCCACACGTTACCTTGAGAATCCGTATTAGTGTTTTTTGTCGCCTTGGATACCATCATTGTTTATTGCTGTTCCTACTAGACTTAGTCTGCATTGTTGTAGTAGCAGGAGTAGCACTTGGCAATTCATCCACCATTTGAAGAGAAGGTGGTGATGGTGCTGGAGCATTTGAACTCGGCTGTTTTTTCGACCTGATCGGCAATGGTTTTGGAGGTTGCTGAGTAATTAGCGGCCGTGTCGATGAAGGCGAGGGTGAGGGTACAGTGATGTTTACGTTCACATCACTAGTATTATTGGGCTGGCCTGAAAAGGTAAAGAAGACAAACAGCATGCCTATGGAGATACTTGTCAGCCCTAAAATTATTATTAGCGTGAGACGTGTGAAGCGCAGGTAATGGCGTGCCCCTATCTGTTCGTAATAGAACAAATCGAAGCCAGTACCGCGCTTCTGCGGTTTACTACTCTTTGAAGCGGGAGAGCCGTCTGGTTGCATTGCTATAAAGTTATTCTTGATTACGCGATTAATCTGTAAAATGTAATGCTGGCTAGAGCATTATCTCTGGCTTGGTCCTTTATTAGCTTTTTGATAACGGTTTTTACAAAATATGCCTCAAGCGGCTAGACATCGCAGATGATGCCAGTCGCCGGAAAATCTTTAAGACATTTCCCTCCGGCGATTGACAATCTGACAGAGAGTCTAACCCCAAGAGGGGTTAGTTGTAAACAGAATTCATCTGCTTTTGTTCCATTGGGAGGAATATCCTGATGGGACAATCACGCCCTAAACCAGCACGGCTTGCTGAAAAGCTGGCTGAGATTCGTAGCAACCTTGGCCTTTCGCAGAACGAGATGATCAGGCGTATGGGGCTTTCGGGCCAGCTTACTCAGAACAGAATCTCTGCCTATGAGCTTGGTGAGCGAGAACCTCCGCTATATGTTCTATTAGCTTATGCGAGAGCGTGTGGGGGCGGGGAGTTTCTGGAGCATTTAATTGATGACGAGATAGAACTGCCTGAAAAGATACCTGCCAATCCAAAAAGAGGGAGGCTTAAAAGATAACAAATATCAAGGGTTTAGGGTCTCCTAAGGCCGCAGAATATCTCACCACCCTGACAGAATTGCACTATCTAGTGTAATCTCTTATTCAGTCGTCGCTTGTGGCATGTAAAGATTGTTTTGCTGCGTACCCGGCAAGCAAAAATGATGACTACAGCCATTCGCCCTCTGATCTCCATCTCTGTAATCAATATCAGAGAGCATTGTTGCAATAAATAATCTTTAAGCTTGGGCGTGCTGTCCGAGATAGTTCACTATCTTTGAAAGGCTAGTTATTAATCCTACTTTTAGGTTTAAGTGGCTGATGGGTGTATTTTTTGTTTTCCAATGAGGGTTACTTTACATAAGTCCTAAATGGACTCTCATAGACGAAAAAGAGGACTTCTCTCTACCCTTAATTATGGAGTAAACACTATGAAGACTAGCCTCACGTTGGACGGTGATTTTTACCCAAGATTCATTGCAAAGAAATCATACTCTTCGGAAGCTACGGCTGCTATACAAAACACTGTCCAGCAACTTCTGGATCAGCCTACCTCTGCCAGCAAGCCGGGAATGCTCTTAGGGAAGATTCAAAGTGGCAAAACTAAGACTTTCATGGGAGCCGTGGCTTTGGCTTTCGATAATTCATTTGATGTAACAGTCATTCTTACGAAAGGCACCAAGGCTCTCGCCAAGCAGACGTTCGAGCGCTTAATAAATGAATTCGATGAATTTATTAAGGAGGATCTTCTTCAGGTTTACGATATTTTAGGTGTTCCTCCGGGACTTACACGTTACGAGCTTAATCAGAAGCTAATATTTGTAGTCAAAAAGCAAGCTGATAATCTCAGACACTTGAGTAAGGTGATTTTTGAGACTTACCCTGCATTGGCAAAGAAAAAAATGCTTATTATTGATGATGAAGCTGATTACGCCAGCATAGGTTTCCGAAAATCAAAAGACGAAGGTCTTAGTATTAACAAGATTGCTAGCCAGATCGATGAACTGCGTACAAAATTAAAATCCCCGGCATTCTTACAAGTGACAGCAACTCCCTACTCATTGTATCTCCAACCTGAAGACTTGAAGATCGAGGAGAAGCAACAAGTATTCAAACCAATACGTCCGGCATTTACTGAACTTGTACCAGTACACGAGGATTATATCGGTGGAGATTATTATTTCTACGAAAGTCAAGATAAAGGCACTGTTGCCTCTTATCTTCACGAGCCAGTGTTACAGGATGAGTTGGAGGCTCTCAAAAAAGAGGACCGGCGTAAATTCAAAATTGAAGAGTGTTTGACTAGCCCGAAGGTGAAAGCTTTGCGTGACGCCATCGTAAATTTTATCGTTGGAGGCACAATCCGTAGGCTACAGAATCTTAAAGAGGGCAAGTCGAAAGGTAAGTATAGTTTTATCATCCACACCGAAACGGGCAGGGCAGCTCATGAATGGCAGGAAAGAATTGTTATGAGGTTGAAGGAAGAATTAGAGAAATCCGTTGAGGACAACAATGTGTTGCTCGATGAGCTGATAAAGACCTCTTACGATGATTTATCCCAGTCGATCAAAATTAAAGGGCATTACTTGCCCTCCTTAAAAGATGTATCAACTGCTGTTTATAAGGCTTTGAGAGATGACGAAGTAATGATAACTAAGGTGAATTCTGAGCAAGAGGTTGAACGTTTACTTGATGACCAGGGACAGTTGAAACTTCGAACACCGTTGAATATCTTCATTGGTGGTCAAATTTTGGATCGCGGAATCACCGTTGCCAATTTGATTGGGTTCTTCTACGGACGGCGCCCGAACAAGTTCCAACAAGATACAGTACTTCAGCATTCCAGGATGTTTGGTTTCCGTCCTTTAGAGGATCTGACTGTTACTCGCTTCTACACTTCAACTGGCATATACGAGGCGATGCGGAAGATCCAGGATAGTGATAGCGCGTTAAGGGAATCTGTCGCTAAAGGTGATCAGGAAGTAATTTTCATTCAGAAAGACGGTAATGGAAGGGTAATCCCGTGCTCTCCTAATAAGATTTTGCTCTCCACTACTACAACACTCAGACCTTTTAAGCGCTTATTGCCAATCGGATTTCAAACGGATTACAAGACTCGTGTAGCCCCCATTATTGGAGAGATAGACGAGATGATCAATGATCTGTCAGAAGGTCGAGATATGGACGAACCATTTTTAATTCCTCTGGCCATGGCAAAGCAAATTATCAGAAAAATCGATAAGACGTTGATCTTTGAAGAAGAAGGATATGAGTGGGATGTACCGGCATTTCTGGCATGCATGCATCATCTGAGCCAGAGTTCCACTAGCACCCAAAGACAGGGAATGGTGTGGTGTTTGGTGAGAAAGAACCGAAATATAAGTCGATATGTAACCAGAGGACACGCTGAGTTCGCGGATGCGCCAGATACAACCAGGACGGAAGGCAGAGTAGCGAAGGCTACCGCTATCGATATTCCGATGCTGATGCTTATCAAACAGAATGGTGAAGAGGCGCAAGGTTGGCGGGGGACACCTTTTTATTGGCCAGTTTTGGTGGCACCGCAAAATACTAAAACGGCTATTTTTGCAAGCAACGTAATAGACGATGAAGATTAGGCAGAACTTCTAATGGCACGCAAAAAGACGTCTCGTACAGTAGCTGCATCGGTAGTGGATTTCCGCCACGAGGATGCAAAAAGGAAGAATAATCCACCCGCCAAAATAGCCGGAGAGGGCCAAGTCCCGCTCATGGCGAAGATCGAGTATCAGTATAGCCCGCGACGTCCGCCTGTGCTTCGCTTCGACCCAAATGGGTCGCCTGATCAGATTCCGAAACTTCTTGCTGAAGCACGACATCGTAAGCTAGATGAAGACGAAATAAAAATTCTTGCCGAGGCTTTAAGAACGCAAGAGCCGTGGCTTGAATGGGCGGGTAAACGCGAGACTCCTTCCTTCGCAGTTGATCCGGTGGCATTACATATCCATGAACGGGTAAGCGCGCAGGCTATCCTCAAAATTGCTGCGCAGGAAGATGTACAACGCGGTCTGTTCGCCGATCCGCAGCAAAGCTACAACGAGGCGGTACAGTTCTACCGACATAATATTGACTGGACTAACCGTCTGATTCTGGGAGACAGCCTGCAAGTGATGGCTAGCCTTGCTCGCCGCGAAGACCTCGCGGGCAAAGTGCAGATGATGTACATAGACCCGCCCTATGGTATTAAGTTCGCGAGTAATTTTCAGCCAGAGATCGGACGCCGCGACGTAAAAGACAAAGAACAAGATTTAACGCGTGAGCCGGAGATGGTTAAGGCTTATCGCGACACATGGAACCTCGGTCTTCATTCTTATCTCAGCTACCTTCGCGACCGTTTCATAATAGCCAAAGAATTGCTTGCGGATACAGGAAGCATCTTTGTGCAAATTGGAGATGAAAATTTGCACACTGTTCGATCCTTGCTTGATGAAGTATTCAATGCAGAAAACTTCGTTTCCGTGATCCAATTTAAGAAGACAGGTGGCTTCGAAACTATTGGATTACCGAGTATCTGTGACTATTTACTGTGGTATGCGAAGTCAAAACCCGATTTGAAGTTTAATCGTTTGTTTGACAATAAAGTTTATGGTGAAGGCTCAGGCGAACGGTATAACTCGGTTCTGCTCAAAGACGGCTCTACTCAACCGGTTAGCAGATTCGAGATTAGTGAAGAATTGCAGTTGCCCGATGGGGCAAAACTTTACTTGGGTGGGCCTTTAACGTCTGATGGTGCTGCAACGAACCCTACGACGTTTGAGTTTCAAGGACGAATTTTAAGTCATAAACCTAATCAGCACTGGAAAACTACTCCTGTTGGAATGTATCGGCTGGCGCAAGCAGAGCGTATTTTCTCAACGAAGGATTTCGTGAACTACCGATTGTTTATCGATGACTTCGCTGCCACTCCACTTAGCAATATGTGGACTGATACGATGGGAACAGCCGAGCGCGACAAAGCCTATGTTGTGCAAACCACAACAAAAATTGTCGAGCGCTGCATACTGATGACGACCGACCCTGGTGATCTTGTGTTAGACCCTACGTGTGGCAGCGGCACAACAGCTTACGTGGCTGAGCAGTGGGGGAGGCGTTGGATTACCACCGACACAAGCCGCGTCGCCGTAGCCATAGCGCGCCAGCGTTTGATGACAGCTAAGTTCGATTTCTACAAGCTGCGCCCCCTCTCAGAAGAAGATCGGCAAAGAAACCCGAGCGGTGTCTGGCTCTCCGACCCTAATGGAGAAATAGAAGGCAAAGCCACGTTAGCATTTAAAACCGTCCCGCACATTACGCTCAAGAGCATCGCTCAAAACACAAATCTTGATCCAATATTCGCTAAACACGAGCCTGTCCTTAATGTAAAACTTGCCGCTTGCAATGTTGCGCTCTCTAACATAGGTGACGTGCTACGTCAAAAGCTCCGTTCCAAACTACTCGCTAAGCAAAAGGCCGAGGGCAAGAAATCCATCACCGATGCGGACCGCCGCCGGTGGGAACTACCTAAAGCCCCTAATGGTTGGGAACACTGGCAAGTGCCGTTCGACACAGATGAAGATTGGCCGAAGGAATTATCCGAGGCAGTCAGAGCATACCGCCAAGGTTGGCGCGACAAGATGGATGAGGTCAATGCCAGCATCAATGCCAACGCCGAGCAGGAAGAACTGTTTGATCAGCCTGAGATGGTGCGCGGCGTAGTGCGCGTCAGTGGGCCACTCACAGTCGAGGCTGTCCAACCTCCTGAGATGTCCCTCGGCGACGTTTTGTCGCAAGCAGATGGCGGCATGTTCGGTGGTGAACCAGACTTACTCGATCAAACCTTTGAAGTGCGTATGGTCGAGCCATTGGGCCACTTGCAAGTTAAAAACGTTGTCGCCTACCTTGAACAGATGACACGCCTCCTGCGCTCCGACGGCGTACGCTTCCCAAATAATAGGCAAATGCGCTTCACAAGGCTTGATGCTCTGAGCGCTAGTGAAAGCGGACTTCATGCTGAGGGGCGCTGGATAACGCTCGATGGGGCGGACGACGACCCCGAAGGAAGGGCAACAGTCTGTGTAGCATTTGGCCCACAGTACGGCCCTGTCACAGCCAAACAGGTTGAGGATTTGATACGCTCAGCCAACCGTCGCGGCTATGATGATCTGGTAGTCGCTGGGTTTAGCTTCGACGGCCCCGCACAGACAATTATCGAAGAGTCACAGCATCCTCGCTTGCGGATTCATATGGCTCACATCCGCCCCGACGTGAATCCCGGTATGCAAGGCTTATTGAAGGAGCAGCCCGGCAGCCAGTTGTTTACAGTCTTTGGTCAACCGCGCACCAGTTTGAGTGAACCGGATGCAGAAGGCATGTACACAATCACAATGGAGGGGGTGGACATATACGACCCTGTAAGTAACATCGTCTTGCCAACGAGCGCCGATAAGGTTGCCGCGTGGTTTCTCGATAGCGATTATGATGGCTGGACTTTCTGCATCACACAGGCATTCTTTCCAGACCGAACTGCATGGGACAAATTGAGTAAAGCTCTCAATGGGCCGGGCGGTGTTATAGATAATAGCCGTTTTGAAGCTTTCAGTGGCACAGTGTCTCTACCATTCCCGGCAGGAAAGAATTGCTGCGTCGCGGTCAAGGTCATCGACCCCAGAGGCAACGAAGTCATGCGGGTGCATAAGCTCCCCGATAAATAGATACCATTGTTTGGACAGTTATGCTCGAAAAAGAACTACCTCTACAGCCAGTCGAAAAACCAATTCTGTGCAACCCCTACGATGAACCTAACGACCATTGGGTGTATGCCAAGCAAACCGGAATTGCCAGTCATGGTGGGACTCGTCGAAAAGCAGGCTATTATTACAAGACCGAAAAAACAGGCTCGGCTCAGCAGTCTCTGCCCGGTTTGACGCAAGAAGAATGGGATGATCTTCCTCTGGTTAATTTCTTACGAGAAGATGTGCGGCGTTGGCGCGAAGCCGACTATCGCGGTGCTTCAAGTGTGACCAAAGATCTCTTGCGCTACTGGGCACGCGCAGACCGTAGCCGACGGCTTTTCTTTTGTCAACGCGAAGCTGTTGAAACCCTCATCTATCTTGCCGAATTACGCATACCGAATAAGTCGTCACGCACAGGGTTCAAGAACTTTAGTTTAACTGAGGAAGATTTAGCTAATTTACTGCGGGGCGAAAGGCCATCATTTCAATTGGCCTCAACCAGCTATTACCCGACACTGGTTGACGCTCCGCCGGATTCTTCGCTGATACCCTTGAGGCGTTTGGGCTGCAAGATGGCGACTGGTTCCGGCAAAACAGTCGTTATGGCAATGCTCATTGCATGGGCATTCTGTAATCGAGGGCAAAACCCTCAAAGTAAGGAATTCCCTCGCGGAGTTCTTATTTGCTGTCCTAATCTGACGGTGAAAGAGCGATTGCAGGTATTACGCCCGGAGAATCCTGAAAATTATTACGCTGCCTTTGACATTGTGCCAGTAAAGTATCGGCCTCTACTGCAAACGGGGAAAGTAATGGTTGAGAACTGGCACGGGTTCGCAGAAGAATCAGAACATAAAGAAGGCGATGCGACTTATGCCGTCGTCAACAAAGGGCCAGAAACGCCGGAAACATTCGCGCGGCGGGTGCTGAAAGATTTATATGACAGAATCCCCATCATGGTCTTGAATGATGAGGGACATCATTGCTGGCGACCCGCACCAGCTCAAGAACTAGAGGGCCTTAGTAGTGAGGAAAAGAAAGAGCTTGAAGCGGAAGCACAAGAGGCAACTGTTTGGGTAGAAGGTTTAGATCGCCTGAACAATGTACTCAATGATGGCAAGCCTGGAATTGCGTTATGCGTCGATCTTTCCGCAACACCTTTCTACATAAAAGGCAGCGGGCATCCCGAGGGGCGACCGTTCCCTTGGTTGATCAGCGATTTTGGGCTGGTGGATGCAATAGAGAGCGGTATAGTTAAAATCCCGCGCTTGCCTGTACAGGATACAACCGGAAGGCCTGACCCTAAATATTTCAAGCTTTGGGATGCGATCAAAGAAGGCTTACAGCCAGCAGAATTGCTCCCAGGTAAAGCGAAAAAGCCTAAGCCGGATGTTGTCTATCGTGAGGCCGAAGGAGCACTGAAGCAAATCGCTGGGCAATGGTTGGAAAGATTCAAATACATCGAACAAGCTACGCCCGGACAGGAGCACGTGCCTCCTGTTCTAATCATCGTCTGCGACAATACTGACATTGCCGAAATCTTTTACCGCAAAATCAGCGGCGAGACGGAAGAGGTAATTGTGACGCAGGCGGATCTCGAAGCTGCCGCCTTAGACGAAGACGATTCCGCGTCTGCCAAAAGCAAAGCGACCAAGGGCAAGAAGCCCAAAACAAGAACCAGTTATGGTGAAGGAACTGTTTACCCTGAATATCTTTCTAACACGTCGGCCCGAAAGCGGACCATTCGAATTGATACCAAGTTGTTAGCTGAAGCGGAGAGTGAGGATCCGAAAAAGAAAAAACAGGACTTGGCTGAAGAGTTACGACGAGTTGTCGCAACTGTAGGCAAATCGGGGCAACCTGGAGAGCATGTCCGCTGCGTTGTCTCTGTCTCAATGCTGACGGAAGGTTGGGATGCGAACAACGTTACACACATTCTTGGCATTCGAGCTTTCGGGAGCCAACTTCTTTGTGAGCAGGTTGTAGGGCGAGGGTTACGCCGGATGGATTATACTCCAGACCCTGAAACCGGACGCCTGACGGAAGAGTACGTTGATGTTTACGGTATTCCATTCTCAGTCATCCCATTCAAAGGCCGTCCACTTAAAAAGTCAGAGCCGGATGATAAGCCGAAACAGCATGTGAAGGCGCTGCCGGAACGAGCCTCTATGGAGATGCGCTTCCCAGTAGTTGAAGGTTATGCCTTTGCCTTACGGAAGAATTTAATTCGATGTGACATCAATGGAATGGAGACGCTGATTCTTGAACCTAATCGAGAACCGACAGCTACGTTTCTTCTACCTCAAGTCGGATATAAAGAGGGGCATGTTTCTCAGCAAGGTGGCCCTTTCCCATTTGTTGAGCAGAATCGTGAAGCCTATTACCAGCAAACACATCTACAAACGATCAAGTTTCAGATCAGTCGTTTAGTTATTGAGGAGTTACTTAGCGGACAAAAATCTGGCTCAGATGCAAAAAGTCGAGTGTTCCGGCTTCAGTCCAGGCATCAGCTATTTCCACAGGTTTATCAATGCGTTGATGAATACGTCGACCGCAAAGTTGATTTTCAAGATTGTCATCCATGTGAATTAGGGCTGGATAAATACGTAGGCCGAATGGTGGAAAGGCTGCGGGATAGGATTGAACCTGACGAGACTGAGGGGGAGGCTCCTTTGCTTCCGGTCTTGAACAGGTATAAGCCTATCGGGACAACAGCCGATGTGGAATTCAAAACCACACGGACATGTCAGATGGCTCAACGAAGCCATATCAACCAAGTAGTAGGTGATACGGCAACTTGGGAGGCAACCGCAGCATTCAAGCTGGAACAAAGTGATGCCGTTAAATTCTATGCTCGAAATGATCACCTCGGGCTATTAATTCCATATGAATACCAGGGTGTTGATCATAGTTATGAGCCGGACTTCCTCGTGCGACTTAAAAATGACACAACGCTTGTATTGGAGATAAAAGGTTACGAAGACGATCTAACCAAAGCAAAGCATAATGCTGCCAAGCGTTGGGTATCAGCCGTTAACAACTGGGGTGAATTAGGCAAATGGTCATTTCATGTTTGTCGCAATCCGCAGCTATTAGATAAAGAACTTGCTTACTTGCTTCAATGAACCGCTGATGCGTTTTCCTGTTTGATTTATCAAAATAAGAGAGTCAGCATGCCGCGGTAAAGACAGCCACGTGTCCTGCTCAAATACGACTGTCAGGGCTGTCACCCCTGAACGTATCTGAGTGATAGCTTTTCATTAAGGAGTCAAAGAGACTTAACAGCAGCCCCAGACCGATTGTGACTGTTGTGTTGACTATCAACTCAACAAATGTTAGATTGGCGATGAGGAAACTTGTGTATGGAGTTTGGATCACGGTTACGACAACTAAGAGTTGGCAAATTCAACCAGCGCGAGTTGGCGGAAAAGGTAGGAATAGATTTTACTTATTTAAGTAAAATCGAGAACGGGAAAATGCCTCCTCCCTCTGAGGAAGTGATTATAAAACTAGCGAATGAATTAGGAGCAGATGCTGACGAACTGCTTCAGCTAGCCAGTAAAGTTCCTGAAGACATAAAGACCGTGATACATAAATCACCAGGTATGCCAGCGTTTCTTAGATCGATTAGTGATCTTGATGATGCTGAAATGAAAAAGCTTGAAGAATATGCGAGAAGGATGAAGGCCAAGCGGGAGGAATGATAACCGGGAGCGTACATCTGAAGCTATGAGAACATTTTGGCGACGTGAAGAGGTTGAGGAGAGGGCTTGCAGTACCCTGATTGAGTTCCAGCGTCGAGGAGGCTCAGTAGCGCCGCCCATTGATGTCGACACCATTGGTGAGCTTGTTTACGACCTTCACATGGATTGGGATGTTATTCCCGAAGATAGAAGAACAATATGGGGCGGTCTCTATCCACGGGAAAGGCGGGTGGTCATTAATGAAACCCATAAGAGTAAGTTTATAGAGAAACCGGGATTTGAACGGTTCACCAAAGGGCATGAAATCGGGCATTGGGTTTTGCATGTAGATCAGGTGAGCCAAGAGTATCCGTTGCTGCCAGGTTTAGAATTGGGGCAAACAATTCTTTGTCGAGACGGTGATAATAGCTGGATTGAACGACAGGCAAACTGGTACTCAGGAGCATTACTTATGCCGTATGATATTTGCCTTCCAATTTTTAAAAACTCTGACCTGATGGAGTGGAAGTCACTTTACCAGCTTGCAGATCAGTTCGGTGTAACGATTACTGCGTTGCGTGTCCGCTTACGCCAACTCAAGTTGGGCTTCTTAAACGATGAAAATATCATTCTTACGGAGAGTGGAGGACTTAGCCAAATTTCATTAGTTTAGTTCTCCAAAATTTTTTGCAGGTGGAGTTGAGTTGAGACTCAACTCAATAACACGAAGGCTTAGCGATTTTAGACTATGGGTTTAACTCGTAGTGGCAGGCAGAGCACGAAAAGGAGAGTACATATGAAACTAACAGACGCAGAAATCCAGTACTTTGTTGACAATAGACTCAGACTCAAGCCCGGGAAGCGATCAGAGTATCTCGAACAGGTTGACAATCTGATCGCCGGCTTTAAAGCAAAAGTAGACGCGCATCCCTCCTTCGGAATAAAGAAGTTCTTGAAGACTGGCTCGCTTCGCAAAGGAACCGTGCTGCGTCCGCGCGATGGCTTTGGTGTAGATGCGGACATCGCGGTGTATTTGAAGCCTTATGGTTCGGAAGAGTTCGACCTCGAAAACTTTCATGAAGTTCTGCGGGAACTCCTAATTTCAATGTACCCGTCGAAAAACCCGGAGGACTTCGTCGTGCAGCCACGAACACTCGGCATCGAATTTCACACTTCGGGGCTTCAAGTTGACCTGGTTCCAATCCTACCCATTGAAGGCCCCGGCGATTATGGTTGGCAGCCTTCGTCGCGCGGCGAGACTCCGGTAAAAACCAGTGTCACCAAACAGCTTGAGTTCATCCGCGCCCGCAAGAACAACTATGCGCGCTTCACATCTTTGGTTCGCCTGCTAAAACACTGGCGTAACTATCATGAGCTTGATGAGACGCTTAGATCATTTACAATTGAGCTAATCATCTGTCACCTACAGGACACACAAGGCTCGGCAACTTCTCTTGAAGATGGTTTGCTTAGATTCTTTCTCTACGTCGCTCAATCAGAGCTGCGAGAGCCGATATATTTCAAGGAAAATGGCACACCCAAGAATCTTCCTGACGAGCGTGTCGTCATACTTGACCCCATCAACTCAGAGAACAATGTGGGCCGCAAACTCACAAATACGGATTGCAATGAAATTGTCGCGAAGGCGACGGAAGCATGGGAGTATCTCACCGCGGCAAGTAATAACAACTACCAAGGGGAGACTTTAGAATACTGGAAGCAGGTCTTCGGACGCTCCTTCGTGATCGGAGAATAAGAACAATGAGTTCCTACGCTGACACATATTCAACGACCTATACGACGGCTGACATCGGGAAGGTCATCGATTGCTTTGCCGCTGACTTCGATATGGTGGCCCAGTCGACGGGATTACGGACGCGCGAGGATGCAAGGTCTGTCTCGGCGGACGTGAAGACGATGGCTCAACACGGTTACTTGGCTGAGGTAGATCTTTGTCTTGCGGATGCCGGCGGTAGGATTATTCGCGCCGCCAAGTATGAGATTTCGACAAATGCCGCTCTCTGGACGGCGCAACGTCCTGGAAACAATCTGTGGCCGCGTACTATCGGAGGTAGTCTTCAGGTAGTTGTTACCTATTCCGCTAAATGGCGATCATTAACCCAATCACAACAAGTGGCTTTCGAGACTAAATTGAAAGAGTCATGGGGGGCTTCTAACATTGACACTTCGTTTCCCAACCTAACGCGCCACGCCGACAGGGATTATGTGAGCAATGGCTACGGCGCGAGGAAATCTATTTATAAATGAGAGGTTTATAGTGAGCACAGATACCATTACGGATCGCAGTGAATTGTTTGAGCTGGAGCTTGAGTTGCCAGATGAACGGTTACAGCGAGTCGCAAGGAGACTCATCGGCTTTGAAGAACGGTATGAACGCCTTCGGCGTGACATGCACTTGCTCTCCAATCCAGAAGAGTTACAGGCGTGGAGCAAGAAACTTTACCGCAACGTCCTGCCTGTCTGTGAGGTCATTGCTGACAGGTATCCGCTGATAGTTTTCGAAGGCGATGTCGGCACAGGTAAGACTGCCACTGCGGAATCCGCTTCGGACCGCCTTGCAAGAGAAGTGAAGAAACCAGCGATGCTTTTTAAGATGAGCACTCGCGTGCGCGGTTCAGGTAAAGTGGGGCAGATGAGTACTCTAATCAATCAAGCCTTCGAGGTCGTAGCCCGCGAGGCTGGTAAGACGAAGTATTCGTTCTTGATTGTGGACGAAGCCGATTCTCTGACTACGACTCGCGACAATTCTCAAAGTCACCACGAAGATAAAGTGGCGGTTAATACCATTATTCAGAAAGTCGACGACGTTCGTAAGTTCGGCGGGAGAATCCTCGTCTTTCTCTGCACTAATCGCGTCTCGGCCCTTGATCCTGCGGTGCTCCGGCGCGCAGCAAGGATCGAAACCTTCCAACGCCCGGACGATTCAGAGCGCGAGCAACTGATACGTATGGACTGCGAAGGCATTGGGCTGTCGGACTCTGAAATTAGAGAGTTAGTAGGGTTGACTGGCCCATCTAGCCATCCATCCAAAATCGGCTTTACTTTCTCGGATTTACGTTCTAAGTGGCTACCGGAAGCTCTAGGGTATGCGTTCCCGAACCGTAAGCTGACCGCAGATGATTTAATCAAGGCGGCGAGGGCTATTACTCCATCACCAGCTATCAAGGGAGGTGATCATTGATAGCTTCAACTGAACGATCAGGTGTTTTAGGCCGCCGCGTGCATATCTCTGGTAGTGCCAGCTTCAAGACAGGATCTCAGCTAACGCAATACTCGCACGACCTACTGTCACAAGTTGTTCGTAATATTTTAAGAGATGGCGGGGGGCTGGTAGTCGGCGCAGGTAAGGAGCCACGCCCTGGACTGTTGACGGAAAAGGGACCGAGCGTCGTCTTTGATTGGACAATTCTGGAGACTGCTGCGGAGTGTCTCCGCGCTGGAAGGCACAAATGGCCTAAGCCTTACGGCCCACCCATAGTGGTAGTTACGTCTGGAAAGTCCGAGATGGAGATACCTGAAGATAGGCGTGCCCTTTGGGACTCATTACTTCTGAGCGGCTGGGTGCAGGTTGAGACGATTCAAGCGGGTGCTCGATCCGGAACAATGCTGCGCGAACGGCAGGCACAGTATGGAGATATCTTGCTAACTCTCGGTGGCGGGACCGGCGTTGAACACCTGGCTAACCTTTATATGGGTAGGCGGCGCCCCGTCATCCCACTAGATATACCTCTGGGAGCGAGTCGTAACGACGCTCTTATTGGGTCAGAAGGTTTAGCCCTAAAGTCGCGCGAACAGCCGAAGCGTTTTATCAAACTACAGAAACCGTTCGCTGGCAGCGAGAATGCCCGCCTAGCAAGTATTGCTACCCGTAGCGGTGCGGTGGATGTGAGGCTTGTATCAAACAATCTCACCGAACTGTTGAGAGTTCTTGCTCCACCTTATGTCTTTTATACCCGGCTGTTGAATCACCAGCACGAAAAATTCAGTCGGGTTGAGTCCTTCTTTCGGGATGTAGTAGACCCGGTAGTGGAACAGTGTGGGTTCGACCGCATCGATATGGAAGTTGATGATACGGAGCATCCGTTTATCAACTTAGCCGTCTTCGATGACCTTCACTATGCCTCGGTTGTTATCGCGGATGTCACCGGTGAGCGACCTAACTGTTATATCGAGTTAGGCTATGCGCTTGGGCACGCCACGAGAGTAATTGTCACCGCTGAAGAAGGAACTAAACGACCTTTCGATCAAGATGCCATCCCCTGTCATTTCTGGGATAGCAGCCTTCCCGTCCAGGAGCGCCAAGAGGCATTTATAGATTTCTGGCGAAAAAACATTAATCGTCCACCCTTGATCGGTTGAGGAGGTTTTTCGAATATGTCTGAAGTATACATTTCTGTGGATATTGAGGCGTCAGGGCCAATTCCGGGGACTTACAGTATGTTGGCGCTTGGCGCATGTGAGGTAGGTCGAACGGACCGACGCTTTTATGTAGAGCTCTGTCCGACTAGCGCATCGTCCGTGCCGGAGGCTATGAAGGTAGTTGGAAAGTCATTAGAAGACTTTGCTCAAGCAGGTACTGACCCAACTGAAGCGATGATGGCCTTTAGAGAATGGGCGCTTCAAATTAGTGAAACACGTGACCCCGTCTTTGTGGGGTTTAACGCGACATTCGATTGGTCTTTTATTAATTGGTATTTACACACTTATTTGAATGATAACCCCTTCGGATTCGGTGGAGTCGATATCAAGTCTTATTACATGGGGTTAGTTGGCTGCTCTTGGGCGGACACTCGGTCAAGTCGTATCCCAAGTAAGTTTAAAGGACAATCACAGCATACACACAACGCCCTAGATGATGCTATCGAACAAGCGGAAATGTTCGAGCGGATGCGCGCCAGTCATTTAAAGTAGCTCTAAAGAGTAAGGAGAGTAGGTCATCTAAAGCAGACTACTATGTTTAGTTTTTCCATAAGTATCCAACTTCCCAACTTGGACAAGCATTGGGTTGAAATACCATGCCCTATCTGCAAACTACATACATGGGTTCGACTCGGTGAGATTAAACGGGGTGACTTGGTAGTCTGTAGGGGGTGCCATGCAAACATCCATTTAGTTGACCATCTTGGGCAAGTCAAGCGCGCCACGCAGTCAATTCTAAAGATGTTGAAAAGCTTGGAGGGATAAATGATGGATCCACAATTGGTACAAAGGACGCGTTACGTATTACGCAGCAGAGTACGGAGAACTCAAACATGCCCTCTCCCATTATTTCCTTCAGCTTGTAAACACCTTGTCGATTGGCTAAGTAATCATCCAATATTCAGCTCTTTAGTGATGGAGCTTGAGAGGCAGTCTGGCGAACTCGGCGTACAGATGAGCCAAGCCGTATCAACCCTTGCAAGCAACGAAGATGATGGGACAGCCTCCATCGGTTCCTACAGTGCTGGAACGACAGGAGAGCATGCCGCAATTTGTTGGTCGATGGTTAAAGCAGTTGCTGCTGCTGGTGAAAGTAACGAATGGCAAGCTAGAAAGCTATACAACAAACTTTATGAATTTATTAATGGCGAAGACGAATTCGTTGAAATTGAAAAGGGCGTGGAATTGATTCGCGATGTCGCTGTCGAAGGATTATACGAACATCTAGACGAGAGATTGGATTCTCGCAGTATCATTTATAGCCTCCTCCTTAAATACAAACAGCGGTCCGAATGGTTCCATAGCTCACGACTGCGACGAGTAGCGGACGAAGGTTTAGAAGGGAAGAAAGGTGAAAGAGGTTTGGCCGTTGACTTACAGGAGTATGTTTTTGATCAACAAGTCGAGTTCGTTATTGAGCCAGTGTCTCATAGCGGAGAAACTGACCTTGTTTTGAAAGACCCGGAAGCCGGACATCTGATCCTAGACGTTAAGTATGTTCCCGAGGGCGCACCACGGAGTGAGATTTTGAAGAAGCTGTCGGACGGGTTTCATCAAGTCTATCGTTATTGCGAAGACTTTAATGAACCTGAAGGCTTTCTGGTAGTGTTCGTGCGAAGCACAAAACGTATTGCGCCGGAGCTTGAAGAATCTGACGGGCATAGATTCCTGAAACTCGCAGGGAAAACGATTTACTATATGGAAGTTCATATATCAGAAGAACCATCAGCGAGTAGATCCGGCCAAGCTGAGGAGATTCATATCACTCATGCTGATCTTGTTCGGTCAGGAGATTGATTTCTGAGGGGCAGTGAGCTTTTGAGATGGAGGGAGTAATTAAGATGGGCAAAGCCGAAATGACAGAGAAGATATTTGATGCTCTTTATAACTCTTGGGAGCACAACATGAGCTGTTTCCTAGATCAGCTTTGTAAGAAGCATGAGTGGGATAAAGAAACCTTTGAAGATTTAGTTGAGGATCTGGAAAGTAAGGGTTTAATAGAACGACGCGCCCAGTGGGACTTCGAGGCTACGCCACAAGGGATACTTTTTGCGGAGAGACAGGAAATTATTCCTAAGGAGCGAAGCACTCAACATCGTGAGACCCGCAAAAAGATCTTACTTTTTCTCGCCAAGTTTCGAAAAGAGAAAGGTAAACACGAAAGAATTCATTACGAAAAAATGTGCCAAGAAGCTGGTATAGATAAGAGTCTTTTTCGAGCTGACGAGGCGATACTGCGGGGAGAAGGCCTCATTAAGATGGTAACAATTGGGTCTTATCAAATTACAGATGAGGGAATGGACCGTGTGTAACCATCTTTAAGTCTTGTAAGGGAAGCTACTTAATTAGTAAGAACTATGGTGATGACAATGGTTTAGAGCAGATTTAGGTAGAATCATTATGGCTGTGTAACGGCTATAAAAAGGCAAAATTACCTCTTCAAGGGCTTATAAAGGGAATTAACAAGACCTGACCTATCATCAGACGTTGAGCGTCAAAAAGACGTAAAGCCTGCTACATGCAGGCTTTACGCATAGCGAAAACTACGAATACCTAAAACGAAAGTTACGAGTATCCGAAAACGAAAGATACGGATACCCCTCAGGGTCAGTCCTGAGAAGGATTCATAATTTGCCAGCCTTAGGATTCAAAAAACGTCGAATATGAGGTTTTTTTCGGATTCATATCTTTCCGCATGTAGAGTTGCGGCGGAAAATACCAAATTAAATATAACAAACAGGAAGCCTTTATACAATGTTTTCTCATATCATTTAACACAAATCCAATTGAGATGGCAGTGGAGCCTGTTCTGGAAGAACCAAGTAGCGGCGTGCTATTGGAAGCATAAGTTGGCCGCTGCGGCCATCTCCAGCGGCGGCGTGGATTTCCGCTTGTACCACGTTACGGATTCGCCTCCACCCATCTGCCCATAGCAACGAACTGTTTCTTCCCGGCGTCAATCCCGACGATGTATGCGCCCGACGCGCCGACTCGTCTATTTGGCCCAAAGGTGAGGCGCGGGCTGACACCGGTCTCGAAGTCATAAAGGCTTTCGAGCGCCGCGATCAGCTTCTCGCGGGTTATATTCTGCCCTGCTCTCTTGAGGGCTTCAATGAACACTTTCGCCGCAGCGAAGGCTGCAAGCTGCGAGGCCGGGTGACTCAGCGCGAACTTGTATTTTTCATGTAGCACACGAAATTCCGTCATCCCTCCCGGCGTAATATCTTCGGGCACGGTCGGATAGGCCAAATAGAGTTTGTCGTTGAACTCTTGCGAGATCGCGCCAACGAGACCTCTTCCTACCAGCGCGCCTAGAAGGAAGACGTGCGGCGTCCAGCCCGTGGCGGCAATCTCCTTGATAAAAGCCGCCTCGTCGCCGCTGTGCCCGAAGAAGAAAACGACATCCGTGGCGGCCAACTGCAGTTTCCGCACGAGTTGAGCCGCATTGAAGCCGTCGGCTTGGTAGGAATAACGATCAACCTTATTCCAGCCTATTTTCTTTGCCTGTTCCTCGGCGGTGGAGGCGGCGGCCTGTGTTAATTCGCCCCTGTCAGCGACGATAGCTGCGCGCATCTTCATTAGCTCCGGCCTTGACGCAGCGAAATTGACGAGAGCCGCTGCCTGTTCCCTGACGCCGGATAGCAGATAAAAGACCTGTCTATTGATGGGCGTGCCTGTCGATGGGAGGAGCGTTCCGGGACCGATGAATGGAATTTCCCGCTCTGCGGCGAGCGCCGCCAACTCTTTGTCCGCCCCCGCGTTCAGACCGCCAACGAAGGCGAAGACCTGCTCACGCGCGGCGAGTTCTGCGGCGGCAGCGGCGGTCTCGACAGCTGCGGCGCGTGATTCCACGATGCGCAACTCGATTTTTCGGTTGTAAATACCGCCCCGGTTATTGACATCATCGAAGTAGGCCATAAGCACGTTGCGCATCGCGGCTCCAGTTTCCGCGAGCGGCCCATGCGCCGGGAGAACAGAGCCGATGATAATCGCTCGCTCGGTGACGCCCGGATCACGGTCTGTCGCTATGCGTTTGACGTAGGCGATAAGATCAACCACCTCCTCCTGCGTCATGCGGTAGCGGGGCATTGCGACAAGCAGCGGATTGCCCGCGGGGTCTAAACCGTTGGCGACCGCGCGGATGAAAGACAGCTCGTTAAATGGGCCATGTTTACGCCCGCTCTGATGAATGTGACCGTAAGGTTTTGTCAGGTGGTCCCACGTCAATTGGCCTGCCGTCACGCCCCCCTCGGTCTTTCCCTCGCCGCGCTCGCCGTGACAGCCTGCGCACGTCAGCGTCGAAGCCGGTACGTCAATCTCGCCCATCACCGCAATTATCTCGCGCCCGGATGGACTGACACCGCGCCGGAAGATAGCCTTGCCGCGTTGCTCCTGCGCTGTTAGCACATTGGTCGATAGTGGCAGAGACTGCTGCGCCAGTGAGCGATGGGAGCAGAGCGTGGCGAAAGCGCACAAGAGGGCCAAACCTGCGCACGCGATGATGGGACGCTGACAGGCCGCCATCTTCTTTCCAGATTGTGCTACGGGCCTTGTCATTTAGGTGCGCTGCCGCCTTCCCCCGTATCCTTGAGCACGCTTTCGACCGCCATGATAATCTCATCAGCCTTCGCTAACCCGAAGACCTTTTTCCAGAGACCTGTGCGCTCGTTGCCGACGATGAAGATGTTAGTGTGCTGTTCTCTCTGCTCGACGTACTGGCCGAGTTTGTAGAGCGCCCGGTTAACGTTCTCCTTTTCGCCCGTGATGAAGAGCCGGCCCGGAGCGGCGTTCAGCTTCTTTGCGTATTCCTTCAAACTGGCAGGGGTATCCAGCTCAGGGTCAACACTGATCGAGATGATAAGGAGGTCTTTGCCCATGCGATCCCTGAACGCCTCCTGTACTTTCTCCAGATTGCGATTCATCGGCAGGCAACTCCCTCGACACGTGGCGAAGAAGGCGTTAATGACCACAACCTTATCCTTGAGCAGGTCGCTGTAGAAGCGTACAGACTGGCCGTCCTGATTGATGAGAATAATATCGGTGAAATATTTCTGAGCCGCAGCCTGCCTGCGGGACACCTGTCCATTCGCAGCATTCTTATCTGCGGTATTCAACTCGGATGGGGCAGTCGGTTTGGGCTGGCTATCAACAGGACTCGCTGCCTTCGTTTGAGCGCGTGCATCGGACACGAAGATGAGGAAACTCAGACTTGGTATTACGAGACCTAGTATGAGAGGAAGGTTCAAGCCCGGCTTGCTCTTGTTGCTGTCCATAATCATTGTTATGTCCTTTGGCGTTAATGCCTCACGGTATGTATTGACCGGCATGAGCTATATTTGCCTCTGAATCAAAAGCGTCAGAAAGCTACTCAGGGCCGGGCAGGCTGACCCGGCTTTCTCGTTGCCGTGTTCGGTGTGGGTACGGCCCGTTTCGCCGTGAGAATCAGGTGCGGCAATTGACGATACTGGACTCCAAGCGACGGACACTGAAGAAAGACATAGTAGACGCCCTCGCGCGGCGGTGTGACGCTTACTTCGTAGATGCCTTCACTGACCGGCTGCGCCCAATCACGTTTCTGCCAGATGCCCGGCGCGAGGAACGTTAACACGCCCACGTCCTTCAAGCCCGACTTCGGCTGCCCTGTCGCGGCGTCCGTCACCTTGAAACGGAGACGCACCTCCTCACCGACTGTGAGCACTTGTTCCTTCAGCAGCGGCTCGACCGCGATTGAAGCCTGCGTCCTCCTTCTGTACTCAGGGTTCTCTGCGACCTCCGCCTCGAAGCAATTGACTATTCTCGGCGCATCGAGCAGGAAGGCCACGTCATAGAGGCCATGCTCGGCGAGCCGCGCCGTGGTGCGATAGACGCCAGGCTCCGCCTCGCGCAGGCTTGCGTCCCAGACCGCGAGTGCGAGCGGCTGACGACGGTAGTTGAGGAAGTTACCCATCGGAGCGGCCATGCCCTCTGTATAATAGTAGATTATTCTATCAGCAGGATTTGCCAACAGAACCGTGCCCTCCTCCGGTGCGTTGACGAGCGCCGGGGCGAAGACCGTCCGCCCGGCTAACTGAGGAGACTGCTGTCCGCCCGGGAAGCGCGTTGTCGCCTGCTCGATGCTCGCGCGGCCAATCTCTGCGAGCCGGATCATCGTCACTTGTTCGCTGCCGAGAGCGCGCACGTAGGCGAACTGTTTCGTGAAAGAGATTTGGTCAGGAGCCGGGCCGACCGCGATGGTGTGCAGCAAACGATTCGTGGCGGCGTCGAAAATTTGAATGGCCGCCTCTTTGCGGTTGACGACGAAGCCGTAACGGCCATCGGGCGTAAACCGTAGGGCAACGAGTCCAGGCTTGGCGGCGAGGCGCGAGACGACTTCCTGCCGCTCGGCGTCAACCGCAACAATAGCGCCGTCGCTCTCGCTTGCGATGTAGGCAGTCCTGCTCTGCGGTGAGAAGGCCACGGCGACGGGCGAAGCGCCGGTCTTGAGGTCCTTAATTTTAGCTAGACTCGCGGTGGCGATGATGGTGAGGGTGCTGTCCTGCTGGTTGGTAACGAAGGCGTAACGGTCATCGGTGCTGATCTCAATGTCATGATGGCCCGCGCCGGTCGGGATTTTCGCCACGACCTCTCGCGTTGCGGTGTCGAGGACGGTCACGCCGCTCTGGTCAGTCGGGTTGATGCCGTCTGTGCCAATCCAGAGATACTTACCGTCACGCTGCAATCGCAGGCGTGCTGGCCGGATGCTTGTGTTTACGTTCGCTGCGACTTTCCAAGTCTCTGTATCAACGATGGCTACTTGATTGACGAGCGGCATCGAGACGTAGAGCCAGCGCTGGTCGCTGCTCATCGTCCAGTCCGCGCCCGGACTCTTGAGCATCACGAGTGTGAGAAGCTTCGTCGCTCCTACTCCGAGTAGGGGATCTATAACGGAGATGTTCGGCTCCTGATTGAGGGCCAGAATGTAGTATTTGTTCAGATCAACGGCGGGCCGCGCGCTGAAGCTCGATTGAAGAAACGATTGTACCTTGTCGTGGCATCTCTTCGCGTCGGTCACACCCGCTTGCTTGCGCATATCGAGCCACGCGGCGGGGCGCAATCCTGTCAGGGGCGTCCCCGTCATCGTATCCCTGATACGGAAGGTCACGGTCGCGGATGCTCCCTCCCGTAGCGCGTCGGGCATGCCTTCAGGTTGTGCGCCGGCGAGCTTGATGTCGAATTCTACAGACACGCCTTCGCGCGTGATCTTCTGTGGCCGAGGCGATTGATTCGGCGCGCCTTCGACGGGGGCAACCAATTTTCCCTGAGAAGCAGGCGGTGAGCCGGGCCTCTGCTGCGCGTAGAGCGAAGGCGCGATGCAGAGCAGCGCGAGCCAGAGGGCTACGGGTCTGACCAGTCGGCAGTGGTGGTTCGCTGCGGGTGAACGGTGCCTGGGCGACGGCTTGCAGGTTCTCATGTTTGACCTTGTTCAGAAGAGGATGACGCGAGCTTTCGCTTAACGAGAATGTCGAGAGCAGACGCAACACAGCGCATACGTCATGGCGGCACTCTAAGTCGTCGGACCATGACCTCGCTGCCTGCTGCTGCCGTAGAGACGTGCGCCCATCATGGGACGGATTGCGTAGTCTTCTGTCTTGGTTTGCTCCGAGGATCTTCAACGCGAAATAGCCCCCACATCCCGCCATCGAATTGAAACGACTGGAACGTGCGGTAGAGGTAATCGCCTTGAACGCGGAAAGCCCCGCCGGCGCTTTCAATCAATACGTCGAAGTGGTCCGATGGGCCGTGTCCCCACTGCGCCCCGTGCCACGGAGACTTCGTGTTGAAGCCGATGACGTTTGAGGCTGGCTGATCGGGGAAGTTGATATCCTGTAAGGGCGGCGTGGTCTGGTAAGGCATCTCCTGCCAGATATGACCATGCAGCATGAAAACGTTGTTGCGCGCGTGCCCGCCTGAAAACAGCACCCGGAAGCGCGTCTGCATACCAGCACTGGCCGTGAAAACCGGTGTGACGGGGTCGCGCCCACCAATCTGTGAGTTGTGCAGCGAATTGGTCATGTCGAATTGGCGCGTGGACCTGGCATCCGACTGCGGGCACTGAAGAACAGGCGTCTGGTTCGAGCCTCCCGTCATATTCGGGTCTTTCGACAATTGTAGTGCGGGCCAATAACAGAGCCGCGTCCAGAAAGGCTCGGTGCGGTAGTTGATGGCCTTTTGCCCGGAGTCCTCCGGGTCTTCGGCTTCGGCTAGGTTCGGCACCGGCCTCCCGTCGCCGAACCTCATATTAAGATCATTCTGGAACTGGACGACGAACTCGCGGAAGCTTGTCAAATCGGTATAGTTAGTCGAACACCTTCGTCCAGGGCGCTGGGAATTCCAGACGGTGGCCGCGTGCGTTGAGTTTGGGTCCTCCTCCCAACTACTGCACCGCGGCTCGATAATAAGCGACCCGATGGCGCTCTTGTTACTGTGCTTGATCGGATCGGACGACATCAGATTGGTCGCGCCAAACTCGACGGGCGTCGCCCGTCGCAGGTTCGGGCTGATTTCTACTCCGGCGTCTCCTGCGTACCACTGGTAGGTAATAGTCTGGCCCGGGCTGACGGTCTGAAGCGGGTTTCTGCCGACGTTCACGCCGTCGCCAGTCCTGACATCGTAGTGTACCAACTGCGGGTGCAAGCCGACCCGACGCGAGGGAACCACCTGATTGGCGTTAAAGTCATCAACGATCATCGGCAGCGTATTGTAGCCGGGCAGATCAACCGGATTAACGGGAAGCCTGTTTGTGAGCTTCACCTCAATACATTCACCGGCGTTCGCTCGCAGGAGCAGCGGCTCGACGGTCGTGCGGTTATACTTGCCATCTCGCCCGATGTGCTCATTACGGACGAAGACGATGGCTGTCGGGTCGTTGAGCGGGCCTGTCACGGGCGGACCGCCCCCCGGATTTGGGATAGAGAAGTTGTAGCCGTTTTGGCCGGTAAAGTTCAGCCGGCCTCCGGGGAGGATGTCGCGGACCAGGTAGGCCGAGACGTTGTAGCGGCGCCGCGGCGCAAACTGCACATCACTCGGACAAGCCCCTGTGAACTGTTGTACAGCCTGTCCGGTGTCAAGCGTCTCAACCCGGGCCTGGGCAATCGCGCGAGCACGTACTGGGTCTGGCAGCGGGAAAGGAGGAATGTCTTCGGGTGCGATTCTTCTCTGCCTCTCCCTCTCCTGCATAAATTCCATCATGGAAGCGCTCGCCCTATAAGTACGCAGTATGCCCCAGAGACCATTCCACTGATCGTCTACCGCCGCGCCGGGTTTATATAGGAAGTCGGCGCGCTGTTGCGGGGCTGGCGGGCCGGCGGGTGCTCGACCCGGCAGGAGGAAGTCGAATTTCTCAGAGATTCCCATAATCTGTGAGTTGCGCCAGCCCGAGTCCGGGTCAAAAGGCTCAAAAAGCCACTTCACGCCATGGATGGTGAAGTTGTGCGTTTCCTCGTGCGCGCCGACGAAGATGCGAATCTGCACGCGGTCACCCTCCGTAGCACGCAAGAGTGGGGTGAACGGGTCAAGACGACTGACGCCCGGCGTGAGCGTCGGGTATGGACCAAAGGAGTTCAGCGCGGCATCCGCGCGCGTAATATTCTTGTAAGCCATGGAGAGGTCGCCGGCGTCGCCTGCGGCCTGCCTGTTAGTGAACGGGTTGCGCACGCGCAGAGCAATAGGCTCATTGCGGTAATTGACGACAAACGTGCCCACGTCGTCAGCGGAGAGAATCTCTGGACACGGGGCAGGATCGCCGTTGGGGCATCGCTGCCGTGCGGGGCGCTCGACCAGACGTGTCTCGGGGCCGAAGGGCGGGCCGGGCAGTGTCCCGTCGGGGAGCGGTACTTCGCGTCGGCCCGGCGGATTGATCGCCTTGCGGGGATCAGGTATCGCTTGGCGCGCGCTGTTGAGGCCGCCCCCCCGCAGATAGGCGAGTTGAAAGTCAGCGAGGCTGAGCATGAACTCTCGATAACTCAGCGACTGGTCAGGGTTGGTGATGATGATGGCAGCGAAACTCGTCGGGCCGCCGTCATCACGCGGCGGGGCATTGCCGTTGCCGATGCCGAGCCGCGTGCCGTCTTCGTTGTTTCGCCAGTCCGAGTCCTTTGGCTCGATAATGAGGCCAGCGTAAAGGCCCGTCTGCTGGTGCGTCGAGGGGCCGAAGTGATCATGAGTGAAAGCATTGCGCAGTGTACGGTCTCGCGGGGTCTCGTTGCCCTGCGGAAGGCTGAGCACATTGTCTATCAGCCAGCGCTGGTATGTGACCTGCGCCGGGCGTCCGAAGAATGGGTGGTCGACTGCTACGAGCTGACGGTGTTGCCCGTTGATGCCGATCAGGCCGCCTCCCAGGTTGATGTGCTTGATTCGATCTTCGACCTCTTCAGGACCGAATGTGCCGTCCTCGTAGTTCCAGCCGTTGCCCGCTCCATCCGAAGAGGTCACGTCGAACTTAACGAGGTGAATATGCTGGCCGACGATATCGGTCGGAGTTCTCACCTGGAAGTCATCAACGCGATAGATGCGCGGAATCAGGTTAGCATGGTAGAAGGTCACGCAGTCGTCCGTATTGGCTCGGAAGAAGAGCGGTTCGGGCGGTCTGACCCCGTTGATGGTCGGCCTCCAATCGCGCCACAGCGTCTCGATGCGCGCCTGCGGAAAGTGCCAGCCGGCCTTGTTAATCTTCATGTCGAACTGGAACATCACGCCCTTGTAGGTGATGTCGCGCCCGAACTTCTTTGCTTCGAGAATCTGCTTGCCGTATACGTCCCAGCGCGTATTGACGCACGGGTCGGCGTAGGGTGCGCCCGGTGCGGGGCGCAGGCCATTAGTCATAAAGGGGCCTGGCGAGCCATCTGTGCGGAAACTGTTATGGAAGGCCTGCGAGTGATAATCCATCGCAAACTTTTCGTAAGTCGTCCCGAGTTCCGGCAATTCCCGGGCGACGATCTTGGCAAGCCCTTTATCAAAGGACAGACGTGTCTCGTCGTGGAAGGCGACCGTCGCCGCCGTGATGATGTGGCGTGGAAGGCCCGCGTCGAACTGCGTATCGAGCGGCGGGTGCGGTACGCGTCGTCCCATGATGCCGGGCACGAAGAACGGGTAGCCGGGGTTGCCATCTCCGGTCACCTTCACTTGGCCGTCAACGATTTCCGCCTTTGCCTGGGGCATCGGGGCCATCACGTAATTAACGAGATTCGCGTTATCGCCGCCGCCGGGCAGCGGGACGATTGCGGGGATAGGTGTCCCGCGCTTGATCTCTGCGTCGGGGAGGGCGCGCGCACCGGGCGCGGGCCGTCCTGTGCGGTCCAGCCGCGTACCATCTTCAAAAACATCATGAACGCGCCAGAGCGCCCACATACCCATCGCAAAGTGCGGGTAAAAGTGGCAATGGAAGATAGCATCCCCCACCGTGAGGTTGCGGTTACCGCCGCCGCCATATGCAATCTCAAGATTGACGCTGCTGCCCGGCCCGATAGCTTGGCTATCGTTATAGGAAGACTCATCGCCATCTGCCGACTTCAACCACTGGTGCGTGTGCAGATGGTGAATGTGGTGCTCCTTCGGACCCGCGTGCAGCACGCGCATCTTCGTGTGGTCGTTTAGATAGCTGTGGTAAACGTTCGATGGGTCATGTGGATAGAAGGCTTTGGTCGCCTTGTAGCCAGGCGTCGGGTTGTTTTGCGTCGCCGTGCAGCGGCCATCTTCCAAAAACTCCGGGCGGCACGGCGCGTTTGCCGGAACGTCAACGACCATCGCAGGATCGCCAACGGCCCAGGACGAGAGGAAGAACTCTTCAAACAAGCATTCGTCACATCCGGCCATCGGGCCGACGCCGAGGCGGTTAGCAAGGATTTCTGCGCCGATGCCGCCCGTGCCATAGTTGATGGCGAAGGCGTCGCGCCCTGCATGTAGAGTGTCCGCAAGTTTACCGGGGCCTTGCTGCTCGAACTGCGGGAACGCCTGCACGGCCCCAATTTCGTCGTGGTAGATCAACGTGAACTCGCGGAAAGGCCAGTCACGATTCGGCGCGACGGCCACGGGCGGATACGTATTCGCAGGGAACTTGCCGCGACCAGGCCCTGTGATGATGGCAGTCAGGTCGGCGTGAACGATAACATTGTGACTGTTCAGAATTTTAAGAATCGGCTGACCGTGGTAGCGGTGCCATGGCGGGTACACCGCTTCGTAGTTGAGAATCGGCTGTCCGCCCGGCGTGCGCTTGATTGAGTTGTCCGGGTTGCGCCTTGAAGCCAGACGCATCTCATTATTTGAGAGTTGGCTGCGATACCATTCAGCCTTATATGGCTCAACGGTGACAGCACCGAACAGTCCTGGAGGAATCTGCCCGCCGTCACCCTCGCCCGTGGTGGTGGCTGCAGCGCTGAAGAGGATGTGCGATCCCTCGCGCATATTCTTATCGGCGTACAGCGTGTACGTGATCCGCTCGCCCGGGCGGACGAGGCCGCTCGGGGCCGGATTACGCCCGACGTTTGAGCCGTCGTCGCGGATCGAATTGACAAGTTGCAGACCGGCGACATGTACCGACGCGGTGCGTGTCGCCGGTTGATCCTCATCGCGCGGTTGTGGTGCGAGCAGGTTCTGGAAATCTATCTGGAGACAGTCTCCCGCATTCATGCGCAGCACTAGCGGTCGCGGTCGCTTATCGGCACGCAGTCTCACCTTGCCAGGTTGGAGCGTCCGGCCTCCGTCGGTCGGGACAACTTGGTGACGCAGCGCGAAGATCATGCCTTGCGGCTGCACAGCACCAAGGCGGTTCCAAAAGAAGACCTGATCGAGCGCCACCACATGCGCTTTGATCGCGCGGACGCACGTCTGCGGCGCGGCTGTCGGTACGCTTGTCTCGTAGTTGATAGTAGTAGTCTGGGGTGGGTCCGGTTTCTGCTTGCTCAAGCCCTGCTTATATTGAAGAGACGTGAAAGCCTGATCTTGCTCTGTTTCAGGCGATGCCTGTTCGACCTGCTTCTGCTCTTCTTCCAGCGCCGGGTCTTCAGCTGAGGGTTCATCTTCATCAAAATCGCCTGCTTCCTCCTGCGTGGGCGGGCGCGTTTGCAGAGGTGAGGGCGAAGAGTTTACCACCGACTGCTTGGACGGCGAGGGTTCGCTCTGTGCATTCACATTGGTTATGGTCGAGAGCAAGGTGAGCGCGACGCAGAGTAAGAATAACCTCATCAAATTTCGGGCGGCACAATTTAGGGTGGGCATGTTTTCACTCCAGTCAGTAAGAGAGAGGTGCTTTATTCGGCGACCTGATCTGGTTGATTCATTCTCCGCTCTAATGCCTGATCGAGCCTTTGCTGGTCAGCTGGAGGAAACCGATGCAGGGCGTTGCCGAAGCATGGCTACGCGCGCCTAGAGTCAGGCAGAGCGATGGAGCACACCATAGAACATTAGAACGAAAGCTCGAACTGTCGGAAGAAGGATTGCAAGAATGAGGTGCTTCATATTTCTTCCTTTCAACGCGATAAGTTAAGGCTCTGCGGTAACTACTGGAAGAATATAGCCGCGTGAGCGCGGGTTGAATTCATAAAGCGAGGTCTATCAGGACAGGCGTGACTTTATGCTCAAAAAATCAGAGTGTCAAGGATTTATTGTCGTGCTTAAGAATTTATGATGGAGGCCCGGACGAGCTATTCTTTGAGGTGTATGCTTTGAAGAAACCCCCTGTCTGAGTTGTGCCTCGCGGCACGTTGTTAAGAATGTTGCTGCTCATAATCGAAAACAAAAGTATCTGTCCTAGTTCCATTCCGGATATGCTACTGCGGAGCGAGTTCTCGCATCTTCATCGGCATAGCGCGCAAACAATCCCGAGTTAGTCTTTTGGAAACACCACTCTTGTTTCTTGTCGCGACGTCTCTTAGAACTAATTTTGGCCGCAAATTTGTAAACGATTTAAACAAAAGACCCCGTAAGTTTCATCCCTATAATATTTACAAACGGCAGATTGATACAACCGCTTGAAGCAACACAGATGTTTTTCAATTTGTTGTTCGGACTTTCACCAAAGAGCCCGACAAATCCTGTTGAGGACATGACCCAATGAGCCAGAGGTCTCGTGCAACAGCCCTGCGCTTCACTGGGAACACAAATTTTTATAGCGAATGCCCTTTTATACTTACCAAACAAATGTTCTAAGTCAGCCCTTGTTTCTCCTGAGAGAAGTTTTTGTGGATACTCTTGGCCTTTGCTGTTTCGAAAATAAATCCTGCTTCAGAGATCAAGGGGGCGTGAACCGCATTGAAGGAATAAATCTTGATGCGAACAACTAATAGTCACAACATCTGCAAGGTAAAGTTGGCTATAGTGCCCACCAAGACTCTTCGCTGCTGTTGAGGACTTCCTTAGCGAAGCTACGTACTCGGACATCTATGTCACCCTCGCTGCAAACTTTGAGTAGGTCACGGGCATCGCTCCCGCCCGCAAATCCGTAACCCCACAGAGCAGATTGGCGGATTCCGGGATCATGATCATTGACGGCGATAGATCTCAATTCTTTTGTGCCCTGGTCAGACCAGAGGAAGGCCAGACAGGCGACGGCTGCCAAACGTGCATTGAAGTCCTTCAGTGCTAAGGCGGGCAGCACGAAACGTGGATCTCTCAAACGTCCGAGTTCGTTACCCGCAAGGGTCGATTGCAGACAGCACTCGGTCCCGCCCCATTCTTTGGCTATATACAGAAGCGCATCCGTGCGGTCGTAAAGGTACTCCGCCGCCATACGAGGATTTTTTGAGAAACGATTCTTGAAGTCGGGATTAGGAACTCGACGTATGGCGTCACCAATAAGTGGAATCAATTTCGACGGCGTCTGAATATCTCGAGCGCGCGGATATAGCGGCTTAATGACCCGAAGCAACTCTTCGGCAGTCCATCCTGGAATCGCTGGATTAATAATCGGGATTTCCTGCTTACCCTTTACTCTTTGCTTCAGCCACTCGTTAGCTCGGTTAAGGATTTCATTCACGTACTCCCGAAGCTCTTTTGCCTCGCGCTGCGGCGCACCGGTAAGATGGCCGCCAGTGATGATTTGATTAAGCTCTTTCAGAATGTTTCTTGTATCTGTTGCTACAAGCATGGCCCTTCCTATGGCCACTGATGGTAACGAGCAAGTTTCGAGGGCGTTGAGCTGCTCATCGTTACGCATCGCCGACCATCGCATTTCTAAACGCCGGAACTTTACATAGGCGTATGCTTCCGGACTCTTATCGGTGAAGTAGTAAGATTCATCTTTAATCTTACCGATACGATGTACCTGCTGGGAGGCGCGTTTTTCCCGCATTCCGCCTCCGGCGTTAACCATCTCTCTCGACAAATCGGAAAGCATCTTGAACAGATCGTAAGAACCTGCAGGTCGAAGAGCAGGGTCTCTTTCGATCTCGTCTTTGACATCACGCAGATTCACCGGCCTGCCAAGAGCATGGGATGCGCGACGAACCGCTTCGCATATTCTTTCAGAGTCAGTCACGTATGCATCGCCGATATCAAGGTCTGTATCCGGCACATTCGCCGGAGCCCACAGCATCGCCTTCTGACCAGAACGCTTCACTCTGCGAATCAAAGGCTTTTTCGTTGAGGCGAGGTTCTGCATCGCATCAACTAAGGTTTGAGGATCGGTGAGACGTTCGGCGTATTGACCCGAAGCGGCCAGATGTGCCCGGATATCTCCTGTAGAAAGGGGTCGAGGCGTTCTTTTATTCGCTGCAGCTTGATTCGCACGAGCCGACCACAGTTCGTTGAATATCTGCGCCACTGCCTCTAACCAGGTTAAAGGCCCGGATACTTTGAAAGCATTTGGATCAAGCTCGGCAGGAAGGTAAAGATTAATGCCTTTCCCGTCACCTCGAATCGTACCTGTCAGACGAAGCTCACCGGTCTCCTTGAGGCTGAGCATATCGCGCGTAATAGTTATTGGAGTGATATCGCCGATATCAAGCGATGCGCCAGCATGCTCTATAACGTCACCAATCCGCACTGCACGTCCGAGTATGTTGACCGTTTGCTGCACAAGCTCGAGCACGCGGCGGCGGCGAGACTGCTCCGTCGGTAACACGGCGGTTTTAGCGTCGAGTGCGCTCTTGGTCCCGTAATAAGAGCGTTTACCAATTTTACCGGGCGAGAAAACAAGACCACGTCGGGATAGAAGGCCGAGTATTTTAGATAAGGTTTGGCCCAGGTCTTTAGCATACTTGGCTTCGAGCTGTTCGCGCTCTTTATTGTTTAGAGCTTTCGCCAACTCATCTACGGAGACAACACGCTTGAATGCAAGATTGGCGATCTCAAGAGCGCGGAGCACAGTTTGATGCTCCAGCTTCGGCTCAGTTAACCAGCGTCCGGCGCGGTGGTGCAGAGTTATGTTTGGATGACCATCCGGTGAACGTCTGTTTGGCTGCCGACGTTTAGGCGGCTTCGGATCGGGCCTGCCGTTACTTTGATTTTTTGGCATTTGAACCTTTGTCACTTGATTGCTTTTCCTCATTTTTACTCTTCGATTTACTGACCGGATGCTGCAGACTCTTTCGAGTGAAATGTTTTGGCGGCCTGCCTCGATAAATTTCAAGCGACTTTTTGATTGACATCTCTTGGTCCATGAGCGTTCGTAGATGCACGGCACGCAGATACTTTAGTGTTATCGGTGCTTTATCTTGTTGGCTATAGCGGTCTAGCTTCATGAGGAATGGCACGGTGAGACCCGGATAGCCTCCGAACATCTCGTACATATATTCGAACTGTTCGCGAGCCTTTTCCTCGTTAAGATCGAGCTTTTCAAAGTGCGGATGTAGTCGGGCTAAAAACTTCGTCATTTCATCAAAGCTGTAAGCCTCGAAGTAACACCATTCGTTGATACGCCCTTTGACCTGTGGCTTCTGTGTTACTTTGACCGGCAAATCCTCCATGCCGATGAAGATGAACGATAGAGGGTGTCCGATCGCCTTGGCTTTGTTGTAACCCATTAACATTCCGTCGATGGCATCGAGCGACAGCTTGCCGGCCTCATCGACGAAAATTATCTGAATATTTTTCCTTACGAGCGCATGTACGATTTGATCGGCAATAATTTCAGGGGGATCGTGACGGTAGACGCCTTCGTCGATTTTGCCGATAGTCGCGTAATACAGGCTCTTGAGGCCCTTTTTGTGCTCGTTGCCGGACCAGCTCTCTACCTGGCCGACTTCATAATGCAGGGCACGAAAGGCATGTGGATTGAGAGGATCGTATGCTTCCTCAATTTTACGTGTCATGTAGCTGGCTGTTGTTGTCTTACCGATTCTTGATTCACCATACCAGACACTATTACCGGGATGAGCTTTGAAAGTACGACCAATGACTTCCAGCATCATGCTCGTCTCGATAATTTTCTCCTGATAAGGCACCGGGAATTGCACTTGATAACTCTGCATTGATGCTTTCTGCATATCGGATTACTCCTCGCCGTTTGTCTCTCCGCGGTCACGTCGTCGGAATTCTTCGAGGAGGAGAATGACGTCCTCATCATCTTCGGCTTCATCCTCAGAAGTTGCATCTCTCAGCAACTCTTCTTCCTGCGCCTTAGCAGCTTGCTGCCGCGCCTCGTCCCATTCGTCGGCACGAGTGCAGCGACGATCCTCGAGATAAACTTCCTCAAAATATTCTTTTATCCGCTCTTTCATGCCACGCCGGTACTGGCTGCGCCATTTTTTAACGTCATCAACGTTGAAGTGAGGGTTATCAGAACGCATATCAAATGCTTCACAGATAAACTTGCCTGTCCCTGAGTCGTAGACCAGCACACTCTCCAGGTCTTCAGGGTTGTAGGCAATGCGAACTTTGCTCTTGTAATGATCAAGAAGCACTGGTGACATGTATGTGTGTCTCGCACCATTGAGAGTGAAATCAATGCCGATGTTCTTGACAGTACGCGCAACATCATCTTTCAAGAGCAGGAGATTAAGGTCATCTTCGCTTTCTGGCAGCCGAAGGCGCACGGTCTCTTCCCACAACTCGGCTGGTTTACGACCGGTTTCGGAATGCGTGCGCCGGTGGTAGTCTTCATCGATCCAGCGTTCGATTTCCTGGCAGAGTTGAGGCAAGGTAAGTAGTTCGTTAACGCGCTTGGCAGCCGCACCGTCGCTCCTGCCGATTGCATCCATGTGTCCCGGAAGCAGGCGCAGGCAGCCTGAGTCAAGCGTCTGAAAGAAGCGTTCTACTTTCCCTTTGCGGTTTGGATAGCAAGGCGGATCAGGATCGGGCAGCGTGCCCAGTCTGCCCAACGTAGCAGCGACTGCGCGTGACACAAAGTCTTTCCCTCTATCAGACTGAAACACGAACGGGAAGCCTTGATTCTTCCACGTCTTGCGGCGCTTTGGCATAATCGCCCGATGGAAGAGTAGAGCAATCACCCATGAATCCGGGTATTTGATAGATACAATAAAACCGGCGATTGAGCGCGTATGCGCATCGAGCAAGGCTGAGAGATACGCCCGAAATGGCTTCCATATACCATCTTCTTTAGCCCGCACCCAGATTGGGATCGGACTGTGGTCGCCCTGCCACCGCTCGTTGGCAAAAGTAGTATTTTCATAACGAACAACAGGAGCACCTTGCTGCTCCCACTTTCTGATGCCCAATTTTCCTTCTCGGAAGAGCCGGTAGGGCTCAGGAAGCGATGCGAAGAATTTACTTACAACACTTTCACCAGGTTCAGTAATGTTTCTCTTTTGACACTCTTTGCATAATTCCTTCCAGAGTGCTCTCGCGCCTGCAGCCGGCCAAGCGAAGAACATCGCCAGTGCAATTTTCTTCACTATAGGAGTGAGAACCTTAGCTTGAGCCTCTTTCAGCCAACGTCTGTCGAATAAGCCTTTGCGTCCATCCTTTTTGTATCGATGCATCAAGTGCCGTACTGATCGCTCTGACCGGTTGATGCCCAGACGCCTGAGTGCCTCCTTCACAGGTACTTTATTTTCAATCAAACTTACCAACCAACAGTTCTGTGCGAAGATTTCTAACTGCTCTTCCTTGAGATCGTCTATTCGCGGCATTCGACATTGTGGGATAACTTCGGGCTGTTCTGCTGCATCCCCGGCAATTTTTTTACGAGACTTATCTTTTTTTTTCTTTTTAGGTTTCTTCCTGTTCATTAGAGTCTGCTTCGTAGACACAAGTATCCTTCAACGTCTATGGGTATTGCATAGACGTTTCTTCTTCAGCAGATAAATTTCTGCTTCTACTTTCTTATACGAAGGAAGGTTACAAAATTAGTCGCTTAGTTGTTGCTGGTAGTAATTCAAATTAATCTGAGCGGCCTGGGGGCTCACTTCGAAGAGGTCTGCGACATAAGGAATAGAGTCACTTTTTCGGACGTGCCTGGTCAGAAGATGTATTGGAATAAGCAGGTCTCCGGCGAATGTGTCTGCTTCCACTTCTCTCGGATCTTTACCTGCTTTAGTCAGCCCTCTACTCATAGTCGCTCCGGTACTATAACGGCCTTCCATGATGAGTATTTCGCCTTCCACGAAATGGTAGAGTTCATGTGCGAATGAGAATCGTCGGCGATAAGATGGCTGCTTCTTATTGATAACCGCAACGACGCGCCCATTGAACGGGGCGATCAGTGCGTCTACATCATCTGTAAAGAAATCAACCTCGTCATAATCGAGACCTACGCTTTTGGCTATAAGTTCCAAGTCCACCGGAGGCTTGATGAAATTGAATTTCTCATAAACTTTCCGGGCTTTCATTCTGGCATAATCAAAGCGAGGCTTTGCTGCTGACATAGTGCGAACCTATTGCAGGAGATGCGTTGCCTGCCGGCGTCGAAGCTCTTCACGAACTTCATTTAACCAGTTGATAACCTCTGGCGTTAATTCAGCTTTTTCAACCTTGTGAGCCAGGTATAAATCCCATGCCCGTCGGGTAGATTCGTTTCTTTTCGGTGATGGGCGCCCTTTATGCGCACGAGCGGCGATTGCCTCTTCCCCCTTGGCGCGCTCAAGGCTGACTGCCAGTGAGAGTTCAAGCAGATGCACAACGGCATCTATATGAACCCGAAAAAGGGAGATAATATCCGCGCCGTCATTCGCCTTCATTTTCCATGGCAGGAGGTCACCTGTTTCAAGCTGCTCGATGAATGCCGGTTCTTGATTAAGTGCTACAGCTATAAACTTATAGGTTAAATGAGCTTGCTTTCTTATCTTTTCAATCCATCTTCCAAAAGTCAGTTTTTCTTGTATCTGGCGGACTGGCTCTGAATGAAGGCTACCGAGAACTTTATCAGCGATCCGTGCACGCCCCCGTTCCAGAGTTTCCGGCGGAAGATCTGCTGGCGCAGACATCCAAGCGTCAACCTCCGAATCGGTCAACTCGGGAGAGTCTTCTAAAAGTAATGCAGCTTTAAGAAGCTTACGAATTTCTTCGTCGCTCACTTATCTTTTCCTTAAACAATCGTTCGAACTTATCTTTCGCACGCTTGTAGCGCACCTTGAGGGTATTTGCCGGTACACCTGTCGATTTCGAAATTTCTTCAAATGTCATCCCCAATATTGCCCTCCAGAGTAGAATATCTTGTTCGTCCTTGTTAAGAGAAGAGTAGATTTCCCGAGCCAGCACCTTATCAGGTGTACTTACATCTTCGCTTTCCAATATCTGATCGAATTGAACAAGCTCAAGGCCCGGATTTTCCTGTTCTGCGAAGTCTTCAAATGAATCTATGATGCCAGGATCGTCAAGCGCATCTCTATCTCTTACGCGCATCCGCAGTCGCAGGAAATCTTTTGCCTTATTTATCCCAATCTGGAAAATCCACGTTCTCAACTTCGCTTTGCCCGGTTTGAACTTCCCCATATTTTGCGAAACGTTCGTCATTGCCTCCAGCGCTATATCTTCAACGTCACGAAAATCCAGTTCAAAGTGTTTCATGAGATACCCGCATAGCTGTGGGTACACTTGAACAAACAATTCGTAGAACGCACTTTCATCGCCGGAGTTAAACCTGGCGACAAAGGTAGCATCATTGACGTCTGTTCTATTGTCTGACATCACTTATAACGAGAAGGAGTTACAATACTAGAAGCGGTCTTGCAAATGGTCGTGCTACGCCTTCGGTAAACTCGTATGCAGCTTCGAAACTTACCAAGTCATTAAGCTTCTGCGTATGAAAAGCACTTAAAGTTCGTTTGTGATACTAATGAGCCAGGCAGTCGGCTCACTTCAAAATTTCGCATTTAGCTCCTCCAATCGCGGAGGACTTCTTCGGCGAGCCGAACCGCGAGTTTGGCTGCAGGCTCCGGGAGCCGAAACCCACACTCCTCAGCAATGGCGAGGGCGAGCGAGAATCCTTTGTAGAACGCCCAGTGCAGGTCATCTGAGGTTGGGAAGGAATTGTCAGACTCGTGCCGCTGGCTCATGATGAGCTTGAGTTCGTCGTAGGAGCTATACCCCAAGCCCTTGCAGAGGGCGTTGCGGACTCGCTGGGTAGGGAGTCTCCCCCCATCTGGGGCGATTAGAGTGTTGGCCAAAGTCCTCTTACTGGTTTTGAGGTAGAATTCGGCTTGGCCCAGGTTCCTGAAGAGTATGCGCATGGTGTCACCTCCAGGGGTTGCTCAGTTACTATTTATGAAACCGCTTGTAGCAAATAGACGCTTCTGAGATTCGATTATGAAACCCATATCCCATTACCTTGAATCTATAATCAGTACTTGATGGTTGATGCTTGAATACCAGTAGGAGGCATCGTTAGTCTTACCGATTGTCAAGATCATTTTGATAATTCATCCGATAGTATATAGCGCGGGTCAACTCCACATCTCGCAGGCAATATTCCGCAATCAGATCGTGATGCCCCGCGAGAAATTCATCGTAAACGCGACCACCATCCATATTATCAGTCTTACTGAGACCGACTTGAAGTATTTCAGCGAGGTGTGAGAGCGAGATCGGTGTTGCCTGTAAGTTCCAGAGCGCCCACTCCCTCATAGTATCGTAAATGGGTGCGCTTCGATAACGCGCAAAGTTAAAGAAGACGGTAGGCCGCACGCTATTGATCCGGGAACGTTTATAGAGGAAAGGCAGATCGAAATCCATGACGTTGTGCCCGATGATCAGATCGCGCCCGGTATTAAAATCTTTCAGCAGGTTCCAGAAGCCGCGCAGGATGCGGGCTTCGTCAAGGTGAAATCGGCCTGACGAGCGATCACGACCCAGCACCCCACGATGCAGAATGCGGTCACCTTCTTCAACAATGATGCCAATCGTTAAGACGCGCCCGTACTCGGCATGCAAGGATAACAGTCGGAATTGTTCTTCCGTACATCCCGAACAATGTCCTTCAGTACTATCTGACTGACCTGAAGATTCATCGGAGCGAGGTACTGACCATCGCTGGAACGGCCTTGCCTGCAGCTTTCGTATGAGTTCCGGCTTGAGGGAAGAGCGCAGTTCCTCAGGAGGTGGAATTGTTTCCAAGTCGAAAAAATAGATTCTCCTAATCATCTGGACACACTACTTCCTGACGAGTAGACTCCTCGACTGCAAGCTAAACGGGTTTTGCGAGCATTGCACATCGTTCCATCTGTGCAATGAGGGCGCGCATGTTAGCCTAAATCAGGCTAAATGTGAAGAGTTATTTTGACGTGTAGTGTGAGTGGAAGTCGGACATTGAGAAGTCAACAAACTCCCGATGACTGTCAAATCCGGTCTGACTGAAAAATACGAAGAGTTCTGCCGATTACTGGTCGAAGAGCGCCAGAATGCGGGATTGTCTCAACAGGAAGTCGCTGACCGACTTGGTCGGCCTCAGACCTTTATCTCTAAATGCGAGCGTGGGACGCGTCGGATGGATGTGGTGGAGTTTTTAGAGATTGCAGAAGTGATTGGATTCGACCCTTTAGATTTTATTAGGAAACTCAGGGCTCGATGATATCGTGTTACTAAAAACCGGTATCATCTTTCGTGTCGTCCTACTGTCTGTTCTCGGTGCGTTCTCCCTTTTCGAGTACAGCCAAGCCTCAAAGACTTATCCCTCTGAAGAGCGATACCGTAATGAGCAAACCAGCAGAAGGCAAAGTAATGACGCGTGTCGAAAGATAGAAGAATTGTTGTATCCCAGCCCAACTCCATCACCAGTAAAAAGCTTCTCAATGACGTTACTGCTTGAAAAGTAAACCTGATTACAGTACCCCTTTTAGTTTGACTGGCATAACCAAAGTATCGAACAGCACAGGGTTGTAAAGTAGAAACTTGATGGTTTCAGTTTTATTTGCTCTCGTGCTGCTGTCAAGGAAGATAATAATTCCACAAAGAACCTTTTTGTGAAATTAAAGTAAAAGTACCCCACCGCAAGCGGTGGCGCTTTAGGGTGATTTACTCAAACAAGTCTATTTGCGAATCTTCGGCTTCTTTGTGACGTTGAATATATTTCCGAATCAGTTCTGCCGTCACTTTGTCGCCTACGGTTCTGGCGAAGTATCCATTTTCCCAGAGCTCTCCGCCCCATAGTTGTCGCTTGACCTGCGGGAACTCGCGGAACACAGCTCTCGCGCTTAGACTTTTGAAACGGGTGACCACCTGCGCTATCGAATATCGTGGTGGAAATGAGCAGAATAGATGCACATGATCAGGGCTGACCTCCAACTCGTCTATCGTGATCTCGTAAGCTTCGGCTATTTCTCTGAACATCCGCTCAACACGCTCGGCCAGCGCACCCGTCAGAATATGCTTGCGATACTTTGGAGACCAGACCAAGTGATAGGCTGTGTCGTAAGCGGCGTGCGCTGTCCTTCTGAAGACCATGCACGCATTCTATCAACTTGGGCTATCTTGCGCGCGGGCATCGAACCCGCGCCCAAGATGGTTCAGCCATCCCCGCCGCAAGCAGCGAGGCATTAAGAACCTTTTTCGTAAACCGGAAGAGCATTGAGTTCGATGCGGGAAAGGGGTAAATATAGGTTACTGCTCGTTGGAATTTGATAGCGGCCCTATCCACTATCTATGTTAGCCGCCCAAGTCTCTTATCCAACGCAGATTTTTTAACAATTACATGCTGCCCGGCAGCTCGGGCGGCGAATCTGGTGCAATCAATGATGGTGATTGGCAGAGCCATCTGAGTTAGGCATCTATTATGGTGAATGGAAGTCCTTATTTTGAGGGTCTAAATGAATTCAGATGAACTTTTGGTGAAATGGTCTGAGCGAGTTAGAAGAGCGCAAGCCGCCCACTACGACTCAGCCGTTCGTTGTAATCGGCAGCACTTTTGGATTGGAGTGCCGGTGGTCATATTAACAGCCCTCATCGGAACAAGTGTATTTGTCACACTCCAGAAAGAAGCAGACTTTTATATGAAATTAGCAGTTGGCTTAGCCAGCGTGGCAGCCGCTGTTCTGGCTAGTGTTCAAACATTCTTACGTTTTTTGGAGCGGGCAGAATCACATCGTATAGCAGCTATGAGGTTCGGGGCATTGAGAAAAGAGATTGAGTATATACAGGCGTTCCCACCCAAAGATTCAGAACAAATAAAAGACGTAACCAAATCTTTATTAGAACGCTGGAATAACATTAACGAGGAATCGCCAACAGCAAACCAAAAGTTCTATGAGCGGCATTACAAAGAGAGGAAAGCCAGTGTCAAGTAGACGATTAGGGGTTTTAATAGGAGGTGGAGATTGCCCCGGATTGAATTCGGCACTGCGAGCCGTAGTCCGTAGAGCACAACTTGAAAATATTGAGGTGCTTGGCATTAAAAACGGCTGGCGCGGGCTTGCTGAGGGTGACGTAGAGCCACTTACGAGGATGAGTATAAGGGGAATCCAGAATAGAGGCGGCATCATCCTGGGCACATCACGTCTCAATCCTCTTTTTAACTCCTTATGTCTTGAAGCGATCCATCGTAACTGGTTAAGATTTGGCCTTGATAGCTTAGTTGTTATCGGCGGGAACGGAACTCTTTCGGGCGCAGCGAGGATGTGGCGCGAGCGTGGGTTACCGATAGTAGGCATCCCTGCAACCATAGATAATGATATCCCGATGACTGACTACACAATCGGTTTTCATACCGCCGTTTCCGTTGCTACTGAGGCTATAGAAAGACTTCACACCACTGCCGAGGCTCGACACGAGATTGTAGTAACTGAGGTGATGGGTGGCCGCACCGGGTGGATTGCCGCCTATGCCGGGTTAGCCGGGAGCGCGAATGTTATCCTGGTGCCAGAACATCCTTTCCGTATGTCAAGACTTTGCCAGTTGCTTTCCCACCGTGAGGAGATGGGCTACGCTCACTCACAGGTCGTTATAGCTGAGGCTGCCATGCCTCATCCTGATGAGGATTTCTTAACAACAGAACAGAGAGAACGTGTATCTAAAGAGAGATACCAGACCGGGATTGGCATACCGGTGGCACGTGAAATTGAGCGGCTGACGGGCATAATGACCAGAGTGTCCATACTAGGTCCGATGTTGATGGGCGGCTCTCCGAATGCTTATGACCGTATCCTCGGTTCGAGGTTCGGACTGTATGCCGTTGAGATGGCAGCGCAAGGTACCTTCGGTCACATGGTCGCCATACGGGGGGAAGATGTAATCCATGTCGCCCTTGAAGATATTGCTGACAAAATTAGACCACTTAATCAAAGGATTTATGAAGAGGTCGAGGTTTTCTATGCTTGATTAGATTCATAGCGAAACTAATACTCCGATCTAAGACTAATAGTGAGATGAGTGACAATATCTGATCGACTAATAACTTCTGAACTCCTTTAACCAGACACGCTGCCAGCTTGTTTCTCCTAGTATATTGAATGACCGACTAATCAATTCCGGCGTCAAATCTACATTTTGGGATTCCACAAAATAACTCTTCTGTGGAATTCACAAGAACAGTAAAGAAGAAGCACTTATAAAGAGTACCTTATGATAATGTTAGAAAGCCTGACAGTTTCATAATATTTACCTGCTATGCGGGTTAGCATCGGTGGAATCAAAAATAGCTACATTTTCGCTGTAATGTTGAATTGGATAAAGAGGGATTTAATATAATTCTCTCGTCTAATTTATGCTTAATTTTGGGTTTCCCTGAACGGCAGGATGGCATTGTAACAGCTTCTTGCAAAGCAGATCTACAATTTTTTGGAGCGACGGTGACTCAACATTGTTTTGAGTTTTTGGAAGGCTTCTGTCGTTTGGGGAATGGGATGAGCCGTTCCCTTCGGGAGTACTTCAGCGACTACCTTGGCACGAAAGTTCGCGGGCGGTAAGTCCAGACTGAGGTAATCAGAGTAATCACGCTCTGTGGCCTCAAGATACTTACCGAAGAGGGTGGCATTACGGCCCAGCGCCGAAAGCGTTAGGGCACTGAAGGCATCGCATTCCATCTCAATACGCGCTAATTCATCGCGCGCTTTTCTCGCCGCTGCAGATTCAAGATTTCCGTGTTCATTGCAGAAGGCGAGCGTGGAACGCGCTCTTGCCGTTCGCCTCCAGTGCAGGTCATGAGCCAACTCGTGCGCCACATGCCCCAGTATCTCGTCATCGCTGCGAGCATGTTCGACCAGTCCAGTCGAGATCATCATCAGCACGCCGTTGTCGTTCATCATGATGGGAATTGGATGGTCAATGAGGATGATCGCAAAGCAGTTTTGCCGGTTATAAAGCTGTAGCACGGGATTGAAGACTTCGCGTATTTGCGCAATCAGTGCGGGATCGTCCACCCGGTATGAAGCGAACTCGGAGGATTCCCATTCTCTCAGCCGTTCGGCCTGAAACTCTGCGAATCGTGGATTGCCGCTCGGTCTGGTAATCTGCTGCTTCCAGATTTTAACTTGAGCCGCCGGGTCGTTCGTATGGTACTCCGCGATGACGCTTCTGGCCATCCCTACATCCCCATCCCTTTCCCACACCCTCTCGATTGCTGTGAAGCCAGTACCGGAGAGACCCGTCTCAATGAGAGTCAGAAGCGTAAGGATTAATATCTGGTGCAACATAAAGCCTAATTAAAGAAAGTTTTTCATGGCCACTTAGTAGCTATTTAGTTCTAGAGGCGTGATAGTGACGCTAACTCCTGTGCTCTGGTATCTTAGGCAGCTATTATTTTGACTCGTTTGCCTGTTATGACTCTTGGGTTAGCAGCCATCAGCATCACGCCATGATGGACGTCGGGAAGTCGCTTATCTTCAGACTTTCGGCGACATTTAATCGTAATCAGAGTTTAGAACTAAATAGCAACCAAAAGCAAGAGCAGAGTCGTAGGGCCATTATCCCATCGGGAGGTAGATCCTGAATGGGAAGAGCGTCACGGCCTAAGCCGGCCCGCTTGGCGGAGAAACTTGTTCACATTCGACGGGCACTTGAGCTCTCGCAGGATGGCATGCTCGCCCGGCTGGGCATGAGCGAACGGGAGGGGCTTTTCCGGAGCAGTATCTCAGGCTACGAGCTAGGAACCAGGGAGCCGCCCCTGCCGGTACTGCTGGAGTACGCACGAGCGGCAAATGTCTCGGTCGAGGCACTGATCGATGACGAGCTTGATTTGCCGAAGAAATTACCGGCAAATCCGAAGAGTGAAGGGATCAGGCGGGTGAGTACTAAGACCAGACGCCAGAAATCAGACCGAACTTGATCAATAAGGTTTAGGTAAGGAGCTAATTTTCGGGCAAAGCTCATTGGATGGGGTCATACATGGCAGTAATCACGGACAACGATAAGCTGCTCTACAAGGTCCCACACGGTAAGAAATAGCGCTCGCCTACTTTATCGCGGGTGTTTAGGAATGGAAACTTGGGATGCCGTTATGGAAGCCGACTATTAGCACATGGTCAGCTTCTTGGTTTTGGGGCACTTGAGTATCTTAGGTTAACAACCTCAAGGGCCTGCCTGTCTTAAAGCGAACTTATTTCTACCTGTTCGCTCGAATCTCTCTCCTCGATCTATGTATCGGGAGAGGGCGCTCGTGATGCTTTGCTTGCTTATGTTATAGCCTCTCAACCTTAGCTTCTCGGTTATGTCATCGGCGTGCATCGCTCCGAATTCCTTCAAAAGTTGCTCAACAAGGGTCGGGATAGAAGCCCTTCCTTTTGATGAAATCCGCACCGCCGCTTTCGTATCGGTAGGGCCGCATACAAGTTCGCGCGCACGATAGAGCGCCTGTAAGTCCTTTTCAATCTGCGTCAGCTCGCCACGCAATTCCTGCGCTCTCCCCTCCAGTTCAAAGATTTGGGCGTCCAACGCATTCATTCTAAGTTAGGCATTATACCGTCTGCTGCAGGAATAGCAAGCACAAAGCGCAGCAAATGACGCAAGGTCGTTTCTGCAGTATTAATGTAAGTGTTGCATATATTTATCTTAAGGAAACAGGGTAGATGGAGAATTTTATTGATTTTTTCATCCGGGCCGATTACAATGCGCTTTTTCAGGGGTTTTGCGGCGTTTCATCCTACCTTTGATGTATTCGAAAGAAGGCTAATGCCTCTACTTTCATTCATTTGTATGATTCGTTTCGGCAGTACATAAAGCGTTTTGAGCTGCGCCCGTGACGCACGGCCATGACGCAAATGACGCAAATGACGCAGACGAATCAGAAAACGTATGCTTGTAAAAATTCTGGCGCGCCGACGCTCGTAGATTTATTCTCCGGCGCGGGTGGCACGGGTATCGGCTTTATAAAGGCTGGCTTTCGCATTCTTGGAGCGGTGGAAATCGACCGCCACGCGGCAGAAACTTACGAGAAGAATCTCGGTGTTAAGGTTAAAATCTCCGACATCAGGGATTTTTCACCCAAGAAATTCAGGAAAGAGTTGAAACTAAGGCGCGGAGAGTTGGACGTCCTGGTGGGCTGTCCTCCGTGCCAGGGCTTCAGCCGCATGCGTAACGGCAATGGGGCCGACGACGAGCGTAACGATCTCGTCATGAGCTATCTCGAATTCGTTCGGGAACTCATGCCGAGGTTTGCCGTCTTCGAGAACGTGCCCGGTTTGCTGCGCACCAAACATGGGCGGAAGTTCTACGATCAACTGTACAAGGGACTGAAGGATCTCGGCTACAACGTCAAGCAGTACGAAGTAGATGCGGCGGATTTCGGAACGCCTCAGCATCGAAAGCGCGTGATCGTTATAGCCGGGCGCCATGGCGAGGAGCCGCCTTCTTTAGAAAAGAAGCACGGAAATCCAAACTCGAAGGAGGTGCGCGAGGGGAAACTCAAGCCCTGGGTTACGGTGCGCGACGCCATCGGCAAATTCCCTGCGGTGGAGGCCGGAGAGAACGCAGAAGAGGGCAACAAATACCCAAATCACATCGCGCCAGCCATGGGGAAGAAGGTGCGGGAGTTCATTCGACAAGTGCCTAAAGACGGCGGAAGCCGCACCGATGTGTCGAAAGAGTTATGGCTTAAGTGCCATAAAAAACATTCGGGGCATGTTGATGTTTACGGGAGGGTGGCATGGGATCGCCCCTCGAATACTTTAACCTGCGGTTGTACCAACGTCAGCAAAGGGCGCTTCGTCCATCCCGAACAAGATCGCGCTTTAACTTACCGAGAAGCGGCGGCCTTACAAGGATTCGATCTTACCGTTGTCTTTTACGGTGCCAGTTTCCATAACCAGATTGGCAATGCCGTACCACCGACGCTTGCCTTCGCTATAGCACAAACTCTCAAGAAACAGATCGTCGGGCAGAAGCCTCGGCGTAAAAGGTACAGCAAGCGCGTAACGGGCAGAGCTCGCAGCGCGGTACGCCCGGACGACAGATCAAACGTGAAAAGTCCAGCAGTTTTTCGGCGTCGGGGCCGCCCACGTCGGACGACAGAGAGGGTAATAATTCCCAAAGCTGCTTAGAGCCTTTTGTCGGATGTGCCATAGGAAGCCCGGTCAACCGAGATAAGAATCTTAAAATGTTTACATCCGCAGGCACTCCCGAATGCTTGTGGGCAAACGCCGCTATCGCCACCGCCGAGTATGCGCCCAGCCCGGGCACCTTCATTAACTCCTCGACCGTTCTAGGAATTCTCCCTTTGTGATGCTCGACTATGTACTGCGCTCCCTTTATCAGATAAGGGACGCGCTTTCTTAAACCGAGGCTCTCCAGCGCCGATGCAAGCTCGCCTTCATCCGCTTCTGCCAAAGTGTTGATGTTCGGATAGCGGGCGAAGAGGTCGGGGAAGAGGCGCGCCACGATATCTGCGCGCGTGCGGACGAGCAGAAACTCGGCAAGGAAGATACGGTAGGGAGTGCGAGGGCGCCGCCAAGGAAACTTCTGTACTGCCCCGTCGGCCACGGGCAGCGTTTCCTTCAGCATGTGCCCCGCAAGGACTACCTTTTCAGTAAAAGAGGTTTGCTCCTGCGCTTCTTTCGCCACCATCCTTACCGCCACTAGGAACTTCTCTTAAAAAACCGGCTGAGCTTTGCGATGCGCTCGTGCAGATCTTGCTCGATCTCATCGCGCAGTTTCGTGCGAGAGAAGCCGGCCGCTTCATGCGCGGAGAGCACGACATCCGGCACGATAACCGGAATGCGGTCTTGTGAGCCTCCCGACTCAAAGCTCGTATGAGTGTGTCCGAAGTCCAGCTCGAATCCGCCAGTTGCCAGCCATGACAGCATGGATTCCAACTGCCTCGGTTCTCGTGCGAGATCGGTGGTCTCAACGGCGACCTCGAGACGAGGGATCAAGAAGTGTGCGCCGCTCCCTTCATCGGCCACCAGGCTTTCGTATGCTGTACATGGGGCGGCATACACGGTGGAAACCGCCGCCCCCGCACATAGCGAAATAAACGGCTGATACTCATCCTCCTCCAGCATAACCTCTTCGTGTTGCTTTTGTTCTTTATATTCGAGGCGCTGTCTGATGTAAATCCTCCAGTCGTCTTCGCTATTTTCATCCAACAGTCTAATCGTTGCCGCGCTCGTGATCACAGGAGGTGTAGATTCTAGTGCGATGTCCGAGAACCGCCTTAGGACTCGGCACGTGACGAAGACTGAGTTTTTGGGCAGGCTGTTCATCTGCTTGGCCAGTCCGAAGAACAGCAGATGCGAGACTACTGTGTCGGGGAATACATAGCGGTACACGGCCTCTTCAGAGACGACCGGATTGCCACTCACATCCTTTACCTTCTTGTCGTGAAGATACCAAAAGACGATCGGTGCTAGCCAGGACATCGTAGGACTCTTGACTGCAGCGGCATACACCATATCATCGCGGGAACGCCCGAAGACGAGCGCGAGCGTTGTTTCGAACTGATAGATCTCATTACGCACAATCTCTCCGTAGAGCCTATCGCCTTCGTAGTCCTGGATGCGATGAACCAGCGGGAAGAGACGCCCGTCGCGGAAGATCAGCTTGGGACGATGCTTAATTCCCGCCAGAGGAGCTTCACCGATGGGGCGCCAATCCGCATCTCTCAGCACCGTGCGCCTGTCCTGATAGTATTGCCTTAAATCCATCGCCGCGCTTCGGGCGTGTTTCAGATCCGATTCGGCGAACTCTCCTTTCAACGCGGGCGATAGAACCAGCCCTTCCGCCGCAGCTTTGAGATCCTTATATTCATCCAGTTTGTCCGGATGGATGTCGAAGTCTTGGTACTCGTGTACGGAGCCGTTCGAGCGCACCTTCAGCGCCGCCGCCGCCGTTATCACGTACACCGGATCCGGCGGCACAAAGCTCCCTTGTGAATGCTGTAAGAAGAGATCGGCGACCGAGGCGTCCGTCCCGACGGCTTCTTTGTGTTCGTTGGCCGGAGTGATGATGTCCAGCATGCGGTCGCCGAAGATACGCATGCTGAGCCTCTCTTCGGCGGCCTGCGGGTCAAACTCTGCCTTTTCTCCGGCGCGGTATTTCAAGGCATTGGCCGGGATTGTCATGATGCCCGGAAGAGGATTGACGGCACGGTCGAAACGGAAAATCTGCCTGAAGAATCGGCGGGCAGTGCTCAATCTGGCGTTCAAGTCGTGCGCCAGCTCTTCGGCCTCAACTGTGTCGTTGCGGGACACAGCGTTCAGAAACTTATCGCCCAGATCGTTTAAGTCTTTCTCCATCCACTGCGCCATCGAAATCAGAAGTCGGACGGGCTTCTCCTCGGAGAACTGCGGGGCGCATTCGACGATGGCGGTCGCGTAGGCGTCCGAACTCAGATGGCTCTCGGCGATTTTCTGCAGCACCGATTTGCCCCTCGCCCGACGTGTGCTTTCTTCGGGGTTGAGTTCACCGATCTCGATCTCGCTGCGCGTCCGAACTTCGGCCCTCTCGACGCCGGGAAGGTTATCGAACAAGCTCTTCTGCTGTGCAGTGTGATCGGGGTGGACATAGCGGTAGGGAGGCGCGCCGGGCCTCCCGGCGAAGGTCTTCCGCTTCGACAGCCGCTTCTCCCTCTCCATGTGACTCAGAAGGATGCGGAGACTTCTGGACGAGATGGAGCCGTTGGTAGGTAGCCGGTCGAAGATCTCCGATACTTCCAGACCTTTCGGCTCCTTCTGCAGAATCTCCAGGACTTCTTGAGCTAGGCTTTCGTTGATCTTCTGCTGCGCCACTTCTGAACCTCCTCGCGCATGTTCGGCGTCGGCGCGCCTGCCGTCGTCTTGCGTCTGCGGATGCGGACTTGCGCGCTATGACGCATGATTTCAGGACTCGCCGTAATGATCGCCGTACCCTTCGGCAGTTTCGGGATGCGCGCGATAGCCTCATCGGAGAGATCACCCATCGTGCCCGAAAGAAGCCTTAGGTCGTCCCGGTCGAGCGCGAACACAATGCGCGTGTTGCACGCGAGCAGAGCGCCCTTGTCCATCGATGATGGGCTTTGCGTGATCAAGATAACGCCCACCGAATGATGGCGCGCCGTCCTTACCATCTCTCGCAGCACCGCTGTGCTCGCAGTGTGCTCATTGCCGGAAGGGAGAAGCAGGTGCGCCTCGTCAATGATGAGCGCGAACGGCGGTACGCGGTCGCGGCGGCGTAGGGTCTGAAGCATTCGCACGGCGGCACCGACGACCAGCGACCGCTTATTCTGGCTCAGATGGCCGATGAATACATTGAGCATTGGCTTTCGCGTAAGTTCCACAAGCCACTCTTCGGTCTTCTCGGTAAGTAGCTCGTTCCTGTTGAAGGCAGACTTGACCCTCTGCACAGCACGCTCGGCGACAGCGGCCTGCCCGGTGGAAGCGCCTACACTTCTGATCTCGTCGTAGAGGCGCTCGTAAGGCATCGTGACCTTACCCGTCTTGTCGAGCGTATTATGCGCCTCGTCGGCGAGCGTTTCGTAAGCCATCTCGACCAACTCTCTTTGCTGCGAGGTGAGATTGACGAAGGCCAGGAACTCCGAAAGACCGATGGTCGCATAAGGCACTCGAAAGTCAACGCCCGCACGGAAGTTGCGGCCGCCCAACTCGTCTGTGGCTTTGATCAGGTCACCCAGAATGTCGAAAGAGATGACCGGGATGCCGTGCGCTACTAACTCTTCGGCCAGCACACCGGCCGCATAGCTTTTGCCCGTCCCGGTTCTCCCGCAAATGGTCGTCTGGCGGGGGATCATCTCGTCCGGCAGAAAGATATCGACCGTCTTCGCGCCCGATGCCACAGAACCGAGATGTATCCCGTCCTCACGCCTTTTCGGAAGATTCAAGAGCCATGACATCTGCTCCGGCGGGAACTCGTAGACGGCCTTTCCGGTTTGGGCCAGCATGCTCGGCTCTCGAACGGCCAGCTCTCCGTCTTCAAGATGAACCTCACCGAGAACCTCCACCACCATGGTGCGGGTTACATGCGGCGACTTGTCGCTCTGGCGTGGATCCTTTTGCCCGATCTGATAAGCGCTGTTCTTTTGCAGCAGCGCAGGGTCGGCGCGCGGATTTTCTTCGCGCCCGGTTGTGATGCGCCCGTAATGGAGGACATCTGTGCCATCGCGTTCGACGACGACGAAACTGTTAAGTGCGGGCGTCACGCCGCTATGTACTTGAAATGGAACTTCATCGAATCCCGGCGACCCGATGAAGGGAGAAGAAGCGGTCGTCCCGATTCTCGAAGAATCGTCTATTCTGAGTGCCTTTTTGATATCCATAGAGCTTGCCTCCCAAAGCATGTCAGATGGCGTATTAACTCACGAAATCCTCTTTCCGTCAAGAACTTTTGCAATAATTAGTTTTTGCAAACTTTATTGAAAAGACGCCACGCATTCTCATTTATTTGGCTAAGTTGTTGAAACAAATGTATGCGATGAGTGTGGTCGGTCGAACGGACAGAGGATAGAATTTAGGGAGAGCCTTATCTTAGGAATATGCGGCCTTAAAGAAACGTGATATACGCTATGCATGAGAATAGGAGAAATGTACAGATATGGACGGCCTTATACTGTAACCCCGTCCGTCATAGACGGCATACCAAACTACTTTCACGCGACGTTCAGCCCCGACTGCAAGAAGCCGCTGTTAGAGATGGGCATCAACCCCATCCAAGCGGTCATGGCACCGGAAGGCAAGCGCAGGCTGGCGATTCTAATTTCTAGCAGCCCCCACAAAATCGGATCGGAACGTACACCTTGGCAGGACTTTTTCGATCCGGACAACGGGCACATCAGATATTACGGAGATAACAAAACGCCGGGCTTCGATCCGGCTTTGGCACAGGGGAATCGTGCACTGCTGGATGCGTTCACGATTCAATCTGCACTCGAAGCAAACATCAGAAGTCACGCCGTGCCCGTCATCTTTTTCAAGCGCGTCTCTCATGAAGGCAGACAAAAGGGATTCATTAAGTTTCAGGGCTATGGGATTATCGAAAGGGCAGAGTTAGTAACGCAGTATGATAGAAAGAACGACAGATCGTTTTCAAATTACGCCTTCGACTTTGTCGTGTTCGACCTAGCGGCTGAGCACGAGGAATTCTCATGGGAGTGGATAACAAAACGGCGAAGCCCGCTTATAACGCTCGACGAAACTTTACGCTTCGCGCCTAAGTCATGGAGATTATGGCTAAAGGAAGGGAAAAATGCCGTAGAAAAGTGTCGACGCCGTATTTCCAAGTTGATGGTCGCGCCCGCGCAAGAGCAAATTCCTGCGCGCGGCTCAATGGAAGAGAAAGCGATCAGAACGATTTATGACTTTTACGATAACCGAAAATCAAGGTTTGAAGCCTTGGGCGCAGTCGTCGTGCAAAAGATCCTGTCTGCATCGGGCAGCGGCTATAAGTTCGGCTGGATTACACGGTCGGGTGCAGATAACGGTATCGATTTCGTCGGTAGATTGGATCTCGGATCGAGTTTCTCAAGGGTTAAGGTGGTAGTTCTCGGACAGGCCAAATGCGAGAAACTGAATTCTCCGACCAACGGCGTTCACATCGCCAGAACGGTTGCCCGATTAAGAAGAGGATGGATCGGCGTATATGTAACGACCAGTTACTTTTCCGAGTCTTCACAACGTGAAGTTATAGAAGACCAGTATCCGATCTTAATGATTCACGGACTACGTTTAGCACAAGAAGTGATAGAACTCACCGCGGCTGCAGGCTTCCGAACGGTACTAGACTATCTTAATCACATCGATGCTCAGCACGATAACTGGATGCAAGTAAGACGGCCGGAAGAGATTCTATTGGATTAGCTTACTAAGATTAAAAGTTCGCATAAACTTTGAAATATCCCTAACAGAAATCCGATAAATAGTTCGCCGGACTTTACTCTGCAGAAGAGGGATTTATGGCCGATAGAAGAGGTCGCCGTAGCATCGTATTCAAAACTATAGTCGATTCGATGGTCGCAAGCGGCGCTGAACCGTCCATGGCGACTCTAGTTCAAAGGGCCAAATCCGGCCCGGTTGCAGATGATGATATTGCTTACCTTGCGAATAGATTGGCCGCATCAGGTGAAATTCTTACGCTTAAGGGATTAGGACAGATTGCCGATGTTGCTTCCACAGGAGGCCCGACATCGTTGTCCACGCTTCTATGTCCGCTGTACTTGCGCGAACTGAATGCGACGGTTCCAAAGCTGGCCGTCGCGGGAAGACCTGCGGGAGGGATAGATGTTTTAAGCCGGATACCCGGCTATAAGATACGGCTTACACGTGAAGAGATTTACCGCGTCCTAGACGAGTGCAGATATGTGCATATTCTTGCCGACGAGAACTATGCCCCGCTGGATGCTGCCCTTTTCGCTTATAGACAAAGAGCGGGCGCACAGAATGTTCAGCCGTTGGTTATCGCCAGCTTGCTGTCGAAGAAACTCGCCATGGGGCTGAAAAGTGTAGGACTCGACGTTCGTGTCGCAGCGCACGGTAACTTCGGCGCGAATTGGGACGAGGCAAGACATAACGCGCAGAGGTTCTGTAGAGTGGCTAAACTGCTCGGCATCGAGGCAACTTGTTTTTTGACCGATGCCTCCGTCCCTTACCAGCCTTATATCGGTCGCGGCGAGTCTTTGGCGGCGCTCTCCGAAGTATTTGCCGCAACGGCTTCCGGGTTATCGGCAGAACATGCGAAAATGTGTTTTCAGATGGCTGCTTTAACCGTGGCCGACGAAAGCGCCGCACAACCGGACGGCGATAGACTCGCGTATCGTTTTGAACAGAACCTATCGGCGCAGGGATCATGTGCCGATGCGTTCCGAAAGAAAGTAGCAGAAACGATTGAAGGCCATAAATATACTATAAGCTCACCGTCCGAAGGTTTTCTTCACATAAACTTGGAGAAACTGCGTGAGGTTCTGGTAGAGGCACAAAAGCAGGCTGCGGCAGGCAAAGATAGCTTTACCGACCCCTGCGGCGTGATACTCCTAAAGATGTCCGGTGAAGCTGTTAAAAAGGGAGAGACGATAGCTTCCGTAAGGGCCGACGAGAAGTTGTTTGCTGCATTGAAAGAGCGGCTCGGCTTGGCCTTCGGCACTACCGCAAGCCCTATCGTCCCTAAAAGCATTGAGGTGATTCGCAATGCCTAGTTATTGCTGCTTTAACTGTCCTACATCGGATTACTCCGAGCGGGAGTTGAACGAACAATGCCCGACTTGTAACCGAGAATACGGCTTCCCGCTGCTGAATCCTCCGACGGAAATCAACGGCTATAAGATTACCGAACCTTTGGCGCGTGGGTTTTATTCCGTCACTTACATTGCCGCCTACGGCAGGCTGGAAGATCCGTCTGTTCTCAAGATAAGTTCAAAGAAGCTATACGAGTTTTTCGGCAAGAATTTTGAGGCCGAATGTCGCCTTCATGCCCGCGTCGCCAGGGATTCCGAGCACGTCGTCGGCATCAGGGATATGTTCGATGCAGATGTGCCTTTCGGCGACCAAGTTATCCCGTGCCATGTGGCGGTGTTGAATTATGTCGACGGGACGCCGTTAGATAAATATCTGGAGAATGCCGAAGGCTTATCGTCCCGCACCATCGCCCAGATAGGGATAGATTTGTTCAGGATCATCGGCGATCTTGAGAGCAAAGAAATCTACCATAACGATTTACACAGCGGGAATATCATCATCCAGCAGCTTACCGCGCGAAGAGCCGAGGCCGTAGACGGCAATCTAAGGGCGATGGTTATAGATTTGGGATCGGTTGCGGATCAAAGCAAAAGTGGCTCGCAGAGAATAGGAGACTTGCATTGGATAGCAAGGCATCTGCGCGCTTTATCGCAGCACTTGTTGAAAAATCCGGAGAAGGCTTCCGATACGGAATACAGGCTTGCCAGCTTACTCGACGAACGCGCCCATCTGCTTGAGCCACAGGTTACGAGCCAGCGAAGGCCGTCGATTGACGAGTGCATCAACGATATCAGAGAAGCATACAATCAAATGCTTTCTCCGTGGAAAGAGAGTCTCGTTCTTAGACGGTTCGACGACGCTTACAACGCGCAGACTTTAGATCCTTGGTTCGTGCCCATGCTGCTGGTAGACCCGGACGGGCACTGGCAGGCGGCCGTGAGCACAAAAGGGCCGCAAGTGATTGTGGGCATGCGTGGATGCGGCAAGACTATGCTGCTACGATCCCTTCAATTTCACGCCCGCGCAACGGCCGAAGAGGGGGAGAACGAAGAGGCCGTTCTTGCTCGTATCCGTAACGACGGGTATATGGGCTTATACGTATCTTGCACGAAGTTGCTGGATACTCAAGATAATACTTCATCGGAATTGCACGATCCTTATGCCAGGCTGCTGGTAGCATACGGGCTCGAAGCACTCCGAGCCATGCGGCATCTTCAGGAACTTAACAAAGACTCGGTGGTCGGCGGCTGCTATAAGGAGATAGCCGACAGCATTGCACATTACATACAGACACCTACATCATTGAGTGCCGTGGGATCGGAGTTTGAACTCGAAAGACGGCTGATTGAAATACAGATTGCGCTCGGGAGCGGAAACAAGGATCACAGGCTGAACGGCCATCCGGCAGATGCGTTCACACATCTGGCAGCTGCCGTAAGGAAATGCTCGCCCCTCTGGAATAATCACTACATCCTGTTTCTCCTCGACGACGTATCTACACGCTATCTGAATGAGCCGAAAATCCTCGAACTTTTATCGCAGCTAACCTTCCAAAGTCCGAACTGCGCCTTCAAATTAACCACCGAAGCGCAGACATTGGAGCTTGGGTTACGCTCTCCGGGGCAAATCGAGAAGGCTCGCTTAGGTCGTGATTACGCCGTCTTCGATTTGGGAGCAGATGTTTACGCGAAGGTTCGGGCGCGCGATGGTAAACTTTTCGTTGAGAAAATCCTTAAGCGAAGGGCCAAGTATTATCCGAACCATCCGGATGCGACGCCCGCACAGGTTTTAGGCGATGCTTCGCTCGCCTCTATTGCCGAGAAGATAGTAACTACTGGCGAGAATTCGAAACACAAGAAGGAAATTTACCATGGCATCTCGGCTCTGACTGGCATGTGCGTCGGGGATATTGGAGATGTCATTGCCATTTATGAACTCATCCTAAAGAAAGCGATGGGGAAGACGGTTCCTGTACCGCCGGCCGTACAGTCCGAATGCTATCAGGAATTTTTCAGCCGCAGACTTTACGATCTGAATCGCAGGGAAGGAAAGCTAAAAGACTTCGCCCTGTCTTTTGCCCAAGCAGCACATAAGCTCCTTCTGCAATCGCACGAAACCAGAAAGCAGGGCAAACTAAAAAGACTGCGCCAATACAATAAGGTCTATGTAAGAATTACGACCGGAGATTTCGATCAACAATTCAAGCGTCTGCGCGATTTAATCGACGCTGGAGTGTTCATTCTGGACGGAGGAAGCGACACTCCCCGCACCAAAACGCGCGATTCAAATCCTATTCAGCAGTTTGCCCTTACTTTTAGGAAACTGTTCGGATTGGGAAACTACATTGGGCTTGCCGAGCTGGACAGGTTTGAACTCTCAGGCGACCAGTTAATCGAATGGCTGGAGTGGCCCGCGCGGGGCGCAGAAATCCTGATGCGAAATCTTAAGGTCGAAACGCCGGGATCGGAAGAGGAATGCGATTCTGAGTTCATTGAAGAAGTGGCTGCGGAAGAGCCTCAGAAGAAGGTCGAGCAACCTAAATTATTTGAGTCCGAGGTTATCGGCGATGTGTTTCAATCCGCGCGGTTCGACAGGCAAATTGAAGATGCAGATTACATTCGGGGCAAAACTCCGCAAGTCAGAATTTTAGATCGAGAAGAACTGAAGAATCTCAACATAGACACGGTCGTATTGGGACTCGGGTTTGAAGATCGGACGTTGGAATCGGCAAAGCGTCTTCTGAGCTTCATAAAGCCAGCATCTGCCTTACTCGTTAATTATGATGAGTCTGGTTACGGTGATGAAATAAAGGAACTTGTCAGTCGCTCGACCCAGAACGCTCAGATCGTTCCGTATAATGATATAGGTAAGGAAGGACTGGAAGTTCAAGGAAACGTATTCGTAGATATTACAGGATTGGCGAAACCAGCAATGTTCCAGTCCGTAAGGAGTGCACTCAAGCAGGCAGATAAAGTCTGGATATGTGATACGAGGGCACAGATCTATTATCCGCGCGACGAAGACATTCAGAAAGTTATCGAAGCGGAACGCAATCTGGATCACTACAGTCTGTTGATAGAGTTGCGCAAAATTCTTACCGGTGAAAAAGGGCGCTATGACTGTGAAAAGCAACTCGTATCCGATGCGGACGAATCCAGAAGGCGTATTCTCTGCGCTTTCTCTTCTGCCAAACATGAGCGGTTGCTAACACTATTGGACGAGCGTGACTTTGATCGCATCGAAATCCTGGCACCGAACGGGGAATCTCCGCGTAGCCAGCTTGCGCGGATCGCCGCCGATGTGGCCGTAAACAACTATGCAAACACAAACCTGACGCCGATAAATTCGCATGATCTGCCCGGAGTTCTGGACTTTCTAGCGAAGCATTACCAAACGTGGTATGTGAACGGTGGCTTTAACTTTGAACTCGCTTTAACGGGATCTAAGCTCCAGGCGGTCGCTTGTGCTGCTATGAGTGTGGCAGTGAAGGTAGCTCAGTGCTGGTACGTTCGTCCTCTCCAGTTTGATGTAAACAGATTCACCATAGGTGTCGGGGAGAGCGCTTACTTTGAAGTTTCGCTTCCCGATGAAAAGCTGATTGCGGACGTATCTGAATCTGCCGTTGGGTGAAGTTCTGACTGTTCTGTTTAGCCCGGCAAAGGCCCGATGTCACAGGCATCGGGCCTTCTTTTTTTCCCGAAGACAGGAGGGACGAAAACAATACATATCTCTCCCCTTCTTCTTCAGTACGCCACTTATTTTTACGAGTACGGTACTTTATTCTACAGAATCAGACACAACTCAAACCCTCATTAATCTCTCAGATTCGTATAGGCATGACGGCGTACTTGCATTCGCAGTTGTCGCTCTCAACGAAAAGCATCGCTCAGCACATAGTCCGGTTTAAGCTCTGAATTTCATTTAAACTGATACGGTTAATAGCTATTCGCCAAATTCTGCTTTTAAGTTAAACCTAAAGTACAGATCCAACTTTGGGCTATCTCAAGCGATTGTACATATGAGACATAACGAGCTTTGTTCTAATACAGATATCATGGGGCGAGTTATTATTACTACGTACTGGAATAAGAATGAGAACCATTGAAGTTAAAGTAAGCTATATAAGCACTTAATACGACATTGTTAGATATCATAGGGTTTATGGGTATTGGTCCATATAGGCTACTTTACTGCCTAAGTATTCTTAAACAAAATAGAGGAACATCTAATAAGCAGCGTATAAGTTACTTACATGCGAACTTGCCGGTGTCCATAAACCTCTTGGTTGAAGAGTTTTATGGACACCGGCAAGATATGAATCCGATAAACGGCAAGATACGAATCCGACAAATGGTAGTTTTCGAATCCGACTCAGGGGGTCAGTGGCCTTGCGAGAGTTTGCCGATCAGGGTGAAGAGTGGAAGGTACATGGCGATGACGATGGAGCCGATGGTGACGCCGAGGAAGCCGATCAGAATAGGCTCGATGAGCGTTAAGAGATTGGCGATGGCGGAGTCGACTTCCTGCTCGTAGAAGTCTGCGATCTTGCCGAGCATGGCGTCGAGTGAGCCGGTTTGTTCGCCAATGCCGATCATCTGCCCGACCATGTGTGGAAAGACTTCGGTGGCCTTCAGGGGATCGACAAAGCTCTCGCCGCGCTCCACACCGGCGCGCACTTTCATGATCGCTTCTTCAATGATGACGTTACCGGCGGTGCGTGCCGTGATGTCGAGCGATTGCAGAATGGGTACACCTGAGGAGAGCAGCGTTGAGAGGGTGCGGGAGAAGCGCGCGACGGCGATCTTGCGCAGAATGCCGCCGAAGACCGGAAGCTTGAGCATCAGGGCGTCGAGATTCTTACGCCCGCCCGGTGTCTTGTAGTAGAAGCGCAGCGCGACGACCGTTCCGATAATGGCGCCGAGGATGACGAGGCCGCCCCATCCGGCTAAAAAGTCGCTGATGCCGACGACGATGCGGGTGGGGAGCGGCAGTTGTTCGCCCGGCCCAAGCAGGCCGAGGAAGATGTTTTGAAACTGCGGAATGACGACGATCATAATGACGGCGATGGCAGCGATAGCCATGAGGATGACTGCCGACGGATAAATGAGCGCCGAGATAACGTCGCGTTTGAGTTTGACAATCTTTTCGATGAAGGTTGAGAGGCGTTGGAGAATAAGGTCAAGAATACCGCCGGTCTCGCCCGCTTCGACCATGTTGGAGTAAAGCTGATCGAAGACCTTCGGATGGCGTGCCATCGCCGCCGCCAGCGTTGAGCCTTCTTCCACGTCCTGTCGCACCTGCACGAGAATCTGCTGGAAGTATTTGTTCTCCTGCTGCTGTGCCAGGATGTCCAGACACTGCACAAGCGGCAGGCCCGCATCAATCATCACGGAAAACTGGCGCGTGAAAATCGAAAGCTCTTTGGCCTTCACCTTCTTGCCGCCGATTTTGGGGATGCCGACCTCGCGTCCTTTCTCTTTGACGGAGGTGAGCGTCACCTGCTCGCGCCGCAGGATTTGGCGCAGGGCTTCGCGGTTATCGGCGACGCGCTCTCCGACGACGATCTCGTTGAGACGATTGCGGCCTTTGAAGACGTAAGTGGGCATGACTTTGGAAACTCCTGTTGGGCTGGTGGACGCTCCGTTTTAAGAGCGCATGACTGACGATGCCAGAGAGGCTGTGATGTCGTTAAACTCGCGCCAGTTATCTTCGAAACTCTCTGAGGGCGAGCTGCACACGACGACGTAGAGGCGGCCTCGCCGCTCGAAGACGTTGATGACGGCACGCACCGTCGTGCGGCGTGCGATGATTTGATCGGCGATGATGCGCAAGCCCCCGCCATTGAAAATTTGTTCGACGGAGACGAGCGAGCTATTGCTGCTTAAAAAACGAGCGGCCAGCGCTCCTGCAAATTTCTGTTGCTGTTCGGGACTAAGACGCACGACTTCGGTTAGAGCAGTTGAGCCGCCCGCTTCAATCACGTAGACGTTGGCGGTGGCAGAAGCGAAGCCTTCTTCCTCAATTTTGCGAAACGAGCGGGCATTATCGAGGCGACCTCCGTGCGCGCCTTTACTGTTAACGCGCCAGCTACGATTCGGAAAGTTGAGAACGAAAGCACCTGACGGGTCACGATAAAAAGCACTGACCGCCGCGCTCGCCGAAGGGGAAGAGGGAGCAATACCCGTCCCCGTCGCCGTTGGAACATAAGCTGCGCGGCGGTCAAGCAAATCTTCGCTCGTCAAAGACCGAGCGGAACGTCGTCCCAAATCCTGTGCAGGAGTCGAAACGACAAACGCGCACAAAAGAAGCACCAGCGCGAATCCCAGTGATGTCAGATGTCTAAGGTATCTCATCTTGCTAAACAATGGCATGCGTCTCTAGATTGCCGATTGTTTGAATAGCTCTTTCGTTTTAAGAGAAGGGATGAAAGCATTGCTGTCTTTCATCTTTTGTCTTTCATCTTTAACGCACTGGCGGACGCGTGCCGATGGGCCGTCCCTGCGCGTAGGGGCTGGGGTGCGTGCCCGGTCTCATCGCATTACCGCCATTACCGTTGCCCGTGTTGAGTCCAGACCCGCGTTCAATCAACTCTCGCAATTCGTCTTGATTCGACGAACGCTGCATCGCTATGTCGAGTGAAATCTGTCGCTTGTGATAGAGCGAGGCGAGAGCCTGATTGAAGGTTTGCATCCCGTACTTGTCCTGGCCCGTCTGCATCATGGAGTAAATCTGATGCACCTTGTCTTCACGAATCAGGTTGCGTATGGCCGAATTGGGGACGAGGATTTCGAGCGCCATCGCGCGCCCGACGCCATCTGCGCGCGGCAGTAGCGCCTGACACAAAATGCCTTCGAGCACGAGCGACAGTTGCGCTCTGATCTGCGACTGCTGTTCCGATGGGAAAACATCGATGATGCGGTTGATGGTCGAGGCCGCAGAGTTGGTGTGGAGCGTGGCGAAGGTCAGGTGGCCCGTCTCCGCTATGCGCAGGGCGGATTCGATTGTCTCAAGGTCGCGCATTTCGCCGACGAGCACTACGTCCGGGTCTTGTCTGAGCGCGGTACGCAGGGCTTCTGCAAAGCCGCGCGTGTCTGCGTTGACCTCGCGCTGGTTGACGAGGCAGCTCTTGTGATTGTGCAGAAACTCTATCGGGTCTTCGATGGTCAGAATGTGCTCGTGGCGATCGTTGTTGATCTTGTCAATCATCGCGGCGAGCGTTGTTGACTTACCAGAACCAGTCGGGCCTGTGACGAGAATCAGTCCGCGCGGCTTGTCGCACAACTGCTTGACGACGGGCGGCAGGCCCAGCGCTTCAAACGGCTTAATCTCGTAAGGAATGGCGCGAAAGACTGCGCCGACCGCGCCGCGCTGGTTGAAGATGTTAGCGCGAAAGCGCGAGAGTCCCTTGACGCCGAAGGAGAAGTCAAGTTCCAGATTCTCTTCAAAGCGGTGCTTCTGCGCGTCTGTCAAGACGGAGTAGGCGAGTTGCTTGGTGTCGGCGGAGGTCAGCGGTTTGTAGCCTTCGAGCTGGCGCAAGTGGCCGTCAACGCGCACCTGCGGCGGCGTGTTGGTCGTGATGTGAAGGTCTGAGCCTCCCAACTCCGCGAGCTTCTTTAACAACTCGCTCAAGGTTATCTGTGGTGCAGATTCGTTCACCATCATAGGATTTTTCTCTCTCCTGTGAGTCTTTAACGCGGGGGGTTATACAGGTTGCTAGCGTGCCGTCTCAGAAGGGGCGGTGGCGTGATGCGTTTAAGAGCAATTGTGTTTAGCGGTTGGCTCCGGTTGCGAGCACCGAGCGATTGCTCGTCGGCAGGGTGGCGATCACCTTTTCAGATTCGGCAGCCATCTGCTCAACGGAATCGAGCGGCGAGTGGGCCGTCAGGCTATAAATGCGTCCATCAATCTCCGTGAAATAAAAGTTCCACGTTTCTGCTTTCGTCCGGCCATCATCGGAGGCGGCGGTTTGCGCAATCACGATGAAGACGCGGCGACCGTTGATCTCGCGCTCCATATCGTTGACGACCCAACCGTTGCCCGCAATCATTTTTTCGATGACCTGCCGACGCAAATCTGCGAACGGCACGCCCGCGAGTTGGCGACGCTGCGTTCTGGCATTCATCGCGCTCACGCTATTCGGGCTTGCGTTCGTAACGGGCGCGAGCGATGCCTGGCCCACGGCTTGGCCGTTCTGTGCGAAGAGACGAAACTGCGTCTGACCATTAATGACGACGGGCGTCGTGCTCTTGAGCGCTGGCTGTAACAGTATGTTTGAAGAGTGACGCGCGTCGGTAGAGCTACGCGAATCGTTGGCGCGGCTGCCAACCGGCAGCGCCGCGTTTATCTGTACCGGACGCTCTATGTCGGCAGCGGGCAAGTTATTGTTGTTGTGCTGTTGCGCGGCCAGAGCGCGACGGCGTGAGAGGGCTTCGCGGCGGCGCGCGAGCGCTTCACGCTGGCGCTTTAGGCGCGCGCGATAGCGTCGCCACCACGCGCGCGAGTGCCGAGCTTTGCGATGACGGCGGCTGATCGAAGAACGACCACTGCGGTGCGCCGAAGAATCAACCAGCGGCAGCACAATCGAGATTGAGAACATGACGGCCAGCACTAAAGCGGCAACGCGACGCATAATTTTTTCTTGCTCCCTCAGGCCACCGTTTCCCGCACGACTTCTTCGATGGTGGTAATTCCGTTTCGTATCTTGTGCAGACCGGATTCGCGCAGCGTAATCATCCCGTCGTCGATGGCCTTCTTGCGCAACTCCAAGGCCGATGCGCCGATGAGAATTAACTCGCGTATCTCGTCTGTCACTTCCATCACTTCGTAAAGCCCGACGCGGCCCTTGTAGCCGGTGTTATTGCAGGTCTGGCAGCCCTTACCCTTATAGGTCTTCATCTGTTGCGATTCTTCTTTGGTGAAGCCGACTTCGATTAAGGCTTCGGGCGGCATCTGATGTTCCGTCTTACAGTCTTTACAAACGCGGCGGATGAGTCGCTGCGCCTGAATCAGGTTGACGGAAGTGGCAACCAGAAAAGGCTCTATACCCATGTTCATCAGACGCGAGATGGTGGAAGGCGCGTCGTTGGTGTGCAGCGTTGAGAGGACCAGGTGGCCCGTGAGCGCGGCCTTGATGGCGATTTCGGCGGTCTCGAAGTCGCGGACTTCGCCGACGAGGATGATGTTCGGGTCCTGACGCAGGAAGGAGCGCAGGGCGGCAGCAAAGTTCAACCCGATCTGCTCCTTCATCTGCACCTGATTGATGCCCGCGAGGTTAAACTCAACCGGGTCTTCAGCCGTCATGATGTTGGTCTGGGTCGTGTTCAAAGATTGCAGCGCGGAGTAGAGCGTGTTGGTCTTACCTGAGCCGGTTGGCCCGGTGACGAGCACCATGCCATAGGGTCGCGAGATGTTGCGCTGAAACTTGACGAGTGATTCCGGCTCAAAGCCGAGCTTCGTCATGTCAAGCATCAGGTTTTCTTTGTCGAGCAGGCGGAGCACGACCTTTTCGCCGAAGAGAGTAGGCAGGGTGGAGACGCGGAAGTCCAATTCGCGCGAGCGTGCTTCGACTTTGACCTTGATCTTGATGCGACCGTCCTGCGGCAGACGCTTTTCAGAAATGTCCAGCTTGGACATGATCTTGAGGCGCGAGATGAGTGCGTCTCTCATCTTCAAAGGCGGGTGCATCACGTCGTAGAGCACGCCGTCAATGCGGAAGCGAATGCGCAGTTCTTTTTCGTAAGGCTCGATGTGTATGTCCGAAGCGCCGCGACGAAGCGCGTCAACCATCAACACGTTGACGAGACGCACGACGGGCGCATCTTCGCTCATGCGCGCCAGGCTGGAAAGGTCTATCTCCTCGTTATCCTCTATGACCTCAAGATTATCTGCGGCATCGTCAGAAGGGTTGAAATCAAACGCGCCCAGCGAAGCAAGGTCGGCGTTCGTGATGCTGTTGTGTCCGTTGCCATTGCCGTTGTAGCCTTTACCGTTGCCGTTCATCCCTTCGACGACAACCTCTGCCTCCGCTGCTAGTTCAATCTCGCGCGAAATCTGGTAATACTTTGTGATGGCTTCCTGCACGCTCGCTTCCGAGACGACTACGGGTTCGATATTCAGGCCCGTCATAAACTTTATGTCGTCCATCGCGAAGACGTTGGTCGGGTCAACCATCGCCAGCGTCAAAGTCGCCCCGACGCGCGAGAGCGGCAAGACAAAATACTTCTGCGCCACCTCCTGCGGAATCAGGCGAATGACAGAATCGTCAATATCGAACAACTCAAGATTGACGGACGGGACGCCGTATTGCCTTGAGAGCACGGTCGTAATCGTGTCGTCGGAGACTAATCCTAGCTTGACGAGGTTGAAGCCGAGACGACCGCCATGCTCGCGCTGGTAATCGAGGGCTTCGCGCAATTGCTGAGGAGTCAGTAGGTTTTCACGGACGAGAATTTCGCCTAATTTGGCTGACATCGTTTCTGAAGTCCCATTTAGCTGTGAAACATTTCAAAAGGAAGGGGTGTTGACGGCGGATGACCCAAGAGTGATTGGCGTAAAAAAGAGACACGCACCGCGCAAGGCAAACGATGTTTAGCATCGTTGCACTTGGCATATTATCGTTTAACCCAAGCGGGTGTCAAGATGATAATTTAACCGGTCAGATTGACGCGCAAAGGCCGCGCTCCTGAGATGACATCTCAAAGAGCACGGCCCTTGTTAGTTAAGGAGTTACGGGATTTGAAGAATTAGCCCCGGCGACCTCTGGCGGGCTTCTCCGGCTTGATATTTTGCTGGGCTTTGATGTTTTCCAGCACGGCCTTCGCGTCAGCCTTCAGAGAATGCCCCTCAGGAGCTTTATCCACAAATTGTTGCAGGTAATTTGCTCCCTCCTGGAATTTGGCCTTGTTGTTGGTCGAGTAGCCTATGTTGATGAGCGAGAGTCCGGCGTAGACGAGCGCATCAACGTTGTCTGGATTAGTGGTCAGAATCTTCTGGTATTCGGTCACAGCCTTGTCGAAGACGTTCGCCTCGAACAGCATTTTGGCCTCGTCCAACTGCGCCTTGGATTTTTTCTCGGCATTGGTTTCGGCTGCAATGTACTCTTCATAGGCGGCGATTCCGGCGTCCGCCTGCGATTGGTCAGTCTTGGAGACGAAGAGGCGCATCGCTTCGGCACGCGCGGCTAAAGCCGCCAGCTTATTTGCATTGTAGCCATTGAGCGCAGCCTGCTCGGTCGGAGCGGTTTGGGCTTTGAGCAGCTTCACGGCCTGTTCGGCAGAATCAACCGCGTCCTTGAAATCTTTTTTGGCCCCTTCCATGCTGGAATTTTTAACCGCGTCGTCTTTGGATTGAACCGCCGTGTTGAACCGCTCAACGCCGCGTGCCCTGTAGGCAATTGATCTGTTCGTCAGGAGAGCGGGCTGTTCCGGGTCAGCCGAGATACCCTCGCTATAATGAGTAATAGCCGTGCTGTACTGGGCAATGGCTTCTTCACTTCTCTTTACCTTCGAGGCTTCGCTACCAAGATTGAGAGCATCATTGCCCATCTTGAACGTACGGCTGATAACCTCGTTAATCTTCTGGTTCTTGGCGTTGGCAGCAGCTATTTCGGCGTTCTTGGCTTCCAATTCCTCACGCTTTTTGCGGTCTTCTGCACTTTCGCCCGCCGGTTTGCCGCCACCGCCACCGGAAGTTGCCGGGGCGCTCTTTGCCATTCCTCTCACTTCGTCTTCGGTCAGACGCCTGCCGTCCCCCGGACGTAGAATCAACTTGTATTCGCCCTCGCGCCCGACCTTGACGCCTGAAAGAGTATCGGGCCGCGCATCCGCGCCGCTGGCGGCAATGACGTATTCGCCGACGTAGGGCAGCCCGGCAAACACGAAGTTGCCTTTCTTATCCGTCTTGGTATTGTATTTCGCGGACACGTCCGTGCGGTAAACGTCAACTTGCGCGCCAGCCACAGGGACTTCCTTACCATCAGCTCCAACCATCATCACCTGACCGCGCAGTTGCCCGGTCTGTGCCGAGGCCAACACAGTGCTCAAGAGCAGCAGAGCGACAGCCGCCAGAGAAAAGAAAAAATGTTTGCGATTCATTGAGCGATCCCTCCCAAGAATATCAAGCCCCCTAAATGAAGAGCCTGAATAAGATGCGATGAACGGGGAACGGGTTGTCATTTTTGAAAGACCTCATCGAACGGGTCTTAATCGTTAACTCAGAATACGGACGATTGCGTGCAGATGCGTATAATTTCGTGCATCCTACATCATCCTGCACCCATACTTCAACATCTAAGGGGAGTTGCGGCCCTGCGCTTTGAGTTTGCCGGTCGCCGCGCTTAAAGCGTTGAGAAAGCACGTGCGCGCCAGCGCGCTCAATTCTCTTCCCTGTACTTTAAGATCAGCCGGAAAAAGGCCGGTTCGTGATAGCATAGGATTCATCCAGCACGCGAAGACTCGGTACGCCCCCGTGACCCAGAGAAACGAACAAACGGAAAAGCTGATCGCCGCAGGCACGGCTCGTTTACTGGCGCGTGCATCGGATGCGCGTGCGCTGACACTTGAAGCGCTGCTGCCGCGCGCCCGCGCAGCGCTTGAGAAGTACCTGCTCTCGGCTGAGCCTGAGGCTTCGGAGGCAGCCGTCAACGAATTTCTTGACGCGCTGCACGCCGATGATTTGTGCTTGATTGTGGCGTGCGAACGCGGTGACCAGACGGCCTGGAGCGACTTGGTCGAGCGATACGGTGCGACTGTGCGTTCGGCTGCGCGCTCTGCTGCGCCCAATGAGGATGCCGCCGAAGACTTGGCCCAATCCATCTGGGCCGAGTTGCACGGTTTGCGCGTGCGTGAGGACGGCAGGCCCGCCGGTAAGATCGCTTATTATTCCGGGCGCGGAAGCTTGGGCGGCTGGCTGCGCGCCGTCGTCGGACAACTTGCGATTGACCAGCACCGCAAGAGCGCACGACTTGTGCAGACAGAAGAGGACGCGGACTTTGATCGTCTCGCGCGCGACTCGCACGCGGGCGACGTATCATTCAGCGCCACTTCAAGCGCGCCCGATCCCGAACACGCGCTCTCGGAAAATCGCGCGGCGCGAGATGTCGAAGCGGCGCTGGCGTTGGCTCTCGGCGAGTTGGAGGCGGAAGACCGCTTGCTCGTCAAGCTCTACTATTTCGACGGCCTGCGTCTGCGCGAAGCGGGAGCGGTGCTCGGCGTTCACGAAGCGACCGCCAGCCGCCGCTTAACGCGTGTGCACGCGGAGGTGCGGCGGCGCGTCGAAGCGATTCTCATTAAAGAGCACGGCTGGACGCAAAGTGAGACAACGCGTTCGCTCTCAGAAGCCGCCGCGCATCTGGACTCCGATTTGGAATTAATGTTGACGACGGAAACCGTCGCCGGTGAGAAGCATTCTTCGCACGGCGAATAGTTTGAGGAAGGATGGCGTAGAGACCGCAAGCAAAAGGGTGTTCTTTCGTTCTTAAGCTGGTCACATGGGGCAGCAAGTATGCCGGACGTTTTAATCAAATGAAGTTTGAATCGGACACAGAAATAGACCGTCTGCTGCGTCGTCAAGCGCGGCGCAAAGCCACGGCTGCGCCTGCAATTGAAGAGCACGCGCGCCGGGCAGGCGAGGATGAAAGCGCGGCTCTGCCGGGCGCTGGCGGCCTGCATCTGGATGCAGACGAGATGAACGCTTACGCTGAAGGAGCTTTGTCCGATGCCACGCGCTTGCGCTATGCGTCGCACCTCGCCGATTGCGACGAGTGTCGTCAATTGGTGACTAAGCTCACGCTGGCGGCAAACGTGCCGCCTGTCTCAAACACAGATCACGCGAAGGAAACGGTCGCTCCTTCGCGTTCATGGCGCGAGTGGCTGGCTGCGCTCTTTGCGCCGCCGATGCTGCGTTACGGTGTTCCGGCTCTCGCGTTGACGGCGGTGATTGTCGTCGCCCTTGTTGCGATGCGCGGGCGGCGCAACACTGACCTCGTTGCACAGAATGAGCAGTCGCAAAACACCTCTGCCACGTCACAAATAGCGCGGGAAGAGCGACAGGCTCACACGCCGTCAACAGGCACAGCCGACGCGCCCGTCGGAGAAACTTCACAGAATGCGAACTCCGGCGCAGTTGTTAATAATTCGCCCCAGGTCAACCCTGCCGCGTCTCCAACGGCGCAGCCGAAAGGCGGCGAGGCAGACCAGTACAGGCCCATGCCGCAAAATGAGCCGAAGCCTGCCGAACCGCAGCAGCCTGCTTCCGGCGGCGTGATTGGAAATACGACGGCTGACAGCAGCGAGCGTGATGAAGCTGTGGAGATGGCGAAGACGCAGCCGCCTTCACCGCCCGTCACCACTACTGCACCGGCAGCCAAAGCTCCCGCAGAAGCTGAGGTGACTACCACGGAAGAGATAACGCAGAGGTCTGTCGGCGGTCTCGGAAGAAATAAGACTGCGACGCCTGCGCGCAGCACGCAAAATAATAATTACGCCACTGACGGAGTTGAGAGCCGTGCGCAGAATGACAAGAAGCGCGAGGCGGAGAACGGCAGGCGCGAAGGGCCGGCAGCGCGCAGGAGCAGGTCTGCCGACAGGCAAGCGAGCACGGAAGCCGCGGGACGAGCCTATAAGGATGACGGGACTGCGGAGACTCGCAGCGCTGGCGGGCGACAGTTTCGGCGGCAGGGCGGCGCGTGGGTTGACACGGCTTATCATTCATCACGCTCAACCATCAACGTCGCGCGCGGCTCGGAACAATACCGCGCGCTCGTCGCAGACGAACCCGGCATCGCATCAATCGCAGACCAACTCGGCGGCACCGTCATCCTCGTCTGGAAAAAGCGAGCGTACAGAATCTACTAAAGAGCAGGAATCAGGAGCCAGAAGAACAGAAAATCAGAATAATCGGCTGCAAGCCGTTCTTCTGATTTTCTGTTCTTCTGGCTTCTGGATTCTGACTCCTGTATTCTGCTTTCAAGCATTACATCCGACGATTGATAAGGGGTGCGCGACGATGAGGAAGCTCCGTGAGGTCTGCGTGTGTGCTGCAAGATTTGCGTTGGGGGCGGTATTTGTGTTGAGCGCAGTGGTGTCGATGGCGGACGGGCAGGAGCGTGTCGGAGGGCGGCGAAGTAGAGCGGGTGCGGGGGCGTCTTCGTCGAGGGTTGGGCGGGATGCGTTGATTGCGCGGATTGTGCGAGAGATTGATGCGCGCAAGATAGAGCGCACGGTGCGCACGCTCGTCTCTTTTGGCACGCGCAATACTCTGTCGGCGCAGGATAATCCGACGCGCGGGATTGGCGCGGCGCGCGATTGGCTGTATGCGGAGTTTCAACGCATCGCAGAGCAGTCTGGCGGACGCATGACGGTTGAGAAGCAGTCTTACTTACAGGAAGCGCAGCCGCCGCCGAGGGGACGCGTCCCGCAGCCGACGACCATCACGAACGTCGTAGCCACTCTGCGCGGCACTCAGAACGCTTCCGCGAATCGCCTCTACGTCGTCAGCGGCCACTATGATTCGATGTGTACGAGTCCGACGGATGCCGTGTGCGATGCGCCGGGGGCAAACGACGATGCGTCCGGCGTCGCGGCTGTCTTAGAGATGGCCCGCGTGATGTCCAGGTACGAATTTGACGCGACGGTTATCTTCATGGCGGTAGCGGGCGAGGAGCAGGGCTTATTGGGTTCGACCTACTTCGCTGAGCAGGCACGGCAGAAGAAGTTGGACATCGAAGCGATGTTCACAAATGACATCGTTGGCAACTCCGTGGGCGGCAACGGCGTACGCGATGCTTCGACGGTGCGCGTCTTTTCCGAAGGCGTGCCATCGAATGAGATTGAGGCTGAGGCGAGGGTACGCCGAGGGGTTGGAGGCGAGAACGATTCCGCTTCACGCCAGCTCGCGCGCTTTATCAAAGAGGCTGGCGAAGCTTATGTTCCACGCATGAAGGTGATGATGGTTTACCGTCGTGACCGTTACCTGCGAGGCGGCGACCATATTCCGTTTTTGGAGCGCGGCTTCCCTGCCGTGCGCTTCACAGAACCGAACGAAGACTATCGTCATCAACACCAGAACGTACGCACAGAGGGTGGCGTGCAGTACGGCGACCTGCCACAGTTCGTCGACTTCAATTACATAGCGCAGGTCGCGCGCATCAACGCTGCATCTCTCGCCAGCCTCGCTCTCGCTCCCGCCGTGCCGAAGCAAGTCGGCATCGTGACCAGCCGTTTGACCAACGACACGGATTTGAAGTGGGCCGCGAACACAGAGCCAGACCTCGCGGGCTATGAAATCGTCTGGCGCGAGACAACATCCCCCATCTGGACGCACGCACGTATGGTTGGAAGCGTGACGACTTACACCATGAAGGGAATGTCCAAGGACAACTACTTCTTCGGCGTCCGCGCCGTGGACAAACAGGGCCGCCGCAGCCCCGCAGGCTTCCCCCGCCCCGTGCAATAAAGGGCTGACGACCGCGCAGGCCATCGCGGCGGGCGAAAGACAGGCGAAGTGACCTGAAATAGCACACCCGTCATCGCAAAACCTCACGAACGCACGCCGCCAACCCTGCGCTCTGCCTCTTCCAGCCATAACTTCAACAAAAACACGCGCAAACGCACGTTTACAACCGACGGCGACATCTGCACAGCGGACGGCGACACGCGAAAAGTTGACCGCGACATGCGAAAAGTCTACGGCGACACGTGAAAAGTCTATGGCGACATGGGAAAAGTTGACGGCGGCACGTGAAAAGTTGACTGCGACACGCGTAAAGTTGACGGCGGCACGCGTAAAACCGGGTGCGGCACGTGCAAAATCGACGGCGGTACGGGAAAAACCGTTCGCGGCGCGTGCAAAACCGTTCGCGGCGCGTGGGTAATTGACGGCGGCGCGTGTAAAGTCGGCTGCCGCATGCGTTGGGCGGACAGTCAGCACGCCCGCAACCCTTATCCCATGCTCAATTTAGTCTAAAAAATCAACTTTTCCCCTCCGCCGCACGTCTAAGCTGTTGACGACAGAGATGCTGTTCAAAGCCTCATGAATGCGGGCCGCTGGCGGCTCATTATCAAACGGTGTTGAGATGAATATTTTTATCAAGAGTTCGGGCAAATTGTCTGCGGGCGGCGCTCGTCGCGTCGTGGCGCTTGTTTCTATCTTAACGCTCGTCGCGCAGATGTTCGCGTTGAGCGCAAACGCGCAGCGGCAACAGTCTGTGCAGGCCACACGCTTGAGCGAGGAGCAGCGCATCCTGCATGTGCTCAATAGGCTCGGCTTCGGTGCGCGTCCGGGCGATGTCGAGCGCGTGCGGGCGATGGGCCTTGATAATTACATCAGGCAGCAGCTTCATCCCGAAAGCATCGCGGACGCGCTGGCGGAAGCGAAGGTGTCGCACCTGCCCGCTTTGAAGATGACGACGACGGAAATCTTCGCACGGTATCCGCCGCCGGGTGCGCTGCTGCGAAGGATGGAACGGCGCGGAGAGTTGCCGCCGGAGTTGGCAGCCGCGAGGGATGCGCGCAAGCAAGGCAACGCCGCAAACGATGCGGATGATGCGTTGAAAGCTGGCGACGGCAAAGCGCCTGTTGATGGTAAAGCGATGACGATGACCGACGAAGAGACGGCGGCGGGAAAAGACGCGGCGGGTGAGAAGAATAACGCTGAGAACGGAAAGAACAATAAAGCTTATCGTCGCGCCGTGCGTGATTACTACCTCAAGAATAATCTGCAACAACCGCAACGGCTCATAGCGGAGTTGCAAGCCTCGCGTATTTTGCGCGCCGTCTACAGCGAGCGGCAGTTGCAGGAAGTCCTCGTTGATTTCTGGGCCAACCACTTCAACGTCTTCATGGGCAAGGGCGCAGACAGGTGGCTGCTCGTCGCTTACGACCGCGACACGATTCGCCCGAACACCTTAGGCAAGTTCCAAGACCTTTTGGTAGCGACCGCGCAGAGTCCGGCGATGCTCTTTTACTTAGACAATTTTCAGAGCGTCAGCCCGAACGCTTCCGGCAACAACCGCACGGGCGGCATCGAGCGCGGCCTCAAACGAGACATGTGGCTTTTTGATCGTATGTTCCGACGCCGCGCTAATAATCGTCGCGCGCCGGACGCGAACATGGGCCAACAGGAAGAGACACCGAAGCCGCAGGCTCAACCAAAGCGTATGAAGCGCGGCATCAACGAAAACTACGCGCGCGAGTTGATGGAGTTGCACACGCTCGGCGTTGACGGCGGCTATACGCAGAAGGACGTGCAGGAGGTCGCGCGCTGCTTTACGGGCTGGACTATCTCAAACCCGCGCGCCTTCAGGACAGCCGCGCTCGACGGCGCAAGCGAGCGTGCAGGCCAGTTCTTCTTTAACCCGCGCCTGCACGACGACGGCGAGAAGACAGTCCTCGGCCACAAGATTCCGGCGGGCGGCGGCATTCGGGATGGATTGATGGTCTTGGAGATTCTCGCGCGGCATCCTTCGACAGCGAAGTTTATCGCCACCAAGCTCGCGCGCCGCTTCGTCATGGACAATCCGACGCCCGCGCTCGTCGAACGCACCAGCGCAGCCTTTACCAAGAGCGGCGGCGACATACGCGAGACCTTGCGCGCCCTCTTCAGCGCGCCGGAGTTTAACTCGCCAGCGAGCTATCGCGCGAAGATTAAGACGCCGTTCGAGTTGGTTGTTAGCTCCATCCGCACACTCGGCGGTGAGACTACTGGAGCGCCCGCTGTTCATCAGTGGATTGCGCGTATGGGCGAGCCGCTCTACGGCTTTCAAGCGCCGACCGGCTACCCGGACGTTGCGGAAAACTGGGTCAATACCGGCGCGCTGCTCGAACGTCTCAACTTCGGCCTCGCGCTCGCCAGCAATCGTATCCCCGGCACGCGCGTTAACCTCGAACGTTTCCTGCCTGACGCGACAAACGGCAGCGCGATTGATAAAGCGCGCGTCATGGAACGCTTCCTCGGCATCATCGTGCAGGGAGACGTATCAGCGCAGACTAAACAAACTCTTCTCAAACAACTCGACGCGGCCCTAACAGCACCTTCTTCATCCAACGTCGGGATGAGCACGAGCGCTGATAAGATGAATGCTATGGATGCTGGACAGCGCGGAGGCGTAGGCCGTCGCCGCCAGCGGCAAATGGCGCAAACAGACCTGAGCATCGTCAGCCATCCGGAAGTCGTCAAAGTCGTCGGCCTCATCTTAGGCTCGCCGGAGTTTCAAAGGCAGTAATCAGTTTTCGGTTTTCGGTTTTCAGTTTTCAGCTAAGACAATGGCTTTTTCTTTTAACTGAAAACTGAAAGAAAGTTAAAGCAATGAGTATCAATCGCAGATTCTTTCTTAAGTCGGGCGGCATCGCTCTGGCGAGTTTGGGTGTGATGGGCGTTGCGCCGTCATTCTTGCAGCGGGCGGCGCTGGCCGCAGGTGCGCGCGTGGGCGGGCGGCGCAAGACTTTGATTACTATTTTTCAGCGCGGGGCGGTGGACGGCCTCAACATGGTCGTGCCCTACGGCGAAAAGGATTATTACGCGCTGCGCCCTTCAATCGCCGTCGCCCGCCCGCAAGGCAGCAACGCAGAAGCGGCGATAGACCTCGACGGCTTCTTCGGTCTGCACCCGTCGCTCAAGAATTTTAAGCCTTTGTGGGATGCACAGCGCCTGGCGATTATCGAAGCCGTCGGCTCGCCCGCCAACACGCGTTCGCACTTCGACGCGCAGGACTACATGGAATCCGGCACGCCCGATGTGAAGTCAACGCCCGACGGCTGGCTCAATCGCTATTTGCAGAGCAACACTCAGGCACAGGCTTCACCGTTTCGCGCCGTCTCGATGACCAAGAGCATGCCGCGCACGTTGCAGGGCAAGGCGAGCGCTCTCGCCATTACCAATCTCGCGGACTTTTCGATTCGCGCAGGGCAGTCTTCGCAAAGCGTGCAGGGCGGCTTCGAGTCTATCTACAATCAAGGCGTGGACGACGTGCTGCGCGGCACGGGCCGAGAGACTTTCGAGGCAGTCAACTTTTTGAAGCAGGTCAACCCGGCGCAGTATAAGCCGGAGAACGGCGCGCAGTATCCGCGCGGCGCGTACGGGCAGTCGCTCCTACAAATCGCACAACTCATCAAGGCGAATGTGGGCCTCGAAGTCGCCTTCACGGAATCCGGCGGCTGGGACACACACGTTAACGAAGGCGGCGCTCGCGGCCAACTCGCGCTCCGCCTGCAAGAGTTCGGCGCTGGTATCGCAGCGCTCGTCACAGACTTGGGCCAGCGAATGGACGACGTAGTTATCTTGACGATGTCGGAGTTTGGCCGCACCGCGCGCGAGAACGGCAATCGCGGAACTGACCACGGCCACGCCAACGCCATGTTCGTCATCGGCAATAGTGTGCGCGGCGGGAAGATTTACGGCGATTGGCCGGGCCTCAAGAGCAGCCAGTTGTACGAAGGCCGCGACCTCGCGCTGACGACGGACTTCCGCGATGTCTTCGGCGAGATGGCCGTCAAACATCTGGGCACGCCGAACATCGCCAGAGTTTTCCCCGGATATGCGGCGACGAAGTTTCGCGGAGTGCTCTAAAGAACGCAAGGGTTAGCTTATCGGACAAGAAGACATTTCACGCTGGAGGCGCAAAGAACTAAAAGACAGAAGCTCGCAAAGTGTTGAACTGCTTCTTTGCGAGCTTTGGTTTTTCTCTTCTTTGCGCCTTTGCGCGAAACTGTTTTCATCTCTTCCGTCGCGTTAGAGACGTAGACGGCTGAAGCGATTGATGAAGTAGAGCATGGCGACGGCGATGGCCGAGACGATGACGGCGAGCGTCAGCGCATAGTTATCGCGCCCGGCCTGTACGGCGTCGTAGATGGCGACCGAGGCGGTCTGCGTCTTGCCGGGAATGTTTCCGGCGATCATGATCGTGATGCCGAAATCACCGAGAGCGCGTGCGAAGGCGAGCGCCGTGGCCGCCAGCACGCCGCGCGACGAGAGCGGCAGCGTGACGCGAAAAAAGATGCGCCAGTTGTTCAGGCCGAGCGTGCGCGCGGCGGCCTCTAGTTCCGGGTCAATGCTCTCGAAGACGGCGCGCAGGCTTTTCGTGACCAGCGGCAGCGCGTGAATCGTCGCCGCAATCACGGCAGCCGTCACAGTAAAAGTCAGGCGAATGCCGAACCGGTTGTAAAGAAATCCGCCGACACCCGAACGTGTGCCAAGCAGGACGAGCAGGTAGTAGCCCAAAACCGTCGGCGGCAAAACAAGCGGCAGCGTGATAATCGCATCCAGCAGGTCACGACCGTAGAAACGCCTGCGGGCCAGCAGCCAGGCGAGGCTTGCGCCCGCGACGAGCGCGATAATCGTCGCAGCGCTCGCCACCATAAATGAGAGCTTGACGGGAAACCAGTCAATGCCGCTTCCATTCATCTTTTTCGAGACTTGCCGCTGCGGTCTGGAAAATCTTCAAGGTTCGCTTTCTTGCCGACGAAGCCGAGAGCGTATCACACTCTTCAAACTCTTTTCATCGCGAGCGAAAGATAAAGACGCTTAGAAAAGAGACGCTCCACGCGCGTTAGACGTGCACAGCACAAAATTATTTTTTGTTATTCATGTTGTTTAGTGTGGCGCGCGTGGAGTGCTTCTAAATTTTTTTTCGATTGCACACAAAGGCAGCAAAGCGCTCTTGTGTGTAGCAATCTCGGAGCAAAGTTTCACTTCACTATCCAATAATTTCCACAGAATTTTCCACAGGCATACTTTCGGGCAACGGTTCGTAAAAATAGGTGTTGACAGCCCGTTTGGATAAGCGTATAACCCTCTCCCTGTCGCGCTTCTCAAGGGAGGCGTGACCAGCGAGGGGATCGGCAAATGGTGCGGTGACGCGCCGATTTGAGGGCAACGGCAGGCGGACTGAAGTTGCTATTGACGCCCCACGTTGAAGCCGAAAGGCTTGCTGGTGAAAGTCCTTCGGGACTTTCCGAAAGCGCCCGGATAAAAACGGGTCGCGCTACGAGGAATTGATCCGCCTTGTAGTAGCACAGTCGCTCAACTTCGGTTGAGCCTCGTTGCCGGAGACGTAACCGGCGGTGGAGGAAAAGCCACCACAACAAAAACCAAACGGCACGCGTTTTTTCGGAAACGCAGGATTTGCGAAAGCAAGTTGGTGCCGACCGAAGATGAGCCGACCGCCGGACATGCTTCGGGATACAAATTAGGCAGCCGCTCGCGTGTACATGCAGCAGTTGCCGGGGTTCACGGAAATCGCTTCGGTGGTTTCCAGGAGCTAACAGGATTGCGCTGTTGCCACTCGTTGGCAGCAGCGCAATTCTCTTTTTATCTCGAATTATTTCGCCTGTCATCATCCGCTTCAATGCTTCTGCGTCCCGTCATTCTACGCTTCGACTCGTTGCCTTCGACCAACACGGAAGCTGCGCGGCAGGCGGCAAGTGGCGCGGCTGAGGGCTTGTGCGTTGTCGCGCGCGAGCAGACCAGCGGTCGCGGGCGGCAGCAGCGCATCTGGGTTTCTCCGCCGGATGCAGGTCTCTACTTCAGTATCGTGTTGCGCCCACGCCTAGACATGAATCACTGGCCGCTGCTGACGCTGATGTCCGCCCTCGCCGTCTCGGACGCCCTCGCCGATGCCTGCGCGCTCAGTGTTGACATCAAGTGGCCGAACGATATTGAGGCCGGGGGGCGTAAAGTTTGCGGCATTCTCGCCGAAGCGATTGAGACCAGCGTGGGCCGCGCCTGCATTGTCGGCATCGGCCTCAATTTGAAAGAGAGCGCCTTGCCATCGGAGTTGCGAGAGACTGCCACCGCCGTCGAAACCTTGACAGGGTTTGTGCCTGACATCGAACAGTTACTGCAATCGCTGACGCGAGCCATCTCGCGCCGCTACCAAACACTGCAAGAGCCGGGCGGTGCAGAGCAGACAATTAAAGAGTGGGTTGTGCGCTCCTCTTACGCTCACGATAAGCGTGTGCGCGTCACGCTCGACGCCGAAAGCATAGAGGGCATAACACGCGGGCTTGAACCAGACGGCGCTTTACGTGTAGAAACTGAGGCGGGAGAAATGAAAATCATACGCGCCGGAGATGTCTTAGCGCTCAGGCCCGCTCATAATTCATTCGACTGATAAAAGATAAGCTCAAGCTATGTTATTAGTCATCGATGTCGGCAATACCAACACTTCGCTCGGCGTTTACAGCGGCGCGGAATTGGTCAAGCACTGGCGCTTGACGACCGCGCGGGCGCGCACAGTAGACGAGTATGGAGTACACGCGCGCAATCTCTTCGCTCTGGCTGAGATTGACTTTAAGGCGATCACGGCTGTTGCTATCGCGTCCGTCGTTCCGCCGCTCAACTTCACCTTGAAGAAGATGGCGGAAGAATACTTCAATCACACGCCGCTCTTTATAGACAATACGATTGACACTGGGCTTGAGATTCTCTACGAGCCGCCGTCTGATGTCGGCGCTGACCGGATTGTCGATGCGGTCGCCGCCGTGCATAAGTACGGAGCGCCGTGCATCGTCGTTGATTTCGGGACGGCGACGACCTTCAATGCGATTGACGCGGAGAAGCGTTATCTCGGCGGCGTCATCACGCCGGGCATCAACATCTCCTTTGAAGCGCTGTTCGAGCGCGCGGCCCGTTTGCCCAGAGTCGAGATCAAGCGCCCTCGCAGCGTCATCGGCTCATCCACCGTCACGGCGATTCAGTCCGGCATGTATTACGGCTACGCCGGATTGGTTGACGGCATCCTGCGCCGTATGCGCGAAGAGTTGGGCGCAGAGACACGCGTCGTCGCAACGGGCGGCCTCGCATCTTTAATCGCGCCGGGCGCGGAATTGATTGAGGTCGTTGACGACACGCTCACGCTCGAAGGCTTGCGGCTGGTGTACGAGAAAAGTAAACAGTAATCGGTTTTCAGTTTTCAGCAAAATCAACCGAATGCTTTTACTGAAAACTGAAAACCGAAAACTGAAAACTGTTGTGAACTACTTTAATTACTTCACAGAGATTGAAGATACCTTTGTGCGCCGTCGCGGCAAGCATGTGTTGTTGAGTCCGCTCGATTGGGCGTTGATTGAAAGCTGGAAAGAGAAAGGCGTTCCGCTGCACATAGCTTTAAACGGCATCGAGCGCTCGTTTGATTCTTACGAGGCGAAGCCGCGAAAGCGCAGCGTCAAGTCCCTGCTGTATTGTCAGGAAGAGGTCGAGGCGCAATACGCTGAATGGCTCGAATCGCAGGTTGGCGCGAAAGAAAGCTCAAACGGCGACAAAGCGAAGCGCCGGGCCGTTGACGATGACGATGAGGCGCGGCTTCCCTTCCCGCGCGCGGATATTATCAAGCACCTGCATGACGCGCGCTTGCAGCTACGGCAAATCTGCGAGCAGAGAAAAAGGTCTCGCCCGGCTAATCTGTGTGAGGCGCTGACGCGCGCCGCCGCGCATCTGGAAAGACTCGAAAAGGATTTCGCAGAGGCCCGTCGCCCGCAGGCCGAACAGCTTGAAACCTCGCTGACGAATCTGGAAAAGATGCTCAACGAGGCGTTGTGCTCAAACGTTAAGGCCGAGGAGATGGCGGCGGCGCGCACGGCCACCGAAGCCTCTTTGCAGCCCTACAGGAGTCGTATGGATCGCGGCACTTACGAGCAGACGTTTGATAACCTGCTGCTCAAACGCCTGCGCGACGAATACGATTTGCCGCGTCTCAGCCTCTTTTATCTTTAAGCTCTGGGCTGTTGGCCGAGGTTGCGATTTTTGTTAGGGCTTTCAGCACGAAATGAAAAAGCGAAAGCGTGTCAGAAGCGAAGGCGGCAGACGGAGTGAGAATCGCGAGGCTCGCAAGGAAACAGCCAGCCCGGAAATTGAAGTCACAATCGAGCGCATACTGCCGGGCGGCGTAGGGTTGGCCCACGCAGGAGGACAAACGCTGCTGGTCTCGTTGGCAGCGCCGGATGATAGAGTTCGTGTGCGGATAGAACGCGCGAGCGGGAGCGTCCGGTTCGCTTCGATTGTCGAGATCATCAATCCTTCGCCCGCACGCGTCGAGCCACCCTGCCCTTACTTCGGGCGGTGCGGTGGCTGCGACTTTCAGCAGTTGAGCTACGAAGCGCAACTCGCGGCCAAGCAGGAGATTATCAGTGACTGCCTGCGCCGCATCGCGCACATCGAGCTTGACCCGCGACAGATTCCAATGACCCCTTCCCCGCTCGAATGGCACTACCGCTCACGCGCGCAGTGGCAGCACGACGGGCGCTCGCGCCGCCTCGGTTATTTCGAGCGCAGCTCTCATCGCGTCTGCGATGTCGCAGCCTGTCCCGTCCTCGCCCCCTCGTTGCAAGATACTTTCCTAAGCTTGCGAGAACAGATGCATAACGCAGCGTTGCCCGCAAACGTCGTCGAATTTCAGGCCGTTGCAGGCGACGAAGGAGCATCGCTCGCTCCATCTATCAACGACGAAGGCACGCCGGAGGTGAGCCGCACGATTGCGGGCCATCGCTACCATTTCAGCGCCGACGGCTTTTTTCAGATTAATCATGAATTGCTGCCCGCGCTCGTCGCCGCAGCTATCTCCGACGCGCCGCAGGGCACACACGCCGTTGACCTCTACTGCGGTGTCGGCCTCTTCACCCTGCCGCTCGCGCGCCGCTTCATACGCGTGACAGGCATCGAGGCCAATTCTGATGCAATTACTTACGCGCGCCGCAACCTCTCGGATGCGCAACTCAGTAACGCGACGTTTGAGTGCGCCAGAGTCGGCGAATATCTCGACAGCCACGCGCAGGAGTTAGCGCCCGCAGACTTCGTACTGCTCGACCCTCCGCGCGCCGGTGCTGAAGCTGAAGCTATCGCTGGTTTGCTGACCCTGCGCCCGCAGCGCATCACCTACGTCTCCTGCGACCCGGCAACGCTCGCACGCGACCTCAAAGAACTGTTGAAGGGCGGCTACCAGCTTGAAGCGCTCGCTGCCTTCGATATGTTTCCGCAAACGCATCACGTCGAAGCAATCGCCAAACTCAAGCTTTAGCTTAAATACTAAAAACCAAAGTCGTTGAAAATATATCAAAGTCCCTGAGAAAAACATCAAAGTCGTTGAAAATATAGAGCGGAGTGTATTATGAATTCCAACGGTGATTGCAAGTGAACGAAAGACGCTGAGAATAATCACAAAAGAGGTGCAAATAAAAATTAACTATAATACTCAAGCTGAATCGTGACGCAGTAGAGTGTTGCTACTCTTTGCTTATTATGAGCTAACCAAAAGGGACAAAGGCAATTTAGATTTTTTTGGATTGAGGGTGAAAGCTTAAAGGGATTTGAGAATCTCCCCGAAGTGGAAACGATTATTGCGGAAATCATTGTTGATTTGCGAGCAGCATTAACGCAGTTGGAGGAAATCCAAAGTAACTTTCTCATCCGGTGAAGTGATATTGATCTATTAACTGACCGGCCGGTTTTGCTTTTGGCAGCTTTGTTACACGTCTGGCTCTGAGTCGCAGCTGGTTCAAGCACTGCGGTTATTCGTTGGCACGCGATTGAAAGCCGCTTTAAGACGCCGCGCTGCTAACATTGAGTGGGTGTAGTGGCAGAGTTCAATAACGCTGTGGTTAATGTGAGTAAGACTAGGCTAGAAACGTATACTGTTATCTGACTACTTTCGATTCCCTAGTTTGGCTGACTATAATAGAGTAGTCTTGTTACCTGCAAAGATATCAAATGCTCACTCCTCACCTTCTTATACTCGATTCTACAAATCTCTGTAAAATCTTCGCGGACGGATAGCTTGACATAGAAGCGATACCGTTAGCTAACTCTACCGGGAAAAGAGCGCCTTCAAACTTATGACTTACCAAGTTTGGAAGTGTCGCCAATATTCGTTGTAACCCGATCAAATCGCTTGCAGACGGAAAGCTTCCGTCGTCTTTGTACTCACCAGTAGGCAGATTGAGTACTATGTAAGTTCCCGGATCGATCTTCAGGTAGAGCTTTTCGCCCCAGTTAGTACGGCTTCCGTAAGGGTTCGATAAGTCTGGTGAACGATAAACTTCACGGCGAACGTAATCATGCGAGAGAACTGAGTAGGCGGCTTTCTCATCTCTAGCATGTGGAGGAGCGAAGCGAGCTATTGAAGCCAGATGGTCAAAGAAAGCGCCACTCTTCTCCTGACCAATGATATAGACGGGCCTTCCCACATCCTTCGCATGCTGGAGAAACGCCCTTATTGCTGGTACAAGTTTGGAATACTGACTCCTAAGTGTTAAAGGACCATCCTTAATAAACAGCGTATCACTTAACACGTGTTTGTCGCTGTGATGCCATAGAAGCCGTACAGCCGTAAAGATCATCAAATGCTCCATTATGAGCATGTAGGCAGATGCTACTGATTCAGGGGCGCTCTCCTCATCCATGTCAAGATGAAAACCAATCATATCAGTTAAAAACACAGTTTTAGAGCATCTCCTACATTTACTCTCATCAGCATTGAACGGCAAGCCATCCTCAGTCTTATAGTGGCAGTGAGGGCATTCAAAGGCTGGTGAGGAAGTGGGCTGCTTGCTCCATTTTCTGTAAGCAATCCACTTCAATGTTTCGTAAAAGGCACCATCCTCATCGACCTTCATCGAATCCCGAATGATATGACGAACAGCGTTATAAGTGCTTCCTAACGGTGTCCTAATATTCTTCAAAGGGAAGACAGTTGCGTGAAAGATTGCGCTCTCTCTCAAAACGTCTTGGAGGAGTAATGGATGTGGATGCTCTTTGTCTATCGCGTCTAATTTAGATCGATCAACGGTTAGCAAAGCCGTTTTGACGAAGGACAATTCCTTAGGTGGTTTCTCCTCCGATTGTACTGTGACGAATGAACCATCTACTGCCCAGACATTCCGCAGCGGTTCAATGCCTGTTGGATCGAACAGCAGCCAAGTAGTTTCGCTAGAATCCGTAGTCGCTCTATTTGATGATTCGAACTCGTCAATAAGGGAACGGACCCAATCACTTTGAACTACTGAAAGGTGTCCTAGTTTTGAAGCGGACTCGCCGGGAAGTCTTGTTCCTTGAGAGTAAGGCATAATCCTTTTTCCTATATGCTAACGACATGTGAGTCAGGAACTGATGCTTCGAATTTCTTGGCTTGCACAGGCACTACGAAGCGGTGGGACATCGTTAGCATCCTCATATAACCAGGTGTCTTGGCACGAAGAACATCTTCCTCAATTCCTGCAAAAGCCACCTGCACTCTAGAAAGCGCCTTGGCCTCGTCTTGGCTGGATAAGTGCCCAACAAAAAAATTTTCCGTTTGAGCCAAGAGCTCCCTGTTAATTGTTGACGGAGACTGCGTGGAATAGACCATACCCACATGAAATTTTGCCCCCTCTTTCGCGAAGCGAGCATAAACACCCGTTAGGTCCTTGTTATCTGGTGGGAAGAGGTTATGAGCTTCTTCGAAATACAACTGAACGAAATGATTGCCAAGTTTATTATTGACGAATTTCCTCTCTTGGTGCGCGAAGACCGCACTCGAAAGCATGTCAGAAAAATATCGTCGCACCTGATCTGTTGCGTTGCCTAGATCTAGAATAATAGTCTTACCTTCATCTAAAAGACCAAGAATTTCGTTTATAAAATCTCCGGCCTGAGGCGAATGATATCCTAAGTACCCTCTTAGGATCGCCGGGCCCGAACCTGATGCAGGGGCCAAGAAACCTAATAAAGCCATGTCATCTGCATCGAACATCGCTCGGCCAGATGATGAATTTAACTGAGGGTTGCTGGAATCTTGAACATATTGGGCAAACGTCTCCATCTCAGCTTGTAGCTCATCGAGTTTATTTGGCGCTGGCGGAGGGGCACTGCCTCTTAATGCTTGGTATACGGTTGTTCTGGAGTTTTGGTCGAAGTGCGGATCGAAATGCTTTGTATGCCTTGATATGAGACCTTTCGCTCTCAAGCGACCGACATCCGCAGGGAAACCAGCTTTGTTAAGGATCGCCCAAAATATCTGAATTTTTCGGATGGGTCGTATCTTTTCACCATCAGGTAAGCCGCTGATTGATTCAATTGAAGGAAGCTTGGCGTTGGCAAAACTCCGGATGTAATTGGACGACTTATTATCCTGCGCCAACATCGAAGCAAGTATTTCAATGGTAGACTCGGGCTGCTCATAAAAGTTGAGGCGTAGAGGCTTCGATGGTGTACTTTCACGCTTAGTAAGAGCGTAGACTTCGCATCTACTGGCGTAAGCGGATCGGATAGATCTATTGCCGTCTTGCGGATTGTCATTAGCGTACTCGCCGTTTATATCGAATATAATCTGTCCAACACTATTATCCGCTTTGGTCGCTTCAAGCATACCTTGGGCGATAAGTTTGACCACATTTGATTTACCGAGCCTTGTCTTGCCGAACATCGCTGTTCTAAAGCCCTTGAAATCCATCATCGAAACGTTAACAGGGATGTTCAGGACTATCCCATTCGAAACCAATCCACACTCCATCGTACGAAGTGCACCTAGCTCAAACTGCTGTTCGGATTTCACCATCCCATTTATTATCAACTTCAGCAAGGCTTCGTCTGGAGCATAAACCTTATATCTATGGCCGCTCACAACATTGTTCACATCTCCAGAGAAGGCAAGTCGCTGCATCTCGGTTGGATCCGCGTAGAACATACCAAGTACATCACAATCAAGAGCTCCCCATTGCAATTCACTTTGTGTCCAGACGTCGAGTTCGGGCATCGATTTCTTATGAAGCTCAAAATACGTTTGCTGGACTTGAGTACTTAGAGGAGTAGGTGAGACACCTGTAACCCTAAGCAGGGTAAAGTGTGGTGGCAGACCACCAAGATTATTTGGAGTCATTATGAGGAATGAACCTCTTGGGATTCCGCCCACAGCCAGCTTGTAAGGATCCGACGTGATAATTTTAGCAGACTCATATCCAAGCTCCAGAACGTAGCCGACAAATCGCATGTTCTGGACCTGTTTTGCCTTTTCGAATGCCTCCTCCCTGTCCAGGAAGATTCGCAAAGCCCCAATAGGATTTCCTTGAATTGCTGAGGCGTTTATAAGTGACGAAAGGCTCGGTTGTTTCTTGCTCATGGTGGTTTCCTTAACTCAGTGAAGATCACTTCAGCTCATTGCTCCTAACTATGGCTGGCACCCAGCATTGAAGTAATCATGAGGAAGTTTTGAGAATTAATAAATTGGGGAGACTATCCCTGCCTTTGAAAGTAGTGGCTGTGCCTTCTGTGGCGAATGGAGGCTCGCGCGCTATCGGTGCTTTATTACACCTTATTTAGATTAAACGTACAAGTATTAATTTGAAAGATTATATCGCCAGCCACCGTAGTTACTGACAGCTTTTCAAGCCAGTTTCTGATCTCTTACCAAAGCTGCTTAATTCGAGCAGGAAATGAACTCTAAGTTCATTTGATCCGCCGTTGAAGCGTCATTATTTCTGCTATAAGGCGGGGGCCTTGCATCATCCGCTCAGCGAATTGCATCTGCCTCCTTTTATCATCCCTTTTCGTTCTAACTTTATGATCGACCAAGTTGCGAGCGCCTCTAAAGGAATGCATATCTGCTTTAAGTTTGGTTTCTATTATCGGTTGGTGGCCGGAGCTATATGCTCTTGCCGATGCGAGAGTATCAATTTGAGTGGACCAATCTTGTCTCTTTATATCATTTTCACTCATAACCAAGATCCCTTTTCGCACGGATGACACGGCTAGTACTTCAGTTTCCCGCTCAACTAACTCACACATGTCTCTCAGTCCGTCCTTGCGGTCTACATCATTAAATTTAGTGACTGCATCGAGGACTTCTTGCTTACACTTCCCAAACTTTAGTGTTGGGTCTGGCATAATAACTAGAGACGGATTCTTAGGTTTTATTAATTGCTTGATAGGACCTTCCTCTTCAACAATTAGCAAGCCAATACCATCTTCTCTGAGGTCGTCTAAGACACCAGCTTGCGTAGTTGCCTCGGAGGGAACCGCAATACTTAATTCTGCATAGTAACGCTTAGCCGCAATCCATGTAGCCAAGTCCTTAATTGGCTTGTTGTAGTTTAGAGCGCCTTGTACTTCGATGAGTGTGACAAGGCCAGCTAGTTTGCCAACCAGCGTGGTGCGTAGAGGCGCATCCTGCCATGCCGCGACTTCAACGGAAACTGACATCCGTTTCCGTTTCAAGTATCTTGCGACAGCTTTTGCTACAATTTGGGCTTCGTCTGGCGTGAAGTTGAACTTCATTAATTAGCCGCCCAATAGTCGGTCTATTTCATCTCTAAGATTTGTAAGAACTGTACGCACATCATCGGACAAACGGCTGGGCAATTTATACTGAGTTAACTTCTCCGTTATGCCGCGGAGGCGTGAGGCTAAATCTCGCTGCTCATACGCATATTCAACAGTATCTTGATATGCTTGCTCGATGCTGTAGCCCTTAGCTTGAACTAATTTAACAATAGCCTTCGTAGCTTCTGATTTATTTATGCCTGTTAACTCCGCTCGCGCGATTTTTGCTACTTCTCGGTAGCTGGTAACGTTGTCAACTACTCGGTCGACATACTTTTCAACCATCGCATGTACATACTGAGTTTTCGTGACCGCATTAAATACTCTGGGCGTGTAATTCTCAACGACATGCAAAGATTTATTTATTTCTATAAATAGATCGGGCTTTATACGCTGCATGCCGCGCGGCTTCTCCGCTTCTTTCAATAGCATATCTTGGTACTTCTTTGGCAACGCAAGAAGGTCTAAAGCGCGACGAATAGTTGGGAGCGCAACTCCCGTTATTGCAGCTAGAGCTTTGGGTCTTGAATCTTTACCTTCCGCTTCCAACATTCCACGAATATCATCTAACTTTAACGCCATAGGCATGATGTCCCAATCCGAACGAACCTTATGAATGTTGAACATCATGAGCAAGTTCTCTAAAGGTGATGGCCTTGGATAGACGATCACAGGGACGCTAGTCAGGTTCAGTTTCCTTGCACAGCGCCACCGACGCTCACCATCAATGAGAGTGAACTTGCTACCCCTCTCATGGTAGACAGACAGGGGAACCCTAATACCAACCTCCTTAATTGAGATTAGCAATTGATTCATCTCCTCCTCACGGAAGATGAGGCGGGGATTCTGTGGATTGGGATTAATGGTGTCGGGATGAATCTCTTGAAGAGTTTCAGTTGCCATTGCTATTGAACTACCTCAGTTTCATAGCCCAAAAGTGGATAATTGGAAAGAAGAGCTTCAGTTATGATGCCGCGAGAGTTCGCCTGCCCTCCAATTAAACTGCGCCGTTTCGCCCGATAGCAGTAAAACCCCTTATATAAATTTATAACTGCGGGGTAGTCTGCATTACTAACTAGGACATATACGCCAGCGTTTGCGAGTTGTATAGCATGACGAGCAAGATTCTCTTGATCAGCCCATGAGAATAGGGTCTTGTTATATTTTAAGAAACCATTATTTTGATGGCCGGTGATGAATGGCGGATCGAAATAAGCAAAATCACCAGGCTGGACGGTTAAGACTATATTTTGAAATGATCCATCCTCAATCTGGGCATGTTGCAATGCTTCGGAAGCACTATTAATACGCTCTTCATCGCAAATAGTAGGATTGTCGTATCTTCCGAACGGCGTATTGAATCGCCCTTCGGCATTAACGCGGTACAAGCCATTCCAGCATGTGTGATTTAGGTAGAGGAAGCGGGCTGCAATTGTATGCGGCTTGCGGGGCTCTTTAGCCCGTAGAGTGTAGTAAAACTCTTCATCATGGGGGTAAGTGCGTAGAAGCTGGATGACTCGCTCAGGTTCTTCACGGATCGCTTGGTAAGTGGTAATAAGTTCTTGATTAAGATCTGAAATAGTAGCTTGGCTAGGCTGAACAGCGAAGAAAAAAGCTCCCCCTCCCAGAAAGGTCTCATAGTATCTTCCCCGCCAGTTAGGCGGTAGCAGATGCTTGGCCGCTACGGCTAGCCATTGCTTTCCACCAGCCCATTTAAGTACGGGATAAGCTGATGGCTTCTCCGTAATCTCAACTTGAATAGCTTCATCAGAATTTGAGTCAGGATGTAAAAGTAAATATTCGCTTTGCACTTCAATTGTGTAAACAGATGGTAGCATGTCATTCCTCTGGACGACCAGTCGAAGTTCACAACTTACAAGACAGCAGACAGGTATTAGCGGCGGAACTTTGCTGTCTCAGGATTCAGCCGTAAGGCAGTCAATTTTTACGGGCGTGAGTGTATATCAACTCCGATCATTTGTGCGAGATTTTAGTACAGCCTGAAATAACAATGCGCGGGTGCAAGTCAGGAAAATGCGCCCGGCAGGAAACTAATTGAATCAGATTCCGTACCGGGCGCGAATGTCTTTTTGCGAAAGCGCTGCTCCTTCTATAACAAGGCCCCGCAAATTGGTTACGAGAGAAGCTGCCTCATGTTGTTGGAAACGGTCGCCCTAATGTTCTCCAATAGGGCGCGTCGGTCTTCGTTCGTGTCCTCATCGTCATCAATAACGTAGACGAGTTCCGCCGCGGCGAGCGAGTAGACAAGGAAGTCTGTCGCCGAGACCATGGACGGGTTATCATTGTTTTCAAGGATGAATCGCTGGTAGAACGGGTGGTCGACGTTCCAAGTGATGACCAGAGTCTTGCCCTCTGGCTCTGCATCCCAGATGGGGCCGGCGGCTGTCATTGATGCGGTCTCGAAGCGCGCGGGAAGATTCGTTTTCCTCTGCTGAGTCTTTGACGCATTAGTGCGCGTCCTCGTGCCGTCGCCCTGAGCCCTCTGACCGCCCTGATTCGTCGGTGACTTCCTCTTCTCAATCCTGAGTTTCGGCTTCGCCAGCAGATGCGCCTTCTGCCCAATCAGGCGCGCCGCCTCGTTATGCGAGACGTCGTTTGTCTCAACTTTGACGCGCTGGCTTTTGACTTGCCCGCGAAGCGCCCGGAACTGCGGCAGTAGGGCCTGCCTAAGCTTGTCTAAAACAGCTTGCTTGGGCTCCGGCTTTTGCTTGGTGAAATCAACACCCATCAACTCGTCGAGAGTGGCGGGAAATAAGACCTCCGCGCGCACGCGGTTAAGGTCGTTGTGCTTCGTTTGGAGGCCAAACATCTCGCCCTCGGCGATCTCCCGGTAGTTCCGCAGGAGGTAGATGCCTTGGTTAGGGATGTTGATACCCCGTTCGCTGTTGCCCTCAATGCCGAAGTCAGGCAGCAGCGCGACTCGCACGCGTATAACGTCGCTTTGCTCTTCCTGCTGCTCGTTGGTGAAGTTGATCGTGTACTGCTCGTCGCTATGGATCATCCCTCCCTCCGCCATCATCAGAGGGTCGACGGCCGCGACCTCTTGGTCGTTGACGAAAAACCTCCGCTGCTCCGAGGTGATGAAGTAGCGGTACGTCTGCCCGATCTCCTTGCGCAGCTTGTTCGCGAACCCGCGCGTATCCTTATTTGAGATGTGATCGCAGTTGGTCAGCCTAACGACAGTGCCGCTCTGCTCGCCACCTAGCATCGCCTCGAAAAGTTTCTTCGCGCCCTCATTAGCCTCGTCGAGGTGCTTGACGAAATCATTTTTCTCCTCGACGACGCGCACGTCCTGGACGCTGTGAAGGATCGGCCCATCCTTTTGCTTTGTGATAACCTCGACGGTCTGGCAGATGCTTAGCGAGGCCGTCACCAAGCCCATCCCGAACTTGCCCAGATCAGAGACGATATTCCGCTCGGTGTCGGAGCCGAGCCTCAGGGCCTCGTCCAAAGTGTTCCAGTCCATGCCGACGCCATTGTCGACCACCGTGATCGTGAAGTCACCTGGGGCAGCGTGTACGTAGACTTTTATCCAACTGGCGTCGGCATCGTTGCCATTGTCTATGATGTCCTTGATAGCAGCGTAATTGCTGTAGCCGAGGTGCCTCATGCTGCGAATCATCTTGCGAGCATTTGGCTTGTTCTCCCTCGTGAAGCCTCCGCGAGAGACAACGGCCTCAACGGCGTTGTCAATCAAGGACATGAGTAGAGAGGAGGTTTCTGAGGTACCAGTTATGGCAGCCCCGTCGAGTCCATTCTTTTTGCTGGAAGGTGAACGTCGGGCGGGCGCGTTCGCGCCCTTTGTGGAAGTAGTGGTAGTCATTCTTTTCATCCTTTCAATGCCCACAGGCACCAAAAACAGAACGGTTGATTGTTTGGCCTAAGCGCAGCTCAAGCCTCGAACATAGTTTATGCTAATTGGAACAGGAAGAAACGGTAAGGTAGGGACGGAGGATTAACTCAGCCCGTTCACAGCCCGATTTCTCGATGCCCTACACCAAGACAGCCTAAACTAAGCGAACCTGACAAAAGTAACAACGTCTTCGCTACAAGCAGCAAAGACGCCGTCATTAAAGCGGCAGTTGGCTATTTTGTCAAGAATTATCCATGGGACACGAATTTGTCTCTGGAGAAGTCCCGTTCATATAGCGCTAGAGGGGAACGAAATTTAGTCGGTCTCACACCAGATATAGAAAACTATAAGTTAGCCTTCTTGCGTATCACCGTAACGCCCAATAGACGAGCAAGGTTCGACCTATTGGCTACCTCCCCTTTCAGTCTCAGATGTTTAATGGCTTCCTGCATCTCTTCGTCTGAAGGACGGTACTTAGCGCGATACAAATAGTCATGCACGATACTCCAGAGCCAGAACGGTGCTGGGGAAGCATTTGCCCGTGTAGGGGGGTCAATGTGCCTCAACCAGAGGGAACTCCAGACCCTGTACTTTCTTGAAAGTTCAACGAATCGGTGAGGCCATTCCTCTAATAAACAGCGGACGATTCCTAGCAACTGCCTACGTGCTTTGATACTCATCTCCTGCACGTCCTGCCGTGAGCCAGACCCCGAAGGGGAGTACGTTTCTACGTGGAATTCTTTGCTGACCGCCTGTCTTAAAAGGTCTACGCGCTTATTTCGCATTGCTGCAATCTTCATCATTTGACGAAGCCCGGCAAAATATAGTTGTGAGTGAGTTGTTATACCTTCATTTAGTTTTACTTGGCCATTGTGCATCGCACTCAACAGAACCGTAGCGAATTCTGATTCTGGGTGCGTTACGGGAGTGATGAGGCAGCTATCAATAAATCGCAACTCAAAACGGCAAGCGTGACAAAGGGTGAGCGATTCAGCGACCAATTTGCGATGATCTCCAAGCTCGTCACGATGAAAATTAACTGCAGCGCCGCAATGTGGACAACGATCGTGGAGTAACGTGTGGTGTCTTTCGCACGATACCACGAAGGCTAATCGCCACTTACGACGAAAATAAGGTTCTTTATCCTCTGCTAGACAGAGAGGGCAATACTGTAAACCGAATTGCTTATGAGTACGGTGATAGACACCGACTGGCATAATCCACGAGGTGGGGCCGAGAAGGTTGTGCTTTTCGTAGAGAACATTTTCGAATTCAGCAAGGGTCGTAGACAGCACTCGCTTAATGGGCGTTCCTGTTTTGGTAGATAATGTCTCCACCATTTGAGAGTCAGCGGACTTGTCAATGTCCCTATTCCAGATTTGTTTTCCAGGCCAGGCAAGAGAGCAAAAGGTGTGTAATTTCAGCCCATGTGCTCGAGCTAAACGAACTAACCACGAAGACAAAAGTTCGTCATCTTTGGGTTTTAAGTGAAGCGGCCACAACTCGCTGGGTTCTCCGCCTGCAATCACTAGTGCCTGCTTTCAAGTTTCATATTTCGTTAAAATCACTTGTTCGGACGGGAAACGATTAAGTCAGGGGCAATGGTTTGTAGAATGCTCTGTGAATTTATAGCTTTACCTCTATTGCCGAGACAGTGATAAGCCAGAGACAGCCAAGTGATTGCCGTGAGGTTGTCTGGGTCATGTTTGACCACTAATTCTAGTGCTTCGGCAGCCTTATCGTAACGCCCTAGCTTAAAGTAGATTTCCCCCAATAATGAAAGCGCTTTTGTGTGCTCAGGATTAGATTCGATAGCCTTTTCTAAGCTTTTGACAGCAGCCTTGAAAAACCCGCGCATTATTTGAATCAATGCAAGACTGTAATGTCGTTCAGCGTCATCAGGCACAAGCTGTAACGTATGCTCAACTTCTTCAATCATCCATAGTGAGCGGTTAAATGACGGCTTTGATTTGTCTGATGCTGATGATGGCACTTGCTCTACCTCTTGGTTTGACACGGCTATAGCCTTCCTAAATAATTGCGATGGATTTATAAAAACCGGAAAGACTCGAAGAATCTCAGCACATCATCCTTATTCGGTCCCACAAGATTCTGAGTTAACGCTGTGACATAATAGAGCCGAGTACTTCGTACATATAGCCGCGTTTGTGAATAGACAGGAACACCGTCCGACGTACCCCGGCTCTCAACCTGGTATCCGCCATCTGGTAGTTGTACTTGCCTCAGCACCCTCCATCCTCCACGATGAGAGGTGTAAATCCGTAACGCCTTCAGAATAACTTGTTCAGGCCGGGTACTCGCTTCTGGATCCTCTCGGTATGAAACTTGAAAGATATTTTCTCCATAGAAGTAATAGTATCTATGGAAAGGGACGCTGGTTTCAGATGATGAGTCAAGTTGATAGCTTGGTTTCCCTGGAAATTCCACTAGGAAATCGCTACTAGGTGCTTTGAAGGTATACCACTTTGCTCGGTCCGATCTTCCTACAGTGCTCTTAGTTGGGAAATTGTCGTAGGCAGGTACTTGTCGTTTAGACAAAGCATCCAGAAAATTAAAGGAAGAAAGAAATCGTTCCGCTTCACGCTCATCAATTCTATTCTGAGCATACATTTCAAAAGCGATGGCGTAATACCTGCCGTTGCGGAGGTAAAGTCGCGTGCGTCCGTAAATGGTCCCATCTTTAGTGTCCGCGACAGTATCGTACTGCCGACCACCATCAGGCAGCTTCTGTTGACGTAAAAGTATGCCGCTTGATGGAACTACCAGCTGGGTGAACTCGCTATAGACCCTACCGAATTCAGCACGATTGCGGACAGACTTCGGGAGCAGTGCAAAGGTGATCTGCAAGAGACGGCCTGAATAAAAGAATTTATAAATCTCAGTTTGCAAACCTGTAGCCGGATCTGCTGTCGCCTGGTAAGTAGGCTGTCCCGGAAAGCTAATGGTAAACCCGGCCTCTCTGTCTGTGACCTGTTGCCACGTAGTCTGCGCTGAAGAGACAGGTATAAGGCTAATGGTGAGAAGTAGCACCATGATGCGAAGGGTCAAGGGACGCGACATGTGAGAACTCCTTAAATTTCCGAAGATTACTTTATGCTAGGTAGCGCTAAAAAGAACACGCGCTCATCCGTCGCATTTGCTATCATGTGGCTCTTGGCTTCCTTGATAGCTGTTTAGGTTTATGCCCAATACAGCAAAGCATTCGGAGTGATGCGTACTCCGGCGAAGTCCAAAGAACAAGGACTTCCGGCGGAAGCGATTTACGGCAACCTTCTAGTAGTAACTACTACTAGAAGGTTGAGTTTAATCACATTCAGCGCTGTTTGCAAACCCTTCGCTAAGGTAATCGTGCCATCAGGAGGTTTCTCTTGATGGCGAGAACGAAGCGGCGCAAGCCTACACTAGCTCAAAAACTCCTTCACATTCGTAAGACAATAGGGCTTTCGCAGAACCAGATGATTAATCGAATGGGACTTGTGGGTGAGGTGTTACGCGAAGAAATCTCGGACTTCGAACGCAATAAGCGTATTCCTCCTCTTGAAGTCATACTACAATATGCCCGCGCAGCTAACGTGTCGGTTGAAGCCTTGATAGATGACGAACTCGGTTTACCAAAGAAGCTCCCGGCAAATCCGAAGAGTGAAGGGATTAAGAAAAAATCAGGCGCTGTAAGTGATAACTAATAGGCATCACGAACAGGTGCTTTCGAAGTGTGGGGCGCTTCACGCGATCAAAATGGATCGCCTGGTAAGTAGTTGTCGGGCAGTAGTAGATTTTGCCAGTTAAGTTTTGTTATATTTCAACCCCTTGCTCTGCCAAGTGTTTCGGTAAGTCCTATAATCTCCTTTAATAGCCTGATTGGGTGTCATCCATAAGATATCTAAGCTTACTTTGACGGTATCTAGGCATAACCTCTTTAATAAGCGCTTCAAGTTCAGCAAAATAGCCTGACCAATCTTCAATAATCCGTTTAGCTAGACTTAATAATTCACGGCGTTCATTGATACTGAGCCGCTCTAAACATTTGTGATCTACTTTTGCAATGCTAGATGTCGGAAGACTATAGGATTTCCTAATAATTGTCCGAAGAAACAAGCCTAAATCTTCGAAAGCCAATATTTCTATTAATCGATGTAGGACAGTAAAATATGAAGTGGAGAAGAAAGATTCGCCTCCAGAAGTCTTCAACCAAGTTTTATCCATTAGACTAACCAAATACTCTTGATATTGTCTCTCCTCCGGATTAACTGCGAACGCAGCTGATTTGGACGCAACCCGTCGGATATCAGAATTGCACGAGCGACAAAGTATTATGGAAGTAGGAAGGGGTTCGATTACATCTCTACACACACTTCTTAGAAAGTTTATAGAAGCCCCGCATTTAGGACATCGATCCAATAATAGGACATGATGTTTTTCACAATGAGTGATGAAAGCTAAACGCCATTTGCGTCTAAAATAGGGCTCTTCTTCCTCAGATAGACAGTCAGGGCAGAATTGTAATCCGTAAAACTCGTTAGTTGGCTGATAGCTAATTGGCATAATCCAATCGAAAGACATATACCATGAGAAGGGATTGTCGCGAGGATGATCATACGCAAAGAAGCTTCGTCTTCCATATTCACTGAGAGTGGTAGAGTTTACTGTGAGAAGTGATGCTCCCGTCTTCTGTGATATCCACTTTAAGATTTTGGGGGTCTCTGTTTCGTCGATCCTTTTTAATAAATTTAGATTCTCCGGCAGTTAGATAGAATAAAAATCATTTGGTTGTAACCGGTGTGCGATAGCCAAGCGGACGAGCCATGAAGATAAAAGCTCGTCATCCTTTGGCTTAAAATGTATTGGCCATAAATTTCTCGAGGAGTTGCCTTTACCCATTTCCCCTCATCCTGTTACTTTCGTTCTCTTGCTCCGATCAGGGGGTGCTATCCAATTAATTTCGTTCAAAGTTACCTCGTCAATTTTCTCTGTCTTATTTCTGATAGCTTGCTCTGCTGCTCTAGTAAGAATGGATGACAGCTCACCAATAAGCCCATCGCTCATACTTAACAGCTTCAGAGCCATCGTTTTGCTGACCAAGTTTGACGGGTTGCGAAGAGGGAGCATGCGCTCGAAGCTAGTGAGAAGCTTTAAATATGGATCATTCGTGGGAGGCAACTTATCACTAATCCGCCATCTTGGTAATATGGCGGGTTCGAAGCGATTGGCTAATTGATCATCGGACTGTATGGCATTGTAAGCTGCGTCTGTGCCAACGCCAACGATGGAGATTTGGAGATCATTGCCGAGTTGTTTGATCGCGCTACGGAAAACACGCTGATTAGATCTGCTACCTGCGATAATGTCGTGAATTTCATCAATGATGAGAATGCGAAGACCGACGTATTGACATATCTTCACTATCTGTATGTACTTCTTCCCTGGCCTATCGTTTTCTTTAAACGGCGCATTTAGTTGGGTGAGAATAAGATCGTAAAAACGGCCTTCATCTGCTGTCGGCGGAGCTTGCACAATTATCATAGGGATAATTTTTGCATCACCGTTTGGATTGTTATCAATTGGATGCTGTTCCTTAAACCGATGGATGATCATTGTCTTACCATTGTTGGTGTCTCCTACAATCAATAAGTTCGGCATCCTTCGCTTCTTAGGATACGTGATTAGCCTATTTAGCTTGGCGATGATCTCCTTAGCCCCATCGTATCCGATCCAGCGTTCGCTATGTAGCTTGGAGGTGCGCTCCTCATCGCTTAATTCCAGCCAAGATTTAGCCGTTGCATTAAGATGAGAGGTTGGACTCGCTATATTCTGAACAGTCTTCTTGCTCATCTGAAGTCTTTCGGTTTACAGGATAGAGTGAGATAAGATGTTAAAACTGCTTCGATTTTAGATCTGTTACATCAGGTTAAGTATTCCATTTCATCAAAGGGTTCAATAACAGGTAGTTCCTCGGATTCATCTGCCCCGTTTACTTCGGGCAAGTTCCTTAGACCATCATCTGCCGTTTTAGGCTCTTCAATTTGCTGATGTAACCGACGTCTTTGCGCATCACGCCGCCTGCTTTTATTTTCGCGGGCTGACCGCTCCACTATCTCACACATTTCTTTGAATGTCTGGAAGATCAACTGTTCGTCTATTTCTTCTTTACCCTGTGATTCAAGCCTTCTTCGAACCTTACGGTATTCCCATCTACTCATGGGTGGCTGAGATGTATCTCGGTATGGAATCTTGAAGTAATCATTGAGATCAGGATCAAAGAAATAGATAGGACTGATCTTTCGCGGATCTTGTTTAAATATGAATTTGCGTTTTTTATTAGAGGCTTCTACTTTCTCGTTAATATGCTTATTCAACACACCGCTGTAATAATGTATATAATCAATCTCAACTCCGTATTCCTGAATAGTACGTTCTACTGCTGGCATTAGATCTAATCGTAAACGGTCTTCATCATGTACCTGGTAGGGAAGCCCACGCCCTGGTATGTCTTTGGTGCCGAATATACCCTTTTCATACTGCTTGATTGGGGAAGTGAGTAAAGCGCTATGTAACTCTTGGTGGTAAATCCCGGCAACATATCTAGCGAACCATTCTTCCAACGCTGCGATAGTCATAGTCGCATGCTTTTCGGAGTCGTATTTATCGCGTTCCTTTGGATTCGAAAAAGTGGTTCCCGGGAGCTGATGTATCCTTTCTGCGAAAGTACCAAGTAGGCTTTCGATGTGTGCGCCGTAACGAGGCTTTTTGACTGGTCGCCATTCGAGATCAATGCCGTATTCCTTGCATGCTCGTTTTAGCATCATGCTATGAAACTCACCGGCATTGTCAGCGTGAATCTTGCTCATAACTCCCCAAGTTGGCCAAGCTATATTGATATTGTATTTAGCAAGCCACTTGTCTTTGAGTAGAATCGCATGAGCGATACATAGTCCTACTGAAATATCACCTGGAGGATCAAGAGAGATGTAAAAGCCTGGAACGGTGCGGCTGAAGACGTCAACTGCCAAGGTGATCCAAGGTCTTCCAATAGCTTCCCCGTCAACGTCGTCGACTAGAATAATATCAAGTTCAGTATGGTCTATTTGCACTACAGCGAGCGGAAAGTCAGCGCCTAGAAAATGCCCTGGGTATACGATATTCCTTTTGCCCGTTTCTTGATTGGCTGCTTGCTGTTCAGCTTCCTTCTCTTTTCGAATGGACTTAACCCTTCTCTTAATAGTACTAAAATGAGGTACATCGAGCTTAGCCCTTTCTAGTTTACTTTTTATAACCTTATAGATTTCATCTAAAGAATGCTTCTCCTTCCCCTTTGTAAGATCAATAATGGTGGCTCGGATAATTGCTTCCGCCTCAGACACAAGTCGACTTCTACCTTTACCTCCGCTGGATTTTTGCGGTACGAGGGATGAGGCTTTCCCGGACTTTTCTAGTATTTTAAGTTTGCGGTAAACAGTACCTCTGCTTACGCCAGCCTCTTTCGCTATTTCATCGACCATTCCTATAGTGCGCCGAGGAGCAGAGAGCAATGGTTTTAGCCTGTTAGCCCAATCTGATGCATCGTTCCAATCATCTTCAGGGATTAAAGAGAGATCTACCTGCTTGTCCTCTTCGTCCTGTGTTAAATTTGAGACAGGAGTAACGTCTTTTATATACAGTTCTTGCGGCTTTCCTGTTTCATCATCTTTAACAAGAACTGTATCAAGAGACAAAATGCTTGTGATAACGTAGCGCTTGCCAGCGCTTTCGACGACTACGCCCGGGGCTAAATTGATAAATGCCTTCATCTCTTTCGACCTCGCCTTGTAATCGAATTGACCAAATTCGGCTACGCATCGTCAACTTTAGGTCCAAGTTAACGCCCACCTCATGATTACCAACGAGTTTCCACAAGGTTGGTAATAATCTCGCTATATCACCGCGGTCTTTGGATATAGATTGCAGTAGATTCTCTAGATCTGTTTCGTGCAAATTATCCAACGCTTGAAGTATTAGGTTGTTGTGAGTTTCATTGATTGGAAATCTGCGAAATGTGAGTAGGAAAATCGCATTATTTAAATATGGAGTATTGATTTCTTTGTCAGTTATTAAGGCGAAGTCCCATTTTTGTTCACTCGTATACTTCCTGGCCGCACGAAATTTCGGCTTCAGTTCTCGCCATTTTTTGAACAGATATCTTCTCGATTTGACCTCAACAAGAAGCGGTTTCCAATACTTCGCTGGAGAAATATCTTTACGATAATGAATAAGTATATCTGGGGTATAGGAATGCGTCTTACCATCTTCGCTGACGAATTGTATCCTGACCGGTTGCTCTTCATACTTTAAGACATTGGTGTTGAAGGTCAGGAGTTTTTGGCATTCATATTCAAGTCGTGATTCGTATCCAGTCATCTCATCGGACTTGTCGGTAGCGGTGAGGCCCGTCACGTTCTGGTAACTCTTTGGGATCTTTCTAACAGGCATATATCTAGCTACTCAGGTTGCGCTAAAAGGCAATAACCATTGACATTTATTTGGCTTGAGGCATATCGTTTATTGCATTTTGCCCTGCTTCTTAATTAGGAAAGGGTCACATTTTGTCCCAAATTAGTTGCCAATTTTACCTACAACTTCAAGGCGCTTACGAGAATGATATAACAGGAATTGTGTAACTAAGAAAGAGTCCATTGAACTAAGGAGGGCATTCCTATAATTAACTAATAATACATCAACGCATCGAATTAAATCATACCTAAGCCACTACTCCAACTAACATATTGTTCAAATTTGGTAAAACGCTGGATTGGAAAGTACGGAGACTTTTAACTTGTTGTGAACAAGATTATTGGTAGTTATATTCAATTCATGTGGCATTAACAGCAACCAGAGGAATAATGATATGCAAAACGATTCCATTTCTTTCACCATTTTATTTGAGAGAATTGCCCCTGATAGCGAAGCGGAGGCGCAAGCTTCTGTCAGGGAAGCGATTAATGAGTCGGCTTTAATTGCTGGTTTTAATACGGATATAGAGGTAGGGTTCGAACAGCGCGCCCCTATCCTGCCAGCTATAATTGCTATCGTTGCGGTCTGTAAGCTGCCGTTCAAGGATGTACCAGACGTAGTAGAGCGAATGAAGCAATTTTATGATTATCTAAGAAGTAAATTATCTAGGCAAGTCCAAGTCCGAGAGATAAAAATTAAAACCGAGCATGGGGAGTATCTCATCAAAACAGATGACCCCGTTAAGATTGAAACTCCGGATTTCGCCATGATATTAAAGCGGCGTGAGTAGAGGTTTTGCTATGAGCATTGAACTCCGCCCAGATAGAGTGGCTACATTAAATGCCTTAACTCATTTTTACGATCGTATGTTGAATCGGATACATGATTTTGATGTATCACTAAGTACTGTGCCGGGCTGGACCGTTCATAGATTTGTAAACGAATGTATTAATAGTTCAACCGCTCGTTTTGGGGAGGAGGCAAAATTACGAAACTCGCAACAGTCATTGGAAATGCTTACAGAGCAATTTGAAGGCTCGATTATGTATCATGGTTTACGAGGAGCTCTTAATCATACCCTGCAATCACTTAGGCAGGATTTATTGAACGATCCGGTTGAAGATGCGTTGTTGTATTTTGAGCATACCCGAGAGATGGCGGCTAGAATCGCTTGGAATTGGTACTGTGAAGGCAAAGGCAATATAAATGATAGCCAAGCCTCTCAAACTTCTATCCACATTTATGCGGGAAATGAGCGAAAGATCTTTACTATCCCATCTCTAGCCCCAGGAGGGGTTCAGATTGCATTTCAATTTAACCCGGCAGATTTCCCTTTTGAGTTTTATCTAAGCTTTCCGGTCTATTTAGTGCATGAATATCTTTCCCATGTTTATCGTTATGAATTCTTTGGAGGAACTTTCGAATGTTCGTCACACATATTCGAAGATGGGTGGCTTTACTTTGTTGCCTTTAGGTTAGTTGAAAGAAATTTGAATGCAAACACTGCCCATCAGATAAACAAGGAGTTTAAGACTTGGTATTTTGAATATCTAGAAAGACAGGTTGAGATAGATACAAGCGATGTTGGATTAGGTTTTGGAACTGCAAAAAAGCTGGCGTCAGTTATTGGTAGAGAGCTCTTTAATCTGATTTCGACAACGGCGGCTCGTTGCCCAGATATCTATAAGGACAAGAAGTTCCATGCAGACCTTGTGCTTTCAGTTCATCACGCCTTCAAGGATGCTGGTTATGAGAATCGTAAACTCAAGCAAACGCTAGCCGATAAAATGCAAGAAGCCGGTAAGATTTTATTTGACCAAGGAAGATTCGAAGAGGGTAGACACGCACTAGAATTAGCGGCCAAGCTTCATCCCGAACTCACAGATACTTATCTTGCCACTTTGGGACATCTATATTTAGGAAGCAGGAATTTTGAGGACGCCCACGATGCTTTTGTTAGGTCATTAGAAAAGAATAGTAGAAACTGGGTGTCGCTTTTGGGTGAAAGTGTAATTGAATCGATAAAGGGAAACCCACAACGGGCACTGGAGATGATTGGGGAAGGCTTACTCCTTAATCCTTACCAAAAGCAACTTTGGAATCAAAAGGGTGTTGTCTTAATGCAGATTGGCCAAGTTGAGCAAGCATTGGTAGCTATAGATCGCGCCCTTGATATTGATGAACATTATCTTGGTGCCCTTAGGAACAAGTTACAAATATTAAACAATCTTGATCTGTTTGACCAAGCAAGAAGTATTCAAATTACGATAGAAACTATAGAACAGCAGGTGCTTTCGCAGAAGAAGTGAATGGAGGAGAGAACTATGTCTGATGGTAATCAGCAGCCTGTAGAGCATGGCAGTGTTAGAGTGAGTCTTTCAGCTTTGTTAAAGATATTAGGCGAGCGTATGTATTCATCGGATGTGGTATTTATTCGAGAGAATGTTCAGAATGCAGTTGATGCAGTGAGAATACGAAGTGCACGCGAAGGAGCAAATGCCGACGAACTGAAGATAGAATTACGCATTTCCCCTGACCTTATTGAAGTGGAAGATTGGGGGATAGGGATGACCGCTACTGATCTCAAACAGTATTACTGGAATGTGGGCCACACCTCAAAAGACACACCAGAGGCACAGTATGCTGGATGCATAGGTCAATTCGGAATTGGCGGGTTTGCTAATTTTGGAGTATGTCGGGAAGTTCATGTCTTTACCGCAGCCGTTAACGGGCAGGAGATTCATTCTGTACTGAAGAAGCTTGATCTCGAATCAGATAAGGGGGATTTCCCGATAGAGAGAGCAACATTACTTGGGCACACGGGTACTTTAATCCGGTGCCATCCAGATAAAAAAGAATTTGATGTAGATGCCATCCTTAGATATTTAAAAAAATATGTGGAATTTTTACCTGAGTTGATATTAGTAAATAAGCAGATTCTGTCACGAAAAAGATTTCTTCGCCATAACAGTAAAGAAGAATCTGTCACGCCGATTGCTTTTGAAAGGGAGGAGGTAAAAGTAGTCGGTTCGATATTTGAGTTTAAAAATAAAAGAGTCAAGTTTCGCTTAGACAAAGTGTATCTCAATAACGACTGGCATCAAGTACATGGAGAAGTTGAATTTGGCGTTAAGCCATTATTAATTTACAAACATAAATTCTTAATAGCCGATTTTCATAAATATGATGGCAGGCGATACATTACTGGTAAGTTAGATTTACCGTTTGTCCAACCATTAGCAAATCGCGAAAGCTTCGATGAAACCACATACATGATCATTTTAAAACTACATGATTGTTTAGTTGATGTTTTGACCATGTATATCTCCGATCGTGCAGATCTAGTAAATGAGCACCGAGGCACACCATTTATGGAAAGGATTTTTGATGATGAGAATGTTGACCTTATTGGTAAACTTAAAGTTTCATTGATAGATAGTTCGCGAACTACCCTTGAGGATCTTAAGTTGAAATCAAAGGAGGAAGGTCAATCCATTTACTACTCAAGTGGCGATACGAATTCACAGGCTCGGGCATTTCAAGCAGCAGGCAGCATTGTTGTCACCACAGCCGATCTAGACCCAGAGACTAGGTGGAGTGTGGAGAAATTTTTGGTAGAGTTTTGCGAAGCCCAAGCAGTCCCAGAGGTGTATATTAAAAAGCAGTTCTATCCACATGAGCTTAAAAAGGATTCCGCTTTTGTATTAGAAGTAATTCAACAACATCTCAAAGCAAAGGGTTGTCGCCAGATTGAAGCATATGCTTGCCAATTAGAACCTCGAGACAGTATGCCTTTTCTTATGGATGAAGAGCGTAGGAAATTATACGTAAACCTTTCTCACAATCTCATAATGAAGCTTACCTCTTTTACGGATAGCGTACATTTAGATGCCATTATTGACAATCTGCTGCTTGAGAAACTTGGTTCTTCTATTAGTCGGCTTCGCATGAGATTGTTCGACCCAGACGGTTACGGCTTTGCGTACTTTGGTGCAGAAGATATAAGGTACGATGTTTTGATCGATACAATCGAGAAAGTTGAAATCGTTAGTACAGTAAGCAGCCCTTGGGATCCCGGTAATTCAAGTTTACTTCTTATAGAGGGCAAAGAATTTCCAGATCTAAACGGTTATTATTTGCGTTTACCTGGACCTATTTCAAAAGCTTATGGAGAAAGGCTAGATGCAGAAACAACTATTGAGGTGGTTTGGTATGTAAATATTATAACTTATATCATTTATCATGAAAGGAACCATGTCCTGCAAATCAATGTGACATTAGAGAAAGCAGTTAAAAGTCTTGATTCATCTGACATAGCAGGACATATTAGATTTGACCGGCATGTATACACTTATGTCAAGGGTAAAGGAAAAGCACGCGAGAAGATCCACTACGTTCCTCTTCCAGTTAGCCTTCAAGCGAATGTGATTCCACGGTCTATCCCCAAAAAGGTACGCCTCGGCCCCAAGCTCATTGAACTGTTCAAACCACAACAGACCCGCACCTAAAAACATTTCGTTCATAGTCAAATTTATACCTGATGTGATGCACTCTAAATTTAATAAGAGTTATTGTTATAAAGAGGAGCTCAAGTATCTTCTTACAAGCATGAATTTTCCAAACCACTTCTCATTGATTTTAGTCTATCTCCAAAAATTCACTGGTTTTAAATGTATATTTGAAAGTGTGCTGTTTTGTTGATCTTTTGTTCCGAAAGCAAATTTTACCCTCAGCCGCAAGCCGACAACCCATCTGAGGCGTCCAAGTCAAGCAGAACTTCTTACTCCAGCCGGATTACGCGCCGCATTGTTGAGTAACGATGTGCCTTTCTTGCACAGCCCTTCCAGAAACCATTTTCAAGGACTTTAGATTATTTCCAAAACATTCTCACTCACTTCGGTATGTATTTTCAGCGACTTTGGTGTGAAATGGGCAATTTTGAGGCTTATATTTCTACTGGCTTCGGTTTTTAGTATTAAAGGCTCGGACTTTAACATCGCTTCTTTCCGGCGTTGATTTGGAGTTATTCGATTTTTTTTCGTTCCCGTGATTGATTTCGGCGCAGGATTTCGCGTTAACAAGATGAAGGGAGTTGGAAGGCGGCGTTATCTTCCCTCTCATATCTTGAGGAAGGTGATTGAGTGATGCGTAGGAAGAGCGTGTTGGCGTTAGTTTTGATGTTGACGGCGGTGTTCGGGCTGATGCCCGTGGCGGCGACGACGAATGATAATGTGAAGACGTATTACGGAAAACCGCAGGCGTTTGGCGGCGGCGCGGTCACAACTTATGTCACTGTTGACAGAAGCAGTGTTCCAGTCGCGCTTGGCATAGAGATTCCGGCGAAGGCTTTTGCCAGTTTACCGGCGAACGCGCAGGAGTTGATCTTTGAATTTCCGAATGAGGCTAATACGCCTTTCCGGTTCATGGATATGCACTGGAATCCGCAGGGGCATCCGCCCGTTGGAACTTATACTGTTCCGCACTTCGACTTTCACTTTTACCTGCAAAGCCTGCAAGAGCGGAACTCTATTGACCCGGGCCGCTGCAACGGCCTCGATTGTGCCGACTACGAGCGGGCCGTACGCGCCGTGCCTGCTCAGTACGTGCCGCAGGATTATAGAGATGTCAAAGCGGTCGAACCCAGGATGGGTAACCACCTGATTGACCCGGCATCGGGCGAGTTTAACAACCAACCGTTCACGCGCACGTTTATCTACGGCGCTTACGACGGACGGATAACGTTCTACGAGCCGATGTTGTCGCTTCATTACCTGCAATCGCAGCCCAACGAGTATCTGGACTTGAAGTTGCCAGCGGCCTACGCGCAAACAGGCTATTACCCGACGCGATATAGCGTGCGCTACGACACGGCCAAGGGCGTGTACAGGATTTCGCTGGAGCGCTTCGTTTATCACACAGCGCAGTAGAAAGAGTTGTAGGGAGTTTGCGAGATTGGCTTTGCGAGAGGGGCGAGGCAAAGCCAAAGAGGGCGGAGAATCTGAACGCGCTCAGGTTCTTCGCCCTCTCTTTATTTTTCCAAATACGACTACGCTCCGGCCTCTTCGTTAGCGTCTCTTCAAATCGTCTTGCGTCCGTCAATAATGTTTGGCCGGACACGATAGAGCACGACATTATTGGCGCGGCCCCAAGCGTCAATCTGCGTCAGATTGAGCGCGGGCGTCAGTGACGGGTTGCTCTCGGTGATGAATTGCATCGCGCGCTCCATCTCCTCTGGATTGGTAATCCGTTCGGCACGACCGTTGACCATCACGCTGCGCCACTCGGACGGATTCTGTATCTCTTCAACTTGCAGGCACACCTCCGGGTTCTCTGCGATAGCTTGTGTCTTCGTTCCTTCGGTCGTAAAGAGGTAAAAATCCTGCGAGTCGAAAGCGTAGTGCATCGGCACGATGTAGGGTCGCCCGTGATGCACGCAACCGAGGTGGCCGAATCCGATTTTCGACAAGAGCGCCCTCATTTCCTCCTGTGACATGTCCTCAATGTTCAGCACTTTTGATTCTCCAAATAAAACTTTTGGCCCGGCTACGGAATCACCTGAGAGGTACGAAGGACGGTGAGCGCCCGACACTCTCTCGCTTTACTAGAATCCCAGATAGCTCATCCCGACAAAAGACTGCTTTTCGGTGAAACGCGCGAGCGCTTCGAGCACATCGCGGCACAACTCGCGCTCGGCTTCGCCACGGCTGGCAATGTCGCGCAAAGAGACTGCGAGTTGTAATAAATCGAGATGCTCCGGCGCTGAGCGCACGCCTTTGAGCCACTGTCGCAATTCGCTCCCGCTTTCCTGCCCTTTACCGTTTCCGTCCGGTGCGGAATGCTCGAAGAGCGTCTCTATCAGCCCGGCTGTCTCGTGCGCGTCGACGAGCGTGGCGATGGCGTCTGCAAAGTGTGCCGCCTGATCCATCTCTTCCGGGGTATACGGACGATAGGGCGGTTCGCCGATGCGGTTGATGAATTCCAGCACGCCGACCGTCTCTTCATTGACGCGCAAGGGGGTCGCCAGGATGGTCTGCGTCGAAAACTGCGTCAACTCGTCCACCTTGTCGTAGAAGTCTCCGGCTTTCGCCGCGTCGTCCACGGCCATCGGTTGTCCGCTGGCAAAGACGAATCCGGCGATGCCCTGACCGGGCGGAATTTTGACGCCAATCAGCTTATCCGCGACAGAGCCGAGCGCGACCATAAACTTTAAGCCGCCCTCGCTGCCGTCGCGCACCAGCACGGAGGCTTCATCCGTGCCGATGGAGCGCGCCGCTAAGCGCAGCAGATTTTCTATCGAGCGCGTCAGCGGGTCGGTTAAGATTTCCGCCACGTCTATGACTTTGACGGCTGCGCGCAACTGCTCTTCGAGCGAGCCGCCGCCGTTCGTCTTCTGCTCCGCCTGCTGCTCTTCTTGAGCCTGCTTCTCAGGTTTCTTCTTTTTCTTCGTGTCCGCGCTGTTTTTCTTACTGCCGTTTTTCTTTGCCATGTCTCTTCAAACGTCCTTCACAAAGGAACGACCACTCATCCCTTCCACACATCTTCATGAAACAAACATCAGAGCCACGCTCCATGCGCTCTTTGACGGAATCAGCGGCGCGCGCCTCCGGCAACCGCTGCTGAAACGAAAGCTGCATTATACGCGCCCGTGCGCCGCCTGCACACTTCGGAAACCACCCGCGCGGTAAATCTTTTCACGCACGTCGAAAGCGTCTAGGGAACGAAGTTGTAAGTAATAGAGCCTGACACTTTCACGGGCTGGCCTGAGAGCTTGGTTGGCGTAAACTTGGCCTGCCGCGCCGCTTCGACCGCCGCCTCCCGCAAAAGCTCGTGCCCGCTCGTTGCACGCGCCTCTATGACATCGCCCATTTCGTCAATTGTCACCTGTACGACGACCAAACCGGATGCGTTCGCGCTCTTTGCGATTGCCGGATAAGCGGGTTTCGGCAAAGTGATGGCTTTGCCGTTGAGCACGCCGCCGGAGATGGGCTTCGTCGGCATCGGCACACTTACAGACTCGTTATCAAACTGCTGGCTACTGGTCGCTACGGTGCGGGGTCGCGCACGCCTGCGGCGAGTCGTTCGACGACGGCGACGCGAAGATTTGACACCGCCGCTGTTGGCGTTCTGAGAGTTCCCCATTGGTGGCTTAATCATCGCCGGCTTAGCCATCGGCGGCTTAATCTGCAAGCTTCCTTCCTGTCTGGGTGCTTCCTGCGCCCACACCGAATTCGCGCAGGCGAGCAAACCCAGCATCAGCGCCGCGAGAGAAACACGTCTGGCGCGGTGTTTGAGACAATTGACATCGAACATCATTAAACATTCCTTTCTTCATTTGTGCAGAGCAGGCGTGTGGGCCAATGTCCTGATGCCCTCGGCTCAATTTTTCTTTCGCCGTGTGCCTTTGCGCTTTTTCTTTGGCTGCGCTGTTGGTGTTGCCGTCTGCGTGGCAGTTGTTTTCGGGGCTGACGCGGTGGTGGCGGCGGCTGTTTTGCTTGCGTTGCTGATGAGCATAGCGATGGTCGTTTGCGGCAGCGCAGCCTTCAACTGAACTTCTTCGCCCTCCGCCGTAATCTGCATATTGGCGACGAGATCGCGAATCATCTTGTCTTCGATAAAGACGCTGTATTGCTGGCGTGCGCCGAGCAGCATATCGCCGAGGCTCTGTGCCTGCTCTGTGCTGCCGAGACGCGCGCCGAGCGACGCTTCAACATCCGTCGCCGTCATCCCCAGAGAAATGTACATCTGCTTGATGGAAGCGACGGCCTCGAAGAATTTGCCGAACTGCTTGTCCATCTCCGCGTTGCCGCTCGATTCTTTGGGCAGGAGGCTGGCGAAGAGCGCTGCGGGGACGTTTCCGGCCAGGCTGGCGAGGGCGCTGCCGTTGCGTTGTATGAGGGAGACGAGTTCAGGACTGAGCCGCCCGCTGCCCGCTTTCGCATCAATGGTGGCGCGCACGTGAACGAGGTCGCCGATGGCGATGGTGTTGGTATCCAGCACGGCGACCGCAACTTTTTCGATGTCCGGCTGCTGATTGCCTCCCTTCGACTCGTCCACAGAATAGATAATCTGACCGCCGTGCTGCTCTTCGCGGACGCGCTCTTTCGCGTCGCGGCGCATGGCCGACACCAGCTTGTTGGGGTCAAAGTCGCCTTGGGCGATGATGACGACGGCGAGGTCTTTTTTATCCACCTTCATCTTCGTCACGGCTTCTGGATTAACGAAGCGCACGCCGACTGCGATGCGACTGATGGAGCGAACGTCAACGCCCGTCTTCGCCTTAAACTGCTCCGCTTCGGCCAGGATTTTCCTGATTGGCGCTGCGTCCGCGCCGAAGAATCGCGGGATGGCTTCGCTCCAGATGCGGCTGTGGTCTATCAACAGCACGACATCCGAGGCGGGAAGCATCAACAAAGGATCAATAGCCGATGCGCTCAAAGTTGTCTGCGCCCTGATGGGGATAATGGTGAGCGCGACGAGCAATAGAATCGCCGGAAGCAAGCGGCGGCGTGTGTTATTCATGTTGTTGAATCTAACCTTTCTTTTAAAAAGAGCGGTTGAAAGTCGCTGGCGTGTGCGCCGCCAAACGAGGGCGAGCGTCGCGCACAGATTGCTACTTCTTATCGTCCTTCATCGGCGGCTTGATGCCTGTCGGCTTACTGCCTCCGGTCGCGGGTGTTCCGGTCGGCTGGTTTGATGAACTCGTGTTCGTGTTTGAAGGGTTGCTGATGACAGGGCTGGAGTCGGAGGGACTGGACTTATAAGTCCCCGTTGATTTGCCGTCTCTGGAATCCTGCGTTGATGACGAGCAGCCCGTCCAGAAAGCGGCGACGACCAGTAGGGCCAGTAAGCTTAAGGTTCTGCGCATGATCTTTTCTCCTGTTTGAAAGTGAGCGAAATGCTCTACGGGAAATGTGCGTGGCCGACGCGCGCCCGAGAGCGCTGCGGGGCGCGCACTCGCTTTTGTCAGCGAACGTTGGCGGCACAGACCCGTTTCATTGATGAAGCCTCTTTGTTGATACCGCCTACATGGTACTGTTGCGGACTCTTCCAATCAAGGATTTTATCAACGCCCGAAGAAAGCAAGGAGCGCTCTTTGTCTCTTCTTTCAAACCGAAAGCGGGCGCGTGCGTTGCCATCCCTGATAGCGAAGTGGTAAAACTCGCCTTCAGACACGGCTACAAGGATTTCATCGAAAATGTTTCTGGCGCTCTTACTTCTGTCGAGCCTGACCACGCAAGCCGCCGCGCTGCCCGCACCGCACGCCATCTCAAACGCTCAAACAAACGCACGCTATCGCATCTTTGACGCGACGGGCAAAGCGGCGACGATGGAAGACGTGCTCGCAGCGCTGGATAAGGCAGAGGTGGTCTGCGTCGGCGAGTTGCATGACGACGCGACGGCGCACGTCTTTGAAGCCGAGCTACTCAAGGGTGCGCTGGCGCGTTACAGCGCAACCGACACGAAAACGAAGCGGCGGGCGCTCACGCTCTCCTTGGAGATGTTCGAGCGCGACGTGCAGATTGTCTTGGACGAATACCTGCGCGGGCTTATCAGCGAGCGGCACTTCCTAATGAGCAGCCGCCCCTGGAACAATTACCAGACAGATTATCGCCCGCTCGTAGAGTTTGCGCGCGAGAAGAATCTCTTGGTGATTGCCGCCAACGCGCCTGCGCGCTACGTTAACCGCGTCTCGCGTCTTGGCCCGGAGTCTTTGAAGGATTTGACGCAGACGGCTAAGGCTTGGCTGCCGCCCTTGCCGTATGAGCCTGCGTCTCCCGCTTACGCGGCCAAGTTCAAACAGTTGATGGGCGGGCCGCACGGAAGCGCAGGCGGGCAAATACCACAATCGCCGCACGGTGCGTCCTACCTGCTCGACGCGCAATCTCTGCGCGATGCGACGATGGCCCACGCTATCGCACAGCAGTTAAAGCGCCAATCCGACGCGCTCGTCCTGCACGTCGGAGGCAACTTTCACAGCGAGCAGCGGCTCGGAATCCCGGAACAACTCCTGCACTATCGCCCGAAGACGCGCACGCTCGTCATCACGATTATCAACGATAAAAGCTTTCCTGACTTTGACGCCGCGCGGATGGGGAGTCTAGGCGATTTCATCGTGCTGACAGACCCGTCGCTACAGCGCTCTTTCTAACTTGAACTCACAATCAGCAGCGCATCTTTACCGGTCAACACGCTCGACAAGGAATTTTCGGTGATTACCGCATCAACAGCGCATTCTCCTTCATCGTCAGCCGAAACTCCTTCATAATCACAGGAAATTACGTCATCATCAGGCAAGATTGCGCCATCATCAGGCGAGATTATGCCATCATCAGAGGAAATTACGTCATCGCAAGGGAAGATTCTCTTATCATCAACCGAGATTCCTTTGTAACAAGCTGAGATTCCTTTAGAGCAAGACGAAATTCCTTTAGCGCAAGGCAAAACTCCTTGCTTGCAAGCGGATTCTGCTTGAGCGGACGGCTATCTTCCTTTGCCGGATGAGAATTCTGCGGTGCTGAGAGTTCAAGCTTTAGCCTGTCATTCTTCGCGGAAGAAGCAAGTTAAAGCCTGAACACTTAACTCTCTTTTCTCTACTAAAGAATATTCGGAGCTTAACGCCTCGGCCTGCGCCGCGTGCGCCAGCCTGCGAGCGCGGCGAAGAGTGTGAGGCCGCCAAGCGCCGCAGCGGCTGCCGCTTGCTTTGCCGCCGCGCCTGACGTGTTTACAGAAGTCGCGTCGTCAAGCTCGTCCTCTGTCTGCGTGTTTGGAGTGTTCGTACGCGCGGCGGTCTTCGGCGGCGTTTGCTTAATCGGCTCTGTGAGCGGCAGGCAGTTCTTGTCTTCCGGCGGGCAACCTAAGCCCTCACGCTGGCGCAGGTCTTGCACCTCGAAAAGCTGCCTGGTGATGGGAGAGACGTACATCAACTGCATCTCTTCAAACGTGAAGGGGCGCGCGCCGCGCCGTCCGAAGACCGCCACCTGATTGCCGCTCTCATCCACCGCACGGTCGCGGTCTAATCCCTTAGAGACTCCGATGGCCGGGCCAAGGGTCTTAAACGTGGCGATGAGTTCGATCTGCTCCGGCTCTATGCGCGGGCTAAAGCCTGCGTAGGTGAGCGCCTTCTCCGGCGACAGTAGTTGCAGGATACGCAGGCCGTTGTGTCCGTCTGCGACGTAGGCGAAGAGGCTCGCGTTCGTCATCGCCACCTTCACCTGATGCGCGTCGTTAATCGCGCCACCCGCGTTGTAATACTTCGCCGGGCCTGGATTGTCCGGCACTGTCACGTCAACAAGCGCGATACCTTTTTCGCCCGCCGCGACGTAGGCGTAAGTGCGAGCGACGTAGACATCACGCGCGCCGGGCAGCGGCGTCATGGCACGCACCATACGCCCGCCCTCACCTTTGCGCTCCGCGAGCCGCACGCGCGCGGGGTCTGTCACGTCTATCACCTTCAAGCCTTCATCGTCGGCGACGAAGCCGTAGCGAAACTGTATGGCGACGGCGCGTGGGTTAACTAAATCAGGAGCGCCGATGCGTCCGACGATGCGCGGCTTGAGCGGGTCATCCAGATTGACGACGACGAGGCCGTTTCTGTCGGTCGTGATGTAAGCATGATTGCCCGCGATGGTGATGTTGTTTGCGCCAGTGAGTGCGCCGCCTTCGTTGAAAGCGCCGTTCGGGTAAATCTTTTCATCAAGCGCACGCTTGAGATAGTTGTTGAGCGGGTCTCCGTCGAGCAGGGTGGCAGCATTGACGAGTATCAAGCCCTCTTCGCTGTCCGCAACGTAGAGATAAGCGTAGAGCGGATGAATCGGCTGCTCGTCGTTCATCAAGGGGCTGGTCTTTTTATCTCTGTCGGGCGAGTTCCACCAGGCGTTCCAGAGACGCGCGGCTTCGTCTGGGCTGACCTGCTTGCCGTCAACGGTGTAGCGCCAGCGCGCGGGGTCAACGGCGAGCGTCGAAGGGGCTGCGACCGCCGTGGCGTGTTTCGACTTCACCCAGAACTTTTGACCAAAACGCGAAACGGGCGCGGTCGTGATGCGCTCGGAGAATCCCTTGTGGTCTATCTGCGCGACATCGTAGACGCGCAGGCCGCCCTTTCCCGCCGCCACGTACGCATACTCGCCGCGCACCTGCACCTGCAAGACTTCAGGATTGCCGACGTGCTCGAAGAAATTCTTCAAACGCCTTCCGCCTTTGACGAACGATTCGTAGTTTCGCGGGTAGGCATACTTGTGCAGGCTGCTTCCGATGACGGCCTGCGGCTCTGTGTGCTCCGTGACGGGCACGACTTCCAGCGAATGCTCTGCGGCGACGTAGATATAGCGGCCCATGAAGTTGACGAAGTTTGTGCCTTGCAGCATCGTCTGCGCGAGCCAGGCGTTGTTGTCGTTAGCCTTTGAGACGTGGCAGTCGGAGCAGTCCTTCGTCTCCTTGGCGCGGACTGTGTGCGGGACGTGCGTGTTGAAAGCCTGCCCCGCGTAGCCTTCGGCAGAGACGGTCTGCTGTTGATGATAAATCCACTCGCGGTTCTGATTCTGCGAACTGACAAGCAAAGCGGAGGAAGAGCGCACGGGCGCGACGCGATGCCTGGTCGTAGTCCCGTCACGTCCCAACATGAACACGTCGTCGCGGATGACTTGAAAATTGTAGGTCGTGAAGTTGCGCGAATCGCCGCCCTCGTTGTGGCGGTTGGGCATCTTGCGGTTGGCCGTCATCGAGAGATGGCAGCCGAAGCAACTCGTCATCCAGGAAGAGTGGCACGCGAAGCACGTCATGTTGTCGTCGCGGTGGGCCAACTTCGATTCGTCAGGCTTCCCCGCTTTATCGAGCGGCACATCGCCCCACGCGAGCTTGTTTTCCGTCGTGCTTTCCGCATCAAGGCGGACGGTCTTGGCGTAGCGCGACTTCCAGTTGTAATCGCCGCGTTTATTGTCCGGGTCAATCGTGTCCCTGGTTTGCTTAACGCGCCACCAGAGGCCCGGCTCGACCATAGAATTCTGGATGATGTCGTCCTTCTGAAGGTCAATCTGCTTGTCGCTGTAGGGGTCTTTCTTCTTGGTGGGGCGCGTGATGCGCTGGAATAGATTCGCGCCGCCGCTCGTGGTCACGCGCGTCAAATCGCGGCCCGCCAATGTACGGTCGCGCACTTTGGTCGGCTGTGCAGCCGGGCCGGAAGTGACGAGCGAGGCGCGCTCCGTGATTGTGCCGTGGCAATCAACGCAAGCAATCTCGATGGCTGCGCGCGGCTCGTTGTAGAGATTGCCGTCGCCGTGCGCGTCCTGTGTGAAATGACAATCAACGCAGTGCATTCCCTTCTCAAGATGTATGTCCTTGAGATGAACGGGCGCGTTCGCAGGCACGGCGTCGTTCTTCAAATTAACGTTGTCCTGATCCTTAAACGCGACGGCTTCGCCTAAGCGTGCGCCGTCAATGTTGGTCAGGGGTTGGCCCGCAGCGTTCAGCAGTGGCTTGCCGTCGCGGTCTAAGAATTCGCCCCGACGATTCTTCTTGAAGACGGCGCGGAAAATCCAGCCGTGCCCGTGAAAGTCTGCAAACTGCGTGCGCGTCAATTTATCGTTGAAGTTGCGCGTGCCCGTGCTTTTGAGGAAATCCGGGTCAGACCAGCGCCCGCGTGTGCTGGAAGCTTCCGGGTTACGGTCAAGCAAGCGGTCTTCTTCGTCCTGCGACGGGTCGTGCTGCTTTTCGGGATAGAGCTTGCCCGCAAGAGCGTCCGTCTCGTTGTCCCACCAGGTCATGCCCAAGTATGTAGCGACCATGTTTGTGCCCGGGTGCATGTGGCAGACCATGCACTGCGACGTTGGAATGCGCGACGTTAATTGATGACGGATGGGATGGCCCGGCTCATTTCTAACTGAGTCGAAGCTTTTGTCCTTTGTGCTGGTGCGGCCCTCGTTGCCGAAAGCAGCGTAGAGCTTGCTTGAATGAATGAGGCTCGAATCGTTGGCGTAGATGACGTGGCAGGCCGTGCAGCCGGAGGAGCGATAATCGCCGGGATGATCGTTTGTGCCGAGGAAGTTCAGCGTCGGGTCGAGCAGTCGCGTCTTTTGCAAACCGAGGTAAACGGGGTCTGTGCGTTGCTGCGAGCCGAAGCCGCGAGCGCTTAATCCCTTGTCCGGCTTGCCGGGGTCTTCGTCTTTATCCGGCAGCCCGACTTCTAGACGACGCTTGCCGCCACGCTCGAAGACGCGCAGGACATTTCCCGGCTGCGAGATTTCCCAGCGCGGCAGCGGGTCTAGGTATGGCACGAAGCCACGGCGCTGCATCGCTTCCCTGTCCGGCTGCGGCACTTGAATCAGTCTTTCGGGAGCACCCGTTTCATCGCTGTAGCTTTCGCCGAAGCGCGTGTCTTTGATGGGGTAGCCACCGTTGTTGTAGAGCGCCGCGCCCCAGAGCATAGCGCCGTGGCGCATCATGCTGTTGGAGACGTTTCGGGTTTCCGTTGAATGACAAGCGCCGCAGGTCTGCTCGGAGATGCGCAGGTCGCCGGGATTGATGAAGCGCACGAACTCGCGGCTCTCGCGCGCGAGCAGCGTATTCGTGCGCTCTGGATTAGCGGCAGACTGTTTGCCGTTTCTCTTCCATGAGTCGGGGAAACGAGGTTGGACGTGCGCCTTCTCTTTATCTTTACTCTCGACGGGGTTGCCGCCGTGGCAGTAAGTGCAGGTCAGACTTTGCCCGTCGCGCCCGTCAACGAGTTCGCCCGTCTCATCGGGCGGCGTGCGCGGCGGGCGGTGCATAGGCTCCGTCTGGCCGTGGCAGGCGAGACAACCTTCGACGAGCGGAGTCGGCATAGGCTTCGGCGCGGCTGTTTGTGCGTTTGTGTTCTGGTTGCTCTGTGTTGACGGAGTCGTTGGGCTGGCGGCGGTGTTCGCGTTTGTAGCTGCGGGTTGATTAGCGTTCTCATTCTGGGCGCTGGAACGCACATTGCTCGACACGATTGCCAAGACCATCGCCATGATGGTCGTCAAGAAAAGAATTAATTTGAGCCGGTCAGTTTTAGTGTGCCGAGCCATGCGCGTTTACCCAATCGCTTAAAAGACAAACTTCACTTGCGCAAACAGTGCGTAGAGCGGCTTGCGCGGGTTGATGACCGTGTCGTCCGCCGTGCAGAACTCGCCGACGTTGGGCGGGCAGTTGCGCGTCGCATCCGTGTAAATGTCGCGGAAGCCGCGCCCCGGCTGCAAGTAGGACGCGCCGAAGGTGAATTGAACATTATTGATGAGCAGCGGGCGATAGGTGACGCCGACGCTATAGTCGAAGCCTATGTCGTGGCGGATACGATTTTGAAAGAGAACGTATTCGAGCGATTCCGTTCGATGAAAGCGCAGGTAGTTGAGATTAAAGACGACCTTGAGCCGCTGCGTGACTTCGGCATCCATCCCGACGTTGTAGATAAAGATTCCGGGGTTGACGAAGTTGGCCTGTCCCTCAATCTTACTGCTGCGAAGCGAAGGCAAAAGACTGTTGGCCTGCACAAGGCCGACGCCCGTTTGCGTTAAAGGAATCGCCTGCCGATTCCAGAAGGAGAACGGCCCGCCGACGAAATTCGGGTCGTCGAAGATGGCGTCGAAGCCAGAGGCTAATCGGTCGGTCGGATTCTTGTCGCCCTGCGCGAAGAAGAAAGAGCTTTTGAAGCGCAGGTAATCCTTATCAATCGAAGCCTCGACGGCAGCCATGTTTGAGCGGATGCGCGTGTCGCGCCCCGCTATCGGGTTGCGCGTGTCGTAACCGTAGGCGAAGTAGTAAGAGCTTGTCAGATTGAGCCGACGAATGTGCCCGTCTGTGTTAAAGCCCAGGTAGCCGACCCGTACGGCGTGCTCGCGGACATCGCCGATGAGCGCGGGGCGAACGAGAAAGCCGTTGCGATTGAATTGACGATTGCTTCTGTCATCGTTGAAAAGCGCGCTGGCCTGAACGGTGAAACCTTTGGCCTTAAAGTCCTGACGAAAGAGGTTGAGGACGTAGATGTTCTGGTTGCGCTTGTCGAAACGGTTAAGGCCAGAGTTAGTGTCCTTCTCAAGCTGCGAGAAGAAGGCAGCGTTGTACTGGTAGCGATTATTATTGAACGCGCCGAAGATGCGCCCGCCCAGATTATTGTCAGAGAAGATGAAGCCGCGAAAGTCTGAGACGAAAGGCTGGATTCCGGCGCGCAACGAGACGAAGTCGTAGTTCTCGTTCACGTCCTTGAGCTTCACTTCGCCGAACGCTTCTTCGAGCGAGAAGTGCGTATCGGTGCGATTAGCCCCTCGGCGCACGTCAATGTTGACGACGCCGTTCTCGCGCGCGTTCAGGTAGTTGGGGATGCTCAAGGTCGGCGAAATCTTGATCGCCCAGTCGCGCGGCTTGAAGCTCGTGTCGCCGTGAAACATCTCGAAGGTGAATTGCAGGGTATGGTTGACGG
>DASVTR010000025.1:0-18700 GCA_036387475.1 Pyrinomonadaceae bacterium | reverse complement strand
TCTCTGTGGTCGGCCACCCGGCGGCCGTCAACCCGGACATGCGGCTGCGGCAGACGGCGCTGCATCACGACTGGCCCATTCTCAATTTGAAATAGTTTCAGGTTTAAGGTCTCGGGTTTCAAGCTTGAAGCCGCGAACCTTAAACCTGAAACCTGAAACTATTTTATGAGTCTGCAACTGCGACGTAAAACACACGAATCCGTCATCTACATTGACCGCGACAGCGCGCCGCGCATTATCCCTTCGGGCGAGGATTTTATTCTCGAAGACTTGCCGATTGGAACGCGCGTTATTTATCCAAAGCCGCCGATTAAGGGGTTGCCTAATCGCGAGGCCGCGATTCGTTATGCCCTGAATCACCCACACGATTGCGACCCGCTTTTCGCACAGCTTTATCCGGGCATGCGCGTGACGATTGCGATTGACGATATTAGTCTGCCCTTGCCGCCGATGGCGACGCCGGACATCCGCCAGAGCGTGCTCGAAATCCTGCTCGACATGATGGCGGGCAACGGCATTGACGACGTGCATATCATCATCGCCAATTCCCTACACCGTAAATTGACCGAGTGGGAAATGAAGCGGATGGTCGGCCCTGAGATTTTCGACGAGTTCTATCCTGACCGCTATTACAACCACGATGCAGAGTGGACGGACGGTCTGGTCACACTCGGCGAGACACGACATAAAGAGCCGCTGCGCATCAACCGCCGCGCCGCCGAAAGCGACCTTCTCATCTACGTCAACATCAACCTCGTGCCGATGGACGGCGGGCATAAATCGGTCGCCGTCGGCCTTTGCGACTACGAATCCCTGCGTGCGCATCACGAGCCGCAAACCATACGCGATTCCGACAGCTACATGGACCCTGCACGTTCGGAGTTGAATCATAAGGTCGTGCGTCTTGGGGAGCTTGTTGACAAGCACATGAACGTCTTTCACATCGAGACGGCGCTCAACAATCGCATGTACAAAGGCGACATGGATTTCCTCTTAAGAAACGAGGATGAGTTCTCAGCCTTTGACCGGATGAAGTTTGAGGCGATGCGCTACACGATGAGCAAGCTGCCGCGCCCCGCTCGCCGCAAGCTGCTTCATTCAAGGCCCGCGCAGTATGAGATGATCTCCTGTCACGCGGGCCGCACAGACCCTGTTCATGCGAAGACGCTGGAGAAGAATTTCGACCAGTACCTAATCCCCGTGCGCGGCCAGTGCGACATACTCATTACGGGCATCCCTGACATTTCGCCCTACAATGTCTACTCGATTTTGAACCCGCTGCTCGTGCAGGTGATGGCGCTCGGCTATCACTTCAACTTTTATCGCAACAAGCCTCTGCTCAAGAAGAACGGCGTGCTCATTCTTCATCATCCCTGCTATGACGAGTTTGACCACAACTTTCATCCGAGCTACATAGAATTCTTCAACCGGCTGCTGCCGGAGACGCGCGACGCTTTCATCCTGCGCGACAAATACGAGCGAGAGTTTGCCAACAATCCCTCTTACGTCGAGATGTATCGTCGCGGCAACGCCTATCACGGCGCGCACCCGTTTTTCATGTGGTACTGGGGCGAAAACGGTCGCCAGCACGTCGGCCACGTTATCGCCGCCGGAGCCGAAAACGCGCACGTCCCCGCCATGCTCGGCTGGGAGCGCGCAGATAATTTAACGGAAGCAATCGCTATGGCCCGCAGCTACATGGGCCGCTCCGCCGAAATCACGATGCTGCATCAGCCCGTCATCGCGCTTTGCGATATGGAGTAATTTAGGGGGCAGGTTGAAGGCAGAAGAGAAATAGGCAAAAGGCAAAAGCCCCGGAGGGGCGATATAACAGTAGCCCATGTCGTCAGACGTGGGTTATAGAACCCACACCAATTCTTAGCCCCGGAGGGGCGAAAGAAGATGGCCCACACGTTTACAAACTTACTGGTGCATGTCATCTTCAGCACGAAAGGTCGTTTGCCATTCATTGATTCAGAACTCAAGCCGCAGCTACATGCTTACATCGGCGGCATTATCCGCGAGGGGAACGGTAAGGCATATGTTATCAACGGCATGGCAGACCATGTTCATATACTCGCCAGCTTGCCGCCGACTATTGCCCTTTCTGACGCGATGCGAACTATTAAGACAAACTCGTCGCGCCGGGTTCACGAGCGGTGGCACACGAAAAGTAATTTTGGCTGGCAAACAGGCTATGGAGCGTTCAGCGTTAGTAGGTCTAGCGTCCCGGAGGTTACAAGGTACATTATTGCTCAGGAAGAGCACCATTCTAAAATGACTTTTCAGCAAGAGTTCCTTGCATTTTTGGAAAAGCATGGGATTAAGTATGATGAGCGTTATATTTGGGAATGAATTCTTTCGCCCCTCTAGGGCTGTTCGGCATTTTAACTATTGTCCCCACGTCTAACGACGTGGGCTACGGTTATATCGCCCCTTCGGGGCTTGTTTGTCTGAGTTATCGCACCGGAACATGAAATTATCACCGACAGAGATTTATCAGGATAGAAAAATCTTCCTCATCGGAAGCACTGGCTTTCTCGGCAAAGTCACGCTGAGCATGCTGCTCTATCGGTTTCCGAATATCGGGCGTGTGTATGTCACGGTGCGCGCACGCTCAAAGGAAGAATCGCAGACGCGCTTTTGGAACAACGTCATTACAGCGCCGCCGTTTGACCCCTTGCGTGAGCGTTACGGAGACGCGCTCGAAGGTTTCATCCGCGAAAAGGTCGTCGTGGTCGGCGGCGACATAGGCGACGATAATCTGGGCTACACAGAGGAAGAGGCGCAGGCGATTGCCGACGACGTTGATGTCGTTATCAACAGCGCAGGCAACGTCACTTTCAACCCGACGCTCGAAAGCGCGCTGCGCACAAACGTCGTCGGCACGCAGAATGTTATCGCCTTTGCTAACCGGATGAAGCGGCCCGCGCTCGTCCATGTTTCGACCTGCTTTGTGGCGGGCAATCGTTCGGGCGCGGTCTGGGAGAGCGACCCCGTCATCGGCTATTTCCCGCGCCGCGAAGAGCTTGAAGGCGTCGAATTCTCCGTCGAACAGGAGATTAGAGATTGCGCGAGGCTGGCCGAGCGTGTGCGCGAAGAAGCACGCGACGCGATGATGGTCGCGCGCTTTCGCGAATTGGCCCGCAAGCGCCTCATCGAAGAGGGGCGCGACCCTGACGACCCTGATGCGATGGGCCTCGCCGTTGCGCGCGAGAGAAAAGTCTGGACGCGCACGCGCCTGACAGACCTCGGCATAGAACGCGCCGCCTGGTGGGGTTGGCCCAACATCTACACCTACACCAAGAGTCTCGGCGAGCAACTCGTCGCCGCGCAATCCGACATGGTGCGTTCCATCGTGCGCCCGTCAATCGTCGAATCCGCGCTCTCCTTTCCTTTCCCCGGCTGGAACGAAGGCTTTACTACCACCGCGCCAATTATTTTCCTCACGCTCAAAGGCCAGACACAGCTTCCGGCGAATGAAAAACTGATTCTCGACATCACGCCCGTAGATCAGGTCGCAGCCGTCATGCTCGCCGTCGCGGCTCAGGCTTGTGTTGAAGAACCTCGCTTAGTGCATCAGGCGGCGACGGGAGACTCCAATCCGAATAATTTGCGGCGCATCATCGGCCTGCTCGGCCTCTACAAGCGCAAGCATTTCGAGGAGAAGGAAACAGGCTTCGGCCTCTTCAACAAGATTGCCGCTCGGATGGAGGCGCGAGCGGTAACGCCTGAGCGCTTTGAAAAGACTTCGATTCCGATGGTCAACGTGGCGGCCAAGAAAGTTTCGTCCTTGCTTGACCGTGCGCGCCCACGTTGGGGCGGAGGCCGCGTCGTTGACGTAATTGACCGCGCGAAAGACCGCGTTGAGCGCGTCGTAGAGTTAACGCAGGAGACCAAAGAAGCATTCGAGATATTTCGTCCCTTCACGATTGATAACGCTTACGTCTTTCGCGCAGACAATGTGCGCTCGCTCTTTGCACGGATTCGTAAAGACGAACAGCAGCTTCTCATCTGGTCGCCAGAAAAGCTTGATTGGTACGACTACTGGATCAACACGCATTTGCCTGGCCTGCAAAAATGGGTCTTGCCGACGCTCGAAGAGGAGATGCGCGAGCAGCCCAAACGCGTCTATACCTACCGCGATTTGCTGGAACTCTTCGAGACGACGACCAAGCGGCACGCCACGCGCGTTGCCATGCGTATTGAACGCGACGGGCGCAAAGAGCAGTACACGTATGCTGACCTGCGTGAACTTGCGACGCGCGCCGGGGCGTTTCTCGCCAGCAACGGCATAAGGCCGACAAACCGCATCATGCTCCTGAGCCACAACGCGCCGGAGTGGGGCATGTCCTACTTCGGTGTGCTTAAAGCTGGCGCGACCTGCATCCCCGTCGACCCCGAAAGCTCTCTTGATGAGATATTAAACTTTGCGCGAGCAGGCGATGCGAGCGGCATCATCCTGAGCGAGGAGATGTTTGACAAGTATGCTGATCTTGCAGAACGCTTGCGCGAGGCAGGGCTAACGGAGATGCGTGTCTGGCGTTTCACAGAAGTCTTTGCGATGCCCGACCAGCAGACGGAAGACCAGCGCATCGCGCTTTTGCCACAGCGCGTACAGGCGCAGTCGGTCGCGTCCCTTATCTTCACTTCGGGCACGACCGGACAGCCCAAAGGCGTCATGCTCTCGCACCGCAATTTGACGAGCATGACATCCATGCTCTCTTCCATCTTCGACATGTCAACGCAGGACGGTGTGCTCTCCGTCCTACCCTTGCATCACACGTTTGAATTCTCGACAGGCTTTCTCGCCCCGCTCAGTCGCGGCGCACAGATTACTTATCTGGAAGAATTGTCGGGCGAAGCGTTGGCCCGCTCAATCAAGAATGGATATGTTACGGGCATGGTCGGCGTGCCCGCGTTATGGGAACTACTTCACCGCCGCATCAAGAACAAATTCAGCGAGCGTAGTAAGCTGATTGCAGATGCCGCAGACCTCCTGATTCGCGCCAACGCGTGGCTTCGCGATCAAACGCCGCTCAATCTGGGCCAGCTTATCTTTTATCCGATTCATGAAGGGATGGGTGGCCGCATACGCTATCTCATCAGCGGCGGCTCGGCCCTGAGCGATAAAGTGCAGCGTGATTTTCATGGCCTCGGCTTCACGATTCTCGAAGGCTACGGTCTGACAGAAGCCTCGCCCGTTCTAACCGTCACGCGACCGCAGAACGGAATCCTTGCGGGCAGCGTCGGCAAGCCACTACCCGGTGTTGAGATAAAGATTGCCGAGCCGGACGCTACGGGCGTCGGCGAAGTGATTGCGCGCGGGCCAAACGTGATGCTCGGTTATTACGAAAACAAAGCTGCGACAGATCAAGCAATCGTCAATCGCTGGCTCTACACGGGAGACCTCGGACGCCTTGACGACGACGGCAATCTGTATCTGGTCGGACGCTCGAAGGACATCATCGTTGACACCAACGGCAAGAACGTTTACCCGGATGAGATAGAGGAAGCTTACGGCAACACACCGCTGATTAAGGAACTCAGCGTCGTCGGGTTGCCGGACGGCCTCGGCGAAAAGGTCGCGTGCATGGTCGTCGCCGATGAAGACTACGACATAGCGCTTTCGCGTGCAGAGTTGCGCCGTCGTATCGAAGAGCACTTTCGAGACGTTTCATCATCGTTACCTTTTTTCAAGCGCGTCAAGGTGCTTCATTTCTGGGACGGCGATTTGCCGCGCACCGCTACGCGCAAGGTCAAGCGCCGTGAAGTCGTCGAAGCGATGCTGAAGCTGGAAGAAGCCTTGAAGGTCGCTCCGCGTCTGAGCGCGGCGGAAGACACGGGCCATACAGTCACTTGGCTGTTAGACATCGTGGCGACCGTCTCAGGCCGCCCGCGTTCGCAGGTCACATTCGACTCGCGCTTAAGCGAGCTTGGTTTTGACAGCCTCATGTATGTAGAGTTGGCGACCGCCATTGAGAACGCTGGCGGCACGCTCACCGCTCCCGAAACGCTCAACGAGGTGCAGGACTTGCGCGAACTGGCAAGCGTAGTGACACGCCAGCCCGCCGCCAAGAAAGAGACTGCGAAGCCTCAGGCAAAGGAAGAACGTCGCGACGAAAGCGATGAGATTTATATTCCCTCTGTCGTCAGAACCATTGGCAACAAGGGTCTGGATGTCCTGCAGCGCCTCTTCTACGAAAAATTCCTGCACACGCGCTACGAAGGCCAGACGCACATTCCGGTTCATACCAACTTCATCGTCGCTCCGAATCACACGTCGCACCTTGATATGGGGCTGGCGAAGATGGCGCTTGGGCCAGCGGGGCGCGACATGGTGGCCTTGGCCGCTGCCGATTATTTCTTCGACAACAAGTACAAGCGCGCTTACATGGAGAACTTCACGAACACCGTGCCCATCGAGCGCAGCGGCAGCCTGCGACAATCTCTGCGCCACGCGCGCTCGTTTCTTGAGCGCGGCTACAACGCGCTCATCTTCCCAGAAGGCGGGCGCACGCTCGATGGAGAACTGGCCGACTTTAAGCCCATCATCGGTTATCTGGCGCTCTCGACTCGCGTCGGCATCCTGCCTGTTTACCTCTACGGCACTTACGAAGCGCTGCCGAAGGGGTCGAACATCATCAAGAGCCGCGACATAGGGGCGCGCATCGGTCGCTATCTCTCCTTTGAAGAACTGGAAGAATTAACGAAGGGCATGCCGCGCGCCGAGGCTTATCGTTTGATAGCTGCGCTCGCCCGTCATGAAGTCGAAAACCTGCGCGACGGCACGCGCCACGCCTTCGATGCCAAGGCACTACGCCGCCGCTGGAAAAGCGAGCGGCGCACGCGCTCCGCCAATGTAGAAGAGAGCACCGAGCAGCTAACACCAATCGGGGACTAAGAACAGAAGCCAGGAGTCAGAATCCAGAATTCAGAATATGAGGCGGAAACTGCTTTAACCGCTTTTCTTTTATTCTTTCTTTTCATTCTGGGTTCTGACTCTTGGCTTCAGACTCCTGTTTTTATTATGGTTACGACCAAGACGAAGCAGCGCGCTCCGCGTAAGGCTCCGGCCAAATCTAAAACACCCAAAAGCAAGAGCACGGCGATAGCGAAAAGGCCGCAGCCGAAAACGCTCGTCACGGGCGGAACAGGTTTTTTGGGAGCGCATCTCTTGCGACAGCTTGTCGATGACGGCGTGAAGAATTTGCGCGTGATGGCGACCACTGCTCCTTCATGGTTGACGGAGTTGGGAGTCGAGGCCGTCGAAGGCTCTATCACTAACAGGGAAGATGTGGCGCGTGCGGTTGAGGGCGTGGCCGAGATTTACCACCTGGCGGGCCGCGTCTCGCGCGATAACGAGGATGCGCGACAGATGTACGCCATTCACGTTGACGGGACGCGCTATTTGTGCGAAGCGGCGCGTGCGGCTGGTGTCAAGTCAATCGTGCTGGCCTCTTCGAGCGGGACAATTGCCGTGACGAAAAACGGCGACGTGATTCCAGACGAGGATTGGCCGCCGCCGCTGGACATCATCTCGCGCTGGCCCTACTACGCGAGCAAGTATTATCAGGAACGCACAGCGCTCGAAAATTTCAACGGTCGCGGGCTGCGCCTCGTAATTGTCAATCCAAGCCTGCTGCTCGGCCCCGGCGATGAAAGGCTCAGTTCGACGAAAGTCGTGCTTGATTTTCTGGCGCAGAAGATTAGGGTGACCCCGACCGGAGGCTTGAGCTTCGTTGACGCGCGCGACGCGGCGGCGGCTTTTCGCGCTGCCATGAAGCAAGGCAAGCACGGCGAGCGCTATCTGCTCGGCAGCGCCAACTGGACTTTCAAAGAATTTCTAGCGCGCCTCGAACGACTGACCAAAACACCCGCGCCCTCTTTTTCGTTGCCCTCGAAATTTGCCGTTGCCGGCGCAAAGTTTGTTGGCGACCTCTGGCGGCAATGGAATCTGACTCCGCCCGTCGAAGCGCCAATCGTTGAAATGGCAGAACACTTCTGGTATCTGGATTCATCGAAGGCCGAAAGCGAACTGGGCTTTGCGCCGCGCGATCCTTCGGAGACACTGCAAGAGACTGTCAGATACGTCCGCGAAAACTTTCTTGGCAACTCAGCCTTTCAATAAATCAAGCGGGGCAGCGCACGCGCAAAGCAGCGGGCACAACTTCAAACGTCGCGGGCAGATGCCCCAACAACTCTCCGTCAACTTCAATCGCCACTCTTTCATCCAGCGACGCTGGGCGAGCTACCACGCGGCGCGCACGTCCGTGTTGCACCTGCTCTAAGCTGAGATGCTTTCCAAGATAAAGCCTCGGCGCATTGACGGCGATTTCCAGCGCGCTCATATTATTGATGACGATGATGTCAAAACAATTATCGTCCAGCAAAGCTTTGGGCGCGATCTTCATGCCGCCTCCGAAATAACGCGCGTTCGCTATACAGAGGTTCGTCAACGTCAGACGACGCTCCGGTAGTTCGTCAATCTGCACGCGAACAATCGTGCCGGAAGTCTTTAAGGTGGTTTGCAAGGTCGCTGCGGCAAACGAGAGCCTGCCGCTTATTCGCCTGAGCATCTTCGATTGAAGCCAATCGCCGCCTTCTGTCTTCACTCGTTTGATAATCGCCGGACTTAATCCGAACGAAGCTATGCCGAGAAAGTATCTGGCTTCTGCCGCGCCGTCGTGGTTTTGATAATGGACGCGGCCCACGTCCATGCGCCGCGTTCGTCCGTTGCGCAGCGCGCGTGCGGCGGCAGATGCCCTTGTCGGAATCTTGAGAGTGCGACGAAAATCACCGCCCGTTCCGCTCGGCAGAAGTCCAAGTTCTGCGTCCGTCCCCGCTTCCAGAATGCCGTTGGCAACTTCCGAAACCGTTCCGTCGCCGCCGCAGGCGATAATCAAACCTCCACCTTCGCTTGCAGCCTGTGCGGCCAATCGGCGGCCATCGCCCGGCTTCTCTGTAAAGACGCAGTTGAACGGGCCGAAGTGCGTGCGTAAGTCGCTCGCCATCGCGGGCCAGAAATCGTGCGTCGCGCCACGCGCTGAAGTCGGATTAACGATAACGAGCGGCAATGTTGACATCGGAACTTAACAGGAGCGTCGAACCAGTTTCATTTCGTCAATTCTAATCTCTCGCTCGCCGCTGCCTTCAGCGCATACATGGCGCGGTCTTGTTCGCCAAGCTCTGCGATTTTCGTCATCACGAATTCGCCTATCTCTTTATAGGTTCGCACGTGGTCTTTCTTAGCCAGAAATTCCGACAGCTCAAGCGGTGGGCCGAAGTGTATGCGAATCGGCTCGCCCCCTGTCCAGTTGCCTAAGACTTGTCGCGGCAGCTTATTTCCCAGCCCAGCGATGAAAACGGGGATGACCTGCGGCGCGGCCTCTTTGATGAGCATGCCGACGCCGGGTTGTGCGCGCAGAAATGAGTAAGGGTTAGGGTCACGATTGCGCGTGCCCTCCGGGTGAAAGCCTATGATGTGGCCCGCCCCTTCGCGGCACAGGTGCGCCAGGAATCTCATGGAGTATTTGTCGAAGAGCCGTTTCTCGTTGGCCGCGAAGAAGGGCGGATACATAGACCACCAGCCCATTATCATGTTGACGAATGAGCCGAGCGGCGATTGATAAAAGAAGCGCCCGCGCACCGGAAAAAAGAGCGTCTTGGGCCAACTCGTGCGATGAAAGAGGACGCTTGAGACCACATACATGTCGAAGAAGGAGCGATGATTGGCGACGAGCAGCAGCGGGCGCTGATGCGACACGGCCTCTACATTTTCGAGACCGTAAACATTCATCAGATTGTAAGTGCAGAGTTGAATCCAGCCCGCGCCGAGGGTGCGTTGGCAGAACGTCCAGAAACGCTTCCAGCGTCCCTGATTCATCCGGTGCGCGAGGCGAAAGCAGAAGCGCTCCATCCTTGAGAGCACTGCCATTTCTTCGCGCGTCGGTTCGGGAAATCGTCCGCTGTCCAAAGTCCAAAGTCCAAAGTCCAAAGTCTTCTAATCATTAACTCGTCCTTAGACTTTGGACTTAAATTTAATCAATCGAAAAATACTTTGCCTCTTCGTGATGAACGATGATGGCGGAGGTGGATTGCTCAGGCTCAAGCTGAAACTCCTCTGTCAATTCGACATCAATCCGCGACGGGTCGATTAACTCGAAGAGTTTCGTTTGGTCTTCAAGGTTCGGGCAGGCCGGATAGCCGAAGCTAAAACGCGAGCCTTGATAACCTTGATGGAAAAGCTTCACGACCTCCGTCGCATCGCGGCCCGCAATTCCCAGTTCCTCGCGGATACGCTTGTGCCAGAGTTCGGCCAGCGCTTCTGCGCTCTCAACGCTCAGGCCGTGAAAATATAGATACTCCGCATAGTTGTCAGACTTAAACAACTCCTGCGCATACTCTGAAGCGCGCCGCCCAATTGTGACCAGATGAAACGCCACCACATCCATGCGCCCAGAATCCTGAGACGCGAAATAGTCTGCCAAGCACAGTCGCTTGCCTGTGGGCTGGCGCGGGAAAGTGAAACGCAGGCGCTCCGTTCGCTCGTCATCCTGATAAATGATGAGGTCGTTGCCCGCCGACTGGCAAGGGAAATAGCCGTAGACGACTCGCGGCACGAGCAGCTTCTCGCGCTTCGAGCGCTCCTTCAACTCTTCATAAACGGGCCGCACTTTTTCAGCAACCAACTGGCGATAATCTTCCGCGCTCCTTTTTCCCTGCTTGAATTGCCACTGTCCTTTGAAGAGCGCCGTCTCGTTGACGAAAGCAAACACGTCGTCGAGCGGAATCTGTTCGACAACGCGCGAGCCGTAAAAGGGAGCACGCGGAATCGGAGCATTAGGATTGACTTCGGAGCGGCGCGTGTGCGTCGTATCGCCCTCAATTTTTTGGACGGCGCGCGGTCGCGTCTGTTTGCGAATCCCAAGCTTGGCATCTTCGCCGACGAGATCATCCGCATCGTCAACAGATGAGCCGCCGTTTGAGCCTGCTTCTTTAGCAGATTTCGCTTTCTCCTTTGACGCGTTCTCGTCTTTCCTGTCGCCCGTTAAATCATCCATCGTGTGCAGGCCGTCGAAGGCATCCTTGGCGTAGAGGAGCTGGCCCTTGTAAATCGAGCGCAGGTCGTCTTCGACATAGCGGCGAGTGAGAGCCGCACCGCCAAGCACAACGGGTACGGTGATGCCGCGCTCGTTCATCACTTCGAGATTCTCTTTCATGATGAGCGTTGATTTGACGAGCAGGCCGCTCATGCCGACGGCATCCGCCTTGTGCTCGTCATACGCGCTCAGGATACTCTCTATGGTCTGCTTGATGCCGAGGTTGACGACCTTGTAGCCGTTGTTCGTCAGAATAATATCAACGAGATTCTTGCCGATGTCATGCACGTCGCCCTTGACGGTCGCCAGCACCATCGTTCCCTTCGTCGTCGCGCCGCCCTTCTTCTCCATGAAGGGTTCAAGGAAGCGCACCGCCGCCTTCATCACTTCAGCCGACTGCAAGACGAAAGGCAACTGCATCTGTCCGCTACCGAAAAGATCGCCGACGACGCGCATCCCGTCGAGCAGGATGTTGTTGATGATGTCGAGCGCGGAGTATTTTTCAAGCGCGACTTTCAGTTGGTCTTCCAGCCCGATTTTCTCGCCGTCGATGATGTGATTCTTGAGACGTTCTTCAACCGGCAACGCGCTCTGGTCTTTCTTGACGCTCTTGGTCGTAACGCCCTCGAAGAGCGTCGTGAACTCGCCCAGCGGATCGTAGATGCAGATGTCGCCGTCGAATTTGCGCTGGTCGTAGATTAGCTCACGCGCTACGTCGCGCTCGCGCTCGCCGATGCGATTGAGCGGAACAATCTTGCTCGCGTTGACAATCGCCGCATCAAGGCCCGCTTCCACCGCATCGTGCAGGAAAACCGAATTGAGCACGACGCGTGAGGCCGGGTTCAAGCCGAAAGAGATGTTCGAGACGCCGAGGATTGTAAAGCAGCCGGGAAGTTCACTCTTGATGCGCCGGATTCCCTCTATCGTTTCCAGAGCATTACGGCGGTCTTCCTCAATGCCGGTCGAGATAGGCAAGGCCAGCGGGTCAAAGAAAATATCCTGAGCCGGGATGCCATACTTTTCAGTCGCTTGCTCGTATGCGCGTTTGGCAATCTGAAATTTCCCTTCGGCGGTGCGCGCCATTCCCTGTTCATCTATCGTGCCGATGACGACGCTCGCGCCGTAGCGTTTCGCCAGTTCGAGCACCTGTGCGAAACGCGGCTCGCCGTCTTCATAGTTGGTAGAGTTCAGGATGCACTTGCCGCCAGCGTGCTCAAGCCCCGCTTCCATCTTCTGCCACTCGGTCGAATCTAGCATCAGCGGAATCTTGACGCTCGTGACCAGACGCTGGGCCAACTCGTGCATATCGCGCACTCCGTCGCGCCCGACGAAATCCACGTTCACGTCCAGGATGTGCGCGCCTTCGCGTTCCTGCTCGCGCGCCAGTGAGACAAGGCCGTCCCAGTCTTCAGCGTTCAGCAGATCGCGCATCTTCTTTGAGCCGCTGGCGTTGACGCGCTCGCCGACAATCAAAAAGGAGGTGTCCTGCACGTAAGGCTGCTGGAAGAAGATTGAAGAGGCCGCTGGAATAAGCTTAGCGTCGCGCCTTCGCGGCGTCACGCCCTGCATAGCCTCGGCGATGGCCTTGAGGTGCGCTGGCGTCGTGCCGCAGCAACCGCCGACGATTGAGACGCCGAAGTCTTTGACGAAGTGTACGAGTTGCGCCGTGACGGTTTCCGGTGTCTCGTTATAGACGGTGTGCCCGCCGACGTTTTCGGGCAGCCCCGCGTTTGGAATGACAGAGACCGGAAACGGCGAATTCTCGCAGAGGTAACGCACGTTCTCCGTCATGTGCTTCGGCCCTGTGCCGCAGTTCATGCCGATGACATCGACGGGAAAGGGCGCAAGCGCGGTCAGCGCCGCACCAATCTCCGTGCCGTTGAGCATCGTTCCCCATTGCTCAACCGTGACCTGCGCCATCACCGGCAGCCGCCGTTTAATCTCCGCCAGATAATCGAAGATGGCCGAGAGCGCAGCCTTCGTCTGCAAGATGTCCTGGCAGGTTTCGACGAGCAGAATGTCGCAGCCTCCGTCAACGAGGCCGCGCACCTGTTCGCTGTAGGCCGCCTTCAAGTCTTTGAAAGAGATATGGCCGAGCGACGGCAGCTTTGTTCCAGGCCCCATAGAGCCTGCGACCCAGCGCGGCTTCTCCTTTGTCGAATAATCTGCGGCAACGCGCTTCGCCAGTTGCGCCGCCTTGAAATTCAGTTCGTAAGCAAGAGGCGCAAGGTCATACTCGGCGAGCACAATTGAAGTCGAGCCGAAGGAGTTTGTCTCCACCACGTCGCAGCCGACCTCGAAGAAGGCCGCGTGAACTTTTTCGATTGCTTCGGGCTTGCTGACAAGAAGGTATTCGTTGCAGCCTTCGAGATGCGGCCCGCCGAAATCGTCAGCCGTCAGATTTTGCGACTGAATGTTAGTGCCCATCGCACCATCGAAAACGATAATGCGCTCTTTCAATTCGTCAAGAAAATTACTCATGTTCTCATTCTTCCTCTGCCGGTCAGAGTCTTTCGGCGGGCTTCTGACATAAGTGAAGCCCCGCGCCTAACAACGCGGGGCTTTCCTTTGAAGCCACTGTGATTCCGTCTTGGGAAAGACTCGCCGAGCTGTTTAGCAGTTTATTTTTCGTGGCCGCAAGTTGCCTTAACTCACCACGTTTCTGAAAGTGTATTGAAACACCGCTCTGTGGCTCATGTCAAGATTGAGCAGCAAAAAGTAGAGCGGCAGAATCAGCCGGATGGCCGATTCAATCTCAACTGTGCTGTTTGAACGAGAGCGCCCCTACGGCACTATTGCGATGCCGTTAACTGGTTCAGGCCCGGCGATTGTGCCTATCAGTGTCGCCTTGCCATTGACCAGATTGATTGCGTAGAGACGGGTCAGTCCTCCGTTTGTCAGTCTTAAAGACGCGTAGGCTGCGCCCGTCCGGTTTGCAATGTCAAAGCCGATGAGCGGCGAGATATTCACCAAGAGCGGCCCGACCGTAGTCAGCGTCCCGTTGTTGGGCGGATTATGTATGACCAGAACGTCCAGACCGGAATCAATGCCGTAGAGCGTCGTCGAAGTCGCCCCCAGAAAGTTATTGGTGTAGGCCACGCCTGAGACGGCTGGGTCCTGGCCGAAGTTCGTGTCTCCGGGGGCGTAGGCCAAGTTCGAATCGATGATAGATGCGCCTGTGTCTACGTTAACGCGCGCGTTCTGGTCTGTGTCGTTGACGAGGCGCATGCGGTCAACCACCGGGTTGAAATCAACGCCGTAGGAATTACCGATCAACCCGTTGCTTAATATCGTGCGCGTCGCCGCTCCGGTCGTCGTGTTGATTGTCACCACACGGTTGAAGGTGGTAAAGCCGTAGAGTATGCCGTTAGCCGGGCGGTAATCTATTCCTATGACCTGCTCGCCGTGGGCCAATCCCGTTATCTGCAACGGCGCGGACGTTGTGCCCGGCGTTAGCGAGTTAAACGTCACCAGCCTGTTGCTCGGCTTCAGCCCGATGATCTGCGGCGGCCCAATTGTGCTGATCGTGATGTCGCGGATAGTGTTCGTCTCGCTGCCGATTTGTCCGACGAGAGTAGCCTGGCCTGTATCCAGGTTAACGACGTAGAGGCTCGACACGTTACTGCTCGTCAAAGAAGCGTAGCCGATGTTTGTGACCGGAGCGATGTCGAAGCCGACGAGGGTGCTGCTGACACTCACGCCAAGCGAGCCAACATACGAGAGAGTGCCGCTGGCGGGCGGACTCTGTGTAAAGAGCGCATCGAAGTTTGCTTCTATGTCATAGAGCGTCGTACTGCTTGCACCGGCGAAGTTATTGCTGTAGGCGATGCCAGCGACAGTGGGCTTTCCGCCTTCGCCGCCAAAAGCGTTAATCGGAGACTCGACAATGGCTGCCCCCGTGTCCGGGTTGACCAAATGATTTTGGCCCGTGTTGTTGACGATGCGCAGGCGGTCTTGAACCGGATCAAAGTCGATGTTGTATTCGCTACCGGCGAGGCCGCTGCTGACGGTGGCGACTAAGGTCGCAACGCCGGTCGTAGTGTTAATCGTATGGAGGCGACTGTTCTTGGTGAAGGCATAGAGTTGGCCTGTGGCGGGACGAAAATCTATGCCGAGCACGGTTTCGCCGTTAGCCAAGCCGGTGATTGGTGTCCGGCTGAGAACGACGCCGGGCTGGGCCACGTTAAAGCTCAAGAGTTGGTTGATGTTGTTAACGGCGAAGGCGTTTGGCGGCAGTTGCTCGCTCGTGCCCGTCGCGTCGTCGTTGAGAATTGTGCCCTGCCCCTGTGCGTCAGCGATGGTTGCTCCGACGGGGTTGCTGAGATTAACGAAGAAGGTCTCGTCTGCGGCTTCCAGCGTGTCGCCGTTGACCTGCACCGTAATCATCGCCGACGAGTTGCCGTCGAAAACGAGCGTTCCGCTCGTTGGCAGATAGTCTTCGGGCGCGAAGGCCGTGCCGTTGGCGGTCTGGTATTTGACTGTGACCGTACCTGAATAAGCGCCCGTCAGCGAGACGGTAAAGATGAAGGCGGTCGTGCCGCTATCGCCTTCGGCCAGCGATACGTCGTCAATTGTAAATACCGGCAGCGCGGCGACGGCGACCTGGCTTGAAGGTTGCGCTCCGACAAAGCTTGTTGAAGCCGAACGCTTCGCTTGGCTCGACGGGAGCAACAGGGACGTTAAGGTTAAAGCAATGCCTGCGAGCAATAGCCATGCGGTTGTGCGTTTCATGTGTCGGGTTTCCTCCTGAAATCTGGTTGGACAAGATTGGGGTCAGCTTGGCTCTTAGCGTGGCAAAAGAGATGTTTAGACTGACAAGAGATGTATTTATCGCTTAGTTCTTAACGTTTCTACTGCAATGCTTGCAGGAAGAGTTGGCGCAGAATCATCTTCGTTCAAAGATTAAGACTGAAAGCTTGTTGGCCCAGAGTATGCCTTTGGCGCTTTCACAAGTCAAGAATATTGTCGGCGGCAGTTTGATGTGACGTAAACACTCTGGAAATGTAACGCGGGCATTTTGAAAGCGATGGGTTTTCGGCCTTTTACCCTGAATTGTTTTGTGCTACTTTCCCAGCCGGTTCAAAGATTCTGTCCACATCTTAAATTTTCCTGATGCGACGCGCGATCTATCCCGGCTCGTTTGATCCAGTCACCAATGGTCATCTGGACATCATAGAGCGCGGCTGCAAGCTCTTCGACGAAATCATCATCGCCATTCTCGTCAACCCGGATAAACGCCCGCTCTTTACTACCGAAGAGCGGCGCGAGATTCTGACGGAAGTTATGGGAGACATCAAGCGGGGGACGTGTCGTTTGCTGGTCGAAGATTTTCAGGGGCTGCTCGTACAGTATGCGCTACAGCGGCAGGCCGACGCGATTGTGCGCGGCATTCGCGCCATCTCCGATTATGAATATGAGCTTCAGATGGCTTTGATGAATCGCCGCCTTGAGCCGCGCATCGAGACGGTCTTTATGATGCCGGCGGAAGCTTACTCGTATGTCAGCTCGCGGCTCGTCAAAGAGGTCTTCCAGTTGGGCGGGACAATTGACGGTCTTGTTCCTCCGGCGGTTGCGAAGCGAATGAAGACGAAGTTTGGAAGGAGCTAACTTATCAAGCTTAACGCGCATGCTATACTCGCCGTGTAAGCTCTAACAACGTCTGCGCCGTCGAAGTTTCAACCCGATAGGCGCGCATGAATCAAGGAGGTTTCAAGGAATGCCAAGAGGTGACAAATCAAGCTACACCGATAAACAAAAACGTCAGGCCGAACACATCGAAGAGGGCTACGAGCAACGCGGTCTTTCGGAAGACGAGGCGGAGCGTCGCGCCTGGGCCACCGTCAATAAAGCTTCGGGCGGCGGCAAGCTGAGCGGTTCGGGTCGCGGTAAAAAAGAGAATAAAGAGCCGTATAAAAAGGGCGGCGAGAAGGGCGGCAGCAAGAGCAGTTCAAAGAAAGGCTCTGCAAAGGGCGGCTCGAAGGCTTCATCGAAAAAGGGCGGTGCGAAGAAGAGTTCAGCCAAGAAGGGTAGTGCGAAGAAAGGGTCGTCTAAGAGCGGCTCAAGGTAAGCTTCTTTAACCGAGGCGGCGCGAGGAAGCACGAAAGCCGACACTCGCGCCGCTATCTGCCAACATGATGACAAAACCAGCGATTGAAACTTTTCACATCTCCGACAATGTAGCAAAGATGCGCGCCTCTTCGACGCTCGCCGCAATGCAGGCTGCGGAAAAGATGCGCGCCGCAGGCGTTGACGTGGTTGACCTGGGCGCAGGCGAACCCGACTTCGACACGCCCTTGAACATCAAGCAAGCCGCTGCCGCAGCGATGCACGCAGGCCAGACCAAGTACACGCCGACCGCCGGAACGCGCCAGCTTCAGCAGGCCATCATCAATTTCTACGAGCGTGAGTTTAAGGCGTCTTATCAGCCTGCGGAGGTGATGGCGACATCCGGCGGCAAGCAGGCCATCTTCAATGCGATTGTCTCGCTGGTTAATCCGGGCGATGAAGTATTGATCGTCAAACCCTACTGGGTGACGTTTCCCGAAATCGTCGTCTTCGCGCGTGCCGTGCCCGTCTTCGTCGAAACCGAAGAGACCGATTTTCAGCTAAACGCAGAGCAGATAGAGCGCGCTATCACGCCGCGCACGAAAGCCATCATCTTAAACTCGCCCAGCAATCCTTCCGGCGTGATTATTCCACCCGCAGAGTTTGAGCGCATCATGCAGTTGGTTTACGAGCGCGGACTCTACGCCATCTCTGATGAATGTTATCTGCGCTTCGTCTATCCGCCCGCCGGAGTCTATAGCGCCGCCAGCTTCGCGCCGGAATTGCGCTCAAGGCTGTGCATCGCCGGGTCGTTTTCCAAGACCTACGCGATGACGGGCTGGCGCATGGGCTATTCGCTGGCGCAACCGGAATGGACGCGAGCGATGCTACGCGTGCAGGGCCATTCGACGAGCAACCCGAACTCCATCGCGCAGGCAGCAGCAACCGAAGCCCTCAATGGCCCACAGGATTCCGTCGCAACGATGCTCGATGAATACGGAGCGCGGCGCGAGTGGTTGCTCAAGGCGCTAAGAGAGATTCCGGGCTTTTGCTGCTCGCAGCCGGAAGGCGCGTTTTATGCTTTCCCGGATGTGCGCGACTGTCTGAAGGGTGAAGTGAAAACGTCCGGCGAATTTGCCGATCTACTTTTAAATGAGGAACAGACGGTCGTGACGGACGGCGCGGGCTTCGGAGCAGAAGGCTACATACGCATCTCTTACGCGACCTCTCTTGAACGCCTGCAAGAAGGAGCGCGGCGCATCCGTCGCGTCGCAGAAAAACTCGCACGGTAGTCCTAAACGGCGAGGCAAAGCAGGTTCATTAAAATAAAAGCGGCATCGAGTTACAATTAACTCGATGCCGCTTTTCTCGTGTTCAGAGACAGGCGAACCTTTCGGCCCGTTTCTCAGTAAAGATTAAAGTTATATTCAATCTGAATATGTTGTGAGACTGCCCGCCCATCCTTCATCGCCGGACTAAACCGTATCTGTCTGGCCGCCGCTATCGCTCGCTCCGTCAATCCATACGGTAAGCCTGACACTGCCCTGATGTTC
>DASVTR010000024.1:0-139392 GCA_036387475.1 Pyrinomonadaceae bacterium | reverse complement strand
TTGTTTGCCAGCCCGAGTTGTGCCATGCTTGATGATGTTCCCACGGGAACACCTCGGGCAGGTGATCTCTTTTGTTTGCACGACTCAAGAATAACCTGTCCGAGCTTTTTATTTTCAAACATCACTTCTGAGACACGACCGTAATGAGCGATAAGTAATGAGTAAAAGCTACAGTTTTTCACTCATTACTCATTGCTCATTACTCATCACTTCTTTTGGGGAGTTCAATGATGAAGGTCGCGCCGCTGCCCGTTGTTGGTTGAACGCTGGCTTCGCCGCCGTGTGCGCGTGCGAGGTGCTTGACGATGGCGAGGCCGAGGCCAGTGCCGCCCATCTCGCTCGAGCGTGCGCGGTCAACGCGGTAGAAGCGCTCGAAGATGCGCGGGATGTGTTCGGCTGAAATGCCGTCGCCCATGTCTATGATGCTGATGCGGTCGCGCTCGCCCGTTTCATATTGGATACGCACAGAGCCACCCTCGCGGTTAAACTTGATTGCATTGTCAATCAGGTTGGCAAGCATTTGTTCGAGCCGCCGAGCGTCGGCGTAAACAATCGCTTCGGAGGCGACTTCGTTGTGCAAACTAACGCCGCGCTGCTCTGCGCGAGAAGCGAGCGCGGTCGTGACATCTTCGACGAGCGGGCGCAGCCGTATGCTTTGCGGCTCGACCGAAACCATTCCGGCTTCGATAGCAGAGAGTTCCAGAATGTCATCAATCAGGTGGTGCATGCGCGTGGCGTTTTTGCGTATCACAGAAAGGAAACGTCGATTATTCTCGGCGTCTTCAATCGCTCCCTCTTCCAGCGTCTCGACGAAAGCGATGATGGCCGTCAAGGGCGTTCGCAGTTCGTGTGAGACGTTAGAGAGAAATTCCTGCCGGACGCGTTCGAGGCGTTCGAGCTGCGTGATGTCGAAGAAGACGCCGATAGCGCCGCGCAGGGCAGCGCGCTCGCCGAAACGCAAGGGGGCGACGCGCAGGTCAAACGAGCGTTTGTCAGAGCCTTGCATCTCGATTTTTGTTTCAGCGCGTTCGCCATCTTCCAACGCCGAGCGAAATGCCTGATGAATGGCGGGCTGGCGCGTGACTTCGCTCAGCCGTTTGGCTACGAGCGTGCTTGCGCCCGCCGCGAAAATGTCGTGCGCCGCGCGATTTGAGGCCACAATGCGCATCTCCTGGTCGACGACCAGCATCCCCTCGCGCATGCTGTTCATCGTCGCCTCCAGAAGCGCGCCCGCCGAAATCACGTCAGCCGCAGCCGACGCTTCGACACGCTCGGTCGGCTGTCTCATCGTCGTCGTTTTTGCTTCGGCGTTTTTGACTTTTGTTGTTTCTCGCGGGGCATCTTTCAAAGGTCTGAGCGCAAGCTGCGCAAGGAGCGCGCCGATTAGCAGGCCGCAGAGCGCGAAGAGGGAAAGGAGCGGATGCCGCATGAAGATTGCGATGAGGGCTAAGAGCGTCGTGCCGCCGAGGATGAGCGCTAGCTTTAAACGATTAGACACGATGTTAGGAAGGAACAATGGCAGCAAAGCGATGAGGGATGAAAGAGAGACTATTCAAGATGAACAGCCACGCTTTCTTCCCTTAAAGCGCTCATCGCTGCCGCCCTTTTATTTACTGACGCAACCGACGAATCGGTAGCCGACGCCGACGACCGTTTCGATACTGTCGCCGCACGCATCCAGTTTCTGTCGCAGGCGGCGAATGTGAACATCGAGGGTGCGCGTGTCGCCGAAATATTGGTAGCCCCAGACGTTATCCAAAAGCTGCTGGCGCGTAGCAACGCGGCCCGCTCCCTTTGCCAGCGTGGTCAGGAGCGCAAACTCCTTGCGCGTCAGCCTGACATTCGTGCCGTCGCACGTCACACGCATCTCCGCGAAATCAATTTGCAGGCGGCTATCCTCATAGCGCGCCACAGTATTCTCGTCAACCCGCCGCAACACTGCACGCACGCGCGCCATCAACTCGCGCACCGAGAAAGGTTTTGTAATGTAGTCGTCTGCGCCCAAATCCAATCCGGCAACGCGGTCTGCTTCGGAAGTGCGCGCCGTCAGCATGATGATCGGGGTGCGGCGCGTCTGTGGCTCGCGTCGCAGGCGTCTGCACAACTCCGTACCCGACATTCCCGGCAACATCAAATCAAGGATAATCAGCGCGGGCGGCCCCTGCGCGTCGAGCGCCGCCGCCAACCCCAACTCGCCCGTCTCCGCCACGCGCGTCTTCAATCCGTCGCGTTCCAGATTGTAACGCAGGTTCTCGGCGATGTCTGGGTCGTCTTCGACGATGAGAACAGGTTTAGCCATAAGGATGAACGATGAACGCGGAACGATGAACGCAAAGCGAGAAACGAGAAAGACTAAAGCTTTTACTTCATCGTTCCGCGTTCATCGTTCATAGTTTAGTTGCTGTGTTTAATCATCGCGGCTTCGGTCATGTAGACCGTCAATTCGCAGATGTCCGTGACGTAGTCGCCGATGCGCTCGATGTGTTTGGCGACGAAGAGCAGGCGCGCGGCGCGCTTGGTCGTGCCGGGATCAGTCATCATCATTTCGATCAGGTCATGAAAAATGCGGTTGTAGATGTCGTCAATCTCGTCGTCGCGTTCGATGACGGCGCGGGCCGCGACAGCATCATTGGAGGTGAAAGCGTCGAGCGCTGCGCGCAGCATCGCGGATGCGTGCTCGGCCATGCGCGGCATCTCAGACAGCGGTTTCAACTCAGGCTCATCGTTAAGATCAATGGCGGCGCGGGCGATATTGCAGGCGTGGTCGGCGATGCGCTCCAACACGGGCGCAATCTTGGCCGCCGAGATGACAAAGCGCAAATCGCGCGCCGCCGGTTGCCGGAGCGCAATCGTATCTATGCACATTCGATCTATCTGAAGTTCAAGCTCGTCTATCTGGTCATCGCCTGCCAAGACTTCTTTGGCGGTAGCGCTATCGCGTTCGACCAGCGCATACATCGCGCGTTGCAGCGCCGTCTCCGTTTCGCCACCGAGCAGCAGGAGTCGGTCGCGCAAGGTGTCCAATTCACGATCAAGTAATCTATGCTGTTCCATGAGTCAGTGGTCAGAGGTCAGAGGTCAGTGGTCAGATGAAATCAGTTTTTAACTGAACACTGACCACCAACCACTGACCACTACATTACCCAAATCTCCCCGTGATGTAATCTTCGCTCAATTTTTCGGTCGGGTTGGTGAACATTTTTTCGGTCATGTTCACTTCGATAAGCTTGCCGAGCCAGAAAAAGGCCGTCTGGTCTGAAACGCGCGCCGCCTGCTGCATGTTGTGCGTGACGATAATGATGGTGTACTGGCGCTTTAGCTCAACGATTAATTCTTCGATCTTCTGTGTCGCCATCGGGTCAAGGGCAGAGGCTGGCTCGTCCATCAAAACGACTTCGGGTTGAACTGCCAAAGCGCGCGCGATGCAAAGGCGCTGTTGCTGTCCGCCGGAGAGCGACAGCGCGGAAGCCTTCAAGCGGTCTTTCACTTCGGGCCAGAGCGCAGCATCCGTCAGAGCCTTTTCGACGCGCTCATGAAGCTCTGCCTTGCTTGCCGTCAAGCGATTGATGCGCAGGCCGTAGGCGATGTTGTCGAAGATGGATTTCGGAAACGGGTTGGATTTCTGGAAGACCATTCCGACCTTGCGGCGCAACTCGACGACGTTCGTATCCGGCGCGTAGATGTCGCGCCCGTCTATCTCGACCCGCCCTTCGACGCGCGTCCCCGGAATCGTATCGTTCATGCGATTCAGGGTGCGCAGGAACGTTGACTTGCCGCAGCCCGATGGGCCAATGAAGGCCATCACGATGCGCTCCGGGATTTCAAGAGAAATATTATGCAGCGCCTGCACGCGGCCATAGAAAAAGTTCAAACCGCGCACCTTGACTTTGGTCTCGGCGGGCGCAGAATCAGCACCCCGCCCAGACGCAGGAGTCTCTATTGCGAGCGGTTGAACCGCCCTTGTCTCCCTTGTAGTTGAAGTCGTCATGGACATCTCAGGGTCAGTTTTCAGTTTTCAGTTTTCAGTTAAAAGAAAAACAGATGCCATACTGGCGTTTCTTCTACTGAAAACTGAAAACTGAAAACTGAAAACTGTTAAATCCTCTTCCGCGTGAAAAAGCGAACTATAATATTGATGGTTAAAATCATTGCCATCAAAACAAGCGTGGCCGCCCACGCCAGCGCATGCCATTCATCGTAGGGCGAGATAGCATAATTGTAAATCTGCACGGTCAGGCTGGCTATCGGCTCGTCCAGATGTCCTTCAAAAAAGAAGCGGCTGCCAAAGGCCGTGAACAGAAGCGGCGCAGTTTCGCCGGAGACACGCGCTATCGCCAGCATCGCGCCCGTCGCAATTCCGGAAGCCGCTGCGGGCAGCACAACTCCCGTTGTCACTCGCCACTGTGGAGCACCGAGAGCGAGCGCGCCCTCGCGCAAAGATACTGGCACGAGCCGAATCATCTCTTCGGTCGTGCGCGCGACAATTGGAATCATCACCAGCGCGAGCGCAATGCCGCCAGCCAGCGCGCTGAAATGTTTCTGCGGCAGCACGATCAGCGTGTAGATGAAGACGCCGACGACAATCGAAGGCACGCCCGTCAGCGTGTCTGCCACAAAGCGTACGACTTTGCCAAACCAGTTATCGCCAAACTCCGCCAGGTAAATTCCGGCGGCGATGCCGAGAGGCAGGCCCATCACAGAGGCCAAGCCGAGCAGAATAAGCGAGCCGACGATGGCGTTGCCGATGCCGCCGCCCTCGCCGACTGGCTTTGGCGTGTCGAGCAAAAATTGCAGATTGATGGAACTTAAGCCGCGCCAGGCGATGTAGCCGAGGATGAGCAGCAGAACGGCGACGACCGCAAACGTGCAAGCCGCCGTCAGGCCGCTCATCAAGGCGTTAACGATGAGGCGCGAATTGCTTCGTCGCGCGGCTTGCTTCATCATGTGGCCCTCGCTGTTCCGCTCGTCCCGCGCGTTACGCTCCATACCAGAAGCTTCGCGATGCCGTTGATGATGAAAGTGACGAGAAAGAGAATCAAGCCGATCTCTACCAGCGCGCTCAGGTAGATGTCTTCGGTTGCTTCCGTAAACTCGTTGGCGATGACGGAGGCGATGGTGTACGACGGCTCGAAGAGAGATGCGCTGATTTGGGGGCGATTGCCAATGACCATCGTGACGGCCATCGTTTCGCCGATGGCCCGGCCAAGCCCTAGGATGATTGCCCCGGCGATGCCTGACGCGGCGTTAGCCAGCACGACGCGCGTCGTCTCCCACTTCGTCGCGCCCAAAGCCAGCGCCGCTTCGCGCTGCGAGACGGGCACTGCGGCCAGCACGTCGCGCACGACCGCCGTGATAATCGGCGTAATCATAATCGCTAAGATAATGCCGCCGGTAAAGAGGCCGATGCCCGTAATCGTGCCCTGAAAAAGCGGTAGCCAGCCAAACCAGCGCGCCAGAAACGGCTCGACGCGGATGCGAAGGAATGGCGCGAGAACGAAGATGCCCCAGAGTCCATAGACGACCGACGGAATCGCGGCCAGCAATTCGACGAGAAAGGCCAGCGGGCGCGAGAGGCGATGCGGAGCCTGTTCGACAAGGAAGATAGCAACGCCGAGCGAGAGCGGCACGGCGATGATGAGCGCGATGATGGAAGAGACGACCGTACCGTAAATAAAGGGGAGCGCGCCAAACTCGCCCTTGATAGGATTCCACTCCCGCCCCTTGAGAAACCCGAAGCCGAATTCACGCAGCGAGAGCGAGGAGTTGACCGCCATCTGGTAAATCATCAGGCCGATGATAAAGAGGATGAGCAGCACGCTTGCCAGCAGCAACAGCCGAAAGAGTGCGTCGCCCGTGTTGCCCGTCGCAGACATCGCTCGCCGCCAGTTCCAAGCACGCGCACGCGCGCCGAACTCGTCGGCGGGAGAAGGCATTTTCGGCTCTGGCTGCGTCACCATATTCAAGTCTGGAGTCTAAAGTCTGGAGTCCGGAGTCTAAAATCAAAAACGAAGAGCGCTCAGCTTTTGACTCCGGACTTTAGACTCCAGACTCCAGACTGTTATTGTCGGAGCGGCTTGCCGCCGTTGGTGATCGAGTTGATTTTGGCTTCGGCGCGTTTGATTATCTCCGGGGGCAGCGGCGAATAGAGCAAATCTTTCGCAAACTTTTCGCCGTCGTGAATACCCCACCAGAGAAAATCCGCCAGCGCTTTGCCTTTGGTAGCGTCCTTCTGTTCCTTGTAGACGAGAATGTAAGTATAGCTGGAAATCGGGTAAGCCTGCGCGCCCGCCGCGTTGGTGATTGAGACGCGCAAATCTTCGGGCGTCGTCGCAACGGATTCGGCGGCGGCAGCCGTCACGCTATCAAGCGTGGCTTCGACATAATTGCCGGAGCTATTCTTAATCAACGCGACGGGCAGACTATTCTTCACGGCGTAAGCCAGCTCCACGTAGCCGATGGTGTTCGGAGTGTTCTTGACCTGACCCGTCACGCCTTCGTTGCCCTTGCCGCCAATTCCTGTGGGCCACTGCGGCGAAGTGCCTGTGCCGACTTTCTCTTTCCATTCGGCACTGACCTTCGATAGGTAATCCGTAAAGACGGCGGACGTGCCGCTGCCGTCCGAGCGGTGAACTACCGTGATGTCCGCGGCTGGAAGTTGAACACCGGGATTATCAGCCTTAATCTTCGCATCGTCCCAGCGTTTAATCTTGCCTAAGAAAATGTCCGCGATTGCTTCCGGCGAGAAGCGCAAGGGCTGCTGAACGCCCGTCAGGTTGTAGGTCAGCACGACAGCGCCGAGCACCGTCGGGATGTGCAGGAGTTCGGCGGGCGCTTTCTTCAAATCCTCGTCCTTCATCGGCGAGTCCGATGCGCCGAAATCAACCGTCTGCTCCTGAATCTGCTTGATGCCGCCGCCCGACCCGATGGATTGATAATCCATACGCACATTCTGGTTGAGCTTGCCATACTCGCTCAGCCACTTTTGATAAAGCGGATTCGGAAAGGTCGCGCCCGCGCCTTGCAGCCGCACAGTGCCACCGCCGGAATTAGAACTGCAACCGAAGGCGAGCAACGAAATTGAGATTGCTAAAAGCGTGACGACGCCACGCTTGATGTTTGTTACGACAGGCATTTGCCATTTCTCCGATCAAACCAGCGGACGGGGAGTTGGATAACGCATCAGCCTAGAACATTCATGTTAAATCCGTCTGAAGTTCGTCTGAACATTAAGTAACAACTATGAGAAAGGATGAACGCGGAACGATGAAGGATGAACTGTTAAGAGCTTGTCTGTCATTCATCGCTGCTGCGTTCAACGTTTCGTCAGCCCGTAGCGGACGTAAGGTTGCGCCTTGAGAGGAAAACATCGTTTGGGTGAAACATGATCGAACGCTTCAGCGTAATTTTGGATGAATGAAGAGACAACTCTTTCCAGCTAATATTGACTTTACAGGACTGCGCTGAAGAGGAGGCTTGAGATGTCAGACTATCTGGCGACAATGGGCAGCGGCTACGGGATTACCGAATACCAGTCGAGGCGAGTGTTAATCGGCGACGTGGAGACGGTGCGCCAGCGCTTTATCGAAGCGCTCGAAAAACTGGGCTACAGCGTCATCAGCGATCAACCGCTGGTCGCCAAAAACAGCGTTCAGCATTCCGGCCTCTCAAGCATGAACTGCTTTCCGAGCGTGTTGGGTTCGCCCATCAAGCTGACGATTGGCCTGCGGCTCTCCAACCCTAACTCGACGCTCGCCACCTTCGATTACTCGATTATGAATTCGGTCGTGACAAAAGGCGACCGGCAAACTTTGGAGCGAGAGATTGATGCGTTGCTGGCGCTGGCGACGGCGCGTCCTCCGGCTATTGTCTGCGCGGCCTGCGGCACGAATTTGACGAGCGACTCGCGCTTTTGTCGTGCGTGCGGCGCTCCGAGCAGTTCGGAAGCACCGGCGGAAATCGAAGTGCTGCGCCTGACAGCGGAAGCGCGCGCCTCGCATCAAAACATCGTCGGCAGCGTGCTGAGCATCCTGTTTGTTCTGGCGATGGCGTTGCCCCTCATCCTCTTCGCACGCAAAGGCCCGAAGGCCGGGACAATTCTCCTGATAATCGGAGAGATTATGTCCTTCTGCTGGTTGTTCTACGGGATGTATCGCCTGCACCGCACGCTCAATCCTCGCCCCGTTGAGAAGAAACCTCTGGGGGCGCAAGCCGTACACGTGCTGGCCTCGCCCGACACCGCCGCCCTGCCGCAGCTACCAGCGCACAATTCAGTGACGGAAGGAACGACGGAGTTGCTGGACACACCTGAACGTGTAGCCGTACGCGTCAATCGTCAGGGCCGCGACACCGGCCCGATCAACTAAGTGTGCTTTGAGCCGACTGATGAAATGTTTTGCCTGATAAGCGCATAAACATTTAGGAAGCGGAATATTCAGGCTGATTGCCCCTGGCAATTCAACCGGAGAGAAGCCATGCCTTAGAAGTTAACGCACCGCCAGCTTTTTCCTCCGCCTGAAAAAATTATCAACCCGTATTAAATGAGAGGAGATAACAATGGTTGAAGTATCACAAGTTGAAGCAGTCGTGCAGGGCCTTTCCCCTTCAGAGCAAAAAGAGGTGGTGATTAGCGGGCTAAAGAACCTGAAACCTTCAGACCAGCAGGACGCCATCGCTGCTGCGGTGCTGCCTGTGCCAGAGCCGGGCACAACCAACAAAATCTGGCTTATCGTCGTGATAGCCTTCGTGATTGTTTTCCTCTGCTCGTTCTTCGCCATAGCTTATATATATATCAAGCCGTTGGCCGACGCGGCGGCAGCGGTTGATAAACTGTTGCTGATATTCACCACAGTGACGGCATTTCTCGCGGGCCTGCTTGCTCCGAGTCCGGTGAAAAAGTAGTAGCACGACAGGTCAAACAATCCATCGTCGATCGTTGCGCCGGAGCACTAACAGCACAATCCGCGGCAGGCGGCTCAGGTAGAGTCTGGCTGTGACGGAACGAAGCGGCCAGTTGGGACGGCGTTGCGGAGCAAGCTCAATTGAAAGCCGTAGTCCGGCTAAAACTCAACGGCTCGAAGGAGTGCGCATCGTCAGGCGCGAGCGCATGCGCTGTTGCCAACGGCTGCGGGGCATCTCTTCGTTTTCGAGTTGGTCAATGCTCTGCTTCAAGGATTCGCCGCCGAGTTGGCGGGCCTTGAGGTAGAGCAGCGCCGTCATGATTGAGAAGAGCGGAGTGATGAAGAGGTTGATGATCGGCGTTATCTTTTCGAGCACGCGCGGCGAGAGATGCGCCTGTCCTTTCGCCGCGCCCGCCGCACTCCACCCAACAATCCAGCCGATGAACATGGGAATCGAAAGCTGTATTAACAACACGAAGATCACCGTCCGGCGTGAGCGTCGCACCAGTTCTTTGGTGCGCTTGATGGCAGCACTTTTCTCCAAACCCTCGATCAGCACGACAGGTGCCCACAGCGCGTAGCGCATCATCATAAAGAACGCGCCGATAAACAACATCAGGAAGCCGAGCATAATCATCATCGTCACGCGCAGGCTCGTCCGCAGGAAAGGCTTCCACCTGCGCTTCAGCGCGCCGAAGGAGGCGCGAATGTCAATCGGCTTGAGCGGCGCGGCTGTCAACTGTATGACCACGACGACCGTGACGGCGGCGATGACGGAGGCTGACAGGAAGTTGGCGATGATTGTGAGCAGCCCTATCACGACGGAAAAGATAATTTCCAGCGGGCGGGGCAGCGCTTTCTGCCAGCGCAGAATATCCATCACGATTTGTAGAAACGTGACGAAGAGGACAGGCGCGTAGGAGAGCAGCGCGAGGCGCAGGAATTTCGGAAAGTGTTCCGTATAGAGCGTCAGACCGCGACGAAGCAGCGTGCCCGCCCCTTCTGCGTTGGCGCGCAGCGCGCTACTGAAGGCCGCAGCGCTCGCGGGCCTCTGCGCAGGGTCTTTCGCCAGCGCCGACATCACGTGATGCGCCACACGCTTCGAGACTTTCTTATTCTTTAACTTCAACGGCGGAGGCAGAGCTTCCGTGTGCATCTTCATCACGGAAAGCGTGTCACCGCCAAAGGGCGTTTCGCCCGCGAGCATCTGATAGGCTACAACGCCGAGGCTGTAGATGTCCGAGCGCGCGTCCAACTGTTGCCCTCGACATTGTTCGGGCGACATATAGAGCGGCGTGCCGAGGATTGCGCCGACGCGCGTCACATCGCTCGCCGGAGCGGTGCTGAAGGCGGCTGAATTTCCCGCTGTTCGATGTTCAAGCAGGCGCGTTCTCTCTACCTCACTGGGGTCAGTTGGTTGAATCAGGGTGTCGGCTTCGGCGGGCGTCGGGTTTGGTTGGGCCGACACCGTTTCCGGCAGCGGAAACTTGCGCGTCTGCGCTTCCTCATTGCCGGAGAGCGTGTACACGTGCGTTGCGGCCTCGGCGCGTTCTTCCTGTTCAGGATTTGTCACAGGCGCACGCTGCTCTGCGCTCGGACGCGAAGGCGTGCTGAATGAGGAAGACGCTGGCAGAGCTTCACGATTGACGTTCGTCGTCGCCGTCGCGCTCGCCGGTTCGCCCAGCTTGGCGATGCCGAAATCGAGTACCTTAACGCGATAGCCGCCCAGACGATTCGGTTCGAGCCAGATGTTGTCCGGCTTCAGATCGCGATGAACGATGCCCTGCTGGTGCGCTTCGTCTACAGCCGAACAGACCTGCTCCAGAATGTCCACAACCCAGTCAAGAGGGAGGCGCTCTTCTTCGGCCAGCACGTCGGCCAGCGTGCAGCCGTCCAAGTATTCCATCACGAGGTAGGCGACGCGCTCCTCGCCTACGTGTGCGAATCCGAAATCCGTCACGTCAACGACGTTCGGATGACGCAAGCGCCCTGCCGCCCTCGCTTCTCGCTTAAAACGCTCAACGAACTCGTCGTTGGTCATCAACTGCGGCGTGATAATCTTCAGCGCGACGGGCCGCTCTGTGCCGAGATGCGTCGCCAGATACACAGCGCCCATGCCGCCACGGCCCAGCAGCCGGTCAAGCCGGTACTTCTCGTCCAGCACCTCGCCGATGAAATATTCCAGTTCTCTCATATTCCGCGCCGCAGAGTCTATACGGGCCGCTCGTCAATGTTGTTGCAGACAACGCGTTTCGACAAGGATTACGCGAGGATGTACAAGCGGCAAACGGCAACCGCCGTTTTGTAACATCTTGTCAACTTCGCCCGACTAAGATGCTCGCTTTTCATGCTGGATTTCCACTCTACGCTGCGCGCCTTAACAATTGAGGAGCGTCGTCGCCGTCTGCCTTCGGAAATCAACGCCACTGAATCGCTTTCGCCCCTTAAGCGGGCGGGCCTTCGGCAATTAAAATCCCCGTCGCCGTTGACACGCTTAGAGAATCGCCTTCAGCCCTGTAGGAGTTCTTTCGGTCTGACGAGTTGAGCCAATTCGCCGCTTTGCTCGCTCGCGTCAGCCCAACGTTCTATGTTCAGCGTGATGTGGGCGAGCGCCGCCGTCGGCATGTGCCTGACTTCACCCGTTAAAAATTCGAGCAATTCTTCAAGGCCCGGATTGTGGCCGACGATGAGCACCCTCCCTGCATCCTCGTCAATCTGTGAGATGACGGAGAGCAGGCGCGCGATATTGGCTTCGTAAATCCTTTCGTCGTAGCGCAACTCCGCTTTGAAGTTCGCCGCCTCGCCAACAAGCGCTATGGTCTGCCGTGCTCTCTCCGCCGGAGAGCAGAGGATGAGGTTTGGTCGCACTTTCTGCTTACGCATGAATTTTCCGATGAGGGGTGCGGCCTGCCTTCCGCGTTTGTTCAGCGGGCGCTCAAAATCCGGCAGGCTGGCATCCTTCCAACTGGATTTGGCGTGGCGCAGGAGAAAGAGGGTCTTCATCTGTAATTGGTCGCTTTTTTGGGCAAGAGGTTCAGGCTAATGGAGCGGGAAGCCGTCAGAGCAGCGTGTTTATCGTCGGGGTGCGATGACGGCTGAGCGCCTTGAGCGTGTCCATCACTTCGCCATGAGAGATGTGCGCGCCCTTCTTACTCTTGCCTTGCTTGGAATTGAGAATGACATCGTTGAGCGAGAGAATGCCGACCAGCTTTCCGTCGTCGCCGATAACCGGCAGCCGCCGCAACTGCTCGCTCTGCATCGTCTTCAAGGCAGCGCTCGCATCATCGTCAGGCGCACACGTCTTGACTGCGCCGTCAATGACATCGCCGACAGTCAATTCCGAAGCGAGTTGGTTTCGCGTCGTCAGGGCCATGCAGATGTCCCGGTCTGTAATGATGCCGATGACGCGGCCCTCACCATCAAGCACCGGAACTGCGCCGCAATCTTTCTCCCACATAATCCTGGCCGCCGCCGCCACATTGGTTTCCAACTCGCAGCTTCCGACATCCGTTGTCATAATATCTCTGACCTTCATCACGATTCTCCTTCGGGATAATTTGTCGCCGTCACGGCCTGCGCCAAAAGCTCTGCGGGAAACGCCGTCGGCAGACTGGGCGGCAGAAACAAACTTTCTAATTGAACGCGCAAGCTTTTTAGCACAAAACGGCCCGCGCCGCGAAAGCCCCAAAGGCATCCCGTGCGCTTCGCTCCCCTTTGTTTGTCCCATCAGAACGGCTGCTTTCCAGTAGGCCGTTGTTGCCCGCCTTTTGATTTCATGTTAGTAATCAAAGTCGAATTTGTCCGATGGAGAAGGGGTCGGCGGCAAGCTCTCTGGTGCTGCCAGTGCAAAAGCCGTAGGTGTCACGTCTCAAGAAAATCAATGCACACGTCCTCGTTTGCACGCACAAGACGTGTCGCAAGCAGGGCGGAAAAGCCGCTCTGAAAGCCTTAAAGCGCGCCATCAAGGCAGAGGACTTGCGCGGCTCTGTGCTCGTGACGAAGGTCAAATGCCTGGATCAATGCGGGCGCGGGCCTGTGATGGTCGTTTATCCTGACGGCGTCTGGTACGGCGGCGTTGACGACAAAAGCGCCTGCTCGATTGTCTCCGAGCATCTTGCGGCAGGACACATCTCCGCCGACGTTAAAATCCTGCGCGACATGTGTGATGAAGAGCAGCGTGGCGAATAACGCCTCGTAAGGAGCGTTGTAACACAAACCTTTTAGGGTTGAGAGAGATGATTTCATACGGACAACACCGCTTTCCCGGCAAGCTCTTCATCGTCGAGGGCACGGACGGAAGCGGCAAATCGACGCAACTCGCGCTCCTACATCAATGGCTCAAGGCCGAAGGCTATCCGGTCTTCTTCTCTGAATGGAACTCTTCGCCGCTCGTCAAAGACACGACCAAGCGAGCCAAGAAGCGGCGGCTCTTTACGCCGACCACGTTCTCTCTCATACACGCGACAGACTTTGCAGACCGCACAGAGCGCGACATTATTCCGCCGCTCAAGGCGGGGGCGATTGTTTTGGCCGACCGCTACATCTACACGGCGTTTGCGCGCGACGTGGCGCGCGGCTGCGACCGCGCATGGGTGCGCGAGATTTATCGCTTCGCCGTCAAGCCGACGGTCGCCTTCTTTTTCCGCGCCCCGCTTGACGTGGCGATTGACCGCATCGTTTCTGGCCGACCGGAGTTTAAACATTACGAAGCGGGCATGGATATGGATTGGACGGACGACCCGGAAGAGAGTTTTAAGATTTTTCAGGGCAAGATTCTGGAAGAGTACGACCGGATGGTGGGCGAGTTTGATTTGACGGTGATTGATGCGAAGCGCTCAATTCAAAAGCAGCAACGCGAAGTGCGCGAGATTGTCAGCCGTTATCTCAAGCAAGATAAGGTGAGCAAAGGAAAGGTGATGGCGGCGCAATGGGAGAGATGACTTTCTACGGGACACAACTTCCCGGCGTCGAGCGAGAGCCTTACAGCGGCAAGCTCATCGTCATCGAAGGCACGGACGGCGTGGGCCGCTCAACCCACATCGCGCTGCTGCGTGCGTGGCTCGAATCGCGCGGCCATGCGGTGCTTGATACGGGCATGACACGCTCTGTGCTGGCCGGACGCGGCATCAAGGAGGCCAAGGCTGGTCACACTCTTGGAAGGCGCGCTCTTCATCTTTTTTACGCGACGGACTTCGCCGATAGGCTCGAAAATCAGATGCTGCCGGCCCTCCGCGCAGGATTCGTCGTGCTGACGGATCGTTATATTTATTCGGCCATCGCGCGGGCGGTCGTGCGCGGAGCGGATTCTTCATGGATGCGCGCGGTTTACGGCATCGCGCTCGTCCCCGATGCGGTCTTTTATCTGCGCATTAACTCTGTGGAAGAATTGGTCGCACGCGTGCTCTCTTCGGGGCGCGAGTTTGATTACTGGGAATCGGGGATGGACATGTATCTCGGCGAGGATTTCTACGACAGCTTTATCGAATATCAAAAGCGTATGCTGCGCGAGTTTGACCGGATGAAAGGCGAGTACGGCTTTCGCGTGGTCAACGCTTCGCAGTCTGTCCGGCGCGTAGCATCCGACCTGCGCCGCTCTGTTGCCCGCGTGATTGACGAAGAAGCTGTCAGCGATTAGTAATCAGCAATCAGACTTTCGGGTTTTAGCTGACCGCTGATAGCTGGCTGCTAATTGTTGATTGAAAGGAACGCGCATTGAAACTGGCTGCAATAGACATCGGCTCAAACTCCATCAAGCTGGTGGTGGTTGATGCGGCGGCGAGTGATTCGTTTGCCGTGCTGGCGCGCGAGAAAGAGGCCGTGCGGCTGGGCCACGATACGCTGCGTGAAGAGCATCTCTCGCCAACGGCCATCGAGCGTGCCGCTGCCTGCATCAAGCGCTTTCGCTCCATCGCCGAAGCGCGCGGAGCAGAGCGCGTGATTGCGATTGCGACGGCTTCCGTGCGCGAGGCCAACAACGCCGCCGAGTTTATAGACGAAGTTGAACGGCTCACGGGCATCCGTGTAGAGGTTTTGTCTGGCGTTGAAGAAGCGCGCTTGATTGGGTTGGGCGCGTCGCAGGGCTGCGCGCCGCGCGGAGTCTCGCTGATTAACGTGGACATCGGCGGCGGCTCTACGGAAATCTCGCTTGTCCGTGGCGGCGTGCCTGCGGAGTTGTACTCGGTCAAACTCGGCGCGGTCGGCCTGACCGAAAGATTAATTGCCAACGACCCGCCAAAGCCGAAAGAGATTCGTGCGCTGCGTGAAGAGATTCGCGCGGCGCTCGAACGACCTGCGCGCGAGTTGCAGGGAATAAGCTGGCGGCAGGCGACAGGCACTTCGGGAACGATCATCGCGATTGGCGAGGCGCTGCGCAAGCGCGCTTTGCGCGAGCCGGGCCGGGAGGAAACGGGCGCACAGCCCGCCGGGGCGGAGATTGCCCTCGACCGTCTGGCGCGCTTCAACGAACGAATCAGTGGGATGAGCGCCGCCGAGCGCCGTGCTATTCCCGGCATTACCTCGCAGCGTGCGGACATACTCGTCGCGGGCGGGCAGATTCTCGAAAGCGCGATGCGTGCGCTCGGCATCAACAGTTTACGCTCCTGTGATTACGCTCTACGCGAGGGCGTGATTATTGATCGCCTGCGCGAGTTGGAAGCGGAATCGCGCCCGCCCGTGCCGGACACAGCAGACCAGAAACTGCGGAGCGTCCACGCCGTCGGGCGGCGTTTCGGTTATGAAGAAGCGCACGCGCATCAGGTCGCGCGGCTTGCCGAAATAATCTTCGACGCGCTCGCGCACGCTCATGAGCTTAGCCGTCATCATCGCACGCTGCTCTCAGCCGCCGCGCTCTTGCACGACGCCGGTTATCACATCGCGCACGAATCTCATCACAAGCATTCCCTGTATCTCATCAAGCATTCCGAGGTGACGGGCTTTTCCGAGGGCGAACGCAACGTCATCGCCAACGTGGCGCGTTATCATCGCGGCGCAACGCCGAAGGAACGACACCCGGATTTCGCCGCGCTCAACTTAAGCGACCGCGAAACGGTCTGTCGCCTCTCTGCTATCCTGCGCGTGGCGGATGCGCTCGACCGCAGCCACGACAATCGCGTGCAGGATTTGCGCTGCGTTCAGGAAGGCCAGGCGGTTCACCTTCAACTCCGCAGCGCGCAACGCTGCGACAACGAAATCTTGGCCGCCGAGCACCGCAGCGACCTGTTAGAACAGGCTTTCAATTGCCGCCTGACCTTCAGCCGCCGCGCCTTAGCAAAGAGAGCATAAAAACAGAATTCAGAAGAAAAGAAAAACAGGAAGAAAAGAAGGAGTAAAATAAAAGTGGGTTGCAGCCTCTTATTCTGGCATCTGGATTCTGACTCCTGAATTCTGCCGTACGTTATGGTTAAAGCTAAAGAAATCGAAGGATTGAATTGTGATGGGAGCGCCGCCGGCGAGATTCGGCGGGTGCTCTCGACGCGGCTCGAAGAGATGTGCGCGTTGCGCGCGGCGGCGCTTGATTGGTCTGATATAGAGGGTGTGCATGACATGCGCGTCGCCTCGCGTCGGCTGCGCAGTGCGTTGAGAGATTTCAAGCCCTACCTGCGCGAGCGTCCGCTGGGCGATGTGGCCGTCGATTTAAAGCGCGTCGCCGACACGCTCGGTGCGGTGCGCGATCAGGATGTAGCGATCATGGCGCTCGAAGAACTGCAAACGGAAGCGCCCGAAGAGATTTCAACTGGCATTACAGAACTGACGGACGAGCGGCGGACGGAGCGCGAGACGGCCCGTGCGGTGCTCACAAAAACAATAGGGGAAGAGAAGCTTGTCCGGCTGCGTTCGGATTTTGGCTTTGCTCTCGAACGGGCAACTGACCTCGGACGCTCACATAAGAGAAAAAAGAGGACAGCCGCCGAGTTGAGTTTTAGCGAAGCCGGACGCGAGATTATCCTTGCGCGTCTTGAAGAGTTGCGTGATTTGAGCGCGTGTCTCTATCGCCCGTTCGACACGGATGCGCTGCACGAGATGCGTATTGCCGCCAAGAGGCTGCGCTATGCGATGGAATTGTTTGCCTCTTGCTGGAGCGAAGCGCTCACCGAACATGCCAAAGAGGTCGCGGAACTGCAAACCTTGCTCGGCGATTTGCACGACGCGGATGTCTGGCTCGAAGGCTTCGGCGACATGCTGCGAGACTTTCAAAAGCGTCAGGGCGTAGACGATTCGGCAAGCGGCGGAACAAGCGAGCAGAAACGCAGCGCCGCCGTCTGGCTGATGCGCCACTTCGCCAAAGCGCGTATGAAGCATTTCGGCGGCGCACTCGTGCGCTGGCATAAATGGGAAGCGGAAGACTTCTTCGCACAGCTTATCACGAGCCTCGACGCTCGACCGCGAGCCTCCGTCGAATTATCACCCGTCGCGCTGACGGCCTCCGAAGCAGTCGCTTCCGACATAGAAGCGCGCGAGCCTTCCGATTCCGCGTTAAGCGAAGCTTAAATGTTGGTTACGTCGCAGTGCTTCGGAAGAAGAGTTATTGCTCCCGCTCCTCATTTTCCAGCATCTCCTTGGCTTTGAGTAAACTCTGGCGGTGTTCCTCGCTGACGGTCGGATAGCTGAGCTTCATAGATTTAAGCTTGGAGATAATCACGTCGGCGACAGCCGCGCGCGTGAACCATTTGTGGTCGGCAGGGATAATGTACCAGGGGGCGTGCTTGGTGCTGGTGTGATTGAACATGTCCTCGTAGGCTTCCATGTATTGATCCCAGTGGCCGCGCTCCTTCGCATCGCCGAGGGAAAATTTCCAGTTCTTTTCAGGCGTCATAATGCGCTTGAGGAAGCGGCGCTTCTGCTCTTCTTTGGAAACGTTGAGGAAGAATTTGATGACGACGATGCCGTTGTTCGTCAGGTAGTGCTCGAAGTTGTTGATCTCTTCAAAGCGGCGCTTCCAGATGTTTTTGTCTCTGAGGTCGAGGGGCAGTTGTTGAAAATTCAGAATCTCCGGGTGGACGCGAACGATCAGGACTTCTTCGTAATACGAACGATTGAAGATGCCAATGCGCCCGCGCTCCGGCAGCGCTTTACTGCTGCGCCAGAGGTAATCGTGATCGAGTTCTTCGGACGATGGCTGCTTGAAGGAGAAGACCTGGCAGCCCTGCGGGTTGACGCCCGACATGACGTGCTCGATTGCGCCGTCTTTGCCCGCCGCGTCCATCGCCTGAAAGATAATCAGTAGAGAGTGCTGGTTCTGCGCATAGAGCACGTCCTGATATTTCGCCAGCCGCCGCTGGTCTTCCTGCAACTTTACAAGCGCTTCGTCCTTAGTCTCGTAGTTCCCCGTATAGTTCGGGTCGTAATCCTTCAGACGAATTTTCTTGCCCGGCGGCACGATGAAATGGTCGTGGTTCATAACAGTGGCGCTCCCTGTTGAAATGAAATTGCAGAACAGAACTAAGCTGGCAGGGCGCTCACTGTCAAGCTTTATTATTCGAGAAGGGAAGATTCAACGCAGTGAAAACGATGAACGCGGAACGCTAAAGGATGAATGAAAGACAAGCTGTTCTTTATTCATCGTTCCGCGTTCCGCGTTCATCGTTTCTTATCTATTGCCCCGCATCAGAAGCGAAAAATAGTATCAAATTGCAAGCGGGTGGTCGGCGTGTTGAGTGAACCCGGAGGCGTCGTGCCGAAGACTCCGAGCAGGCCGTTGGGGCGTTGTGTGACGATGCCCGTCAAGGAAAGCACGACGCGCGGGTCGGCGGCGTAGCCGAAGACGAAGCGATGAGCGCGCATGTCGGATTGCTGTGCTACGTCGGAGAAATTAAACGGCGTCAGTACGGCATCTTTTTCGATGCGTAGGAAAGTGTAGCCGAAGATGAAGTCGCCGCGCTCTCGCGTCTTGCCCACCTGTAACTCTGCCCAATAGCCGTTGCTTTCATTGTTGGGCAGGAAACGAGTTGAGCCGCCCGGCCCAGCTACGGAAACGTCGCGCGTCTGCGTGTTGGTAACGAAATTCAACAGCAACGTGACGGGAAAGCGTTTGCTGTGCGTCAGGTCAAGGCGTCCGATGAGGTCTATCAGATTGTAGCCGGAAGACAATCGCCCGTCGCGGTTCGTCGCGTTGTTGCTGGCAATTGAGACGCCTAGGTTGGCGTTACCGGCGACCAACAAATCGCGCGGAATCGAAACCTGCGCCGTCACGGTCTGCGCCGGAGCGGTAGCCGTCGCCGGAATAACGATTGTAATGGGCAGTTGCAGGTTAGCGCCGAAGACTTGAACGGGCGAGATAAACTGTGTGCCGTTGAAATAAAGGTCTGCGACCGAGAGCGTCAGCGCAACGGTAGAGGAAGGCTCAAAGCGAGCGTACAGTTGCGCGCCATAGAGTGCCAGGTCACGGCCCGCGCGGCGCGATTCATCCACATTGACCGTGCCGTTAGCACTGCGCACAAAGGCGGAATTGCGCTCAAGAAAAGGGAGTTGCCACGCCACGAAGGTCAGATTCTTGAGCGCAGAGCTTTTGAAAACGCGTGAGTAAGTCTCGCTGAATCCTTCGACGGTGAGGTCATTGTCAATCGTCATCTCTGTGCGTATCCAGGGCACGTCGAACTTGCCGCCCTGTAGGCGCAAGCCCGGCATGCGCTTTGGCGTCCAAGCGACGTAAACATTATCAAGGCCGAAGGGCTTGCGATTGTAGAAATCTGTCAGCGTCTGGTTGGTCGAGATGTTATCGGCGAAGCTGCCCGTGGCGAGACGCAATCCCCAGTCGAACTCTGAGCCGATGCGCCCACGTATATTGAGCCGTGCGCGGATGCGAAAACGATTGCGCGCCGATAGCTCGTTGCCGAGAATCGCCGGATTATCCGAGTTGGCCGTAGCGTTCAACTGCCCGTAGGTAGCCTCATAGCGCAGGCGCAAATCGCCGCTAAACGTGATTGAGCCGAGTTGACGTGCAAGCGCCTCGCTGGTCTTTTTAATCTGCTCCTCGGCGCTCTTGAGACGGTCATCCGCTTGAGTTTTCTGCCCCGTGCTGCCGGAATTGGACTCAGCATCAACAGCGGGCAGCGCATCGGTAGAGGCAATCTCGGTGGGCTTCGCCGCGCCGGGTGCGGTTGCGTCCTGCTGCTGCTGAGCGGTCTGCTCGACGCGCTGGCGCAACTTTTCTATCAACTGCGATTGCTGCGTGATGGTCGAGCGCAGACGCTCAAGCTCTTGCTGTTGCTCGCGCAACTGGCGACGCACTTCATCAAGCTCTGAGGCCGAGAGCGGCGGTTGGCCGTCGGGCGCTGCGTTGGAAGTGTTGACCGCCGGGCGAACGGTCGTTGTCGCGGTTTGCGCGGCGTCGGAATGTGCAAGGCCCAAGCACAGCAGAAAGAGCGACAGGATTCGCAAAGCTTTTGATCGAAACATATTTTGAAAGTCCCTTCGGCGAAGATTGAAGACCGATTGTCCGGCGAGTTGCAGCGATGGCGGACGCCCGCGATTAGTGGCCTGAAACGCCCACGCCGCAACTCAGCTTGTCCTGACTGCGGACTGAAGATGATATGAATACGGTATTACGTTTGGGTTAACAGTTACGGTTTATTTCAAGACGAGACAGAGAGAAGAAACGATGAACGCGGAACGATGAACGCGGAATAAAAGACTAGCTGCTTATACTTCATCGTTCCGCGTTCATCGTTCCTCGTTTCTTCAGCCCTCTTCCGTTGTGCGAAACGGTTGTCAGCTTTGTCCAAAGACTGATAGGATTCAAAGAGTATTGACGACGCGCAGGAGTTGCTCCGCGTCTGACGGCTTTGATTTTTCTCCTGCGCTCAAGAGAGGCGCGCAACCGCTGTAAGGAAAGCGCCGCTCGAAATTTCCCAAAAATTGTTATGCCCTTACTGAAGATTATTGATGCGAGCGGTCGTGAATGGCAGTATACGCTGACGCCGCAGGCGACCTGCACCATCGGACGCGCGCCCGACAACACGGTCGTTCTCGACGACCCGCGCGCTTCGCGCCATCACGCGCACATCAAAAGCGATAACGACAGCACCTATACGATTATTGATGGAGCCAACATCGGCGGCCAACTGCGTCGCAGCGCCAACAAGGTCTTCATCAACGGCGAGGCGCGCGACGAACATCAACTCGCGCATGGCGACCGTGTGACGATTGGCGCGAGCACCCTGCGCTTTGAACAGCCGGTCGAAGAGCGCGCCTCCCACGTCCGCTACGACGACAAGCCGCTCGGCCATACGCAAATGCTCATCTCCGCCAACGACGTGATGTCGCAGGTCTTGCGCGCGCAGCCTTCGATGGCAACGCGCGACAAGGAGATGGAATCGCTGCAACGCAAGGCGACGATTCTCGCAGAGCTTTACGAGATGAGCAAGACGCTCGGCTCCGTCTTCGATCTCAACGCCATCTTTGCCAAAGCGACCGACATCATCTTTCGTGCGACGCCCGCAGATCGTGTCGTCGCGCTTCTTGCCGAAACCACGATCAGGGACGGGCAGGAAGATATTGAGTTGCACCCTGTAGCGACGCGTGCGCGCGACGAAAAGCTGGCAGCGCACGCCAAAAAGCTGACCATCGGGCGCACCATCACACGCAAGGTGATGAGAGACAAAGTGGCTATGCTCTCGCAGGACGCGGCTGCCGAAGCGCAGTTCGCGGGAGTTGATTCTATCGTCTCGCAGGGCGTGCGCTCGACTATCTGTGCGCCGCTCGTCGCGGAATCCGGCGTTCATGGTGCGCTCTACGCAGACCGCCTCGACCCGTTTGCCGCCTTCAAGCCTGACGACCTGGAGTTGATTACGGCGGTCGCCGCGCAAACGGCGGTCGCCGTGGAGAACGTGCGCGCGCACGAACGCCTCGCGCGTGAAGAAGTCGCCCGCGCCAACTACGGTCGCTTCCTGCCGGAATACGTCGTCAAGCAGATGCTCGAAAATCCCGAAAGCTTCAAGCTCGGCGGCGTCAACCAGACCATCACCGTGCTCTTCGCAGACATACGCGGCTTCACTCGCCTCTCCGAGCACGCGCAGCCCGAAAAGGTCGTGCAATTGCTCAACAGATATTTCTCTGCAATGACGGACATTATCTTTGCGCACGGCGGAACGCTCGACAAGTATATCGGTGACGGTTTGATGGCGCTCTTTGGCGCGCCGACCGCGACGCCGCAGGATGCAATCAACGCGCTTAACGCCACCGTCGCCATGCAGCGTCGCATCCTCGGCATCAACGAAGAACTGCGGGCCGAAGGCTTTCCAGAAATCGGCGTTGGCATTGGCCTGCACACGGGCGAGGCGACCGTCGGCTACATCGGCTCGGAGCGCCGCTCGGAGTACACGGCTATCGGCGACACGGTTAATCTGGCCGCGCGCCTTGAATCAAACGCGCTCGGCGGGCAAATTCTCCTGAGCGCGGAGACGGCACGCTTCGCTGGCACGCGCTACTCGCTCAAGCCGCGCGAGCCGATCACCGTCAAGAATCGCGTGCAGCCCGTGCCGCTCTACGAAGTCGAATGGCAGCAGGCCAGCGCAGCAGAATAAGAAAACGATGAAGTAGGAACGCTGAACGATGAATGAAAAGCAATGTATTTACAGTTCATCGTTCAGCGTTCCGCGTTCATCCTTTCGCTTCTGTGGTTGCTACGGCGCGGCTTCGTGGTTGCTACGGTGTTGCGTGTGCAGGAGTTCGGTAAGTCTTAAAGGCCGGGCAACGCTGTCCTTCCTTTAAGGTTTCTAAGAAGTAGAGTCGTCGGGCAGAGAAGTTGAGTCCGGGCGATGCTGAAGCGTTACGACAGGGACAGGGAGAAGAGGGAAGGGCAGAGTTCGTTTCGTTTTCGTCCTTTCCCTTACTTTTCTGTCCCTGTCTCCGTTTGTAGCGCGGCAACTGTTATTATTTAATCGTCATGGAATCAAGATCATTCATGCGCAAGACCCGTTCGCTGATGCGCTTCGGCGCGCTGCGCAATTTGATCTCCGATTCGATGGCGATTGACATGGGTTCGGCCAACACGATTATCTCCGTGCGTCAGCGCGGAGTGGTGGTTGACGAGCCGTCCGTGGTGGCAGTCAACAAAATAACAGGCGAGGTGGTGGCGGTCGGGCGCGAAGCGCGGGCTGTGCAGGGCCGTGAGGCGCGTGATACGACCGTGATCGCACCGCTCGTTGACGGGGTTGTCGCGGATTTCGAGAGAACGCAGGCGATGCTCGGCCATTTCGTCCGGCAAGCCAGAAGCGGCCTTTCGCATTTCAGCCGCCGCGCCGTGATGAGCGTGCTGTCCGGCGTCACACAGGTCGAGCAGCGTGCGCTTCTAAGTGCCGCCGAACAAGCGCACATCGGTCGCGTCTACATGGTTGAAGAAGGCTTGGCGGCGGCGCTTGGCGCTGGCGTGCGCGTCACGGACGAGCACGCGGCGGCGGTCGTTGACATCGGCGGCAGCACGACCAACGTGGCCGTCGTCGCCAGTGGCTCAATTCTTTACGCGCACGCCGAAAGAGTAGGCAGCTCCGATATTGAAGCCGCCATTACGGATCGCCTGCGCCGCTATCGCGGGCTGACGATTGGCTCGCCGACCGCCGAGCGATTGAAGATCGAACTCGGTTCGGCCACAGAGCCTTTCGATTCGTCGCGCGCCGTGACCGTCAAGGGACGCGACGTGCAGACCGGTAGCCCCGGAGCGATTGACGTGACGGCGGGCGAGATTTACGCGGTCGCGCAACCCGTCCTGCACAAGATTGCCGAAGAGGTCAAAGAGTCTCTGGCCCAACTGCAACCTGAGGTGGCCGCAGACATCTTTGACCGTGGAATTATCCTGACGGGCGGAGGCTCACTGCTCGAAGGCCTTGAGCAATATTTACAGGCGGCGACTAACTTAACAGTGCGCGTTGCGGACGAGCCACGCTTTGCAACGGTGCGCGGCCTCGCCCAACTCTTCGACGAGCCGCCGCTCCTGCGCCGCGTCGCACGCAATGAGCCGTTTCCGTTGCTTGACACGGAGAGCGGTGTTTTTGAAAGTTAAAAATGAATCAATGAGTTATTGAATCAATGAAAATCAGCGAGTTTTTTCATCGGCAAATTCAGGTCGCACGCGTCTACGGGATACCGGTGCGGATTGATTATCGCTGGTTTTTCGTCTTCGGTCTGAGCGTTTGGCTGATTGCGGCGCAGTTTCAGAGTGGGATGATGCGCCTGCCGCGAATGACTTTGGCGCTGGCTTTGATTCTCAGCGTGTTGACGACCCTCGCTCTCTTCCTCTCCGTCTTCGGCCATGAACTTTCACATGCTCTGGCCGCGCGTGGCGAGGGCATAGAGATAGAAGAAATCGTGCTGCACCCGTTTGGCGGACTGGCGCGACTGCGCTCTGAGCCGGACAGCCCGCGTGCGGAATTTCGGATTGCGGTGGCCGGACCGGCGGCCAGCTTGCTCTTCGCGCTCTTCTCTTTTGGCGCAATGTATATCGCCCAATTGGGCGATTATAAAGTGACGCGTGCCATCTTTCTATTTATCGGCTTCAGCAATCTGCTCCTTGCCGTCTTCAATCTTTTTCCGGGCTACCCGCTCGACGGCGGGCGCGTTCTGCGCGCGGCCCTCTGGCGCAGAAGCGGCGACATCGCAGAGGCGACGCGCATCGCAGGCATCTGCGGGCAGGTTATCGCCTGGACGCTGATTGTCTTTGGCGTCTTCGGCATCTTCGGCATCTATGTCCCGCGTGACCCGTTTATGGGCCTGTGGTCTGTGCTGGTCGGGATGTTTCTGCTGGACGCGGCGGTCGGCGTCGTCGAAGAATCGCGCGGGCTGAAGCACGCGACCGTCGGCGAGGCGATGTCCGTTCCCATCTCGATTGAGCCGGACGTGCTGGTCAGCCATTTCATCGACGCGATTTTGCCGCGCTATCGCCAGACGAGTTTTCCGGTCGCGCTTGATAAGCGCCTGCACGGCATCCTGTCGCTGGAAGATTTGAAGGCACTGCCACGCGAGCGCTGGCGGCAGGTACGCGCACGCGACGTGATGCGCCCCGTCGCCCCGCAACTCTTCGTCGACCCTTCGACGGCGCTGGCACGCGCCAACGAAATCATGCAACGCAACGGCGTCGGCTCTCTAGCGGTCGTTGACGGCACGGGCGAACTCGTCGGCTTTCTCCAACGCGGGCAACTCAGGAAGACAAAAGAAAAAAGGTAAAAAGCAAAAAGACGGCAAAAGATAAAAGGGAGGCTGAAATCATCTGTTATTAAAAGTGGTTTCCCCTCCCTTTTACCTTTTACTTTTTGCCTTTTTACTTTCACTTTGCCTTCTCTGATTTTTTCCCTCATAATCCATGCGGAGCAATCAGTTCATATAGCTGGGGGAACGTGTAGATGTGGGCAGTGCTCGGCGCTCTCGTCGCCAACGGGCTGATTACAATTATGAAGTTTTGGGCCGCCGGGCATACCGGCTCGTCAGGCATGCAGGCCGAAGCTTTACACTCGCTGGCCGACACGACCAATCAGGTTTTCCTATTGCTCGGTCTGCGCTTTTACATGCGCCCGGCTTCGGAAAAGCATCCGTTTGGCTACGGCAAAGAGCGTTTTTTCTGGTCTTTCATCGCGGCGATTTTTATTTTCGGCGTCGGTGCGACCTACGCTCTCTACGAAGGCTACGAAAAGCTGACGCACCCGCACCAGCCCGAACATTTAAACTGGGCCTACATCGTGCTCGGCATCTCCTTTGTGCTCGAAGCAGGTTCTATCGCTCTAGCCATCTGGCAGGAAGTCAGGGAAGCGCATCACGAAGGATTGAGTTTCAAGGAATACCTGCGCGAGTCGAAAGACCCGACCGCCAAGACCGTCATCTTTGAAGATTCGGCGGCGCTGCTCGGCATCGTCATCGCAGGTATCGGCCTCTACCTGACCGAGCATCAAGTTGGGCCAAGAGGCGGGGCATACTGGGACGGCGTGGCTTCGATGACGATTGGCGTGGTGCTGGCGATAGTCGCATTTGTGTTGGCGCGTTCGGCGCGCGGCCTGCTGCTCGGCGAAGCGGCCACGCCGAAGTCTATTGATCGTATTCGTCGCGCCATCCTCGAACACAAAAACGTCGTCGAGATTATCGAGTTGCTGACGATGCACATGGCTCCCAAACAAATTCTCATCAACGCGCACATCAACCTGCGCAATCGCCTGACGACCGACGAGATCGAACGCACCATTGGCGAAGTCGAAGACTTAATCAAGCGCGCGGAACCGAAAGTCTGCAACATCTTTTTAGAAGCCGCGCCGGAGAGTGAGAGAAGGCAAAAAGAGCCGATTCCCGAACACATCGGGTGAAAGCGATTTCGGATTTTAGATTTTGGATTTTGGATTAGGCGAGGAACGAAAGCTGAGCTTTTCAAAATCCGGCGGCAAGGCTGCTAGCAGCACGCCAATCTAAAATCCAAAATCTAAAATCCAAAATGCTATTGATACTGCCATACAGAGAGACACTGGCAAGGCTGAGCGAGTTGCGCAATATCGCAGACCTCGCGCTGGTCTTTCTAATTGTGTATGCGGTATTGAAGCTGGTCAGGGGTACGCGCGCCGCGCCGATGGCCGCCGGTATCGCGGCCTTCGCTTTGCTCTATTGGTTTGCAGTTAATCAGGATTTGGCGACGCTGGAGTTTATCCTGCGCGGCGTTCCGCTCTACATCGGCATCGCCGTCATCGTGCTCTTTCAATCCGAAATCAGGCAAATGCTCATCTCGTTTGGCAATCGCGTACGCATGCCGTTTACGCGCAGGCATCGCGGGCAATTCGGCGAAGGCGTTTACGACGAAATCGTGCTGGCCGCAACGACGCTCGCTTCGACCAAGACGGGCGCGCTCATCGTCATCGAGCGCAGCCTCAGCCTGAAGAACGTCGTTGACGGCGGCGTCAAGCTCGATGCCGAACTGGGCTACGATCTGCTCGTCACGATTTTTAATCCGGCGACGCCCTTGCACGACGGCGCGGTCGTTGTTCGGCGTCATCGCGTGGCTGCCGCCGCCTGCTTTCTGCCGCTGACCCTAAACCCGCGTCTCTCGAAAGACCTGGGAACGCGGCATCGCGCCGCCATCGGCATCACGGAAGACACGGACGCCGTGGCGGTCGTCATCTCCGAAGAGACGGGCCTCATCTCCTTCGTGCAGGGCGGACAGATATGGCGAGGCTTGGACGCGACGAAACTGCGCGCTTCCATCTTCCAGGCGCTTGAAGTCAACAACGCTACGTCACGCCGCGAGAAAGAAAAGCGGCTGGACGCGACCGACACCGAAACCGAAGAAGCAATCTCGACCTGAAAACAGAATTCAGGAGTCAGAATTCAGAATCCAGAATATAAAGCGGAAACCCGCTTCTTTATGATTTTATTTTCTTCTGACTCCTGAATTCTGGATTCTGACTTCTGCTCTTGCTTATGCCTTTTACCGAGCCGGAAGACATCAGCCATCGCCCGCGTCCGCAGCGCGGGTTGATTGGGCGTTGGCTGCGCGAAATCTTCGTTGAAGATTTGGGCCTCAAGCTGCTGGCGCTGGCGATCACCTTGGTGCTCTGGTACGCGGTGACGGGCCAGCGTACGCCGACGACCATTCACCTGCGCGGTGTCCATCTCAACTTTCATCTGCCAAACGACATGGAGATTAGCAACGACCCGCGCACCGAAGTGGAAGTGACCCTGACGGGAAATAAGAGCGTGCTGGAACGCATAGACGCGCGTGACCTGGTCGCCTATGTTGACATCAGCGGCTTTAAGCCCGGCGAGCACACGGTGCAACTGACGCCTGAGCGTTTGACGCTCGGCGGACTGCCGGACGGCGTCCGCGTCGAGGGCATTGAGCCAAACGCGATGCCGCTCAAGATAGAACAGCGTATCGAGCGCGAAGTCGAGGTCGAGGCGCGTCGGGAGGGCAGTCTTCCAGAAGGCTACGAACTGCGTGAGGTCAAGATTATTCCGGCTAAGGTAAGAGTGCGTGGGCCTGCCGCTCGCGTCGGGGCGCTCCAAAAATTGTCAACCGAAACCATCTCGCTCGCCGAGCATCGAGAGAGCTTTACAGTCCAGCAGGCGGGCATCAACACCGACGCGCTCGATAAAAAGATTGACCTGATTGATACGGTCGTCCAAGTAACGTTTGAAATCGGAGAGCGGCGCATCGAAAAAAGCTTCGAGGGCGTTACAGTGCGCGAAAGCACGGGTGCGCAGGCACGGCCTGAAATCGCGACCGTCGTGCTCTACGGGGCGCGTTCCGCCCTTGAGCAACTGCGCGCGGCGGATATTCAAATCATCCTCGATGTCGGACAGGACGGCGCTATCACTCCACGCGTGGTTTTACCGCCCGGTCTGGAAAATCAATTCGAGTTGCGTTCCATTACCCCGTCGGGCTTTACGATTATTAGATGAGTTTCAAGTTGCAGGTTGCAGGTTTTAAGTCAAAACGGAGAACCTCAAACCTTGAACTTCAAACCTGAAACCTTAAACTTGAAACCCATGAAGAGACTTTTCGGCACGGACGGAATGCGCGGGCTAGCCGGGCGCTTTCCGCTCGACACTGCAACGGTTCGTGTGACGGGCCGCTCGCTGGCGCGTCATCTCGCCGCACGCTCCGAAGACGGGCGCGCTCCGCGCATCGTCGTTGGCCGCGACACGCGTGAGTCCGGCAATTGGATTGAAGCGGCGCTCACAATCGGAGCGGCGGAAGCGGGCGCGCAAGTAGAATCAGCGGGCGTGATTACCACTCCGGGCGTCGCCTATCTGGCGCGCACCCTGCCAGCCGACGCGGGCGTCGTCATCAGCGCCTCACACAATCCCTATCAGGATAACGGCATCAAGATTTTCGCTCCTTCGGGACGCAAGCTCGACGATGCTACAGAGCGCTTGATTGAAGCCGACATTAACGTCGCACAAGAACAACGCACGGCAGAAGATGAACTGGCAGAGACCCTCAAGAGCGAAGCCGTCGTCATTGACTCGCCCGCCGCCGCAGCCCTCAGAGAGCGTTATCTGGATTATCTAGCAGAAGAGATTGCCTACGGTCTTCGGCTCGAAGGGCTACGCCTCATTCTGGACTGCGCCAACGGTGCAAGCTCGCATCTCTCTCCCGCTCTCTTTCGCAGGCTCGGAGCAGAGGTCATTGCCATCAACGACGCGCCCGATGGCCGCAACATCAATCTTGATTGTGGCTCGCTGCATATCGAAGGCTTGCGCCGGACTGCCTTAGCCGAACGAGCTAGTCTCGGCGTTGCCTTCGACGGCGACGCTGACCGCGCGCTCTTCGTTGATGCACGGGGGGAGTTTGTTGACGGTGATGCGACGCTGTGGGCGATGGCGCAAACGCTCGCCGCGCGTGGTGAGTTGAACAATCATTTGGTCGTCGCCACCGTGATGAGCAACATCGGATTGGAAATCGCTTTGCGTGAGAGGGGCTGGCAACTGGCGCGCACGGACGTTGGCGACAAGTACGTGCTTGAAGAACTGCTGCGAACCAATGCGAGCCTCGGCGGTGAGCAATCCGGTCACCTCATCTTTCCTCGCCTGAGCCTCGCCGGTGATGGAATGATGACGACGCTCTGCCTGTTGCGTGCGATGCGCGAAAGTGGCCTGCCGCTTCACGCCTTAACGGCAGGCTTCAAGCGTTACCCGCAGGTGCTCGTCAACGTGCGCGTGCATGAAAAGCGCCCCTTTGAGGAGGTTTCGGAGATTGCGCGCGCCGCGCAGGAAACAAAAGAGCAACTGGGCGATGGAGGACGATTGCTGCTGCGTTATTCGGGCACGGAGCCGCTGGCGCGCGTGATGATCGAGGGCGAGCGTCAAGACGTGATAGAGCATCTGGCTAACTCGTTAGCTGGCGTCATCAGGGATGCCCTCGGCGCAGCCTGAAGCCGTAAGCGCGCCGGGAAAATTATACTCGGTGGCGGACGTAAAATTTACACGGTCAAGCGGCGCTGGCGGGCGCTAGAAGGCTCGCTTCGCGGTCAAAAGCGGTAAAATCTGTGGAAAAAGGTGACGCCATCAAAATGCAACACTTCGTGCTTGCATGGCATGGGCATTGCGGTGTATATTGCGGGGCAAGAGAGACGGTTGGTGGATCCTCCGTCTCAAGTGGTTGCTGGGGTGAGGACAGTAACCACGACTATGAACGGGCGCGGCACACTCCCACGTTGCCGCGCCTGTTCGCTTTTTGAGCCTCACACCTGCCGCACTCGCTGCTTTCTTTTATCCTTCATCGTGATACAATCCGTGGCGTTTTCCCGTCGCTTAATCCGGCAATAAGTCTGTTTTAAGATTGTGAAAAGCTAAGAGCCTCACCGATGAAGATTGAAGATTATCGCCGTGATTTCGCGGCTTATAATTCCGCCATTGAACTGGCCCACTACCAGCATCGCGCCGGATTCGAGCGTGAACTGCGAATCGAATCCGTCTATGATCGCTATGGTGATTTGTTCACGCGCGACGCGATAGATGATTTAGGGCGCGAACTGGCTGAAACGCCGGAGCACAGGGAAACAGAGCGCGCTTCCCTGCGTGCGCTCATCGGAGCGGCGCGCTACGGCTACTTGCAGGCGCAGGCCAAAGATTTAACTTTCGAGCGTGCTCTCTACGAATCCTCTGCCAGAATTGAATGGAAAGGCGAAAGCCTTCCGGCCTATAACGCTCCGGCGAAAATTGCCAACGAGCCTCAGCCCGCCGAGCGCCGTGAATTGACCGCGCGCTGGCTCGACGCGCTTTCGGCTTGCAACGACCTTCGCGCCGCGCGCATAGAATCGTTTCACGAATCTGCGCGTGCCCTCGGCTTTTCCTCTTATCGTCAACTTTGTACGGAGACGAGCGGCACAAACTACGAGCAACTCGCCGCTACTACAGAGCGATTCCTTCAACGTACCGAAAGACCTTACATGTCTGCGCTGGCGCGAGACGCTGCGCGCGACATGCCGGGCGTCGCCTTCGACGACCTCCAACACGCCGATTATTTCTTCTTCGAGCGGATGGCCCGGCTCGACGCGCTCTTTCCCGCTGGCGAGTCGCTTCCGACCTATAGCGAAGCGATGAAGGGCATAGGGATTCGCGTCGAGCAGCAGCGAAACATTATGATTGACGACGAGGCGCGCCCTTTCAAAAATCCGCGTGCCGCCTGTCTGCGCGTCAAACCGCCGGACGACGTGCGGCTTCTGCTGTCTCCCATCGGCGGCGCTTACGATTACCGCACACTCTTTCACGAAGCCGGGCACGCGCAGCACTTGGGCTGGTCTTCGCGTGAACTGGCCGCGCACTATCCCGAATTCATCTACGCGCCCGATTACGCGACGACCGAAGCCTACGCTTTCCTTTTCCAGCATCTCTTTCTCGATAGCCTCTGGCTCAGGGAGTACAGGAGCAACCTGAGTGCGGAACAGACGAGCGAAGCAGTGCGCGCTCTGGCCTTGCGAACGACCTACACCGTGCGCCGCTTCTGCGTAAAGTTGAAATACGAGATTGCGCTGCACGACGCTCCGCAGGTGCGTTCCCAGCATCTGGCCGCGACTTACAGCACACTGCAAGCCGAAGCGACTGGCTTTCAACGCGATCAGGTGCTCTACCTGATGGACGTTGACGATGAGTTTTACGTTGCGGCCTACCTGCGCGCGTGGGCCTTTGAAGCGGGCCTGCGCGAGCACTTGCTGACGCGCCACGGGCGGCGCTGGTGGGCCACTCGCAAGGCTGGCGACGAGTTGATTGACCTCTGGAACACTTCCTCGCGTTATACTGTCGAAGAGTTGGCCCAATTGATAGGCTTCAACGAAATCAGCTTTGACCTGCTGGCCGATACGCTGATTGCGGCCATGTCGGAAGAGTGAGGGAAATGTCCGCCGTAGAGCATGTGCGCGTGCGCTTGAAATCCGAGCGGCAGGAGTATAGCGTCCGCATCGGCGCTGGGATGCTGGCCGAAATAGGCGACGAAGCACGACAAGCGTTAACGCCGCATGCGCGCCGAATCCTGATTGTCTCTAATCGAAAAGTTTTTAATCTCTACGGAGCGCGTACCGTCGCAAGCTTACGCCGTGCGAGCTTTCAGGTTGAACACTTATTGATTGGCGACGGCGAGCGCTACAAATCTCTACGGACACTTGAACACACTCTCGCCGCTCTGTCTCGCGCTCGCCTGGAAAGAAGCGATGCGGTCGTCGCTCTCGGCGGCGGCGTTGTCGGCGACCTCGCCGGACTCGCGGCAGCCCTCCATTTGCGCGGGCTGGCGTTTATACAAGTCCCTACGACCCTGCTCGCGCAGATAGACGCTTCCGTCGGCGGCAAAGTGGCCGTCAATACGAGCGCGGGCAAGAACACAATCGGCGTTTTTCACCAGCCGCGCCTCGTCATTGTCGATACCGAAACGCTGCAAACCTTACCGCCGCGCGAGTTGACCGCCGGTTGGTGCGAAGCGGTCAAGCAAGGTGCGGCGGGAGATCGCAGGCTGTTCGACAGGACGTTTAACTTTCTCAGGAACGAATCGTTAAACATTACAGCCTCGCGCGCACCACAGTTGGCCCAACTCATCGCCGCACAGGTTGCTTTCAAAGCCTCAATCGTTGCCGGTGATGAACGCGAAGATGTCAGCCGCAGCGATCATCGCTCGCGCCGCATCCTGAACTTCGGACATACCACAGGACACGCGCTTGAATCTGTCACCGGGTATCGCCGCTTTCGTCACGGCGAGGCGGTCGGCTACGGAATGCTGGTGGCGGGCGAATTATCAAAAAAGCTAGGCTTACTTGATGGTTCGGAGTTAGAATTGCTCCGTGAGGCCGTCGGCTCTTGCGGGCGGCTGCCGCGCGCCGATGACCTCGATCCCAAACGAATCATCAGCGCCCTCACTGCTGATAAAAAGAGCGTCGGAGGCGCGATCAAATGGGTTCTGCTTGAACGTTTGGGACGCGCCCGGATAGTTGATGGGCGGGAAATAACGGCGCGCACCTTGCGCACAGCACTCCGAGTCGCTCTACAGAGAGTTTCTTAGCAGCTTGCCGAAGTAGTGAGCGAAGAGATAATCAAGATGGACAATTCGTGCGGTCAAAAACAGCCTTCCAGAAATCAGGAGCGCGGTGCGGCCCGCCTCAAATTTATTCTTATCATTGCCGTCATCGCGGCGGTCGGCTACGTCGGTTTCCAGTATGTTCCCGTTGCTTATCAGGCTTCCAGATACAAGGTTGCGATGCAGGACGCGGTTGACAAGGCGTCTATGATAGGGCAGTCGAACGAAGCGCTGAAGACTCAACTGCGAACAGACGGCAACGCATACAGCGTCCCATCCGACGCAGAGATAACAGTCGAGCGTGGCGCGGACGGACGCCTTCAGGCCCGCGTGAAATATACTCGCCCGGTCGCGCTTCCCGGTTATACCTACTCCTACAATTTCGATTACACGGCGAAGAGTACGGAGATGCTCGGCGCGCCAAAGTAAAGCCCCCTTCCGCTAATTCATTCTGAATAAGGGAAGAGGGCTTTCAGCTTCTCTGTGATGTGGCGTGACGAGTGTCTAGCCGTTGGCGGCAGTTGCCATCACGCGTGATGCCGCTCCTGCCAATCCCTGCAATTGCACCAGCCCGGCGGGCGCTGAGCCGAGCCACGTCGTCGGGCAGACTCCGCAGCGCGTGCAGGTATCGACCGACGGGCAAGGCGCTGTTGATTTTGCAACCTGCGCTCTAGTGTGCTCCTGCTCTAAGAATGTTCTTGAGAGTCCGGCGTCGACAATCTCCCACGGCAAGCGTTCGTCGTAAGAGCGCTGGCGGCTGGTGTAAAAAGCCGGGTCAATACCCGTCTCACGCAGCGCCGCCTGAAGATTGCCGTCGTTGCGCGCGGCGGCTTCAATGAGTCGCGCCGTTCGCCTATCGCCGTTGGAAAAGAGCGCTTGCTCGTGTGCGATGCGCGCAGACATCGCACGCACCTCGACATTGGGAATCCGCGCCAGATTCTTTGACGCCCATTTCAAACGACGCTTCAATTCTTTCTCGTCGCAGATCGCTTCCCACTGAAACGGCGTATTCGGCTTCGGTACAAAACCATTGAGCGACGGGATAATCTTTCCCGCGCGACCCATACGCTTACCCGCTTCGAGCATCCTGTCCTTGATGCGCTCGACGAGCGAGACCATTTCCTCTAAATCTTCATCCGTCTCCGTCGGCAAGCCCACCATCATGTAGAGCTTGACCGTCAGCATTCCTCTATCGAAGACCGCGCCGCAAATATCAACGATTTCGTCGTTGGTCAAATTCTTGTTAATGACCTTGCGCAGGCGGTCAGAGCCGGTTTCGGGCGCGACCGCTATCTGCTGGTCGCGCGATTCGACGAGCGCATCCAGCAACTCGTCGGAAATCTGGTCGAGGCGCAAAGATGAGACAGAGATGCGATAATCCATCTCGCGCAGGCCACGCAAAATTTCGCTGATTTCAGGATGGTCGCAAACGGCTGTCGAGACAAGTCCGATCTTATCCGTCTTCCCGCGCCACTCGGCAGCCTTTTGAAGCACATCGCGCGCGGGCACGACACGCGGCGGCCAGTAATTAAACCCGGCCCAGCAGAAACGGCAGCCCTGCGAACAGCCACGCGAAATCTCTATCAAAAATCGCTCGCCCATCTCTGCTTCCGGTGCCCAGATGGCCGTTGACGGCGCGAAGACATCAGCGCTTCGCAACTGTTCGGCGATTCCCAGATCGCCGCGACGAATCGCTTTTCGGAGGCTTCCTTCCTTCGGATTCTCCGCAGCCAATGCGCGACCCACACGCGCCGTCATACCCTCTTCGAGCGGCGTGTAAGCTTCAATCGTTCCATCTTCGTGATACGTCACATCGTAGAGCGAGGGGACATAAAAGCCGCGCCCGCGCATGGCAAGCGCCAGCAAGATTTCGTCCTTCGTCTCATGCTCGAAGATGGTTTCAACAAGCTGCGGCCCTAAAATTTCACCCTCGCCGACGCCGATGACATCTGTGAATTCCGCAATCGGTTCGGGATTCAAAAACGATGCTGCGCCGCCCATCAAGACGAGCGGGTCATGACGCGTACGGTCTTTGGCCCACACGGGCACGCCCGCGAGGCGCAGGATGCGCGCCATGTTCAGATAATCGGTCTCGAATGAGATGGAAAAGGCCAGTACGTCGAAGTCGCGCACGGGCGTTTGTGATTCCAATGAGACGAGCGGTGTTCCACTCTTCTCATATTCGTGCAGTTCACGTTCGTCCGGCAGAAAGACGCGTTCGCAAGAGACTTCCGGCAGGCGATTGAATAGCTCATACATCGCCTGAAAGCCCAGGTTCGCCATCCCAATCGCGTAGACGTTCGGATAGCAAAGGGCGATGCGAAGCTGCGCGCCGCGCTTCAATATCCAGCCTTCTTCGCTGTCAAGCTTTTGCCTGTAACTTTCGCTGATTCTTTTATTCATGCCAAAACAAATTAAATGCCGGTGCTCTCTTTTTACCGGCATTCAAAGGTAACACTATTCTCACTTCGGCGCACTCTCGCTCCTTACGAAGAAGATGGTTCTGCCGTCCTTTGTGAGGTGGAGCCGCCCTTCCTCGTCGAATTTCATTCCCTCTTCGCCAAACTTTTCCAGCTCTCCGCCGAGAAAGAGCTTCTCGTCTTTTGAGATGGTGTAAGGCCCGGTCACGAATGGCGAAGATGGATTGTTGGTCTTTTGCGCTGCGTAAGTAAAATCTTCCTTGAAGGTGATGGGGCCGCCTTTGAAATCCGCTTCGCTTTCGGTGGCAACTTTCCACGTTCCGAGGAACTTATTTGATGCACCGGAGGCCGAATTGACTGCTTTGCCGGAGCACGCGGGCAGCGCCGCGAGTAATGCCAAAATGGCGTAGAAACTAATGAATTGCAGCGAGTTTTTCATCTATTATCGAGAAAAACGTTAGCGTTGCGTGCTGTCCAGAAACGCCTTCAGCTTACGCGAGCGCGATGGGTGGCGCAGCTTTCTGAGCGCTTTGGCTTCAATCTGGCGTATGCGCTCGCGCGTGACGGCGAAATGCTGGCCGACTTCTTCGAGTGTGTGCTCAGAGCCGGATGTGCCGAGGCCGAAACGCATCTTGATGACCTTCTCCTCGCGCGGCGTTAAGGTCGCCAACACCTCGTCCGTTATCTCCCGCAGATTCGACGCGACGACCGCATCCGCAGGATTCAGAATAGACTTGTCTTCGATGAAATCGCCGAGGTGTGAATCTTCCTCTTCGCCGATGGGCGTTTCCAGAGAGATTGGCTCTTGAGCAATCTTGAGCACCTTGCGAACCTTGGAGACGGGGATGTCCATTTTGCGCGCTATCTCTTCGCTCGTCGGCTCACGCCCCAATTCCTGCACTAGTGCGCGCGAGGTTCTAATCAACTTATTGATAGTTTCAATCATGTGGACAGGAATGCGTATGGTGCGCGCCTGGTCAGCAATCGCACGCGTAATCGCCTGCCTAATCCACCACGTCGCGTAGGTCGAAAATTTATAGCCGCGTCGCCACTCGAATTTGTCAACGGCCTTCATCAAACCGATGTTGCCTTCCTGAATAAGGTCCAGAAACTGCAATCCACGATTGGTGTATTTCTTGGCAATCGAGACCACCAAACGCAGGTTGGCTTCGACCAATTCGCGCTTGGCCTGACCGGTCTGCTGTTCGCCGACGATGATGGCGGCGAGCGAGCGTTTAATCTCAACGGGAGGGACGTTGTAGTCTGCTTCGATCTGTTGCAGCTTCTTCTTCGCCGTAACTATGTGTCGCTTGAATTCCTTCTCGTCTTCGGGCTTGACGCGTCGCTTGTTAAGCTTCTCCGTATAGGTATCTACGGCGCGCTCGGCTGTGCGGACTTCCTTCTGTATGTTGCGAATCGAGTTGATGAGGCGCTGGCGGGCACGCTCGGTTAAGTTGAGCCGTCCAATCTCCTGCGCTATCTCAAGACGAGTGCGCGCAACTTTTCGTTTCAGGCGCAACAGCTTTTTGCTCTTCTTGCCGCGTAGTAATTTTTGCTCGGCGCGGAGCCGCTCCCAATCTTTCAGCCCGGCGCGATAGAGCTTGCGTATGTTCTCTATGCCTTCAATCGTCCACTTGAGATATTCGTCGGCCTTGTCCTCGTCGCCCGTCAACTCGGCCTGCTCGGAGAAGGTCACGATGTCGCGTATGTTAAGCGTCTCGGCTGCCAGTTCATCGCCCATCTTCAAGAGTTCTTCGACGGCGATGGGCGAGCGGGCGATGGCCTTTCGAGTTTTAATCTGACCGCGCTCGATGCGCTTGGCGATGGCGACTTCGCCTTCGCGCGTCAAGAGCGGGACGACGCCCATCTCGCGCAAGTAAAGACGCACGGGGTCGTTCGTCTTCTCAAGCGCGCCCGCAGACAAATCAAGTTCGAGGTCTTCGTCAACGTCCAGTTCTTCATCGTCTACGACGACCGCCGCCGCCTGTGCGATGAGCCTTTCGTCCGAATCGGCGACCGGGATGTTAGAGCCTTCGAGCTTTTGCAGCACGTCTTCGATGTCGTCGGGCGAGACGACCGTTTCCGGCAACTCCCGGTTGAGGTCGTCAAACGTCAGATACTTCTTATCGCCGCCCAACTCCAGCAGCCGCTGCATCACGTCGTCGCGGTCTTTTTCTTCGATGCTCAATTTCCACCCACCTCAGTCATGAGATAGTAGACTCTAAATGTTCGCCACAGACAACTGGCTTCTTACATCCGTCAACTGCTTTTTGCGCCTGGCCCATTCCAGATGCTCAAGCACCAACTGGTCGCGCCGCTCGGCGTTGCCCGCGCGTTCAGCCATAGCGAGTTCTGCTGATAATTCGTTGATGCGGCGGTCTATCATCATCAAACGCAAAGCTGCAAGGCAGCTTTCGGCAATCGCCAACACGTTGTCAGCCGCTTCGCCTTCGTCGCGCTGGGCTTCACTCATTAAGAGCAGCGGTACGATGTCTGCCGCGACCTCATCAGTTTCCGTCTTAGACAGCAGGGCGGCTGAATCAAATGCTGTTCCGCTTTCTTCAATCTCAATTAAGGCGCGAAAGATGGCGGCGGTCGGGAGAGCTTCGTAATCGGCAGCTTCCAGTTGCGGCAGAATGCGGCGGCGTACTTCCTCGTCTGTGAAAAGCAGTTCGAGCAACCGTTGCTCTGCGACGGTCGGCTGTGCGCCAGCCGCTCTCGACATCTTCTGCTTGATGCTGGTTTGGTCTGCGGCGGCGTTAATCTTAACGGTTTGCCACAGCTCGTTTCGTAGCGCGCGCTCTTCGACGCGCAACGTGTCCATCGCAATATCGAAATACTCGCGCTTCTGAATCGGGTTGCGGACGGCGCGAACAAAGGGCAATACTTCCTCGACTGCCTCGGCCTTATCCGCCGGACGAAGAAGGTTGCGCTCGCGTACCGCTTGATCTAAAACGAATTGGATGTGGGGGAGTGCTCGCCCGCGTCGCTCGTGATATGCCTCGACGCCGTGAGTACGAATGAATTCATCCGGGTCTGCACCGTCCGGCAGCACCAGCACCTTTGCTTCAAAGTCTTCGGCCAGAAGGGTCTCTATCGCACGCTTCGCCGCCTGCACACCGGCCCGGTCACCATCATAATTCACCACTACTTTCCGCGCAAACCTTCCCAGCAACTTCGCCTGCTCCGGCGTCAAAGCCGTTCCAAGACTCGCCGCCATGTTCCGCACGCCAAACTGAAAGGGAATAATCAAATCCAGATAACCTTCCACCAAAATCGCAAACTTGCGCCGCCTGATGTCATCGCGCGTCAGGTGCAGCCCGTATAGATGACGGCCTTTCGTATAGGCCGCCGTCTCCGGCGAATTCAAATACTTCGGCTCGCCTTCAGCCGTGAGCGTGCGCCCGCCGAAAGCGACGGCTCGTCCCTGCGCGTCGAGCACGGGGAAGATTAAGCGCCCGCGAAAACGGTCGTAAGAGCCGCCCGCCTCTTTCAAGACGACGAGGCCACTCCGCTCTATCTGCGCAAGGCTCGCGCCCCGACTCTTCAAATGCGACGACAGACCATCCCAACTATCCGGCGCATAGCCGAGACGAAAAGCCCTGCGCGTCTCATCCGTAATCTCTCGCTTCTGCAAATACTCTCGCGCCGCACGCGCGCCCGCATCAACGCTTTCAAGCTGCGCTTCCCACCAATCAAGCGCCCAAGAGTTCAACTCGATTACTTCATCCGCCTCTTTGCGCCGCGCCTCAAACCTCTGGTCATTCTCCAACGCAGGCAGCGGCACGTTCGCCTTTTCAGCCACTATCTTGATGGCTTCGGGAAACGAAACGCGCTCAATCTCCATCACGAAACTAAACACGCTTCCGCCCTTACCACAGCCGAAGCAATAGTAAATATCCTTCGACGGATTGACGGAAAAACTGGGCGTCTTTTCCTGATGAAACGGGCAACACGCCATCCAGTTTGCGCCCTTCTTCTTCAAAGAGACGTAATCCTGTATGACGCGCACAATGTCTGCCTGCCGCCGTAAATCGTCAATGAATGTTTGCGGGAAACGCATAAACTTATTGCTTTAGCTCAACCACGGTCGCGCCAGCGCCGCCCTGATCCTGCGGGGCTTGAGCAAAGCGCGCGACGTGCGGATGGTTGCGCAGGAAATCCGAGATTGCGCGGCGGAGCGCGCCCGTGCCGTGGCCGTGGATAATGCGTATGTGCGAGAGGCTGTTCAGATATGCCTGGTCGAGAAACTTGTCTGTTTCGTCAACGGCCTCATCCGTTGTGCGTCCGATGAGATTGATTTCGGCGCGCGCATCTTCGCTCTCGGCGCGCAGGTTAACTTCCGTGCCGCGCTTGGCGCTCTCTCTGAGGCGTGCGCCGCGCCCGGCTTCGGGTGTGGCGGGCACTTCCTCTACCAACTCAAGATTTGAAAGCTTCTCTCGAAAGCGTAGAGACTTGACACGCACTTCGGCTTCGTCGCCGTTAAGTTTGTCCACGATGCCGACGGAGCCGAAAGAGCGCAGCCGAACATGGTCGCCTTTTCTGATTTCACGCGACGGGGCAGCACGCAAAGTTGGTTCTTCCGTCAGGCTGGGCCGCTCTGCTTCTACGACGCGCCCATTGCGGACGATTCTGACCCCACCGCGCGGGCGCGTTTGTTCTGCTGCTGATGCGGTGGCTGCGCGTGCGGCGTGCTGGGCTTCGCGCTTCAACTCGGCGGCGCGGCGTTGGGCTTCGCGTTCGACGCGTGCGCGTTCCGTCCGGTCTTCGATACTGGCAACCATCTCGCGCGAGCGTTTCTCGAATTCTTCGATGGCTGATAGTAGCTCATGCTCAAACTCGTCTTGTCGCTCGCGCTCGCGCCGCTGTGCTTGCGCGTCGAGCGCAGCATATTTTTCCGCCACCGCCGCGCGTTCTTCTTCGAGGGCGAGACGCAGATTCTCCGCATCCTCAGCCTCGCGCTTGATGCGTTGCAGGTATTCGGCGGCGTCGCGCGCAGACGTTGAGACGTGCTGGCTTGCGGCCTCGACTATCTCCTGCGGAAAGCCGAAGCGACGCGCAATCTCAATGCCGGACGAAGCCCCTGCCAGCCCGACGAGCAAGCGATAAGTCGGCTGCAAAGTCTTCTCATTGAATTCGACGCTGGCGTTAATAACGGCGTCTTCGTTTGCTGCGTACATCTTTAGGCCGCTGTAGTGTGTCGTCGCCAGCACGTGCGCGCTGCAAGCGCTGCGAAAGTGGTCTACGACCGCAACGCCGAGCGCAGAGCCTTCCTCAGGGTCTGTGCCCGTCCCGACTTCGTCGAGCAGGACGAGAGCGGGCGCTTCGCAGAGGCTCAGCATACGCGAGATGTTGGCGACGTGGGCCGTGAATGTCGAGAGGTTCGCGGCCAGAGATTGCTGGTCGCCTATGTCTGCGAGAATTGAAGCGTAGAACGGAATGCGCGCGGCGCGTGCGGGCACGGGCAGACCTGAGAGGGCCATCAACGATAGCAGCCCGGCGGTCTTGAGCACGACAGTTTTGCCGCCAGCGTTTGCGCCCGAAATGACCATCACCGGATGCAACGCGTCCAGAGAGAAGGAAACGGGGACGACCGCACCGCCGCCAGCGCGCAAATTCTCTTCGAGCAAGGGATGGCGCGCTTCTTTGAGTTCAAGCGTGCCGCCTTCGTCAATCAGGGGAACGACGCATTTGAAGTTTCTCAAAAACGAGACCTTCGCTGTGATGAAGTCTAGCTCCGCGACGGCGCGTGCAGCCATCTCTATGCCCGGTAACTCGCGGCGCAACTCTTCGGAGAGCGTGAAGAGAATACGCATGATTTCGCGCTCTTCCGTCTCGCGCAAAGATTGCAGTTCGTTGTTGGAATCAATCGTCTCCAAAGGCTCTATGAAGACGGTTGCGCCGGAGGACGAGAAACCGTGTGCGACGCCGCCGACACGCCCGCGATGATCCGCTTTGACAGGAATCACGAAGCGGTCGTTTCTGACCGTCACCAACTCATCCTGAATCGCGGCCTCGCTGCGTCGCATCAGGCTTTCGAGCGAGCGCGTGATTGAAGAGCGCAGGCGCGTAATCTCGTTGCGTATGCGCGCAAGTTCCGGGCTGGCGCGGTCATCCAATTCGCCGCTCGGCAGAATCTTCGATTGGACGCGCGCGGCCAGACTATGTAGCTCGCGCGGCAATTCGGCGACTGTTTCCCACAGCACAGGGCACGCATCGCGCTCCGTCTGTATCAAGGCGCGCGCCGAGAGCGCCTGCTCGCACAGCCGCGCCACTTCGAGAATCATCAGCGGCTCAAGCGACGCGCCTTCAATTTTAAGCAGCGTGAGCGCGCTCGACGGGTCGCTCAACTCCGTAAACGACCAAGAGCCGCCCTGTCGTCGTCGCAACTCGACGCACTCCGCAACAGCTTCGAGCGCACGGCTGAGCGTAGAGAGGTCTGCCAGTGGCGCAAGTTCATCCACGCGCGCGCGGCCCATAAGGGTCTGCGCGCCGCGCCGAACCAGCGCGCGCAATTCCGTATATTCCAGCGTTCTGAATGCCTGATCGTGCATCTGTTTCGATGACAACTAATTGAAATTTTCCGTACGCGACTATCTTAACACTCGCAGCGGAAGGCGAAAACAGACGTTGCGTTGCTTGACAAAGAAAGGGATTGTTGATGAATGACAAGCTCTCGCTTCAATCCACTACCTGAGGCAACCAGACTGCAAACCCCTGCGTAGCTCATTTCTCATCATGCAGGAGACGATTGCGCCGCCGCTCCGTCATCCCTTCGACGGCGACCGAAAACAGGCGTGCCACATCGAGGATGATGATTTGTGTGTTCTCATCTTGAAACGTGCCATGAGCGACCGCTGCCGCCGCACCCGTGGGCTGTTCGATTTCGTCAGTGCAGATTTCACGAAGCTGCCCTGCGCTGTCAACGGCGAGCGCCAGTTGCTCTTCGCCACGCAGGGCGAGAATGAAGGGCGGCTGCGCGTTGGCGGTCACACCTTCGGCGCGACTCTCGCCGAGCAGCGCCGAAGAATCGAGCAGCGTCAGAATGCGACCGCGTACGCTGACGATTCCCAGCACCGCCAAGGGAGCGTGCGGCAAGGGCGTCGGTCTGCTGCCTCTCTCGATGCCTGCGGCCTCTTCAGCAAAGACTCCGAGCAAACGCTCGCCCGCCCGCGCAACTATTATCTCGCGCCGCTCGCGCGTTGCCTGTTCCGAGTTTGAGACTTGCTCTGCCATAAGAATTGATTCATTTACTCATTGAATCAATGAGTAAATGAGTTTGATGAATCAATTCACTCTAGTTGGTTCGCGCGATGAGCGCCGCGAGCGTTTCGAGCACCGGCCTACTGTAGACGCCGCGTAGCTCAAGGCGTTTGATGTCGCCCCAGAGGTCGCTCTTGTCAGCCTGCCGAAGCTCCCTGTAGATAGCGAGGGCTTCGTCAACGCGCTCCACTCGAAAGAGGATGACGGCAAGGCTGGCACGGGCCGTAGTGTTTTTCCCTCGGTCTAATTCGGCGGCGTTGCGTGCCGTCGCCAGAGCTTCGTCAAACGAGTTGCGCGCCAGCAGAATATAAGCCTTCGTTTCCAGTAGCTCGGCGGATTCTTTGATTTTGAGCGCCGCTTCGATCTCACCTAGTGCTTCATCCAGCTTACTTGGGTCGCGCAACAGGGCGCGGGCCAGCCATTGACGAGCCGAAGCGTCGCGCGGCGCGAGCTTGACGAGTTGGCGAGCCGTCGCTTCGGCCTCAGCGTCGCGCCCTTTCAGCAGGTACAGCCTGACGAGCGGTTGCCGCGCTTCGATGCTTTTCGCGTCTAAACGTGCCGCCGCCTCAAACTCCGTGATGGCTTCAGTGTAACGCTGCTGCTGATTAAGAATTTGGCCGAGACGTGTGTGTGCAGGGGCGTTGTCCGCGTCTGTTTTCAGCAGTTCGCGGTATTCGGCCTCAGCCTCTCCGTAAGACTTTTTGTCGTAAGCTTCGCGTGCTCGCTGCTGTCGTTCGTCTACCAGCGTTGAACGCACTTCAAGGGGAGGCTCGCGCCCTGCGGTCAGCGTCGTCTTTTGATTGGCCCTGATGCGCGCGTCTCTAGACCAGAGGCGATAATTTTTCGCAGCGATGCGTACGTTTCGCAGGCCCACAGGAACTTGCATACTAAAGAGTCCGTCCTGCCCTGTGACGCCCGCTTTTTCATCGTCGACGAAGACTTCGCTGCCGGGCGTAGCCCTGACGCGGAGCGTCCCCGTGAGCGCGCTCATAGGTATCTGCGGCGGCTTAAGCGGCGGTGGCGGCTGCTGCGCCACGTTCTCAGAAGCAACGGGCGTCGAGCGATTGCGATAAAGATAAATACCGAGGGCGACGATGAGGGCCGTGCCAAAGAGCAGTAGGGAGATAGATACGACAAGGGCGCGTCTTCGTCCCGGCTGTGATGCGGCGGCAACGCTCGCTGGTAACGAGTGATAGGCGAGCGGGCGAGCGTCCCGTTCAGGCATCGAACCGTAGGCGGGCGTTTGTTCGGAAGCGAAGGCGGACGTAGACGGCTCTTGCGGCGCTGCTACGGCGTTCGCTTCCGCTGCGACGGCTGAAACTGGCGGGGCAACGCTTGCGTCCTGTTCCTGCTCTGCGGGCGCAGGAACGAGAGCGACAATCTTCTCCGCAAACATCGGCACTTCCTCTTCCGTGTCCGACAGGCTGTCCGGCGGTCTAGCAGCCACTGCGCCCTCGTCTGTCGAAGGCTCCTGCGTCGTGGGCAACATGGCATCTATCTTCTCGCCTGTGCGCTCAAAGCTTTTGTCGTAAGCCGCACGCAAATCTTCGATAAACTCCGTGGCGCTCTGTTGTCGCTCATCCCTGTCTTTAGCGAGCGAGCGCATGATGACGCGGCTGAAGGGCAACGGCACTTGCGGCGCTAATTCATGCAGCGGCGGCGGCTCGTCGTGCAGGTGTTGGCGGCGCATCTCCGCAGTCGTACGCCCAAGAAAGGGCGGGCGGCCAGAGAGCAATTCGTAGAGCGTGCAACCGAGGGCGTAAATGTCCGTTCGATGATCGAGCGAGGCGAGGCCGGGGCTATCGCCGAACCATTGCTCAGGCGACATGTAAAAGGGAGTGCCGATGGGCTTGCCGAATTTCGTGAGTTGAATCAATTCTTCATCGTTGTCTCCGGTCGTGCGCTGCTTGACGATGCCGAAGTCTGCGATCTTGATGGTGCGAATCACATGCTCGTCGAGTCCCTTTTCCTCTGCGCGCAGGATATTGTCTGGCTTTAAGTCGCGGTGAATAATGCCGCGCTCGTGCGCCGCCGTGAGCGCGCTACAGACGGCTTCGGCGACCTCCATCGTTTCGTCCAAAGTGAAGCGCTTACGCTCGCGCAGGTCTGCGCGCAGCGAACTACCCGCGACCATCTCCATCACCATGTACGTGACGCCGTTGAGCGAGCGGTCTAAATCGTAAATCAGCACCGCGTTTTGATGACGCAGGCGGCGCAGCGCGCGTGCTTCTCGCAGGAAACGCTCCGACAGCGCCTGGTTATCGCCACGGCCCAGCATGACCTTAATCGCCACGTCGCCTAAATCTCGATGATGCGCGCGATAGACCGCGCCCATCGCGCCTTTGCCAATCAGTTGCGTCAGGGAATATTTCGCGCCGATTGCTTCCTGAAGGGTGGTGGCGAGCGGGTCTTCAACGAGCGGCTGTCCGTCCAGATAGCACGTCGCCTGGTTATCGCCGCCGATGGTGTTGCACGTTTGACAACGCTTCATGGTTGACCGAAGACGGGATGCCACGCAAGTTTTCGGTCGGTCGTGGCATCCGTTGGAGTCGCGCCGGGGAAAAGCGCGGGCTTTGCGAAATCTTCAATATCGGCGAGGATTATTTTAGATAAGCACGCGCGTCCTTGCTCGCCGAGGCATTGCACACGTGAGAGCGATGGTGGACAAGTGCGGTTCTAACATGATGAATTGTGCGTGTCAACGAGGCGCGCTTCAACTGCATCGCCGCCCGGAGTCAGGTACACTCAGTAATTATTCCGAAGAGGCGCGGGGCGGGAAATCCGCCTGCCGAAGCAATAACGTAACTACCATAAGAAGCTCTGCAATTGAGAATTAAGGATTTGCTGATGAACGACAGGCGACGGCTCAAAACTTTTCTTTCTCTCTGGCTCGCGCTCATGCTCGCTTGTGCTGCGCTCGCACCGGCAGAGTCCGTTCATCTTCTTTCTTCGAGAGGCACTGAATCCATGTCGTCACGCTATCAGGGACGCGTCCGCGCGCCGGAGTTAAAGGGCGGGCGCGGCTGGCTCAACACAGACAAGCCGCTCTCGCTCGCGGCGCTCAAGGGCAAAGTCGTGCTTCTGGATTTCTGGACGTACGGCTGCATCAACTGCATCCATATCATCCCAGACCTCAAGCGCCTCGAAGCCAAATACTCTAGTCAACTCGTCGTCATCGGCGTTCATTCCGCCAAGTTTGACAACGAAAAGGAGACGGACAACATACGCCGTATCATCCTGCGCTATGAGATTGAGCATCCGGTCGTCAACGATGCTGATTTCGCTATCTGGCAGGCTTACAGTGTGCGCGCATGGCCCACGCAGGTGTTGATTGACCCGGCGGGCTACGTCGTCGGCGTGGCGCATGGCGAGGGCAACTACGCCGTGCTTGATGAAGCCATCGCAAAGCTCATCGGAGAATTTCGTCCGCGCGGAGAATTAAACGAGCAGCCCTTAAAGCTCGCGCTCGAACGCGCACAGGTGGGTGATTTGCCGCTCGCCTTTCCCGGCAAGGTGCTAACGAACGTTGCGAGCGGTCGCCTCTTCATCGCCGACTCGAATCATAATCGCATCGTCGTCACAAAACTCGACGGCACGTTAATCGAAACAATAGGGACGGGAGCAAGCGGCGCTGCGGATGGGACGTTTGAGCGAGCAACTTTCTTTCGCCCGCAAGGGTTGGCGCTTGACGGCGAGACGCTCTACGTCGCCGACACGGAAAATCATCTCATCCGTCGCGTTGATTTGAAGAAACGCATTATCGAAACAATCGCAGGCACAGGCAAGCAGTCACACGCAGAAACCGGGTCGGGCGCTGCGCTCACAGTCGCGCTCAACTCCCCGTGGGATTTGCAGCTTGTCGGGCGCACCCTCTACATAGCGATGGCCGGGCCGCACCAAATCTGGCAACTCGATTTGGAGAAAGCGTTGGTTTCAAACTACGCCGGCTCTGGACGCGAAGCGCGGACAGATGGAGCGCTGTCCGCCTCAGCGTTTGCACAGCCGTCGGGCCTTGCTTTTGATGGCCGCCATCTCTACGTCGCCGACAGTGAGTCGAACATCATCCGCTCGATTGATTTAGAGAACGAAGTGGTCAGCACGCTCGTCGGCGGCGACCTCTTCGAGTTTGGAGACAGGGACGGGCGAGGCGATGATGTGCGCTTGCAGCACCCGCTCGGCGTCGTCGCATATCAAGGCAAAGTCTTAATCGCGGATACCTACAATCACAAGATTAAGCAACTCGACACGACAAGCCGGACGGTCAAAACTTTCCTCGGCACAGGAAAGCCGGGACAAGCGGACGGCGCACAGGCGAGCTTTTACGAGCCGGGCGGATTGAGCATCGCGCACGACAAACTCTACGTCGCCGACACAAACAATCATGCTGTGCGGGTCGTCGATCTTCAGACGAAACAGACCACCACGCTCATGATAAAAGGATTGCAGCCGCCCGCGTCGAGCATTGTCACAGAAACGGCGGAAGCGGTCGCGCTCAGTGCCGAAGAGATGAAGCTCGCGCCCCAACGCTTGCGTGCGCAAAGTGAAGCGGCGCTGCTTGTAGAGGTGCAACTGCCCGCAGGCTATCACCTGAACGCTGCCGCGCCGCAACGCTATCAAGTCTCGATTGAGAGCGGCGCGCAGAGCCTCGCGCTGATGAAAAACGATGGCAGCGCTGCGAATTCGAGGGCTGTAAATTCAGGAAAGGTTACAGAGCTTCCCCTTCGTCTTCCGCTGCGCACATCGGCAGCGGGCAAAGGCGTCTTGCGCATCTCCATGACGCTCTACTATTGCCGCGAAGACAACACGGGCACTTGCCTTATTAAGACTCTCGCCTGGCGTGCGCCCGTCGAAGTTACAGCGGACGAAAGCGCGCCCCGCGAGATTAAAGCGGGCGGCGAAATCAAGCTTCAATAGAGCGCGCCGATTTTCCTGATTGACCATAGTGGTTTAGTGATAGAATCCGCTTTAGTCAGGACTTCAAATAAAAATTTGGGACAAGCCCTTATCCGCAGAAAGATTATGAGTAAAAAATTCGAAGAGACATTCGAGGTGAGAGTCATGCCGGGTTGCGCTGGCCTTGACCCTGAGGCTTCCGAGTGGGAAGTATTGGAAGTCAAAGGCGGCGTTGCCGAAACCGCCTGCGATAATATGACGCTGGCCGAGGCCAATCACATCGCCGAACTGTGGACTAAGAAAAGGGATGAAGCCGAGGCCGAAGCGCAGCAGTCCTCAGACAATCCTTAGCTTCTTCCGGCCTTCGTCTCTCAGACTACTGACTTCTGCTTTCCGCGCTCTTCATTGTAGAATCCCACTTGAACGATTCCACTTCGGTTAACAGTGAGCGAGCGCCGCGCCTTCTCGGATTGTCTTCATCAGAGAAGGGAAACGCGCGTCCAAGCGAGAGTCCCGGCCTGGGTACGAGTGCGTCATAAAGCTTTGGGCCGCGCGCCGTCAGCAGAAGAGTTGTGTCTGAGAGTCAAACATACCAACCGCCCGCCGCCGGGCGACCGAGCGTGTGTCGCAGTTGCGGCGCGTTGATTGGCGCTGGCGAAGAGGCTTGCGCGGTCTGCGGCGCTCCGGCTACTGCAGCCTCTCAAGACAGACATGATGCCGCGCGTCATCCCTTTTATGATCGAGAGACGATTCGTTTTGCGCGTGCTGTGCTGACGCGTCCTGCGCCCTTCACCATCGTCCTGCTCGTCGCCAACATCTTCGTCTTTCTCCTGACGCTTCTTTCGAGCGGCGGGGAAAATAGTCCTTCGTTCAATGCCGTGCTGGTCACTTACGGCGCGAAGATGAATGCGCTGATTAACGGCGGAGAGTGGTGGCGCTTTGTGACGCCGATTTTCCTGCACGGCGGAATCCTACACCTCTTGATGAACATGTACGGCCTCTGGGTGTTGGGTCCGTATGTCGAGCGGCTTTACGGTTCGGCCAAGTTCGTCTTCTTCTGGGTGGCGACGGGAGTGGCGGGCGTCGTCGCCAGCTATCTGACCGTCAGGCCCAACATGCAGCTTAACGCGGCGAGCCGCTTTTTATTCAAAAACGGCGACCCGGTTTCGGTCGGCGCGTCGGGCGCACTCTTCGGCTTGATCGGCGTGCTGTTCGTCTTCGGCATTAAGTTTCGACACGAACTGCCGGACGGCTTTAAGCGCGCCTTCGGGACAGGCATGCTGCCGACCATCTTGCTCAACGTCTTTATAGGCTTCACGATTCCGGTCATTGACAACGCGGCGCACATGGGCGGACTGCTGGCAGGCGCAGCGCTGGCGCTCATTGTCGGCTATAAGCGACCGGGCGAGAGCAGTGGTGTGGCGCTCTTTTGGCACACCTTGCAGGTCGCAGCGCTGCTGCTCGTCGCCGCGAGCTTCACGATGGTGGCGTTGCGTTTTCAAGGGCCAAGGCCCGCGCTCCGAAATCTTTCATCGCGCACCTTGCTCAATCCCGCGCAATCGGATGTTCCGGCATACCTTGAAGCTCTCAATAATGCACAGATCGTCGTGCAGAATGCTTTGAACGGGCAGGACATAAGCGGTGCTGAAACGGCTCTCAAAGCTTTGGACGCCGCGCCCAAGCTCGACGAAAAGGCAGACGCGCTGCGAAGTGAGATGAAGCAACTACTCACGCGCGCACAGGAGTTGGCGAAGATTCCGCCCAACCAGCGCCAGCGTCCGCGCGCGCGTGCGCAACGCGAAGAACTACGCAAAGAATTTGACGCCTGGGTTGAGCGGCGCGACCAGTGGGTCAAGAACGAGGGCGCGAGTTACGGAATCGAACTGGTCAAGCCGAAAGCTGCGCCAGAGCAGCAGGGTGAAGAACAGAAGGATACAAAACAGCAGGATAAAAAATAGCGAAAGTTTTCTAAAATATCGCTCAAGGAAAAGAGCAATTATGAGGAGAGAGTAGAATGGAAATCAAAAAAGTTGGCGTGCTCGGCTGCGGCCTGATGGGTTCGGGCATCGCGCAGACCGCCGCCACCGCAGGCTTTGAAACTATCGTCCGCGAAGTTTCGGATGAATTGTGCGAGAAGGGATTCGGCGGCATCGAAAAATCGCTGGCGAAGTTTGCCGAGAAGGGCACGATAACGAGCGAGCAGCAAACAGAGACGCGAAACCGCCTGCGCGGCACGACACGGCTCGAAGATTTGCACGATTGCGACATCATCATCGAGGCCATCATCGAAAATCTGGAAACGAAGCGCGATACCTACAAGCGGCTCGACGAAATCTGCAAGCCGGAAACCATCTTTGCCTCCAACACTTCTTCCATTTCCATTACGGAGATGATGACGGCGACCTCTAACGAAAGGCAGCAACGCTTTATCGGGATGCACTTCTTCAATCCCGTGCCGCTGATGAAGCTGGTCGAAGTGATTCGCACGATTCTGACGGATGAGAGCGTCTATGAACAGGCAATAGAGTTTGGCAAGCGGCTCGGCAAGACGCCCGTGCGCGCGGGCGATAAGACTGGCTTTATCGTCAATCGCCTGCTCGTCCCCTACATGCTCGACGCCATTCGCGCGCTCGAAGAGGGCGTAGGCTCAATCGTTGACATTGACAACGCGATGAAGCTCGGCTGCGGTTATCCGATGGGGCCATTTACACTCGGCGATTTTGTCGGGCTGGACACGACCTATTACATCGCCGAAATCATGTTCAATGAGTTCCGCGAAAAGCGCTTTGCCCCGCCGCCGCTCCTCAAGCGCATGGTGCTTGCCGGCCTCTACGGGCGCAAATCCGGTCGCGGCTTCTACGACTACACAAAGGATGCGAAGAATCCGACACCAATGAACCTCGTCTAAAACAAACGCAGTTTTCGCTTTTCAGTTTTTAGCTTTCAGCGTCTCAGGGTTAGACAGTTCTCTTTAACTGAAAAACGAAAACTGCATCCATAAATTTGAGCACGACCTCTTCCATCATCTTTGAAGAGCAAGACGGCTTAGCGCGCGTGCGTCTTAACCGGCCCGCAAAGCGCAATGCTTTGACGAGCGAGATGCTTGAGCGCCTCACGCGCATCTTCACAGACATCGCTGAGCGGCGCGATTTGCGCGTCGTTATCTTAAGCGGTGAGGGCGAAACTTTCTGCGCGGGCACGGACATCGGCGAGCTTATGTCGCTCGACGAAGCGGGCGCGCGGCGCAAGGCCGAAAGCGGGCAGGAAGTCTGCGGCCTGATTGAAAATTGCGGCGTGCCTGTGATCGCAGCGTTGTCGGGCGCGGCGGCGGGCGGCGGGTGCGAGTTGACGCTCGGTTGTCACCTGCGTGTGGCGGCGACGAACGCCAGCTTCAGCCTGCCGGAGGCAAAGCTCGGAGTGATTCCGGCCTACGGCGGAACGCAGCGCCTCGCGCGCATTATAGGCAGCGGGCGCGCTCTGGAAATGATGCTCGCGGGCGCTATCGTGACGGCGGAGGAAGCTTTACGCCTCGGCCTCGTCAACGCGGTCGTAGAGCCTCAGCAACTTTCGGCGGAAGCGGAAGCACTCGCGCGCAAGATCATTGCGCTAGCTCCACTAGCTATTCGCGCATGCCTTGAGGCCGTCACGCGCGGGCAGGACTTACCGCTCGCGGAAGGTCTAAGGCTCGAAGCCGAACTCTTCAGCCGCCTCTTCAAGACCGCAGACATGCGCGAGGGCACACGCGCCTTCCTCGAAAAACGCCAGCCAATTTTTAAGGGAAACTAAAGAAGGCAAAAGTAAAAAGGTAAAAGGCGAAGTAAGGTAAAAGGTAAAAGGCGAAAGTCAGGCGGAAAACCGTTTTAATTAAACTGGTCTCCCCACACTTTCGCCTTTTACCTTTTACTTGTCATTCAATGTCTCTCAGTTTTAGTTCGCCGGTCGTCAAATCTGGGCGGGCGCGTGCCATTTGTTCAGGGGTGGTGCTGACCGTCGGATGCGGATGACGTTGCGACGCAGCGCCGGTGTCTACGGACGCTGCCACAGGCGCGGGTGCTGGGAGCGCGGCCTCGCCCGTGGTTGCGGTAGCGAGCGCAGTCTCCGGCTCTACGGGTTTGAGAATCTCTGCAACGAGGCCGTCGCTGCCTTTGTGTTCGAGCCAGTGGCGATAGCTGACGGTGGCGATGGCGATGACAGGGATGGCGAGAAAGATGCCCGCGACGCCTGCTATCTCCGCGCCGCTTAAGATTGCCAGAATCACCGCCAGCGGATGCAAATGAACACCCTGTCCGATGATGCGCGGGTACACAACGTAGTCGTGAACAATACGCAGGACGCCTAAGAATAAGAGGACGACGATAGCTTGCTTGAGAGAGTAGAAACTGGTGATGCCTCCCGCCAGCACCGCGACCACCAGCGGCCCGACGAGCGGAATAAACTCAAGGATGCCAGCGATGAGTCCGAGTAGCAGCGCGTAGGGCACGCCGATAATCAGAAAGCCGAGCGTGCAAATCGTTCCGATCAGCAGGCAGGCGATTAACTGCGCGCGAATGTAGGCGGCCAGAGTGCTGTTGACATCCTGAAAGAATTCGTCGCCGCGCCAGCGCCAGCGACCGCGCGGTAGCATCGACAACGCGGAGCGACGAAAGCTCTCGGCATCCTTCAAGAGGAAGAAGGCTAGAATCGGAATCAGGATGAGGAAGGGAAGAATGCTCAGCAGTTCGATGATGTTATTCCACAAACTCTCGGTGGTGTACTTCCCGGCGCTCTCGATCATGCTCGTCACATTTTCCGTAATCTTCTTACGGACGGCATCTGGAATCTGGTAGTTCTCGTAAAACCTGTTAAGGCCCTGCGAGCGAGCGCGCGCCGAGGTAATGTAGTCGGGCGCTTTCTGCGCAAACGCTGTGATTTGAGTGCCGATCTTCGGTAACAGAAACCATAACCCGATACCCAACGAGCCGAAGAGCGCGAGGTAGACAACCCCTATCGCCACAGCGCGCGGCATGATGTGCTCGCGCCCGCGCATTTTGAATGGGCGATGGACAAACTCGACGAGCGGCGCGATTAAATAAGCGAAGAAGATTGACAGCACGACGAGCAAGAGCACACCCGTCAGAGCGCGCAGAATCCACCACCCGACGAGCACAGCAATCAGCGCCGCGAGCGCTATCCAGACAACGCGGAGGATGGCGCGCGTCTGCGGCCCGGACACCTGAGCCGCGGCCACGGCGGCGGTCTGCGCGGCCTCTTTCGCCTCTTTCTTTCGCTCGTTCATTCAACCCTCATCAACTGTCGTCCGTCATCGAATCTGATTATCACTGCGAGGGCGTTTGAACTGCAAGCCGGTTAGCGACGCTAAGGACACGCCGCCAAGATATAACGCGGAGACGCGGCGACCGAGGTAATGCGTAGAAAAAGAAAAGCACTCAATTGACGAAACGCGCTTGCTTCACCGCGTCTCCCCGTCGCGCCTTCAGTGTTCCACCTCATCTTCGTCCGGCTCTTCATCCTCTTCGCCTTCTTTAGGCTTTGGCGGTGCGAGGCGCGGCGCGGCAGGCTCCCAGACCAGCCCGCGCCATTCGTCTGTCGCGTCGAGCAGTTGCAAGGCGGCGAGCGGGTGGGCGGCGTTGCGTTCGAGCCGCAGAACTTCCGTGACGACTTGCAGCTTTTGTCCCTCTTCGGCCTGCACTTCCAACTGGACACGGCTGCCGACATCAGGCAGAAGGCGCTGCAAATGCACCAGCACGCCCTCCGGCCCGACATTCTCCGTCGTCCCTTCGGCGACGACGTGCCCCGCCTCTTCATCATCCCACTCCGCGCGCACAGGCAAAGAGGCCATGTAACGCGGCCCCGTTCGATTCTCAACTGTTATGTGTCGGGCCATAATCTCCTCCAAACAGTTTACAGTTTACAGCTTTCGGTTTTCAGTTTTCAGAAGAAAGCAGCTTGCCCGTGCTGAAAACTGAAAACCGAAAACTGAAAACTTTCTTACTCTTCCTCCGCCCTGAGCTTTTCCAGCACGGAGAAGTCTTCGAGCGTCGTGACGTCGCCTGCGACCAGGCCGCTGGTGGCGATTTCGCGCAGCAGCCGACGCATGATCTTGCCGGAGCGCGTTTTCGGCAATTGATCGGTAAAGCGTATCTCGTCGGGCCGTGCGAGCGCGCCGATCTCTCTCGCGACGTGGCGGCGCAACTCTTCCTTGAGCGCATCCGATGTCTTGTGCGTGCCTTCGAGCGTGACGAAGGCGACGATACCTGAGCCTTTGATTTCGTCCGGACGCGCGACCACCGCCGCTTCGGCCACGGCTTCGTGCGAGACGAGCGCGCTCTCGACTTCGGCTGTGCCGAGACGATGCCCGCTTACGTTAATCACATCGTCAACACGTCCCATAATCCAGAAATATCCGTCAGCGTCGCGCCGCGCTCCGTCGCCCGCAAAGTAGACGCCTGGAATTTCCGACCAGTACTGCTTTTGATAACGCTCGTCATCATTCCAGATGGTGCGCAACATAGAGGGCCACGGTCGCTTGATGACCAGATAGCCGCCTTCGCCTTCTTTGACCGCTTCGCCGCTTTTTGTCATCACGTCAACTTCGATGCCGGGCAGCGGCCTCGTTGCAGAACCGGGCTTGGTCGGCGTCGCGCCCGGCAGCGGGCTAATCATGATCGCGCCCGTCTCCGTCTGCCACCACGTATCAACAATCGGACAGCGCTCTTTGCCTATGATTTTGTGATACCACATCCAGGCTTCCGGGTTGATCGGCTCGCCGACCGTTCCCAACAGGCGCAAACTGGAAAGGTCGTGCTTCAAAGGCCACTGCTCGCCCCACTTGATAAAGGCACGGATGGCCGTCGGCGCGGTGTAGAGAATATTGACGCGATGTCGCTCGACAATTTCCCAGAAGCGATCCGGCTTAGGATGATTCGGCGCACCTTCGTACATCAGCACGGTCGCGCCGTTTGAAAGCGGCCCATAGACGACGTAGGAATGACCCGTCACCCAGCCGATGTCAGCCGTACACCAATATGTGTCTTCATCGCGGAGGTCGAAAATCCACTTGGTCGTCAAATGCGTCTGCAATAGATAACCGGCGGTCGTGTGCAGGATGCCTTTGGGTTTTCCGGTCGTCCCCGACGTGTAGAGGATATAAAGCGGATGCTCGCTGTCGAGTTCAATCGCCGGACAGTTGGCGTCAACTGTGTCCATCAATTCGTGCCACCAGTGATCGCGCCCCGCTTCCATAGTGACGCGTGTGCCCGTGCGCCGAAAGATGATGCAACCCTTGACGGAAGGCGTACTCTTTAAGGCTTCGTCCACGGCTGGCTTGAGCTTGACTTCCGCGCCGCGCCGAAAGCCTCCGTCTGCAGTCACCACCAACTTGCAGCCCGCGTCGTTGATGCGGTCAATCAAAGCGGCGCTGGAAAAGCCGCCGAAGATGACGGAGTGCGTCGCGCCGATGCGCGCACACGCCAGCATCGCAATCGCCAATTCAGGCACGAGCGGCATGTAGAGCGCGACGCGGTCGCCCGTCTCGATGCCCATGCGCTTGAGCACGTTTGCGAAGCGGCAGACCTCCGCGTGCAGTTGACCATAGGTGAGCGTCCGCTGCTCGCCCTGCTCGCCCTCCCAGATGATGGCAGCCTTGTTGCGCCGCCAGCTTTCGAGATGACGGTCGAGGCAGTTGTAGGCAATGTTAATCTTACCGCCCGTGAACCAGCGTGCGTGCGGCAACTCCCATTCGAGAACGGTGTCCCACTTTTTGAACCAATGCAGTTCTTCTTCGGCCATGCGCGCCCAGAAGGCTTCCGGTCGCTCGCGCGCCTCCTCGCGCAACTCTTCTAACTCATCCAGAGAATTGAGACGCGCGCGTGTCCGAAAATTTTCGGGCGGATGAAAGACACGGTCTTCGTGCAGCACAGATTCAATGTTCGAGGTCACAGACGACATAACCTAAATTGATCTCCCGCGAAAAGTTTTGTCGGCGCTTCGCCTGCGAGAAGCGCCTGCTCTTTGAATAATCCGACGATTTGCCATCCTGTGTACCATAGAACAGAGGAAAGCAACAATGACTCGGAGATGTGCGTGAGGCGCGAGGCGCAGGAAATAAAGCTCGATTTGATTGAGCCTGAGGTTTTGCAGACCCGGCGCAAACGGGTCGGAAAGAGAGTGCCTTTGTTGCGTATGAGCGATATAATCCGGAAGCAAGTGCTTTTCGCTTAAACCTTCTGACAAATATATGAATCAGAAAGAAGCCATGAATTTCGCCGAATGGGACGAGCAAAGCTCAAAGCTCTTCATGGACTTTGGCCGCTACTTCGTTCCCGAACGCGAACTGCAAATCAAGATTATCTGCGATTTGATTCCGCCGCTCGCCGAGCCTTTTCATATTTTAGAACTCTGCTCCGGCGAGGGCTTGCTGGCCGGAGCGCTGTTAGAGCGTTTCCCGCAGGCAATCGTACACGGCTTTGACGGCTCAATTGAGATGCTGCAAGCATCGCAGCAACGGTTGGCCCAATACGGCGAGCGCTTCGCTCCTGAGCGCTTCGATTTGCACGCGCATGAGTGGCGTGAAACCGACTGGCCTCTGCATGCTGTCGTTTCATCGCTGGCGATTCATCATCTCGATGCAGAAGAAAAGCAGGCGCTCTACAAGGATGTTTACCGAATGCTCTCGGCGAATGGCGTGCTTGTGATTGCCGATTTGATTTTACCCGCGCACGAATCGGGCGCGCGCGTGGCCGCTCAAACGTGGAACGACGCAGTGCGCAAACGCGCGCTTGAACTCGACGGCAACGAAGACGCCTTCGACTACTTCCGCCGGTCGGAGTGGAACTATTACGAATTTCCGGATGCATTCGACAAGCCCTCGCCGCTCTTCGAGCATTTGAAATGGTTGGAGCAGGCGGGCTTTCGTGACATTGACGTTTACTGGCTCAAGGCCGGACACGCCATCTACGGCGGGCGCAAACCCTGAAACTTTGGGGGTAAGAGGGGAAAATGGGGAAACGGGGAAAGGAAATCCGCTTGAGTGTTGCGCCTGTATTCCTTTTACCTTCTTCCCCATTTCCCCTTTTACCCTTTCTTGATATAGATGCGACTCTGGCTCTCTAAAAACAGCGATGTGCCGGTGCGCGAGCAGTTGGTGTCGCAGATTATCATTGGTGTTGTCAGCGATGATCTGAAGCCGGGACAGAAATTGCCGAGCACGCGCGAGCTGGCGCGTCGCTTCGGCATTCATTCAAACACCGTCAGCGCAGCTTATCGTCATCTGGCGGGACGCGGCTGGGTTGAGTTTCGCAAAGGGAGCGGCGTTTACGTCCGCGCGCACACGCTTGACCAACCGACATCGACGCCTGCGCTTGAGCTTGACCAGCTAATCTCTTCTTTCCTGCAAGCGGCGCGCAGTCGCGGCTTTTCCCTCGGCGAGATAAAAGGGCGCATCAAGCACTGGCTCAAACACGAGCCGCCGGATCACTTCCTCATCATCGAACCAGACGAGGAACTGCGCCGCATCCTGATGGCAGAGATTAAGGAAGCGACGGGCTTCGGCGTGGCGGGCGCGAGCCTCGAAGAGTGTACGCGCTCGGCTCATCTGTCGGCTGCTGCGCCGGTCGCGCTCTACAATCATGCTGAAAGTTTGCGCGCCGCTTTGCCCGCAGACTACAACTGCCTGCTCTTGCACACGCGCTCGGTGGTTGATTCTTTAAAGGGCGCGGAAAAGCCGCCGCCCGATACGCTCGTGACGGTCGTCTCGCGCTGGCGCGAATTCCTGCGCTGGACGCACACGATTCTCATAGCCGCCGGTCTTGACCCAGCCGCGCTCAGCTTTCGCGACGCCCGCGAGCGTCATTGGGAAAAGGGACTGCGCGGCGGCAACTTCATCATCACCGACGCGCTCACCGCAACCCAACTGCCGCAGGGCTGCCAGCCGCGCGTCTATCGCGTCATTGCGGACTCATCCATCAGGGAACTGCGCTCTTACGTCGAGCAATTCCTGACGCGTTGACGTGCGCTCACTTCACAACAAACTTCGTCGGCGCAACCACCGTTTTCGCTTCCGGGTTGTAATAGTCGTAAAGCTGCGAGGGGGCGGTTTGCGCCGTCAGCCCGTAGCGCGGGCGAAACTTGAATTCGAAACTCGTGCCGCCCGCATGCGGCCACAGGTAAACGATTAGCCGGTCAGGAAGAATGTCATAGCGGCTGAAAGCCCAGCCGGATTCCTTCATAGCCTTTTCGAGCGAAGCGCGATCCACGTCCGCGCCGGGCGGAAGGCCAATCTCGCCAAGCAACATGCCGTAGCCCGCATGGCCCACGCGCTCGGCCAGCACTTTGCATGTCACCTCTTCATTGATTCCGGCTGTGGATTTGTCGAAACCGAGCTTGAGTTTCAACGTGCCGGATGCTTCTGCCGCTGTCGACGGATGGTTATTATCTCTCTCCGTAGACCAGGGGACGTAGTAAGTTGCGACCGCCTGCACGGATGCTCTGGTAGTTTTACCATCACGTCGCAACTCGATACGATTTTCGCCGGGCGCTAGAAACGGCGAAAGGTCAAAGGCTATCGGATTGGCGAGTTGATTGCCCGGTGGCATCGGAACTGAAGCCACGTGCCGCCCGCCCACGACGACTTCGATTGGCCCAACCTCCCTTGCGTCGCCACTCGCCGCGAGGGCAGTCGGGCCGTTGTCATGCCCTTCTCCGGCCAGGAGAGTAATCAGCGCGTTGAGGACGTTGATGGTCGCCTGCGTCGAATACCAGACGCCGTAGCGGTCTTTTTGTCGCAGCAGAAACAGGAGTCCGCGATTAACGAGCGCGTCATCATTCGCTTGCTTGTCGCTTGCCAGTGCCTGCACGACGAGCGCCGTCGTCTCAATGCGGCCCGCCCGCCCCCAGCCGTAAAACGGCGTGTTGATTTCGAGCGCCCAGAAGCTTGCGCCCCTCTCTTCGCGGACGAGCGCGCGCAGCTTGGCGACGGCACGCGCCGCGTTCTTTGTATCTCCAGCATCCTGCGCGGCGAGTGCGTAGGATGCCATCAGATACGGCTCGTCCACTTCGTCTATGCGGAGCGCCAGATAACTCAAGGCTCGCTGCAAAGAAACAAGCGGCGTGGTCTTTGGCCGCGACGGAGCGGCGTCTTCGTCCGCCGGTTTACTTTGCGTCTCGACGGATTGAGCGTTTGTTGTTTGAGCATTTGTCGCCGCCAGCACGCGAGCGACGTAGGCTGTGAGCAAAGCGTTGGGGCGGCTGTCTCCCTGCGGAGCATAGCGCGCGGGCCAACTGCCGTCCGGCTGCTGTTGCGCGATGAGCCAGTCGCGCGCCGAGTTGATAATCGTCTCGTCAACGGCGATGAAGGCTCGCGCTTCGTTGAGAAATTTGAGCGCATAGGCGGTCAGCGCTAAGTCCGGTTCTCCGTGCCCGCTCCAGTAAGAGAATCCGCCGCTCTGTGTACGGTAATTCAAGAGGCGCTCGTAGCCCGCGCGCAGGTAGCGCAGAGCTTTCGGCGCGACGGGCGATTTGTTGCCTGTGCGTCGGTCGTGGATGAGCGCGAGCAGGCTCGGATAAGTTGAAGAGATGGTCTGCTCGCCGCAGCCGTAGGGGCGTTGCAGGATGGCTTCGATGCTCTCGAAGACGTGGGCCATCAGATTCGGATAGATTCTCAGTTCGGCGCGGGCCGAATTCTTAATCGTGTTCGCGGGCAGATTGAGATTGAGCGTCGCGGCATCCGCAATAATCTGGCTGTCAATGGAAGCTCTCTCTTCGCCGTCCGGGTGAACGCTGACGGGTTTGACAATCGCGTCGCCGTCTCCGTCGGCGCGTGCGGTGATTTGCTGTTTGCCTTCGTGGACGGAAGCGCTAGCGCGAAAGTCGAAGGTCTGGCGCGCGGAATCGCCCGCCGGAACGACGACGCGCTTCTCAGATGGGCCAAGCAAGGTGAACCATGCGGAAGGTGCGATTTGAAGATTAACGTCCTGCGCTTTGTCCAGATAGTTGCGGACGACGACGGGCAACTGAATCTCATCGCCCTCGGTCAGGATGCGCGGCGGTTCGTGCTCGACGAAGAATGGTTGAAAGGCTTGAAACTCTCGCTCGACGAGTCCGACTTCGCCGTCAATGTTTGAGCCGACGACAGCCATCTTCCATGTCGTGATGTTATCGGCAAGCTTAAAGTCTAGCTGCGCGCGTCCCTCGCGGTCGGTTTCGAGAGACGGTTGCCAGACGAGAGTTTCGGGGAAATATTCGCGCAGGCGCGGCGTCGAATTTTGTACGCGAGTGCCGACATTGTTTATGACGGTTCGTGCAACAGAGTAGCTCACAGAGGCGCTTTCGGTAGTTTGAACCTGTGCGCTGCTTGTATCCGTGATGGTGACAGCTTCGGTCACGGCTCCGACCAGCATTCGAACATCGAGCCGCGTCGTGTTCGACGAATGTATGGGCACTTGCTCGACGATTGACGTGGAGAAGCCGGAGGCTGTGAATTCCAGGTGATAAAGTCCGACGGGGAGATTGAGCAGCAGATAACGGCCTTCGTCATCGCTCGATACTACGTATTCCCGCGAGAGGCCAAGATGCGTCGCCGTTACCTTGACGCCCGCGATAGGGCGGTCTTCCATATCAACGATAGTGCCGCTGACTGCGCCCGTCGCTCCCGAATAAATCATGACGGGGCGCGCTGGCTGCGGGTGCGCTTGGATGGCGGTCTGCTCTGTCAAGATGCGTGAAAAGTCCGCCACGCTGAAATCGTCCGGCGTTCCCTGTGTGCCGTCCGCGCCGCTGCTGCGCAGGTGAAAGTGGTTAATACGCTGAATGACGGGCGTAATCTCCTGCCGTAGCTTTCCCGCTTCTCCATATCTTGAATAGCTACGGATAACGGGCCGGTCAGTGTAGCGCGCGTCGCTTGAAAAAGTCGCGTAGTAGTTGCGGCCCCAGGGGTCGCGCAGGCCATCCAGATTGATGTTTGATTGGCCCAGCGCTTCACGTAGCTCCGCCGTGTCCTGTGGAAAGCGCTCTGTCTTTCGAGCGAAGACGATGAGTGCCTTGTCTATCTCCGAGCGATGCTCGACGAAGTAGTCGGTCATACACGTCCAGATTGTAAAATCGTCTTGACTGGAGGGCTTGCCCGTCTCCGTTTTTTCATCAGGGCCGTTACTCGTAATATTTATCAGGTGATTTGTTTTGACAACGACGAAGTCGAAGCGATAGGGCTGTCCCCAACGGTCGCGCAGCGCGTCTATGTCAACGCCGGCAGAGCGCAATTCTGTTTTCAGCGTCGCAGCGTCGCGGATAAATTCGCCTGTGCGCGCGTGATAGTTTGCGACCGCCCGGTTGATGGTTTCACCGTGCGGGCGAAAGTAAGCCCAGTTGAGCCTGACACCTGTGAAATCGTCCTGCGTTGCAAAGCGCTTGTCCGCGCCTGCGCTCACAAACTCAAGCACGTCCAACTCGCGTTCGATGGAAAATCGAGGGCGATAGGGCGTGCCCCAGGGGTCTAACAATTTGTCTAAATCAATGCCGCCCGCGCTGAGCAAAGCGCGCAGTCTCGCCTCATCCTGCGGGTATTCCATGCTTCGCAGGTAACGTTGGCCCAGCACGGCTTTCATCACAGCGGTCTGTTGTTCGATCAGCTTGGTGAAGATGCCTGGCTGTCTCCTCTCGTAGCTTTCGCCGCCGAGGATGCGCGGAGCATTCACGTAAGTGCGAAGCATGATTTCCGCGACCAACTCAAGGTCGGCGGGAACAGCCTTTGTCAGATCAAGCGACATTAAGCTTTTGCCAGACACGCCGGACAATTCGCCAAGATAACCGCTCAAATGATTGTAGGCTTCGTAGAACCCATAGCTTGAGCCAAACTCACGGTCGGTGCGGGCGCGCTCCTCGACCGCTTTATCGAAAACGACGACGCCGAGCGCACTCTCGATTGGACGGCCATCGGGCGCGCTCACGCGGAAGTCTACGTGAGCTTCCTCGCCGGGCCGATAGGTTTGTTGGCCCAACTTCACGTCGAGCCGCAGGTCACGCTCGCGCGGGTAGATAACCTGCCGCGCGGCGGTGGGCCAATCGTAGCTGCTGATGTCAACACCCGGCACGGCGTAATCCGGCGCGGCATAGGCCGCGAGCGTGACGCCATCTTTAAACTCCGCCGAGTAGGGAACATTCAGCGTCGCACGTCCGTCATGTAACTCGATTGTTTCAGAGCGCAGCACGACCCGGTTTTTCCAGACTTCGACAATCAGTTTCATCAGAGGCTCGCTCGCGTGGATGACGGCCTTGATGGATTCGCCAGCGCGGTAGATTGACTTGTTTGTTTCAATGCGAATGACTGGCTGATTCGTATACCAAATAGCGTGGGCCTGATGGCCGAGCGCTCCCTTGCGGTCGCGCGCGATGAGGGCGAGCGAAGCTCGATTCTTCTCCTCATCTGATCGGGGTAGCGCGAGGCCGTTGATTTTGGCAACACCGTAGCGATTCGTCTTGACGGTGCGCAGGTGTTGCCCTGCGAAGGCTTTGTCTTCGTCAGCGGCCTCTTTAATCGACACCTCACACTCGGCGGGCGTGCCGTCGGCGTAGAAGGTCGAGAGATAAAACTGCAAGGGAAAGTTTTTGGTCTGATATTCGATGCCCTCGAAGATGTAGATGTGAATTGCATCCTTAGTCAAACGCAAATCGAAACGGCGCTGCTCGGTGCGATTGGTCGTCGGGTCTGTGAAATAGGCCGCGTAGGTCAGGTCTTGATAGCGCAGGTCATTCTCGCCTGCGAGTCGCGCGTGCTCTTTTTGCAGGTTGAGGCGTGCAAGAAAACGCCCGTCCGGGTTTGTCTCGCCTTCATACGTTTCGGCCTCTTCGGTTTCCCATTTCTGCTCGCTGTAATCCCAGCGGCGCTCCTTTTCGCGGACAAGGCGGACGCGCCCGCGCTTGACGGGCTGGCCGAACAGATAATCGGCGCGCACTTCGACTTCCGCGTCCTGCCCGCGCAGATAGTAAGCGCGGTCTGGCTTAACGCTGACGGCGAAGTTCGGTAAATCGTAGCGGCTCACCTTGACGATGTGGCTCGTCTGCTGGTCTTCATACTTCTGTTCGTCGAGCTTGATGTTGATGATGTAATCACCGAGCCGCGTGTTTTCGGGGATGGCCCAATCGAGGCTTGCGATGCCAAAGCGCGAGGTCAGAAGCGGCGCGCGAAAAACGGTCGTTCCTTCGGGGTCGTCAATCAGGAGTGTGGCGGAAGAGCGCGGCAGAGCGCGCTTTGTAGCATCAAAGATGAGAGCTCGAAGATGCAGCATCTGCCCAGGCTGGTAGAGCGGCTTGTCCGTGCTGATGAGTATTAAGGTTTCGCGGTCAAGCTGAACCTCGCTTTCAACCTCTTCGACCAGCGCTCCACGGCTGCCAGTGATGGTTAACTCCAGAGCGTTGTCGGCTACGTGCTGCGGCAAATCGAAATCGAGTGAAGCATTGCCCTCGGCATTCGTTAGGCCGAAGGCTTTCAGCGTCTTATCTTTCGCGGCGCTCTGGAGCGCTATCCTGGCTTCGACCTTGACGCCCGGAACTGGACGCCCGGAGATGGGATGAACGGCCCGCGCGAACGCGTGATAGCGCACGCCTTCGCGCGCATAGCTCGGAGCGGTAACGCGCAACTCGAAGAAATCAGGCGTGATTTCCGAGAGAGAAACAATGCCCTCGATTGGCCCAACGCTGGCGCGGGCCGGTTGCTCAGGGCTGATGCGATAGCGCAGGCGATACCAGAGCGCTCGCTTGCGCTCCTGCTTATCGAGTCCGGCAAGTTGGAGCGGCAGAGAGAAACGGAGCGTAGATGCGCCGCGCTTAATCGTCTCATCGCTTTCGAGGCTGGCGCGCACTTCGCCGAGCGTGTCCAGCACTTCGAGCCGAACGCGTGCCCGAAACTCGTGGCCCAACGGGTTGACCACTGCGAGCGAAACAATCGTCGCTTGCTCGTCAAGGGCAAGACGTGTGATTGATTCATCTACGCGCAGCGTGCCGCTGGCCGACGAGAGTTGAGAGAGAAACGGAAGGGAGACCGACAGGCAGAAAACGACAATGACCCATCTACGGCGTCGCATCAGAGACCTCCTCGCAAAAGCTGGTTGACTCTCTTCGGGTTGATGCAGACTAATCGTGGGCCTGGGGAGAAGCTCTCGGATTATCGTGCTTTGGTTAAAGCAAATCGCGGGCCTGTCTTGCACTGGCCCTTGAATTTGAGCCTGAGATGCAGAGAAGAGTGGTTAGGGTTGTTGATTGAATTGAATCTTTGTCCGAAAAAATGGATAGAGCCGAAGGCTTCGCTGAAATAATGGATGAAAGTGATGCTGGCTCTCGTGTCGTTTTGTTTTATACTCGCTCGAACATGGGCCAGCCCTGGCGCGGCTCGCGTCAAAGAAGATTGAGGATTCGATTGTATGAAGATTCGCGTAAAGAGATTGGATCACGTACAGCTTTGTATCCCGCCGGGCGAGGAAGCGCGGGCCAGAGATTTTTACGGACGCCTGCTCGGCTTTCGTGAGATAGAAAAACCTGCGGCTTTGAAGGGGCGCGGCGGCCTCTGGTTTGAGGTCGCGGATATTCAACTGCACATCGGCGTCGAGGCAGAGGCGGCCAAGTCCAAACGTCACCCCGCTTTTGAGGTCGAGGGATTGGAAGAGATCAGAGAGTATTTCCGGCAAGAGCAGGTAGACATCAGGGAAGAGATTCCGGTGGCCGGTCAAAATCGCTTCTCCTTCTTCGACCCCTTTGGCAATCGCATCGAGTTGATGGAAAAATACTGAGACGCATTTGAAGAATCTGCTCATGCTTATTGCAAACCATGCCAATCTTTCTCCGGCCAAGTTTGCTGCCAGAAAGAGCGAGTTGCCGGAGCATCGCACGCTGATGGAAGTCCTACAGTGGGGACTCAAAAAAGAATCGGGTGCGCGGCTGCCCGAAGTCATCGCGGAAGTTATCATACAGGATGAATTCACACACGATGCCATCGTGCCGTGGCGCGACGGCTTAGTGCTGGTCTACGGAACGACTTGACTCGGCGCGTTGACGGCGGTCGCCGTCTGGGATCATTACCCGACCGCAGATGAACTGCTGGGCGCGCGCCTCGAATCCGGTTGGACGCCGACGCCATCGGCGCTAAAGGACGGCGATGCGGTCGTCGGTCATGCGTGCAAAGTGCTGAGATGATGAAAAGAGTGCTCTTCATAATCGCGCTGCTCTGTCTCGGAGTCGTCGCCTGCAAGAAAACGGAGATGGCACAGAGCGTTAATGCCAACAGCGCGCCTGGCGTCATCAATACCAGCGATAAAACGGAGAACAGGGCTGCGACCGGCCAGACCGACAACGCCGCGCCGCAAGTAAAAAATAGGCTTCCGCCGCCGACGGGCCACGTCAACGATTACGCCGACGCGATTGATGACGAAACGAAGATGCGGCTGGAAAAAACTCTTGGCGATCTAAAGCAGCGCAGCGCAATCGAGTTTGCTATTGCAATTGTCAAGACGACCGAAGGCGAAGATATTTTCAACTACTCGCTGGCTGTAGCGCGCGAGTGGGCCGTCGGCGCAAAGCCCAGCGGCGACGGCCTCCTGCTGCTGGTGGCCGTAGAGGATCGCAAGTGGCACATTCAAGTGAGCGGCAGTCTCGAAGACGAGTTGCCGGATGAAAAGGTGGGCGAGCTTGGCCGCGTGATGGTCGAGCCGTTTCGCGCTGGCAAGTACGGCGAAGGCTTGACGAAGTGCGTCAAAGCCATCATCGCTCAACTTAACAAGCAACGCAGCGTCAAGAGCAAGGGTCGAAAGAAAGTGTGAACGATGAACGCTGCAACGATGAACTAAAAGCAACTGCCTTTCATTCCTCGTTCCGCGTTCCTACTTCATCGTTGCTTTCGACGGCATTGGCTTTGCTGAGGGTAAAGATTGTGCCGCCGCCTGCGCGCTTGGCCCATGAGACTTCTGCTTCGATGAGGCTGGCGCGGGCGCGTATGTTAGCCAGCCCGCGCCCACTTTTGCGCTTGCCTTCGCGCGGCTCAAACTCTCTGCCGTTATCCTCAAGCTTAAAGATAAAACTCTTGTCCGGCCCGCTCGTCACCGTTAGCTCGACGCGCGTCGCGGCGGCGTGGCGGCAAACGTTGCTGATGGCTTCCTGCGCGATGCGATAAATCTGCATCTGCGTGGCGGGTATCAATGTCAAACGCTCTTCAAGATTCTCGTCGCAGGTAAACGCATATTCGAACTTGCAATCGGGCGCAGCGTACGCGACTGCGTTGCTGATGGCCCATTCGAGCGCCGCCGTCAATCCGACGTTTTCCAGTACGGATGGGCTTAAGTCTTCGCAGATGCGACGTATCTCTTTTGAGATGGATTCGATTTCACGGCGAAAGACAGCCGGTTCGACTTGAACGCTCTCTGTCTGTTGACTGGCTGCCGGCAACTGGTCTGTGAGCAGCAGGAGGTGGCGCAAATCCGCGAGCGTTTGGTCGTGCAGGTCGCGCGCGATGCGGCGACGCTCGGCCTCTGTCTCGTTGGCGAGTTGGAGGCGGGCGTCTGCCAGTTGGCTGATGGCACGGGTTAGCATCGCGCCGGTACGAGCCAGGCGGCGATTCTGCAAGTAGCCCCACCAGAGCGCGACGAGCGAGAGCGCCAGCAGGACGGAGAGTGCCGTCGTCGTCCAAGGGAAGGGCGCGCTGGCGACGTTGAAGTCAAACTGAAGCGGCTTTGATGCTATCAGGTCGCGCGTGAAGGCGCGTGCGATGACGTAGTAACGACCGGGGCGCAAGCCCTCCATCGTAAACTGCGCGTCGTTGGAAAACTTCTGCTTGATGATGCGGTCGGCGCTATCGTAAAGCTGAAAGGCATACTGGAACTGTTCGGGGAAAGTGCGGCTGCTCATCGCTACGACATCCAGGACGAGGCTGTTCTGCGGGTATTCAAGGTTTAGCCCGCCGCGCAGTTCTTCAAGTTGATGTATGCGCTTGCTGATGATGCGCGTCGGCTGTAGCGTCGCAGCATTTCGCCCCGGTTCGTAGCGCGAGACGCCCCTGTTCGTGCCGATAAGCAGAGCGCCGCTCTCACGCTCGTCGCCGTCGATGGGCATGACGGCAAAGGCGTTCTGCGAAGGAAGGCCCTGCTCTGCGTCCAGGCGCGAGACGATTGTGCCGAGTTGGGGGTCGAGCGTCACCTTGAGAAGGCCGCCGCCTGCGGTCGCGCACCAGGCTTCCCTTGACGATTGGCCCGCGCCGCGCCCGGCCAAGACGCCGCGCGCATCCAGGCCCGGCACAACCAGCGTCAACTCGTTTCCGCGATAGACGTACAGACCGCGCGCCGTCGCCAGCCAGAGCCAGCCCTCGCTGCTTGTATCAAAGTCCCAGACGGCGCTCCCGCGCAGCTTTTCCAACTCCGTGCGCGGTTGCACCTGCCCGCCTTGTAGGATAAAGACTCCGGCTCTTGCTGTGCCGATACAGAGGCGGTCATCGCCGTCCGTGTGAAGACTGACGACCTCGCGCTCAAGAGCGTCCGCGCCTTCTTTGGGCCAGATGAGAGTGCGGCGCGTGCCGTCTAATCTCTCAAGGCCGCGCCCGTAGGTAGCGATGTATGTCGCGTTCTGAAATTGCGCGATGGCGCGCACGCTGCCGCTCGCGTCTGTTTCCTCTTCTCCGGTCTCGATGCGTGTGAACTTCGCCTCGCTGCTCAACTCGCGCGCGGGACGCTGGCTGATGTAAACGCCGCCCGCAGTCCCTACGAGCAGGCGTCCTTCTCTGTCTTCGCTGATGGCGTAGACGGTCTTCTGGGCCAACTCCTGCAAGGGTTGCCATGCAGGGAGGGCTGCGTCGTAGATGAAGAGGCCGCGATTCGTGCCGGAGAGCAATCGCCCGTCTTTAGTTTGAAAGAGTGTGCGGACGAAATTGCTTTCCTTGTCATCCGCGACCTTTTCATTGCGCGGCCCGTGCGGGTCGTAGCGGCAGACGCCCCTGTCCGTGCCAAACCAGACGACCTCTTCGCTGTCAACGAAGATGGAATAGACGTGATCGGAGCGCAAGCCCCCAGCCGTTTCTTCAAAGGTGAAGCGTTCTACGAGGCGCGAGTCTTTATAGAGCAGCGCGCCGCGCCCGTCCGTGCCGACCCAAAGGTCTGAGCCAGCGCCAGTGCGCAAGCTGGTCACAGTGCCGAGTCCCGCTCCCATCTTCAACGGGCGCAGAGGGTCTGCCGCTTCGTAGAGGCCGCTGTCTTCGTTGCGCGCCCTTGCTCCCGACCAGAGATATCCGCGCGCGTCCGCTTCCAGAGCTTCGACGAAATAAGCGCGCGGCTTACTGTAAATCTCTTTGGCCTCGTTGCCGTCGATTGTTAAGACGCCGCGACTGCGCGTGCCAGCGTAGAGCGTGCCATTGATGAAAGCGAGGCTCGTCAAATTGAGTCGTCCCGGCTTATCGACGGCGGCGCTTGTGAGCGGTTGTTCGGGAATCGCTTTGACGCTCGGCACGCGAGCATCGTCCACACGGCAATCGAAGATTAAGCCCTGCTCGCTCGCCAGCACGACGCGCCCGCGCTCCGGCGCGATGATGGCCGTAATCATTTGCCCCGCGGTTTCCAGTATGGGGCGAAACTCTCCATTCACAAGCCGCGTCGCGCCCGCCTCCGTGCCGACCCAGAGCGCGCCGTACGCGTCTACCTTGAGCGCCAGCACGCGTCCCTGCGGCAGCCCTGCGGCGTTGATGGCCTGCGTCCGCCGCCCATCATATTTAGCCAGTCCGCCATCCGTCCCGAACCACATCGCGCCCTCCGCGTCCTGCGCAATGGCGCGCACGCGATTCGACGGCAGCCCGTGAAACAATGTGACCGCTCCCCACTGGTGCAGGTTAGTCGGCTCTAAGGCCGGAACGTTATCGGGAGGGCCTTGAGCAAGAGCAGAGATGAACAGGAGAAATGAAAGAGAGAGAGTTTGTATAAGCGCGCGCTTATTCCTGAGTTGAAAGATGCGTCGTTGCACGAGTCGTTATTTAAGTAAGAATGACGCCGCTCCATACAGAACAGATAAGCCATTACTTGTCTAAAAGCACATATCCCTTTTCGATGAATATTCTCATCGCCCAGAGCCTTGATTGATTTGGGCTGAGCATAAATGAAGTTACGGTTCCACCAATCGCCGCAAACTTGCCCTCATGTCGTTTGTAGTCGAAGTTTTCTTGAAGTTGAACGTATTCAAAGGCATGAATGTTTGTCCCATGTTTATTTGTCGCAGCCGTAAAGAGCGCCCGCTCTTTATCGGCGGGAAAACAAAGCCCAGCCATCGTACTGCTTTTACAATCTCCTACAATCGGGCGCGCTGGCGTCACGACTTCCTTGCCGACGTAGGCTTTGAGAGCCTTGTCCAATTCTTCGTAAGTCATCTTCCCCTGTAGGACTTTACCGGCAGAAGCATAGATGAACATATAGCGCAGCCTTGCCAGCGATTTCTCTTCGTCTTCTTCTTTTATCTGCTTAATATATTTCGCTGCATAATCCGCCGCCTTGAGCCAGTCTTCACTTTCCAGCGCTTGAATTAAGACCGTCCACTGTTCATCTGATAGGGTCGCGAAAGCCTCAGTCTGTTGAGCGTTGGCTCGAAAGAAAGTGAGGCCGAGAAGAAGTGCGAGTAAAAAGTAGCGAGTCATTACTGTCTCCAATTAACAGGGCACAATCATTCTCGATTACTCACCAACCATGTTGATATTCAATGCTTGCCGCCGCGCCCGCTCTGCTCTTCTAAGACGTAGCGCTTGCGGTCGCGCTCAATCCACGTTTCGAGGTCATGCGAGGCTGTTTCAAGCTCGTCTGCGTTGAGCAGTCCGCGCCGCAGCGCTTCAAAGAAGGCGCGCGTGCGGACGTTGTAGGCCAGCTTGTCGTAAGCCTCATGCGGCGTGCCTTCGGGCATGGAGACGAAGAGCTTTTCGTAGAGCGTTGCCAGACGGCTCTCGACGCCGCGTAGAGAGAGACTGCACTTGCGCGCGATGGCCCAGTTTGAGAGTCCGAGCGCGAGATAGTAGAGCGCTTCGGCTTCAAACTCCGTCAGGAGCGGTCGCTTGAAGGAATCCTTGAAAGCCGGGTCAATCATGTCCGCGCCGTCTTCCAAAACGGCGGCGACAAAGCGCAGAAAACGCGATTCGGGGTTGTTCTTGTGTATAAAGCCGTAGGCGGGCGGAGGCGTGACGGACTTGATGATCTTGCGTATCTCGTTGATATAGATTTCGTGCGGAAACTGCGTCCAGAAGATAATGCGCGCCGCCGGAAACTCTTTCCAGATGGCCCGCGCCGCCTTCACGCCAGACAGCTTCGGCATCTGTATGTCGAGCACGCATAGCTCCGGCCTGTGCTCAAGCGCACGCGCTATCGTCTCTTCGCCGTCGCTGGCTTCTATGACTGGCGCGTGGCTGGTAAACTCACGTTCCAGAATCTCACGCAGGTAACGACGCTGCGCCACGTTGTCTTCGGCAATCAGGATGGACATGTCAATACTGATTATATCCCTTCAGCATTATTTGCAAGTGTAGTTTTTGAGTCCGCTATCCCACTCTATATCGCAAGCGCTGCTTGTGCCATCTTCCCTGAACTCTTGAAGGTAGATGTCTCCGCTATGACGGTTGATTGTATATCTCGATAAATCTTTGTCTCGATACAGCCAGTGGACTTCGTATGCTTTGGACGCGCGCCCGATGAAGAGGATAATACTAAAGCGCTCCGCGTCTGTCCTCGTCTGGTCTACGGCGAGAAGGGCAAGATTGTCGTTGTAGTTCCCGTTCATCTCTCCAGACATGTATGGTCTCTCAAGGGCGTGCTCAACATCGCTCCAATAGGATTCCTTCTTAAACCGTTCGGGAATTCTAAAGTCATCGGCACGAGCTACGCGGTACTTGCTGTCATCAGTCACACGCTTCCATGCCCTGAGCATCGCGGCCTTATCATTCTCGTCAAAAAGATTCAGCCCCTTGATAAATTCAAGAACCGATACTGGCTTAACCGGCAACTCACTTTGCAGTGGTTGAATGGCGACCTGAGTGTTTCCGGCTGGCCGAGGCGTTGTTGGCGAAGTCGGAGGCGGCGAGCTACAGCCACATAGTATCAGCAGAATGAGCAGCAAGCCGTAGACGGCTGTGCCTCTCGCATTGCAGTTCTGTCCTCGCCGGGCCAGTGTTGTCATGGCTCTTTTTATTCTCGCTTTAGCCAGCAGTCAATGTGGACAGCCACAGCCATGCAGCGCGGGATGAACACCGCCAGCGCAGGGGCAAGCACGCAGCGACGACGTTCGTACACGCGTCTCTCTTAACACTGTTTCGGAGCAATAATTCTGCGTTTGACAGTCTTACGATACGGATGGCTAGCGGGCAGCCGCTTGAGGTGTAAAGATGAAGCTGAGAAAGTTATTGACAAGAAACGCTGTGGCGCTGCTGGCCTTCGTCGTAGGTGTCGCGGCAGTTGGTGCGGCGCGAATCTTCCGGCGAGTTGAAGCAGGGAAGACGGCAAAGGTTCGCGTCGAGATGAGAGTGCCGGAAGCGCCGCCTGTCTCCACGCCTGTGCACGTCGCTGTGCCTGTGCCGACGCCTGTTGAATCATTGGAGGATTGGGACCCGCCGGAGAGTCCGCCCCACAGTGCGCGTGTGCTCGAAACAGGCGAGTTTCACGGCGACGAGGTTAAGGCGCGAACGGGCGAGCGCTGGCTCGGTCTGTACCTGACGAACAAGGGGTCGTTCCTGATTGATTCCATCCTGACGGTGGCAATTGTCAAAGACGAAATGGTTGACAGCGACGATTCTCATGCGAAGACGGGCAAGCGTGTGAGCGTTAATCATCAACCCATTCCCATCCTCCTCGTCAAAGGCGCGAAGGGCTTGCAGCCCGGCCCCGTCAGCACTGTCTTCAACGGAACGTTGCATCTGCCGACCACTATGGCTGTTGAATTTCCCCTCGGCGGGTCTGTCTACAGCCTCGACGTTGTCACGAAGGATACGAGCCGCGAGCCGTACATTAGTTTCAGCGACGCAAAGCTCGTCCTCACTAAAGATGATGAAACCAAACAGGTGCTCTACGACCTCGGCGGTAAGGGCGGGCCTGCTGAAGCTTACTGGCAACTGCTCTGGGCCGGTGATATGGACGGCGACAACAAACTAGACCTCTACGTTCAGGTCAGCTATCACTACAATGTATCACTAAAGAAGCTCTTCCTCTCGTCTCAAGCCAAAAAGGGCAAGCTGGTGCGAGAGGTCGGCGAGTTTCACACAGTCGGCTGCTGAATCAGACCGCAGGGTGCGGGTAGTTTCACTCAATAGACAAGTTCACGCAAAGGCGCAAAGAAACAAAAGGCGGAAGGCGCAAAGAAGAAGTTTTACGGTCTTCTTTGCGCCTTGCGGTTTTTCTGTTCTTCGCGCCTCCAGCGTGAAACGCTTTTATCTACTACTCCAAATCTACTCGTTAGGACTGGCCGTTAACCGACAGTTGAGGAGTTGTCCGAAGGCTCATTCTTGCAGTAAGCTGAAATCTCTAACATCTTCTTTTGAGACCGAACAGCCATAGCAGATGAACAGACAGAGATTTTCGCAACGCATAGCGCTCGCACTACTGTTGCTCGTTTCCTTCAGCACGCTTTCACGGCCACAGACCATCGCGCCCGGTACGGGCCAGCAATCTACTACGCCGCCGCGCGACGAGCGTCTCTGGCGAGAAGCGCAACGGATTCATCGCAAATCAATCGTCGTCGATACGCACAACGACATTACCTCGATGATGATTGACGACGATTACGAGCTCGGCACATCCAGCGTCGGCAAGTACCACACAGACCTTGCGCGGATGAAGCAGGGCGGCCTGACCGGAGAATTCTTCTCTGTTTATGTGGATAAGAAATATGTCAAGGAGGGCGGCTCGGCGCGCCGCGCGTTAGAGCAAATTGATGTCGTCTATCGCGCCGCTGAACGCTATCCAGACCAACTGTTGATGGCGACAACCGTCGCAGACATACGGCGTGCGAAGAAGGCCGGAAAGATCGCAGCGTTAATGGGCATCGAAGGCGGTCATGCGATTGAGAATTCGCTTTTCGCGCTGCGCGACTTCTACCGCCTGGGCGTCCGCTACATGACGCTGACGCACAACAACACTAACGACTGGGCCGACTCTGCGCGCGACGAGGCACGGCATAACGGGCTGACGGATTTCGGCAAGGAGGTCGTGCGTGAGATGAACCGGCTGGGAATGCTGGTTGATGTCTCGCACGTCTCGGATAAGACGATGGCCGACGTGCTTGATATATCTACAGCGCCGATTATCGCTTCGCATTCCTCAGCACAGGCGCTCAACAATCACCCGCGCAACATCAACGACGCACTGCTGCGTCGCATCGCAAAGAACGGCGGCGTCGTGATGGTCAATTTCTACCCGTCGTTCATAGACCAGAAACACTTGGACGCGGATCGAGCGCGCGATGCACGTTTGAAGCCGCAGTTGGACGCGCTCGCTGAGCAATACAAAGGCGAGCCGAAGAGGCTGGCGGAAGAACAAAAGAAACTCTACGACGCTAATCCGTTGCCGCCCGTGCCGCTCTCCGTGTTGATTGACCACATAGACCACATAGCGAAAGTCGCTGGCATTGACCACGTCGGGCTGGGTTCGGACTTCGACGGCGTGCCGAGTCTCCCCGTCGGAATGGAAGATGTCGCGCAACTTCCAAACATCACCTACGAACTCTTAAAGCGCGGCTATACCGAAAAAGATATACGCAAAGTGCTGGGCGAAAACTTTCTGCGCGCCTTCGCCGCAGCCGAGCGCGTCGCGCGCAGCACAAACAATCACATCAGCGGCGATGGCAGCCTCCGCCGCTTGGGCCAATCACAGAGATAGTCTGCCTTGATAGTCAAAACGCGCGGCGACGATTTTATTTCGTCACCGCGCGTTTGTTGATTAAGAGTTAAGAAAGTAGCGTTGAGCTTTTAAGCGACAAACTCGAAGCGCAACGTTATTGTCCGCCGCCACTACCGCCGGAGCCACCGGAGCCGCCGCCCGACTGACCGCCACCGCCGCCGCCGCTACCACCGGACGTGCCGCCGTAACCGCCGCCGCTACCGCCACCCGAAGAGCCGCCAGCTCCACCGCCGCCGCCAGCGCCGCCACTTCCGCTACCACCGCCTGCGCCGCCACCGGACTGACCACCGCCGCCGCCGCTTGATCCGCCGCCTTCGTCGTCGTCCTGACCGCCGCCGCCACCCGAACCGCTACCGCCACCAGCGCCGCCTCCGCCGCCTGAGCTAGAGCCGCCACCACCGCCGGACGAACCGCCGGAGCCGCTACCGCCAGTGCTACCACCGGGGCCGCCCGGAGAGCCAGCACCACCGCCAGCGCCGCTACCACTACCACCACCGGAGCCGCCAGATGAGCCGCCACTACCGCCGCTGCCACCGGACTGACCACCGCCGCTGCCGCCGGTTCCACCGCCGCCGCCAGCGCCACCACCACCGCCGGTTGACCCGCCGCCGCCACCGCTGCCCGAACCACCGCCCGAACCGCTGCCGCCGCCCGACGAGCCGCCGCTGCCAGAACCGCTACCGCCGCCTGTCCCTTGATCGTTGTCTATCATGGTTGGTTCTCCTTTTGATTTTTGTCAGGTGTATTGCTTGTTAAATGAACACGTAGAACGCGTCGTTTTACCAGTAAAACGACAGTGTTCATTGTTGACTTGCTCTTGTCATTGACAAGCTAAGAGTTGTACCTTGCCAGTAATCAATTATTATGCCGCTTTAGAGCAGTCTTCCGGCTTCGTTCAAATGTCCGTAATTATTGAAGCGAGACTGTCAGCGGACACCACACCCGCCGAACAAAACGATACATCCATGCGATTTAAGCGTATGCAAATCATCTCTGCCGACGCGCTCTCGATTTCGCTTGCGGGGCTTGTTCATTCCTCGCGTGCTATAATCTCGCGTCTACAATGAAGCGCGCAGGAATCTACATACACATCCCTTTTTGTCGTACGCGTTGCTCTTACTGCGATTTCGCCACCGGAATTTACGACGGCGCGCTGGCCGAGCGCTACGTCGCGGCGGTAGCGCGAGAGATCGCAATATTCTCCGCGATTGAAGAATCGGCAGCAGTCGATACTATTTACTTTGGCGGCGGCACTCCCTCCCTGCTCAATTCTGCTCAGGTTGAGCGACTGCTCAAGGCTGTGCGCGAGCGCTTTCGCGTTGAGCCGGATGCGGAAGTAACGATGGAGATGAACCCCGGCACGCTGACACCGAAAATCCTGCGCGAGTTCGCACGCCTCGGCGTTAACCGCGCGAGCTTCGGCGCGCAGACCTTCGACGATAGCGAACTGCAACGCCTCGGACGCCGCCACACCGCCGCCGATGTCAGACAGACAATTCTCTATCTACGCGATGCAGGATTTATAAACGTCAGCTTTGACCTCATCGCAGGACTTCCAGCGCAGACGCTCCGCGCTTGGTCGCACAATCTGGACGAAGCTTTACAGCTTCGCCCGGAACATCTCTCGCTCTATCTGCTCGAAGTTCACGACAGCACGCCGCTCGCAGAGCAGATCAGGCGCGGGCAACAGCCGCGACCCGATGACGACATAGCGGCAGAGATGTATCAATTGATGCTTGACAGGACTGCTCGTGCGGGCTATGTGCATTACGAGATTTCCAACTTCTGCCTGCCCGGCTACGAGTCCAGGCACAACACCAAATACTGGACGGGAGAAGCAGTCTACGGCTTCGGCTGTTCCGCGCACTCGTTTGACGGAGAGCGCCGCCGCTGGGCCAACGAGCGCGACGCCGCGCGCTACACTGCGCTCGTGGAAGAGGGAAGCAGCACCGTAGTCGAAATAAACGAACTCGACGAGCGTGAAGCTCAAGCCGAAGCTATCTTCCTGGGCCTGCGCCTGATGCACGGCGTCAATCTAACGCAGCATCAGCGCAGATTCGGCAGAGACCTCAGAGCAGACTACGCCACCGACCTTGCCCGACTAAGCGAGGCGGGCCTAATCTCAGTTGAAGACGAAAGATTAAAGCTCACGCGCTCCGGCGCGCTGCTCTCCAATGAAGTCTTCGAGACATTTATTTGAAACAGAAGTCAGGAGTCACAATCCACAAACTAGAATAAGAGGCTGCAACCCATTCTGATTTTTTCTTCTGAATTCTGACTCCTGACTCCTGACTTCGTTTTTACTTATGATTGATTTACGAAGCGATACTGTGACGAAGCCGACACCTGCGATGCGCCGCGCGATGGCGGAGGCGGAGGTGGGCGATGACGTGTACGGCGAAGACCCGACCGTCAATCGCTTGCAGGAGCGGGCGGCGGAAATTTTCGGAAAGGAAGCGGCGCTCTTCGTGCCGACCGGCTCGATGGGCAACCAGATTGCCGTCAAACTGCACACGCGTCCCGGCACGGAAGTCATTATCGAAGAGCGCGGCCACATCTTCAATTATGAAATGGCTGCGATGTCCGCGATTTCGGGAACGCTGGCGCGGCCCGTGAAAAGCCAGGACGGCAGCGGCATCCTCAGTTGGGCCGACATCGAAGGCGCGTTACACACGGGCGGCGCTTATTACGTTGCGCCGACCGGCCTCGTCGCGCTCGAAAATTCTCACAACCTCGCGGGCGGGTCAGTCATGCCGCGCTCACGCACGGAAGAGATTTGCGAGCGCGCTCATGCTTTGAAACTGCCTGTGCATCTGGACGGCGCGCGCATCTTTAACGCAAGCGTCGCGCTCAATGAATCGGTCGCCGCGCTCGCAAGCCCCGTTGATTCCGTGATGTTCTGTTTGTCAAAGGGCCTGGGCGCGCCGGTCGGCTCGATGCTGCTCGGCACGCGTGGCTTTATCGAAGAAGCAAGACGCTGGCGTAAGCTCCTGGGCGGAGGGATGCGGCAGGCCGGTGTGCTGGCCGCCGCTTGTCTCGTCGCGCTGGAAGAAACGCCGGCGCGCCTTCATGAAGATCACGAGAACGCACAATTGCTCGCACGCGGCCTTGCGGAACTTCCCGGCATGAGCATTGATCCTGAAAAGGTGCGGACGAACATCGTCATCTTCGATGTCTCGGAGACAAGGCTGGCGGCTGATGCAATCTGCGCGCGGCTCGCAGAGCGCGGCATACTCGCTTCCGGCTTCGGCACTTCGATACGAATGGTCACGCACTACGACGTCTCGCGCGCAGACATTGAGACTGCGCTGCGCGAAATGAAAAAAGTAATCAGTAGTCAGTAATCAATTATCAGTCTAAAGATAATTGGTGAAAGATTCCGGCTGATGGCTGATTCGATTATTCCCGATGACTGACTGCTGATTACTGACTACTGGTTACTGACTATGATTATCGCAATTGACGGCCCATCGGGCGCAGGCAAATCAACGCTCGGACGAATGCTGGCGCGGTCTCTGAACCTGCTTTACATTGACACGGGTGCGATGTATCGCGCCGTTGCGCTGGCCGTCCTCGAATCCGGCGTTAGCGTTTCTGACGCGGCAGCGGTCGCGGCTGTCGCAGAACGCGCGCAGCTTGCGCTCGCAGGCGACCCGGATTCTTTGCAGGTGCTGCTCGACGGGCGCAACGTCTCCGATGAAATACGCAACGAGGATGTCACACACACGTCATCCGTCATCTCTACTATTCCAGAAGTGCGACGGATACTGGTCAAACGGCAACGCGAGATGGGAGGGCAAGAAGGCGGCGTCGTGCTCGAAGGTCGCGACATCGGAACGGTCGTTTTTCCAGACGCCGACATCAAGTTTTTTCTCACCGCCGGGCCGGAGGCTCGCGCCGCGCGCCGCTACGAAGAAGACCGCCTGCGCGAGCGCGACGCGACCTACGAAGAGACCCTCGCCGACATCAACACGCGCGACCGCAGGGATTCGACCCGCGCAGATTCGCCGCTCGCCATCGCGCCCGACGCCATCGTCATAGATTCGACAGAGCTTTCGATTGATGAAGTCTATGAACGCATGATGGCGGAGATTGGAGAACGACAGGCGCGAGGCGGAAAAGATTAAGCGGCGCAAAAAGCTGAAAAGGCGAATTGATGAAGCTTATTAAATTCTCATTCAAATCGGAAGCCATCTGGATTTTGCTTTTGAGCCTCACTCCTTTCGTCGTCGGTCTGATGGTCTTTATCTTGCAGCGCCTCTGGCATTGATTTTTATGTTCACAGGACTCATCGAAGAGTTGGGAAGAGTAAGGAGCGTCGAAAAACGCGGCGAGGGTGCGCGCCTTGTGGTCGAGGCTCGGACGGTAACGGCAGGCACGCAGGAGGGAGACTCCATCGCCGTCAACGGCGTTTGTCTGACGGCGATTGACGTGCGCGCAGACTCGTTTGCGGCGGACGGATCATCCGAGACGTTGCAGCGCTCGACGCTGGGCCGTCTTCGTGCCGGGGCGTTCGTTAATCTGGAACGCGCCGTGACGCCGCAGACGCGCCTCGGCGGGCATATTGTGCAGGGACACGTCGATGCGCGCGGTCGCTTCCTGAGCGCGGAAGAGCACGGCGGCTCATGGACGGTGCGCATTGCCTATCCGCAGGACGTGGCGCGCTACCTCGTCTTCAAAGGCTCAATCGCAGTCGAGGGCATCAGCCTGACGGTGGCTGGCCTGACGGACGAGTATTTCGAGATCGCTGTTATCCCGAAGACTTGGGCTGTGACCAATCTCTCGCACCTGCGTCCATCCGACGAAGTTAACCTCGAAGCCGACATCATAGCCAAATACGTCGAGCGGATTCTGACCATCAGCCCGAATCGTCGCGGCGAGGATGTCTCGTCAATAACGATGGAAAAATTAGCCGACCTGGGTTACAAATAAGCTCTGACCCTCGCGCTTGAAGTTTCGCCCTGAGAGATATGGGTGTCTATCGGCCACGGCAGCACCGCCGTCGCGCCGCCTTCCTGCTGCGCGAAGAATCAAGAGACGCCGGGTAAACATCGCAGCGCGTCGCCCGCGACGAAAAGCACTCGCCGCCTGACTATCAGAGGAGAACCCCCAATGTTTAAAGACAAATTCGTGACCGTGTATCCCACCTACGGCTACAGGCGTGGAGATGAAGATAAAACTTGGAAGATTCCGCTCCGCGTCTGGGTACACAAGCAGCGACGAACGCCCATCCCCGACGACCTGATTCGTTTCCTGCTGGACGACGAAGGAACTTTGAAGGAGTCGGAAGTGCTCAGGTGCAGAGAGTGCATCGTGGATTTCGTCGCCGACGATGATTCCGGCGAAGAGGTGAGCTTTAAGTTCGATACAGACGATGAGCCGCAACATTTTAGCGAAGAGACAAATCATAACGGGTTGGTCGAGCAGGTGTTCGAGCTATCGGACGAAAAAGCTCAAAAGCTGCTCGCCGCACAGCAGTCAACGTCAGGGTGGTTGAGGCTCACGGTCGAGGTCGAAGATTTTCAGGGCGTGGGCAAAGTGCGGCTGCTTGAGCCGGAAGGATTGTCTGTCGTTTCCGACATTGACGATACAATCAAAATCAGCGAAATCCCCGCTGGCCGCAGAATCACCCTGCGCAACGCCTTCTTGCGCGATTACGTGGTCGCGCCCGAAATGCTAGACCGCTATCGCCGCTTCGGCGACGTGTCGTTTCACTATGTTTCGGGCAGCCCCTGGCAGTTGTTCGGTTTGCTCCACGCATTCCTGATCGAAAAGACAGGTTTCCCCGAAGGCACGTTCCACATGAAAAGCCTGCGGAAGAATTTGCTTGACCTTCCCGGCTTTCTGAGAGACGCGAAAGAATTTATAGGGGGCCGAAAGTACACGAAAGAGCAGAAGATCGAACAGATCAGCGAGTTGATGAGCCGTCTACGCAAGCGCCGGTTTATTTTGATAGGGGATTCGGGCGAGCTTGACCCGGAGGTCTTCTCCGCCATTAAAAGGCTGTTTCACGAACAGGTTGAGAAAATCATCATCCGCGATGTGGTTGAGGCTAAAATCAATGCGCCGCATCGGTTGGTTGATGTTGACGAAGTGATTGAGTCTCCGCTCATCACTCATGGTCAATCGCAGTTCGACTAAAGCCTCGCTCATCTCAAGCGGGGTAGTCCGGCGAACGGACACCGCCCCGCAGTGAAAAGCGCGAAGCTCTGCGTTCGAGGGCCTTCTTTTCGTGCGGCGAAAGCTGCCGCTTCTCGCATTGAGATTACCGGTCGCAAAAAAAGATGCTTTCGGTTAACATAGCCTCTGCCGAAGCTCTCCCGACAAGTTGCCAGAGTAAGCCAATGCCCTTTGCTTCTATCGAAGACGCCGCCGCCGACATCAGCGACGGTCGCATGATTATCATTGTTGACGACGAAGACCGCGAGAACGAGGGCGACCTCGTCTGCGCCGCCGAGAAGATTACGCCGGAGATTATCAACTTCATGGCGACGCACGCGCGCGGACTCATCTGCATGCCGCTCACGGAAGAGCGCTGCGACGAGCTACATCTGACGATGCAGGTCGCAGACAATACCTCTTTCCTCGGCACGGCCTTTACAGTTTCGATTGAAGCCCGCAAAGGGGTGACGACCGGCATCTCTGCCTCCGACCGCGCGACAACTATCCTGACTGCAGTTGACCCGCAGACGCGTCCGCGCGATCTGGCGCGGCCCGGCCACGTCTTTCCGCTGCGCGCACGCACGGGCGGCGTCCTCGTTCGTCCCGGACAAACAGAGGCGAGCGTGGACATAGCGCGCATTGCGGGGCTGTATCCGGCGGGCGTTATCTGCGAAATCATGAACGAAGACGGCACGATGGCGCGGATGCCGCAGTTGGAAGAGTTTGCCCGCAAGCACGATTTGAAGATTATCTCTGTCGCAGACCTCGTTCGCTACCGCATTCGCAAGGAAGTGCTCGTCCGGCGTGTTTTAGAGACTGAGTTGCCGACCGTCTACGGGCGCTTTCGTGCCATCGCTTTCGAGAACGTCATCAATAACGAGATGCACCTGGCGATGGTGATGGGCGATGTCGCGACGGAAGGGCCGGTGCTGGTGCGCGTGCACACGGAAAACGTCACCTTCGCCATGTTCGGAAGTTTAATCGGCGACACTGGTTTTCAGCTTCAGTCCGCGCTGGAGAAGATTGCCGCCGCAGGGCGTGGCGTCGTCCTTTATTTGAGGCAGAGGCAACACGGCCTCGACCTGGTGCATCAACTGCGCACCTACGGCTTGATGCAGGAGCGCAGCTTGAGCCTTCAGGAAGCGAGCCTTGAGACCGGCTACGGCGCGAACCGCGATTACGGCGTCGGCGCACAAATCCTGCACGAGCTTGGCTTGCGCCGAATCTTGCTGCTGACGAACAATCCCCCGCGAGTCGCAGCGCTCGAAGGCTTTGAACTGGAAGTCGTCGGCAACGTCCCCCTTGGCTCACCCGCGAGCATCAAGGAAAATGTTTGAGTTTTCAGTCTCCAGTTTTCAGTTTTCAGAAAAGGCAAAGCTGCTTTCTGCTGAACACTGAAAACTCAAAACTGATAACTGCTGTGCTCTCTCCTTTCTAATTTTGAATCTGCTGCGAATCGAGAGATGCCGGTTCGCGCGCGTGTCTTATGCCTGTTGATGATCGTGACGAACGTTCCTCCGAATCGTCGTCGCCGAAAACTACGGAAAAAGAAGTCAAGGCTGCGCTTTCTACGGAAACTGATAAGCCTTTGCCGCCCGCTGCCGAGCGCGCCGCCGAGCGCGACGCAGACCGCCCCGAACCGGTCACGCCGCAGGGGCAGCGCCGCCGTTGGCTCACGCGCCGCAACGCTCTTCTGGCGACGCTTGCGGTCGGCGTCGGCATCGTCGCCATTATTCTCATCGCCGTCATAGCCTATCGCCTCGGCTACGTTGACCGCTACGTCGCCAACCAGATTAAGAACACGCTGGCCCAGTACGGCATCCGCGCCGAGATTAAGGAATTTCGCACGGCCTTTGGCCCTCGCACCGTCGAGATGAAGGGCATAGAACTCTACGACCAGCAGACCGGCGAAAAGCTCGGACAGATTGAACGCATGCTTGCCACCGTCCGCATCGCAGACCTCTACGCGCTCAATCTGCGCCGCAACATCAATCTACAGGCGCTCGAAGTTGACGGCCTCGAACTGTGGGTCAAGTTTGACGAGCAGGGCAACTCTAACTTTCGCAATCTGCACCTGCCGCCGCCCGATGAAAATGCGCGCATCAAGTTTTCTTATCTGGCCGCGAACGTCAAAATCAACAGCGCCGTCATACACTACGGCGATGAGCGCCACGACCTCTCAGGCGAAGCGCGCAACGTCGTCGCCACCATCGAGCCGGAAGACCCGAATGCGCCCCCCGAAAGTCTCGTCAACCGTGTGAGCCTCTCCTCCACCAATTCGACGCTTATCTTTGACGGGCGGCCCGCCATCAACAACATAGACATCGCCGCGCGGGGGCGCGTGCGGCAGAACGGCGCGGAGATACAGGAGTTGACCTTGCGCTCGCCGCTCGCGCAAGCACGCCTTGCGGGTACGCTCGACGATTGGGAAGCGCTCCGCTATCAAATGCAGGTCACGTCTAATGTTGACCTGACGCAGGCTTCTGACATCCTGCAAACGGGCGCGAGCTTGCGCGGCACAGGCAACTTCGCAGGCACGGTTTCGGGCGAGGGAACACGCTACAAGGTAGAAGGACAGATACAGTCCGATGCGTTGGCGGCAGACAACGTACGGCTCAAGGCTTTGAACGTTAATTTGAGCGGCAGTGGCGACGGCAAGGCTTACGAAGCAAACGGGCGTGCCGTGGCCGAAGTCTTGACCGCAGGCGATTTTCAACTCAACACGATACAACTCACCGGCAAGGTGATGGGCACGGGCACAGACTTTCGCTGGATAGGCGAGTTGCGCGCAGCCGCCGCGCGCACTCCCGGCGGTACTATCGCCGGATTAATCTTGAGCGACGCGACGGCTGAACTGCGCGAAGAGGAATTAACGGCCAGCGCGCAGCGCGCTACTGCCAGCGGACTAATCACGGCTGGCGCGAGCGCGAGCAGCATGCAGGTCACGGATATACGCATCCGTTCCGCCAACGGCACGACGACCGCCACCGCCGCGAGCGCGCAGGTCGGCACACTCACGACATCGGGCGCGCGTGTTAGCGGTGTGACTGCGAGCGGCGTTGACGTGATTGATCGCGACGGGACAACCAACGTCACAGTCAATCAGCTTCGCGTCGGCGGCATCAACGCATCGGGCGCAACCGTCGGCACACTCAACGTCGCGGGCGTCAGGCTGGCGATTCGCGGCGGGCGCTTGCAGGGAACAAGCGGCGACATCAACGTCGGCACGATTGCCTTGGCCGCAGTCGGCGGAAGAAACCCTTCGCCGGGCGGGCGGATTGACGCTGTGCGGCTGGCGCGTCCAACGTTTACAGTCGAGCCTTCGGGTAGTTACCGCGTCAGCGCCGACTTAAGCTTGGGCGGCGGCGTCGTGGGCCAGGTCAATCTAGGCTCTGCGCGTGCCAGCCTCGTTGCGACGAATACTCAAGTGCAGTTGAACAACTTCAATGCGAACATCTTCAACGGTCAGGCTACGGGCAACGCCGTCGTGAGCACGACGCGCGGCGGCACTTCACACGTCGCAGCCAACTTCAGCAATCTCGACATAGATAAGCTGCTTGCCTTGCAGTCGGGCCGCGTCGTTCCCATCACGGGACAGGCGACGGGCACAATTGACCTCAGCTTCCCCGGCACAAACGTCTCCGCCGCGACCGGCAACGTGCGAGCGGAGTTTAACGCCGAAGCTGGAAGCGACCAGAGCGCGCGCACTCCTTTGACGGGCGACGTAGCGCTTCGCGCCCGAAGCGGACTATTCCAGATTGAGCGCGCCAACCTGCGCACCGCCGCTAGCTCCCTTGAAGCGACGGGCCAATTTTCATTTGTCGGGAACGACTCAAACTTGCAGGTCGCGCTCAACTCGACGGATGCGATAGAACTTCAAAACGTGTTGGCTTCGACAGGCTTGTTAAGCGACCTGGAAGCGAAGCTGGACGAGTACAACATACGCCTGGGCAGCGTCGGCGCAAGCGAGTTTGAGCAGAGCGAGGCGAGCAGGAAGATTAACATTGCGCTCGCCGGAAAACTGACTTTCAACGGAAACGTGCGCGGCAATCTCAACGATCCGAGCGTTGACGGGCAGGCTGCGATTGATTCTTTGGTCGTCAACAATCAAGACCTCGGCGCGCTCTCGGCCTCGCTCAATTTGTCGCCGACCGATTTTCGTGTGACCGAAGGCAGGCTAGCGGAACGCGATGGCGGCGGCATTCAGTTCGCTTTGAGCGCCCCGCGCGTCGGCGAAAACAACATTTCGATTGATGCTACGCTTGAGCGCGCCAACGCCAGCACTCTGGCCGTCGTTCTTCCGGCCAGCGGCAAAGACGGCAAGCGCATCCTCAATCCGGAAGATATACAGTCTGACGTTTCTGGAAACGTTAACGTCAAGGGTCTGCCCGGCGCGATGAGCGGCGTCGCAGAGCTACGCTTCGGCGCGGGCCGCATTAAGACCGAGCCGTTTGAGAGCATCCTTGCGCGTGCCACCTTCAGCGGCTCGACTGTCAACCTTGAAAATTTGGACGCGCGTCTGCAAGCCGGGCGCGTCTCGGCCAACGGCACTTACGATACCGGCACGCAGGCTTTCAATCTGACAGCGCAAGCCACGGACATTCAGCTTCTGCGTCTCGGCGCGTTTGCCGGAGACATCACGCGGCTGCCGCTCGTGACCGGCACGGTCAATCTCAACGCACGCGCTTCCGGCAAACTCGACGATTTTACTACCTACGATATTAATTTTGACGGCGAAGGACGCGACGTGACAATCAACGGTCGCCCCGCCGGAACACTCACGCTCGTCGGGCGCACACAGAACAAACAACTCGATGTGCGCTTCACGACCGGCATTCTGGGCCAACCGCAGGTGGTGGCCGCGCAAATTGACCTGAGCAAAGAGAGCTTGCCGGCGACCATTGAGACGACCTTCAACGCAACGGACTTAACCCCGCTCTTTGCCACTTTGATGCCGCAATCAAACGTCAAAGTGACGGGACGCGCTACAGGAACTCTGCGCGCAACGGGGAATCTGGCGGGCGAAGACAGCGACTCGACGCTTGCGGGCCTGACGCTCGCTGGCCTTCAGGGCACTGCCAACTTCACGGAGCTGAACGTGCAGATTGAAGACGTGCAATTGTCTGCCGTCTCACCGCTCCTTGTGCAGTTTTCGACAAAGGAAGTCTTCTTCGAGCGGACGCAGTTTACTGGGCCGGGCACGAACGTCACCTTCGGCGGCACGGCAGCGCTTGGGCCGGGAGGTCGCCAGAATTTGACCATTGACGGCAAGTTGAATCTGCGCGTTTTGAGCGGCCTCTCGCCCGATCTGTTTCCTTCGGGCGCGGCTGAGGTGGCGATTCGGCTGGGCGGCACTTTCGAGAGACCGCGCGTGATGGGCATGGCGTCCGTGACGGGCGCTTCCTTCTCGCTCTTTTTGACGGATCAAAGCCTGACCGTCTCAAACGTCACAGGGCGGATTCGTTTTGACGCGAACCGTGCGCAGATTGAAACTCTGACCGGCAACCTCGGCGGCGGGAGTCTCACTGTTACGGGCGGCGCGCTGCTCGACGGATTCCGTCCCTCGCGCTTTCAGTTCAACATCAGGGGCGACGATGTGGTCGTTCCATACCCGGAAGATTTTCGCACGACCGCCGACGCAGACCTTGAGATTAAGGGGACTGTTACCAGAGAACAAACGCTCTCGATTATCTCCGGAACGGTCAACGTGCGGCGCGCCGAATACACGAAGGATATTGACCTGGCAAATCTGATAAACAACCGCTCTAACTCGCTGATCGAGCAGGGCGGCGAGTTGAGTTTTGCCGCCACCGCGCAGTTCAACGGACTGCGCGTCGAGGGGCGCGACGCACTCGTCGTCCGCAATAATCTGGCAGACATGGTTGGCTCTATCTCTCTGCGCGTCAACGGGCCGGTCAATGAACCCGTCATTTCGGGACGCATTACGGCGACGCGCGGCACTTTTGAATTTCGCAACGAGACTTACGAAATCACGCGCGCCTTCATCGATCTGCCGCCGAGCCGCGATATTGACCCGCTCCTGAACATCCAGGCCGAAGCGGAAATCAGGGGCTACGACGTGATTGTCACGCTGACCGGGCCGCTCTCGCAGCCGACCGCGACGACACGCTCAGACCCGTCGCTGCCGCAAGCGGATGTCGTCGCACTGATTCTGACCGGCAATCTTTCGACGAATGAAACGACGGGTTCGCCCCTTTCGGGGCAGGGCGTCGGCACGGCGGCCAGCCTGCTCACAGACGCCTTGATTAACGACCCGGCGCGGCGCGCGACAGACAAGCTGTTTGGCTTAAACCGCTTTGAGATTGATCCGTTGATTGCCGGGCGCGGCGGCGCAAGCCCGACCGCTCGCCTGACCGTTGGGCGACAGATCAACAAGAATTTGTCCATCACTTATTCGACCAACGTCACCTCCGACCAGAATCAGGTGCTGGCGGTCGAATACCGCGTCTCGAATCGCCTCTCCTTTATCGCGCAGTACGAGCAAGGCAGCGTGACGGGTTTTAGCTCGCGGAATGATAATTTCAGTTTCGAGATTCGTTTTCGAAAGAGATTTTAATAACTACAGGAGTCAGGAGTCAGAATTCAGAATCCAGAAGAAAAGAAAATCAGAAAAAGCGGTTGCAGCCGCTTATTCTGACTCCTGACTCCTGGCTTCTGAATTCTGCTTTCAGTTTCAAGTTTGCTTTTTCGTCGCTTCTTTTACACGGCTATAGTGGTCTTCTCCATTCTGGTCTTCGCGCCGGGGGCTGTCGTGTGTGCTATGGCCGCCGCCGCGCCGGACGTCGGCGACTACGAAGGCCGTTTAATCGCAGCGGTCGAGATAGAACTGGAAGGCACGCCGCCGGATCAGACCGCCGAAGCAGAGTTGTTGACGCTGCTGCGCGTCTCGGCCAACACGGAATACTCTGCTGTGCGCGTGCGTGAATCCTTGCAGGCTCTCTTTGATTCCGGCCTCGTTTCTTCGGCGCGCGTGGAGGTGCGTGAAGTCGGCGGAGCCGTCCCCGCGAACCGGACGTCGAGTCCTATCCGTGTGCGTTTTATTGTTCAGCGTCAGGTACGCGTTGGGGAAGTTAAATTCGATCTCGTCATACCTCCGGGCGCGCCGCTCTCGGAAGACGAGCTACGCGCCCGCCTCAATATGTTGGAGCCGGGAGCACGCGTCTCCAAACAAGCTCTCAGCAGCAACGCCGATTTGATTCAGGCTTACCTGCGCGACCGTGGCTTTTTTCGCGCTGATGTGGAGTTTTCACAGCAACCAGACCCGCGCGACGCGAGCGGCACGCGCCAAACCATCACTTACCGCATCACGCCGGGTGAGCAGGCGCGCGTCCAATCCTTCAACATTCAGATTCAGGGCTTTGACCCGACGCCTTTGCTGCCTTCTTTGAAACTGCGACCGGGCGAGCGGTTTACGCGCGAAGCGCTCGGCGACGACGTTAATCGCATTCGGCAGGCCATCATTGATCTGGGCTATCTCGCGCCGCAGTTGAATGACCCGCGCGTTGAGCTTGACCCTTCGGGCGCTTCGATTTCAATAAACTTGACGGGCGGCATCGGCCCGCGCGTCGAAGTGTTGGTCATGGGCGATAAGCTGAAGCAGAAGCAGGCGCGCGAGCTATTACCGATTAAGCGTGAAGGCAACATAGACCCGTCGGCCATCGTCGAGGGCGAACGCCGCCTGCGCAACAAGCAGCAGCAGGAAGGCTACTTCTTCGCCGAAGTCTTAGCCTCCTGCACCGTCACACCTCCCGTCGCATCTATGGGGACGAACGGCACGCCCGAAGCCTGTCAGGCCCTCAACCCGGAAGAACTCACAGGGCACACCGTCATCATTACCTACAACGTCGAGCGCGGTCGCCGCTTCAAGCTCACAGACATTCGCATGGAGGGAACAGACGGGCAGTTGACCGTCGCCGATGTCGAAGATGATTTGCGCACGCGGAAAGCCAATGCACTCGGCTTTATTCCGCTCCTGGGCTACGGTCGCGGCTATACGAGCCGCGAACTTTTAGAGCAGGACGTGCGGACAATTCGTGCGCGAATGCGCGACCTGGGCTATCGCCAGGCAAAAGTCACCGTCCGGCAGGGCGTTTCCATTGACGGCGAGAATCTGATTATCACTTTCGTCGTCAACAAGGGGCCGTTGACGCGCGTTGACGGCATAGAGATTCGCGGCAACAAAATCTACACAGACGCGCGCCTGCGCAAAGAGATCGAAGAGGCCGGACGCCTCCGCTGCTCCGGACTGAGAGAAGACGAAAACACCGCCGCCTGTTTTCCAACTGTCATCGGCGCGGCCTTCTCGCGCTCGCAGGCACGCGCCGACGGAGACGCCATCCTCAATCTCTACGCGCGCAACGGCTACATCGACGCCCAACTTGATTTCTCCATCGTTGAACTGCCAGCCTCGACTCTGCCGAACAACGAGCGGGAGGAACACGTCCGCATCGTCTACACCATCAGGAACGAGGGCGACAAGGTCTTCATCAACCAGATTCTCGTCAAGGGCAATGTGCTGACGAAAAAGCAGGCCATCATTGAAGCGATTCCGCTCAGGCCCGGCGAAGTCTTGAGGGCCGATAAGCTGACGGAAAGCGAGCGCATTCTCTATGCGACCGAAGCGTTTCGGACGGTCGTCATCCGCACGGAGAACGCTGGCGTTACCGCTTCCGGCTTTAAGAAACGCGATGTCATTATTGATGTCGAGGAATATCGCCCGCGCGATCTGACCTACGGCGGCGGCTATTCGACCGACAATGGCCCGCTCGGTTTCATCAACCTGCGCAACATCAACCTCTTCGGCGATCTGCGGCAGGGCGCGATACGCCTGCGCGCCAGCGCGCGCCAGCAAATACTTCGTCTGGAATACTTCGACCCGCGCTTTCGCCAGTACGGTGAAAAGCGCTTCGCGCCGCTCGCCATCTCCTTGCAGTACCAGCGCGACAGCACGATTACGCGCTTTTTCCGCTCGACCATTGATCGCGGCAACTTCGGTATCGTGCAACGCCTCGATGAAGAAGGAAAGCCGATTGACGAATTCGGCCAGCGGACAAATGAGCCGACCATTAATCGCTTCACTTTCAACATCGAAACGCAACGCGATTTTGAGATGTCGCTTGGCCCACGCGGGCAGCAGGTCAAACGCAGCACACTCTTTCTGCGCTACTCTTACGAAGACGTTCGCCTCTTTAACATCAACAGCCTCTTAATCGCGCGCCTGCTCCGGCCCGACCGCGCCATCCGCCTCTCGCGCTTCGGCGCGGCCTTTGTGCGCGATACGCGCGACAGCCAGTTTGACGCAACGCGCGGGCAATTCCTGACGCTCGACTACGGGCTGGCGCTGCGTCAACTCGGCGGCAATCTGTCTTTCAGCAAATTGCAGGCGAACTATCGAGCTTATTATCGGCTCGAAGGTTTTCGTCGCACCGTGCTGGCCGGAAACATAACGCTCGGCCTCGCCAATCTCTTTAACCCGCGCGACCGCGACGGCGACGGCATCATCAATGAGCCTGACTTAAGATTGCCAATCAGCGAGCGGTTCTTCTCCGGCGGCTCAACCAGCTTGCGCGGATTCGGTTACGAAGAAGCAGGCCCGCGCGAAGTAATACCCGGCGGCTTCTTCCGCAACAATCAGGGCGAACTCGTCGCGCTCGACGCCTTCACCGTGCCCATCGGCGGAAACGCCTTGGCGGTCGTCAACCTCGAAGCACGCACGCCGCTCTCGAAGGCTTTTCAGATTGTTCCATTTTACGATGGCGGCAACGTCTTTCGTCGCGTTGGCGACATCTTTGGCCGCGAAGAACCGCCACTGCCCGGCGAAGACCCTGTGCTCAGACAAAACCTGCGCTCAAAGTGGACGCACACGGTGGGCCTTGGCCTACGCATCAAAACGCCGATTGGCGGCGCGCTGGCTGTCGACTACGGCTTCCTGCTCAACCCGCCGGAGTTTATTATTCCGCAGGGCCGGGATGCACAGGGCAACGAGTTTCCGCCCGGTATCTTTCGCTTAAAGCGCACCCAGCTTCACTTCCGCTTTACGCAAACGTTCTAAAACGGGGGTTAAATAGGTCAGAGGGGAAGAGGGGAAAGAGACTAACAGGCGATGCAACTGACGAGAGTACATCAACGAGCCACATTTTTCGCAAGGAGTTTGCTTCTTGTCCTCTGCTTCCTTTTACCCTCTTCACCTTTTACCCCTTCGCCTCGATGCTTTGCGCAAGAGATTGTTGACAGGATGGTGGCGACGGTCAACAACGGCATCAGCCCGGATTTAATCACCTACTCCGACCTTTTGTGGCAGTTGGCCCTGCAACCCGACTCGCCGCTATCGAATCCGAGCCAGGAGAATTTGAACGCCGTGTTGCAACTCATCATCAGCCAGCGACTTATCTTGCAGGAAGCGGAAAAGCTGCCGACCATTACGCCGACCGACGAAGAAGTCAAAAAAGAGTTGGCGACGCTCATCAATCAATTTCCGTCGCAGACTGAGTTTCAGCAGCGCGTCACGCGCGTCGGCCTCAGCGCCGAGCAATTACGCGAGATTGTCAGGCAGCGCGTCGCCATTCAAAAGTATCTAGACTTTCGCTTTCGCTCCTTCACAGTCATCACCTCGCAGGAAATCGAGGCCTACTACACGGACATCTACGTGCCGCGGCTGCGCCGCCAGACGCCCGGTGTCATCGTCCCCGCGCTCGACAAAGTGCGTGACCAGATTGAAAGCATTCTCACCGAGAGCAAGATTGAATCCGACACAGATGCCTTTCTCGACGAGGCGCGAGACCGCTCCGAGATCATCTATCTTGCGCCGGGATTCAACTAGCATGAAGAGGTCAGAAGACCAGAGATTAGAGGTCAGTCGTTGCCTTTTAACTAATCTCTGACCTCTGACCTCTAACCTCTGATTTTATGTCGCGCGAAGACACAGCGAAAAACGAGAGGCCGCGTGTCGGACTGGCGCTATCTGGCGGCGCGGCGCGTGGCATCGCGCACGTCGGCGTCCTGCGCGTGCTCGAAGAACATCGCATCCCCGTTGATATGGTCGCAGGCACTTCAGCCGGTTCGCTCGTCGCAGCCGCATTGGCCGCCGGGCTGTCGGTCGCGGAAATAGAAAAGCTCGCGCGCTCTTTGCGCTGGCGCGACGTGGGCCGCATGACGCTCTCTCGCCTTGGCATTCAGTCAAACTCGCGTATGGAAGAGTTCGCGCGTTCGCGCCTACCCATCACGCGCTTTGAAGATTTGAAGATGCCGCTCGCCATTGTCGCCACGGATTTGCATAACGGCTCGGCGGTCGTAATGAGCGGCGAGGGCGATGTGGCCTTTGCTGTTCGCGCCAGTTGCGCTCTGCCCGGCTGGTACGTCCCCGTCGTTGACGAGAAGGGCCGACACCTCGTTGACGGTGGGCTGGTCGCCAACATCCCGACCGCCGCCGCACGCTCAATCGGCGCAGACATCGTCATCGCCGTAGACGTGAATACAGAGGGAGCGAAGTTTATTGGCCCACCGCATTCCGTGCTCGGCGTTATCCTACAGGCGATGCTCGTCATCCAGCGCACCGCCGCCATGCACCAGCTACAGGATGCAGACGTTGTTATCAGGCCGAGAGTAGGCCACCTGCGCTGGGACGAAGTGACGCGTGCAGACGAATTCATAGCCGCTGGCGAAGAGGCCGCACGCGCCACCATCGAAAGAATCAAACACCTTGTCGAGCCACTGCCTGAATCCAAGTATAAATGGTATCAACTGCGCCGCCGCCAGAAGCAAACACCCGACGACAAGCGGCGAATGTCACCCCTGCGCTAATATCGTAGCTTTTCAGGACGCTAATTTAATCGCTAAAACCCAAAGCCCTGCATCGAAAGCAGACAGCAGTACCTCTTCCGTCCCTTCGTGACCGATTTTCGGATAGCCTCAGTTCTGCTCTAAACACCTGTTCATTCTGACTTTGCCCCCGCTTACCAATTACTTTGCATACGCCGAAGCCTCGCTGGCATAAACATTGCTAAACCAATTTACAGCAAGGAAGACAAAGCATTCACGGAGGGCAAGAGGGATGAGGGAAATCGGCAACGCCATCGCACAATTTTTTGCAATTATTATGATCTTGATTACTCTGGCCGTTTCGAGCGCCGCCGTCTCGCAGTGGGTTTCGGCTGACGCGACCGCCGAGAGCGGCACAGCTTCTGTACAAAGTCAGACTTTGCTGGCTTCCGGCGTGAGGTGAGCAGAAAAGAATTTTGGGCCAATTAGCCGTTTATAAGAGGCACGACAAGTTTAGAGCGTGAGTAGCAACCGAAGGGTAAAAGTCGAAGTGTCACAGCCGGGCTTTTACCTTTTATTTTTTGCCTTCTTCAAAACATGGCTATCGAAGTCACATCCGTACACGAACGACGACCGTTCCCGAAGCTCAAACGAGCGGGACGGGCCAGCAGCAGGCAAGTCGCGTTGGTTGAGACTTCACGAAGGCGCAAAATAATCTTTCGCTTTATTCTGGCAGCGCTCGGCGTTCTAACATTGAGTGCTATCGGTTTTCTGATTCATTCCTATAATTCATATTCAAAACTAATTGACGAACGACTGGCGAGCGGTTATCTGACGAGCCGCGCCGGAATCTATGCCGCGCCGCGCGAGTTGCGTGTGGGCCAATCGCTTTCGCGCGATGGTTTGGTCGCGCTGCTACGCCGCGCCGGTTACATCGAGAAGAATGCCAGCGATGTCTGGAGCGGCAGCTTTACAGCGCAGGCGAACAGCGTTGAGATTCGCCCGCGTCGCATGAGCGGACAGAGCGGCCCTTCAATCGTCACGGTTAGCTTTGATAAAAATAAACGCATTGCTGAATTGACGGGCGACGCCCTCTCGCTCTCGTCCTACAGGCTTGAGCCGGAACTCTTAACCGCAGATGCTTCGATGAAGGCGGGCAAGCGTGCCGCTCTCTCTTACAGCGACATTCCGCCCGTCCTGGCCCACGCGATTCTGTCAATTGAAGATCATCGCTTCTTCGAGCATAGGGGCGTTGATTTCTTCGGTATCGCCCGCGCCTTCCTGCGCAACGTGGGCGACAACGAAGCAGGGCAGGGCGGCTCGACCATCACGCAGCAACTCGTCAAGAATACGTATCTCTCGCCGGAGCGCACCTATCAGCGCAAGTACGCCGAAGCGATGATTAGCCTCTCGCTCGAACGGCGGCTCTCGAAGGAAGACATCTTCGCCCTCTACTGCAATGAGATTTACCTGGGCCAACGCGGGGCAGTCGGCGTGCGCGGCGTCGAACAGGCCGCGCGCATCTTCTTCGGTAAAGACTTAAAAGACTTGAGACTCGCCGAAGCCGCGACGATTGCGGGCATGATTCAAAGCCCCAGCCGCTACGCGCCCGACCGTCATCCCGAAGAAGCAAAGGCGCGCCGACAGGTAGTGCTCGACGCGATGCTGCGCGACGGCGCGATTACGATCGAAGAGGCGGTGGCTGCCGCGCAGGAGCCGCTTCATGTTGCTCCTGCTCCGGCGCGCGACGATTCGCTCGCACCTTATTTCATTGACTACGTTAATCGCGTCAGCGAAGCGCAACTCAACCGCGCAGGACTCGCGGATGAGCGCGGCTTGCGTGTCTACACGACGATTAATCTTGATTTACAACAACTCGCAGAAGATGCCGTCCGCCACCAGCTAGAGCGGCTCGATAAGATTTACAAGGGGCGCAAGGGGACGCCGCAGGTTGCGCTCGTTGCGCTCGACCCGAAGACGGGCGACGTTCTGGCAATGGTCGGAGGGCGCAACTATGCAGAGTCGCAGTTGAATCGCGCGACGGACGCGCTGCGCCAGCCCGGTTCAGTCTTTAAGCCAATTGTCTATGCGGCGGCGCTCGAAAGCGGTATCTCGCCCGTCTCGATGTATGAGGATGCGCCGCGCGAGTTTATCTACGACCGGCGCGCGACGTATCATCCGGCCAACTACGGCGGCGCGTATTCGATGCACGACGTAATGATGCGCACCGGATTGGTCAAATCGCTCAACGTCGTGACCGTAGATGTAGCGATGCGTGTGGGTCTGCCGCGCGTCGCAAGCGTCGCCGAAAAAATGGGTCTGCCGAAGCCGCAAGCCTTTCCTGCGCTGGCGCTCGGCACAACCGAAGCGACGCCGCTCGACATCGCAGCCGCCTACACTGCTTTTGCTAACAACGGTCAGCGCGTCGAGCCACGCGTTATCGCGCGCGCGACGGATGCGACTGGCGCAGAAATCATCGGCGGAACAAGACCGCCGCAGCAGGTTATCAAGCCGACGACCGCTTACCTGATAACGGACATGCTGGCAGACGTGATAGACCACGGCACGGCTCGCGCGGCGCGCGGCGCTGTCCCTCAAACAGTGATAGCGGGCAAGACGGGCACTTCGCGCGACGGTTGGTTTGTCGGCTATACGCCGAATCTGGTTTGCGCCGTCTGGATAGGCTTTGACGATAACAAGCAGTTGGGACTCACGGGCGCGGATGCAGCGCTGCCCGCCTGGACGGAGTTCGTCAAGGGCGCAGTCGAGCTTAGACCGGAACTCGGCGGCGAAAGATTCGAGCGCCCGGCGGGCGTCACGCTCGTCGAGGTTGACCCGGAAACAGGATTGCTAGCAGGCCCGACCTGCCCGCAGCGCGAGCGTATTGCTATCACGGGTAGCCTCGCTCCGACCATTGAATGCTACGCGCACGGCGAGTTTGACGATTTCTACACGGAAGCGAGCGCCTCCGAGATTTATCCTCCGATGGAGCGCGTTGTCATTCCGCCGGACTCCGCGCGCACTCTGACGCGTGACGCGTCCACGATACGCCAGCAGCCTCTGCCGCGCGCTGAAACCAACGCCTGGAGGCTTCAGCCTCCGCCGGGAAATCGAACGCGTGTGGAGGCTGATGCAAGCGGTCAACGCACGCTCGTCAACGAGATGCGTGTCAATGGCTCAGGCAAGAATCGTTGAAGGATAAGCTAAGGTTAAAGTGAAAGGGCGAGCGATAAAGGTGTAAATCGCTCGCCCTTATTCTGTGTCGGCTTTGATGGCAGATTGGCGGAATTGCTCTAATCTGCGCGTTCGAGAATGACCTGTGCGATGGCGTGCTCGGTCGTGTGCGAGATGGAGAGGTGCGCCGCCGTTGCTCCCGATTGCTCGAAGAGTTCACGCACGAGTCCGTGAAAGAGAATGATGGGCGCGCCTGAATCGAGGGAAGTGATTTCGATGTCCTGCCAGGCGATGCCGCCGCTCCAGCCGGTTTGCAGCGCCTTGAGCGCGGCTTCTTTTGCTGCGAAGCGTGCGGCATAATGTTGTGCGGCCACCGCTCCGCGATTATCGCAGTAAGCGCGCTCGGCGCTGGTATACACGCGTTCGACGAAACGGGGCGTGCGCTCGATGACTTCACGCACCCTTTGAACTTCGATGATGTCTATTCCGATGGAAATAATCACAGACGATGTGGAACTCTCTCGCGCTAGCTTTTACTGGCGCGAAGTTGAAGGCGTGCGCGCGCTCATCTGCGCGACGCTCGAAGAAGAAGGCTTTGCGAATGCCTTCTCGACGCGGCTCGGAGGCGTCAGCCCGATGCCGCAGGATGCGCTCAACCTGGCAGGGTTTGACGACGATGCTGCCGAAAACATTTATGAGAATCGCCGCCGCTTCCTCAAGCTGTTCAAGGGCGAGTGGACTCTCGCCGCCTGCTGGCAGGTACACGGCGCAAGCGTGCGCGTCGTCCGCGATGTGGAAGATGCGCGCGAGCCTTTGGATTCGCTCGGCGAATCGGCGCGCTGTGATGCGCTCACGACGCGCGCGGCGCGCATCCTCCTCGGCGTCAAGACCGCCGATTGCGTTCCCATTATCCTCGGCGATGCACGCACGGGCGCTTGCGCCGCCGTTCATGCAGGGTGGCGCGGCACGCTCAACGAAATCGTTCCGCGCACGCTTGAGCGTATGAGCGCCGAATACGGAACGCGTGCGGCGGACGTGCGTGCTGCGATAGGCCCGGCGGCGGGCGCGTGCTGCTACGAAGTCGGCGGCGAGGTCATCGAAGCATTTCGGCAAAAGTTTACAGACGCCGATCATCTACTCACGCCGACGCGCGAGAATCACGCGCGCATTGATTTGAAAAGAGCGAATCAAGAGCAACTCGCGGCAGCGGGCCTCACGGCGTCGCGCATACACATAGCGCCGCTCTGCACCATCTGCCGCACAGACCTCTTCTTCTCATACCGCCGCGAAAAGAGCATCTACGGGCGCACAGGCCGCTTGATGTCTGTCATCGGCGCAATGACCGAGACGCGTTAACGCGCAGATGTGAGACACGGCGACGCGCCGAAATAAAGCAAGACAAAAGTAGTTTCTTATCGCTTTGGTCGCCTTGGTAGTCGTATCTCATCCTTTTCTTCGCCCGCCGCCGAAGAGATGGTTGTTGATGCGGCTATAAGATTCGTTTGCGTTAATGATGGTCAGCGGCAGATTGATTTCGCGCGTGACGGGCTGAAAGCAGACCTCATCGGTACAGCTTTGATACTTGAGCCGCGCGCGCAAACGAGTCACGCCTATCTGGTAATTGGCCGGAACCGTAATGTTGAAGCGGAGCACGGCGCGGCCTTCGTAGACGGCTATTCTCTCTTCGGAGAAATTGAACTTGCGCAACTGCGAGCGCGGATAGCTGACAGGGCTAATGCGAACGCCTCCCGGCGCTTCGATCTTGAGCGCGGTCGGGATAGAAAATTTGCTTCCTGGTCGGTTCGAGTTGACGTGATAGCCATGCGGAATTTCCATCACGACCGCCGCCTGAATGGTGCGCCCGCGCTGTGCTTTATCAACCGAGAGAAAACCATTAATGCCGATGTTCGGCTGCGCCGGAGAGGGGCGCGACGCCGTTGTCGCGTAAAAGTCTGCCGGAATAAGGAGCAGCATCGCTGCCAGGAAACCGAGCGCCGAGCGCTGTGTGAAAATCTTTAGTCTCATGTTAGATAAAACTTTGCCACCTTCAGATTTAAGAGTTCGCGTGAATTGTAACTAGCTGGAAAGACAAAAGCAAAAAGAGGTCATGCTGCTTTTAACGGCCCAGACCATACGTATTCCTGATCTTTCGCTCCGGCAGGTTTGGGAATTGTGTCTCGATAATAAGTTCCCGATTGAGCATATTGTCCATCCTCAAAAGTTATCCGCAACGCTATCCGATCCGCAAGAAAATCGGTGACGTATTGGATTGCGCTGCGAACGGCCTTGCGCTTGGCGTCCTCTGCCGGGAGGTCGTCATAGATGTATGCTTCAAAATGGCAATGAAAGTACGTGCCGATATTTACGGTAATCTCGTCTTCATCTAAATAAATTGTCAATTCGCCAGTCTCCGCATGTTTGGCTGGTACAGTAATAATCAAACGATCTGTAAATTCTTCACGGTGCGGCAGTGTGGGTAATGCAGCCCGGAATGATGCGCGGAATATTTGAGAGAGTCTATCAAGTTGTTCGATCTGTTCTGTGCTCAGCATTATCGCCACGCTTGTTAACTACTATTCACAGACTTTCACGCATTCAATTGAACGGGATTGGTTGTGCGGCGGGCGGCAAGTTGGCCGCAGGCGGCGTAGATGTCGCGCCCGCGCGGGCGGCGCACGTAAGCGTGTATGCCTTTGGCTTCGAGGATGGCTTTGAAGCTCTCTACGCGCTCCAGGGTCGAGGGGCGATAGGGCAGTGGGTCTGCAGGGTTGTGCGGAATCAGGTTGACCTTGACACGTAGTTGATGACGATTGAGCAGGTTGGCGAGTTGTCGCGCCTGCTCGTCTGAATCGTTCACGTCATCCAGCATGACATATTCGAAGGTGAAACGCTCGCCGGGCTTGAGCGATGTCTCAAACTCCCTGCAAGCCGCCAGCAACTCTTCAAGCGGCCACTTTTTGTTGATCGGCATGAGTTGATTTCGCAACTCGTCGGTCGGCGCTGCCAGCGAGATAGCCAGATGCGGGCGCTCCCTTATGGTCGCCAGTTCCCTGATGCGTGGCACGATGCCAGCGGTCGAAACTGTCACGCGATTAGGCACGATGTAAAGCCCCGCCGGGTCGGCCATGATTCGCAACGCTTTCATCAGCGGCTCGAAGGCCAGGAAAGGCTCGCCCGCTCCCATTGCGACGAGGTTTGTCCCGCGCGGCGTGGGCGTGCTTTCGCCGTAAGCATCGTTGAGCGCAATTGTTATCTGCTCGACTATCTCGCCCGCCGTCAATGTGCGCAGGAGGCCGAGCTTCGCCGTCAGGCAAAAGGAGCATTGCAGAGGGCAACCCGATTGCGATGAAAAGCAGATGGTGTCGCGCCGTTCTTCGGGAATAAAGACCGTCTCGACCGGAAGATTATCGTGCGTCTTCAAGAGATAGCGGCGCGTGCCGTCGTCGGAGATATAGCGCGATTCGACCGTCAGGGTCGCTGCGGTCGCGCTCTCGTTGAGCCGTGCGCGGAAATCTTTGGGCAAGTCCATCATCTCATCGAAAGAGCGCAGACGACGATGATGAAGCGCGCCGAAGATTTGACGCGCACGGTAATCCGGCTCGCCCATTTCGCGCACAAAGTCGGTCAATTCCGCTTTCGATAATCCCGTCAAATGTCTTGCCTGATTCATTGCAGATTATTTTAACATCCAAGCCGTTGAGCCACACAGCTAGCCTGAGGCGAATCGAATAAGGTTGATTGATTCAGTTGCTCATCGCGCCCGGATAGTTGCACGAATTGTCTGGAAACAGGCTTATAATAAATCCCAGGGCGCGCTGCTCGCGCCAGCGCTTGAGAATGATTACGTGACGAATTGATGTATTGCTCATAAACGTTTGTTTCCTGATGAGGTAACAGTCATGGCAGAACCGCCTTACTCAATAGAAGAGTTCTGGAATATCGTCGGCGCGCTGGCCGCAGACATGCAGAGGTGCGCCGCAGCGCTGGAATCTCTGGCGACGAATGAAACAGATGAAGAAGTGGAGGAGATAGGTAAGTGGTACTGGTTCTGGCGCAGGATGTGTGCGCTCACCGTCTTCGAGATGATTGAAGGAACTGTTTACCACATGACCTACATCGCTTATGTCGCGCGCGATTCACGCGATGTCGTCTTTTCGCTCGAAGAGCTTGAGATACTGGAGAAGGCCTACGACTTCGGCGAGGGTGATGAGATCGAGCCGGGCCTGACGGCGGAGCAGATGTTGGAAAGAATCAAGTTTGCCTTCAACGCCTTCGCGCGCGTTCATTATTCTGACTACGTCCTTCCGATTAGCGAAGAGGGATGGTCGCAAATCAAAGAGGTTTTCTTACTCAAGCAGACCATCTCTCATCCGCAGTCAACAGTGGAATTGGAGGTCGATGACGACGGTGTAACGGATTTGCTGCAAGCCTCAGCATGGTTTATGCAATGCCTCGTCGCGTTGATGGAAAGCTGCCGCGATAATGCGGCAGCGAGAGTCGCTTCATGGGAAGACGAAAAGGATGAGCCGGTGATGTAAACGATGAACGCCGCAACGATGAACGATGAACTGTTAAGAGCAAGTCTTTCATTCATCGTTCATCGTTCCTACTTCATCGTTTAATTTACGGTCGCGCGCCGGTGTCAACGCTGCCGCCGTCGCCTCCGATGGGGCGGCCTTCCGGATCAACGAGCACGAGCGACGAGCCGATGTCGGGAATCTGACGCAGGCCCGGTTCAATCACTTTGCGGTCGCCGACGACGAGAATCGCCATCTTCGAAGGGTCTAGATATTTATTGGCGACGCGCATTACGTCTTCCAGCTTAACGGCGCGCACCTGCGCGATGTAGTCGTTGAAATAGCTGTCCGGCAGATTGTAGACGACGACCGACGCCAGGCGTCCGGCAATCTGGTCGGGCGTTTCAAAGCCACGCGGAAAACCGCGTATGATCGCCTGCTTGGAAAACTCAAGCTCGGCGGGCGTCACAGGCCTTTCGCCGCGAATGCCGCGCAACTCCTTCAGAAATTCGGCAACGGCTTCTTTCGTCACAGCCGTCTGCACGCCCGCGCTGGCCGCAAACGGCCCCGCCCCGCGACGAAAATCAAACGACGTACGCGCGCCATAGGTGTAGCCTTTGTCTTCTCTCAAATTCAGGTTGACGCGCGAGGTAAATTGCCCGCCGAGCAGCGTGTTCATTACTATCAACGGAAAGAAATCGGGTGTCGAGCGCGGCACGCCGATTTGTCCAATGTTAATTACGCTCTGCGCCGCGCCGGGTTTGTCCACCAGATAAATGTTGGCGCGCTCGCGCGAGGGCGGCTCACTGACAGCAACAGCGGGCACATCAGCGCTTTTCCAGTTGGCGAAGGAGCGTTCAAGCTGTATTACGAGCGCGTCCGGCTTAACATCGCCGACGACGATGAGCGCCGCATTGTTGGGACGATAGTAAGTGTTGTAGAAGCGCCGCACGTCTTCGTTTTTGAGAGCCGCGACTGATGCCTCGTCGCCGATGATGGAGCGCCCGTATGGATGATTGCGTCCATAGAGCAACGAGGCATAGGCGAGCGCGGCGATAGCGTCTGCATTGTCGCGGCGTTGTAAGAGCGAAGCAAGACGCGAGTTGCGTTGCAAGCTCAACTCACTATCTGGAAAGGTCGGGTTGGTGATGACATCCGCGTAGATGTCTAGCGCGCGGTCAAGATGCTTGGTCAGCGTCAGCAGGTTGAGGCCGGAAGAGTCCCAGTCTGCTCCTGTGCTGAGGCTCGCGCCGATGGCTGAGAGTTGGTTCGAGATGTCTAGCGCCGAACGCGTCTTTGTTCCTTCGTCAATCAGCGCGGCTGTCAGACTCGCCAGCCCCGAACGCTCCGGCGGGTCAGCCGCGCCGCCCGTCTTTAGCACAAGGCTCATGTTGACGACCGGCAATTCGTGTTGCTCGACAATCAGGACTTCGAGTCCATTGGAGAGTTTGCGCCGTTGCAACTGCGGAAGCGTAAAAGCAGGGTCGGGCCGAGGCGCGGGCTGAACGTAGAGACCGCCGAGTTTTGACTTGTCCGCTTTTTCCGGTTCGCCCGTGCGTTGAGCGGTCGTCGCTGGCGGCGTTGCGCCCGCCGGAACGGTGGCGGACGCTTCCGTCTTGGTTTGCGGTTGCACGCCCGCAGGCTGGGTCAAAGGCGAAACGGGCGTCACAACCTGCCGCGCCGTCGGCGTCGCGCTCACGACGGGCGCAGGTTGCCCGGCGGTCTGTTGCGAAGGAGAAGCCATCGCGCCGACAGGGCCAGCCGGAACGGGGTCACCCGTCGTCTGCTTGCCCTTCGCGCGCGGGCTGACGGTCAGGATAAGCCGTTTGTCCGTCAGATATTTATTCGCCATCGCCGTGACATCCGCCGCCGTCACGCGCTGGTAACGTTCGAGGTCTTGCTGGAAATAATCGGGCTTGCCAGTGTAGACGGCATACTGGTTTAACTGGTCACTCTTGCCGCCGAAGCCGCCGACGGTTTGCATGCTATAGATAAACGAAGCCTCGCGCGCGTTGTAGCCGCGCTCCATCTCTTCGGCGGTCGGAGGCTGTGTCTTAATCTTCGCCAACTCGTCGTTGATGGCTCGCTCTAACTCTTCGAGCGTCTTGCCGGGCTTGGCTGTCGCGATGATTTGAAACTGCCCGGCAATCTCGCGCGCATTGTTGAAGGCCGTCACGTCCTGCGCAATCTGCTTTTCGTAGACGAGAGACTTGTAGAGCCGCGAACCCTTGCCGCCCGCCAGAACGAAAGCGAGCGTATCGAGCGCCGCTTCGTCCGCACTCCATTGCGGCGCGCTGTGCCAGCTGATGTAAACGCGCGGCAGCGAGACGCGGTCGTCCATCGTCACACGCATCTCTTTATCGAGCACGGGCTGCTTCGGGTTTGGCCGCACAACTTCCGGCCCGCTCTTGATTGGCCCAAAATATTTTTCGACCAACGCACGCGCTTCCTTCGGATTAAAGTCTCCGGCGATGACGAGGCTCGCGTTATTCGGCGTGTAGTAGCGGCGGAAAAAGTCTGAGACATCCTCTTTCGATGCGGCGGTCAAATCGTCGAGCGAGCCGATGGTCAGCCAGTGATAAGGATGATCGGGCGGATACATCGTCTCGGCGATACGCGCTCCGACAAGCCCGTAGGGGCGATTGTCGTAGTTTTGCCGCTTCTCGTTTTTCACCACGTCGCGCTGGTTGGCAAGCTTCTTTTCCGTCAAAGCTTCGAGCAGATAACCCATCCGGTCTGCTTCGAGCCAGAGCGCGAGTTCCAGAAAGTTTGAGGGGACGACTTCCCAGTAGTTTGTGCGATCTGCGTTGGTCGAGCCGTTGAGGACTCCGCCCGCTTCCTGCAAGGGCACGAAGTAATCATTGTCGTGATGCAATGAGCCTTGAAACATCATGTGCTCGAAGAGGTGTGCAAAGCCCGTGCGACCGGGCACTTCGTTCTTCGAGCCGACGTGATACCAGACGTTGACGGCGACAATCGGCGTCGAGCGGTCTTCGTGAAAGATAACGCGTAGGCCGTTCTTCAGCTTGAATTCTGTGTAATTGATTGGTGGCAACACGGCAGTCTTGTCCGCACTCACAGCTTTAGTCGGCGCTTTACCTCTCTCCTGCGCGAGTGCCAGCACGGGGCTAAAGAGCGAAATGAACAGCATGATAATAGTCAGGCGTTTGATTGTCATGCGAAATCTCCTCGGCGCACACAAAGCGCGAAACAAAGAAGCTAAAGCTCCGTCCCTAAAATTAAACACACGGGACGCGCCCTTTCTCCTGCAAATATTTTCGGGTGGGGTAGAAGCGAAAGTTTACGCTGCACATTCTAACGCGCCGCCGAACGCGCCTGCAACATTGCCCGCGTGAGTTCTATCTTGTTAGAATCAAAATGTCGGAATCACAAATACTGAATGGCTCTCGAAACGGATTTCATCGTCATCGGCAGCGGCATCGCGGGCTTGCGCGCCGCCATCGAATTGGCCCAACACGGGGCACACGTCACCGTTCTCACCAAAGACCGCACAGACGAATCCAATACCGAATATGCGCAGGGCGGCATCGCCGTCGCTCTCTCGGAAGACGACCGCGTGGCGCTGCATGAGGAAGACACTCTCAATGCCGGGGCGGGCCTCTGCGACGAGCGCGCAGTGCGCGTGATGGTCGAAGATGGCCCACGTTTGATTCAGGAATTGATTGCGTGGGGGACGGAGTTTGACCGAGAGGGCGGGCGGCTGGTCTTTACGCAGGAAGCAGCTCATTCGCGCCGTCGTATCCTGCACGCGCACGGAGATTCGACCGGAAGAGAGATCGTGCGCGCATTGATTGCCAGAGCGCGAGCCGAACGCGGGCTGTCCTTCATGGCCCACGCGGCGACGGAAAGCCTGCTGGTCGAAGGTGGGCGCGTCTGCGGCGTACGTTATCTTGACCCTTTGGTGCGTGCGTCCAGAAGTTTGCGCGCGCGCGCCGTTGTGCTGGCTTCGGGCGGCGCAGGGCAAGTCTTCCTGCACACGACGAATCCGAACGTTGCGACCGGCGACGGAATGGCGATGGCTTACGCGGCGGGCGCGGAACTCGCCGACATGGAGTTTGTGCAGTTTCACCCGACCGCTTTGAACTTGAAGGATGCGCCGCGCTTTCTGCTCTCCGAAGCGATGCGCGGCGAGGGCGGCGTGCTGCGCAACATGGACGGCAAGCGTTTTATGACGCGGTATCATGAACGTGCGGAACTCGCGCCGCGTGATGTCGTTAGCCGTTCGATTGTCGCGGAGATGCAGCGGACGGCGACGAAAACAGTCTACCTTGACATGACTGCGCTCGATGCGCGTTACCTCAGAAATCGCTTTCCGAAGATATACGAAACGTGTTTGCGCTATGGGCTGGACATCACGAAGGATTTGCTGCCCGTCTCGCCCGCTTCGCATTACTGCATGGGCGGCGTGCGCACAGATTTGGACGGGCGCGCGACCCTGCCCGGACTCTACGCGGCGGGTGAAGTTTCCTGCACGGGAGTGCACGGCGCGAATCGTCTCGCTTCAAACTCGCTGCTCGAAGGCCTGGTCTTCGGCGCTCGCGCAGGCCGCGCCGCCGCCCTGGACTCTATGCGTGAGAGCGCGAGGGTTTATGACTACGAAGCGCCCGGCGAAGGAAACGCGGCGACATTAAACAACCTGAGCATGGCAGGAGAGATAGCGCTCGCCGTACGCAAGCGCGTCCGGCGCTTGATGTGGGAACGCGTCGGCATCCTACGCAGTCGCGAATCCGTCAGACGCGCGCTCGCAGAGTTTGAGCAGATCGCACGTGCGCCGCTCTCTCTCGCTTCCAGAAATTTCCTGACCGTCGCTACGCTGATTGCCCGCGCGGCTCTCTGGCGTGAGGAATCTCGCGGCGCGCATCACCGGACGGATTACCCTGCGCGTGACGACGGGCGCTGGCTTGTGCATTCCATCCTGCGCGACGGCGCAGAGATAACATCAAGCAGGTTAATAGATTTTTCGCCGGGAAAAGGAGAGGATGAAGGCGAAGAGATAAAGGATGAAAGCGAAGAGATGAAGGATGAAAGCGTGGCTGTTCAGGTTGAATAGCATCGCCTTCATTCTTTTCTTCTGGCTTCTGACTCCTGACTTCTGGCTTCCGTAGCTGAGATGGCCCATTACGAACAGTTGCATGAGTGGACGATGACGCCGCGTGAGGCCGTGGAGTTGCAGAAGTCTCTGCGCGAGCGCGTGCGGCTCGTCCCGCTTGAGCGAAAGATTGAGACGATTGCGGGGGCGGACATTTCCTTCAACAAATTTTCGGAAGTCGTGTATGCCGGAATCGTGGTGCTACGGCTGCCCTCGCTCGAAGTGGTTGAAGAAGTGGGTGTCGTGAGCGAGACACGCTTTCCGTATGTACCGGGGCTGCTCTCTTTTCGCGAATCGCCGTCAGTGCTCGAAGCCTGGGCCAAGTTAAAGACTGAGCCGGATGCTGTGATGTTTGACGGGCAGGGGTTGGCCCACCCGCGTCGCGTCGGCATCGCGTGTCACGTCGGGCTACTGATAAAGCGCCCGGCGCTGGGGTGTGCAAAGTCTGTGCTCGTCGGAAAGTTTGAAGAGCCGGGAGCGGAGCGCGGGGAGTGGTCAGAGATGATTGATAAGGGTGAAGTGGTGGGCGCGGCCCTCAGAACAAAGACGCGCACTCAACCCATCTACGTCTCGCCAGGACACCTGATTGACCTTGCGGGCGCGATTCAATTGACGCTTGAGTCGGACGGCGGCTATCGCCAGCCGGAGCCGACGCGGCGCGCGCATCACTTAGTCAACGCGCTTCGTCGCGGTGAAAGAGAAGCTAACTAGAAGCGGGTGACCAAAAAGAAAAGCGCGGGATGATGAAGAGCATAGTCTTCATCATCCCGCGTTTCTTCTTTCTAGCGGGAGTGCTTTATTGCGTGACGTTAAACTTGCCTGCCTGCGTGAGCGTTTGGCCGGAGACGCGGTCGCGGACGCGAAGCGCGACTTCGTAGCTGCCCGGCGTCAGATTGTTAGTTCCAATCAACCGAGCAAGCGTCAGGCGTTGGCCGGAATCACTCATCCCGCTCCAATCCTCGACTTGCTTGCCGAGTTCCTTGCCGTCTTTCGACAATACGTACTCGACATCTACAGACGGGCGCAGGGTGGTCTGGTCAATGCCCGCGTTGTAAATCTGCATGTAGACGCCAACCGGCTCGCCGCGACGATAGTTGCCCGAAACGTTCGGGATAACTTTCTTGTCGCCGATGACGAACATGCCGACCGCTGCCTGGTCTTTGATGTCTCTTAAGACCGCCGCCAAAACAAGCGTCGAGGTCGAAAGCTGTTTGGCGTCATACTTCGGAACGGAGAATCCTTTGCTGACGATGCCGGTCGCGCCGCTGTTGATGTCGCGCACGATCACGTCAACCTTGTACGTTCCGGGCGGCAGCGCGACGGCCTTCTGGTAAGCCGACTTGCGATCCCGCGCCTCGGCTAGTTCGGCGACGGTCGCCGTCGTGATAACCGGGTCTTCAAAGATGCCCGCGCGTCTGCCGGAGACGGCTGTGATGCGACCGAAAATGTTCATCTGCGCGGTCTGCACCCCGCCGCTGTCCTTGAACACGAGGTCTTTGTTTTCGGTCTGAACCGTGATGGCCGTCACCACGCGCTCGTCAGACTGGCGGAAAAAGTCTATGCGCAAATCGAAGTTTAAGGGATTGTCTTCGACTGCGCCGCGACCGGCGCTGCCCAAGGCGGATTGCAAATCGCTGAACTTAACCTGCGGCGCGCGTTGCAAATCGGCCAGGAGTTGTAGGCGCTCGAAAGGGCCGTCCTGCGCGCGCTGAAAGCCATGCTGGCCGCCGCGTCCGAGCACTCTGTCGGCTTTATTGGCAAGTCCGAGTTGCTCTGCGAGGGTGAGTCCCGCGCCGGGAATGTTGAGCATCGCGTCCTTTTCGTCGGGCGAGCGAGCGATGCGATATTCGCCGCTGCCTGTCGGGTCTACAAACTCTATCTCGATGCCGGAGCCGATGCCTGGCAGGTAACGATAAAACCAGATTTCAAACGGGTAGGTCGTGGTCGAGCCGCCGCCCTGATAAGAGGGGCGATTATAGCTGCCGCCGGTCGGATGCGTCTCCACTTCGTCGGCCTTGCCGTACATGATGTAGATGCGCCCGCGATCCGTTTTCCAGCCGGGGATGCCGGAAGCGAAATGCTCGTTGGCGTAGGCGATGCGCTCGTAATACTCTTCCTTGTATTCGTTTTCGTCTGTATCCGGGTCCGGGTCGCGTCGCCGCCAGAAAGCTTCAATAAACTGCTCGCGCTCTTCGTCGGTTTCGAGCTTTTTGAAAGCCTTGCGCTCTTCATCCGTGATTATGTAGGCGACATCCTTTTCCAGCCATTCTTTATAGGCTTTATGGGGTTCTTTCTTAATCTTGCGCTGTTTGTCCTGCACGTCCTGCGCCCAGGCCGAGGGGATTGCCAGCGCCAGCAGGAAGAGGCAGAGCGCCAGACGGCGCACGAGATTTCGGGTAAACATAGCTATTAGACTACTCCTGTTAAATGAAAAGGGAACTCTTGCTTCGGAATTGCTTGGACGGCTGCCGTTTTGCGCCAGCGTCTCTGCCTTTACTTATTTCATCAGGTTATTTAAATCTGAAAGTGTCGGTCTTATCCAAAATTCCAGAACCTTGCCCTAAGATTGACACCGAACAGCAGAAAAGGTTGGCATTGGGCAGACCGCTTTCTGCGATTCGAGACAGCAGCCAGTTCTGACATCTGCGGGACGATAAAGCCGACAACGGCAAAACACCTGATATAACAACCTTCGCTATCTGTTTGATAAACCAGCGAAGCCGAAGCGCTTCAGCAAACTTTTTAGCTGTCAGGTCAAAGCGCCTGCGGGCGTGACCGATTTTATGACAGGCGATTGTAGAGCCTAGCTCAGAACAGAGTCAAGATGCGCCGAAAACGGTCAAAAGTTGCCTGAAAACAGGAAGAAAGTAATGAGTGATGAGTAATGAGTGATGAGTGGAAGGCTGTTTTTACTCATTACTCATCACTCATTACTCATCACTTTTTTACGTTGTTTGCCGAAAATCCAGGCGATGAAGATTGAGATGATATAGAGGAGCATCATCGGGGCGGCAAAGAGCATCATGTTGGGAATGTCGCTGGTCGGGGAGAGCACCGCCGCCGCGATCAGAATGATGACCAGAGCCGTTTTCCACGTCCGCAAGAGAAAGCGCGCAGTGATGATGCCGATGCGCGACAGGACGTAGGAAATCGCCGGCATCTGAAAGACGACGCCCATCGCCAGCATCACCAGAATGATAAAGTCGAAGTAGTCGTCTGCCTTCAGGAGCAGACGGAAATCCTGCCCCAGGCCGAGCAGGTAAGTGGCCGCCGGAGGGAAAATTATGTAATAAGCGAAAGCCCCGCCGAGCAGAAACGAGATAGACGAGAGCAGGACAAAGGGCGTCACGTAGGCGCGCTCGTGCGGGTAGAGGCCGGGGCTGACGAAGGCCCAGATTTGCCAGAGCAGAAAAGGCACGGCCAGAACAATCGCGCCATACAGCGAGACTTTGATGTAGAGCGAGAAAGGCTCCATCGCCGTCGTCACAATCAGCTTATCGTCTGCGCCCGCGAGCGCCTGCGGCTGAGCGTTGGGGTCAAAGGGCAGGCGCACCCCTTTTGGAATCACTATCGCGCCAGCGTAAAGCGCTTCGTCCGTAAAAAGACCGAGTTGTCCCTGACTGTCTTTCAAGAGCCGCGCCGCGACGCTGACGCCCGGCGGAATCACGCTCGCGCCGAGCTTCGTCGTCTCCGTAAAAACATAGCGACCAGCGTCGTTCTCCTTTAAAGAGCCGAGCGGCAGGATGGTCTCCTTCCCGGTCAGGCCGCCGAGCGGCAACTCGCGCCGCTGCGCTTCGGCCAAAGCCTTTTTGACCGGCACGGCCAGAAAATTGTAGATGTGGTCGGAGACGAACCAGCAGCCCATGAGCAGCACGAAGATGACGCCGATAGAGCGTGTCACGCGGCGGCGCAATTCGTCCAGATGATCCAGAAAAGACATCTGGCCGCCAAGCTCTTCTTTGCGGCTTTTGTCGGCTGAGTGTGATTCTAAGAGAGTGGACATTCGAGGCAGCAAGGGCGGCAAGCCAGACTCCGTTAGAGCCAGTCGCGCTTGCGTGTCGGCGCAGGCGTAGACGCGTCAATTGAAGTTTGCTGGTCGGGCATCGTCGCATCAGCAACATGGTCTGGCGGCTCATCGTCTGCCGAAACGCTTTCCTCATCCTCCGCCTGCGAATCGGCGTCTCTGGTGGGCGCGCCCTTTTCACGCCCGACGGTCGGAGCGAGTATGGAATTGTCCGGGGGCAGCATCGCCTGTTCGATTTGTCTCTCCTTTTCGACGCTTTCCAGAGCGACTTCACGTTCCCATGTCTGCTTAAATTCCTCGGAAGCGCGCTTGAATTCCCCGAGGCTCTTTCCCAAACTGCGGCTCATCTGCGGCAGCTTGCGCGGGCCAAACAAGACAAGGGCAACCACCAGGATAACCAGCAGTTCCGTTGTTCCCAGAAACTCGAAGATGAAAAGATAGAACATACAATCGCTACTTTCCCGGAAATCTCTCGCAGAGCGCGCGTCGGCCCGTTTAATCAGGGGCGAAGGAAATCAAGAGGAGTTCAGAAAAATCTTACGCGCCGCTTCTCGGCTGCGTCAAGCAAGAGCAGTTGATGGCCCAACTGAAAACTTGGTCTAGTCAGAGTGAAGCCTATTGCCACTTGCTTCGCACTTCGCTTGGCGCGTAGCTGCGATAGACGAAACCGCTCTCCTTCATTGAGACGTGACAGCCCTGACAGTTTTCCAATTTCCCACGCGCTTCAATCTTCGTCCCCGCTCCGTTGATGACCATATACTCCCAATCACCGCTGGCAGGATTGTAGCCGCGTTCGCGCTTGAGCATCACCGTCAGCAATTCGGGCGCATCCTTTTTGTCGGGCAGCAGCTTCTCTTTCACGATAACAGAGCCAACCGCAAACTGCGGATTCCGCTCGGTCATCATCGCTTGCCGTCCGAGTTCGTTGACGTAGACGGTAATTAGTCTCCCCGCGTGCGGACTGCGCTGAGCGTCGTGCGCGATGTTGATTGGCGTCGGCGCGCGGCAGAGCGCAGCGACAAGCTCAGAAGTGATCGGGACCGGCTGCGGATTCACCTTCGTCCAGTCTCGATAACCATGAATCTCGCTGACCTGCGGCGGCTTCGTTTCTTCGACGCGCGCCGGAATTGCCTCCGCTTTCAGTGCGCCGGAAAATGCGAAGATCGCCAACATGCTCCCGACGACAAGCAACGCCAGACAGGCTACCGCGTAATTTACGGTTCTCTTCATACTTGTTTGAATCTCGTCAGCTTTCCGGCGTTGCTTTGTCGATCGCGTACTCAGGCGGGTAATAGATGACTTCGACGGCGCGCCCGCCCACGCCTTTCGTATAGAAAGAGACGGAGCGGTCGCGGTGCTCTTTGATTGGACGGCCTTCGCGCGAAGCTGCCGCTTCTAACTGCTCGCGCGTTTCGACGCGTAGGCCCAGGTGCGGCGGATGCTTTGAGCCGGGCGCAAGCAACGCGATACCGAAGCCGCGCGCATCACGCAGCATAGCCCAATCGTCGTACAGCGTTTCCAGACGAAAGCCGATCCGCTCATACTCGCCCACGTCTCGCCGCAAGTCCACAGATTCGACCGCTATGTGATCCATCACCGCTTCAAAACGCGCATCAGCGCCTTGCTCTTGCATTATCTGAAATCTCCCGCATAAAGCTGCCAGCCCGTAGAGCTTTCATTGTATCCCTGCTCAAAGAAAAAGGAAAAAGGAAGATGCGTAAACGCGCAGCGGCGCGGCTGTCAAAAAGTTTATCGTTCGACTCCGGCGTGAAAGATTCTTGACAGCAATGAAGCGCGTACGCGAACCTGTTCGGCCAGACTTCAAAAAATTCCGAGAAAGAAAAGACGCCTCTTTATGATTGAGCAATCGCCGCGCATCGTCTCGCTGTTGCCTTCCGCCACGGAGATAGTGTGCGCGCTTAAGCTCACGGAAAATCTCGTCGGCATCACACACGAGTGCGACTATCCGCCGGAAGTGGTGGGCAAGCCCGTGTTGACGGCGAGTCGCATCTCGCACGAAACGATGTCGAGCGCGGAGATTGACCATGCCGTTCGCTCGCAGTTGGACGGACACGGTTCAATCTATGACCTCGACGAGCAAAGAATGCACGCGCTCAAGCCTGACCTGATTCTGACGCAGGAACTCTGCGATGTCTGCGCCGTCAGCTACAAGACGGTCGAGCGTGCGGCGCGAATGTTTGAGACAGACGTGCGCGTCGTCTCGCTTGAGCCGAATACAATCAGCGACATTTTCATGAACATACGCATGGTCGGCGAGTTGACGAACAGAGAAGCGGAAGCCGAGAGAATTGTGACCGAACTCGCAGCACGGTTGGAACGCTTGAAGAATGCGCTCGCCCATATCGAGAATCGCCCGCGTACGTTGATGCTCGAATGGCTGGAGCCTGCGTTTGCGCCGGGCCACTGGGTTCCTGAGCAGGTCAGTATCGCTGGCGGCGACCATGCTTTCGGGCGCGTGGGCCAACCATCTGTCACAACCACTGCTGAGGAGATTAAGGCATACGCGCCCGAAGTGATAGTGATGATTCCCTGCGGTTATTACAAGGAGGATATTTTGCGTCAACTGCCGCACGCGCGCTTACCAGATGGTTGGCGCGATTTGCCAGCCGTGCAGAGCGGCGAGGTGTGGGCCGTTGATGCGACCTCTTATTTCAGCCGACCGGGGCCGCGCGTCGTTCGCGGCGCTGAGATTCTCGCGCGCATACTGCACGCGGAAGTCTTTGGCCCACCGACGGAGCATGAAGCGTTGCGCGTCCCGGCGAGTTTGATGAATTTGTAAGTTGTCTTCGATTGAAGGCATGACCAAGCAAAGATTCTAAAAGATGGCACGAACAAAAAAGGCTACCGCTTCACGAACGGAGATTAACAAGCAGGCCACGAGCGGCCTGTTAGAGAATTTCGCTCTGACGGCTGAAAGCGTGGCGGCGACGACGAAGAAATTGGAGAAGGCTGCGCTGCTCGGCGCTTATCTGCGAAGCCTGACGGATGCGGATTTACAGCGCGCCGCACGTTACTTTGCCGGACAACAATTCGCGCAGAGCGACGCGCGCACGACCAACGTCGGCACGAGCGTCCTGCGCGAAGCGTTGAGCATGGCGACCGGCATTAGCGTCGAAGAGTTGCGACCGCGTTATGTGCGGCTTGGCGATTCGGGCGAAGTCGCGGAGGAAGCTGTTAAAGAGATTATACGCGACGAGCGCCCGCCTGTTTTAACGCTCGCCGAAATTGAAACGCTCATCGAGCGCTTGAGCGAGATGCGCGGAAAGAAGAATAAGCAGGCGTTGCTCGCCAGCCGCCTTGAGCGCGCGACCCCGCTCGAAGCAAAGTATCTGGTCAAGCTACTGGCAGGCGACCTGCGCATCGGTCTGAAGGAAGGGCTGGTGGAAGACGCTATCGCTCGCGCCTTCGAGCAGCCGCTGGCGAGCGTCGCGCATGCCAACATGCTAATGGGCGACATTGGTGAGACAGCCGTGCGCGCACGGCGCGGCGCGTTGCAAGAGATTGCGATGCGCCTCTTTCACCCGCTCAAGTTTATGCTTGCCACCGCCGCCGCTGACCTGTCCGATGTTGCGCGTACGATGCCCGAAGAATTTTTCGTTGAAGATAAATTTGACGGTATCCGCGCACAGGCACACGTGCAGCCAGTCGAACAAACGGCAATTGACACGAAGGGCAGGGCCGTAGGGCATGTCGAAGCTGCGGGAAAGCGCGTTGCGCTTTTTTCGCGGACGATGGATGACATCACGCACCGCTTCCCGGAACTCATTGCGCCGCTTCAGGCGCTCCAGGCGGACGCGATTCTCGACGGCGAGATTGTTCCGGCGCGCGGGCCTGTGATTCTGCCCTTCGCCGAATTGCAGAAGCGACTGGGCCGCAAGACAGTCAGCCCCGAATTGCTCGCCGCCACGCCCATCGTCTTCATCGCCTACGATCTGCTCTACGCTGATGGCCGCGTACTGATTGATGAGCCGCTCGGTGAGCGCCGTCGCTTGCTCGAACAGCTTGTGACGAACGAAGAGACTCTGCGCTTATCGCTTGCTAAGCGCGTGAGCGATGTCGCCGCTTTGGATGAAGAGTTTGACGCGGCACGCGCGCGTGGCAACGAGGGCTTGATGATTAAAGACCCGCGCTCCTCTTACAAGCCCGGCAGGCGCGGGCGCGAGTGGTTAAAGCTCAAACGCGCTCTGGCGACGCTGGATGTTGTGGTCACGTCCGTTGAAGTGGGCCACGGCAAGCGCCGACACCTGCTCTCCGATTACACCTTCGCCGTCCGGCGCTCGGAAGAAGACGGAGAATTATTGAACGTCGGCAAGGCTTATTCGGGTTTGACGGATGCGGAGCTACTGGAATTGACCGAGTGGTTTCGCGCACACACCGTGCAGGAATTCGCGCACGGCAAGGTGCGCATTGTCGAGCCAAAGATTATTCTCGAAGTGACCTTTGACCGCGTACAGGAATCCCGTCGGCATAAGAGCGGCTACGCCCTGCGCTTTCCGCGCATCCTGCGTTTGCGTAATGACAAGACCGTCGCGGAGATTGACACGGTTGAGACTGTGCGCAAGCTCGCAGCGGGCGGCGATAATGAAAGCAGCGCAGAGTCATAGTAATGAAAATTACTAACAGGATTTAATTTGACTTAATTCAAGACTCATTTATAATTCCGGCCATCCTCTCAAGGATTTTTGCCTAGCTGTGTTGATATGACCTCGCAACAGTCGAGCGCCCAGCCGAGTATTTCAACCAGCAGACAATTCAAAGCCCAGTTGATTTGAAAGAGTGTGACTGCGCCGCCGTCGGGGCGGATGTTTCTCTTTTGCGATAAAAACAGTGCGTGCGGCACAGAAGCTACGGCTGGGAAGTAGAAGTATGCAGCGAACTGTCTTTTATTTTGACGATGAAGCAAGTCTCCTTGATGTATTTCGAGAGATGTTCAGCGATCAATATGATGTGCGAACTGCTGCGACGCTCAGTGAGGCGCGGCGCGTGCTTGCAGAGTGCAGCGCCGAAATAATCATCAGCGATCAGAGTATGCCCGAAATCGACGGCACTGAGTTTCTGCGCGAAGCAGCCGCCATGTGCCCCGAAAGTTTTCGTATCCTGCTGACAGGGCAGGTATCTGTCGGCGATGTTCTGGAAGAGGTCAGCACTGGCATCATCCATCTCTTTGAAACAAAACCGTGGCGCGAGGAACGAATGCGAGAAATCTTAGACCGCGCCAGCACGGTTCTTGATCGCCGTATACGTTAGGCTTATGACTAGGGCTGACGCGGAATAAAAACCGGCTTCGCTTCGTCTCCATCTCTTACTCGTCTTATTTTCTCTCGGCGTCGCCCCGGTCTCTTTAGCCTACGCATCTTCTGCCTCTCTCCGTTTGTAATTCGGCGGACATATCCAATATCATCCTCGCTGCTGGCTATTTTGTTAGTGTGATTTGGAAAGAGAGTTTTAATGAATCACGGAAAAGCGTTAATTGCCGCAAGTGTCGGCGTCTTTCTTCTCACCATCGCAGTCTCGGCGCAAACTCCGAAGTCTAAACCAAAGCCAAAAACTCCGGCGAAGCCGACTGCTCCAACGGCCAAGCCCACGCCGACACCGACAGTAGCGGCCAAGCCGCAGCCGACGCCCGCGCCGCCAGCCGGAACGCTGGCGCTTATCAACGGCCAGCCCATCATGCTGGCAGACCTTGACCCGAAGGTGCGTGAGACGGTCGAATCGTTTGATAAAGAGGTAGAGGAGATGCGGCGCACGGCGCTCGAAGACCAGATAGGGACATATCTGCTCGAAGCCGAAGCGAAAAAACGCAAGGTGACGCTCCAACAACTGCTCGACGCGGAAGTGAACTCTCGCATTAAGCCGCCGACCGAAGCCGAGATGAAAGCTTTCTTTGACGCCAACCGCGCGCAGATAGGCTCGGCTGATTTCAACAGCGTCCGCCCGCAGGTAGAAGAATACCTGCGACAGCAGAGCGTGCAGAAGGCGGTCGGCGAGGTGGTCACACGCCTGCGTCTGACGACGACCGTGACGACGAGCGCTGACCCGAACGCGGCGAACCTGACGCCCACGACCGTACTGGCAACGGTCGGTGGCCGCACGATCACCAAAGGATTCCTGGAAGAGCGGCTCAAACCATACGTCTACAAGCGGCGCATGGAAATCTACGCCGACGAGTTGGCCGCGCTCAACTATAAGATTTACGAAACCCTTCTGACAGCCGAGGCAAAGAAGCGCAACGTGACGGCGGATGAACTCTTTCGCACCGAGGTGGCGGCGAAAGTCAAACAGCCGACCGATGCCGACGTGGCAAAGTTTTATGAGGAGAACAAGGGGCGCATACAGGGCGACCTTGCGTCTCTACGCGAGCAGATTTCAAAATTTCTCTTGCAGCAGGAGCAGCGTCGTGCAGTCTTTGAGTTGAATCAGCGCTTGCGTTCGGGTGCGAGCTTGCAAGTGTTGCTGACAGAGCCGGAGCCGCCCGTGCAGGCCGTCAGCGCGGACGATGATCCGGCGCGCGGCGAAAAGAATGCGCCCGTGACGGTCGTCGTCTTCACAGACTTTCAATGCCCGTCTTGCGCCGCGACGCACCCGATGGTTGACGAGACCATCAAGGCTTACGGTAATCGCGTGCGCCTTGTCGTGCGCGATTTCCCGCTGCCGCAGCACGCACAGGCACGCAAGGCGGCTGAAGCCGCCGCTGCCTCTAATGCTCAGGGCAAATTCTTCGAGTACATCGCCCTGCTCTTTAAGAATCAATCGGCGCTCGACGTGCCTTCGTTGAAAAAGTATGCGGCAGCCCTCGGACTCGACACGGCGCGCTTCAACGCTGCGCTGGACAGCGGCGAGTATGCCGCAGAGGTCGAGCACGACGTTGAAGACGGCGAGCAATACGGCGTCGATTCCACGCCTTCTATCTTCGTCAACGGAGTGCGACTTCGCGATTTGACTGCCGAAGCCCTGCGCGCGGCGATTGATCGCGCACTGGCCCGCAGCAGCACACAGGCAGCGCCGGAACGCGCCACCAAATAAGAAGAGGTGTTAATCGGGGCGACACGACGTACGAGAAAATCTATGCGACGCCTTTCACTTGGCGCTTTGTCGCTGGCAGTCATCTCCCCATTTCTAGCCTGCGGTGAATCAGGTCCCGGCGCGATTAGCAGAGAGACTGTGCAGGCTAAATCCGCCCAGACCGTTAATTCAAGAGCCGCGTCGTCCGTCTCGCACCGGCAGGACGAAGCTGCGCCGGGAACATCCGACATCCCCGTCTATACCTACGAAGTCGTCAACACCTGGCCGCACGACCCGAAGGCTTTCACGCAGGGTCTCGCTTTCCACGACGGCCATTTATACGAAAGCACAGGGCATCACGGCACTTCAACATTGCGCCGGGTCGAATTGAAGACAGGGAAGGTGAAGAAGAAGTATAACGTCCCCACAGAATACTTCGCCGAAGGCATAGCCATCCTTCAGGACAAGATTTATCAACTCACCTGGCAATCACACAAGTGTTTCATCTACGACCTGAAGAGCTTCAAGGTGGAGGGTGAATTTCATCACGGCGGCGAAGGCTGGGGGCTGACCCACGACGGCAAGCTGCTAATTATGAGCGACGGCACAAGCCAGCTACGCTTTCTCGACCCGAACACTTTTTTGCCAGTGCGCACCATTAGCGTCCTCGACGGCGCTCAACCCTTAATGGACATCAACGAGCTTGAATACATCAAGGGCGAAATCTACGCCAACATCTGGCATTCGGAACGCATCGTGCGGATTGACCCGGCCAACGGAAAAATCCTCGGCTGGATTGACCTCTCAGGACTCCGCCCGCCCGATGTCGAGAACGACACGGACAACGTGCTTAACGGCATCGCCTACGATGAAAAAGAAGACCGCCTCTTCGTCACCGGCAAGCGCTGGCCCAAACTCTTTGAGATTCGACTGAAAAGAAAGTAGCTCGCTCCCGCAGCGCGCCCTTCACGTGGGAAGGCCAACGCGACGCTGCAAATCCGTAAAGCGCGGGTCTGAACGCAGAGGGTCTAGGCGTGGGTCAACCTTGAGCCAGGCGAGGGCTTCAGAGCGATTCTCGTAGTCCTTTTCCAGTTCGGCGAAGGCGCGGTCGTAATCGCCAAGCGCAACGTAGATGATGGTGAACAGATAGGGCGAGATGTGGCGGCGCGTGGAGAGTTCCTTCATCTCATCAAGTGCGTCCTGCGCTTCGTCGTAGCGGCCCAGCAGCGCGTAGGCGTGGCCGAGGGCGGCGATAATCAAAGGGGATTCGTCCAATTGTCGAGCCTTTTTATATTCGGCGACGGCCTTCTCAAGTTGGCCCATCTGCCCGAACGACCAGCCGAGGAAAAAGCGCGTCCAGATTGAATCGGGTTCTTCTTCGAGCGCCTTCTGGAATTGTTCGAGCGCCCGCTCGTACTGTCCAGCGAAGAAGAAGGACAAGCCCAGATCGGAGTTAATCTCAAGCGAGAGCGGGTCTAGCTCGTCCGCTTTTTTAATCTGCGCGATGGCTTCGTCTAATCTTCCGACGAGAGCCAGATACCAACCGTACCAGTGGTGCGCCGATGCGTAACCGGGATTGAGTTCGATAGCACGTTGGTATTCCGTCTCTGCTCCGGCCCAGTCCCATTCGTAAAAGGCTTTGACGAGCGCGAGCGATGCGTGTGCTTCGGCCAGCGTGTCGTCCATCTCCAAAGCTCGCTCGGCGGCTGCTTTCGCCTTCGGCATGGCTTCTTTGGGTGGCAGGTAGTTGGATGATTGAACGTAGTAGGCGTTTGCCAACCCGGCGTAAGCCAGCGCGTAAGAGGGGTCCTGGTCAATCGCCTCCTGAAACTTTTCGATGCCCTTGCGGATGCCTTCTTTGGTCAGCTTGCTGAGGCAGTAGCGGCCCTTCAGGTAGAGCTTGTAGGCTTCTGTGTTTTCCGTGTAACGCTTGGTCAGCAACTTTTTCTCTTCGCCGCTGAGCTTAATCTTCAGCTTGTCGGAAATCTCTTTGGAAATCTCGTCCTGTAGCTCGAAGATGTCGGAAGACTTGCGCTTGTAGCTGTCGCCCCAAAGTTGCGAGCCGTCAATGAGGTCTATCAACTCAATCTTGATAATCAGATTATCGCCGAACATCTGCACACGGCCCATCATCACTTTCTGCACGCCGAGGTCGCGTTTAATCTCCTGCGGGTCAACCTCGCGGCCTTTGTAGCGAAAGACCGTGTGGCGGGCCATGACTTTCAGTTGCGGCAGTTGCGAGAGGTTGTTGATGATGCTCTCTGTGATGCCGTCGGAGAGATACTCCGCGCCTTCGTCTGTGCTGGCATTGACGAGCGGCAGGACGGCGAGCGAGTCTTTGTGCGTCGCGGTCTTTTCAGCGACGGAAGGGCTGGGCAGCTTTGATGGGCGCTGCGAATTGCCAAGCTCTGATGTGTAGAGGTTGAAGATGTGAACCTTTACGTCGTGCTTGACGGTGGCTTCGCCGAGGTCGTCCAACTGTTCTTCGCTCTCGCCAAACTCGCGCAGGATGTCTGCGACCGTCTTGGAGATAAGGATGTGGCCCGCGTCGCCGCAATCCATAACGCGCTGGGCCATGTTGATGCCAGCCCCGACCACGTCGCGCTCTCCGGCGGTATTGATGATGCGAAAGACCGGGCCGGTATTGATGCCCATGCGCAGCGGAATGTCTGCGGTGTGGCCCAGCAGGGCGCGGCTGATTTGCAGCGCGCAGCGGACGGGCGAGGCTGGGTCGTCGAAGAAGACGAGCGCCATGCCGTCTCCGGCGGCGCGGCTGATGAGTTGATTGTTCAGCTTCGCTTCACGAAATTCGTTTGTCCCGCTGACAATCTCCTGCAATTGATGTAAGAGTTGTTGCTGACGGTTCATCGGAAGCCTTGAGAAGCCGACCACGTCCATGAAGAGGACGTGCACCATGACGGGCTTGGATGGCTGGTTGGGGTCCAGCCTGATGGTGGCCTGCTCGGATTCAGGTTGCGAAGCGGGCGCAGCCGTTGTGATGACCGTGGCATTCTCCTGTGGCGAGAGGCTTTGTTGTGGCGTTGTGGCGACGGGCACAGCCATCGTTGTCCGTTGCATCTCGGCCTCGAATTCAACGCGCTGCCGCAGACGGCGCAAGTCAATCTGCAAATCCTTGATAGTCTGGTAACGCTGCTCCAAGTCTTTCGCCAGAGCTTTACTGATAATGCGCTGCATTTCGGGGAGGATATTCGGCAGGTGAAGGGTGAGCGGCGGCGGTTCGCGGTCTAGAATCGAGACGATGACATCGGACGCCGTCGGGCCGGTAAAGGGCGCGCGGCCCGTTATCATTTCATAGAGCACGATGCCGAGGCTGAAGATGTCCGTGCGCCCGTCAACCTTGTAGCCGCGCGCCTGTTCGGGCGACATATAAGTGACCGTGCCGAGCACTATGCCGGGGTCTGTGTGGCTTCCAAGTAGCGTCTCTGCCTGAGGGCTGTGGCTGGGCTGCTGCTCTGAGAGTTTAGCCAGCCCGAAGTCTAAGACTTTAACGTAGCCGTCCTTGCGGAGCATGATGTTTTCCGGCTTCACGTCGCGATGAACTATCCCTGCTTCGTGTGCGGCGGCGAGCGCGCTTGCGACCTCTATACCGATTTCCAGCACCTCTTCCAGCTTCATCTGTGTGCTGAGCATGTGCTCGCGCAGGGTCTTGCCGTCAATGAATTCCGTGGCGATGTAGTGTGCGCCGTCCGCCTCGCCGATTTCAAAGATGGTCAGGATGTTTGGGTGATTGAGCGCAGAGGTCGCACGCGCTTCCTGCTTGAAGCGGCGCAGGCGGTCTTCGTCGGCTGTAAACTGCCGGGGCAAAAGCTTGATGGCGACGAGGCGGTCAAGCGATGCGTCGTGACCCAGATAGACTTCGCCCATTCCGCCCGCGCCGATGGGAGAGCGAATTTCGTAACGGCCAAGCTGCGTTCCCGTGGGAAGCGTCATAAACAAGTCTTCGTCGCCTGCTCATCGCGGGAGCAGAGATTCCTTTGACTCTTGCGCCGCATTATACACGAGTGACCCGCGCCTGCCTTTCCGGCGATTCGCGCTCTGCTTCGGAGAACGACGAAGAGGCTTGCCGCCTTGAGTTGAAATTGCCGACTTTCAGCCGCTTCGTGCTTTATTATTACGGAGATAAGGCGCTTGTGTCTTCCGATTCGCACTCGAAACGTCGTCGGCTGGTGTAGAATCCATTGTCGGCAGCAGGCGTCATCGGATTGACGTGGCCGCTGACGGTTATCAATGAACGTTGAGCGGCGAAAAGTGAGCGCCCGACGAATTTATCAGAAGAGGTGAGCATGGGAATCTCGCTGAAACCCGAATCCCTGAAGCGTTACAAAGACATCGCCTGGCTGTTTATGAAGTACGGGCGCTCTGATCTGGTCAAGCAAGCGGGGCTGGAAGATGCGCTCGACGAAAAGAGCGACGTAGTACAGGTGGCCGACGCGCCGGAAGCCGAAGATTTGTCGAAGGATTTGGAGAAGATGGGTCCGACCTTCGTTAAGTTGGCCCAACTGCTCTCGACTCGCGCAGATTTGCTGCCCGTTCCTTATCTTGATGCGCTGGCACGCCTGCAAGACGATGTCGAGCCGTTCTCCTTCGGCGAGGTCGAAGAGATAGTGACAGAGGAACTGGGCGTGCGTCTCTCGAAAGCCTTCGCCGAATTCGACGCGACACCCCTGGCCGCGGCCTCGCTCGGACAGGTGCATCGCGCAACAATGCGCGATGGGCGCGCGGTCGTCGTCAAGGTGCAGCGTCCGGGCATACGCGAGGTCATCGTTAAAGATTTAGAAATTCTGATGGAGCTGGCAGAGTTTCTTGACAGCCATACGGAGATGGGAAAGCGCTACGAGTTTGGCGGCATCCTGACGGAGTTGCGTAAGAGTCTGCTGCGCGAGCTTGATTACAGGCAGGAAGCTCGCCACCTCGTCACCTTCGCGCGTAACCTGCGCGAGTTTGAACGTCTCACCCTGCCCTCGCCGATTGACGATTACACGACCTCGCGCGTGCTGACGATGGATTTCGTTCCAGGCAAGAAAATCACCTCCTTAAGCCCGCTGGCGCGGATGGACATTGACGGCTATGGGCTGGCCGAACATTTCTTCCGCGCCTATCTCAAGCAGATGCTGGTTGACGGCATCTTTCACGCAGACCCGCATCCCGGCAACGTCTTTCTGACGGACGACGAGCGGATAGCGTTGCTCGATTTGGGAATGGTCGGGAGGCTGACGCCGCGCTTTCAGGAGAATCTGCTGCAACTGCTGCTCGCCATCAGCGAAGGGCGCGGCGATGAGGTCAGCGAACTGACAGTTAAGATGGGCGAGCCGAAGGAGAGCTTTGAAGAAAAGAGTTTTACACAGCAGATTAAAGACCTCGTCTCGCAGCATCACGGCGCGAGCCTCGAAAACATCAACTCCGGTCGCGTCGTCCTTGAGATTACGCGCATCTCCGGCGAGACGGGCTTTCGTCTGCCGGCAGAGTTTACGATGATCGCCAAGACCCTGCTCAATCTGGATCAGGTCGTACACACGCTCGACCCGGCCTTTGACCCGAACGCTTCGATTCGTCGGAACGCGACCGAGATGCTGCAAGAGCGTATGCTCAAGAGCCTATCGCCCGGCAATCTCTTTAGCACGCTGCTTGAGACAAAAGGCTTCGTCGAGAAGCTTCCGGCGCGCGTCAATCGCTTTCTCGACGCCATCGCCAACAACGAAGTCGAGATTAAGGTGGACGCCATTGACGAGATGCAGTTGATGGAGGGCTTTCAGAAGATTGCCAACCGCATCACGATGGGATTGGTGCTGGCGGCGCTGATTGTCGGAGCAGCGCTGCTGATGAGGGTCGAGACATCGTTTCAAATCTTCGGCTATCCCGGCATCGCTATCATCTTTTTTCTCATCGCAGCCCTCTCAGGACTATTTCTGGTCTTTCACATCTTCTTTAACGACGTGAAGAAAGAGAAGAAGAACAAGTGAAGCCGGGCGGGTACTGTCTCAGTCTCCGCTCATCAGGGTTCGTTGCCGAGTTCGGGAATCGGACGCTTCACCGAGTACGTATAAATATCCTCAATGGTCTTCACGCTGGCGCGGGCTTTCTCGTTATCAGGTTGATAGCGTAGCGTGCGGCGATAATCGCGGAGCGCATACTTGTAGAGCGAGGGATTCCCGGCGTTCATAAACACGTCTGCGCGCTCCATGTAGGCTGCTGCTGCCGCGAGCTTGTCGGCCTGCGTCGCATTCTTCGCCTTCGCTTTCGCCTCCGCCTGCTCGACCTTCGCGTCGAGCTTCGAAGTATCAATGCCGGTCGGCTCGCTCGCGGAAGAATTGGCGGGGGCTGAAGATGAATTTGAAGCGGCGGGCGGAGCAGTGCCGCCGTGCGCGGGCGCAATGGCTAAATCTTCGTTGGCTTTCGCTGTGTTAGTCGTCTGCGTCGGCGGCGCGGTTGTCGTTGTGCTGGACGTGGTCGTGTTGGTTGCCGTTTGGTTGGATGATCTCTGCTCGTTGGAAGTGCAGGCCGAGAGTGTGTAGAGGGCTAAGAGCGCTAATGATAAAGTGAATACTCGCATTGCTGTTCGTGTCATCGGGTTTGCTGAGAAACTTAAGACCGCGACGCTCTAAGGGAAGGCATCAAGAGCAAATTGAACGCCTCTTCTCGGATAAAGCGTCGCGGTCTCATGATTTCAAGTTAGTATTTAGACCTTCTTCTGTACGTGACAATCGGCGCAGGCTTGCGGAGATTTCGGAGCGCGTTTTCTGGCCGCGTCGTGACAGGTGTTGCAGTTCAGGTGATACGCCTCTTCGTTGGTAATCTTATCTTTCGTGGCGACCTTGCCCGTCTCCTTTGCATAAGTGATGCTGTCGGGCGGATATTCGTCGGTCGGCTCGGCTGACCCCTGTAGATGGCAAACGCGGCAAGACTTCACGGGCTGCTTGGATTTCTCCAACTCGGCGGTCGTCAAAATCTCTTTGCGCTCAAACTTCTTGAGGTATTCCTGTCCCGCCGGAGCCTTGGGCTGATCCGTGTGATGACAGTCGGCGCAACCGGCGATTGTCTTGCCGTCAACACTGTAGTTCGGGTCGGTGCTGTGCTTGACGTGATCGAAGGCCGCCTCCCTTTTCAACTCGCCGTCTTTGGACTCGCTGTCTTTCGCCAGAATGATCGGCTTTAAAGGCTGGACGGCGCTTTCGTCTGGAATGACGTTGCCGTCTATGTCAACCGCGTGCGCCGTGGTGCTGCTGCTCGTTGCTGCCGTGGTCGCCGCTGACGTGTTGGTGTTAGCCGTGTTGGCGTTGGCTGTGTTTGTCGTCGTCGTATTAGACACATTGCTCGTCGTTGGCGATGGCGTCGGGTTGACGAGCGCCGCCGTCCGGTCAGAAGCGCTGTTGCAGGCGAAACTGAGCAGCAGGAAACTCAAAATTGTGGTTGAAACGATTTTTAATTTCATAGTAGGTCGTCCTTCAGTAAACGGGACTGGGTCGAGTCCGTCCGCGTGGCGTTTCAAGAGGAGCGCCGGGGCTTGCCGTTAAGCTCTGTGACGCACAGCAACAAATTCAGATGGAGAGCTTGCCTTGCACCGAAATGATAGTGAGGGGCATCATGCTTGTCAAACTTTTTCCAGATAAATGCGGCTGCGGCAGAGATTGACAGGAGGAGACGAAAAACCATTTCACGCAAAGCCGCAAAGATGCGTAAAAAGAAAGACGTAAAAACAGTCAGGTCTATAGTTCTATGCTCCTGAGGGTTTTCTTGTGCGTCTTTGCGGCTTTGCGTGAAACCTTCTGTCACGTTCTCAAGCGCCCATGCGGAAAGTTGTACCCTTGTGGCATTTCTTGCAGTCGCCGAAGTCTGCCTCGCCGAAAGCGCGTTTGCCGTTGTGGCAGGTCAGGCAGCTTTGCGCGCGGCTGCGAGGGAAGTGCTGGAAGGCGGCGGGCGATGAGACCTGTCTCGATTGCGGCAATCCGGCCCTGACGATGTGGCAGTCCGTACAACCTAAGCGCTGGCGGGGGCCGTGTGTGGCGTGGCTAAAGCTAAAGCTGAAGGCACGACCCGTAGCGGGCGTGCGATTGTAGCCGCCAATACTGTGACACACGCCGCAGGATGAAAGGTTCGACGCCGAGAGGCCGGGCGAATGGCACGTGTAGCATTGCGTGTGCGCGCTCAGGCTGGCGGGAATCGTGAGCGCCACTCCGCGCCGCGCTGGCTTATGACAACCAGCGCAGTTTGCTCCCGCGCTGACGTGCTGCTGATGGTCAAAGGAGACACGAAAACTGCCGAGGCCGGGAAAGCCCTTGAGCGCCGGGCGGGGGTTGCCCAGATCGTTGACGTGGCAGATCGTGCACATGGGTATGCTGGGGCTGGTGAACTGGGCCATGTGGCATCCGTCGCAGGCTTGATGTCCGGGAAAAGTCGGCTGCGCCGCAGTGCCGTTACGCGGGTGGCAGTTGGCGCAATTCGCAGGGTTGCTGAAACCTGCGTGATCGCCCGGACTCGTGTGCGAAAACTTTGAATAGTCCTGCGGCTCTCTGCCGAACGCTCTTGGCCCGGCGCTGAACGCTGCGTTTGAATTTGACGACGAAGCATCTCTTTCGCCTGCGGCACGCGCGCCGAGCATCATCACTAACAGCAAGGCGCTCGTCGTTAAGAGCAGAAAGGCTAACGACAAGTATTGTCGCCGGGCGCTCTTGTCGCGCTCGCCCGCCTGTTGTTCTAATTGTGAATTAGACTCTCGCACGCGCTTTCAAATCTACCTGCACTGTAGCCCCGCAGGGGGCACGCGCTTGTCCACGTAATAATGGCTGCACGGCGGCGGGCGGCTGCCGATCTCGATTGTGTGGCAACTAATACAAGCCTTCTTGCTGCTCACCCATGCTTCCATCTCAGACGTGATGGTCGTATCAGTACCTTTCTTCAATGAAGATTTCTTACCGCCCGCGATATGGCAGAGGGCGCATGAAGAAATCGGAACGTCGGGCTTGACGATGAGCGTCTGCTCCTGCGTGATATTGACGTGGCAGGTGGTGCAGCCTTCCTTGTGACTGCCTCCCGCGCCGCCGCCGTCGTGTTGAAAAGTGAGAATTTTGCGCGGCGGCAAGAGCACGCTTGTAAACGAAACCTTCATCGGCGGAGCTTCGGTGAGCGTCGCTCTCATGTCCGCTATTGATGTGCTCTGCCGCGCAGGAGGCTGACCGGGCGGCGCGGCCTTGCTATGGCATCCGGCGCAATCATTGGCGACCGGACTCGGCGACTTCCAGCCTTTCTCGGAGCTTGCGTGGCAGACGAAGCAAGTTCTGTGTCCTTCGCGCCCGTCTGGAATCTTCCGGAACGTGCCAACGCCCGTCAGCATGTTGTCGGGCCATCCAGCGCCGGGGAAGAAACCCTCTTCGCCCTTCTTCGCCTTGTCGTAAGACGCGTGGCACGTCGCACAGTTCTCCTGTCTTTCGGCATCAGCGCTGCTTTGACTGAACGAAGCGCGCATGAGCCGCACCTCTCCAAAGAGTTCGCGCGAAGGGCGCTCAAGCGCCAGCAAGTCCTGATGCAGCCCGTGCGGAAAGCGACCGGGAAACTCTCTGGTCACGTCACTGCCCGGTCTTGGAAAACCGTGGCGACGAGCATCGCGCGGCGACGAGACTTTATGGCAGATGGTGCAGATTGGTGGCCGCGCGCCCGTGAAGAATTGCTGGCGATGGCAATTGAGGCAGGCGGGATGATCCGGGTAATCCTTGATGTCATATTGCAAGGGCGAAGCGAGCGTGTGGCAGCTACTACAATTAGCGCGATTGGCCCTATCGTACTTGACGTGATTGTTGTCGTGCAAAAAACGGGAATAGTTAATGCCGCCCCGACGCGACGTTTGCGGCTGCCTGCGCCCGCCGGTGCTCGGTGTGCGCCTGCGCCTCTGCTGTTGGAGGGCTGCGCCGCCGTTAGCAATCGAGGCTGTGTGCGGATAGACGAACGCGATGCCGACGAGCACAGCGAAGACCGCCAGCGCCACGAGATGGCGTCTCGTTGGATGACGATTAGGCTCAGTCTGCCTCACTGCGATTGTTTCCCTCTCGCCAGTGAATCAAAGGCTCTTCGCCGCCGGTTCACTTCGGCGGCGCGCAGGTAAAGGTCAAAGCAGCCGCGTTTGCTCCCCTGACCTCCTTCGCTTTTGTGTTTGGGCCGAGAATGACGCCGACTTCCACGCCCGGCCCGACCTTGACCTCTTTCTTTGTATTCCACAGAAAGCAGTCTTTACCGTCCTCAATCGGAACGAGGTTCGAGATGTAGTAGGTTGCGCCCGGAGCGATTTCTGTAATGTAGGCTTCGCCCTTACGGTCTGTCATCACGGCGCGAATAGAATTTCTCTCAGCGCCAATGCTGCCCGCCTCCATCAGGGCGAGGGCACGCTTGACCCAATCCATCTTGAGGTCGAAATAGCCGGTCGTGATTTCACGCGGCAGAAAGTTGGGTAGCCACTTCAACGCCGTCTCCGCGCCGTCTTCATCGCGTGCGTTCTTAAAGACTCCGCTGGCCCGTTTGTAAGCTTCCTGAAAGAGACGTATGCGCGCGACATCCTCGCGCGTGATGAATTGACAATAAACGGTTTCGCACCTGTATCGTTCGAGCCACTCGCGTATAAATTCCGCAACCAACTCTTCGCTCAAGCCCTGTCCGCTCACCCTGCGCAGATAGTCTTTGTGCGAGGGAAGATTGCCGAGCTTTTGTTGCAACTCGTCCAGATTGAAAGGCAGTCGCGAGAGGTAAAAGCTTTTCCGCGCGACCGGCACTTTGCTGCCATACTGAACGTTGAGCTTGATTGTTTTCAGGAGTGGCCGCTCGGCTGGCGTGGCTACGGCAGTGGGCGTCGGCGCTAAGGTCGGAGACGGCGTTGGCGACGATGCCGGTGCGGGCGTTGGCGTCGGTGTCGGTGTTTCCTGCGCCCGCGCTGTCTTGGCGGCGAAGATAACGAGCAGGGACAACGCTGCTGTGTTAAGCACGAAAGCTGTCGCCGTTAATCTTTTCGTTGTACACATCGCCGCGCGTGTGGCTTGCCTGTGACCTGCGGGAGTCATCAAAGCGTAGGGTGATGAAACTCTACTGGGCGGAAGCTTGCGGCGAGACTTAAAGAGCCAGCAACGCCGCCCTCCGAGCGAAAGCGCCGATTATTTTCTCAAGACCCGTGGATGAAAAAAGTGCTGACACCTTATCAAGCTTTACGAGTCTCTTACAAGCTTTATTTTTAGACGAGGACGGCGTTGGAATAAGCGAGCAAAAAATTCAACGGCCTGCAATCACTTTCTTGAGAAGATGATTGCAGGCCGCGCCGATTATCGAAGCCGTTGCTATCTTAAGCGTCAGGCTAACGCGTTGCGACAGTGAAGAATTGATTCAAGGTTTTAGTTGAGGAAAACTCTCCGCGCTGCAAAGCGGCCACCTCATTTAGTGGAGAGTTGCGTTCGCGCTTCTTCAATGACGGCTGAGACAGACTGCGCGCCCTCTGAGCCTTCGGGCAGCAACTTCCTGAGTTTTTCCCAGTAAGAGATGGCCTGCTGGAAATCCCTTGTTTGAAATGCGGCGTTGCCTGCCAGCCAGAGCGCCTTCTGGTTGTTGGGGTCTAGCTGCAACGCCCTGTTTATCAGTTCGAGCGGTTGGCCTTGCAATTGAGAATTGTTTGCCAGAGCCAGAGTCTCCGCGTAGTCGGCCCACAGCCCTGCGTCGTTGCCGGAGAGCGCTACTGCACGCGCGTAAGCATCACTCGCTTCACGGTAGCGTTTAAAGTTGTAGTAGGAGCGCGCGAGCATTAGCCACCCTTGCACATCTTCGGGATTCTCCTTGAGCCGCGCCGCCAGATTAGCCACTCGCTGTTCGATCTCTTGTTGTGAGGGCGCGCCGGGCTGGCGGGCGGGGGCCTCCGCCATCGTTTCTTCTTCCGGTTGCGCTGACGGCAGAGCTTGCCGATATTCCTGCGTGATAGCCTGCGGCGTTCCTATTTGAGAGTAAAGAAGAACGGCCAGCAGCGGAATCATTCCCCCTAAAATCAAAGCAGTCGCTCGCCCGCTCCGGGCGGAGCTTGCGGTAGACGTTTGTGCGCCCTGCGCCGGGGAGACATCCTCCAAAAGCCTGCGCTGCAATTCAAGACGGCCCTGCTCATACTGCTCTTTATCCAGCACACCGTCGTGCAGGTCGCGCTCAAGTTCAGCGAACTGGTCGCGATAGATAGCGACGTTGGCGCGCTCGCGCTCATCATCTTTCCGCTCGACGCGCTGCAAGAGCGGCGGCAGGACGTAGCAGAGCGCCATCACCGTCATCAAGCCAGCGAATATCCAGAAACTCATCACGGGGTCGTCACCTTTTAACCGTCGCTGAGCAGCGCTTCGACGCGCTTGCGCTCGGCTTCCGAAAGCGGTTTGTCCAGAACTCTCTCACGGCGCTTTTTAAGATAGCGAAGCTGTACAAAGATGCCTGCGGCGAGGAGCAAAAAAGGGCCGAACCAGAGCAGGTACGTGGTTGCTTTAACGGGCGGACGGAAAAGCACGAAATCGCCGTAGCGCTCGGTCATAAAGGCTATGATCTCTTGATTGCTCTTGCCCGCTTTCATCTGTTCGCGAATCTGCTGTCGTAGGTCTACGGCCAGCGGCGCGTGCGAGCCTGCCAGCGACTCGTTCTGGCAGACGAGGCAGCGCAGGTCTTCGGCCAGCGCCATGACGCGCTTTTCCAAAGCGGGGTCTTCCGCTAAGGGCTGCGCTTCATTGGCCCAAAGCGCAAGCGGCAGCAGGCACAACATCAGTGCCGGAAGCAAACGGGCGCGCTTCATCGCTGCAACTCCTTTATGAGCGGGATAATCTTCTTTCGCAGGGCTTCTTCTGTGATGGGGCCTGTGTGTTTGTGGCGAATAATGCCGTTGCCGTCTATCACAAAAGTTTCGGGGACGCCGTAGACGCCGTAGTCAATGCCGACCCGCCCGTCCATATCCGAGATGGTGAGCGTGTATGGATTGCCAAATTCTTCGAGCCATGCGAGACCATCACGGCGCTCGTCCTTATAATCGAGACCGTAGATTGGTACTAATCCGCTGCGCGACAACTGGAGCAGCAGCGGGTGTTCATCACGGCAGGCCGCACACCAGGAGGCCCAGGCGTTGAGCAGCCAGACCTTGCCGCGCATCTCCCCGGAACTGAAACTCCGCTGCGGGTCAGGCAACGTGGGCAGAGTAAACGCGGGCGCAGGTTTGTTAACCAGCGGAGACGGAATCTCGCGCGGGTCGCGGCTCAGCCCGATGGCAAGGAAAACCACCAGCACAATGAACAAGACCAGCGGCAGGATAAATTTCATGACTCTTCGATTGCGCTTCGCGCCAGCGCCGTTGAAGCAGGGACTTCTTCCAACTGTTTCGCCGCACGCCGTCGCTCGCGCGCTTCAACTCTGTAACGACGGTCGCTGACGGCCAGCACGCCGCCCAGCGCCATCAATACCGCGCCGCTCCAAATCCAATCGACGAACGGCTTGTAAAAGATGGACACGCTCCAGGCACCGCCGCTGACGGGTTCGCCGAGCGAGACGTAGAGGTCGCGGAAGACGCCGGTATCAATGTCTGCTTCGGTCATCGCCTGTTGCGAGGCTGTGTAGAAACGCTTTTCGGGAAACATCGTTCGCAGAGCTTCACCGTTGCGGCTCACCTCTATCTCTGCGCGCGCTGCCTGATAGTTCGGCCCAACTATGTCCCTCTCGCCCTTGAAACGAAAGACGTAGCCTCCGACCGTCGCCGTATCACCAACGTTCATCCGCACGTCTTTCCGCTCTTCGTAGCCCGTGACCAATGTGACGCCGATGATGAAGACCGCCACCCCCAGGTGGGCCAACTCCATTCCGTAGTAGCTGCGCGGCTGTGCGCCGAGTTTGCTCAGGATGCTGCCGCCGCCCGCCGTGCCGCGAATGCGACTCCACAAATTCAGCATGACGGTCGTGATAATCCATGCCGCCAGCAACAAGCCGAGGCTGACCATTACCTTCCATCCGCCAAGCACGAAAGGCAACAGCACTGCGGTCACGACGCTGATGGCGAAAGCCCAGCGCAATCGCACTGCCAACTCCGGCAAGCTCGCTCGCTTCCAGCGCGCAATTGGCCCTAAGCCAATCATGAAAGCGACGGGCGCGGTAATCGGCACAAACACCGCATTGAAGTAGGGTGGGCCAACCGAGAGCTTGCCCATGCCGAGGGCGTCAACGAAGAGCGGATAGAGCGTGCCCAACAACACTGAAGCCGCCGCGACGACCAGCAGCACGTTGTTCGATAGCAGAAATGATTCGCGCGAGATAAGGTCGAACTTGCCGCCCAAACCGACCCGCGCGGCACGCCACGCATAGAGCGCAAGTGAGCCTCCGATGACGATGGCGAGAAAGGCTAAGATAAAGATGCCGCGCTTCGGGTCTGTGGCGAAGGCGTGCACCGAGGTTAAGACGCCGGAGCGGACGAGAAACGTTCCCAGCAGGCTCAAAGAGAACGCGGCGATAGCCAGCAGCACCGTCCAGCTTTTAAAGCTGCCCCGCTTTTCCGTCACCGCCAGCGAGTGAATCAAAGCCGTGCCGACCAGCCAGGGCATAAACGAGGCGTTCTCCACAGGGTCCCAGAACCACCAGCCGCCCCAGCCCAATTCGTAATAAGCCCACCAGCTACCGAGCGCGATGCCGCACGTTAAAAAGCACCACGCCACGGTCGTCCAGGGGCGCGACCAACGCGCCCACGTCGCGTCCAAACGCCCGCCGAGCAAGGCTGCAATGGCAAAGGCGAAGGCCACGGAAAAGCCCACGTAGCCCATGTAGAGCATCGGCGGATGAATCACCATCGCCGGGTCTTGCAGAAGCGGGTTGAGGTCGCGGCCATCCACTGGCACAGGCATCAACCGCTCGAAGGGGTTTGAGGTCAGCAGCATGAAGAGCAGAAAGCCGATGCTGATGAAACCCATCACGCCGAGCACGCGCGCACGCATCTCTTGCGGCAACTGTCTGCTAAAGAGCGTCACCGCCACCGTCCACAGCGACAGCATCAAGCTCCACAAGAGCAGCGACCCCTCGTGAGAACCCCAAGTCGCCGCCAGCCTGTAGTTCATCGGCAGCATCGAGTTGGAATTGGTTGCGACGTTAAGAACTGAAAAATCGTTGGTGATGAAAGAATAGGCGAGGCAGCAGAAGGCTATCCCGACGAAGATAAATTGCGCCTGCGCCGCAGAGATTGCCAATTCCATCCACGCACGGTTTCCGCGCGCGACGCCAAGAAGCGGCAGCACCGTCTGCGTCACAGCCATCAAAAGCGCGAGGATGAGCGCAAACTGTCCGATCTCTGGAACCACCGACATAAAAAACTTCTCCTGCTACTCCTTCAAAGTCTTGCTCGCATCTTCCAGGTGTTTCTGATTCGGCTTAATGGCGTCGGCGGCTTCGGGCGGCATATAGTTTTCGTCGTGCTTGGCGAGCACTTGGTCTGCGTGAAAGATTCCGTCCGCACCCAGTTTACCTTGCGCCACCACGCCTTTGCCTTCCTTGAAGAGGTCTGGAAGGATTCCTGTGTAGATGACAGGCATGCTGTTCTCAAGGTCTGTGACGACAAAGCGGACGGTCAACCCGTCGTCTTCGCGCTTGAGGCTGCCTTGCTGCACCAGCCCGCCAACTCTGAAAGGCTTTTGTGTGGGAGCTTCACGCTTTGCGACCTGCGTCGGGCTGAAGAAGAAGACCAGATTATCCTGAAAGGCATTGAGCACGAGCGCGGCGGCAACACCCAGTCCGGCAAGGCCGACGCCGATTAAAGCGAGTCTTTTATGTCGCGGTTTCATGTACTTCCTACCTGTTTTCTTACTTTATCAGCTTGCCTGAACTGTCGCAACAGAGCGCGCTTTCGCAGACGGAGCAATAGAACTTCAGCGCCCATTGCAGCGAGCGCCACGCCGAAAGAACCCCAGACGTAGAAGGCGTAGCCGCCCATGTTAAAGAATTGCGCCCAGTTCATTTCCCCTCACCCAGCAGTTCGGCGACCCACGGAGCATGGCGTTCTCTTTCCAAAATAATGCTCCGCACGCGCATCAGCGTCACCGTTATCGAGTACATCCAGCAGGCCAGCACCATGATGAGCAGAGCCGTCAGCATGATGGGCGCAATCGAAGGCGTTTTGCCGAGGCGCAGCGAAGCGCCCTGATGCAGCGTGTTCCACCACTGGACGGAGAAATAAATAATCGGCACGTTGACCGCCCCGACCAGCGCCAGCACCGCCCCTGCGCGGTCAGCACGCCGCGCATCCTCTATCACGCCTTGCAGAGAAAGGAAGCCCAGGTAGAGGAAAAACAGAATGAGCGTAGAGGTCAGGCGCGCGTCCCACACCCACCAAGTTCCCCACATCGGCCTGCCCCAGAGCGCGCCCGTCCAGAGAGCAAGGAAAGCAAAGAGCGCTCCCGTCGGCGCGATGGCCGAAGCCATCATTGACCACAGCCGCGCGTTGAACGCTAGCCCTAGTCCAGCGTAAACGGCCATCAGCGCGTAGAGAAACATAGCCATCCACGCCGCCGGGACGTGAATGTAGATGATGCGGTAAGCCTCGCCCTGCTGAAAGTCTGTCGGCGCGACGAAAAAGCCTATGTAGAGTCCGGCCACAAGGAGGACGGTCGAAAGGACTGCGAACCACGGAATCATCTTTCCCGCGAGCGGGTAAAAGCTCGCGGGCGAAGTGTACTTGTACCAGTTGATTTTGCGTCCGGCCATTTCTTTAAACTTGACTTAAAAAGTTTCTCTTACTCTATAGAGATTCGCAACGCGGCAGCCGTTGTCCAGGGCGCAAACATCAGCGCCAGCACCAGCACGGCTCCGAGCAAAGAGAGATGAGGCTCGGCGCTCGCGCCCGTGATGCTCGCCTCGACCGCGCCCGCGCCGAAGATTAGAACCGGAATACAGAGCGGCAAGACCAGCAAGGATACCAACACGCCTCCGCCGCGTAAACCCAGGGTCAAAGCCGCTCCAATCGCGCCGATCAAGCTCAGCGCGGGCGTTCCCAAAAGAAGCGAACCGACAAGGATGAGCAACGCCTGCGGCGGCAAATCGAATTGCACGCCGAGCACAGGAGCAATCAGCACCAGCGGCGCTCCAGTCACCAGCCAGTGCGCTATGATTTTGCCGAGCACGACTACGGAAAGCGGCTGCGGTGTCAACATCAACTGTTCAAGACTTCCATCAACGTAGTCGTGCGAAAACAATCTATCGAGCGAGAGCATGGACGCAAGGAGCGCTGCGACCCAGACCACACCGGGCGCGATTGTGCGCAGCACGCGCAACCCCGGCCCGACGCCGAGCGGAAAAAGGCTGACGACGATGATGAAAAAGAAGAGTGTAGACAAGACACCGGCACGTCCACGCCACGCCAGAGTCACGTCTCTCTGAATGACCCATCGCAGAGTTGCCAGCATTCAATACACGCTCACGGGCGCAAGATGTATGCGCTTGGTCTTGCCAGCGCGAACATCCAACGCTTGATGCGTCGTCAACACAGCCATCCCGCCGCCCTCAAGATGCTCTGCGAGGACTGACTCGACAAGATGTACGGCGTCTGTGTCGAGCGCCGTCAGCGGCTCATCCAGAATCCACAGAGCCTTGCCACCTGTCAGCAGTCGCGACAGCGCCAGCCGCCGCTGCTGTCCCTGCGATAAAGTCTTGATGGGACGCGCTTCCTGTCCTGACAGGCCCATCCGTTCGAGGGCAGCGTTGATTTTCTCTTCGCTTAGACGATTGCCGTTAAGACCGCCCGCGATGCGTAAATTCTCCAGCGCGCTCAACTCGGCTTTGACTCCGTTGGTGTGCCCCAGATAAGCCAGTTGCCCCAAATATTCTTCCTTGAGCAAAGAGATGTTTGCTCCCTGCCAGTTGATTTCCCCGGCGGTCGGGGGCAGCAACCCGCAGAGCATACGCAGGAGGCTGGTCTTGCCGCTACCGTTCGGCCCCGTCACCTCCAGCATCTCTCCCGGCGCTAATGAAAAACTGAGACTGTGAAAAAGCCTGCGCCCGCCGCGCACGCATTCCAGAGCATTAGCCGCAAGCGTTAGGCTCATCTGATGATTGACTGCTCTTGTTGAAAAAAATTAAGAGCGAAGCTGCATCGCCGAAAACAAACGGACGTGACTTCGAGGAGCGACCGCCGAAACCCTTTCGATGCGCGACATCATAACCGATGAGACTCTTGCTATCAAAGAGCGAGGCAGTTTTCAGTTTTCGGTTTTCAGTTTTCAGTAAAAACCAAAGCGCCCTTTAACTTGAAGACCCAATATCGAAACGACGAATACTGAAAACTGAAAACCGAAAACTGAAAACTGCTCCTGTGCTATCATTTCGGGGACGCGCGTCGGATGCTCAAAAAGAGGCACAGCAACAGCAGCAGCCTTCGTTCGTTAAGACAGAGACTTCCAGAGGCCAGCAAAATACATTTCGACCTGAGTATGAATAGAAACCTGCTTTTTTGCGTTGTCGGCATCTTCTTTGGCTTTCTGCTCGGCTTCTTCTTCGCCAACTCCGGTTGGGTCGCGCGCCCGGAGGCCGAGGGCAGAACGCACAGCAGCGTCGCTCCAACTTCAGCGCCGCCCCTTAATCCGCAGCAACAAGCAGGACAGCTTCCGCCCGGCCATCCGAGCGTGGGCGAGACGAATGCAGAAGACCGAAGCGGCGGCGCTTCCTCTTCGCCGCAGGTGCAGGCGGAGATGGATGCCGCCGACCGCAACCCTAAAGACTTCGCCGCGCAGATGAAGGCAGCCGCCACTTTCTATCAGTCGGGAGCTTACGATAAGGCCGCCGTCTATCTCGAACGCGCGCTCAAACTCAAGCCGAAAGACGCAGACGCGCTGACGGCGATGGGCGATACGAAGTACGACACGGGCAACTTCACAGAAGCCGCACAATTCTACGAGCGCTCGTTGGCCCAGAGACCCAATGATGTCAACGTGCGGACAGACCTCGGCAATACCTACTTCAAGCGCACGCCCCCCGATTACGAACGCGCCATCGCCGAATACCGCAAAGCGCTCAACCAAGACCCCAAACACGAAAAGACCTTGCAGAACCTAGCCGCCGCCGCCCTGCGCAAAGGCGACAAAGCCACGGCTCGCGACGCCCTCGAACGCCTCGCCGCCGTCAATCCCGCAAACCCCGCCATAGCTTCGCTGCGAGCAAGTTTGGAACAATAAAAGGCAGCGTTTCTGTTAACCGAGTTCGACATCAGCCAAAGACAACAACTATCCACTAAGTCGCACGAACACGCGCTAATCTTCGTGTCATTTCGTGTGACTTAGTGGATAGTTGTTGTGCTTTAGTCGGGCGCTCTTATCTCAAACCGACGTTTCCGTTAAAAACGCTGCCGACACGACAAAACTCGCTGCCGGGAGTGTGAAAATGTTCGGCTCAGCTTCAGGTTGCCGAGCCTGCGCGCAGACAAGCCTCGTATTGCTCGCAGTATTTGCCGACGCGTAACGCGTGCTGGAAGGCAGCACCGGCAATTCCGTTGACGATCTGGCGAGCGCCGACGTAATCCTTCTTCCTTCCGTCGAGAAAATCCGAGAGCTTGTAACGACCGCCGCCCTGAGACCTGGGCCGCCCTCTGAAGAGTCCGCGCACGCAGCCGACGGCTAAAATCTTGTAGCCGATTTCGGGTTGGAGAACCAGATCAGGGTTCTTGACCAAATCCAATCCCAGAATCTTGCCAAACTGCTGATAGTTTCCCTTCAGTGTTAATTGAGAATAGCCGCGCCCATAAAAACCCGTGTTCCAATATTTGCTCTGCCATTTGACCCACACCATAGAACCGGGCTTGGCCTTAATCTCTTTGATGGGGAGCATGTTTTGGCCGACTTCGTTGCGGATTGTTCCCAAGAGGTAAGCGGCCCACTCAAGGCGCTCTAGCTGTAGATCGTTTTCCATGAAACCGAGAAGCTGTGCGGTGGACTTACGCTCGACCGCGCGCGGGGGATGACCGAACTGCTTGTTATATTCCTTCCAGAACGGAGCGATAGCGAATTTCATGAGTCGTCCTTTCGTTGCTTGTCAAAAGAATCCTCGCTTGTCAAAAGAATCCTCGCCATTGACGGCGCGAAGGGTTCAAACTCCCAACCTTTCTCTTATAGATTCGGGCTGCGCGGGAACTTCACGAAGGGCAGGCGCGTGCCGCGTATGATGAATTGGTCTGCACGAATCGCGGGCGCGGGAGCATAGCCGACTGCTCCGGCGGCGGCGATGATGTCGTCCTGATCTATGCCGTCGCCGCTGATGCCGATTGCGCCGACGAGCACGTTGTTTTTGTAGAGCGGGACGCTGCCAGCGAAGATTTGCGTGCCGTTGGCAAGGTTGGGAATGCTTGAGCAGCGGACGTTTGCGCCGAGCAGCGCCGCCTGAAAGTTGGCCTTTATCAAATCAAGCTGCAAGCCTACGTTAAAGACGCTCCACTGCGGAAACTCTGTGCTCAAAGGGCCAGCCCCGGTGTTGTTAATGCCGTCCGGGTAGAGCGGGCGATGCAGAAAGCCTACGCTGCGGGTCGTCAGCGCGATAGAGCCGTCCAGATTAACGCCGTCCACTGCGGCGCGCGTCACGTAAGAGCCAAAGCCAGCACCACGAAGGAGCGCGCCAGCGTCTGCGCGCGAGAAGAAGACAGCGCCGCGCGCCTTCTGCACAGACACGTCAAAGCCGAAGACGGGCGCGTCCATTGTGCGAAAGATGCCGAGCACCGTGCCGTTGACATCAACAACCGCGATGGAGACGCGCGCACTGCTCCCCAAAGGCTGGCGAATGCCAGCGCGCGTGATGTTCGCCTGCTGCGCCGCGTGAGAAATAATCGTGTTCACATCGGCAGCCGTTAAAGAATTAGCGCCGCCGACGGGACTGTTGATGAAGGGGAAGAACTGCGGGTCTGCCTCACCATTGATGCCGCCGACCGTGGCGGGAGCAAACTGGCTGACCTGCGCGCCGCGAATGGGAGAATCAAGCGAGCCGGGCAGATTCGCAAACGGAATCGTCTGCGGTGCGAGCGGTTGGCCCACGTTGACGAAGGGCAGGCGTATGCCGTTGACCAGAATATTATCGCCGCGAATAAGCTGAGGTGTCTCATAGCCGCGCACGGCGGAAACAGCTATCACTTCTTCAAACGGCACGTCGAAGTCCGAAGGGTCTTTGTCAATCGTGTACAGTCCATCGCCCTCTATGCCGATGCCGCCCGCGTGCACTCCGTTCTTGTAGACAGGCATACTGCCCGCATCCCCTGATAGTCCGAGTGGCAAGCCCGGCCTCTTAATGTCAGAGCAGGGAAGCTGCGAAAACTGCACGCCGTAGAGTGGCCCGGAAGGTTGATTATCAATGCCCGGCGGAAAGTGTTCCTGAATGATGAAGCTGGCGGTGCGCGTCGTGAACGCGTTGCCCTGCGTGCTGAAGAACGCGGGCGTTCCGGCCTTAGAGATGGCCGCAAACTTAGACGGCAGGCGCGAGCCTTCGAGACCGACCGCGACTAAGCCCGTCGCAGGGTCTGCTGTCTGGCCGGGACTTCCGCCGCCGCGAATGATAACGTTCGGCTGTGCGCCTGTCATCTGAAAGACGCCGAGCACGTTGCCTTCCTTATCGACGACGGCCACCGTCACAGCCTTGTTCAAAGCCACCGCCGCCGAAACAGCCTGCGCAATTAAAGTCCGCACATCGTCCACTGTCAGGTTGCCCGCTAAGATAGCGTCGACGGGAGGCTGCTGAACAGGCGTGCCCGGCGTCGGCACTGCTCCGGCATCATCGGGCAGCCCGCCGCCCGTGTGCCCTATACCGAGGCGGACGCGATTGCTCGCTATCCCGTGATAACTAATCCGCACCAGCACGTCGCCGATGTCGCCCATCTCTTCGTGTAGCTTAAAGACGATGGCCGTCATCCAGCTTTGCTCCGGCACAGGCCCGACGTGCTCGACCGTCAGAGGATAAATCCTGTGCTGAGCGTCTTCAGCATCGGCGGTGACGACCGCCGCACCCTCGCCCGGTTGCAGGTTAAGCTTCATCGCAAAGAGCATGACGCGCGTGCGACGATCTGCGCTAAAGGAAAGCTGAGAAATAAGCTTGAAAGGCTCGTGCGTCCGGGCCAACGCGTCGAGCGCCAGCGCCCGCGTCGAATTGGCCTCGCTCACCAGAACAGGCCGCGTCGAGATTTGCGCGAAAGTTGACGAACAGCAAAGCGCTTCGCACAACAACAGCGCCGCACACACGCAGATGACTTTCAACGTGTGTGCGCGGATGCTGAGAGGCTGTCTCTTCATAAGACTCAACGGAGCGGCTGATATTCAGCGAGGCATTCAAAAGCTCCAGGGCGCAGGGCTTTCCGAAGTCAGGACGCGCCCAAATGTATCACTAATCGCCACGCAGTCAAGATGATTTTCACGAACTGCCGCTTTGCAAGATTTATGTTGATTGGTAGTCGCTCATGTGCTACAACGCAAGTCCTCGCAGGTTTACTGAGATTCAGAAGCTGTACCACCCGGCACGTCAGACTACTTTAGAGTTGGCTGGTCAAAGACATCCGTTAACTCAAACGAAGGCCAGCGATGCCAGCCCTGCAAAAGATTAGATTCATGCTGTTGGCCCAAGCGATCCTCGTGCTGGGCTGCGTCCTGCTCTCGGCGACAACGGCCTTGGGACAGGAGCGCGGGCGCATTGTCGGCAACGTAGTCAATCAGGGGAAAGGCACAATCGCGGGCGTCGTCGTCATCAGTACCAATCAGGTCACGCGCCGCACGAAGCGCACGCGCACAGACTCCTCCGGCCACTTCGCTTTCCGTCTTCCTGCTGGCGCTTACCGCATCGCGGTCGACGCGCCCTACGTCGCGCGCTTTCTACAAAAGCAGGGCGCACCGCCCGAAAGAAACTACGTTACAGCCGACGCGCCCTACCTCGCAGAGTTTCCCTCCGCAGACGATTACAAAGAGAAGAACTACGTCTCGTTTCAGGAGAACGTCATCGTCGCAGAGGGGCGCGAGACGCGGCTGAATATCCCTGTCGAAACATCCGAGCCGAAGCCCGCCGCCTCCGCAGAAGTGAACCAACCGACAGGCTACGCCGGAGATAAGACAATCGAATCTGCGCCGCAAGTTGCAATAGACCGCCGCGAAGTGCGCGACCGCTGGCGCATAGGCTTTCCAGAGTATGACCGCTACGGCGACGTGGGCGCGCGCGGGCGCGACATTCCTTTCCGCAAGGGGCGCTGGTACAACCCCTACGACCAGAGCGTGCTCAAAGGCGATTACCCGATTATCGGCAACAAGACTTTTATGATTCTCTCGGCTGTCAGCAGTTCGATAGTCGAGCAGGTCAGAACGCCGACGCCCTCGAATGTGAGCAGCGCGCGGCCCGGCAGCGCAGAGTTTTTCGGCAAGCCCGAAACTTTCATTTATAACCAGCTCTTCCAGTTTTCGTTTGAATTGTTTCACGGCGATTCGACCTTTCGCCCGCGCGATTGGGCCATCAAGATTTCGCCGACCTTCAGCCTTCCGAACTACGTCAACACGCACGAGAACGTCATCGACATAGACCCCAGGCGCGGCACAAATCGCACCGACACACAGTTTTCTCTCGAAGAAGCCTTCGCCGAAGTTAAAATCACGGACGTAAACGAGAACTACGATTTTATGTCGTTTCGCGCGGGCATCCAGCCCTTCGTCTCAGACTTTCGCGGCTTCATCTATTCGGACAACAATCTCGGCGCTCGCCTTTTTGGCGCGTTCGACAATAATAAGTTTCAATTCAACGCCGCCTACTTTCATCAACTCGAAAAAGACACCAACAGCGGCCTGAATCGCTTTGACCAGCGCCCGCAACACGTTTACATCGCCAACCTCTTTCGCCAGGATTTTCTGGCCAAAGGCTACACCCTTCAGGCAAGCCTCCATTACAACGACGATAGGCGCAACATCAAGTACGACCGCAACGGCTTTCTGGTGCGCCCTGCGCTCGTTGGCGACGCGCGCCCGCACTCGATTAAAGTCGGCTATCTGGGGTTAAGTGGCGATGGCCACATTCGACGATTGAATCTCTCGCACGCTTATTACTACGCCTTCGGGCGCGACGACCGAAATCCGATTGCCGGGCGCAGCACGCGCATCAAATCGCACATGGCTGCGGTTGAAGCTTCGATTGATAAAGACTACCTGCGCTTTCGCGGCTCGTTCTTCTTCGCGCAGGGCGACACGAATCCAACCGATGCTAAGGCGACAGGCTTTGATGCCATCTTCGATGATCCGAACTTCGTCGGCGGGCAGTTCTCGTTCTGGAA
>DASVTR010000023.1:0-293815 GCA_036387475.1 Pyrinomonadaceae bacterium | reverse complement strand
CGTGGCCGGAGGGATCACGATGCGGGGGATGGACGAGTTGGGGAGTTCGCATGTGCAGCGGGTGGTGGTGCGCAATAACTTGTTTGAGGATGTGGATGGTCGTTATGGGGATGGGTACGGACGGTTTCTGATGATGAGTCGGGGGACGATAGATGTGAAGGTAGAGCACAATACGGTGTGGCACACGGGGGGAGTGATGTTTGCGGGAGGAGAGCCTCACCTCGGCTTTGTCTTTAGAGATAATCTCCTCAATCACAATGCCTATGGCTTTACGGGGAATGGCACTAGCACGGGCTTACCTACACTGAACACTTATTTCCCCAGTATCAGCATGCAGCGCAATGTGATGGCCGGAGGAGACGCTGGACTCTACCCGGCAGACAATTTCTATCCTGCTTCTTTAGACCAGGCTGGGTTTGTCAATCAGGCTGCTGGCAATTACAGGTTGGCCGCCACTTCTCCCTACAAAGGTCAGGCAACCGATGGCAAGGATGTCGGTTGTGACATAGACGCGCTCGAAAAGGCCATGCAGCCCCCGTCTATAAATCCTGACCCAACCCCAACGCCGACGCCAACTCCTTCACCATCGCCGACCCCGACTCCACAGTCGCCTTACAAAGGCGTACCGGCGGCAGTTCCCGGCACGATTCAAGCCGAGGATTTTGATAACGGCGGCGGCGGTATTGCTTATCGTGATTTGGATACGGGCAACGTTGGCAATCAGTATCGCGTGGCCGACGTTGACGTGCGGGCCGTCGAGGGTGCTAGCAACGGGTTCACAGTCTTTAATGCGAGAGGCGGGGAATGGCTCGAATATACGATTAACATTACGACGGCTGGCTCTTACGACCTCGGTGCTGTTGTCGCATCGCGTCAAGCGGGCGGCTTGTTCCATCTCGAACTGGATGGAGTGAATGTGACCGGCTCAATCGCCGTTCCGACGACCGGCTCCTGGCTGACATTTCAGCAGGCAAGCAAAAAGGGTGTGACTTTGCCTGCCGGTGTACATATCTTACGCCTGGTGCTTGAGACGAACGGGGTCGAGGGAGTCTGCGGAGACTTTGATGTTATTAACATCGCCAAGGCTGCGCCTGCGCCGATTTCTCCGACCCTTGTTTCTAACGCCTACACGACAGCCACAACACTCGCGGGCACGACAAGTACCAGCAGCGCGCAGATCGCCACGCTGCTGACCAGCATCGAGCAAGCCTACACGACCTTTGCCTCTGAATCCGGCAGCTTTACGACGGCTGAAGAGATGGATAGAGGATTGCGCGCGGCGCTCTACTTCTCGCGCGCGGCGCTGGCGCTCTCCGCCGAGCAGCTTTCGTCTATCGGCGTGCAAAACCGTTTACAGATAGCTGCTTCTCAACTAGGGCTGGTGAAAAACCTGATGCTCCCGGCGGGAGGCGGCTCTTCGTCCACCACCAGCACCAATCATGCGAGCGTGCTGACCGCGCCGGTGATTGGTTTAGCCGACACGCGTTCCAGCGCCAGCTTTGCGCCGACGCTCTCCGCTCTGAGCTTAGGCTCTATCTTAGGAGACGCTGCGCTCAGCCCGCTCGCGATGCAAACAAGCTTCGCCACGCAGTCTGCCAGCGGTCTCTTTCCTTACGAACTCTCCGGCGTCAGTGTGACCATTGGCGGCAAAGCAGCGCAGCTTCTCGCCGTTTCACCTTCAAAGGTCAACTTTTTAGTTCCAGCCGGACTCGCAAGCGGGACTGCCGAAGTGATTGTGACCTCGGATGCAGGCTACGTTTCGCGCGGCACGACCACCATCTCGATGCTCGCCCCGGCGCTTTTCAGTGTCAATGAAACCGGCGCCGGCGCTGGCATCGTGCTGAACGCCGCCACCGGCAAGCAAGGCCCGTTTGATGATCTCACGCCGCAGAATTTAGGGACAGACAAGCGCACGCGTTTGATGATTATGGCGACAGGGATTAGCGGAGGCGGCGTCCCCAATACGAACGCGAGCAATGATATTCACACGGGCAGCGGCGTGTTGGAGAACTTCGCCGAGTCTGTAATGGTCGAAGCGCGTTTACTGGATGGGCGCGTCTTCCAACTGCCAATTGAGTTTGCCGGACGACAAAACCTCTGGGGCGGGCTTGACCAGATCAACGCCGTGCTCTTGCCCGGATTGAAGGGCGCGGGCACAGTCGAGTTAACCCTCGTCATCAACGGACAGCGCAGCAACAGCACTACAATTTCAATTCGCTAAAACGAAGCCAAGTTGGCGTTAGCAAAAAAACTTCAAGGCGTTCGTCGCGCTTTTAGGTCAGCGCGTAAGCTTTACGCGCAGCGAGTAAACGACAAGCGATAACGAAGTTGCTGACCTCGGCAATTTGATGAAACAAGAAACTAAAGGAGCGCGTATGCGATTCTGGTTTCGTCAGTCAACTAAAAAAAGTTGTTGACAGAAACAAGCTTCGAGTTTATATATGTCCATTCGCGCTTTCGTGTGATGAGAGTGGCGAATGAGGTAAAGAAAATTCAAATGGCAATGAACCGGACAAAAGAAACAGTGAAGCGCGGCACGAGGCCGAGGACCAATTGGTCGCTCGCAGTCGGGATGCCCGGCGCAGCTCTGTCCGTCTATTGTTCGGGTTCGATACCAGCCAAATTATCATTTGACGGTAGCGTCCGACTCGGACATAGAGCAACGGAAACCTCGGCGATTTCCGATAGCCGTCAATTGCAGTTGTAACGAAGCGGGAGCGGCTCCCGCTCCCAAATCTCCTGGTAAAATCGAGAGAATTGTTGGAGCGGGCCAGCTTCCCTGAGAAGCTAAAAGCCCGCTCTTTTTGTTGTTTGATAACTGAAGTACCTTGTGAGTGATGAGGGCAGCGATGCCTTCTCGGATGGCCGGTCTCGCGTCTTTGCGAGAGCCTCGAAGACCGCGCCATCCCTGGGAGAAGTGTGCGCCGAAGTGTGTCTTGCGGTGCTTACATCTCTCGCCCTCATCGTTTTTTACTATAGCAAAATTTTCATTCAGCACTGAAACGAAGAACAGCATTGATGAGGTTGATTGGATAACTCTTATCGAGCAGTAGACGCCGAACTGGTACGGCAACGGCCTGTAAAGCCGCCGCCCTTCGGGCATGTGGGTTCGACTCCCTCCTACTGCATTGCGTTTCACTTTTTGGAGGAGTGTAGCTCAATTGGCAGAGCGGCAGATTCCAGACCTGCGCGTTGAGGGTTCGAATCCTTCCACTCCTGCCAAAATCTTTTCTCAAATTTTGGAGAGATAGGCTAACGGGTAAGCCAGCAGTCTCGAAAACTGCCAAGCGTCGGGAGACGCGTGCGAGTTCAAGTCTCGCTCTCTCCTTTTGAAAAATTCTTGAATAGAGGGCTGGCCGAAATGGAGAAGGCAATGGTCTTGAAAACCGTCGAGGCTGAAAGATTGCCGTGAGAGTTCGAGTCTCTCGCCCTCTGCCAACTTTTGATTGATTTTGGAGACGTGGGTGAATGGCTAAACCAGCACGCTGCTAATGTGCCGAGCCTGAAAATGGTGTGCGCGTTCGAGTCGCGCCGTCTCCTTTGTTCGAATCCGTAGCTCAGTTGGAACGAGAGCGCAGGCGCGCGAAGCCTGAGGTCGCAGGTTCAATTCCTGCCGGGTTCATTTAAGCCGACGTAGTCCAAATGGCAGAGGCGCTTGTTAATAAAGCTGTACTTTTTGCTGTTATCATAGCTCATTATGAGAATATCAAAATACACACCAGAATTGCTGAAGCCGATCATCGTTAAATCTAAAACTTGGGCAGATGTATGCCGCGCGCTGAGTGTTAAGCCATCTTCAGGAACACAGACTCACATCAGAAACATGGCGTTAAGGCATGGTTTCGACACCTCACATTTTATTGGACAGGCTTGGAGCAAGGGGAAAACTTTTAAGAAGAAACCCTTAAGCTTTTATCTGTCGAGAGGGTCGAACATCGGATCGCACCAATTAAAGTTGAGATTGATAAAGGCAGGTTTGAAAAGGCATTGTTGTGAAGCCTGCTTAAGAACAAGATGGCGTGGCTTCCCGATCCCATTAGAGCTTCACCATCTTAATAGCAATCGCAAAGACAACCGAATAAAAAACCTGATATTACTTTGCCCCAATTGCCACGCCTTAACTAAAAACTATTGCGGGAAAGTTAACAGGAAAAGTTACGCGGATGTAGCCCAATGGCAGGAGGCGGCAGTCTTAGAAACTGTATAGTGATGGTTCGAGTCCGTCCATCCGCATAAAAATTAAAAGCCCGGCTCTCTCCGTCGGCACTAAAGGCTGAAGTGGCGAAACTGGCAGACGCGCAGGCTTGAGATGTCTGTGAGAATACTTCTCTTTGCGGGTTCAACTCCCGCCTTCAGCATCACTGACTTCCAACAAGAGCGCGCGCGCGTAACCCAACTTGGCAGAGGTGGTTCTCTCAAAAAGAATCGTGTGCGGGTTCGAATCCCGCCGCGCGCATTAATCTTTCTTCGGACACCGGGCGCGTGTAACCCAACTCGGTAGAGGTGGCAGGCTTAAACCCTGCTTGTTGAAAGTTCGAATCTTTCCACGCGCACTCTCGTTCACGCTGGCCCGTTAGTCTAGTGGTCGATGACGCCAGCCTTTCAAGTTGGAAACAGGAGTTCAATTCTCCTACGGGCTACCAATTAAAAACTTCGCGTGGGCTGTAGCGCTCAACTGGTAGAGCACTGCACTGTGAATGCAGAACGTGCGGGTTCAAATCCCGTCAGCCCACCCAAAACGATGCGGGGCGTTGGGCCAGTCCGGTTTAAGCCGCCTGAGTCTCAATCAGGAGAACGCGAGTTCAAATCTCGCACGCCCTGCCACATACATTCATGGCCCTGTAGCTCAGCGGCGAGAGCGCTCGACTGTCTATCGAGAAAATCGCGGGTTCGAGTCCCGCCTGGGCCGTTCATTTTCAAACAGTGCGTGGGTCAGTAGCCAAGCTGGTCTAAGGCAATCGCCTCTTAAGCGATGGAGCGTGAGTTCGAATCTCACCCGGCCCACCAAAGTATTCGCGGGAGTAGCTCAAATAGCAGAGCGCAAGTCCGCCAGGCTTGAGGTTGCGAGTGCAAGCCTCGTCTCCCGCTTCAAATTTCACACTTGGGTCAGAAGCTCAAACGGATGAGTACCGGCCCTTTAAGCCGGGAGTTGAGAGTTCGAATCTCTCCTGGCCCACTCTTTTAATTTTTCTAACTGGGTATGGTGTAGCTTGGTAGCATCCGAGTCTTGGGAACTCGTGGCGGGGGTTAGAATCCTCCTACCTAGACCAATTTCAACGCACGGGTCAGTAGCTTAATTTCGGCAGAGCGACAGTCCTGCAAACTGTTAGGTCGGGGTTCGAATCCCCGCTGATCCATTCACCCCTCGCACCAAAGCTTGAGCTTCACTCTCAGGCAATTAAACGAACAAGACACCTGGGCCAGTAGCTCAAACGAAAAGAGCGCCTGTCTTCGAAACAGGAGGCTGGAGGTTTAAGTCCTTCCTGGCTCGCCAAAGATTTTCGGTCACAGGCGCGGGCGTAGCTCAAACGGCAGAGCACGGGTCTTCCACTCCTGATGCGCCGGTTCGATTCCGGTCGCCCGTTCCAAATTTTACTCAAAGGGCCAGTAGCTCAGTTGAACCGAGAGCATCTGCCTTCTAAGCAGAGGGTCGCAGGTTTGAGTCCTGCCTGGCTCACCAAAGTTTTCTTTATGTGGAAATAGCTTAGACGGAAAGGAGCGCGGGCGCAGCCTCAGCCCGAGACGTGGTTTCAATTCCCGCTTCCAACTTTCAATTCTCGCGGTCGAGTAGCTCAGTCAGGCCAGAGCGTCTGTCCTACAAACAGAACGTCAAAGGTTCGAATCCTTTCTCGACCATCAAGTTTAGTGATGTCGGCGGCCATGAAAAAAGCACGCCTTCCAGAGACCAACCAGAAGACCAACCTTTGATTCTGCAAAACCTCACCTCTGGACGAACAGCCGGACGCTGGATGACACAAGACGCGCAAGGCGCGCCTCCGTCACCCGAAGGCGTGGAACCGACATCAGAATTTTGTGGTGTAGCTTAACCGGCAAAGCGCCTGACTGTTAATCAGGTCCATCTCGGTTCGAATCCGAGCGCCACAGCCAATAGCACAGTGATTCAGAAAAGCAGAAGTCAGGAGTCAGAATCCAGAAGCCAGAAGAAGCGGCTGCAACCCGCTTCTTCCGATTTTCATTTCTTCTGACTCCTGCCTTATGCCTTCTGACTCCTGCTTTTATGGTGGTGTAGCTCAACTGGCTCAGAGCATTCGTCTCGTAAACGAACGCGTGCAGGTTCGATTCCTGCCACCACCTTCATTTTGATTATCGGGGCGTGGCTCAACCCGTCAGGACGCGACTGCGCGGGTGCGTGGAGTGGCGAGGAGAAACAATTCCTCACGCCCCGACCCACATATCTTCGTCAGGGATTTTTCTCTTCGCAGGATGGAAGGCGGGCTTCCCCGTTGGATTCATAGCCCAGCGCGTGCGGGTTCGACTCCCGCTCCTGCGATTTCTTTCGACAGCAAAACTTTTCTCGCGGGCATAGAGCAAGAGCGGCTCACAGGTTTCATGTGCCTGAACAAACAGAGGGGTGCGACGCTCGCGCCCGTTACCAAACTTTTTGCGGTGTCGTCTAATCGGTAGGACGCTGGTCTTTGAAGCCGGATATTTTGGTTCGAGTCCAAACGCCGCAGCCAACACACCAAAGCGCGGGGCATAGCTTAACGGTAAAGCAGCCGTTTTATAAACGGTATTAGCGCCTGATTAGCGCAAGAGTGCAGGTTCGATTCCTGCTGCCCCGAATTTTATTGCGGAGTCGTTCAATCGGAAGGACGCCAGGCTCTGGCCCTGGAAATTTTGGTTCGAATCCAAGCTCCGCAGATAATGAAAAACGGAACGATGGCTCAAACTGACAGAAGCGCCAGCGCGAGCGTGCTGTAGGCGGAAGGCTCAAATTCTTACAGTTCCGATTCTCGAAGACGTTTTATGGTTGAGGAGCTCGGCTAGAAGAGCACGCGCCCGATAAGCGCGAGGTCGCGGGTGCAATGCCCGCCTCAACCACTAATCGCAACGATGAAGTAGGAACGATGAACGCGGAATGAAAGACAAACTGCTTTTACTTCAGCGTTCATCGTTCCGCGTTCATACTTGCTTTTTCACCCTTGCTCTCGCACGCGAAGCCGAGTGGTCAGGCGCTGGTCTGCAAAACCGGAGACGTGAGTTCGAATCTCATCGCGTGCTTTTCTGACGGCGAGCCTTAAAAGCTTGTTCGTTCCCTTTTAACCCTTAATCAAAAATGGAGGTCGGCATGGAACATAGAACAGAACAAAGGTTGTCGCGCAAATGTTGCTGCGGGCCGAAGGGCACCGTGGTATTGATGCGGGGCTAGGGCTTGACGAAGGAAAGACGATCATTTCGGCAAAGTTCGGCAGCTCCCGCGTGAGTTTCAAAGTATCACTCAAGAGATTGAGTGTTAGAAGAGGAAAGTTATGGAGATCGGATTATTGCAGAAGAAGTTTGCGCGCATGGGAGCCAGATTGCAGATTGGCGAAGCGCGCAGTCGCTGGCCTCCCGAAGGCGGCATAGACATCGGTGCGGACAGCAAAGGCGAGTATTTCGATATTCGACTGCCGCCCGATGAGGCAATCGAGTATGAAGTGATTGACCTGCGCCCGGAGATGCGTCACCTCTTGCTTCTGGCACGACGCGAGAACGGCAGTAAAGAGAAGTTTCTGTGCGGCCACGACGAGCGCCATTGGTTCGTCTGCGCCGTACCGGGTAAGAGCGTACAGGGCGTGCGCGCAGCAATGGAGGCTCTGCAACCGCCAGCCGCGCGCATGGCAATAGACAATCGCCTGCGGCGGATGAAGAATCGCCTGCGTCGTCGCAACGAGGCTTTCGTTCGACAGGGCGAGTGGTTCTTTATCCCTGAGCCGGAGTTGAAGGTTGATGAAAAGCTCGTGCATCGCAACGAGCCAATCAGCCGAGGCAACGGCGGCAAGCCGCACATGTGCCAGTACCTGTATCGCATGGGCGGCGTGCTCGTGATGGTCAACTGGAAGTACCCGCAAGGTCTGACGATGAGCGAGTACGAAAAACTCATCGCGGCGCGTCCATCGGCGCGTCGTTTAAACTGGACGCGTATGCAACGCGGTGCTGGCGTCTACGTGCGTGGCCGTGTCTGGCACGCCGATCACAAGACAATCGTGCTTAACGGTTGGCATCGTGTTGAAATGAACACAGAAGGCATTGCGCCGGGAAGCCAGCGCGTTGTCTTTCTGGACTAACCAAACAACAGGCCGGAGGCTCGGATAAAGCTTAGGTTCGCAAGCCGAGCCTTCGGTTCTTACAACTGATTACTTTTGAACAATCGCCCATCGCTTGAAGCCGGGCACACACCGTAAGAAAGGAGGCCAACGAGGATGATTCTCTCAAGAAAAGTTTTGCTCTTAAACGCTTCATACGAGCCGCTCGGCATGATTGATGTCCCTCGCGCCGTCCGGCTGGTGTGGAAGCACGCGGCGCAGGCCATAGAGATTGACAACTCAAGAGTGTTGCGCTCGCAGCATTTCGTTTTCGCGGTGCCGAGCGTCGTGCGGCTCGTCGAATACATAGACGTGCGCAAGCGTCGCCGCGATTCGGGCAAGCAGCGCATACGCATTATGGCGCGCGACAAGATGCGCTGCCAGTATTGCGGCACGAAGGGTACGCAGTTTGAGCTAACGCTCGACCACATCCTGCCGCGTTCGCGCGGCGGCCAGTCAGAGCCGGAGAACCTCTGCACAGCCTGCAAGCCCTGCAACCAGCGCAAGGGCGACCGGACACCGGACGAAGCGCGTATGCCATTGCTGGCGACTCCGAGCGCGCTCCGCTACGGCTTAGACCGCGCGCTGCTACGGCACTACGCCGACTCACGCCCCGAATGGCGGCCCTACCTCTTCCTGGACGCGGAAGTGGAGGCGGTGGCGTAAAGCAGAAGTCAGGAGTCAGAATTCAGAATAAGAGGCTGAAGCCCGATTTTATTCTGTACTTCTTTATTCTGACTCCTGAGTTCTGGATTCTGGATTCTGCTTTTCACAAGGTACTGACGTTAGCAATCTATCGTGTCGCGTGGAAAAGGGGAATGAGCCGCGACGCTTGGGGCAGCGCGCGTTGCCTTAGCATGCGGCTTTTTGCAAAGGAGGTTTTGAAATGGTTCACGTTCGTTTTGAGGGTCGGTCGTTCGATTTCACAGAGGGCCATCTGGGCTTGCAGACGGTCACGAGCGAGCAGGGGTTGAAGGAGCGGCTCGCGCGTCGTCTCAATGTCAACCCGGAGAGCTTACAGCCTTACGTCGTTGACCGCACGCAGCGCGGCGACATGATCGTCCGTCCTGAAGCAGTTTACGGTTAATGAAAAGTTAACGGCCCCGCGCCCTGACTTGAGAAGCATACACACGTTCGCCTGACACGCGGGAGGTTGCAGGTTCGAATCCTGTCGGGAGCATCTCATGCTCCTGTAGCTCAATGGCTAGAGCACCAAGTGAAGAAAGCTTTTCCGACTTGCGCGGGGCACTAACAAAAGTAAAGAAGTGATGAGTAATGAGTGATGAGTTGATAGGAGTTTTTGATTTGAAGTGAGATTTTCCGCTCTGCGCCCTAACACTAGAAGCTTACACACAACACCAACCTGTGAGCATTGCTTCTCCGACTTGCGCGGAGCGAAAAAGATAACGACGGGATGACAAAGGGAAGGATAAGCCCAACGCTTTGATTTGAATTTAGATTTGCTCCCCGCGCCCCGACTGCGAAAGCTTACATACTCGCTCAATGGTAGAGCATACGTTTTGAGAACGTACAGTTGCGGGTTCAAGTCCCGCGTATGAACAACGGCTTTCACGACTCGCGCGGGGGAATAAAAAAGTGATGAGTAATGAGTGATGAGTAACAGAAAGAATGATTTTCACTCATCACTCATGACTCATCACTCATCACTTCTTTTTGGAGGTAGCCATGCAGGCATTTGAGCGCGATCTGCGCCTTGAAATTTTGAATAGCTTGTTAACGACGCCGCACCGCCAGCTTGATGAAGTGGCGGCGCTGCACCGCAGCATGGTCGAGCGTGACCCGCTCTTTTACGGCCACCTCGCCGTCTGGTATCAGCAGACCGGGGAGGTGCGCGACCACAAGGAAGTCTTCATCGGCAACCTTTTGGGCAGCAGTGTGCCCGGTCACAGGGGCGCGGGCTTCGTGATGCTGCAGGAGTTGCCGCCGTATCAGGTGGCGCGCGTCGTTGATTTCGTGAAGCAGCAGCGCGGCGGCTTACCGCGTTCGGCGCGCACGGCTGTCACGCGATACCTGCGCGAGCGCGAAGCGAATCCTGTTTTCTTCGACCGCGCGGCGCTGCGTGCGCGTAAGAGCATGAAACATCTCTACGCCAGCCTGCACATTAAGCCTGACGCGCGGGCCAATGCTGTGCTCTTCAAGGATGAGCCGCCAAGCGATAGCCTCGCTTATGCTTTGAAGCAACTGGCGAAGGCGCAGGATGCGGCAGAGCAGGCAGAGCTTATTGTCGAACATGGCATCCCGTTCACAATCGCCGTCGGCGCTGTCAGAAAGCTGACGCCGGTTGTGCTCGCGGCGCTCATCAACCAGATGTCGCCGCAGGAGGTCATCAACAACATGGCCGCACTGCGTAAGCGCGGCGCGCTCGATCACGCGGAAGTGAAGGCGCTAATTGACGAAAAGTTGGCCCAAGCGGCAAACGCAACGGAGCGTGTCTCGGCCTTCAAAGCGATGAAAGCTGCGGAAGTCGCGGGCGTTGATAAGGGCATGACGGCGCAACTAGAACGTGTCGCCAGTTCGCAGGTCAGAAAGCGTGGTCAAATCACGAAGTCGACGGCCCTGCTCGTTGACAAGAGCGGCAGCATGACCATCGCGCTTGAAGTCGGCAAGCACATCGGCGCGCTCGTTTCGGGCGTCACAGAGGCGGAGTTGTTCGTCTATGCGTTTGACACGATGGCGTGCCGTGTGGCGGCGCATGGCCGCGAGTTGTCTGACTGGGAAAAGGCTTTCCGCTACATCAAGGCAGACGGCGGCACGAGCATCGGCGCACCGCTCGAAATCCTGCGCCTGCGCAAGCAAACGGTGGAGCAACTCATCATCGTGACGGACGAGGAAGAGAATACCGCTCCATATTTCAGCACCGTCTTTCCGCGCTACTGCGAGGAGATGAAGGTCGTGCCAGACATCGTTATCGTCAAGGTGGGCCAACATAGCAATTACCTTGAGCGCGAGTTGCAGCGCTTGAAGGTCGGCTATCAGACGTTCACCTTCGCCGGTGACTATTACGCGCTTCCGAATCTCGTTCCGCTGCTGAGTCGTCCGTCGCGTTTGGAACTGCTGATGGAGATTCTGGAAACGCCGCTGCCGGAAAGAAAGGGATGAGGCGCGCTTAAAAGCAAGAAGCACGAAGGATGAAGGGAGGGGATAAGCGATGATACTGCTCAATTTGAACCAGCACATACGCACCCCTCCGCCTTCATCCTTCGTCGCTTCCGTCAGGGAAATGTCGAACATACGCCAACTACTCTCAGTCCTGGCCGCGAAGGAAGACGAACTGCGCGGCACGCGCTTTCTCGCGCCGTGCGTGGGTGGCAGCGAAGTTTCGCTGCGTGGCGGCGGCCTCCTCTACTCTTTCACGCCGCAGCCGAGCGACTTCGAGGGCTGGGGCATCTTCGAGCCGATTGATGAATCGACGGCGGAATTGATTGAAGAGGCCGGGCCGCGTCTGGTCGAAGAATACCTGAAGCCGTTTAAGCAGATTCGTCTTCGGCTCGCCTATCGCATGAAGGGACAGACGTGGCTGGCCTATCCTGTCAACGAAGCGGACGCGCGCCAGCGTCTCGGCACAAGAGAAGCCCAGCAGGTTTATCTCACTAGCGAGGGCTTGCAGTTTGAGCAAATCGTCGCGCGCTGGGATGGCTCGGTCTGCTGGTTTGAAGAAGTAGACCGCCGCGCAGACCCGATGCACGCCGAGCGGCTGCGCGAGGCTTTGCGCGACAAGACGCCGCCTGCATATCTAGCCTGGAAGGGTTGCACCCCGGAGATGCGCGGCTGCTACGTGCAAGCCGTTCAGCAACGCAAAGGTTTTGGGCAAAAGCTGCGTTATCAATCCGACGAGCAAAGACTGCATGAAGCTCTGGCCCTCGGCGGCGGACACCTGATTAGCTTCGAGGAGCAGGATGATTGCTGGAGAGTCCTGTGGGCCACGTCGAATGATTATTCATACACTTCGATTATCAGGAAGCGAGACCTGACGGTCGTCAACGCGGGCTTCTGCCTGAGCGAACAGGACAGCGACTTCGATTTGCAATCGCTGGTCAAAGTGGCCGAGGTGGCAAGCGATTACGACTGGTAATGAACGGACGGCTACGGGTCGTCGCGCCATTACCAGTCGGCCCTGAAAAATTTTGCCGGAGCAGTTATCCGAAGCAGTTATTCTAAAATGTCTGTTTTCTACCATGAACAACTTTATCGCTCGGCTGAACTGATGGCGCGTGTGCGCGATTTGCGGGTGACGGTGTGCGGCGCGGGCGCTCTTGGCGCGAACATCGTCGAGAGCTTGGCGCGTTCGGGCTTCGCACGTTTGAGCGTGATTGACCGCGACCGCGTAGAGGAGCGCAATCTCTCGACGCAGCCTTACCACTACGGGGACGCGGGCGCGTCGAAGGCTAAGATACTATCGCACGCTCTGTATCGCGCAGTGCGCGTGGAAGTCCTGGCGCGCAGTGAAGAACTGACGGCGGCAAACGTCGCGGCACTTCTGGACGGAAGCGAGTTGGTCGTCGACGCTTTCGATAACAGTGGCTCGCGGCAGTTAATCAAAGACTATTGCCAGCGAGCCGCCCTCCCATGCGTACACGCGGGGCTGGCGGGTGATTATTCGGAAGTCATCTGGAATGAGATTTACCGCGTTCCCTCTGAAGCGCAGGATGACATCTGCGATTATCCGCTGGCGCGCAATCTGGTGATGCTGACGGTGGCGATTATGTGCGAAGTCATCACGACTTACGCGGCGACGGGCGAGCAGCAGAGCTATACCATGACACTGCGTGATTTCGCGGTGCGCCCTTTCAGGCTCGACTGACGGGCGGCAGCAGACCGCCGGTTCATCAAGGCTGAAAGCCGTGCTAAGTGGGCGCGCTGTTTGGTAACGTTACGGTCAAGCTGGCACTTGACAGAGGCGAGTGTTACGCGTAAACTTTCAGACACTTGGTACAACTTTATGGAAAGCTGTACTCGCGCGGTCTCTCTTTCACTTGAGGCTGCATGCGGGAGAAGAGTCCAACACTGAGGCTCTCAACAGTTAAGGTGAACTTAAGCACCGTTTCCAAAAAATGTGCCGGAGCTTTCCGGCACGAACGCTCGCCCCACAAGGTACTAGCCGCGTGGGGCGATGTCGTGTCTGCCGCAATGTTTATTACTTTTGGACTCGTAATCGCTGCTTTGCGTCCGGCCTGCCGGCGATGATTCTCAATCTTGACTTTGAAAATCAACTGATGCGACGTGTTCACTGATGCCGCGACCGAAGTTTGCGGCGATGATGTGTTCGGGATGAACTGTGTAAGCATCGAGGGCCGCGCGGTCGCGGAAGACGGCGACCAGCCCCGTGTCGTAAGAGCGCGGCAAGCCGAGCACGTCGAAGCCGATGTCAAAACTCACAATCTCAGGGATAACGGAAGGCAGGCGGCGCAACTGCGCGACGTGTTCCTCGCGCACAGCCTGCTCAATATCGGCGCGATATTTCCAAATGACGATATGAGTCAACATAAAAAAGTAAGCAGTTATCAGTTAATCAGTAAACAGCAACTAGCAGTCAGCAATCAGTCAAAACCTTAAACTGATAATCGGCAACTGATTGCTTACTACTGTTTACTGATTACTTCAAGTATCTGTCAAACCACGCGAGGGTTCTCTCAATCGCGTCAACGCGATGGCGGGCTTCACGTAGGCCGTGGCCCTCGCGCGGATAGCGCACGAACACCGTCTCTATGCCGCGCCGCCTGAGCGCCATGTACATCTCTTCGGCCTGCGTGATATGCACGTCGTTGTCCTGCTCGCCGTGTATGAAGAGCGTCGGCGTTTGTGCTGCCCTGACGTAGCGCAGCGGTGACCAGCGCCAGAGCAAATCGTAATCGTCCCACGGAAAGCCGCCAAACTCCGCGTGAATTAAATCCTGATAAAGCGAGGTGGCATAGAAGCTGACGAGGTTGCTCACAGATGCGCTGGCGACCGCAGCCTTGAAGCGCGTCGTCTGCGTGATAATCCAATTGGTCATAAAGCCGCCGTAGGAGCCGCCCGTCACGCCCAACTTTTCCGGGTCAATCCAGGCGCGTGTGCGCAAAGCCTCGTCAACGCCCAACATCAAATCTCGATAATCGCCGCCGCCCCACTCGCGCAACGTCCCGTCGGAAAACTTCTGCCCGTAGCCGCTAGAGCCGCGCGGGTTCAGGTAGAGCACGGCGTAGCCGCGCGCCGCGTAAATTTGGAAGGCGGGATTGAAGCTATAGCCGTACATGCCGTGTGGCCCGCCGTGTATGCTCAGGATGAGCGGGTAGCGTTGGCCCTCGCGGAATCCGATGGGCTTCATCAGCCAGCCCTGAACAATTGTTCCATCAAAACTTTTGAAGCGAAGCTCTTCCGGCTCGCTGAAAGCGGAAGAGAGAGCGAACGCATCGTTATGAGTGCTGACGCGCCTGACCGGCAGTCCCGTTGATGAAGCAATCCAAACTTCTGCTGGGCTGATGGCGTCGCTCAGCGTAAAGGCAAGGGTGGGCGTGGGGCGATTTGTTCCGGCGTTAATATCTGCCAGCAGAGCGCTGCTAATGCTAAAACTGCTGATTTGAAAAGGACGCGGCGGAGGAGCTACGAGCGTATCTGCGAAGCGAACAACGGGGGCGGGCTGTATGACAGGGCGCGGCTCGCGCGTGCCTTCAAGGGTGACCGTATAAATGTATGTTCGGCCTTGATTGCCCGCGAGAAAAAAGATGGCGCGGCTATTGGGTGACCAGCGCGGGCTGCGGGCGCGGCGGTCTTGCGCGGCTGTGAGTTCGCGCCCCTTGCCTCCCTCCGCGTCAATCACCCAGACGTGTGTGTCTTCGGCAATGCTGTCGATGGTCGTGATGTCGCGCGTCGTCGCGGTGTAGGCGAGCAGCTTACCGTCCGGCGACCATGCAGGCTCGTACTCGCAGCCGCGCGTGTCCGTTATCTGGCGCACGCGTCCCTGCAAGTCAACGGCGAAGATGTCAGAATTATTATTCGCTTCCGGGTCAGGCTCACGGTTAGAGAGAAACGCTATCTCGTTGCCCTGCGGATTCCAGGCCAGCGCATGGTCGTAGAACGCACCCGCTGTGAGTTGACGAGGTTGATTACGGTCGGCGGGCGCGTCAACGTCCGTCAGCCAGACGTGTGTCCGCGCGTGGTCGGAAAACGACGTGCGGGTCTTATATTGTATGCGGTCTATGACGCGCGGGTCGTTCGGCTTTTCGTTTCGCGTCGCAGCATTGAGCGCCGCGCCGCCCGTCTCGCTCTCATCCTCGCTGGCGGAAATGAAGGCGATACGCCGCGAGTCCGGCGACCAGGCGTAGGATTCGCCAGCGTAAGGAATGTAGAAATTGGCTTCGCGAACAAGAGCGACGAAGCGCGGCTGGCGTTCCGCGAGCGAGGCGACGTAGATGCCGGTTTGCTTATCGCGCGTGGATTGAAAAGCGATACGCTTACTGTCCGGCGACCAACGAGGGTTAGACGCTCTCCAATCGCCGGACAGCAGCGGCGCTGCGGTGTGCGTTGCGGCGGGCGTCCGCCTCGCCGTGCGTGCGAGCCAGAGAGTCGTGCTCGTCGCCTCGCGCTCAACCACAGAGACCGTGTACACGACCCACTCACCATCCGGCGAGATTTGCGCATCACCGACGCTTACCACGCGCAGCACATCAGCGGGCGTCATCCCGCGCCGCACCTGCGCTTGCAAAGGCTGCGTGTTTAAGAAAACTACGTTCCACAAACACGCTACTAAAAATATCCCCCGCAACATAGAAAGCCACGCAACACCTTTGCGCCTTCTGTTTTTCTGTTCTTTGCGCCTTTGCGTGAAATTGTCTTTATAGTCCATTGACCACCCGCACAATCCCATCTTTCACAACCTCTACATTAAAGTTAATCAACAATCCGAGCCGCTTTCCTGTCAAACGCAGATAAGTCAGTAGTTGCTTGCGATGCACCGGAGAGAGCGCTTCAATAGATTTGATTTCAACGATGACTTTATCCTCGATAATCAGGTCGGCTCGAAATCCGATCTCCATCCGAATCGTCTCATAAATAACGGGTAGAGCTTGTTGACGACACACTTTGAAGCCGCGTTTCTCCATTTCGTGAGCCAGTGTGGTTTCGTAGACGGATTCGAGCAGACCTGGGCCGAGGGTAGTATGGATTTTATAAGCGGCGTTGACGATTTCCCTGGCGAGTTCGTTCTCGGTCATGGGGTTAGTTTCACGCAAAGGCGCAAAGAAAGAAAGACAAAAGGCGCAAAGTGTTGAGCGGATTCGTTAGGTCATTGGTATTGATGAAAGTTCGGTGAGTTGATTGTTGAGAAGTTCCCAGACGCGGCGGACGTGTTCTTCGGTGGTGCGTATGTTGCCGATGGCGAGGCGGAGGGTGAAGGCGTCGTTGAGCCGCGTGTGGGAGAGGTAGGCTGCGCCGGTCGCGTTTGTGTTGTTCATCAGGGCTTCGTTGAGCGCGTCGAGGCGTGTGGCGCGGGCGGCTTCGGTTTCGTCCGTTTTCGGCGGGCAGGCGCGGAAGCAGACGAGGCTGAAGGGGACGGGCGCGAGCAGTTCCCAATCGGGCGCTTGCGTGACCCACTCGGCGAAGAGACGCGCGAGGCGGCAGTGTTCGCGGATGCGGGAGGCTAATCCACTGTGTCCGAAGTAGCGCAAGATCATCCAGAGCTTGAGGGCGCGAAAGCGGCGACCGAGTTGAATGCCGTAATCCATGCCGTTGCGCACAGCCTCTTCGCTTTCATTGGTGCGCAGGTATTCGGGGACGAGCGAGAAGGCGCGGCGCAGGATGTCCATGCGGCGGCAGTAGAGTACGGACAGGTCAAAGGGCGTGAAGAGCCACTTGTGCGGATTGGTGACGAGCGAGTCAGCGCGCTGGCAGCCCTGCATGAAGGATTGCATTTCGGGGACGATGGCCGCAGAGCCTGCGTAGGCCGCGTCGACGTGCAGCCAGAGTTTGTGCTCTTCGCAGATGTCTGCGATGGCGGGCACGGGGTCAACGCTGCTGGTGGAAGTCGTGCCGACGGTGGCGACGACGCAGAAGGGAATCGCGCCGCTCTCCCTGTCGGCTGCAATCGAGCGGGCCAGGGCGGATGCGTCCATGCGAAACTCTGCATCCGTCGGAACTTTGCAGAGGGAACGTTGGCCGAGGCCCAAAGTGATGACGGCCTTTTCGATGGACGAATGCGACTGCTCTGAGACGTAGACGCGCAGGAGCGGCAAATCGCTGCGCCCGCTCATGCCATCTTGCCGAATGTTGAGGTCAAGGTTTTCGCGCGCGGCGGCGATGGCGTGGAAGCTTGAGACGGAGGCGGTATCGTAGATGATGCCTTGAAACTCTTCGGGGAGATTCATTAATTGTCGCAGCCAGTTGAGGGCGACTTCTTCGAGTTCAGTGGAGGCGGGCGAAGTGCGCCAGAGCATAGCCTTCATGTCGAAGGCGGCGCTGAGCATCTCGCCGAAGATGCCGGGCGCTGAGGTGGAGGTGGAGAAGTAAGCGAAGAAAGAGGGATGACTCCAATGCGTGAGCGCGGGGAGGATGAATTGGTCAACGTCCGCCAGAATCTCTTCCATCGTCTCGCCTGCGGCGGGCGGTGTGGCTGGAAGCTGACTGATAAGGTCGCCCGGCTCAATCTGCGAAAGCACTGGAAACTGCTCTATGCGCTCGAAGTAGTTGCTGATCCAGTCTATCAGTTGATAGCCGTAGCGACGGAAATCCTCCGCGCTCATGTCGCCCGTGGGTGGGGCGCTGCCCTGCTGCTTATCGTCTGCGTTGCTCATTTGAGAGTCCTTATGATTTCGATGGCGGCGGCGGGAGTGCTGGCGATTGTGACCAACGCGCCGCCCAGGTTTTTGAAGAAAGCGATTGCCGTCTGGTCGTCTGTCAGGAGAACGACTGGGCGCGGCTTCGGCGCTTTCAAGGCGAGAGCAATCTCGGAGACTGTGCCGGGGCCGCTCGCGCCGCAGGCGACGACGACGTGGCTGGAGAGCACGTTGATATTGTTTCGCGCATTGCCCATCCCTGTGTAGACGGCGATGTCAACGTGTGGGGAAACGGCGGCTTCGTCTCGGTCGTCGGTCGGCAGAACGCCTATGGTGAGACTGCCCGCGACGCGCTTTGCGCCCTCGTTGACGGCCTGCATCACGCCGGCGCTGCGGCCACCGCTGAGCACGACCCATCCTTCGCGCGCTATCAACTCGCCAAGCTGGCGTGCGTTGTCTACATCGCGCTGGCTGGCACGGCCCGCGCCAATGACGCCGACGATAAAGCGGCCCATCTTCGTCTCCGCTCAAGTGAATTCAGCAAGGCGAGTATAAACGTAAAACACGGCGGCGCGCACTGATTGACTGTCAGTCAATCGCTACGGCAAACAAGCAGCAGGGGAAGTCCCGAAAGACTTCCCCTGCTGCTATTGAGAGCTTCCTTTCTTTTGTTCAGAGCCGGAGCGCAACTTCTCAGGGTTGCGTACTGACGTTGATAACGTCAGATCAATCGCCGACGGCTTCGTCGCGCAGCATAAAGCGCAGCCGGTACTCGCGGACTTCTGCGTGGCCTGCTTGAACGGGCGGGCGCGAGTCCGTGTAAGGGCTGTAATTGTCCGTGCCGAGCCGCATCCAGCCTTCTTCACCCGTGCGCCGACTCTCTATGAGAACGCCGTCGAAGCCGCGCTTGTTGAAATCAATGCGGACTTCGCTGTTGGGAAGCGCAGTGGCTTTGGCCGTGGGCTTGGCGATGGTTTCTGCATCTGGCCCGCTCGTGTCGACGCCGATGGTATCGAGGTCGCTGCCGATGTCGTCCGTGTAATTGGGCGAAGCCTTGATGCGCTGAATAAGTTTGCGCACGCGCGGCAGGATACCGGGCGCGACGGTGACGGGCGCGGGGTTAAAGACGGGCGCTGCGGGCGGGTCGCCGCCGGGAGCACCGACGGGGCCGTTCTTGATTAAGTTCTTGTAGACGGTGCGGGCTTGCAGCCCCGCCTGGAAAGAGGGAATCAGGTCTGCGATGAGATATTCGAGCATCGCCGCGTCGGCCTGTACGGCAAGGACTTCGGCGGGCGTAAAGCCCAGACGTGCGGCGTGCGTGTTGAAGTGCTGTGCAAAGTTTCTGAACCAGATGACCAGTTCGGCGTCTGATCTGGGTAAGGACATGATAGTTCCACCTTTCTTTGGTTATGAGTAAACGTAGCGGAAGGGCGAACGCCAAAAGGGTTCGCGCCTTTGTTTGTGTTGCGGTTGTGTTCTGCGTAGATGGAGGGCGCTGGTGTCGTGCCGTCTGAGAGGCAGCACACAGAAGCGTCGCGGCAAGGAACGCAGAGAGCGAAAACCAGATGCGACGCACAAACGACTCTACACGTCGATTGATACTGAAAGGAAAAGCGTTTGTCGTCTGTGCGAACGGGATTCTGTCAGAAACACGGCACGTCTGGCAAGCTTTTTTTCGACTGTGGCAGGAGCTATTCAATCCTGGCAGACAGGAACTATTCAATCCCGGAAGAAATGCGTCTTGAGATTCAACACGGAGACACAGAGAGCACGCGGCAATCACAGGGGCTTAACTGCCATTGCTCTCTGTGCTCGCTCTGTGTCCTCTGTGCCTCTGCGGTGAATCGCTCCCTGCGTCTCCTTCAAACCCCACTCGGCCCACTATCTTCGACGGCTGACAGCTTTTCTCAACATCTTTCAAGCTCGCTACACCCCGCCGCCGCTCCCCAACACGATTCGCCACGCCCTCAAACTCCCAAAGCAACACCGCCAACGACCTCTACACCCCTGCAAAACCACTTTGCACGCCCGCAAAACCATTCTGCGACGCTGCAAAGTGGTTTTGCGGGGCTGCAGAATGACTTTGCAAGGCTGCAAACCCATTCTGCACGTCTGCAAAACGATTCTGCACACCCGCAAAGTGGTTTTGCAGGGCTGCAATTCGGTTTTGCGCGGCTGCAAACCCATTTTGCAAGGCTGACACACCCGCTTGCGACGGCTGCACAACCATTCTGCGAGCTTGCACAACCATTCGTCACGGTTGCGAGGCCGCCTGCGCCCCCTGCACAGGCGCTTGTCAGGGCTGCACAATGGTTTTGCAAGCCTGCCGAACCATTGCGCAGCCCTGACAACCGCCCTTGCACGCCTCGCACACGGGCGTGCAAGCCTGCAAAATGATTTTGCGAGGCTGACAGATGGCTCTGCGAGCTTGCAAAACCGCTCGGCAAGCCTGCCATCCGGTCGGGACGCCTGCAAGCGCCGCTGTCAGACCCGCAAAATCATTTTGCAAGACGTGCAAACCCATTCTGCGAGCCTGCAAAACGGTCTGCACGGCTGCAAAACCATTTTGCGCAGCCCACAAAACCACTTTGCAGCCCACCCGCGCAGCAAACCCACGCCCCGCCCGCGTCCTCAAAGTAGACAAGTACTCCCCAACCGCGCACCCTCGTGAGAGACTGCGCCCACCAATACTCTACGCGGCGCGGCCATCCGCGCACCCGCCACGCCGCCCCTTTTTCACAGGCTGCCAACAGCCCTTACAACAGGAGCAGCAACCATGAAACACCACCTTACCCTTAACCTACTGGCCTCCATCCTTCTCCCCCTTCTCGCTTCCCAAGCCCTCGCCCAAACCGACAACCCGGTGGACGAGGCAAAGCGTCTGAACGAACAGTGTGGAGACTTCTACGATAAGCGCAAATATGATGAGGCCATTGCCCCATGCCGCCGCGCTCTTGATATTCTTGAGAAGTCGCTCAACAGCGAGGACCCATTTGTTGCCACTGCGCTCAGTAATCTCGCAATGGTGTACCACGAGAAACGAGACTACGCGAAAGCCGAGCCGCTCTACCAGCGTGCGCTGACGATTCGTGAGAAAGCACTCGGCAGGGAGCATCCCGATGTCGCGAGTTCACTGAACGGCCTCGCAATGCTGTACCACGAGAAAGGCGACTACGCGAAAGCCGAGCCGTTTTACCAGCGCGCCTTAGCTATTCGTGAGAAAGCACTCGGCAGGGAGCATCCCAGTGTCGCGAGTTCACTAAACAATCTCGCAGAGTTATACAGGGCACAAGGCGACTACGCGAAAGCCGAGCCATTCTATCGACGCGCGCTGGCAATAGAAGAGAAAGCGTTCGGTAGCGAACATCCCATCCTTGCCACTAGGTTCACCAATCTCGCAGTGATGTACCAGAATAGAGGCGACTACGCGAAAGCGGAGCCGCTCTACCAGCGTGCCTTAGCTATTCGTGAGAAAGCACTCGGCGGCGAGCATCCAGATATCGCTACTTCACTGAATAACCTCGGAACGTTGTACCACGAGAAAGGCGACTACGCGAAAGCCGAGCCGCTCTACCAGCGCGCGCTGACTATTCATATGAGAGCGCTCGACGATGAGCATCCCGCTGTCGCTACTTCACTGAACAATCTCGCAACGTTGTACACAGCGAAAGGAGATTACCCGCGCGCCATTGAGTATGTGCTGCGTAGTCAGGAAATTCGTGAGAGCAACATCAACGCCATTCTCACTACCGGCTCCGAAAAGCAGAAACAGCTTTATCTCAATATGCTATCGAGAGAAGCCGATGCGATCGTTTCTTTACATGCTAACTACGCGCCAGCAAACGTGCAGGCAGCACGATTGGCGTTGACTGCCATCCTACGCCGTAAGGGGCGCGCTCTCGACGCGATGACAGACCAGATCGCGGGCCTGCGGCGCCGCGCCGCGCGCAGTGATGTCAATCTGTTCACCACGCTCGCCGCCGCACAGACGCAACTCGCCAACCTGCAACTCTCGAACGACACCCGCCTCTCGCCCGCCGCAAGACGAACGCGCGGCGCGGAACTCGAAACCGTGATTGAGAAACTACAAGGCGACATCGGTCGCCGCAACGCAGAGTTTCGCGCTCGCACACAGGCCGTCACGCTCGACGCCGTGCGCAGTGCGATTCCAACGGACGCCGCGCTCATCGAGATGTTCGCTTACTATCCGTTCAACGCGAAGGCGAAATTAGTTTACGAGCGCTACGGCAAAACGCGTTACGTCGCCTACGTGCTGAAGCCAACAAGTGACGCGCCGCAATTCGTTGACCTCGGAGAAGCCGCCGAGATTGACGCTGAGCTTAAACTCTGGCGCGAAGCTTTGCTAGACCCAAATCGCGCGGATGTGCGCCAACTCGGACGCCGCGTAGATGAGCGCGTTATGCGTCCCATACGCAGGCTGCTTGGGCCAACGAAGCGCGTCTTCATCTCGCCCGACGGCGCGCTGAATTTGATTCCCTTCGCCGCGCTTGTTGATGAGAACAACAAGTACTTGATGGAGACTTACGCGCTCGATTACCTGACCAGCGGGCGTGACCTATTGCGCCTGCAAGTCCTGAGCGCGAATCGTCAGGGCGCAGTCATCTTCGCCAACCCGACTTACAATCTGACGGGCCAACAAATCGCCGCCTGCGAGCGTCCGAAGCGCAAGCGCGGACTGCTCCTCGACACGGAAGACGACGCCGCCGCGAACGAAAAGGACGCAGCGATGAAGCGCGACGTTGCATACCGTGGCATTGATTTCACACGAATCTGTTACCCGCCGCTCAAAGGCACGGCAGAGGAAGCCACGCGCATCAACGCCGCGTTGGTGAATGCCACTGTGCTAACGGAGAGGCGTGCGACCGAAGCCGCACTCAAGGGGTTGAACTCGCCGCCCATCCTGCACGTCGCCACGCACGGCTTCTTTCTGCCAGACCAGCCGCAAGCATTGAACACAAACGCCGCGCAGAGCGCAGGCGCGTCGAGCACAGAGAATCCGCTGCTGCGCTCCGGGCTAATCATGGCGGGCGCGAACCAGAAATCGAGCGGGACAAACGAAGACGGCGTGCTCACAGCCGCAGAGGCCGCCGGACTCAACCTCTGGGGAACGAAGCTTGTCGTCTTGTCAGCTTGCGAGACCGGACTTGGCGACGTGGTCAACGGTGCGGGCGTCTATGGCTTGCGCCGCGCGCTCGTGCTGGCTGGCAGCGAAACGCAGGTGATGAGCCTGTGGCAGGTGGACGACGCGGCGACGCGCGATTTGATGAGCGATTATTACACGCGGCTGCAACGCGGGGAGGGACGCAACGAAGCTATGCGGCAGGCGCAGTTGGGAATGCTGCGCGGCGAAGCAGAGAATCGTATGAAGACAACTCGCACGCGTCCGGCTGCGGCCAAGACCGATGACAGACACGCTCACCCGTTTTACTGGGCGGCGTTTATCTCTTCGGGCGATTGGCGCAGTATGAACGGGAAGGAGTAGTAAAGTTAAACTCAAGTCAGTACCGCCTGCGGTGGCGGGCGGTTCATTGTGATGTGAGCACCCCGCCCAGCTTAAGCAGGCCGTACTGACAGAGCGCTCCTGCCGGATGGGTAGCATCAGAATCGCAAACGGCTCTGGCCGCGTATAAAAAAGAAGGGGAAGTCTTTCGGGACTTCCCCTTCTGTTGTTCAAACCCTGTGGTGACTTCTTAGCGATAGATGTGCTCGCCCTTGTGAGTTCTCCACTCGTTCTCGAAGTACTCCGCGTCTTCATCCGAGCGCGGATTGACGCCCATCACGATGCCGCCTTCCTTGATGCCGCGCTCATACTCACGCGCGCGTTCTTCAGGAATGCCAGAGCCGACGAGCGCGCCGACAAGGCCGCCGGTCAATCCGCCAGCGCCCGCGCCAGCCAGTCCGGCGGCGAGTGGGCCAGCGACGATGAGGCCGAGGCCGGGCAGAATAACGCTCGTGCCGATGGCCGCAATCGCTGCCAGCACAGCGCCGACCGTGCCGCCGATGGCACTGCCTACGCCAGCGCCTTCGAGCGCCTTGCTGCCAAGCTCTGTGTCGCCCGCATCCGTATTAGCAAAATGCTTGTCGCGTGTCTCATCCGACATCAACAGGTTCACGTCGTCTTTGCTATAGCCACGGCTTTCCAAAGAGCCGTAGGCGCGTTCAGCGCTCTCTCTATCACGGAAAAGTCCGGTCAGCATACGGTTGGAACGCTGGCGGGCAGCGCCCGTCCCGGCTTCGTTCGCGCCTTCAGCGCGCAGGCTATCATTGCCTGTCACAGCGCCGGTTGCTTCCTTAATATCACCCTTCGCGCGTTGTCCGAAGGCAGAGGCTTCCTCGCCCACACTGTCTTTTTTATAGTCGCTCATGTTCTACCCTTCCTTTCAGTATATCTCTAATGATGACGCGGTTATTAGAACGCACCGCGCCGCCTCGGTGTACGATTTCACGTCTCAAATACGTGGTCGAGGGTCTGTAGAGCAAGACGCGTACCGCTGAAAGAGAAGGATAAAGACGAAATGAGAGACGACTCGCCCTGAATCGTCTCTCTTTTATCGTTCGCGGACTTCCGACTTCATCCCTGCTCTTGTATAATGCGCGCTCGTTCGGCTTCATTCCACGGCGGGAGTTTGCGCGAACGCGCTACTCACCGCTATTATGCACTACCACAGCAAGGTTCAATTGGGTGGCGCGGGCTAGTCGCCTGTCAAACAAGAGCGTGCCCGCACTTGAGTTCGGCCTGGGCGAGTAGTGTCTCTGTGCAAAGCTCCCCGCACGACTAATCGCACTGCTGCCGCTTTTTCGTTCTGAAAACTTGATTACGCTTCAGCGAGGTAACTATGAGACGCACCTTCTTAGCTCTTGGACTGATCTTCGCCACGTTGGCCGCCATGGGTTGTACGCGCCGAGGCTCGAACTGCACTGACCCCGGCGGCACTATCAAGGTCGGTGTCTACGGCGACCTTTCTGGGCCTACTTCCAGCTTCGGACAATCAACCAAAAACGGCGCTCAAATGGCCGCCGATGAGATTAACGCGCGGGGAGGCATCAACGGTCGCCAGATTCAACTGATTCATGAAGACGATCAGGGAGAACCGGGTAAGGCCGCCACCGTCGTTGCCAAGCTCATCAATCAGGACGGAGTGCGTGCGCTCATCGGCGAAGTCGCTTCGTCAAACTCAATCGCCGCCGCGCCCAACGCGCAGGATGCGAAAGTGCCGATGATTACGCCCTCTTCGACCAATCCGAAGGTGACGCAGATCGGCGACTATATCTTCCGCGTCTGCTTTATCGACCCGTTTCAGGGCGAGGTGATGGCGAAGTTTGCGGCCAACACCTTGAAAGCCAAACGCGCCGCCATCCTCTTCGATTCCAATTCCGACTACAGCAAAGGCTTGACCAGATTCTTTCAGGAGAGCTTCATCGGCCTCGGCGGAAAGATCGTCTCCGAACAGGCTTACGCGCAAAGAGACCGCGACTTTAGCGGGCAATTGACGCAGATTCGCTCGGCCAACCCGGACGTGATTTACGTGCCCGGTTATTATCAGGAAGTCGGCGTCATCGCCAAGCAGGCCAAGCAACTCGGCATCACCGCGCCGCTTTTGGGCGGCGATGGCTGGGACGCGCCGCAACTCTGGGACTTGGGCGGCGAATCCTTAAACGGCGCTTACATCTCGAACCATTACTCGGTTGACGATCCTTCGCCCGCCATTCAAAAGTTTGTCGCAGACTATAAAGCCAAGTACAACGGCGTCGCGCCGGACGCGCTCGCCGCCTTGGCCTACGATGCGATGATGGTGCTGGCCGATTCGATAGCGCGGGCCGGAGGCACGGAATGTGCGCCTCTGCGCGACGCCATCGCGCAGACCAAGGGCTTTAAGGGAGTCACGGGCATCATCAGCATTAACGAAGAGCGCAATGCCGTTAAGCCTGCGGTCGTTCTCGAACTGCGCAATCGCCAGTTCGTTTATAAAGAGACCATCGAGCCGGGAGGCGTTGCTCCGGCCACGAGCGCTTCGCCAACGGCCAGCGCGTCTCCGTCCAACACTAATGCGCCGTCGAACACCAACGCGCCGTCGAATACTAACGCGCCGTCAAACACCAATACTCAACCCGCTGCCAACAGGACGGGCGCTAATACCTCCGGCGGAAACACGAATACCGGCTCGATGAACAGCAACAGATAACCGAACCGGCGGGATGAAACCACATGGACACTTTCGTTCAGCAACTCATCAACGGCCTCAACGTCGGAGCCATCTACGCGCTCATCGCGCTCGGCTATACGATGGTCTACGGTATTCTTCGCCTGATTAACTTCGCGCACGGCGATATCTACATGGCCGGAGCGTTTGCGGGCTACTTCATCGCGCTCAACATGGGCCTGGCTGGCCCATCCTGGGGCGGGTTGCTGATTGTCCTGCTCGGCTCGATGATTGTCGCCGCATTGATAGGAATGGCTATCGAACGCTTCGCCTATCGTCCCGTTAGAAAATACTCGCGCATGACGACGCTCATTACAGCCATCGGCGTCTCCCTGTTGATAGAAAACCTGTTCGTAGCGCGCTTCGGCGGGCAGGGACGCGGCTTTCCGCAACTCCTGCAAGATGAGGCTTACCACTTGTTCGGCAACGCCGCGATCTCCAAGTCGCAAATTCTGATTTTCGTCATCTCGCTCGCGTTGATGCTGCTCTTGCAGTGGATTATTTTCAGAACGAAAGTCGGGACGGCGATGCGCGCCGTCTCGTTTAATCTCAACTCGGCGAAGTTGATGGGCATTAATACGAATGCCATCATCACGTTTACGTTCGCGTTGGGGTCGGCGCTGGCGGCGGCGGCTGGCGTGCTGACGGCGCAGTATAGCCCGACGATAGACCCCTTGATGGGCATTACGACCGGCCTCAAGGCTTTCGTCGCCGCCGTGCTCGGCGGTATCGGCAACATTCCGGGCGCAGTGCTCGGCGGCCTTCTGATCGGCGTCGCCGAGACGATGGTCGTCGGCTACGGTGCGAACTTCGGTATCGCCTCGACGTACCGCGACGCCGTTGCCTTCGCCATTTTGATTCTGGTTCTACTACTCCGTCCGTCGGGCCTGCTCGGCACGACCGTGCAAGAGAAAGTATGAACACGGAACGATGAACGATGAACTGAAAAGCAACTGCCTTCACTTCATCGTTCAACGTTGCAGCGTTCATCGTTTGAATCTATGCCAACCTTCGTCAAAAGACTCCTCGGCGCTCTTGTCATTGTCCTGCTGCTCATCGCCGTTAACGCAATGATGAGCAAGGAAGGTCTCTTCGGCTTCGGCATTCCGTTATATCAGGTTGACCTCTGGAAGATGGCGGGCATCAATATCATCCTCGCTGTCTCGCTCAATTTGATTAACGGTTACACAGGACAATTCTCCATCGGCCACATCGGCTTCATGGCGGTCGGCGCATACTCTTCCGCCTACCTGACCGTTTACAGCACGCAGGGGCTGGAACAACAACTCGCCGGAATCGTCGGCGCTCAGGTGGCGGCAGCCCTCATCTTCACGCTCGTCATTCTGGTGGGCGCGCTGGCGGCAGCCCTCGCCGGGTTGATAGTCGGCATTCCGACCCTGCGCCTGCGCGGCGATTATCTAGCCATCGCCACGCTCGGTTTCGCAGAGATTATTCGTATCCTCATTGTCAACATTAACAAGGTGGGCGCGGCGACAGGTTTTCGCGGGGCGGTCGAGCCTTGGGATGGACGCGCGACCATTCCCGCCTACACCAACTTTTTATGGATCGGCATTTTCGCCGTCATCACCATCATTGTTATCTACAACATCGTCAACTCGGACACTGGACGCGCGCTCATCTCGATTCGGGAAGACGAACTGGCGGCAACCGCGATGGGCGTTAATACGACGCGTTATAAAGTGACCGCGTTTGTCATCAGCGCCGCCTTCGCCGGAGTCGCGGGCGCACTCTACGGCCACTGGCGGCTGCCGCATCCGAACGATTTCACCTTCACGCGCTCTTTTGAAATTATTATTATGATTGTGCTCGGCGGCATGGGTTCGATTACGGGTTCTGTGCTCGGCGCGCTGGTGATTACCTTCCTGCCCGAACTCCTGCGCAATATACCGGGCGGCGTCTACGATTACCGGCTCGTGATTTATGCGCTCCTCCTGATTATTATTATGATAACCAGACCGCAGGGCGTGCTCGGCGGGCGCGAGTTCGGCTTTAACTGGCTCAAGCGCGCGCAGAAGCGTGCTGAAGGCGATGAAGCTGTCGGCGCGTCGGCGGGCGTGCAGATTGCCGAGCGCGACGACCCCGTAGCAGACCCCGGCAAAGAGAAGGAGAACAAATGAACGGCGCACCGGAACAAGACGCCGTCAGGGCGACTCAGGAAGAATCCGTTATCACGGAGGCCCAGCGGACGGCCCGCTCGCAAGCCGTCGTGGATAAAAGCGGCGCGTGTTTGCGTAGCAACAAGTGTACGATTCGCTTCGGCGGACTTGTCGCCGTCAACTCCCTGGACATGGAAGTCCAGCAGGGCGAAATCTACGGACTCATCGGGCCAAACGGTGCTGGCAAGACCACCATCTTCAATTTGCTAACGGGAGTTTACGAGCCGACCGACGGCGAAATCTATTTCGAGGGCAAGCGCATTGACGGACTGCGCCCGCACCAGATAGCGCGGCGCGGCGTCTCGCGCACCTTCCAGAATATACGGCTCTTCCCAGGCATGTCCGTCCTCGAAAACGTCATGACGGCCTGCCACATTCACGCACGACAAACACTCGCCGACGCCGTCTTTCGCACCCCGCGCTTCTCGCGCGATGAACGCGAGCACAAAGAGTTCTGCCTTGAACTGCTTCGCATCTTCGGCCTTGAACGCTTCCAGAACGAAGGCGGAACGAGCCTGCCCTACGGTAATCAGAGGCGTTTGGAGATCGTCCGCGCGCTCGCCACGCGCCCCAAACTGCTGCTGCTGGACGAACCGGCGGCGGGCATGAACCCTTCCGAGCAGGAAGACTTGATGAATTTGATTCACCAGATACGCGACCGCTTTGGCCTGACCATCCTGCTCGTCGAGCACAACATGAAGGTCGTGATGGGCGTCTGCGAGCGCATACAGGTCGTGGACTACGGCAAGTCCATAGCGCTCGGCCTGCCCGAAGAAATTAGAAACGATCCGAAAGTTATCGAAGCCTATTTGGGAGATTAGTTTTCAGTTTTCAGTTTCCAGCTAAAACTGATTGCCTGACTGAAAACTGAAAACCGAAAACTGAAAACTTGAATCATGTTGACCATCGAAAACATCTCAGTCAACTACGGCGCTATCGAGGCGTTGACCGGCGTCTCCATGCACGTCGAGAAGGGCGAAGTCGTGACGTTGATTGGCGCGAACGGCGCGGGCAAGACGACCACCTTGCGCACCATCACGGGCCTGCTTGAGCCACGCGCCGGTCGGATTCTCTTCGAGGGCGAAGAGATTAGCGGCAAGCCCACGCATCAACTCGTCGCACGCGGCATCTCTATGTCGCCCGAAGGGCGTGGCGTCTTCGCCAATCTCTCCGTGCGCGAGAATTTGCAGATGGGCGCTTACCTGAAAAAGAACAAAGCGGAAATCGCCAAAGACATGGAGCGCGCCTTCCAGATGTTTCCGCGCCTCAAGGAGCGCGAATCGCAGAAGGCCGGAACGCTCTCCGGCGGCGAACAGCAGATGCTCGCGATGAGCCGCGCTTTGATGTCGCGCCCGCGCCTGCTCCTGCTCGACGAGCCTTCGCTCGGCCTCGCCCCCCTCGTCGTTCACACCATCTTTGAAGCCATCGAAGAGATTAGAAGTAAGGGGACAACCATTCTCCTCGTCGAACAGAACGCGCACGCGGCCCTCAAACACTCAGACCGCGCGTATGTTTTAGAGACCGGGCAGATCGTCATGGAAGGCCCATCATCCGAACTCGCCGCAGACCCACGCATCAAGGAAGCTTATCTCGGCGAGTAGGCGTTTTCAGACAACATCCGCCGCGATTTAATTTTCCAGTGATGCGCGCGCGAACGTGAGAGCTTCCATAACGCGTTCAGGTGAAGTCCCGCCCGTTTGTGCTTTCGTCGCCAGCGTCTTTTCCAGCGAAAGCGCCTCGTAAACATCATCTTCGATCAGCGGCGAGAAGGCGCGTAGTTCCTCCAGCCTGAGCGCATCCAACTCGACACCGCGCTCGATGGCGTGCAGGACGACGTGCCCGACCACGTCATGCGCCTCACGAAACGGCATGCCCTTGCGCGCTAGATAATCGGCCAACTCCGTCGCGTTCATGTAGCCCCTTGATGCCGCCTCGCTCGTGCGGTCTTCACGTACGCGCAAATTCCGCAACACCGTCGCCGTTACTTCCAGCGCCCCAATGGTCGTATCAGCAATATCAAAGACCGCTTCCTTGTCCTCCTGCATGTCCTTGTTATAAGCGAGCGGCAATCCTTTCAACATCACGAGCAATGCGGAGAGGTGACCGAAGACGCGGCCCGCCTTGCCGCGCACCAGTTCCATCGAATCCGGATTCTTCTTCTGCGGCATCAGGCTGGAGCCGGTCGCCACCCTATCGCTCAATTCAAAGAAACCAAACTCTGCGGTCGCATAGATAATGATGTCTTCTGCAAGTCGCGAGAGGTGCAGCATGATGAGAGAAGCGCTCGTCCCAAACTCGACACAGAAATCGCGGTCACTAACACCGTCCATGCTATTGCGCGAAACACTCTCGAAGCCCAACGCGCGAGCGACCTCTTCGCGGTCAATCTGAAAGCTTGTTCCGGCCAGCGCGGCTGAGCCAAGCGGCAGCACGTTCACGCGCCTGCGCGCATCTGTGAGCCGTTCACAATCGCGCGCCAGCATCTCGAAATAGGCCAGACACCAGTGGGCCAACATGACGGGCTGCGCGCGTTGCAGATGCGTGTAGCCGGGAAGAATTGCCGTCCTGTGAGCCTCTGCCAGATCGAGCAGCGCACTTTGAGCGCCGCGAACGCGCTCAACCAGGCGGTCAATCTCTTCGCGCAGCCAGAGACGCAAGTCTGTCGCCACCTGGTCATTGCGGCTGCGTCCCGTGTGTAGCTTGCGGCCCACATCGCCAATCAGTTGAACGAGTCGCGCTTCGACAAACGAGTGAACATCTTCGGACGGCAACTCGTCAAAATAGTTTGCGTCCGTGGTGGCGCTTTGAAGAATAGATTGCAGCCCATCCTTAATACGCTCCGCTTCATCATCTTTGAGCACCCCTGCCCCGCGCAACGCTTCGCAATGCGCGATGCTCGCCCGCACATCCGCTTCCAGCAAGCGACGGTCAAAGCCGAAAGAGCGATTAAACTCCGCGAACCGTTCGTCCGCCTGCCCAGTAAAGCGCCCACCCCATAAATTTTTCGACTCGCTCATCTTGCCTCCCGTCCAGTAAAAGGCAAAAGCAAAAAGGTAAAAGGCAAAAGTGAAAACCGATGGCGCGTGATTTCCTTATCTCTCGCACCTGTGTCAGCCCGCCGCCGCTTAACTTTCATTGTACGGCGCGCCGCCCTTCTCGCGCAGAAAGATTTGACGAATATGCATCTTGGCTGCTATTTTATGCATCTATGCAATAATTATGCAAATTAATTGCATAAGATGAGATGTTGAAAGAAACCAGACAGAAGAAAATCCTGAGCCTGATTCGCGCGCGTCGAATCGCCACGCAGGAAGAATTGACGGCGCTTTTGGAGCGCGCCGGGATGGCCGCGACGCAATCGAGCGTCTCCCGCGATTTGCTGGAACTGGGAATCGTCAAGCATCACGGCCACTACGCTTTGCCGCAAGCACAGAACGGCGCGGCGGCGCGCGGCCTTTTGAGTTTGGAGACGGCGGGCGATGTTTTAATCGTCGCCCGTTGCGAGCCGGGGCTGGCCTCGGCGGTGGCTGTCGAGATTGACCGGGCAGCGCTGCCGGAAATCGTTGGCACGATTGCGGGCGAAGACACAATCTTTATCGCCGTCGCAGAACACAAAGCGCAACGCGCGGCCATCAAGAAAATCTGGGAGCTATTTGGATAAAGCGAACAGTTTACAGTTTTGAGTTTCCAGTTTTCAGCACAGACAAGTTGCTACTTTCCGAAAACTGAAAACTCAAAACTGATAATTGAATACTGATTATGACCGAGAAGAAGATTAACAAAATCGTGCTGGCTTATTCGGGTGGGCTGGATACGAGCGTGATGCTGCGCTGGCTGAAGGAGCGCTACGGGTGTGAGGTCGTGTGCTACTGCGCTGATGTTGGGCAGGGCGATGAATTGGACGGCCTTGAGACAAAGGCGCGGGAGACGGGCGCGTCGAAGCTCTACGTAGAGGATTTGCGGCAGGAGTTTGTCAGCGATTACGTCTGGACTGCCGTCAAGGCCAACGCGGTTTATGAGGGCATCTACCTGCTCGGAACTTCACTGGCGCGGCCCGTGATTGCGCGGCGGCAGATAGAGATTGCGCGTCTCGAAGGCGCGGATGCGGTGGCGCACGGCGCGACGGGAAAGGGCAACGATCAGGTTCGTTTCGAGTTGACCTACTACGCTCTTGAGCCTGACATCAAGGTCGTCGCTCCGTGGCGCGAGTGGGAGTTTAAGGGACGCACTGATTTGATCGCTTACGCGGAGAAGCACAACATCCCTGTGACGGCGACGCACGCGAAGCCTTATTCGACCGACCGTAATCTGATGCATGTTTCCTACGAAGGCGGAATTCTGGAAGACCCCTGGATAGAGCCGCCGGCGGATATTTTCCAGTTCACGAAGTCACCGGAAGAATCGTCAAACAAGGCAGAGTACGCCGAGATTGGTTTTGAGATGGGCAACCCTGTCTCAATCAACGGCGAACATTTGGGAGCAGTGGCGCTGCTTGAAGCGTTGAACCGTAAAGGCGGCGAGCACGGCATCGGGCGTGTTGATGTGGTGGAGAATCGCTTTGTCGGGATGAAGTCGCGCGGCGTGTATGAGACGCCGGGCGTGACCATCCTACAGGCGGCGCACCGCGCGCTCGAATCTATCACGCTGGATAGAGAAGTGCTGCGGCTCAGGGATTCGCTCGGCGTCAAGTTTGCTGAGAGCGTTTACTACGGCTTTTGGTTTGCGCCGGAGTTTGAGTTGATGCGCAAGCTCATCGACGAAACGCAAACTGGTGTGACGGGCGACGTGCGCCTGAAACTCTACAAGGGCAACGCCATTGTCGTTGGCCGTCGCGCGCCGCATTCGCTCTATAGCGAAAACTTAGCGACGTTTGAGGCCGACAACATCTATAACCAGCGCGACGCCGAAGGCTTCATCAAGCTCAATGCGCTGCGCCTGCGACTGAAGGGATTGAATAATTGACGCATTGATTCATTTACTCATTGAATCAATGGGCCAATGAATCAATGCGTCAATCGAAAGGGTTTGCTCATGCAGATGACGAAAGAGATGGATGCCATGTATGCGACAACCGTTATGGTCGTCGAAGCCGACAAGATCGGCTCGGCTGCCTCATTGCTGGGTTTGTCTAAAACAATCGCAGTGGTGCGCGAGTGCGAGCATCCGCGCGCTGGCGATGTGGTCGTCGTGCGTGCCCTGACCGACAGTGCGACTTACAATCAGTTGGAATTGTCGAGCGGTAGGCTGGCGAAGATTAATCCGGGCGATGTGCTCATCGGCGTGCTGGGACGCCGCCGCGCGCTGAAGGGTTTCGTCGGCGACGTTCCCGCAAAGGTTGAGGCGGGCGATGCGCTTCACCTGCTGAACATGGGCGGTGTCATAGGCCATTGCACGGGCCATCATTCGAGCCTCAGCGATGCTATTAAGCTGGAAGTGATAGGGCTGGCGTGCGATGAAGGAGGACGGATTCAGAATATAGCGGACGTGGCGCTTGAATTGCGCACGACGCTTGGTGAGAGTGCGCCGCTTGTTCTAGTCGCAGGGACGTGTATGAACAGCGGCAAGACGTATGCTGCGACCGAATTAATCAAGCAGGCGACGCGCGCGGGCTTGCGTGTTGCGGCGGCCAAGCTATCGGGCGTGGCCTGCCTGCGCGACACGCTCAACATGGCGGATCACGGTGCGATTGCGACCGCCAGCTTTCTCGATTGCGGACTTCCTTCGACGGTCGGAGCAAGCGATCTCGCACCCGTTGCGAAGGCGATCATCAAGCGACTCAACCAGAGCGAGCCGGATTTAATCGTCATCGAACTGGGCGACGGAATCTTGGGCAGCTACGCGGTGGATTCCGTCTTTGACGACGAACAATTGCGAGCGGCGACCGGGGCCATCGTTTTTTGCGCTTCGGATTATGTCGGCGCGTGGGGCGGCATAGAGTTGCTACGGCGGCGCGGGATTGAAGTTGACCTGATCGCAGGCTCTGTCACCGATTCGCAGATGGGCGAAGACTACATACAGCAGGAGTTTAATGTTCCCGCTGGCAACGCGCGTAGAGACGGTGCGCGACTCTTTCATCTGATTCAGTCGAAAGTCCAAAATCTAACTTCCAAAGCTAGTGCTTGAACGAAGTTGCTTGACTGTCAGTTGTTGGCGTTGGTTTTAGATGTTGAATTTCAGACGTAGGCTTTGGACATGAAGATTAAAGTTGGCATTTTCGGCGGCTCAGGCTATGGCGGCGCGGAATTGCTGCGCCTGCTCCTTCTGCATCCGCACGCGGAGATTGAGTTGGTCACGGCCAACGAGCACGCCGGAAAGAGCGTCGGCGAAGTGCATCGCAATCTTTACGGTTTGACAGATTTGCGCTTCACGCGTGCGCCCGAGGATTTGCAGAGCTTGGGCCAACTTGATTGCGTCTTTTTAGCGCTGCCGCACGGGCAGGCGCTTGAGATTGTGCCGCAACTCCCGGCGGGCTTGAAGGCGATTGACCTATCGGGTGATTTCCGCCTGCGTGACAGCGCCCTGTTTCAGGAGCACTACGGGCGCGAGCATACGGCGATGGACGCGCAAGGAAAATTCGTTTACGGTTTGACGGAGACGAATCGCGAAGCCATCAAGGGCGCTCGTTTCATCAGTAATCCCGGCTGCTTTGCGACCGCGACGGTGCTCGGCCTCGCACCGCTCGTCGCCAATAACTTGCTCGCCGGGCGCGTCGTCGTTGATGCGAAGACAGGCTCATCGGGGTCTGGCGCGAAGCCCGCCGCTAACACGCACCACCCGCAGCGCATGAACTCTTTCTATGCGTACAAGCCTTTCACACACCAGCACGTCCCCGAAATCGAACAGGAGTTGCGCGCCGTCGGCGATTGGTCGAGCGAGCTTGTTTTCATGACGCATAGCTTGCCGGTCGCGCGCGGCATCTTTGCTTCGATTTACGCGGAAACCAAAAAAGAGTTGGCAATTGATGAAGCGCGTAATCTCTTCGCAGACTTCTACCGCGATTCTTTCTTCGTGCGCCTTGTCGAAGGCTCGCCGGACATCAACTGGGTCAAGACGACCAACTTCTGCGACATCGGGCTGGCCGTGCGCGGACGTCAACTCGTCGTCTTCTCCGCGCTCGATAACCTGGTCAAGGGCGCGGCGGGGCAGGCCGTGCAGAATATGAATCTGATGTTTGGTCTGGATGAAAAGACCGGGCTGTTGCTGACAGGAAGTAATCCGTAAAAGTAAGCAGTGAGCGATAAGCGCTAAGCGAAGTTCTTGCTTTTACTGCTCACCGCTCACTGCTTACTGCTTACTAAAATGACTACTGACACAATCACATCATTCGCAGAGGTAACAGCGAGCGAAGACCGTTTTCAGTTGGCGACTTACAAGAAGATGCCGCTGGTGGCGGAGAGCGGGCGCGGCGTGTGGCTCTATGCGAGCGGCGGCGAGCGTTACTTAGACCTTTACGGCGGGCATGCTGTGGCGGGCGTGGGCCATTGCCACCCGCGCGTCGTCGCGGCCCTACAGGAACAAGCGGAGCGGCTGCTCTTCTACTCGAACCTCGTTTACTCGGACGTGAGAGCGCGTGCGGCGGAAAAGCTTGTGCGCCTCGCGCCTGAGCCGTTGGCGAAAGCTTTCTTCTGCAATTCAGGGACGGAAGCAAACGAGAACGCGATGCGTATGGCGCGAATGGCGACCGGGCGCGAGGGCGTTATCACTTTCACGGGTGGCTTTCACGGGCGCACGGCGGATGCCATCAGCGCGACGGCGCTCGGAAAATACAGAGAGCTTGGAAAACCCAACGTGCCGGGCCATCTTTTCGCTGAGTTCGGAGACATAGAGGCTGTGCGAGAGTTAGCAGATGAAACGGTGGCGGCCATTATGCTTGAGCCGATTCAATCAATGGCGGGCGTGCGCGTTGCAGAGCCGTCGTTTTATCGTCAGCTTCGAGAATTGGCGACCGCGCGCGGGATATTGTTGATCTATGACGAAGTGCAAACGGGCGTCGGGCGCACGGGCGAGTGGTTCTTTGCCGGAAGCGAGGCTGGCGGCGGTTGTGTGCCGGACATCATCACGCTGGCGAAGGCTCTGGGGAGCGGTGTTCCGGTCGGCGCGTGTCTGGTGAATGAGCGTGTCGCCGCACACATTAAAGAGAACGACCTCGGCACGACCTTTGGCGGCGGAATGCTGGCGATGGCGGCAGTCAACGCGACGCTGGAAGCGATTGAAGCGGACGAAATGCTGTCGAATGTGAAGACAATCGAACAATACTTGCGCGCACGCCTCGCAGATGTTCCGCAGGTCGAGCGCGTGCGCGGTCTGGGCTTTCTCTTAGGGCTGGAGTTGAAGGAAAAAGCAGCGCACGTACATCAAGGGCTGCTTGAGAAGCGCATTATTACGGGTACGTCTAGCGACCCGAACGTGTTAAGGCTCTTGCCACCCCTCTGTTTGCAACGCGAAGAGGTTGATTTTTTCGTTGACGCTTTACAAGAGGTCACAGTTAGCGGATGACAGTTGACGTGATAAGAGCGTTTGCCTTTAACCTGTCACCTGTCACCCGTTATCTATCACCCTATTAAGATGCCGAAAGATTTTCTGACAACAGCGGATTGGACGCGCAAAGAGCTTGAGGGCTTGATTGAGTCTGCGCGGCGTTGGAAGCGTCATGACGAAACATCGAAGCCGCTCGCGGGTCGCTCCGTCGCGCTCGTCTTTTTTAATCCCAGTTTACGCACGCGTGCCTCTATGCAGGTGGGCATTTATGAAATGGGTGGCAACGCTGTTGTCCTTGAGCCGGGCGGGACGAGTTGGACTTTGGAGCACCGCGAAGGCGCTGTGATGGATACGGACAAGACGGAGCACGTCGCGGAGTTTGTGCGCGTACTCGGAAGATACTGCTCGGCTATCGGCGTTCGCACCTTTGCGGCGCTGAAGGATTGGCAGGAGGAACGCCTTGACCCTGTGCTCAAAGCCTTCGCGCGTTATGCTGAAGTGCCGGTTATCAATCTCGAATCGGCGATGCAGCATCCGTGTCAGGCATTGGCCGACATGATGACGATTCGTGAAAAACTGGGCGCGGGGCGCAAGCGCGTCGTGCTCTCGTGGGCGTGGCATCCGAAGCCATTGCCGATGGCCGTGCCGAACAGCTTCGCGCTTGCTGCCGCGCAGATGGGCCATGATCTGGTCATCGCGCATCCGAGCGGTTATGAGTTGGACGACGAGTTGATGCGAGAGGTTGAAGCCCAAGCGAAAACGAGCGGTGGCAGCGTGCAGACGATGCGCGACATCAACACAGCTTTCGACGGGGCGCAGGTCGTCTACGCGAAAAGCTGGGGCAGCCGCGACCACTACGGAGCACCGCACAAGGACGTGGCCGAGCGCGCCGTCTATCGCTCGAAATGGATTGTTGACGAGCGCAAGATGAAGCGCACAGACAGCGCCATCTTCATGCATTGTTTGCCCGTGCGCCGCAACGTTATCGTTACCGACGGCGTGATTGATTCAAAGGCTTCGGTCGTCATTGACGAAGCGGAGAATCGCCTGCACGCGCAGAAGGCTGTGCTAGCGCGGCTGCTCGGCGATAGTAAAAGGGATTGATGCGCGGGAAGTCAATCTCACGCAAAGCCGCAAAGGCGCTAAGACAAGCACGCAAGGCAAATAATCCTTCAAGACCTTTGCAGCTTTGCGTCTTTGCGTGAAACTTTTTCCGACGGGATGAGTTGCCATGAGCCAGCGACGAGATGAGATTACGGATCAGGTGCGGCTTGATTTGCTGCGCGAGGCGCTGCCGTACATACGGCGTTTCAAAGGCAAGACTTTCGTCGTCAAGCTCTCAGGCAAGGCGACGGAGGATGGTGAGAACTTAGCTTCGCTGGCCGAAGAACTGGCGCTGCTGCATCAGGTCGGGATACGCGTCTGCGTGGTGCATGGCGGCGGCAAGCAATTGTCGGAACTGGCCTCGCTGATGGGCGTCGAGCAGACGATTATTAACGGGCGGCGCGTGACAGACGATGCGACGTTAGAGATGGCGAAGATGATCTTCGCGGGCAAGATTAACACGGACATCTTAGCGGCACTCAGGCATAGGGGAGTGGAGGCCGTCGGGTTGTCGGGCGTTGACGGTAACATCGTTCATGCGACGCGGCGTCCGCCGAAGGAAATCTTGAACAACGAAACGGGCGAGCGCTCTCAAGTTGATTTCGGACACGTCGGCGATGTCGTCGAGATCAACGCGCGACTGCTCTGCGTGCTACTCGATCAAGGCTATTTGCCCGTCATCTCTTCGCTCGGAGCAGACGCCGAAGGGATGGTCTTCAACATCAACGCCGACACGATTGCCGCCGAGATCAGCGTCCAACTCGAAGCCGAAAAGTTAATCCTGCTCTCCGACGTGGACGGTATTCAACTGCGCGCCGGAGAAGCGGACAGCAAGCTCTCAAAACTCACCGCCGAAGAAGCAGAAAGGCTGGTGCGCGAAGGCGTGGCGACGGGCGGGATGATTCCGAAACTGCAAAGCATCGCGGAGCTTTTGCGTCGCGGAGTCAAGAGCGCTCATATCATCAACGGGCGCACGCGCAACGCACTGCTCGCAGAAGTCTTCACAGACGAAGGAACAGGAACGATGATAGTCGCTTAAGAAACGATGAACGATGAACGCTGAACGATGAACATAAGACAAGCTCTTAATAGTTCATCATTCATCGTTCCTACTTCATCGTTTCTATTGACAACTCAACTGCCGTTTAATATCGTGCGTTCACGCTCTTGAACTTACTGCCTGAAAAGGAACTCCGCATCATGACAACTCCCAGAGGGCTACTGTCGCTTGTGCTGGCGCTGTTGACGCTCAGCCTGTTGAGCAGCAGCAGCAATGGCAAAGCAATGCAAACGGAGGGCGCGCCGAAGATTAGTATTGCTGTGCCGGCCAACAACGCTCTCCGCTACGGCATTGGCCTGACTTTCATCGCCGGGACGGTCGAAGGCACTGACATCAAAGAGGTCGGCGTTTCCATCCACCGCGTCGGCACAAACGAGGAATGGTCTGCAACGAAGAAGAAGGGCAGCTTCGTCGCCGGGCCGACGGGGAAGTGGCTCAAAGCTTCCATTGACGGCAACAACTGGTATGTGCCCGTGAGTAGTTACTATTTGCCGACCTTCGCAGACCTGCTGCCCGAAGGAAAGGACGAAATGCGCTACATCATTTACGCCTATGCGCAGGATAGGCAGGGGCGCAGGTCGGAAGAAGGAGAAGGGTCGATGTTTATCGTCAGGCGCTAGAGCAAATTGAGCGCGAGCGCGCATTCAATTGATAAGAAAGACCGCTATCTTGCCGTCTGGCGCAATGGATGATGAACAAGAGCGCCACCGTATGACGTTATTCGACTCAGAGTTTGTACGTAAGGTAAATCGTCATCTCCATTTAGCATTTATTTCGTCCGCACGCCGGATTCGGCGTGCATCAATCTCAAGAATTTCTCAACCACCCGCCGCATAATTCAAATCATTGAAAGCCGGAGTTGCGAGTCTTCAGATATTTCTGAAACGTACTTGAAGCTGCCTTTGAGCCGCAGACTACAACTTTGTGCGCCCGTTTGCATCGGCTTTCGCAGGTGTTGCATGTTCCCCGCCATGACACATGAACATTCAACCACTTGACCAGCAAGGGAGGGGAAAGAAATGCTTCGCATAAACCTTAAACGTTTCAACCTCAGTCCGATAAATTCCGCACGACGGTCTTTTCTGATCGCTTCGTCTTTCATCTTGTTGATAATCTTCGCCGCAGCGCCTTCCGTTCGGGCTGCCGGTGGGCCAACATGCTCTGTGCCGGGCGTAACGATTTTTACAGACCCAAGCGGGGACGCGGCGGACGGACTGGGCGGACATGACCTGCAGTCGTTTTCGATTGCCGAGCCAAACAACCTAAACGACCAGAGCGTCTTTACCATCAAGGTCGCTAATTTGCACATCCTGCCGCCCAATACGGAATGGATTGTTGATTGGCGTAATTATTACGGGATGACGTTCTACTTTATAGCGATGGACACGTTTGACCCAATAAGCGGCCCCGTTTATACCTACGGGCATTACCAATGTTCGCCGTCGCTCTGCCAGAGAATCACTGACGGCTACGCAGACGCGGGCGAATATCTGCCAGACGGCACGATTCGTATCACCGTCGCCAACAGCAAGCTTGGCAATCAGCCGGGACAAATCATCGGCAGCTTCGATGCCGGCATCAGGCCATATCATGCCATGACCTTCGGCACGACCGTAGACATAGACGAGCACTGGGGTGGTGTCGCGGAATACACTTTCGTCGGCAACGCGGCGTGTCACGAGGTGATTTTGCCGCCCGCCGCGCCGACTGGTCTCACAGCCACCAGCCTCAACAATAGCGGCGCTAAGAAGAGTCTGGTGACGCTGCTGTGGAATGATAACGCGGACAATGAACAGTCTTACCACATCGAGCGTTCCACCTCCGCCACCGGCGGCTTTGCGGAGATTGCCAGCGCAACAGCAGGCGCGACAAGTTACGAAGACCGGACGGTGCAGAGTAGGACGACTTACTACTACCGCATCCGCGCCAGTAATCCCGGCGGGTATTCTGCCTACTCAAACGTAGCGAGCGTTAATGTGAAATAGCAGTACATCTTAGAAAAAAGAGCACGGCGCGTCCGAATATTCGGACGCGCCGTGCTGTGTTACGAAGCAGCATGAATAGCGAGCGGCCTGAGAGGGCGGCCCTTTCTTTAGCCTTCATCGCCACGGTCGCGCAAATCAATCAATTGTTCGAGCGTCGGATTCTGGTGGCCGCGCTCTCTCATCTTCTGTATGAAAGAGGCCGTCACGCCGTGGTCGCGCAGGCGAATTAGTTGGTCAACCGTCACGTCCGTGTAGCCTAGCTGCTTTATGTCGCGTATGAAGCCGGGGCTGACGCCGTGGTCTTTCATGTCTCTCAACTGCTCAGGCTGAAGCTTTGCGTAGCCGAGCGCAGCCAGCTCCGAGATGAACTTCGCGTTGACGCCGTGGTCTTTGAGTTCGATTAACTCTTCGAGCGGAAGACGGCTGTAGCCTGCCGCTTCAAACTCGCGTACGAAGTCAGGATTGACGCCGTGGTCTTTCGCTTCCACCAACCGCTCAGCCGAGAGGCGTTCATAACCGAGCGCCGCCATCTCTCTGATGAAGTTGAGGCTGACGCCGTGATCGCGCATCTCGATTAGCGCATCGACCGAGCGCAGCACATAGCCCAGAGCTTTCAAGCCACGCAGGTATTCGAGGCTGACGCCGTGCTCGCCTGTATCGACAAGCTGTTCGACTGTGGTGCGCGGGTATCCCTGCGCCTGCAATTCTTCGATGAATGCGAAGCTGACATCATGCAGCGCCATCGAAAACTGTTGCTCACTTGTCGGGCTGTTGTAGCCTTGCTTCTTCAGTTCCGCCGCGTAAGCCGGGTTGGCCGAAAAAGTGAAGTGGCCTGAGCCTTGACCGTTCTTGAACCAGCCCTCGCAGATGATAGTGCCCGCGTCGCGCTTGAGTTGAAATTGCACGCGCGTTCCCGCAGACGACATCGCCTGCTCGCGCGTTAGCCCCACCAGTTGATCCGAAGCGATGCGGAAAGATGTGTTGCTGTAGCCGCCGAAGCCTTCGCCGTCGCGGCTGCCGTAGCGAAACGAGAATTGCACTTTCTCTTCGCCGGTCTTGAACTCGATCATCCACTGGCCTGTATAAGCGCTCTGAGCACTCATCTCACCGCCCGCTTCCGTCGCAGTGGAACTAACAGAGTCGTTCGTGTAGGAAGCCGAGGCGCAAGCCATCAAAAGCGTCAGCGTTCCGATCATTGTCAAGATTAATGTTCGACGGCTGGCGAGGTTGCGCGGGAATCTTGCTGATTGTCGTTGCGAGTAATCAGGCTGCTTCATTTTTTGAGTCTCCTGCTGAAGTCGGTTGTATTGTAGCGCTTGCTTGTGCGCGGACGCACGGGCCGCTGGCTTATGTTTGAGCTTCTCTGATGCGCGCCCTCATAAGCGCGTGCCGGGAATCAACCGCAGCAGACGCGTAGGACTCTGAACTGGAAAACCGTTAAAAGAAAGAAGAGAAGGCTGGTCAACTTGCTTTCTCTCGTCTCCGCTTCCCTTCGATTTTCTTCGCCCTGCCTCGCGCGTCCGTTACGGTTGATTGTCCCTCGGCCTCTCACCCCATGTGAAAGCGCTTCGGTTATAGAGTAAACACCGCGCCCGCTCGTTTTGTGGCAGAAACTTTATCGCCGGGAGCCGAACTCTTGGGCCGCTGCTTTTATGTTGACGCCCTAGCACGTGCAGTCTGACAATCGAGGCAGATGAAGATTGATGAAAGAGGACGTAGAAGTCAATCCGCGAAGCCGCGCTTGAGCAGGTTCGCGCGCCGTTTGCTGGTGGAGTGGAAGCGGTTGAATGCGCCGTCGGCGGAGACGCGTGTGGTCGTCGCCGTCTCCGGCGGCGCGGATTCGACGGCGTTGCTGCTTGGGCTTGACGAGTTGTTGAAGGCCGGGCGGCTCGCGTTGAGATTGACCGTCGCGCATCTGGATCACGGATTGCGCGGGGCGGCAGGTGGGGCGGATGCTTTGTGGGTGGCGGAACTTGTAGGAGAGTTGGGTTATGAAATCGAGCAGGGCAGAGCAGAGCTAGGACAGGAGACTATCGCCCGCGCCGAAAATTTAGAGCAGGCGGCGCGGCATGCGCGTTATCAATTTCTGGCTACGGCGGCGCGCGAGCGTGGCGCGTGTGCTGTCTTGACGGCACACACGTTGGACGATCAGGCGGAGACGGTGTTGCTGCGACTTTTGCGCGGTAGCGGTAGTGACGGCCTCGGCGGAATGGAGGCTGTGCGTACGCTCGAAGCTGGCGGCGAAGTGTTGTTGATTCGGCCTTTGCTCAGTTGGGCCATGCGCTCTGCGACGGAAGAGTATTGCCGCGAGCGCGGCGTCGAATTCAGGCTTGACGAGATGAACGAGGATGAGAGATTCGCTCGCGTGCGTGTGCGCCGCAAATTGATTCCGCTGTTGCAAACCTTCAACGGGCGCGTTGTCGAGGCGCTCGCGCGGACGGCCTCTCTGCTGCGCGAGGATGCGTCAATTCTCAACTCAGCCGCCGCAGAATTGCTGGCCGCCGCCAGCATCGAAGCAAACATTGATGAGCCGCCGCTGCTCCGCGTGGCTGTCTTAAGTGATGCCCCAAGCGCCCTGCGCCGTCGCGCTCTCAGACAATGGATTGCGTCGGGACGCGGAGACCTGAGCCGCCTTGAGATGGTTCACCTGCTTGCAATCGAGAGGCTGCTTGCGGGCGAGCGCGGTGGCCGCACTATCGAACTGCCGGGCGGCGCAACCGTCACACGCAGGCGCGGGATGCTGCAACTTCACAACGGTTCGCGACGAAATACGGATTATTAAGTTGAAAAAGGCAGCGCCCCTGTCTACAATCAAGTCTGTAGCGCCGCCGCGACCGTTGTTCGCGTGCGGTTTTCGATTTGTTGGCTTCCATTAAACTAAAGACGCCTGAGACCGAGATGGCCGAACAGATTATCGAAGTTTACAGCGCCGCCGCGATTGCCGACCGTATCAAGGCACTCGCCGCAGAGATCGGTAGTGCTTACGAGGGGCGCGAATTGACCGTCCTCTGTGTCCTCGAAGATAGCTTCATGTTTCTGGCCGACTTGCTGCGAAGCTTAAGCCTTTCGCCCCGCACGGTTTTCCTGCGCTACGATCATCAATCGCTCGGCGGTCTTCAGGATATTTCCTTCAGCACGCAAACCGACCTCGCGCGCCGCGACGTACTTCTCATCGAAGGCGTGCTCGATACGGGCGTGACGCAGGAATATCTGGTCAAACAACTGGGCGCGCTCGGCGCAAGCAGCGTTAAGCTCTGCGTCCTGGTGGACAAGCCAGACCGCCGCCGCGTAGAGCTTGAGCCGGATTATCGTGGCTTCGAGACGCACGAGCCTTACGTCTTCGGCTACGGCCTCGGCTTTCAGGAGCGCTACCGCGAACTGCCCTACCTGGCTACTTTTGCCCGGTCGGCCAGTAAAGAGGAATAAGAATTGAGCTATTTTCCAGCGGCGCGACCGAAGCTTGATGGAAGCGCAACGCAGAGGATGCCTGGGGCATCTTACAAACGTGGCGGAAGATGATGTGGAGTCAGGAGTTTAAAGTTTGGAGTCAGAAAAGCAAAGACAGCTTGGCTTTTGACTACAGACTCTAGATTCCTGACTTCTTCTCGTCACTTGTCACCGTTTTGGGGTATGATGGGCACCGGAGGCAGGGAAACATTTTGAGTTCTACGGCAAGACAAATAATTTTTTGGTTGTTCATTCTGGTCGGAGCATTGTTGCTCTATCGCTTTTTCGCCAACCCGCAGGGCAAGACCGCGCAGCAGATTGACCAGAATGTACTGCTCGCAAAAATTAAGGGCAAAGAGCTAAAACAGGCGCTCTTCAAGCAGCAAGAGGTCGTCGCTCTGGACAAGAGCGGGAACGAGTTTCGGACGCAACTCGCCAATGAACAAAGGAAGGCCGAGCTGATGAAGGCCGCCACCGAGTTAGATAGCGACAGCAAGCCGTTTGTCGAGAAGGTGGAGGAAGAAGCGACCGGCAACAGCATGATCTGGGCCGCGCTTTTAAGTTGGGCGCCAATTCTCTTTATCGTCGGCATCTGGATTTTCATGCTGCGGCAGATGCAATCGGGCGGCAACAAGGCTTTGAGTTTCGGTAAGTCGCGCGCCAAGCTGTTGAACAATCAGCAGAAGCGCGTCACCTTTAAGGACGTGGCGGGCGTCGAAGAAGCCAAAGAGGAATTACAGGAAATCATCGAATTCCTCAAAGAGCCGCAGAAGTTTCAAAAACTCGGCGGGCGCATTCCCAAAGGTGTCTTGATGATGGGGCCTCCGGGAACAGGTAAGACCCTGCTGGCGCGTGCCATCGCGGGCGAGGCCAACGTGCCCTTCTTCTCCATCTCTGGTTCAGACTTCGTAGAGATGTTCGTCGGCGTCGGCGCTTCGCGCGTCCGCGACCTTTTCGAGCAGGGCAAGAAGAACGCGCCGTGCATTATCTTTATTGATGAGATTGATGCTGTCGGTCGTCATCGTGGCGCAGGACTCGGCGGCGGACACGACGAGCGCGAGCAGACTTTGAACCAGTTGCTCGTAGAGATGGACGGCTTTGAGTCGAACGACGGCGTTATCCTGATTGCTTCGACCAACAGGCCGGACGTGCTCGACCCGGCGCTCTTGAGACCGGGACGTTTTGATCGCCGCGTTGTCGTTTCCCGGCCCGACGTGCGCGGGCGCGAAGGCATTCTCAAAGTTCACACGCGAAAGATTCCGCTCGGCGAGGATGTTGACATCAGCATCATTGCGCGCGGCACGCCCGGCTTTACGGGCGCTGACCTTGCGAACCTCGTCAACGAAGCGGCTCTGAATGCGGCGCGCTACAATAAGAAGATGGTTGCGATGCCGGATTTTGAGTTGGCGAAAGATAAAGTGCTGATGGGCGCTGAGCGCAAGAGCATGGTCATCTCAAACGAAGAAAAGCGCATCACCGCTTATCACGAAGCGGGTCATACGCTGGTCGGCCTCAAAGTGCCAAACGCCGATCCCGTGCATAAGGTGACGATTATTCCGCGCGGCATGGCTCTCGGCGTCACGCAGCAACTTCCAGAAGGCGACCGCCATAACTACTCGAAGGAGTACTTGGTCGGACAAATCGCTATTCTGATGGGCGGGCGTATCGCCGAAGAACTCTTCCTCGGCAATATCACGACCGGCGCATCGAATGACATCGAGCGTGCAACGGAACTGGCGCGCGCGATGGTCTGCGAGTACGGCATGTCTGAACTTGGGCCTTTGACCTTCGGCAAGAAGGAAGAGCAAATCTTCCTTGGCCGCGAGATTGCCCAGCATCGTGATTTTTCCGAAGACACAGCGATCAAGATAGATCAGGAAGTGAAGAAGATCATCTCGGAGCAATACGCGCGTGCCAAGCAGATTATCGAAGAGAATCGTGAGACGATGATTAAGCTCTCCGAGACGCTCTTGGAGCGCGAATCCTTAGACGGCGTGCAAATCAGGCGCATCGTCGCGGGCTTGCCGCTCGACGATGATACTCCTCCGGCCTCAAGCGACGACGAGCGACCGCAGCTTAAAGAGCCTGCGGCCAACAAGCCTCTGAAGCCTATCCTGCCGCCAATCACGGGCAGCAATCCTGCGACGGCCTAAAGGGCCAAGCAGTTCACAGTCAAAGGGCGAGAGCGCGAAAACAATCTTCGCGCTCTCGCCCTTTTTATTGTGCCGCAATGAATCGCAAACTCTTGACATAATCACTATCTAGTCATAGAGTCTCTTGCCAGTTCACAGGCTAGCCGTTGTCCTGATTGATGCCACAGAAGTTTTTCGCGCCCGCTCGTCCAAACGGAGCGCTCTCGCTCGCGCCTCATTCAAATGAAACGCTGTCCTTCCTGCCAGAGCACTTATACCGACAACTCGCTACGATTTTGTCTGTCTGACGGCACTCCCCTCGTCGCTGTCGTTGACGATGACCCGCAGGCGACGAAAATCAGCCCCGCCCCGACCAAGGCCAATATGCCTACGCTGGCGCTGCCTCCCAACCAGCTACCAGACTATATATCTGCTACAGCCGAGACACAGCAGAGACCCGCTTCCGCCGCCGGCAACGACAACGCGACCCAGCGGCGGCGTATCATACCAATCCTGATTGTCGGCCTTGTCTTACTAGCAAGCGCCGTCGTCGTCGCTTTGGTTGTGACGCGCGACCGGTCAGACGACGACTCCGGCGCGTCGCGCAAAGCTTCGGACTATCCGACTTCAAACAGCACACCGCCGCAGCCAACTCCGTCCATCGCCGCGTCTCCGACGCCGAGCGCGACCGTCACTCCCAGCGCCACTCCCGTGCCGACTGTTACGCCGACGCCCAACGATTCTTATTCGGCGCGGGCCGAGGTCATGTCTGCTCTGAACGCCTGGACGGCGAGCCTGAACAGGCAAGACCTGGATGCTAACATGAGGCTTTACGCAGACAATCTGGATAACTTTTATGGACGGGGCAATCTTAGTAAGGCGAGCGTGCGTATGAAGCGGCGTGCAAACTTTGAGATGTATTATTCCTCAATCAACGTTCAACTCAGCAACGTCAACGTGAGCCTCGATTCGTCTGGCACAGTGGCTACTATCCTCTACGACAACACTTATAACTGGCAGGGCGGGACGAAATCCTTAAGAGGTAAATCGCATAATAAGATGGTGATGTCGAAGATTGGCGGAAGGTGGCTTATCACCAGCGAGCAGCATCTACAGACTTATTACGAGAATTAACAGAGGATAAGAGCGCCCCGTTCAGACGCTCTTACATCAGACCCAACTGCAAGGGAAAACTCCCGCAGCTTTTAGCCGATGCGCGCATACCAGTCCCAGATCAACTCTGTCCATGTCTGGTATCCCTCGACGGTCGGGTGCGCGCCGTCTTTGCGTCGCGGCACTTTCAGGTCGTTGGAATTATAAAAGTGGCCCGGCTGAAAGTTTGCTTCGATGACATTCACGATGCCTTTGTCCGGCTTCCAGCTAGGCGGCCCAATCCAGTAGGCCGGACGCTCCCCAAGCTCTTCGACCATTCGGCGGATTGCGGGTGCGCGAGATTTTTCCGCGTCCTTGATGAAGATTTCGTTTGAGCCAAGCGCGATGAAGACTATGTCGGGCTTGTGTCGTGCCAGTACCTCTGAGAGTCTTCCGGATTCCTGCCACGTGCAGGTTGTCGAACTGCACCAAGGCTCGCCAACATAACGCCCGCCCGCCGCCAGGACTTTTCCTTTTAAAGACCAACCGATGCCTTCGGCCATCGAATCGCCGACGAGCAGCACGGTCTTGCCCGCAAGCGACACAGGATACGCCCCTGCGCCTTCTGACCAGACCGTAAATGAGACTTTGCCTGCGTCAACAATCGCCTCGCCTGTCACGACCAATCCGCGTGCGTTCGTTAACTCCAGCATGCCGCCGTCGAAAGGAAATTTCCAAGGAAGCGGCTGCTCCGGTGCTTGACTCGTCACCGCCACGTCTCGACAGCGATTATCGTCGAAGCTCAGATTGAAGCGCAGAGTGCGGTCGGCAGACATATTAAGCTCGATTGCCTGCGGTTTGCACTTCGTTCCCTGCGCAGAGAGCTGTGGTAAAGGGCCGGTTCTTAGATTGTAGACAGCTTCAATCGTCGTCGTGGCTTCGTAGTTATTCCACGTTCCCTTGACCGTGACGCGTCCGGGCTTGGTTGCCGTTAGCTCGCCTGCTTCGCTGATGGAAGCAGACGCGGAATCGTTGATGCTCCACTTGGGCGTAATCAAGGCGCGGTCAGTATTTTCGTCTGAGGCTGCGTGGACGGCGTCAGGGGCGCTGGCTGGCCGACTGTATTCTTCGTATGCGGAGAGCTTGACGGGTTGGCCCACAGGGATGTGAGTCGTACGGGCGATGCCGATTTTGACAACCTCTCGCCGTGATGCTTTATTGCAGGCAAAGGAAAAAAGAACAACAAAGATTATCGCGCACAATAGAGCGAAGTGGGGGCGGTTCGCTTTCATCTGGAGAAAACTCCTCCTTAACTTAACTTAAAATCAGATGCCTGGCTCGACTCTCGGCCCTGACAGGTTTGGTGAAAGCCTGCCGAACTGGTTGCAGCAGACAAATGACGACGAATCGTCAGGTACAAATTTGCCGCATCAAGACACACATGCGGCCCAGCATTAACTTTATTTCCTCATCCCAGAAACGCCAGTCGTGCGTGCCGGGACGTTCATTATACTCGAACTCAAGTTTGTTTGCGCGCAAGGCTTCGGCAAAGCGCGGGTTGCTCGAAGAGACCTGAGGCAGCGGGTCACTCTTGCCCGTTGAGACGTAGAGATATGGAAAACTAGTTCCTTCGGGCGTTGGCTGCCGGAGCAATGCGAAGAGGTCGTTATCGCGCCGCGTCCGGCTTTTTTTATCGCCGAAGACGCGTTGCAATTCACCCAGCATCCGCGCGCTCGGTTTTTTACCCAAACGGGCCGTCAGCGGCACGTCGAAAGCCCCGCTAAAGCTGGCTGCAAAGGCGAATAAGTGCGGATAGCGGAGCGCAAACTTCATCGCACCAAGCCCGCCCATGGAGAGTCCGGCAATGGCGCGGCCTTCTCTAGCGGCCATCGTGCGATAACGCGAGTCCACATGCGGAATCAGATCGAGGATAATCGCATCCTCATAGCGAGCGTCCGGGTCGGTCGCGCTGTTGGCATACCAGCTATCGCCGACGCCCGGCGTGACTATAATCAAATGATAGCGCGCGGCATATTGCGCCAGATTCGAGAGCGTCCACCAATCGTTCTCATTGCCCGTCAGGCCGTGCAACAGGTAGAGCACTGGATAGCGTCGCGAACTCGTTGCATAATCGGAGGGCAGCAAGACTCGGTAAGGCAGCGCCGCGCCGCCAAGGCTCTTGGCCGCCAGCGTTTCACGTTTCGCTTCGGAAGGTGCTACTGCTCGCGTCGCCGTCGATTGAGGCGGCGCGTTGACTGGCGTTTGCGGAGCGCGCTGCGTTTGCGAAGTGATGACGACAGACCCGGCCAGCAATATGCTCGCCGTGAGCAGCAGCAGAGCCAGCACAACGCGTACGTTGCGCGTCTGGCTCTTTCCGTGCATCTGTTTCATACTCTTAAGCTGCTCCGAAGTGTTCGGCATAGTCAATCTTGAAAAACGCGAACCGGCAGACGCCGCAACAGAAAAGTTGCTCTGCGCCCGAATTACTTTACACGCGAGACGAACCGGAAGTGAATCTCGTGCGAGGCTGGCGCGACCGCTCTTTGGTCTCTTGCAATGGGAAAGGCTTGCTCGTTAAAACCGAGCGTCAGCATCACCTGGAGTTGCGCCTAAGGGATTTTTATTATCCGTGCTCGGCAAGAACGAGTGAGTATCTAAAACCGACTCGGTCTCGGTCTCCTCGGAAGATGAGAATTAGGCTTTCGGCTAACTCTTCGGCCTCTCCCATACGAAGTATCGCGACTCTATTACTGTCAAGCGGCTACTGTCAAGCGAATCCTTGATGGTTAAAAACAGGAATCAACGGTTTATTTCCAATTGACGCCTGCTTTAGACTACCAATTCATTTGATGAACAGACGTGAATGGAAATTGCCGCGCCACACTTTGCCGCTTGGCAAGCGCACGCTCGTCATGGGCATCATCAACCTGACGCCGGACAGCTTTAGCGAGGGCGGGCGACGGTTCACGCGCAAACGCGCCTGGGATCAGGTCGAGACGATGATAGAAAACGGTGTCGACATCATAGACATCGGCGGCGAATCCACACGACCGGGAGCCAGCAACGTTTCGGAGGAAGAAGAGATTCACCGCGTCGAGCATTTTCTCACTGCGCTAATGGTTTTTAACAGTGAAGTTCCCTACTCGATTGATACGACGAAGGCGTCGGTCGCGCGTGTTGCTCTCGGCGCCGGAGTCGAGATTGTCAACGACATCTCCGGCCTCCGCTTTGACCCTTCAATCGCCGAGGTGGCGGCGCATTATCAAGCAGGACTAATCCTGATGCACTCGCGCGGAACATTTGAAACGATGCACCAGCTCAAACCCGTCAAGAACATCATGAGAGAAGTCGCAAAGGGATGGCGATGGAGCATTAGCGAAGCAGAAAAGCGCGGCGTCAAACGAGACAAGATCGTGCTCGACCCCGGCATTGGGTTCAGCAAGAGCCAGCGGCAGAACGTCGAATTGGTCGCCAGGCTCGACGAACTGGCGAGTGAATTCAGCGATTTCCCCTTGCTCATCGGCACTTCGCGCAAGTCTTTCATCGGACGGCTGCTGAGCGGTGCGCCCGTTAACAAACGAATTCATGGGACGATGGCGACCGTTGCCGCCGCCGTCATGCGCGGCGCACAAATAGTCCGCGTGCATGATGTGCGAGCCTGCATTGAGACGGTGCGCGTCATTGACGCAATCAAAAAAGCATCAGCCAAAGAAGCATCAGCTTGAAATTCGTTGCTCGTCCCGTTTATCTGGAACATGACAATTATCCTTGAAACAGAACGGCTGGCTTTGCGAACGTGGACGCCGGAGGATGCGGAAGACGGCTACGCGATTTGGAGCGACCCGGAAGTGATGCGTTATATCGGAACGGGCCAGCCAAACGCCAACGTGGAGCAAACGCGCGCATGGCTTGGTCGGATGATTGCGCATCAACAAAAGCACGGCTTCTGCTTCTGGGCCGTAGTAGAAAAAGAGAGCAATCAATTAATCGGCAGTTGCGGCCTCGCTTATCAGCTTGATGGTGGCCCGCCCATTGAATTCGGCTATACTCTGGCCCGCGCTTACTGGGAACGCGGGCTGGCGACCGAAGCGGCGGGCGCGTGCCTGAGTTATGTTTTCGAGAATCTACCTTTGACGGAAATCGCCGCCAGCGTTGATTCCAGAAACGTCGCATCGCAACGAGTATTGGAAAAAATCGGCTTCGTCTTTCAAAGAACGGAGCAACTCGAAGAAGGCGTCGACCTCTGGTACGTTGCCTCGCGGCGCAAGAGTTAAAGCACAGGGTGTTGGAGAAAAATTAAATGACCTTGATGAATAAAATCTGGCGCGTCGCCGCGCTGGCGACGGTGTTGCTGTTCGTCTCAGGCTTCCGCGAATGCTACAAGCCTGTGACGAAGAATCAATTGCCGACGCGCATACGCACCGTCGCCGTCCCGGCGTTTCAAAACAACGCTTTGCGCTACAAGATCGAATCGCGTTTTACGGAAGCCGTCATCAACGAGATTGTGCGGCGCGGGCGCGGGATTCGCGTGCAGGGCGAACGCGAAGGCGCTGACGCGGTGATTGACGGCGTGATTAAAAACTTCACTTTTTCCGGCGTGCTCCTTGATGATCGCGGACGCTCGCGTATTTTTGAAGTGACAATTACAGCCGCCGTCACCGTCCGCGACCAGGTGGAAAACCGCGTCCTCTACGATAATCAGAACTACGTTTTTCGCGGCGAGTTTGAATTCGCCAACGACCCACGCTCCTACTTTAACGAAGAAGACCCGGCGGTGCAGCGCCTCGCGCGTAGCTTCGCAGAGTCAATCGTCTCCGTGCTTGTCAACGGCTTCGGCGTCAACGAAGAAAAATGAGCACAGCGACGCGCGAGGATTTACGAAAGGCTTTGAAGGCTGGACGCGTCGAGCCGCTCTACCTGCTCTTCGGCGCTGAGACGTACCTGCGCGATCTGGCCGCGCGCGCCATCACGGATTTAGTGCTGCGCGATGCCCCTTTGCGCGAGTTCAACGAATCGAGCTTTAGTCTCGCGAGCGTTGACGTGCAACAGGCAATTGCCGCCGCCGAGCAGTTGCCGATGATGGCCGAGCGCAGGGTTGTGCGCGTGACGGATTTCAGCCGCCTGCGCGAAGCCGACGAGGAAGCGCTCATGCGCTACCTTGCACGGCCCGCCGCGTCGAGCGTCGTTATCTTTATCGCTGACGAGCTTGACAAGCGGCGCAAGCTGAGCAAGCAGCTTTTAGACGCCTGCACGAGCGTCGAGTTTGCGCCGTTGACAGACACGGAGTTGGCAACGTGGGCCAAGGCGCGCCTCAGAGAATTGAAAGCGGAGACGGACGAGCGCTCGCTGCATCACCTCGTCGCGCTCGTCGGCTCGGACGTGCGCACGCTCTCGAATGAACTGGAGAAACTGGCGACCGCAGCGCTTCCGTCCTCTCGCATTACGATGGAGATGATAGATACGCTCGTCGGGCGTTCGCGCGTGCTCTCGAATTTTGAGTTGACGGATCACCTGATTGCGCGTAATCGTCGGCGCGCTTTGCAGACCTTGCAACGGCTGCTGGACGACGGCGCAGAACCAGTCATGCTCATCGGCCTCATCGCGGGCAATTTTCATCGCCTCGCCCTCGCCAAAGAATTGATGTCGCGCGGCGCAGCCAAAGAAGAAGTCTTCCGGCTGGTAGCTATGCCCTACAGCAAGCGCGAGGAGTTTCTCGCCATCGCTCGCCGAACAGAAGCGAACGCGCTCACACGCAGCATCCAGCGCATAGCCGCCGCAGACCTCGCCATCAAGACTTCACAGGCCACGCCGCGCCTCCAACTCGAACTATTAGTCTGTGAGCTTTCGTCCTGAAAGATTAATAGTCATCAAATTAGAAATCGAGCGGCTGCAAGTCAGGCTCGGCCCATCCTTCTCTGGCAGCGTCGGAAGCGATTAAATCCCGGCTGTAGTAAGCATAGATGAGATTCGCATCATTGCAGGCTTCAATGACTTTATTTGCCATCTCCGCCGGATGACGCTCTTCGCTCTCCTCGGCGAGAAGCGCGCTCACTTTTTTGACCCAGAAGCGCGTGATCGTTTCATGATACTTCTGACGATTAACCGCATGATGAGCGAGAAATTTGTAGAGACCTTCACGCATCCGTGCTGTGGCCGCTTCAATTGATGAGGATTTCAAGAGATACCAGACGATGACCGTCAAATGTTCTCGATGATGAAACTCACCTGCATTGAACGCGCAGGATTCAAATTGCCGTGCGACCGCTTCTATTTCATCCGCGCTCTGGTACGGCTGCCCTGAATTGTTCGCTTGCGACATGTTCCGTCTCCTTTTCGGTTTGGATGCAAAAAGGCGAGGCGGATCGAATTTCGGTCTCGATCCGCCTCGCCGTTTGAAATTGATGAAAAGGTTAGTTACTTGGCGTTTGCCTGATTGACGCGCGCCGTCAAGCGCGACTTGTGCCGCGCGGCGGCGTTACGATGCAGCACGCCCTTTTGCACGGCTTTATCAATCGTGGAAATGGTCTCTGGCAACAACGTGCTCAATTCGTCCGCGTTGCCGCCGGAGAGCGCAGTTCGCAGCTTTTTGATGGAAGTCCGAAGTCTCCCGCGATTGCTCTTGTTAACCAGGCGGCGCTTCTCGCTCTGGCGCACGCGCTTCTCTGATGATTTATGATTAGGCATCGAAATCTCCGTTAAATCTATTCTTCAATAATTAATGCTCGCCCTCTTAACGATAGAAAGCCCAAAGGGGCTGCAAGCACAAGCGACAAAGTATAGGTGTCGGCCCTCTGTGTGTCAAGGCACGAGCGCGGCTCGCAGGGCAGCACTACGTTCAATATTCTACTGTTGACACTCGCGCGCGCGCTGTAGTAGCGTCACGTTCATAACATATGCAAGCTAACTTTCCGCAGCCTCATCTGCCCGCGCGCATGAATCTAAACGTTCGTCCATCATAAGGAGATTGCTAGACCTTTTGAAGAAAATCGAAATACCACCCAGAGGCTTAGAGACGCTCTTCGGCGTTCACGATCAGAACATCAAATATCTTGAGTCGCTCCTAGACGTTCGCGTCAACGCGCGCGGACAAGAGCTAACGGTTGACGGCGACCCGAAGGACGTTGAGACCGCCGAGCGCATCCTCGAAGACTTCGCCGCGCTCTTTACCGAAGGCAAGACTTTCACGGACAAGGAACTGCGCGAAGCCTTCGCACAGATCGCAGAAGACCGCGCCTACTCTCTGCGCGACTACTTCACCAAAGCGCGCTTTAACCCCACGGGCAAAAAGCAGGTCGCGCCCAAGTCTGCCACGCAGCGCCGCTACATCGAAGCCATACAGGACAAGGATGTCGTCTTCGGCATCGGAGTCGCAGGCACAGGCAAGACCTATCTGGCGGTGGCGATGGCCGTGCAGGCGCTCATGCAAAAGCAGGTCAACCGCATCGTGCTCGCGCGCCCTGCTGTCGAGGCCGGAGAAAAGCTAGGCTTCCTGCCCGGCGACTTGCAGGACAAGGTTGACCCCTACCTGCGCCCGCTCTACGACGCCCTCTTTGATTTGATTGACTACGAGCGCGTCACGAAGCTCCTGGAAAAGCGCGTCATCGAGGTCGCGCCGCTGGCCTTCATGCGCGGCAGAACGCTTGCGGATGCCTTCATCATCCTGGACGAAGCGCAGAACACGACGAGCGAGCAGATGAAGATGTTTCTAACGCGCATCGGCTTCGGCTCGAAGGCCGTCATCACAGGCGACGTGACACAGATTGATTTGCCGACCGGCAAACGCAGCGGCCTCGTCGAAGCCGAGCGCGTGCTCTCAAACGTCTCGGACATAGAATTCGTCTACTTCACCGAGAAGGATGTCGTCCGCCATCGCCTCGTCCAGATGATTATTAAGGCTTACGAAGCGCACACGAGCAAGAGCAACATTTAGAATAATGACGAGTGACAAACAAGTCCCTGTCTTTAATTTAGCCACTTGTTGACGCTCACTGGCTTGCCATGATTGAGATTATCAATCGCCAGCGGAGGCGCGCGATAGATGTGAAACTGTGGCGCGAGTTTGCGGCAAAAGTTTTGAAAGTTGCCCCTGCAAATGGTGCGGGTGTGACTATTGTTTTTGTGTCTGACCGTGCGATGCGGGAGCTTAATTGGCGTTGGAGGGGGAAGCGGGGGACGACGGACGTGCTGTCGTTTCCGTCCGCGCAGGATGAGTTTGAGAAACTGGAAGGCTTGAGGCTGGGTGACGTGGTGATTTCGGTTGAGCAGGCTCAGCGGCAGGCGGCGGAGCATGGCCTTGGGTTTGAAGAGGAAGTCTCACAGCTTATTTTGCATGGAGTGTTGCACCTGTGCGGTTACGATCATGAGAAGGACAACGGTGAGATGAATAGATTGGAACTCTCTTTGCGCCGCCGTCTGGGTATATAATTCATCAATCGTAAATCGTGAATCGTAAATGGATGAATTGCTGTTGTCTATTTACGATTCGCGATTTACGATTGACGACATTGTTATGGAACTCGAACTAGGGATCACCTGTCTGCTGCTCGTCGCGCTGACGTTTCTCGCTACGGTTGACATGGCCTTCGGCCAGTTGAGCGATGTGGGGCTGCGCCTGCTGATTAGCGAGGCGGAGGAACAACCGGAGGCGCGCTCGACGCCGTTTCTGAAAGAGATACTTGAGAATCGCCCTCGCTTTCGTTTCACCATCTCGGCGGCCATTCAAATCATGCTCGTCGCCGTCTCCGTGCTCATCACCTCTATCTCGCTGCGCCTTTTTTCGCAGTCTGAGACTTTTTCGCAAGCGCGGTTGATACTGGTGGCATTGCTGGCAGGTCTGACCGTTGCTTTCATCTTTCGGCAGTTGATTCCGCGATTGATTACGCTGCGCAATCCTGAAAGAGTCCTGCTCTTTTCGTTGCCGCTGGTGCGCCCCTTCTATCGCGTGCTGTCGTTTGCGTCAGACCCGCTGCACAGGGTTTTCGACCGTATGCGCCGCGAGCGCCCGCTCGTGGAGAAGGGCGCTGACGAAGAGGAAGAAGATAACGGCGGCGATTTACAGGCGTTGATTGATGTCGGGGAGGAAGAGGGGATTCTGGAAGAGGAAGAGGGCGAACTCATCCACTCGATCATCGAGTTTGGCGACACGCGCGTTAATGAAGTGATGACGCCGCGCACGGAAATTGTCGCATTGCCATTGACGGCGACCGTGCGCGAGGCGCGCGACGTAATAATAGATTCCAAGTATTCACGCCTGCCAGTTTATCAAGACCAGATTGATAACGTCGAAGGCTTGATCTACGTGCGCGATTTGCTGCAATGCTGGCCTGAAAAAAGAGAGGACGAGACGATTGCATCGCTCCTGCGCCCAGTCTATTTCGTGCCTGAGACGAAGCCGGTCGCAGACCTCCTGGAAGAGATGCAGAAGGCACACGTCCAACTGGCGATAGTGATTGACGAATATGGCGGCATCGCAGGATTGGTGACGGTCGAGGACATTTTAGAAGAAATCGTCGGCGAGATTGAAGACGAAGATATTGAGCACGAAGAGATCATAGAGATTGTCGAAGCGAGCGACGGTTACTACGATGTGCTCGGCTCAACCGAGATTGGCAAGATTGAGCGGCTCTTCGACATGGAGATTGAAGACGACGACTTTACGACCATCGCGGGCCTCGTCATCAGTGAATCCGGCTACGTGCCGCGCGTAGGCGAGCACCTGACCTTTCGCGGCCTTGATGTCGAAGTGCTGGACGCGGACGACCGCCGCATCAACCGCCTTCGCCTGCGGCGCGCAGAGCAAAGCAAGGCACAAGCCGAGTAGAGCGACCCGGAAGAGTTTCTGTGAATAGGTTTGCGGAATCTATCTCAGTACATTTATCCACGTGAGCCTGAGCCTTCAACCTGCGAGGCGTGTGGCGCTGCGTTCAGTTGCGGCGCTAAAGCTTCGAGTTGCTGGTGCGCGGAGGTGAAGCTGAGCGAGGCGGTGCGCGTTGAGTTGCGTGCGCGTTACGAGCGTTGTTTATGCCGCGCCTGTTTGGAGCATTTCGCCGAAGTTGAAAGGAAAACAGTCAAAGAAAGTAATGGCTAAAAAGAGAAGCAGGTTTCTACAGGGCAAACGCATTGACCCGCGCCCAATCACGCCGGAAACGACGCTGGCCGATCTCGTCGATGAAGCGTTTGTTGCCTACAACGGAGCGCGGCTGCGCGAGGCGTGCCAGCTCTTTACGCAGAAAATGTTGGAGCCGGACGTGACCGTCGGTGTTTCTCTGACGGGCGCGCTGACGCCTGCGGGCTTAGGCATCTCCGCTCTGATTCCGCTGATTCAGGCTGGCTTTATTGACTGGATTATCTCTACGGGCGCGAATCTTTATCACGACACGCATTTCGGCATCGGCCTTGCGCTGCATCAGGGCAACGCGCAGGTCTCTGACATAGTGCTCCGCGAGGAAGAGGTCGTGCGTATCTATGACATCTTCTTCGACTACTCTGTGCTGCTCGACACTGATGCCTTCTTCCGACAGATTATTCAAGCCGAAGAGTTTCAAAAGGCCATGTCTACCGCCGAGTTTCATTATCTCTGCGGGCGTTATGTGCGCGAGCGCGAGCACAAACTTGGGTTGGAGAATAAGTCTCTGCTGGCGGCGGCCTACGAATACGGCGTGCCTGTTTACACTTCCAGTCCCGGCGATTCTTCCATCGGGATGAACGTCGCGGCGAAAGCCTTGCAGGGAAACAAGCTGGCCTTCGACCCTTCGCTGGACGTGAACGAGACGGCGGCGATTGTGCTGGCGGGCAAGCGCGGCGCGATTCACGGCAAGGGCGATAAGGGGAAGAAGCATGGTGGAAAGAGCGCCGTCTTTATTCTCGGCGGCGGCAGTCCCAAAAATTTCATGCTCCAGACAGAGCCGCAGATACAGGAAGTGCTCGGCATAGACGAGCGCGGCCACGATTATTTTTTGCAGGTCACGGATGCGCGACCCGACACGGGTGGACTTTCGGGGGCGACTCCGGGCGAGGCAGTCTCTTGGGGCAAGGTTGACCCGGAACGCCTGCCGGATGCCGTCGTCTGTTATGTTGATTCGACGGTGGCGCTGCCCATCATAACTGCGTATGCTCTAGCCAGACACGAACCACGCGAGCCGAAGCGCCTGTATGAACGTCGCGGCGAGTTTATGGAACTGTTAAAGTCTGAATATGAAAAATCCAAGAGGCGTTAAGGCGAGCACGGGGAAGCGATGACCAAAAAGATAACAGATGAACAGCCGCGCGTTTATTTTGATTGCTCGAAATGCCCTGCTTATTGTTGCTCGATTTATGAGCGCGTGCAGGTCACGAAGCGCGACCTTAATCGGCTGGCAAAGTATTTCGGCGTGACGGCAGACGTGGCCGCGCGGCGTTACACGAAGATTCACAAGGAAAGCGGCGAGCGCGTTCTGCGGCGCAAGAAGGATGTTATCTTTGAAGAGGCGTGCGAGTTTATCAATCCGGAGACGCGCGGCTGCACCATTTATCACGCGCGCCCGCAAGTCTGCCGCGAATATCCAGACCGTTCGCGCTGCTCTTATTATGACCTGCTCCAATTCGAACGACGGCAGCAGGATGACGAGAACGTTCTTCCGCTCATCCAGATTACCTTCCGCGAGGTCAAGAAGAAGACCATCCACGACGAAAACGGCAGCGAGAAAATCTGGGAGTGGAAACAGAAAACATAGAGGCTAGAGGCCAGAGGTCAGAGGTTAGTAAAGCAATTCTTTCTAACCTCTGACCTCTAATTACGAGGTGAAAGAAGATGACAGAATTTCTATCGAGAATGATCGGGCGCAAGATAGACATTTTCTGCGGGGGCGCGTCGAGCCTGCGCGGCGAAGTGTTGAAGGTCGAAGGCGGCGTGTTGCAGTTAAAGGATGACGACGACATGATGTGCTACGTGGCGATTGATAAGATCGCGGTGGTGTGGGAGGCGAGAGATTCCGAGCATCGCGCGGGCTTTGTTTCGGGCCAACTTAATAATCGCTGAACGAGCAGGCGTGAAAAGAGAGAGGCCGCGGCGCTTTCTATGAGAGCGCTGCGGCCTCTTTTGTTGAACAGCGGGGGGAAGCTATTCAGCAGCCAGTTCTGGCGTCGTGGTCATGGGGAGTGGAACGCGGCGGAAGCCGTCAACGCGCTTGAGCCAGTAATCGTTAAACGGCGAGTAGACTACGCCCTTGCTGCGCGAGGCGTGATAGAAACCTTTTTCATCGGCGACGATGCCGACGTGCGTCAGGTTGCTAAAGAAAACGAGCGTGCCGAATTTGTATCTCTCGTCGCCGGTCGCAGGTTGGAATGTCGCCCAGAGGTTGCGTGCGCTGACGCGAGTAAAGTTGATGCCGATTTCGCGGAAGCTGCTCCAGACGAAGCCTGAGCAATCAAAGACGTGTGGGCCAGCCGCGCCCCAGACGTAGCGCGAGCCGAGCCGCTGGTCAATCGCGCCCATCAACATCGTGTTAAAACGCATCGTGCTCGATGCAGTCAACATCTCTGCTGACTTGATGCCGGCGAGCGGCGCTTCCGAGATAATCTGGAAATCGTTGACGAGTGCTATCTCGCCGTTGGAATTGCTGGCTGTAGTGACTGTACGTGGACTATCAAAAGAGGTTTGCGCGCTGGCGTTTGTGAACATCAATGTGAGCGCAAGGCATGCGACGAGCGCGCAGGGGAACAGTTTAGTAAAATTCATAGACGGGGATTAATCGTCTCCTTCTTTAAATTGTTTCTTGCTTAAAAGGGATAAGGCTTGAGGGGAATTACCTGACCACGAGAGGCAGTCTACAGATGTAGGAAGGTCATTACAAGAGGCAATGTGACTGTTTTGTGACAAGTCACATTGGCCCAACTGAAGACGAACTAAAAGGGTTCATGAATCGGTCAAGCGTCTTTAACGTCAATGATGCGTCATCGTACACGCGTCTTATCACAAAACACAGTTCGGTCATTCTGCCCTGATAATGAGCGCGAAAGCGTGGCATATTTTCCGTGCTGCGTGATAGCATCGGCGGCGCTGGAAAAGGAGAGCACACTATGCTGCTTGTCGAAAGCATGACCTCGGAGAGCGTTGTTGAGCAGGCTTTACGCTTGCCTTTGCTTGAGCGGCTGCAAGAGCGTGGTCTTGTGCCGCTGATTCGCTCCGCCCGCCTGCACTGCTACGAGACGGCTTTGCTCGGCCCTGAGCGCGCAGGCGAGATGGAGCGGGAATTGGCCGCCCATGCTGCGACAGAAGAAGACTCGCAATACATACGCGGCGACCTCTTCTGTTTTGAAGAGTTTGTGCTGTTTCTCATTTTCAACGACGAAGAGAACGCACACGAGCGTGTTCGCGCCGGAATCGTTTACGAAGCGGAGATGACGGACGCGCTCAAGGAACTGAACGCCTTTTGTCGCAACGTGAGCGAAGCTCTCAGCATGTTGCGCGATAGGGCAGAGGATTATATGTCCGAGGCAATCGAGTGGCAGCAGCGCTCGCAGGATGAGTTACCGGCGGCGTCTGGCTTCGCGCCCGCAAGCAGAACTGATGTCGCGGCTGGGCGCGCAGGGGTCACTTTAGAGTCGGCACGCGCGGCGGAGGTTTTGGAAGATACAGGCGCGCGGCGTCTCCTGCGACGGATTAGCGAAGCGCACGCGGACGGCAGCACTGCGGATTTGCTGTCGAGCCTGAGAGGTAAAACGGAGACTGAAGCCCTGTTGAGAAGGATGACGGAGACGGGCCTGCTGCGGCGCGAAGTGGTCATCAGTTGCCGTCAGGGCGGGCGTTCCTTGTTTCGCTTGCCGTCGCCGAATGCGCTCGGTGCGATTCTGGCGAGCAATGCAATCTGTAGCGAGTGCAGCGCGAACATCGCCGACGAGAAGATAGAAGAGTTGGTCGTCCCGACCAGCGTGGCTGCGACGCTGCTTGAAGACGGCTCGTGGCTCTCCGACCGCGTGCGTCTGATACTGCTGCAACTGGGCATCCCCGAAAAACAGATCACGGTCGGGGCGGTCGCAGCCGACGGCGAAGCCTACATGATAGCGAGCGTCTGCGGCGAGCCGTTTCTCTTCGTCCTGAAAGACGGAGATGTGACGAGCGCACACGCGCGACACGCCCTCTCCAAACAGAACGAAGTGGAAGCAACGCATCTGGTCGTCGTCGCTACGGGAAAGATTCAGGACGAAGCGCGCGAGCGGTTGCGCGAACATGCTCGGCGTCGTTCGCGCAGCGAAAGCCTCGTCGAAGTGCTCTTGATAGAGGCCGTTGAAACGGCTGCGGGCGAGCTTCAGCAGGCTTTCGAGCGCGTCTCCTGCCGCGCCGTGGCCGAAGAGCTATCTTCGCTTAACTCAAGCCTGGGCCTGAACGTCGGCTCTCTGCTGACCACCCGCTTTCGCCTGATGCGGCGCTCCGGCGCTCTCAAAGACCTCGCCACACCCGTCGTCGGCGCTCTTGCCGGAAACCGCTAAAAGCAAGTAGGAAGTAGGAACGCTGAACGCGGAATGAAAGACTAATCGCTTTACAGTTCCGCGTTCCGCGTTCTGCGTTCATCGTTTCTTCTTGACTGTGGCTGACCACAGTGGGCCACTGTGCGCTGTACAATGCAAAGCTTTTGGGCGTGAGCGTCTAATACGTCGGCATTGGGAGGTGCCACACAAAATGAGTATCGAAAAAAACGGACATATATTTAATGCTGGATTTGCACTGGCGGTTGCGCTGGTGCTCTCGTCAATCGTCGGGGCGTGGGCTTACACGCATACTAAAAAGAGCGATCAAACGGTGACGGTAACGGGTTCGGCGCGCAAGCGCATCAAATCCGATCTGGTCATCTGGCGCGCAGGCGTTTCATATCAAGCACCGCAACTCGGTGAGGCTTACAAGGCGCTGACGGATAATATCCCGCGCGTCAAGCAATACTTGCTTTCCAAAGGTGTAACGGAAGAGCAAATCACCATCTCGTCCATTTCTTCCTCGACGCTGCACGAGAAGGACGCTGAAGGGAATGAGAGCGCAAGGATTTCGGGTTATTCCCTGCGGCAGGAAGTGGAAGTGCGCTCAAACGACGTGGATAAGGTGGAGAAGATAGCGCGCGAGGCGACCGAGTTGATTAATCAGGGCATCCTGCTCGAATCAAACGCGCCGGAGTATTACTACACGAAGCTCGCCGATTTGAAGATAGAGATGCTGGCAGAGGCTGCAAAGGACGCGAAAGTCCGCGCACAGCAGATCGCTTCGAGCACCGGCAGCACAATCGGCAGCGTTCGCTCGGCACGCATGGGCGTCATGCAAATCACCGCCGCCGACTCAAACGAGGTTTCGGATTCCGGCATCAGTGACACTTCAGCGCTGAATAAAGACATCACGGCGGTCGTCAACGTCAGCTTCGCTGTTGACTAAACGACGGGTCGCGACAATCGAATCACAAGGGCAAGAGGAGCGCGCCATGCTAACAGGTGGCGCGCTCCTTTTTTTTATCCTCAAAACATCTCCACAGCGCTCATGGCGAGTGTGTTTAGGCGACTCGCCTGGTCGTCAACGAAAAAATTCGTTGACAACCGGCAGGCACACAAGCGAATCTTACCGAGCGTCTGCCCTGTCACTGTCGAACTTCGAGGAGAAAGAATCCAACTATGAAAAGAAGCCCGATTCGTTTGCCCCTACTTCTCTTCGCACTGCTTTCCACCCTGATTTCAACGCAGGCACAGCAGCCTACACAAACGCCTGCGGGCACGCGCCCGCGCACGGTCACGCAGCAGCCGACACAGAGCACCCCGCAGCCTTCGCCGCGCCCTAATGCGACGCAGCCGACGAGTGGCATACACACAACCGGGTCGCCGCAGACTTACCCCCTGCCTTCAATTTCGCCGCCCGCTTCGCTCGTGCAGAACTCACGTCATCTATCGATGAGCAAGATTCGTGCACGCACAGCCGAAGCCAGGCGCTTGCTGAAATCACGCGCCGTCCCGACTGCCATGACGCCTTCGCTTCAGATGGTGACGCTGGCCGTGTTTGACCCTAATAGCTCGCAGATTCTACTGCTGCCTTTGCCGAAATCAATTTTCTTGAAGAAAGGCTCGGAGGCGGCGCTGCCTTCGGCTTCGGGCAGCATGTTACAGGTACGCATTGTGCGGGCCAACGGCGTCAATACCGCCGTTACTGTGACGGATGCGACGGGGCGGCAACTCGTCCCGCTTATCGTTGAATATCCGATTGAGCGCGGCGGCGCTTTTCGCGAGATGGCTTACTACACGTCCGTGCATCCGGCGCTGCTCTCGCCGGAGGTCGTCAAGACAGGGGAAAACTATGTGCGGACGATGATCGATTTGGCGGCCAGGCGCCTGCGCGATAAGGGTGTGGTGATTCAGCCTGCGCTCGTTGACATGGCCGAGCGGCTCTGCATCGTAGAGCACGTTGACCACATACGGCTTCGCTCCGAAAATCCACGCACGCTCTACGAGGAAGTCTTCGCGCTCTATGCTTTGAACGAGTTGGACACGTATCGCTATTCCGTGAGCACAGCCGGGGCGGGAGGGATGGTGCAGATGATTCCTTCGACCTACCAGATGATACGGCGCGAGCATCCGGGCATCGGTCTGAACCCGGATTTCGTTTACGGGATGCGCAACCACGGCAATGCGCTCGAAGCGATGCTGCTCTACATTGACGATACATGGAAGCTACTCTCTTCCAATTCTGACGTGCTCTACGCGCTGAAGGCCGGAATCGCCACGCAGCCCCAACTGCTCGCCGCCGGTTACAACTCTAACCCGGCCAAGCTGCCAGCTTACATACGGCGCGGCGGCGCGGCCTGGCGCACCTTGATTCCGCGCGAGACGCAGATGTATCTGCAAATCTACGCCTCGCTCGACTCGCTCATTCCCATGAAGCGCCGCGCTTAAGCGTCTCTAATTTGGGAGTCAGGATGTAAGGGCAAACGGCAAGGCGGCGCACTGCTTTCTTTCGGTGTTGATGGCAGATGACAGGTAAATGGGGCGGCTGCGCGGTCAACGCTCTATGGTTCTGTCCAAATCGTTTAACGCTTCGATGGCTCTTGGCTCTAACTCGGCTTTCGTTTGTCCCAGTTGAATCGTAAGCTTTTTGGCTGTCAACAGTCGTCGGAAATCTTTGTAGGGGATTTGTTTGATGATGTAAGAGTCGTTGTTTTCGGGAAACCGGTATAGCGGCAGCACCTCCGGGTCGTTTGATAGAAACAGCATATCGTCAACGTAAATGCTGATGCGGTGATTATCTCTGTACCTCTTTTCACCTGTTGCCGAATGAGCGTCTATTTTTAGATAGACGGATTCCGGTTCGCTCGGCTTATCTCCTGCGACCTCGTAACCGACGGTCATGTTCAGCGATTCTTTTACACGACCAGAGCCGGGATACAATTCCATTTTGAGAATCCAGTAGACGAGCGCTTCTGTCCAGTTCCGCATCGGGTAGTAGACGACATGCGCCTTGCCGACTCTTCTTGACCCCTCCGAATGTAATATTGCCTGCGCCGCAAGTTCCGCCGCGCTTTGCTGGGCCGCACACGGCGCAAACGCGCTCAATCCAAAAAGAACAGTTGCCGAGATTTTAAGAATGAGATTCATCAGTGAATTGAGGGCTGGTCACATAGATATTCACCACGGAGACACAGAGGACACGAGAGGAAGCATAGAGAATAATCTCTGTGTCATCTCAGTGTTCTCTGCGTCTCTGTGGTGAACCCCGCCTCTCGCAAGTTATATCTGAAATTGAACCACTATCCGACAATCTAACGATCTGAAGCCGTGTGATCTTAGTCGCCGTATTGCAGACGACCGTCGAGCGGCTCGTTTGCCATTGCATCGTCGTCGCTCGTCATCGGCTCATCGTCGCGCGACGCGTCGGCGTATTGGAGTTTGTAGAGTCGCCAGTAGAGGCCACGCTCTGCGAGCAGTTGTTGATGAGAACCTTGCTCGCGGATGCAGCCGTGGTGCATGACGATGATGCGGTCGGCCCTTTGAATTGTCGAAAGACGGTGCGCGACAATAAGCGAGGTGCGATTACGCATCACGCGTTCGATGGCCTGCTGAATAAGTTGCTCTGTCTCCGTGTCAATCGAACTAGTCGCTTCGTCTAAGATCAGCAGCGCAGGGTCGAACGCCAGCGCGCGTGCAAACGAGATTAACTGCTTCTGCCCGACAGAGAGGCCCGCGCCGCGCTCTCTCACAATCGCCTGATAGCCTTCGGGCAGGCGCTTGATGAACTGTTCGGCGCGGACTTCGCGCGCGGCCCACTCGACGCGCTCCTCGGAAATCTCCGTACGCCCCAATCGTATGTTGCTCTCGATTGTGCCGCTAAACAGAAACACGTCTTGCAGGACGACCGCGAAATTCTCACGCAAAGATTGCAAGTCCCACTCGCGCACGTCTACGCCGTCCAGCAGAATGCGCCCGCGTTGCACGTCGTAAAAGCGCATCAGTAGATTCGTGATCGTCGTCTTGCCCGAACCGGTATGGCCCACCAGCGCGATTGATTGCCCCGGCTCAACCTTGAAAGACACGTCCTTCAACACCCAGTCTTCTTCGTTATAGGCGAACCAGACGTTCTCAAATTCTATGCGCCCCTCTGCGCGTCCACTCTTTACGGGCCGTTTAGGGGAGGTAATGGTGATGGGTAAATCCAACGTCTTAAAGATGCGGTGCGATGCGACGACCGCCGCTTGCAGGACGTTATACTTATCCGAGATGTCGCGGATTGGCTGAAAGAGTTGCTGCGAGTATTGAATGAAAGCGACGAGCGCGCCGAGCGTCAGCACTGTCCGCTCCGGCGTGTTGCCCATCACACGCCAGCCGCCGTACCAGATAATCAAAGCGATGCCGATGGCTCCGATTAAATCTACGAGCGGAAAGAAAACCGCGTAGTACCAGATGGTTTCGATGTTGGCGTTGCGGTGGTCGTCGTTGATTTCGTGAAACTGTCGGCGCGATTTCTCTTCGCCGTTGAAAATCTGCACGGTCTGCGCGCCAGACAAATGCTCTTGCAGGAATGCGTTGAGGCGTGCGAGGCGCGTGCGCACGCGGTCGTAGCCGCGCCGCGCGTGCTTGCGAAACCAGTTGGTCGCGGCGATGAGCAGCGGGACTGTAATGAGCGTGACGAGCGTTAATTGCCAGTCCATCCAGAGCATCATGCCGATGATCGCAAAAATCATCACGAGGTCACCAAGCAGGTCAATGATGCCGGAGGTGAAAAGCTCGTTGAGCGCGTCAACGTCAGAGGTCAGCCGCGTCATAATACGACCCACAGGATTGCGGTCGTAGTAGGCCACCTCCTGCCTTTGCAGCTTGTGATACAACTCGCTCCGCAAGTCGTACATCACGCGTTGGCCCACGGTGTTGAGCAGCACTTCCTGAAAGTAAGAGAGAGCGAAACGCGCGAGCAGCAAGACGAGCAACAGTAGCGCGAGCCATTTCAATCCGCCGAGCTTGCCGGGGTCTGACGCGCCCGGAATGATGTACCAATCAATGGCCCATTGCGTGAACTTCGGTTGCAGGATGCCGAGCAGATTCAGTACGAGCGTGAACACAAGGGCCGGTACGAGCGCGCGTACGTAAGGCCGCAAATAGCCGAGCAGACGGCGCGCGACCCGAAAGTCGTACGTCTTGCCAATGGCTTCCTCTTCGTGAAATTGTTTGACGGCGGTGGACATATTCAACTACAGGAGTCAGAAGTCAGGAGTCAGAATTCAGAATAAAAGAAGAACAAAATAAAAGCGGCTCTCAGCCGATTATTCTGGCTTCTGGATTCTGACTCCTGACTTCTGCTTTATCAAATCCTTTTCCCTGACGAAGCGTTAATCACGTCGTTGCGCCGGGGTACATTTATTAGAAAGCCGATGGCAGCAATGACGAATAACAGATAGTAGTAACGTTCGTTTGTCGTGAAGCGAAGCAGCAGCCCGAAAAGCGCGGCGACCTCACAGATGGCGAACGCTACGATGTAAGCGCTATGCACAGATTCAGGACGCTGCTGTTCGATGGCGCGCGTGACCAACTTTTGCCTGAATATACTGGAGAGCAACGCCAAAACAGCGCCTCCACCCATAAGCGCGGCAGCCAGAGTGCTGTTCTCCGGTAACGCAGACGGGTCGGCAACGGCTACTTGCGCCAACAGAAAAAAGATACCGATGTTGAAGAACATCGCTCCCCAGAGAATCATCAGCGTGGCGTAGCGCTTTTGAGGGTCGGCCTGCGTTTCATTCGGCTGCATATCGAAACCTCTCCTTTAGCTAGCCGCGAGTTCTTCTTCCAGCAATTGTCGCTCATAAAGCGCAGCATACTCGCCGCCCGCCGCAATCAATTCGTTGTGCGTGCCGCGCTCGATAATGCGCCCCTCGTCGAGCACGCATATCAAGTCCGCATCGCGCACGGTTGAAATCCGGTGCGAGATAATAATGCTCGTGCGGTCGCGCATCACGCCGCGCAGTTGCCCTAAAATTTTCTCCTCCGTATAGGTATCAACCGACGAGAGCGAGTCGTCCAGAATCAGGATTTTCGGTTGGCGTAGGACGGCGCGGGCAATCGCCGTGCGCTGCTTTTGTCCGCCTGAGAGTGTTATCCCGCGTTCGCCGACGAGCGTCTCGAAGCCGTCCGGAAAGCCCCGTATGTCTTCAGACAGACCGGCGATTTCAGCCGCCCACTCAACCTCGGCGCGCTCCGCCTTTTCGACTCCGAAGGCGATGTTCTCTTCGAGCGTATCGCTGAAGAGAAAAGTCTCCTGCGGCACATAGCCGATTGATGAGCGAAGTTGCGCGAGCGGGTAATCCTCAACCGCATAATCGTCAACCAACACTGTCCCCTTCGGCGCTTCGATGAGACGCGGAATGAGATTGGCGAGCGTTGATTTACCGCTGCCCGTGCGTCCGACAAAGGCCACGGTCTGCCCCGCTTCAATCACGAGATTGATGTCGCGCAAAGTCGGTTCTTCATCCGAAGGATGATAACGAAAGTTCAATCCGCGAAACTCTATGCGTCCCATGATGGGTGGCTTCGTCGTGACGTTTTCCTTATCGGTAATCTCCGGCTTGATGGCGAGGATGGCGTTCATACGCTTTAAGCTCGCCGTGCCTCTTTGATAAAGATTGACGACGTAGCCGAGCGCGATGAGCGGCCAGATCAGTCGCGTCAAATAGAGATTGAATGAGGTGAACTCACCGACCGAGATTTCGCCGCGCAGCGCAAGAGTTCCGCCGTACCAGATAATGAGCGCGAAGCCTGCGCCGATGAGAAACTGCATCAGCGGACGCATGACGGCGCTGATACGCACGAGGCTCAGATTGCGTTCAGCATACTGTTTGTTTAGATGCTCAAAGGCCGCAATCTCCGCTCCTTCCTGCGCGTAGGCGCGCACGACGCGCACGCCGTTGAAATTCTCCTGCGCGCGTGCGGAGATTTGCGCGAAGAAGTCCTGTATCTTCTCGAAGCGAAGATGAACCTGCTGGCCGAAGTATTTGACGGTCAAAGAGACGAGCGGCATCGTCACGAAGAGCAGCAAGGTCAGGCGCACGCTGATTCTGAGCATCAACGGCAAAACGATGAGCACGACGAAGACCGTTTGCAGCGTGTACATAATCATCGGCCCGGCCAGTTGGCGCACGGCCGCCAAATCATTTGTCGCACGCGCCATCAAATCGCCCGTTCGGTGCTCGTTAAAGAATGAGAGCGGCTGGTCTACGAGATGCGCGTAGAAGTCGCGGCGCAGGTCGTATTCGACGTGGCGCGACATGCCTATCAAGATGCGTCGTTGGAGAAAGAGAAACGTGCCGCTGACGAGGCTGATGCCGAGCACCACGAGCGCGTAACGCATCAACTTGGCCCACGTCAAATCCACCCTGAGGTCGTCAACCGCGTGGCCGACGACAAGCGGAATCATCAAACCGAAGACGACCGAGGCAATGATGCAGAGAATGCCCGTGACGAGCGAGCTACGGTAAGGGCGAAAGTAGCGTGCAAATTTTTTCAGGTCATCCATAAGCGAACCAAACGGCCAGACTACGCCACGGCTGGCAAGTTTCAGGGAAATTGCGCTGGAGCTTCTATGATGCGCGATTTCCGTCGGGGACGCCAGCGGCGAACGGCTGTTCAGGCTCTTAGATGGTACGAGAAAAACTTGACGAAAGTATGCTGCGGCTTAAGCGATGAAGGAGATGCTAAGGGGCGGAACGATTTACAGGGCAGGGCGGATGATGAATGGCGGAATTACAAATAGCGGGAATTATAAATAGAGCGGAACATCCATCTCTTCTTCGGGGTCGCTCGCGTCCGCGCCGACTGTCGCAGGGACTTCGACCGGGGCGTCGTCGAAATCCTGCGCTGTCTCAACAGGCATTTCTTCATCTTCATCTTCCAGATGAATCGTCTCTGCGTCCGCGCCTGCGGCGACATCCGAAGAGACGCAGACGCAGTTGCGACCGGAATGCTTCGCCTGATAGAGCGCGCGGTCTGCATTGACGACGAGCGTGCTGCGCGAAGTCGCATGAAGCGGAAACGTGGCGACGCCGAAGGAAGCTGTGATGTGGCCGATGACGGGCACTTCCATGCTCTCAATGCGCGCGCGCAGGCGTTCCGCCACGATTGATGCTCCGTCGATTCCGGCTTGCGGCAGAATGATGGCAAACTCTTCGCCACCGTAGCGCGCCGCCGTATCAACGCCTCGCAATTCCTCGCGCAAGCCGTCGGCCAGCATCCTGAGCGCTATGTCGCCCGCGTCGTGGCCGTAGGTGTCGTTGACGGCCTTGAAGTTGTCCAGGTCGAGCAGGATAAGAGAGAGCGACTGGCGCATACGCATCGCCAGTTGCATGTCGCGTTCGAGTTGCATCTCGAAGGAGCGACGATTGACGCAACCCGTGAGCGCGTCCGTTAAAGCCTGTTGCTGCATCTGCGCGAAGAGACGCGCGTGGTTAACAGCGACCGTCACCTGGTCGGACACCGTTCGCAGCAACAGCACTTCGTTTTCCTGCCAGACGCGCGCCGAATTGTCTGAGCGCACCAGGAGCACGCCCATGAATCGTTCATGATAAATGAGCGGCACAACCGCCAGCGGGCGAATCGGCTGAGAGTCGTGCAGGTCTGACTCGCCGCGCCCGTCGAGCACGTAATTCTTGTAGCGTCCAGAAAGACGTGAGGTGTAGGCGTCCAGGTCTCCCATCAACTCCAGCTCTTCGGCGTTATCATTGCTCACTCGGTCGCGGAAATAACAATGCGTCAGGGCTGGCTGGCCCGCTTCGCCTTCGACGCGCAGAGCACAATGCTGAACGTTGAGCGCGCGCCCGACTTCGTCAACGGTCGTCTGCAAGATGCTGCCCAGTTCCAGCGAGCTACGAATCGCTGTGGCGATGCGGTTAATGGCAATCTCTCGACCAGCCTGTTCCTGCAAGAGGCGTGCGAGCTTCGTCGTTACGCTGACGGTGAGTTGCAGGGATGTCGCCTTCGGCATCGAAGTCTTAACGGCATTGCTGAAAGCCGTGGCTTGAAAGTGGCCCTCGGCTGTGACGCGCGCCATCAAGTATTCGAGCGCCGAATAAACGATGTCCGGCTCAAAGCTCCAGATGACTTCGTCGCCACCGGCTTCGTCCGTCTCCGCTTCGTTCGGCATGGTGGCGATCAGCGCCGAAAAGCGAGCGTCTGCGATGACGACGAAACGCTCCGCAGGCTTCTGCGAAGTGGCGCGCTTGAGGAGCACAGGCTCGCGATCCTGCTCCTTAACGCGCAATGGCAATTCGTTGAGCGCATCGCGCGCGTCAACGAAGAAGAAAGCACGATTGGCCGCGCGCCCGACTTCGCGCACACGCGCCAGGTCGCGCATCGTGCGTTCTTCCATCAGCGGCAGGCTCTCAATCACCAGCGCCGACAGGCTGTTTTCCAGCACCACGTCTTCAAAATAACGATGGAGCTGGGCAATCGTCTGCTCGGCGCAGCGAACGGGTATCAACTGGCGCGGATGCTGGGAGAGCAGTGCTTGATAAAGGGAATACATGCGGCGGCGGCGATTGGGAGCGGTCGTTTTCGGGAGACTCTGAATGGGAGCTTTAGTGACTGCCTTTCTGGGCGGGCAGCCGAGTCAAACACATTTTGGCATGATTTAACTTTTTTGTCTACGTTTTTGAATCAGCGGCGGGAAGTTTGCGGTAAATCTCCGGATAATCGCAAATAAGACGTAAGTGCTGTCGCTGCAAGAGCTTCTGCATCGTCCAGAACATCAATTGAAATGACCAACATCCGCCGTCCAGCGCGCAAAACGCGGGCGTGGGCCGTGGCCCGACCCTCCGTAAGCGGGCGCAGGTAGTGAATCGTAAGATCGACGGTGGTCGTGGATTGGCCGGGTTCGAGCAGCGTGACGGCGGCAAAGGCGGCGGCAGTGTCTATCAGCGAGGCGATGACGCCCCCGTGCAGCAGCCCTTTATTCTGCTTCAACTCGTCGCGCACGGCCAGATGAAAGGTAGCCGCGCCGCGCTCGATTTCAGTCAGTTCCAGGCCGAGGAGTTGCGCGAAGGGCACTTTCTCCAAAGCCTCTCGGATGCGCTTTTTCTCTGCGTCGTTGAGCGCGCTTGTTTTCATCAGCGGTAAGTTTCCCCGGCGTCCAGAGGCTCTACGATGACGGCTGTGCCGTAGGCCAGCACTTCCGTGACGCCGCTTGTTATCTCCGTCGTATCGTAGCGCGCGCCAATGATGGCGTTCGCCCCTAGCTCGGTCGCGTGCTGAATCATAATCTCAAAGGCGTCGGCGCGAGTCTGTTCGCAGAGGCGCGTCCAGGCGGTAATGTTGCCGCCGACCATGCTCTGAAAGACCGCGCCGAGATTGACGAAGAGATTGCGCGAGCGAACGACGATGCCGCGCACAATCCCTAAGTTTCTCATCACACGAAAGCCCGTCAACTCAAAGGCGGTCGTGACCATGTGATGCGAGACGGAATACTGCGGCGGGCTGATGTCATACGGAGCGCGTGGCTGAAGGGGATTGTTGTTCATCTTGGGATTCTCAGACGAAAGGAAAAACTCAATCCGAAAAGAGGCTCGGCTGGTCTTCATCAATCGAATCTATCTTTGATTGCTCGTCATCGTCCGGCGGCCAGCGATAGCGGCCCAGGTCGCAGCGGCCACGCGCGTTAAACTCTATGCCTTCGGCTTCGAGCATACGCTGTTGCTTATCCGGAGGCAGGATGACGCGGCCAGTGGAGCAAGCGCCCTGGGCGTTGATGACACGCTGCCAGGGAACTGTCTCCTCGTCAGCCGCGTGCATGACGTAGCCGACGGTGCGCGCCGTATAGCCTTCGCCCAGCATGTCTGCTATCTGCCCGTAAGTCATTACGCGGCCAGCGGGGATGCTGCGCACAATTTCGTAAACACGCTCGCGATAACCGGCTGTCTCCTGTTCGTCGCGGCTGGCTTCCGTCACTCGCCGCTTGCTGCCTGAGCTTTTGTCTTGTTCTGCCATCGCTTTTTAAAAGTAGATTGATGAGCGCGCCACCACTCGCGCCATTCCGCTATCGCGCGTTCGCGCCGGGCCTGCGTAGCCGCAGGCTGAAAACTGAGTCAGGTGTTGGTCGCATCGCGCAAACACATCTCGGCGAGAAAGCGCGTACGCAAATTAGCGTTCGATAATTGTTCGATTAAAGCCGGAATCGAAAGCCCGGCCATGCGCCGTCTGGCGGCTGTAAATTCTTCGCGTCGCATCCCGGCTTTATTCCAATGTGCGTAAGATGGCGCGGGCCGGAGCGCCGTCGCCCAAGCCGCCCACGATTTTCAACGGAAGACAGATTAGCTCATACGGGCCAGCCGTAATCTCCCGCAGGTCTAATCCTTCAACAATAACAACTCCGCTTGAGAGCAAGACCTCGTGCGTCTCGAATCGGTCTGGCTCAAACGCTTCGACGGACAGGTAATCTATGCCGACGAGTCGGACGCCTGATTCGACGAGCAGGCGCGCGGCATCGGGAGCGAGGTAAGTATAGTCTGTGCGAAAACCGTCAATTGTGTTGGCCCAGAAACGGCTGTTGCGCGTCTTGAAGAGAACGCGTGTTGCGCCGCGCAGTTCATCAGTTGAAAGATGGCTGGCGTTAATCGCTCTAACATCTTCGGGAATCTCAAGGACACGCGCCGGGCCGACGAGCACATCCAGCGGCATCGCCTCGACGCGGCTTGCGCCTTCAATAAAATGAGCAGGCGCGTCAACATGCGTCGCCGTGTGTGCGCCCATGTGCAGCAGCGTGACGTTGGCCGCGTCGCCGCGACCGAACGAGGCCCACTCGCTGATTTCAACGCCGGGGTCGCCCGGATACGTCGGCGTCTGTTCAGAAATCGCCACGCTCACATCGTAAATGCGCATGAACTGCATGATAAAGGCAAACGTAAAGATAGTCCAAAGTTTAAAGTCTAATGTCTAAGGTCAAGAACGATTGCAGAGGCTTTTGACTTTGGACTCGCTTGATGAGTTGTAGAGCGGCGCGTTAAAGTAAAGCCAGTTTGGAATTGATGCAAAAAATGAGTCGTTCAGTCAACATTGCGACAGGCAGAAAGCGCACTGCCGCATCTGAAGAAAGCGTGCTGGCGCGTCTAAGGGAGATTGTCGGTGCGGAGCACGTCATCGTTGATGCGTTGAAGGTTGAACCGTATGCGCAGGACGCTGTGAAGGAGAAGTTTCCGCCCGAAGCGGTGCTGTTGCCGCGCACCGCTGAAGAAGTGGCGGCTATCCTGCGGCTTGCTAATGAAGCGCGCTTTCCGGTGACGGCGCGCGGCGGCGGCGTCGGCTACACGGGCGGCGCTGTGCCCGTCGAAGGCGGCGTCGTCATTGGCACTGACCGCATGAATCATATCAGGGAAGTTAACGCGGACGACCTTTACGTCGTCACAGAGCCGGGGGTGACGACCTATGCGCTGCAACAGGCGGTCGAAGCGCACGGCCTCTTTTATCCGCCCGACCCGGCTTCCTACAAGGATTCTTTCATCGGCGGTAACATCGCTGAGAATGCCGGTGGAATGCGCTCGGCGAAGTATGGCGTGACGAAACATTACGTGCTGGGCCTCGAAGTCGTGACGCCGACGGGCGAGATTATCAAGACCGGGGGACGGACGAGCAAGAATGTCGTCGGGTTTGATTTGACCGGACTCATATGCGGCTCTGAAGGGATGCTCGGCATCATCACGGAAGCGACGCTGAGGCTCATTCCGCTGCCGGAAGCGACGCGCACCGTGCGCGCTACTTTCAAGACGATGCGCGAAGCATGCTCGGCGGTCGCGCGCTTTTCGCGTGCGCGTGTCGTGCCGGTCGCCATCGAAGTGCTTGACCGCAACGCGATAGGGGCTGTCGAATCGCAATACGCGTTTGGGCTGGCTGTCGATGCGGGCGCGCTCTTGATTGTTTCCGTTGACGGGTCAACGGAAGAGGTCGAGCGCAGTTCGCGTCTCGTCGAAGAAGTCTTGAGAGACGGCGGCGGCTTTGATTTGCTGCGGGCCGAGACGCGCGAGGCCGAAGATAAATTATGGGATGTGCGCCGCGCTCTGTCGCCTGCGCTCAAAAAGTTTGGGACGTTAAAGTTTAATGAGGATGTCGTTGTGCCGCGCTCGCGCGTACCGGAATTGATAGAGCAGGTGGAAGAGATTGGTCGGCGCTATGACACTTTTGTCGTCAACTTCGGCCATGCGGGCGACGGTAATATACACGTCAATTTCATGTGCGAACGTGAAGACAAAGAAGCTGTCAGGCGTGCGCGCGAGGCCGTGCGTGAGACTTTCAGTGTTGCCATCTCGCTCGGCGGCACAATCAGCGGCGAACACGGCATTGGCTATGTCAAAGCGCCCTACTTAGACATGGCGATTACCGGGCCAACCGTCGAAGCGATGAAGCGGATTAAGCGTGCGCTTGATCCATTGGGGATTTTGAATCCGGGGAAGATGTTTATACAGCAGGAGTCAGGAGTCAGGAGTCAGGAGTCATAATAAAAGAAGGAAGAATAAAAGCGGCTTCAGCTTTATCCTTCTGGATTCTGACTCCTGGCTTCTGGCTTCTTAGTTTGAGATATGCTGCCGACGCTGATTGAACTGCAACGCTTGAAGGGATTGGAGCGCACGGGCTGGATGCTGCGCGGGATTGCGCAGGGCGCGGAGTCTGTGGCGGCGCATTCGTATGGCGTGGCGGTGGCGGCGATGTTGCTGGCAGACGAGTTGCTGGCGCGTGGTGTGGCAGTTGACGTGGAACGCGTGCTGCGTATAGCGCTGCTGCACGATTGGGCGGAGGCGCGCGTGGGTGATTTGCCACGCACCGCGACAGAGTATTTTGGCGCTGAGGCGAGACAGCGCGCAGAGCGTGCGGCGTTTGACGATATTGTGCGCGGCACGCGGGCAGACGTTGCAAGCAGGTATCACGAACTGCACGGAGAGTATGAAGAGCGAGCGAGTTTGGAAGCGCGGCTGGTGAAGGCGGCGGACGTGATTGACTTGCTGGTGCAAACGCTGGCCTTCGAGCGCGCGGGCGTGCGCGGGCTAAACGAGTTTTGGGACGGAGTGCTGGAGCGCGAGTTTCATCTCGAAGGCATTGCCGGGGAGATCGTCGGCGAGATGCTACATGCTCTCGTTGCCGCGCGCCGTGAGATATTGAAAGCGGGGAACGAGTGAAAGTTTATTTGCTGCTTCTCGGAGATGAAGAGTGCCTTTTCTATTCGGAAGGGCCGGAGTTGACGAGCGTGGACGAAGCGTCTGCGCCGAGCGAAGGCGTGCGTGGATGGGCCGAGCAGAAATATAAATCCTTGCAGACGGTGCTGACCGAATCGGAGAGCGGTGTGGGCCTGCGCGTGCGGCGAGCCTGGGAGTGGCTGCAAAGGCGCACTGCGCCGGATGAGCCGCTTTTGAGGTCTCTGCGCGGCGCGAAGGCAATCGAGTTGGTACATCCTGCGTCTTTAAGTGAAGACGAGGTGTGCGAGCAATGGAAATGTTACTTGAAGAGCCGCAAGCGCCGCCACACCTTCTGGCTGGTAGTCAACGCCCTCTTTTCTCCTTTGACGCTGCTGCTTGCGCCCGTGCCTGGGCCAAATGTGATCGGCTATTGGTTCGTCTATCGCGCGGTCTGCCATTTGCTGGCACGACTCGGCATCCGCCGCACGCTCGGCGGCGAAATAACTACCAAGCTCGTTGCGTCGAGCGAACTGGATGGAACGTTTGCGGAGGCAAACGATGAGCAAATAGCTAATGTCGAGGCCAGTTTCGGCTTGAAGGCGCTCGGCGCTTATCTGGAGCGGACGGCTGGAAAGCGCAATGATGAGCGGGCGGCGCGATTGGCTGCCAGTGAACGGATGCTGTAGTTAAATTGAGCGGGCCTGTTGCCTGCATCGGCGTGCGTGCGTTGACAACCATGAACCTGTTTGTTAGCTTGCAATACTTTATTTATACCGATTATCGTTACTTTTTATGTTGTCATCGAGGGGCGTTGCTGTTCTGTTGATGCTAAATTTATCCCCTGTGCGGAAAAAACCGATTGCGCGTTGTGCGGGCTTAATGCTGCTTGTGAGCAGTCTGTTTTTGATGACGGGCTGCGCCAGCCTGTTCGGCGTCAAGCAGCCCGTCAAAGTCCCGCAACTCCTGACACCGCTCTCTACAGCCAGCACGACGCAGTTGATCGCAGAGGTCAACCGGCTGGCAACCGTCAAAAGTTTACGCGGCAAGGTAGACATACAATTTCAGGACAACTCGTTTGCCGAAACCGGCCTTGCCGAGAAATATCGCACCGCCGACGGTGAAGTCTTCCTACAGCGGCCCGGACAGATTTACCTGAAGATTCAGGCGCCGTTTGTCGGAACAAAAATCGCTGAGATGACTTCGGACGGCGAGCATTTCCGCGTCGCCGTGCTGCAAGGCGATGAGAAGTACCGCCGCTTTGTGCGTGGAACGAACAGCGCGCAGTATCCACAGTTGCCGATGAACGGCAACGGCGACGGCAAAAAAAGCAACCGGATAGACACCAAGCGCACCGTCAGCGTGCTCTCTAACCTGCGCCCGCAGCATTTTACGGATGCACTATTGATTCGCCCCGTTCAACCGCGCGAGGAATCGGGGTTCGTTTACGCGCGCAGCGAAGTTTACGAGGAAGAGGCGGACACGCGCCCGCGCGCGAAGAAGAATGCGCGGGTGGTGCGCGGCTATTACCTGCTGGACGAGTTAGCGCCGGGCGGCGAGACGGGCGTCAGGCTCTTGCGTCGCTTCTGGTTTGATCGCGTCAGCGGCATTAGACTGGCGCGCCTGCAAACCTATGATAAAGACGGCTCGCTGATGACGGATGTCGTCTACAATGAACCGAAAGGCTTCGGCGAGGGCGGCGGCCTGACGATGCCCTCGCGCGTAGAGATCACGCGCCCGCAAGACCTCTACAAGCTTAGCGTCACTTATCAATCGCCGGAGGCCGTCGTCATCGACAAAGCATACGAACCGTCGGTCTTCGTCCTTGAAAACGAGTGGCAACTGCCGGAAGTTGATCTCGACAAACGATAAACTCAGTAAACAGTTTTCAGTTTTCGGTTTTCAGTAAAAAGCTAAAACTGAAAACTGAAAACCGAAAACTGAAAACTGTTAATGGACAATCTCGTCACCGCAAATATCAGGCAGCGTCCGGTTCGCTCTTTGGTGAGCGTGGCGGGGGTGGCGCTTGGTGTTGCGCTCGTGATGTTGTTTACGGGTTTGTCGCGCGGCATGTCGAATGACCTGCAACGACGCTCGCAGAATGTACGCGCGGAGATTATCTTCACCAGGCCCGGCTCGATGGAGTTAACGAGTTCGACGGCGAATCTGAGCACGAAGTATGTAGAGATTCTGCGAGGCATCGAAGGCGTGGCGACTGCCGTGCCCGTCATACGCTATGTCTCGCAGGGCAATCGAGGCTTCGGCTTTGAGCAGATAGAGGGAGTTGATTGGGGGCCGTTTGCCGCGATGAACGAGATGCGTCTGGTCAAGGGACGCGCGCCGGAAAAGTCTGATGAAGTGGTGATTGACGAGGCTAAAGCGCGCAACAGCAAGCTGGATGTCGGCAGCACTCTAAAACTCTTCGGCGATCTGCCGTATCGTGTGACGGGGATTTACGCGCCGGAATCCGGCGCACGCGTTAAGATGTCTCTGAGCGCGATGCAGGAGGCGCTGGAATCGCCGGACAAGTGCCAGTACATTATGGTCAAGTGCCGCGACGGCGTTGCCGAACAGTTGGTAGCGCAGCGTATACGCGAAGCCCTGCCGGAGTTTAAGATACAGTTTACGCGCGAGGTCTTTACCAGCATCGAGAAGTCTATTCCTTACTTGAGCGTTTTCCTGCGCGTGCTGGTGGGCCTTGCGGCGCTAGTGAGCGCGCTCGTCGTCATGCTCGCTATGTACACGACTATCACAGAGAGGACGCGCGAGATCGGAATACTGAAGGCGATGGGTGCGTCGCGCGGCTACATCATCGGGGTGATTGAAAAAGAGGCGCTGCTGATAAGCGCGCTCGGCCTCGTCGTCGGCTTCGCGGTCGCGCACCTGGGCCGCATCCTGATTCATAACGCCTATGGCCTCGCCTTCGAGTATAGCTGGACGTGGGCCATCACGGCGGCGCTCATAGGGCTGCTCGGCGGCGCGCTCGGCGCGCTTTACCCGGCAGTGCGCGCCGCAAATCTAGACGCGGTGAGCGCACTGTCTTACGAATAGTGGTCAGTGGTCGGTGGGCGATGGTCAGTTAAAAATATAAACTGACTTCTCGCTGACCACCGACCACCGACCACTGACCACTGTTTAGATGCGAACTATCTTAAAAGCCGAAAATCTGGAAAAGGTTTATCGCGTAGGGCGGGTTGACGTGCCCGCGCTGCGCGGCGTGTCTTTGGAGGTAGAGGAGGGCGAGTTTCTGGCTATCATGGGGCCTTCGGGCTGCGGCAAGTCAACGATGCTGCACCTGCTGGGCGGACTCCTGACGCCGACTTCCGGGCGCATCATTATTGACGATGAAGACCTGACCGCCGCATCGGATGCGCGCCGCACGGACATTCGCCGACGCAAAATCGGATTCGTCTTTCAACGCTTTAATCTCTTTCCGACGCTGACCGCCGAAGGCAATCTGCGCCTCGCCGAGCGCATTCACAGCAACGGCGCGGACGACCCCGAACGCCGCCGCGAAGTGCTGGGCCTACTGCGTCTCGAAGACAAGATGCACCATAAGCCGCTCGAACTCTCCGGCGGCGAACAACAACGCGTAGCGCTGGCGCGAGCCGTCGTCACACGCCCCGCCATTATTCTCGCAGATGAGCCGACCGGCAATCTGGATTCGGAAAACTCGGCCATCGTGCTCAACATGTTTCAGGAGCTAAATTTTCGTTTCAATCAAACCATCATCATGATTACGCACAACCCTGAGGCCGCGCAGATGTGCCGCCGCATCGTACAGATGCGCGACGGGCTGATTGTCGAGCCGACTGCAGCGGTGCAAATGTAATTGTGAGCTTGCCTCGTTCTAGCGTAAACTAATAATTGACAGTTGTCGGCCAGATGCTGCACCCGTCACGCAGCCGAAAGCCGCAATTCCACTAACTTCCGCCTCGCCCGCTCTGGTACGTTCATTGCTAAATGGCCGGTGGAGCGAATCGTCGAGCAAAGCCGAAACCGGCGCTGAAGTCTATGATTCTCCAGGCAGTTAAAAAGCTTTTCCTGTGGACTTACGCACGCAATACGTGGCAATACGACGTGCTTTGCGCCCTGATTCTAGCTTTCATCTTCCTGACGCCGAAAAGCTGGTTTGACAACGGCAAACCTCTTACTTGGCAGCAGCATCAGACACAGACTGCCTCGACCGTTCTGCTCGGCGTACCGGACAACGGGGGCGCTGAATTAGAGAAGAGCGAGATTGAGCAACGCGTCCGTCAGCTAACGAATCGCCCTGAAATTAAGGTCACAAGCATTCGCAAAAGGACGGACTCGAAGGGCAAAATCATCGCTTATGAGGTTGACATACGGTAATCATCCCATATAATCGCACGGATTTTGTGTCTCCGGGCAGGAGTCACAACTTTTTGAAGGAGTTTGTATGAAGAAATTTGCTCCCCTTGGTCTTGCTGTTGCAATCCTGATTGCCGCCCTCGGCGTTAGCTCCCCGAAAGCTAACGCGCAGGGTGCGGGATTCATCAGTTCAATCATTAATCGCATGGAACGCAATCGCCAGAGCTTAAAATCGCTGCGCGCCAAAGTTGACATGGTCAAGTATGACTCGCGCATTAAAGATGAGGACAAGTATACGGGCGTCGTGCTGTATGTGCCTGCGGTGGGCCGCAACGCCAACGTACGTGTTGACTGGCAGTCTCCGCAGAGAGAAACGCTCTCTGTCAAAGACGGGCAGTACACGCTGTTTCGTCCGCGCCTGAACATGGCTTATGTCGGTCGCGCCGGGCAGGGACGCAGCGGCAAGCAGAGCACCGCATTTGAATTCCTTAATATGTCGCGCCAGCAACTGCAAACCCGCTTCGAGCCGTTGCAGTACCTCGGCGAAGAGACATTGTGGGGCGGCGTCAATACTTCGCACATCAAGCTCGTGCCGAGAGGCAACGCCGGTTACAAGTATGCGGAAGTCTGGGTGGATGGCTCAGGGATGCCTGTGCAGACCAAAGTCGTCGAGAGAAACGACGATTCGACGACCGTTCGCCTGACCAACATGGAAAAGAACGCCGGTATCTCGCTCGACATGTTCGATTTGAAGCTGGACTTTTCCAAGGTGAAGAAAGTTCAGGGCTAAGCGGTTTCGGCCCGAAGATAAGGACGAAAGGCTTCGGCATGAAACCGGAGCCTTTCGCTATTTTCAGATGGCGGCTGCTTTCAGCCAGCGGCTGCAACCGAAGCGCAAGGTCGGCCTTGCCTTTGCGCTGTGCGTTCGCATATCTTTCATCTTTCGGCAGCCCGTAGATGAAAGCGTTAAAGTTTACAATAGCAGAAAGAGCCGCCTTTCTGCGTTTGTCAGGTCTCGATGAAAAAAAGCAAATTTCTCAGATTGAAATTCCGCGAGGCGAGCTTTATTTCACGCGCCCTGCTTTCGACCAGGCATCCTGTGCTGGCGCACATCATCCCTATGCGCCGCTGCAATCTCGCCTGCGGCTACTGCAACGAATACGATAAGGTTTCCGATCCTGTGCCGCTCGATGTGATGAAGCGCAGGCTCGATCATCTGGCCGCGCTCGGCACTTCCATTATCACCATCTCCGGCGGCGAGCCGCTGATGCACCCGCAGCTTGACGACATCATCAGCCACATACGCTCTTACAAGATGATCGCCGGGCTGATCTCCAACGGCTACTACTTCACACCCGAACGCATCAAGCGCCTCAACGATGCCGGGCTTGAGTATCTACAAATCAGCATTGATAACGTCGAGCCTGATGAAGTGTCGAAGAAGAGCCTCAAGAATCTGGATACGAAGTTGCAGCATCTGGCCCGGCACGCGGAGTTTCACGTCAACATCAACTCCGTCATCGGCGGCGGCATCAAGACGCCGGAAGACGCGCTCGTCGTCGCCCGCCGCGCCGTCGAGCTTGGCTTTTCCAGCACCGTCGGCGTCATACACGACCACGACGGAACATTGAAGCCACTCTCCGAACGTGAAAAGGAAATCTTTCAGGCTGTCAAGAAGCTCGGCAATAAAGACCACGCGCGGCTCAACTGGTTTCAGGATCAACTCGCCGAAGGCAAGCCTTATGAATGGCGCTGCCGCGCAGGGGCGCGTTATCTATACATCTGCGAGGACGGACTCGTCCACTGGTGTTCGCAGCAGCGCGGCTATCCAGGCATTCCGCTCGAAGAATACACGATGAAAGATTTCGAGCGCGAATACAACACGGAGAAGTGGTGCGCGCCGACCTGCACGCTGCAATGCGTGCATCAGGTCGGCATCCTGGACAACTGGCGCGACCCGCAGCAATCGATGAGCGACACTCAGAACAACTCCGAAAAGAAAAAATCCGTCGGCGAGATGCTGCGCGCCGATTAGCCTTTAGCGATTAACTGCTTCTCTTCACGCTCGTAAGCCCGGCCCTGAAATTCGAAGGAGCATGGATGTGATGAAGCCTCTTCGCCGGACAATTATCCAAGCCGCAATTCTTTTCTCTCTCGCTTTCATTTTAACCTCGCTGCACTCATCTCTCAGCCTCGCCCAGCAAAAACAGGACGTAGCTCCGCAAACTTTGTCGTCGCGTCGCCGCGCTGATTCGGTGATGTTGACGGTGACGGTGACAGACCGCCGACGAAATTACGTGAAGGGGCTGACGCAGTTTAATTTCACCGTCTCGGACGGCAAGCAGGAGCAGCAGATCAATGCTTTCAGCGCCAGCGACGTGCCACTCTCCGTCGGCATCCTTTTAGATACGTCAATGTCCGTCGAGAACGCTGACCTTAAGTCCGTCCGCTCGGCGCTCGGCAGATTTTTTCAATTGAGCGATAAGACGAACGAGTATTTCCTGATCGGCTTTGGTAATCAACCGAAGTTGCTTCAGGATTGGACAAGTGATGCGGAAAGCATTCTCAAACACATTGGTGCTGTTCGTCTCGATGAAGCGACGGCGCTATATGACGCCTGTCATCTGGCCCTCAAAAAATTCGCTTCCAGTCGGCATCAAAAGCATGCCATCATTCTCATCAGCGACGGGGGGGACACCATATCGGAACGCAGCTTTGTAGCGCTGAGACGTTCGCTTGAAGAATCAGATGCGTTGCTTTATTCCATCGGCCTGCAGGGTAGAAGCCATTCGGGCAGTACAATGGGCCTTGAGGGGCAAGCTGTTCTGGATGAACTTTCGACAACTACCGGCGGATTTCTCTTCTCTCCTGATGGCGAGAAACAACTCAACGCTGTCTTTGACATGCTTGCCATAGAGATGCGCAATCAATACACGATAGGATTCTCTCCGACCGCGAATGATGGAAAGCGTCATAGTCTGAAAGTTAAAGTCACCCTGCCGCCCGACGCACCGCGCGACATGCAAAGCCTGACGGTGCGAAGCCGTAAGAGTTTTTACGCCAAGAGGAATCAGCCCTGATTCCAGCGCAGCTTCAAACCCTGAGAGCGCGAACTTCAAATTCCTCAGTTGTTTTCAACGCGCAGACGCACCGCTGCACAATGCGGGTCAGGATAGTTGTCCGTGCAGCGGCGCGTGCTCAGAAACTTGCGGTATTCGGGCACGGCCTCTAACGGGCGCTTGAGTCCGTCGAGCGTGAGGGCGATGCGATAGGGCAACTCGTCGTCCGCTTCGCCTCCGCGCTCGGCTGCGCGAAATTCGGTGAGCGCTTCCTCTAATCGACCTGCGGCGGCCAACTCTATGCCGAGCAGGTTACGCGTGTGCGCGTTCTCTTCCAATTTGAGGGCGGCGCGGTATTCTTTAATCGTCTTGTCGCGTTGGCCCAGCAGTCGCGCCCTGTTGGCGCGCGCCAGGTGCGCGTCAATGCTCTGTGCGTCGCGATAATAAAGGAGAGCGCCGATGGAAAACACGGCGAGCAGGTAGAGTAACGGCGCAAGCCTGCGCAGACGCGGTTGAGCTTGTAGTGCCTTCTCACCTTGCATCTGTTCCGAAGCCGATTCGATAGTTGGCTCGACGGATGGCTCATCTTCTTCTTCTTTCGATTCTTCTGTTTGTTGTGCAGAGCGCTCCTCTCGTCGCCGCGCCGTGCGCACGATGAGGTAAATGGGCAGAACGACGAGCGGGTAAAAGAGAGTGCCGAGCGTGAAGGCGGCAACCAGATAGAGCGCGAAGCCGCGACGGCGGGCGCTGGCTAGCACCCAGCTTGAAAGAAGGGCGGAGAGCGCAAAGGCTGCGGGGCGCGTTAACTCGAACAACTCTCCGGCAGAGATTTGCCAGCGTGGACTCAAACCTGTTGGGGCGGCGTCTCTCCGCCGACAGTGTAGAGCGACACGGAGCTTGAGAGTCCCAAGCCTGAGAGCCTGCCCGCCATCAACACAATCAACTCGCCCTGTTGCACCACCCCGGCTTCAATCAGCGTTCGCTCGCCCGCGCGCAACATCTCTTCCGTCGTCTCACATGGATTATGAATCAAGGATTCGACGCCCCAGATGAGGGCCAATTCGTTGCGCACGTCCTTTCCGGGCGTCAGCGCCACGATGCGTTGCGCGGGCCGCAGCGCAGAGAGCCTGCGCGCCATCAAGCCGGATTCCGTCAGCACGGCGGCGGTCTTTGCGCTCACTTCCTCTGCCGCAAACGCGGCGGCCTCGCACAGCGCGCGGCTAATCCTGCCTGATTGTTTGCCGATCCACCTTTCGATGCCACCCGATTCAGCCTTTCTCCCGGTTTCAGCAGAGACGATAATGCGCGCCATCGTCGCTACCGCCGCGACAGGATTCTGGCCCATCGCCGTTTCGTTTGAGAGCATCACGCAGTCCGAACCGTCCCAGACGGCGTTAGCCACGTCCGAGGCTTCGGCGCGCGTCGGGCGCGGGTTCGTCACCATCGATTGCAACATCTGCGTCGCCGTGATGACGAGCTTGCCAGCGATGTTCGCTTTCTCGATGATCTGCTTTTGATAAACGGGAACTAGCTCGACGCTGGTTTCAACGCCCAAATCTCCGCGCGCGACCATAATGCCGTCGGCTGCGGCGATGATTTCGTCCAGGTGGTCTATCGCTTCCGCCTTCTCGATTTTGGCGACGAGCGGTTGCTTGCCTCCGGCGTTCTTGATGAGTTGCTTGGCTTCGTTGCAATCTTCGGCGCGGCGGACAAAAGAGAGCGCGATGTAGTCAGCGCCAGCGCGGACGGCCCACTGTAAATCGCGCCGGTCTTTATCTGTCAAAGACGGAATCGGAAGCGTGACGCCCGGCAGATTGATACCCTTGCGCTCGCCTAACTGGCCGCCGTTGATGACGCGGCAGACGACATCCGTATCGGTCACACGCTCGACGTGAAGCTCAATTGCGCCGTCGTCCAAAAGCAGGCGCGCGCCCGGACGTACGTCGCGCGCCATGCTCGCGTAGTTTGTCGAAACCTCTCGCGCGTCGCCCGCAACGGAGCGCGTCGTGATTGTAAACAGCGAGTTGGCCTCAAGCTGTACGGGCTGACCATTCTTGAGCACACCGGTTCTAATCTTCGGCCCGGATAAATCGACGAGGACGGCGAGCGGTCGTTTCATCGTCTCGGCGGCGCTGCGCGCACGACGAATGTTTTCCGCGTGCTCGTCCTGCGTGCCGTGCGACATATTGATGCGAACACCGTTGATGCCCGCCGCCAGCAGCGCCTCTATAATGACCGGCTCACGCGAAGCTGGCCCCAGCGTGGCTAGAATCTTGGCTCTTCTCACAACCAAACCCCCGATTTCGATAATGGATTCATTTAATCATTGACTCATTGATTCATTAAGTCAACGCGTAAATGATTAAATGAATCCATGAATCAATGAGCGAATGATTAAATCTATTGCTTATAAACTCTGCGAGCGCGCCGGTCGTAGCGAAAAAGCGGGCGACCGCAGGCTTCACATTTGAGCAGCGCTTCGAGCTTACGCAAATAGCCGATGACGGTGGCAACGACCGTTGAATGCGACCACGTGAGCGGCGAAACGGAGACGGGCGCACCCGTCAGAGGGTCAACCTGCTCGGCCAGAACGCCCGACGGCAGAGCGCGCGCCACGACCCATTCCAGTATCTCCACGGCGCGCTCCAACTCTTCGAGCGTGCGCGCCGAAGCTATGCGATAGTCTGCCAGCCAGAGCGTGCAGATAAACCAGGGATTGCCGGGAACTCTCTCCACATCATCCGAGACGCGCATATAACCGTCCGCTTCGTAGCGCGCAAGACCGCCAATGTCCGTCTTGGCCCAGAGGCGTTCTTCAACAGCCGTCATCGTTTCTCTCACCAACGCGTCGTCGGGCGCAAACGCTCCAAAGTAGAAGATGCCGAAGAGCGATGCGTCAATCGTCTGGTCAACGTCAAAGCCGCCGTCCGCGCGCGGCGAAACGGAGCGCGCGAAGCGTTGCAACTCCGGGCGGTAAAGTAGTCCGCGCATCGCGGCGCACACTTCGCCCGCCGCCGTTTCATACTCGGCGGCTGTGCTTGTCTCGCCGAAGAGTCGTGCAAAATTCGCTGCGGCGCGCAATCCGCCGACGATGGTTGAGCAGGTGAAGGTGTGTATGGCCTTGCGGTCTTCCCAGAGATTCCAGGAGGGAAGCGGCAGGCGCGTTTGTTTGTCGCGAAAAGAGACTAGGAAATCTGCGGCGCGCTTAATCAACGAGTCGTAGAGTTGCTTGGCAAACTCTATATCGCGAAACTCTTCGTAGTGATTCCAGAGCGCCCATAGCACGAGCGAAGTCTCGTCTTCCTGAATCGGAATCAAGCGCTCTCTCGTGTGCGGATTCCAGGATGCGTGCCAGCCCGAAGCGACCGAGCCGTCCGGGTTGTACTTCTGCAAAAAGTAACCTTCGGGCGAGATGATGCGCCCGCACAAATTGAAGAAGGCGCGCGGAAGATTGGCATGCCCTGCAAGGTCTAGCGCGTAGGCGACGAGCGCGCCGTCGCGCGGCCAGAGATAGCTGTAGTGGTCTGTCGCGCGCAAGGTCACGTCCGAATCGTTGGCCGCTAAGATAGCACCGTTGTTGTCAATCTGTGTGCGGACGATGAGCAGCGAGCGCTTGTAGAGGCGCACGACCGCCGGGGGAAGATTGCCAAAATCAGTCTCATTTTTATTGACCCACGCGCGCCAGTAATTGCCCGTTCGCTCAAGGAGCGAGCGCGGGTGAGATTCACGCACAAGCTTTTGTAGTTGGGCCACAGCCTTGTATGAATCGCCCGCCGCTATCCAGTAGAACATCTCGCCCGTACTATTCGCATCAATGTTGAGCGTGCGACCGATGGTTGAATCCACAGACCCTTCTGTGATGGCGGTTTGGGAGAGTTTGCCGTCTTCGGCGTCGCGCCACGTTCCTTCGTGGCCCTGAAAAGCTTTGCGGCCCGTAGCGAAGGTCTCGACGCCCGCCTCTGCATCCGTGCAGATGAGAAAGTAGCGCTGCCCCTTGTAATGAATAAGCGCGAAAGTGTCCGGGTCGAAGTAGGCCGTGTCGCCGACTTCGGATTCGGAAATGTAAAAGTCGTGATGAAAAAAGAGACGAAACTCGCGGGCCACGTCAGCAAGGTTATTCACACGTAAGCGGCGTATGAAGATGTTCTCCTGAAAATCAACCGTGTCGTTTGAGACGATCTCGATTTTGAGCGCTTCGTTAACGAGACGCACTTCCGTCACTAAAGTTTCCTGCACGTAATGCAGTTCGCGTTTCCATCCTGCGCCGCTGACCCATGAAAATGTGCCGTCAACCCAGACGCCGAAGCGAAACGGATGCCCTTCGGAGTGGTTCTCCTTGCCTACGTAGGGAAAATAAATATCGCGAATCTGGTATAGCTCGTCGAAGGTGACGAGAAGAGAGCCATTGCCGACGGGAATATCGCGGGGCATGTCGCTTAAACGTGAAGGCTGAAAACGGAAGGATAAAGGAGCTTAATTGTCGTCATGGCGCGCAAAGTGTATTTAGTTATCCTTTCTCCGACTTACTTTACTGAAAGAGCTTCAGGCGGCCTCGGCTTCAATCTCAAGTCGTCTTTCCATTTTCTGCCGACGTGCGCCCATTATGTAACCGTGAGCGGCCATCGCCGGGCCAAGCAGCATATAAACCCAACCCGCCAGAGCAGCATAACCCCGCCCGCCGATGGATGCCAGCGCAATCGAGATCAGCCCGATGAGGACGTTGATGACGCTTTCCTGCATCTCGTTTCGCGTGTCGAATCTTTCCATCTCGTTTAAATCAAGCTCAGCGCGTTTACGATACGCGTGCCAGTAGAGCAGGACGAAAATAGAGAAGACGGCGACGTAGCCGACGCCGAAGATAATCATCAGCGTCGCGATCTGCTCGTTTTCAACCATCCTCGTCGTTGTGCCGTCGGGCAATTGCACAAGCCCGCGCCCGCCCGAAAACACGTTCACCAGCCACGTGAAGAGAAACTTGAGCGGGTAGACGTAGAAGATGACGACGAAGAGCAGGAGGGCATTGAGCCAGATGGTGAAACTATCCTGCAAGCCGTAGCGACGGAAGAAGCGGTAATGATTCCACCAGACTATGAACAGCATCAGAAAGCTAATGGCAAACGCGCCGAGGCCGTTCATCATTCCCATTAGCTCGTTGAAGGTCTTCGGGACTTCAAGCGAGATTACAAGGAGCGTAATCGCAAACCCGAAGACGGCATCGCTCAAGCCTTCGAGCCGCGAAACCTCGTGGCCGCGCCAACGAAAACCACGCTTTCCGCCCAAGCCCTTCTCAGCCAGCTTCTCGCGAATCATGTGCGCTCCGTTAGATGAAATGATGAAGTAGGAACGATGAAGGATAAACTATTAAGAGCTAGTCTTTTATTCATCGCTGCGGCGTTCCTCTTTCATCGGTTCTTCGGCCTTCTTCGAGTTCAGTTTTAATTACGCGTTCAAGCTCTGCTGGCATCGTGTTGTCGTAGCTGATGAAGCGTTTGACCAGATTGCCTTTGCGGTCGAAGACGAAAGCCTGCGGAATCCTGTCGTCGTCGGAGAGATACAGGCCGGACATCTCGCGGTCTGGAAATCCGAGCGCGTAGGGAATCTGATAGTCGTTGCTAAAACCCTGCACCTTCGGGCGGTCTTCTACGCCGCCGACATTAAGGCCGATGATGCGTAAGCCCTGAGCGTTGTAGCTGTGGTGCAGCCTGACCAGATGCGGCGTCGCTTCGCGGCAGGGCGGACACCATGTCGCATAAAAATCCAGCACGACCACGTAGCCCGCATAATCAGAAAGACGCATGCGGCGATTGTCCGTTAATGTGAACGCGTCCGGGCTGCCGCTCTCCGCGTTCTGCGAAGTAGTTGTTGCTGGCGGCATCGGAAACTGCGTGCGCGGCGGCGTCTTCCCCGAAGGTGTCTTCTCTGTGAGCGGCGGTCGCTCGGCGCACGCGCTCGCAGCGAGCAGACACAGCAGGCCGCATGTTGCTGTCAGCAATCGCCGCCTTCGGCTGCAAACTCGCAAAAAAGCGAAAGGCATCTAAGGAAACTCCGCGCCTGTAAGAATTGCCGAAACATTATCAGGGAAAAGTGTAAAGCTCAAAGGTAAAAGCGGCGGGCATTTGAGGCGCTTGGAGGTCTGGAGCGCTTAGCGCACGTTTTCGCTCTCATCCGAAAGCGGCGTGGCTGCGGGCGCTTCTTCAGTTTCGGCCAGCGGGTTTTCTGCGACGGGGACGCGATATTCTTCGTTGGCCCAGCGGCCAAAGTCTATCAGCTTACATCTTTCGGAGCAGAAGGGACGGGCAGGATTATCTTTCCACTCGACGGGCTTCCCACAGTTCGGACAGTTCATAAAAAACGTGAAGGGGAAAGGTTAAAGGGGGAGGAGGGGAAAGGAAATCTGAGAAGCCACTCGCAAGCTTTCCTTTTACCCTCTTCCCCTTTTACTCTTTTCCCGAAAATTTTAAGCTGTTGCCAGCGATTCTGGCCGTTTAATTAATATCTTTCGATTGACGAAATCAATGATACCCTCGCGCCGCATGGCGTTCAAGCGGACGGTGACGCTCTCACGTGTCGAGCCGACGATGGAGGCGATTTCGCGGTGCGGGAGCGGAATGTCAATCAGCACGCCAGCGTTATCATGAACGCCGTAGCGGTCGGAATATTCGACCAGCAGTTTTTCCAGGCGGGCGGGAATAGCGTCGAGAGCAAAGTCTGTGACGCGGCGTTCGGCTAGAGCGCGGCGTTGACCGATGAGGCGGAAGGTGTAATCATAAAGGGTGTGGTCTTCGGCCATCACCTTTTGAAATTCCCCCACAGGTATTCGCAGCAGCCGTGCGTTTTCATAGGCGACGGCGCAATTTTCCCGCGCTCCGGCGTCATACAGCGCCGATTCGCCGAAAAGCGCGCCCGCCGAAAGAATGTCTATGACGGCCTCGCGGTTGGTGTCCGACTCGATGCGGCACAGTTTGACGCGACCGCGCGCGATCACGTAGAGCGCGTCAGCCGCATCGCCTGCGCGGTAGATAAAGCGGCGGCGGCGGTAATCAAAGCAGGTCGCACTGTCGGCAAGGCGGGCGATTAAATCTGCGCCGAGTTTGGCGCTCCACTCGGTTTGACGAATAATCTCGGCGCGGTCTTCAGCCGAGAAGTCGCAGGCGCGTTTAGGCGGCATAATAGTTTGTTCCTTATGGCTCAGGGGGTTTGAGTAAAGGCTTTAAGCTTCGGGTTTCGACGTTTGCTACCAGATCAAGTCTGACAACCGGGATAAATGCTGAATTTTTTGCAAGACAAAAGAATCGGAAAATGGGTATGGGATATGCCTGTTTGTAGTAGCACGCGAGGCATTAACACTTCAGTTCTTGTACGGATTCGGTAAGGCGGGCAAGCTTTCAAACGAATAAGCACAACAACCAAAGAGGCGTCACTCTAACACGAAGCAAGCAGCGCGCGCAAGCGCTATTTCATTTCACATTATGACAGAGAAATTTAACGTACTGGTCGTAGACGACGAGCCTGATAAACGGGCGCTTCTCACCATTGCCCTGCAAATGGCAGGTTATGAAGTCCGCACCGCCAACGACGGGGAAGCCGGCCTTGCCGCCATCAGTTCTTACCAGCCCGATTTGATTATCACAGACGTGATGATGCCCAAACTCGACGGCTACGAATTGGCGCGGCGCGTGCGCGCCAATCCGCAAACGAAGTTTATTCCGGTCATTATCCAAACCGCCGCCCGCAACGACGCCGAAGGCGTTCGCTATGGCTCGGAGGTCGGCGCGCTCGGCTATATCACAGACCCGACAGACATTGACCTGATGCTGGCGCGGGTGCGTACGCTGCTCGATTTCAAGGAATACCTGAACACCTGCGAAGAGCAGGCTTTCACAGACCACCTGACCGGCCTCGCCAATCGCCGCCGCTTCGAGCGCCAGTTGGAACGCGAGGTGACGCGCACGCTGCGTTACAGCCGCCCCTTCTGCCTGCTGCTGCTCGACATAGATAATTTCAAGTCGGTCAACGACACTTACGGCCACGAGACGGGCGACGATGTTATTCGTCATTTAGCAAAAACTTTGCAAGCCGCCACGCGCGGCATAGACCTTGCGGCGCGAGTTGGCGGCGAGGAGTTTGCCATTATCTTACCCGAAACCGAATTCGAGGGCGGCTGCGAGACGGCGGAACGCCTGCGCCAAGGAATCTCCGAGACGGAGATTCCACTCGTCGGACGAATCACGGCGAGCTTTGGCGTGGCGGAATTTCCACTGTGCGCGGCCACAGGGCGCGAACTCGTTGCAAACGCCGACGCAGCGATGTACGAGGCAAAACGCCTGGGGCGCAACCGCGTCGGGCGCAGCGTCTCATCCGAAGAGAACACTCAGCCCGCAGGAGACGTATAACTGACAGGAGTCAGAAGCCAGAAGTCAGGAGACAGAAGGAAATAAAAACAGATAGAAGCGGTTTCAGCCTTATATTCTGACTCCTGACTTCTGGCTTCTGAATTCAGTTTTAGGGGGATGATGTCCGATTACAAAGATAAGCTTGACGAGTGGCAGCGTGCAGCGCGGCGTAAAGCGCGCGAGTTGGACGAAAAGTATGGCATTAAGGAGCGCGTCGAAGAAGGCGCGCGGGTGGCTCAGGACGCTGCCCGCCGTGGCGCGGAAACCGTCAGCAGCGGCGCAGAACGCGCGCGCGCCGAAGCCGAACGTCTGAGCGAAGAGTTTGAAGTCAGGGAGCACGCCCGCCGCGCTGCCGAAGAGGCCGCACGCCGCGCGCGTGAAGCCGGAGAGGCATTCCGCAGCGCCGCCGGGAGCGCCGGAGAAAAAGCAAGCGAGGTTTTCGAGGGCGCGAAGGGTTATTACGAGCGTGCCTCGCAGTTTGCCGGGGCGGGCGCAAGATTGACGCGCGCCTCGACCGCCGCCACCAGCGGCCTGTTCAAAGCTGGCAACTGGGTCAAAAAGAATCCGGGCAAGGCCGCGCTTGTTACATTTTCGCTGGTGACGGGCGTGCGTTTGGGTGCATCTTTCCCCGGCCTTGATGCCGTACTCATCGGGGCGCACCCGCACTGGTTCACGCACTCTGCGCTGCCTGTTTACGGGCTGCGCAAAGCATCTGAAAAGTTTGACCGCTACTTGAAAGCGCAGGAGAAACTGGCAGCCAGCGGAGATTTAGCGGAGGCCGCACGACAACGCGTCGAGTTCGAGCGAAAAATAGTGAAATACGTCGGCGCTCCGCTGCTCGGTGCTTTCAGTTGCGCGGCTGGCGCTGCGATGTGGGCGCAGATTCTACAGCCTGGGCCGATTGTCGGAGCGCCGATTAGCTGGCTGCTCGGCGGCAACCCGTTCTTAGACGGCGTGTGGTTGTTTGGCAACGGCGTTTTGTGTTTTCATCAGGGCTACAAGTTTTTCATGATGGCTCTGGCAGACCAACAGGAGGTCGCGCAGGTGGTGCGCGAAATCAAGGGTCTGCTGCCTGCGGGCGAGGCCGCTTGAAAATGGTTTCGACGGCGGCAGTCAACCCGCCTGCTTGAGCGTGCATCTTTACCGTGTAAGAGGAAAAATAATTATGAATAAAAGGCGCTTCGTACTGTTCCTGATCGTTGGCTTGCTCACCTTTTTGATTGGCGTGACCGCTGCGATTGTGCTCGGCAGTTTTGACCCGTTGGAACGCTTCAGCCGACATGGCAGACGCCACCTGACGATTCCGCCGCAGCGGCTCGGTAGCGGCTGCAAGACGACTGCCAGCAACGACGACTATCATTATCACTACACGCGACCGCGCACGGCAGACCTGCGTTATACCAATAAGTCTCTAACGCCGCCGCCGTCGTCGAAGATTGGGCCATTTGAGCCGGACACACACTTTGAGGAAGAGAGCGAAGCCTTGACGCCGAGCACATCAAGCGCTAGGCGCTAACCCTGCTTTGAAATAAAAACAATTGACCGCCGGAGAGCTTGAAGACTTTCATCATCAGGCTCTTCGGTGGTCTTTCGCGTTTTAAGTAATTGTAATCGGGAAGGGCAGGAAGCAGAGGGCGAAGACCAGCAGCGTCAGCCACGCCACCAGCAGTCGCTTACGGTCGAGCGGCGTCGTATCTTCCGCCTGCGGATGACGCACGCGCAGCATCACGCCTAGCAGCAACGTATACAGAAACCCGCTCGGACTGCCGTGCCAGAACCAGCCGAGGACGGCCAGCAAAGCCATGCTTACAAAAGCCGCGCGACCGAGCCATTTGTGTAGCTTCACGCCGAAGACCGCGTAAGTCGCATGACCGCCGTCGAGTTGGCCCACCGGCATCAGATTCAAACTCGTCACCAGCAGTCCTATCCACGCCGCCATCTGAAACGGATTGACGACCGTCTCCGAAAGCTTGACGCCGAAAGCTGCGGCGAGCAGACGAAAGAGCGGTGGGTCATTGAAACTGATGATGCCTGGGCCAGGCGCGGGCTGAAGCATCAGGATACCGACGACGGCAATCGGCAGTGTGACGACGAAGCCAGCGAGCGGCCCTGCGACGCCGATGTCAAACAGCGCGCGGCGAGAGGGAATCGGCGACTTGATCTTGATGAATGCGCCGAACGTCCCGGCCAGAAGCAGCGGCGGCGCGGGGATAAAGAACGGCAGCGTCGCATCCACGCCGTAGCGGCGGCAGGCCACGTAATGCCCCGCCTCGTGCGCCGCCAGAATCAGCAGCAGCGCCCCGGCGAACATCGCTCCCTGTCCGATCAGAGCCGGATGCGCGACAGCGCTCTGAAGATAAGCTCCGAGCAACAGCAGATAATATTCGGGAACGTAAAGCAGGTAGTCGAGTATCGTTTTGGGCGCACCGAGCGCAGGCTCTGCGACTGCATCACTAAAGAGCATGATTCCGGCGATGGTCGAAGTCAGCGCCGTCAGCAGAAAGAGCGCCGTATGCCTGGCCCACTCGCGCGCCGTCGGACGCGCGGCGCGTCGGCGCGTCGGCGCGTAAGGCGCGGGCGCATCGACAAAGGGCGGAATTGCTTGAACGGATTCGGACATAGGCGAGAGGTTAGAGGTCAGAGGCTAGAGGTTAGTTGCCATCCCTTCGACTCGCCTCTAACCTCTCTACCTCTAATCGCTCTGCTTTCAATATTCAGCGTCGGGCAAGGGCGGCGTGTTTGTTGCGGTCTGGGCGCTTGAGTCCGTTGTTTTGCTGCCGTCGTGGGCCTGTAGCTCCTTGCCGGGCTTGAAGCGGATGGTCTTGCCGGAGGGGATGGCGACCTCTTCGCCTGTGCGCGGATTGCGGCCCACACCGCGCTTGCGCGGCTTGACGACGAAGACGCCAAAGCCGCGCAATTCAATGCGTTCGCCGCGCATCAGCGCTTCCTTCATCGAATGGAAGAGGGCATCCACGGCCTGTTCGGCCTTCATCTTAGGTACGCCCGTGCGATCCGCCACACGATTGACAATGTCGAGTTTAATCACGCTCTTCAGCCTCCGTCTGCTTCTAAGTGGAAAGTAGGCTTGGTAATCCGTGCGGTTCGTAACCTGCCCGTGATGATAGAGAGGCGCGGTAAAGACTGTCAAGGAAACGACGGAAAATTGATTCATTGATTCATTTGCTCACTGGTTCGTTAACTCAATGAATCATGTGCTTCAATGGATAAATGTATCGATGAATCAATGAGCAAATGAATCAATTCCTTCGTTGACAAAGCGCGCGGGGCACAGCTAACCTCAATTGAAATTTGAAGAACGAAAGAGCGGCTCTTCGTAGTTTATCGTTGCTCGTGTGAGAGCGTTCATAGTTGCGTTATGTTTGGAATCAGGAAGAGGCGTGCGCCGCTGTTTGGCAGCATCAGTGCCGAAGACGATAAGGATATTGAAGTGCAGCGGCCACAGGCGGTCGCGCGCAGCAATTTTTGGGCGGAAGCGCGGCTGCTTCTGCGCGACCTCATCTTCGCTTTGATGTTCGCCGCGCTGGCGGTCGTCTTCATCGTCCAGCCCGTTAAAGTCGAAGGCACTTCGATGTTGCCACGGCTGCACGACGGCGAGAGAATCTTCGTTAATAAACTAATCTATTACGGCCTGCCGAAGCTGCAACGCGGCGACATCATCGTCTTCTGGTATCCCAACGACCCGTCCAAGAGCTACATCAAACGCATCATCGGTTTGCCCAACGAGACGGTCGAGGTGCGCGAAGGCCGCATTCTGATTAACGGCGCGGAATTGCAGGAGCCGTACCTTGACCCGCAACTTAATCTCTCGCATTCGAGCCAGTCGCCCGTGCTGGTCAAGGAGCATTATTATTTCGTGATGGGCGACAACCGCGACCATTCAAGCGATTCGCGTATCTGGGGACTCGTGCCTGAAAAATACATCTACGGCAAAGCGCTCTTGCGCTACTGGCCGCTATCGAGCGCTCAACTCATCTCGCACGACCCGGAATATAACGTTGTGCCGTCGAGTCCCGGTTATCGCACTGCGCCGCAGGACGGAGCCGAAACCGAAGAGGAGCAATAGAGAGCCGCGCCGCTGCTCGAAGTGCGAGAGAGCTTGACGAAAGAACGATGGATTGGTTACGGCCATTGCTGTTGATGTTCTACGCGCCGTCGCGCGGGATGCGTCTCGTGCGCGACCGCGCTCCGCTGGCGTCGGCAATGCTGCTGGCTATGCTGGCGCAGACTGCTTACCTCATTGTGACGCAGCAGTTAATCGCTGGCACGCGCTCCGTCTGGCGCAGCGGCGCAAGCGTCTTTAACCTGTTCTTTAGCTCACTTGTCCCGCTGCTTTTCATCGCCCTTGTTTTCGTGCCCGTCGTGGCTTTCATCACGAATCTCTTCGAGCGGCGCGCACGCATCGGCCTTGTCATTCAACAGGAGTACGCGGCGCTGGCCTCGACCATCTTTTACGCCTGGACAGCCGCCAATCTGCTCGCGCTTCCGCTGGCGCTGCTCGCGCATGCAAGCGGCTTTCAGGAAAACTTTGTCAACGAATCGTTGAAGACTGCCGGGCAGTGGCAAGAGTCTTTGAAGCTTTCGCCGGAGGCGCAGGCGCTCTTTCTGAGTCCGCAATTCCACGCGGCGAATCTGTTTCAGTTTATCGCGCTCTCGCTCTTCGGGCTGTTGGCGATTCCGGCTGTGCTGCAGGTTTTTCGTCTCTCCGTGTTGCGAGCTTTCTCGGTGGTGCTGCTGAGCGGCGTCGTGATGTTTATTGTTGGGCCAATACTAATGCCGATCTTCGGCACGGTCTTGGCTTCGCCTTTCCTGCTGCTCTTGCTCTTTTTTCTACTGCGCGGTTACATCGGCGAAGTCACGCGCACGCAACGCGCCCGCGCCTCCTTCAAACAGAATCTGGAAGCCGCAACGCTCAACCCTGCGGACGCTTCCGCTCACTACAATCTCGGACTGATTCACCAACAACGCGGTGAATTGGACGAAGCGCGCCAGCGTTTTCAGCGTGCCATCGAGATAGACGCCGAAGAGTTGGACGCGCATTATCAACTGGGCCGCATCAGCCGCGCGCAGGGGCAACTGGCGGAAGCCATACGGCATTTTGAGCAGGTTGTCGGGCACGACCAGACGCACGCGCAGCATGAAATCTGGCGCGAGATAGGCGCGACATACCTCGCCGCCGAACAATACATGGACGCGCGCGACGCGCTCGAACGCTTTTTAGACCAGCGACAATCCGACCCGGAAGGTCTCTACCTGATGGGCCGCGCACACGCCGGACTGGGCCACCAGCGCGAAGCGGCAGCCTCCATGCAAGCCTGCATCGAAGCCGTCAACACTGCGCCCGCCTACAAGTATCGCACCGAGAAACGTTGGCTTAATGAGGCGCAACAGTTTCTGCGTTCGCAACAAGTGTAGAAACCGTTTAAGATTTCAAGTTTGGGTTACGAAGCTTAAACTTGAAACCTTAAACCTGAACCTTGAAACCTTAAACCTGAATGGCATTTATTGAAGGAAAATCCGCTCTGCTGGCGTTGGAAGACGGGCGCACGTTTCGCGGGCGCTCCTGGGGCGCAGAGGGCGAGTCTTGCGGCGAGATGGTCTTCAACACTTCCATGTCCGGTTATCAGGAAGTCTTGACTGACCCGTCTTACGCCGGGCAGATCGTGTGCATGACCTATCCGCTGATCGGCAATTACGGCGTCACGCGCGCCGACGAGGAATCCGGGCGGCCCTGGGTTGAAGGCTTCGTTGTGCGCGAGGCAAGCCGCACGATGTCTAACTGGCGCGCCGAAGAGACGCTCGACGCCTACCTGAAGCGTTGGAAGATAGTCGCCATTGACGGCATAGACACGCGCGCCCTCGTTCGCCACATACGCGATAAGGGGGCTATGCGCGCCTGTCTTTCAACGCTTGAGCTTGATGAACAGAGCCTGATTGAAAAAGCGCGCCGTTCGCCCGCGATGGAAAACAGGGAACTCGCCAGCCTCGTTACCTGCAAGAGTACGTATGAGATTCCAGCCGAAGGCGAAGAACGCTTTCACGTCGTCTGCTACGACTTCGGCGTTAAGCTCAACTCTTTACGCTCGCTCGCCAGGATGAATTGTCGCGTGACCGTCGTGCCCGCAGACACGCCCGCCGAGGAAGTTCTTCGATTGCAGCCCGACGGCATCTTTCTTTCCAACGGCCCCGGCGACCCCGCCTCGATGACGAAGGTCGTTGAAGAAGTCCGCAGCGTCGTCCAATCGGGCGTTCCCACTTTCGGCATCTGCTTCGGCCATCAACTGCTGGGCCGCGCCTTCGGCGGCACAACTTACAAGCTTCGCTTCGGTCATCGCGGCGGCAACCAGCCGGTCAAGGAGTTACTAAGCGGCTCGGTCGAGATTACGTCGCATAATCACGGATTCGCCGTCAGACCCGAAAGCCTGCCGCCGGATGTCGAAGTCACGCACATCAATCTCAACGACAACTGCGTCGAAGGTATGCGCCACCGCAGTCTCCCTATCTTCTCCGTCCAGTATCACCCGGAGGCCGCCCCCGGCCCACACGACGCCGAGCATCACTTTCAACGTTTTCTGGAATTGATGGAACGCGCACACACGCCCTCTTGAAATTTTCATGGCCGAGCGCAGCGCAAAAGTTACGAAGAAGACGGGCCGAGAGCGTGCGATTGAGTTAATCGAGCAGCGGCTGCTCCGCAAAGGCAAACCGCGACTACAGATGACGCTCATTCTCACGCTCACGGGCGCTGCCGGATTTCTCATCTCTTTTGCGTTGCTGCACATCGGAATCACTTGGATGTGGCTTCGTTATCCAATTGCCATCCTGCTCGCCTACTGCGTTTTTCTCCTGCTTTTACGCTTCTGGTTATTTTCTCATTCAAGAGAGCGCGGGTCTGGCTTCGATATAGACCCTTCGCTAATCGCAGACATGGATTCTTCAATCGTTGACCTGCTTCCTTCTGACGGAGCAAGCAGCACGGCTGAAGTCTTTAAGCTGGGCGGGGCTACTGATTTCGGCGGCGGCGGTGCGGGCGGTAGCTGGGCTGAAGGCTTGAATTCTGCGTCTGCTGCTCCGCAGAGTTCCGGCGGCAGCCTTCTTGGGAGCGGCGGCTCTGGCGGCGGCAGCGGCGGCAGTGGCAGTAGCCTGGGCCTTGACCTAGACCTCGACGAGGGATGGTTAATCATCCTTGCGCTGGTCTTTATTCTCGGCGGCATCATCGCATCGCTCTACGTTGTTTACATTGCCCCGGCGCTGCTGGCGGAAATTCTTGTCGATGGGCTTCTCCTCACGGGGCTGTATAAACGCATGAAGGGCATGGAGCAGAGCAACTGGTTGAGAACGGCTGTGCGTAAGACGCTGCTGGCGGCTCTCGTCGTCGCCTTCTTCTTCTCAATCGCCGGTTACTTGTTTCAGAAAGCCGTCCCCCGCGCACATTCTATCGGCGACGTTTGGACATCTCGTACGGATGACAAAAGATGACGGCTGAGCTTCGCTCGTGTCATTAACCGGCGAGCACGCAGCACAGCCCACGACGAGTTCACCTCAGCGGATGCTAAGTTAACGTCGCTTTCATCATCCTCGCTTGTCACCCGTCCCTCCGTTCACCTATACTGCCCGTGCTTTCATTCTAAAGCTGATTGGAGTTAGAGAAACAGACCTTGCAGCCCAAAGTGCATCAGGGACGCCTCAATGCGGAAGGCTTTCGCTTTGCGCTGGTGGCGAGCCGCTGGAACGATTTCCTGACGGCGCGGCTGGTCGAAGGAGCGCTCGATGCGCTTGAGCGACTGGGCGCGGAAGAAAAGGCTGTAGAGTTGTTTAAGGTTCCCGGCTCGTTTGAGATTCCGCTGTTGGCGCGCAAGGTCGCAGGCTCTGGCAAGTATGATGCAGTCATCTGTCTGGGCACAATCATTCGCGGGCAGACGCCGCACTTCGAGTACATCGCTTCTGAAGTGACAAAGGGCATCGCGCAGGCAGGGATGGAATCGGGCATCCCCGTCGTCTACGGCATCGTCACGGCGGACACGCTCGAACAGGCGATTGACCGCGCCGGGGTGAAGGCGGGCAACAAGGGTTTTGAAGCCGCGATGTCGGCGGTCGAATTAGTAAATCTTTATAAAGAAGTAGTCAGTAAAAAGTAGTTAGTTATCAGCTAAAAGCAAAAGCTGGAAACTGAAAACTGAAAACTGATTACTGTTTACCTGAGTATTATGGGTTCAAGGCGTAAGGCGCGCGAGTGTGCCTTGCAAATGCTCTTTGCGGCTGATGTCTCTGCGACGCGCGTGGACGAACTCGTGCGGACGTACTGGACTGAACTGGGCGATGCTGATATCGAAGAGTCTGCGCGCGACTTTGCGACGCGCCTTGCTTCTGGCACGCTCGCGCACGTGCAGGAACTAGACGAGCGCATCCGCTCGCGTGCCGAGCACTGGCGCATCTCGCGGATGGCTATCGTAGATCGTAACATCCTGCGCCTCGCCGTCTACGAATTCATACACGAACCGACGCCCCGCACCGTCGCCATCAACGAAGCCCTCGAAATCGCGCGCCGCTTCTCCACCTACGAAGCCACCCAATTCATTAACGGCATCCTCGACGCCATCAAGCGCGACCTCGACGAGCAGCATCCACAGGAACACACCACCAACGAAGACGCAGACGAGCACGGCGACGAACACAACGCCGACGAGCACAAGCCCGACGACGAGCAGCAGGAAGCTTCCGCCTGATCTTCTTCAGTAGGCGGTGGGCAACAAGCAACAAGAAGTAAAAGCGCGTAGTCATTGCTCCTCTTAGGTTTGTTTAACTGCCTATTGCTTATCGCCTGCTGGCTACCTTTTTACCATTTACGATTTACGCTCAACGATTTACCATTCTCCTATGGATCAATTGCTGCGCGAGTTTCTGGCCGAAGCCGAAGATTCAATCGGGACACTCTTCAGAGACATTCAGTCGTTGCGCGAGCAGCACGGAGAGGGGCGAGCGCGACGCGAATTGACGGGGCGCATCTTTCGCCACGTTCACACGCTCAAAGGCACAGCCGCCGCCGCCGGGTTAGATATTACCAGCCAGATCGCACACGAGTTTGAAACGCTGCTCGACGGTGTTCGACGCGGACGCGTGAGCCTGAAAGAGCCTGTGCTGGATTCCTTTAATGATGCGGCACACGCGCTCTTGCAGACACTCGGCGCGACGGCACGCGGCGAGACTCCCGTGTTGCCTCTTCAACTCCTCGAAAATTTGCGACACCTCGCCGAGAGCGACGACGATGAGCAGGCCCGTCATCATTTCCCGCGAGCGACGCTGACTCTCCTGCCCGAAGAAATCACGCGCATGCTCTCGCCAGCCGACGCACAGCGTTTGCGCGAAGCCGCAGCAGAGGGCCAGCGCATCTTCTTTATCAACGTCACTTTTGACCTTGAAACTTTCGACCAACGCTTTCGTGAGTTGAGCGAAGCGCTGGGCCAAAGCGGCGAATTGATTTCGACCTTGCCGGGAGCGGAAGAATCTGCGCCGGGAGCAATCAACTTTCGTCTGCTCTACGCGAGCCAGATGAGCTTTGAAGAGTTAAGCGCGGTCGCTTCGGCGTTCGGCCACGTCTCTATAGAAGAGCTACAGCCTGAAGCCTCAAGCCGAAGTGAGAGAGGCTCTGGCGCATCTGACGAAGAATTGATTCTGAGCAGCACTTCTGCGGAGACAATCGCGCCGCTGGCAACGCAGGTGCGCGTCGAACTGGGAAAAGTGGATGAGCTAATCTCCGCTGCGCATGAATTGCTGACGGAGACGATGGCGACGCTCGATCAAGTCCTCGAAGATAATCCAACTCTCTTTGAGCGCAGCCGCGTCGAAGCCCGCGCGATTGACATTCATCAACGCTTTATAGAATTGGAAGAGCAATTGATTGGGCTACGCCGTGTGCCTCTGGCGCAGACGCTTGAGCGTGTCACGCGTGCGGGCCAGATGGCGGCGCGTGCTATCGGAAAGGAGATCGCTTTTGAGACGGCGGGCGTCGAAGTGCGACTCGATAAAACGCTGGTCGAGGCCATCTCCGACCCGCTCCTGCATCTGGTGCGAAACGCCGTTGACCACGGCATCGAAACTCCCGCAGAGCGCACGGGCGCGGGCAAGCACGCGCGCGGAACAGTGCGGCTCGAAGCTCTGGCGAGCGGTGATCGAGTCATCTTGAAGGTGACGGACGACGGACGCGGGATTGACCTTGAGAGTGTCGCCCGCGCGGCTGTCGAGCACGGCATTATTGAGGCTGGCCGCAGCGTGACGAGAGAGCAGGCTTTGCGTCTCATCTTTCGACCGGGTTTTACGACCGCTGCGGTGGTGTCAAAGATGTCCGGGCGCGGCGTGGGGTTGGATGTCGTCGAGAGGGCTGTGGAGCAGATTGGTGGCGAGATGCGCGTCTGGAGCGAGACGGGTCAGGGCACAACTTTCGAGATGATTGTTCCGGTTGCGCTCGCGCTCCTTTCGGCGCTTGTCGTCACTTCGGCTGATTTCAGTTATTGCGTTGACGCACGCCGCGTCGGCGAAGTGTGCAACATCAGTGCTGTCGATGTCAGGCATGCGGAGAATCAAGAGTTGATTGACTGGCGCGGAACGAGTCTTCCGCTCGTGCGCTTGCGCAAACTGCTAGGCCAGCCTCCCGCCGAAGAAGAGACAGACGGAAGCTGGCCTGTCATCATTGTGACGACTGAGAAAAATGGGACACAAAAAGAGGCGAGCGAGCAGGAGCGTACGCGCGTGGCCGTGCTGGTTGATGAATGCGTTGAAGGGCGCGCGGAAGTCCTGGTGCGTCGGCTCGGAGCGCACGGAGGCCGCTGGGCGGGCGTCAACGGGGCCGCAGAGTTGAGCGATGGCAAACTCGCGCTGGTGCTCGATTTGCCGCGTCTGCTTGAACCTTACGCAGACCATCGTTAACAGTTCGGGCACAGTTCGCGTCTAAGAGCAAAAGAGCGCATGGTGTGGCGTCCCTTCTCCCGGTTGGCGGCATCAAAGGCGTGTGAGCGCCGCAGCCGGGCGATTGCGAGTTGATGAGAGCGATGAAAGCGATGCTGAGAAAAGATTTGAGAAGAGTGATGGCGGGCTTGCTCGCGTTGCTCTTAGTGAGTGCCGCGACGCTGGCGCAGCAGCCGATGGAGCGTGCTTATCCGAAGGAGATTCGCGGCTACAAGATTGAGCGGGCGAAGGTTGAGATTAAGCGGCAGAAGGATTCGGGCGAGACGAAGCAGCCGGACGCAACGAATGATGCGGACGCCCTGATTCAATTCGGAGAGCCGCGCGTGGCGCGCGTTACCCCTTTGGGACTCACGCTCGAAGTCCCCATCACAATAGCCGCCGTCAAGCAGGGAGGCCACGTAGACTTTCTCACCTTTGAAGAGATGGTCGTCAACGGTACGCCCGTCAGCGTCGAGGATTATAATTATTCTTTCGAGTTGCCGAATAAAAGCGCGGTCACGCTGCCCGTCCCGGTTCGCCTTTTCATCAGCACGCCGCGAGTTCTCCTTGGCGCGTTTGACGAGTGGGGCAACTCGAAAGAGATGTGGCCCATCACGGGCCGCGTTTACGTCTTTGGCCGCTTCAAAAAGTTTCTCTTCAAGTTCAAGCGCGCCGTCCCCATAGAGCTTAGCCTTTCGCTCGCAAACCCGCTCAGAGTGGAAAAGCAGCGCGTTGAGCCTGCGTCTAATCAAAAGTAAAAAGGCAAAGGGAAGGCAGAAGGTAAAAGTAAAAAGGCGAAATTATGGGGAAGCCCACTTAATTAAAAGTGGCTTCCCCTGACTTTGCTTTTTACGTTTTGCCTTTTTACTTTCCTAAGAGAGCGCAGGTCTTCGCTTATGCCAATCGGTCGCTTGCTGATAGCGCTGGGCCAAGTCAATTAACGTGCTCTCGCTCCAGGGCGGGCCGATTAATTGAATGCCGGTCGGGAGATTGTTTTCGCCGAAGCCGTTCGGCACACAGATGGCCGGAACGCCGACCAGATTGCTCGCGCCGATGGGCGAAGAGGCCGCTATGTCCGGGTAGGCTTGGTCGAAAGTTTTGTTGACAGGATAAGCGACGGTCGCACGCGCGGGCGCAACGAGCAGAGAATATTTGGAGAACATTTCATTCCATGCCCGGCGCATCGGCACGCGCAAGCGCATCGCGTGCAGGTAATCAATTGCCGTCACGAGCGAGGCCGCGTAGCCGCCAATGCGGCCCTGTGGTGAAGCCAACTCTTTAACGCGGCCCGATTCTATCAACTCACGAAAAGCGCTCGCGCCTTCGGCATCGACAATCGTTCCGACCGCCGCGCCGTATGGAAAATCTGGCAACTTAACATCCATCTCTACGTCCGCGAATTTTCGCAAGCGGTCGAGCGAGCGCAGGAAATTCTCGCGCACGGCTGGCTGCGCCTTCTCGCAGGAATCCTTCATCACTGCGATGCGTTGTTTGCCGCTCGCCGATAGTCCTCCAAACGGCCCATCGCTCCCAAGGAGCGGCGCAGTCTTAAAGCCGAGCAGCGAGAGCAGTTGGGATTTGGGCCAAGCCCACTTGTTACTCGTGCGCTCCATGTCCGAGAGAAGCGCCTTTTCTATTTCATCGGGCGAGGGTTTTGTCGTCCGGTCAAGCGGGTCGCGCCCCTCTATGGCTGCGAGCACGATGCCGCAATCTTCAGCCGTGCGGCACATTGGCCCAAGCTTATCGAGCGTCCAGGAGAGCGCCATCGCGCCATGACGTGAGACGCGGCCATAGGTGGGCCGTAGGCCCGTGACGCCGCAGAAGGCCGACGGAGTAATAATCGAGCCGGAAGTCTCCGAGCCGATGGCAAAGGCGACGAGGCCAGCCGCCACCGCCGCACCCGGCCCGGAAGACGAGCCGCCGCTCCAGAAGTCCGTATTCCAGGGCGTGCGGCACGCGCCCGTCAGCGAGGCGTTGGCTTCGTTGTAGCCCATCCCGCCCGCCAGTTCGATCATCGCCAGCTTAGCGACGAGAATCGCCCCGGCAGCGTTGAGCTTGCGAATCACGGTTGCGTCCGTGTCAAACTGCTGCTCTCTGTAGGGAGCAGCGCCCCACGTCGTGCGAGCGTTGCGCGTCGCCAGCAAATCTTTCGCGCCGTATGGAATGCCGTGCAGCGGGCCACGATAGCGCCCCGCGCGAATCTCTCTCTCTGCTGCGCGCGCTTCCCTTAGCGCAGAATCACGCATCAGGTTTGCGACCGCGCCGAGACGCGCGCCGAACTTTTCCAGCCGCGCCAGATAGCCTTCCGTCAACTCGACGGGCGAGATGCGCCGCGCTTTCAACTGCGCTGCCAACTCCGCTATGGAAGAGAAGAAAGTGTCTTCAGTCAGCATATATAAAAGGTAGAAGGTAAAAGCAAAAAGGCAAAAGCGTGAGAGTAAAAGCAAAGGAGCGAAGGCTGAACGACGAAAGAGGAGGCATCTAAGTTTTCTTCCTTACCCTTGTTTCCTCTCCTTTACGCTTTGCCTTTCATCTTCTTTAGTCTGCGCTGAAAACGAAGTCCGGCCCGTCTCCGTTCTTTAGCTTGACGGCGCGCAGGCGCTCCGCTACGCGCACGTTACCTTCGAGGTCTTTTTTGATTTGTTCAAACTGCTCGTTTGTGACCTGCTCGCCGAAGCGCGCACGCGCCACTTCCGCGTATGCTTCCGCCAAAGGCGAAGGCTTAACCGGCGTGGGCGAAGGCTGCGGGTTCGGCGGCGCTGGCGCTTGCTTTGTCTTGCCTGGCGTCTGCGCTCGCACGAGCGTTGCCGCCAGCGGTACGCCAGCGAGCGTGACCGCGACGGTCTTCGTAAACTCACGCCGCGAGGGTTTCTTCCGGTTGTTCACACGATTCTTTGTTCTCATTTTATTTCGCCTGCTGATTTTTAGCTGACGGTCATTTTCTACGTAAAAAGCTTAAGACCAGTTGATTAAACTCCTGCGGCTTTTCCATGTTGAGATGATGGCTGACATTCGTCATCACTGCTTTCTTCGCGCCGGGAATCTTGGCGGCCAAGATGTCTGCAATGGCCGTGATGTTGGAGAAGTCCATATCGCCGACGATAACGAGCGTCGGCGCTTTGATTGCCTGAAGCTTCTCAATCACTGGCCGGGTCGGCCACGTCCAGACAATCGGAGCGGGCGTCGGCCCCCACGTTCTGAAATTATCCGTGAGCATCTCTCGCATCCTTTGTTGATAAGATGGATTGCTTTTGCCCGTCGCAAAAAACGGATGTTCCAGCCAGAGCGCGATGGCTTTTTCCCGCCCTTCGGTCTCAGCCGCTTTAGAGACGGCGATGGCCTTCTCGTTTTTAACTCCCTGATAACCTCTCAGGCCGGAAGCGGCCAGCACGAGGCGCTCGACCATTGCGGGGTGTTCGAGCGCGAAATCCATCGCTATCATTCCGCCGAGCGAGAGACCGATGAAGGAAGCCTTCTCAATTCGCAGAAACTTGAGCAGCGCTGCCAGGTCTTCAACATGAGAGAGCGGCCCCATCGAAAAGTCAGACTTTCCAAAGCCGCGCAAATCGTAACGCAAGACCCTGTAATGCTTGGCGAGCGCTTTAAATTGATCGTCCCACAGCCGACTATCGGCCAAGCCCCCATGAATCAAGACGACATTGCGCCCACGCCCCATTACTTCGTAGTACAACTTTCCGTTGCCCAATTCCGCCATACCGCTCTCCACGCGCGAAGCTTGGGCCAACACCTTGTTATTGCCGCAGACGAGGAGCAGTAGAATTAAAAGCCACACTCCGGCGCTCAAGAGCAGCCGCCCGAATTCGTCAGGCGTAAGTTGCCCGAATGTTTTTGTCAGACGGATTGCTTTCATCTTAACTATGTCCTATCGGTGAATGTGCAATGCGCTCTATTTTTATCACGAGTTGAACCGAACCGCTGTAGAGTTTCGTCGCTCGAAATGGCTATGACATTATGCCGCACGGTAAGGCATAATAGCTTATCTTGTCGAATAAGCGGACGCGCCCCTGACTGCCCTGATGCCGGATGCAATGCACAGCGGAAGGTGATAGGCTATCACTTTCAACTTTAACATTCACAGGCCAGCGCCCACACCGACAATTGCCGGACGACGGCGCGCTGATAGTTTTATCTGAGGTGAGAGAGCCTTGAACAATAATCAAGAGACTGTTGATCTATCACAGGTCATTGCCGAAAATTTCGGAGCCAACGCCACCTACGTCGAGGGATTGTTGAGCCGTTATCGCAGCAACCCTTCTTTGGTTGACGAAGCATGGCGCGCATATTTTACGGAACTGCTAGGCGATGATGGCGCAACCGCCGCGCCCACTGCGACCGAAGCGCCGGAGAATCGCGCTCCTGCCAACGGCGACGGTGCAGCGGCGAGTCCTGCACAGACGACAACGACTGCTCCGGCTGCCGCCGCGCCCGCGCCGCAACGCGCGCCTGCACAGCCGCAGGCAACGCCGACGCCCGCCCCTGAGAGCACGGCTGCCGATGCACAGCCGATTCGCGGCGCAGCGCTCAAGATTGTCGAAAACATGGAGGCGAGTCTCTCCGTTCCGACCGCCACCTCGCAGCGCCGCATCCCCGTCAAGCTGCTGGACGAAAACCGCCGCATCATCAACAAGTATCTGCAAGAGAGCGGGCGCGGCAAAGCTTCGTATACGCATCTCATCGCGTGGGCCATCATCCGTGCGCTCGAAGAGTTTCCTCAGCTTAACGACGGCTTTGCCGAACAGGACGGAGCACCCGTGCGCCTGCGTCGCGAGAGCGTCAATCTGGGCGTCGCCGTTGACCTCACCAAGAAGGATGGCACGCGCACGCTGCTTGTGCCCAACGTCAAGAACGCTAACGCGATGAACTTCGCACAGTTTCTAGCGGCCTACGATGACGTTATCAAGCGCGCACGCGACGGTAAACTTCAAATCGCAGACTTTCAGGGCACGACCATCTCCCTGACCAATCCCGGCACAATCGGCACGGTCGCTTCGACGCCGCGATTGATGGCAGGGCAAAGCGTGATTATCGCTACGGGTGCGATTGAGTACCCGGCGGAATATCACGCGATGGCTTCCGAAGCCCTCTCTGCCATAGGCATCAGCAAGGCCATCAACATCAGCAGCACCTACGACCACCGCATCATACAGGGCGCGGAGTCCGGCGCTTTTCTCGCGCGTGTTCACGAATTGCTGCTCGGCCAGCACAACTTTTACGAGCGTGTCTTTCAAGATTTAGAGATTGCTTTCCCGCCCATGCGCTGGTCTATTGACCGCAACCCGGCGCTTCTCGGTGGCGACCAAACGCGCGCTCTGACCATCAAGCAGGCGCGCGTTCTTGAGTTGATTAACGCCTACCGCGTGCGCGGGCATCTGATGGCGGACATTGATCCGCTCCACGCCATGCCGCCCGTCTATCATCCCGAACTCGACATAGAGAATTACGGCCTGACAATCTGGGACTTGGATCGCGTCTTCATCACAGGCGGCTTAGCGGGCAAGCAGAGCGCCAGCCTCCGCGAAATTCTTGAAATCCTGCGCCGAGCATACTGCGGCAAGGTCGGCATAGAGTATCGCCACATTCAGAGCAAGGAGCAGAAGACCTGGATACGCGAAGCCATCCGCATCCATTTCGTCGAGCCGCAGCCGCTCTCAGCCGAAATCAAAAAGCGGCTGCTCAAGAAATTGACGGACGCCGAACAGTTTGAGCGTTTCCTGCACACGAAGTATCTGGGCCAGAAAAGATTCTCCATCGAAGGCTGCGAAACCATCGTTCCGCTGCTCGACCAATTGATAGAGGGCGCGGCTGCGCGCGGCGTCGAAGACATCACGCTCGGCATGGCCCATCGCGGACGCCTGAACATTCTTGCCAACGTTGTCGGCGACTTTTCAGAGCGCATCTTTACGTCGTTCGAGGGTTCTGTTCATCCGAACTTCCCGGCTGACGAAGGCGACGTGAAATATCATCAGGGCGCGGTAGGCGAGCGCTTGACCGAGGACGGTCGCAGGGTGCGCCTCACCGTCTCGCCGAATCCGAGCCATCTGGAATTCGTTGACGCGGTTGTCGAAGGTATAGTGCGCGCCAAGCAGGATGCGCTCGACGTACCGCGCGAGGAAGCGATTGACCTTGCGTTGCCGGTTCTTCTGCACGGCGACGCGGCGTTTGCCGGGCAGGGCATCGTGATGGAAACCCTGAACCTCGCAGAACTGAAGGGCTATCGCACGGGCGGCACGATTCACATTATCATCAACAACCAGATCGGCTTTACGACCTCGCCGGAAAAGGGTCGCTCGACCATCTATTCGACAGACGTGGCGCGGATGACGCAACTGCCAATCTTTCACATCAACGGCGATGACCCGGAAGCGGCCTACCGCGTGCTGCAAATCGCGCTCGAATACCGGCAGGAGTTTAACAAGGACGTGGTGCTCGACGTCGTCGGCTTCCGCAAGCTGGGCCACAACGAGGGCGACGAGCCGAGCTATACGCAGCCCCTTATGTACGCGCGCGTTAAGGCTCATCCCGGCGTACGCGATGTCTACGCGCGGCGCTTGATGCGCGAAGGCGTGATTGACGAAGCGGGCGTCAAACAGTTGATTGACGAGAGCGTGCAGGCTTATGAAAGTGCGCTGGCGCGTGCGAAGGAAGTAGTCGCCAACAAAGCACCGACGACAGAACTACCGCCGCCAACGCAGGAAGAAGACGGATCGCGTCTCGTTGAAACAGCCGTCAGCGCGGAAGTCGTGAGCGAGATAGGGCGGCAGATAGCGGTCGTGCCCGAAGGTTTCAACATCAACCCGAAGATGGTGGGCCAACTCGCGCGCCGTGCCAAGATGGGCGAAGGACAAGCGCCGATGGATTGGGCCTTTGCCGAGGCCGTGGCCTTCGGCTCGCTCGTGCTTGATGGCACGCGCGTCCGCTTGAGCGGTCAGGATTCCGGGCGCGGCACGTTCAGCCAGCGCCACGCCGTCATGTACGACACGCAGACCGGCCAGCCCTGGTCGCCGCTCTCCGAGTTGCGAAGCCAAAAGAATAAGTTCGCTGTCTTTGAAGTCTTCGATAGCTCGCTTTCGGAGCAGGGTGTGCTCGGCTTTGAGTATGGCTATTCGGTGATTGCGCTCGATTCGCTCATCATGTGGGAGGCGCAGTTTGGCGACTTTGGCAACGGCGCGCAGGTCATCATAGACCAGTACATCGCCGCCTCCGAAGACAAGTGGAAACAGCATTCACGCCTCACGCTGCTCCTTCCTCACGGCTATGAAGGTCAAGGGCCGGAGCATTCGAGCGCACGCCTTGAGCGTTACCTGCAACTCTGCGCCGAAAATAATCTACAGGTCTGTTATCCGACCAGCCCCGCGCAATACTTTCACTTGCTCCGCCGACAGGTGTTGCAGGAGACGGCGCGCCCGCTTATCGTCATGACGCCGAAGAGCCTCCTTCGCCTGCCTGCCGCCGCATCCACTTTGGATCAACTGACGAGCGGCGGCTTCCAGCCCGTAATCGACGACGCGGATGCTGCCAATGCAGAGAGCGTGCGGCGCATCATCCTGTGCAGCGGCAAAGTCTTTTACGACCTTAACGTCGCGCGCAAAAAATCCGGCGACGATCACGTGGCGATTATTCGTCTCGAACAATTCTATCCGTTCCCGGAAAAGAGGCTGCGCGAAATTTTCAGTAGCTACCCGAATGCGACCCAACTCGTCTGGACGCAGGAAGAGCCGAAGAACATGGGCGGCTGGACGTTTGTCGAGCCGCGCCTGATGAATCTGCTTAAGGGCTGCCAGCGTCCCTTTTACGTCGGGCGTGCGGCCTCCGCCAGCCCCGCGACCGGCTCCTACACGATTCACGAAATGGAACAGCGACGGCTCGTCGAAGAGTCTTTGACGAAAGAAGACGCCGCCTTTATCTCAAACGCGAGCACCGATAAGTATGCCGGACAGGCAGACGCTTAGCGGTGCTAATCAGAGTTGGGCCAACATCAAAGATAGACTTGAGAAGCAACACGCAGGAGTCGCCGCCTTCATTAAGATAAGAGGGCGGCGATTTCTGCTTTTGGCGTATGGGCCGCTTCTCCTGTAGAATCTCTGGCCGGAGGTTCCCTCGTATGTTCTTTAGAAACCGATTGGCCGTCTCGTTGCTCCTGCTCATTGCTGTTGCCCTCGGCGGGAGCGCCGCATGCACACGCAGGACAGCACAGGCCGATCAACTCTCATCCTCAACCGCCGCCCCCGTCGTACAGGTTAAAGCAACGCCAGCGCCGGGCGAGGCCATCACAATCTCAGCCGTCGGCGACATCATGCTCGGCTCAACCAATCCGCCTGACCGTGGGCTTCCGGCGCAGGACGGCGCATTGATGCTCTCTCAAGTCGGCGAGATTCTGTCCGCAGCAGACCTGGCCTTCGGCAACCTTGAAGGGCCGATGCTCGAAGGCGGCAGGTCTTCCAAGTGCGGCCCGCGTTCGAGAATGTGTTATGCCTTTCGTGTGCCGACGCGCTACGGCAAGTATCTTAAAGAGGCGGGCTTCGACATTATGAGCCTCGCCAATAATCATGCGTCGGATTTCGGCCTCGAAGGGCGAGAGAGCACGCGCCGTGTGCTCGATGGTCTGGGCATTGCGCACGCCGGTGCGGATTTCGATGACATCGCCTACCTAGATGTTAAAGGGCGCAGAATCGGCGTCATCGCTTTCGCGACCAATAATATTTCGTACAACGTAAACGACATCGAAGCGGCGAGAAGAGTTGTCGCCCGTGTGGCAGCAAACTCTGATATTGTCATCGTCTCGTTTCACGCCGGGGCGGAAGGTCTGACGGCGCAGCACGTGCCGCGCGGGCCGGAAGTTTTTCTGGGAGAGCCGCGCGGCAATCTGCGTGCGTTCTCGCGCGCCGTCATAGACGCCGGGGCGGACTTAGTGCTCGGCCACGGCCCACACGTCGTGCGCGGCCTTGAGGTTTACAAAGATCGTCTGGTCGCTTACTCGCTTGGCAATTTCGCGTTCTTTCGCTTCCCCTTCAACGGCCCGACCGGCCTCTCTTTGGTGCTCGACGCGCAAATTGGCCCGGACGGCGAGTTTCTCGGCGGGCGCATTCACCCGCTCATACAGCACGCGCAGGACGGCCCGCGCCCCGACGCCAATGCGACCGTCATCCCTCTTATCCGTCAACTCTCAATGGACGACTTCGGCCCCACCGCCGTCAAGATCAGCAACGATGGCACGATTTCACCCTAAAGAAGGCAAACGTAAAAAGATAAAGGGCAAAAGGAACGCGGAGAGCCACTTTTAATAAAAGTTGGCTACCCCACCCTTTTGCCTTTTTACTTTTACCTTTTGCCTTCTGCTGGCTGCTGCTTTGCTAAATAAAGCACTTGACAGACTAGCGCGCCGGTGTATTATGGCGCTATGGCTTCCATTCATCAGCTTCGTCCGCGAGACGCAGAAGAGCCTCCCGCTCTGCATGCGCGGGCGATGGATAATCTTCGCTTTATACGCGAAACGATGGAGCGCGCCTCGTCATTCACAGCCGTCTCCGGCTGGGGACAGGTCGCCATCGGCGTGACGGCTGTGGGCGCGACGCTGGTCGCTTCGCAGCAGTCATCGGCTCAGGCTTGGCTCGTGGTGTGGGTGGTCGAGGCTGTGCTTTCGCTGCTTATTTCCTCTTGGGCGATGACCCGAAAGGCACATGCTGCGGGGACGCCCCTGCTCTCAGGGCCGGGACGCAAAGTCGCTTTCAGCTTATCGCCGCCGATAGTCGTCGGAGCGTTGCTGACAGTCTTGCTGTATCGGGCCGGATTGACGGGCGTGATTCCCGGCGTCTGGTTGCTGTTATATGGAACGGGCGTCGTCACGGGCGGAATGTTTTCGGTTGGGATTGTGCCGGTGATGGGCCTCTGCTTTATGTTCGTGGGCGCGGTCGCGCTGTTTTGCCCCGCGTCTTGGGGAAACTATTTTATGGCGACCGGATTCGGCGGGCTGCACATCGTTTTCGGCATCATCATCGCAAGGAGACACGGTGGCTAAACAGAATGCACTCAAACACGAAGGCCGACGCAAGAGCCGCGCGCAGGACAATGCCGTGCGCGCCGCTGAGGAGCAGCAGCCCAAGCTGACGGCGACGGAACTCGACCGGCTCATACATGAAAGAATGCGGCTCGGCATCGTCAGCGCCCTGGCCGTCAACGCGTCTCTCTCCTTCAACGAGTTGAAAGATTTGATGAAGACGACGGACGGCAATCTGAGCGTGCATGCGCGCAAGCTGGAAGACGCTGAATACATCACCTGCACCAAGTTCTTTGAAGGGCGCACGCCGAAGACAGAGTATCGCTTAACGACCGCGGGCCGGCGCGCGCTTGAGCGCTATTTGAACCACATGGAGGCTTTGATTCAGACCATGCGGGTTCGTTAGCGGCACGCTTTTTATCCGCTCAACCCCAGCCCAACCCTCAACTCCCTTGAAGATTAAAAGCGAACGCGCTCTATCGACGCGAGTGTTAAAAACAACTCCGCTTGGATGTAAAAGCATCTGCGAAACTGCCTGGTGTCCATCCAAAATCCAAATCTTTCCTCAATCCTGCTGTTAATAAACAGAAGCGGCGTGCCGTTTTAACAGTAGCCGCAGGACTTGTCGGGTGTTAACAGGTAAAGCTCGACGGGCGTCTTTCCAGAGCAGAACGCGAAAGGGTGCAAGCGCCCGGCGATTCAACTGGGCCAGCGCTTTCCCTTCGAGACAGCCTGTGTTTTCGGTTAGCCAAGATAAAGCAAACATAATTTTAGAGATTATCGTAAGGCCAGTGTGAGCATATGAAACGCCTCTATTCATTTTATGCCGACGCCGCGCGGATAGCCTTGCAATCAATCTTCGCACATAAGCTGCGCGCTTTTCTGACCTTGATTGGAATAATCATCGGTGTCGCCTCGGTCGTAGTCGTCGGCGCTTCGATTAACGGCTTGAACACCTACGTCGTTGACAAGGTGTCGAAGGTGCTTGGCATCAATCACTTCATGATTGCGCGCATGGCTTCGCACGGCAGGCTTTCGGACGAAGAGTTTGAGAAGCGAAACCGGCGTAACAAGCGGCTCGATTGGGACGATTACGAGTGGGTGAAGGCGCATTGTACGAGTTGCGTTGAGGTCGGGGCGCAGGTGCAAAACCAGTTCGACCTCTCGCAGGACGGCGTGGAGTTTCCCGGTGCGCTCATTTTCGGCTCGACCGCCAACATGGTGGACATTGAAGACAAAACGATTGCCGAAGGTCGCTTTCTGACGCCGGACGAAGTGCAAAGCTCTGCCTTGGTGTGCGTGCTCGGCGGCGACATCAAAGAGAAATTCTTCCCAGGCACGACGGCGCTGGGCAAGACTCTGAAGATTGCTGGCTTGCCAATGCGCATTGTCGGCGTCGAAGAAAAACGCGGCTCGTTCTTCGGCGATAGCTTCGACCGCCATCTATACATCCCGGTCACGACGCACCTGCAAATCTTCGGACGCCGCCAGGGGTTACAGATTCATGGCAAGGCGGCTGAGCGCGAGCAGTTCAAGGCGTCGATTGAGGATGCGCGGGTGGCGATGCGAAACAAGCACCGGCTCTCAGGCAACGACGAAGACGATTTCGGGCTGGTCAACGTCGAGGATGTAAACAATCAGGTAGACGAGTTTACCGGCAGCATCGCCACGGTCGTCATTCCGATTACCTTTATCACGCTCGTCGTCGGCGGCATCGTCGTCATGAACATCATGCTCGTTTCCGTCACCGAGCGGACTTTCGAGATCGGTCTGCGCAAGGCTGTCGGCGCAACGAAGAAACAAATTCTGGTGCAGTTTCTTATCGAGTCGGCGACGCTCTGCGCGCTCGGCGGAATGATGGGGCTGCTCTTTGCTTTCGGCGTCGCGTGGCTGATTTCTTCCACGACCGCTATCCCGATGACGATTACCATCATGTACATCCTGCTCTCTTTAATCGTGTCGGGCATCATCGGCATGATTGCCGGACTCTATCCGGCGATGAAGGCGGCGCGGCTCGACCCCATCGTCGCGCTGACTAAGAACTGAAAGAGAAAAGCGTTGCGACTGCCGAAATTTTTCCCCGTTGAAACTCTGCTGATGGCGCTCGATAGCGTGCGGGCGCACAAGTTCAGAAGTTTCCTGACCGTGCTTGGCATTGTCATCGGCGTGACGACGGCGATAGCGATTGCTTCCATCTTAACGGGCCTGCGCCAGAACATCGTCTCTATCATCGAAGAGTATGGGACGAACAACATCTACGCCTTTCATCTCTCGACGGGGCCGCGCGTGGGCGAAGACCGCTCAGAGCGCAGCCGTAAGCCTTTGACAGTCGCGGACGCCGCGAGCATACGCGAGCAGGCGAGCGCGGTCGAAGACGTGGCAATCGTTGCTCCCAACGTCGGCTACGGGGGCGGCCCCTTCGACGACAACATCACTTACAACGGGCACAACTATCGTTGGGGCAACACGCAGGGTGTGACGGCCAACTATGCTGACATCACCAACATTGCCCTGCGCGAAGGACGTTTCATCACGGATGCGGACGACGAGCAGCGGCGCAATGTGATGGTCATTGGCGTCAACGCTGCGGACGCGCTCTTTCCGAGCGAGAATCGCATTGTCGGCACGATGGTCAAAATGGGCGGCCATACTTTCGAGATCGTCGGCGTGCTGGAAAAACGAAAGGCGGGCTTCTTCGGCGAGAACGAGGAGGACAACGCCGTCTTTATCCCGCTCAGGACGGCGCAGAAGATAGCGCCCGCCAAAGGCTACCTGCTGTTTGTCATACGCGGGCGCTCAGGGCTATTGCCGGAAGCGCTGGCGCAATCGGAAGACATTCTGCGCCGCCGCCGCCACGTCAAGTTTGGCGACCCGAACAACTTCGACATTAAGACGGCGGACAAGTTTATCGAACAATTCGACAGCATCACGGCGATGGTCGGCCTCATCGCCATCGCTATTTCGAGTTTGGGCCTGCTGGTCGGCGGCATCGGCGTGATGAACATTATGCTCGTCTCCGTGACAGAGCGGACGAAGGAGATCGGCATACGCAAAGCCATCGGCGCGCGGCGCAAAGACATCGTGCGCCAGTTTCTCTACGAAGCGATGACGCTGACTTTCCTCGGCGGTATCCTCGGCGTGTTGTTTGCCGTCGGCATCAGCCAACTCATCATGGTGCTCGTGCCCTCATTGCCTGCGACGATTCCGCTCTGGGCCATCATCACGGGCCTGGTCGTCTCCATCAGCGTCGGCCTCATCTTCGGCGTGCTGCCTGCGCGCAAAGCCTCGCGCCTCGACCCGATTGAGTGTTTGCGTTACGAGTAAAAGAAAAACAGTTTCACACCAAGACGCAAAGGCGCTAAGAAAAAACGCGAAAAGGATTATGTTTCTTCTTTGCTGTTCTTAGCGCCTTTGCGTCTTGGTGTGAAATGTATTTCGCTCATCCTCACGTTTGATTTAGAATAACCGCACAAAACGAGCGAGGTGGGAAGATGGCAAAGCTGAAGGATAAGATTCAGAAGGCTCTGGACGAGGGGCGAATGTTGGTGCTCGGCTCTCAGGTGCTAATCGGCTTTCAATATCGTTCAGTCTTTGAGCCAGGCTTCGAGAATCTAACACGACACTCACAATACCTGAAAATATGCGGCCTCGGACTGATGCTGATTGCGTTTGGCTTGCTGCTTGCGCCGGGCGCGTATCATCGCATCGTCGAAGATGGTGAAGACACGGAGAGACTGCACCGCTTTACGACGAAAGTGATGGGCTATGCGTTGTTGCCCTTTGCCATCGCGCTCGGCTTTGATGTTTACGTGGCGATAGAGCCGACGCTGGGGCGCACACCTGCGCTCAGCTTCGGGTTGGGTGCGGGATTGCTGGCGCTCTTCTTCTGGTACGGGCTGGAATTCATGCGCAGGCCGCAGCGCGCATCGCAGGTCATGGAGAAAAAGGCGATGGATGAGAAAGAGAACGCGCAAGCCGAAGCGGAAGGAACGAAGATTACGGACAAGATTAAACACGTCCTGACGGAAGCGAGGGTCGTTTTGCCGGGCGCTCAGGCGTTGCTCGGTTTCCAACTCGTCACGACGCTGATGGAAGCCTTCGAGAAGCTTCCCCTTTCTTCAAAGTATGTGCATCTGGCGAGCCTGTTGCTGGTGGGCTTGAGCATCATGTTGCTGATGACGCCCGCCGCGTATCATCGTATTGTCGAGCGCGGCGAAGAGACAGAACATTTTCACAGATTCGCCAGCCGTATGCTGCTGGCGGCAATGTTGCCGCTGGCGCTCGGCATAACGGGCGATTTCTTCGTCGTCATCCGCAAGGTCACAAAGTCAGCAAGCGCCGCCATCATCGCAGCGGCGGTGATGCTCGTCTTCTTCTACGGCTTCTGGTTCGGCTTTACGCTCTATCGACGCAAGCAAAGGCAGACAGCGCCGCAACTGGCGGGCGGAAAGAAAGAACAGTTCGCTTCCTGACCGGCAGCGAATCAAAAAAGACTTGACAAGCCTTTTGGCTCACACTATTTTGCGCGCGACCTGAATGGGACGCGGCGCGCGCGCGCTCCCTCGCCCAATATGACCCTCGCAAACTTCTTTTGGGAGGATGAATCATGAGAAAAAAAGCCTACCTGCCTTTGGGCCTATGCCTTCTGTTGCTGGCATCGGGAAGCATCTTGAATGTGCGGGCGCAAGAAGCATCTGCGCCGACGCAATCCGACAGTCTTTACAAACGACTCGGCGGCTACGATGCGCTTGCCGCCGTGGCTGACGATTGGCTTGGGCGTTTGATGAAAGACGCAAAGCTCTCCCGGTTCTTCAACGGCGTCAGCACCGATTCATCGAAGCGCATACGGCAATTGGCGCTAGACCAATTGTGCGCGGCGACAGGCGGCCCATGCTTCTACATCGGGCGCGACATGAAAACCGTGCACAGAGGACTCGGTATCACCGAAGCCGACTGGGAACAAGCGGTCAAGCTCCTCGTCGCCTCGCTCGACAAATTCAAAGTCGGCAAAGCTGAGAAAGACGACCTGCTCAAAGCACTAACGACGCTCAAGGACGACATAGTGGATAAGCAATAGCGTTAGAGCGATGAACGCGGAACGATGAACGAGGAATGAAAGGCAAGCTGTTCTTTATTCATCGTTCCTCGTTCCGCGTTCATCGTTTCTGATATAGTTGTTGCCGATGAGCGTTGAAGGAATGTCGCGGCGGAATCTGGTGCGGGAGTTCCTCTCCTACTTGCAGGTTGAGAAGGGCCTGGCGCAGAACTCTCTTGAAAGCTACCGGCGCGATTTGTCGCGGCTGGAAGCGTGGGCCAATGAGTTGGGCGTCGCCGTGCAGGATTTGACGCGCAAGGATTTGCGCGCATGGATCGCGCAGTTATCGCGCGAAGGTCTCGCGCCCGCTTCCGTTTCGCGTGCCGTCAGCGCGGCGCGCGGACTCTTTCGTTTTCTCCTTCTCGACGGGCATCTCAAGTCGCATCCGACCGAAGACCTCGACACACCGCAGGGGAGCGCGCATCTTCCGCAGTTCCTGACCGAAGAAGAGATGCAGCAACTTCTCGATGTGCCGGACACGCGAACCGAAGAGGGATTACGTGACCGCGCTATTCTGGAATTGATGTACGCGACGGGCCTGCGCGTCTCAGAGTTGGTTTCAATTAAGCTCGGCGACGTAGACTTGGACGCAGGGTTGCTCGTCTGTCATGGCAAGGGCAGCAAAGAGAGGCGCATTCCCATCGGCAAGAGTGCCGTGCGCTGGCTGCAACAGTACATGAGTGTGCGCGCAAGGCTGAACAAAGAGCGCAGCAGCCCGCAACTGTTTCTGAATAGCTCAGGCGGGCCGCTCTCGCGCCAGACCATCTGGGCCACGCTCAAGCGTTACGCTCGGCAAGCGAATCTGCCAGATATCTCGCCGCACACCTTGCGCCACAGCTTCGCCACGCATCTCTTACAACGCGGCGCGGATTCCCGTTCCGTGCAGGCTCTCCTCGGCCACAGCGACATCTCTACGACGCAAATTTACACACACATTACGGACAACCACATGCGCGCCACTTACGACCGCCATCACCCGCGCGCACGCCTCAGCCATCTGATCGCAGCAGATAAACAGGACGACGAATAAGCCCTTCGTATCTCTCGCAGTCCGCCCCTCGCGATAGCACGCTTATCACCCTCGCAATAGCACGGCTCTCATGCTGTCTCCAACTCATTCGTTTGTCGTGCGTCCGGCGAGGCTGGCGACGACCGCCGCCAGTTCCGCTGGTTCGACAGGCTTGGCGATGTGCGTCTGAAAACCCGCCAGCAGAGCGCGCAGGCGGTCTTCGCTTCTGGCGTAAGCCGTGACCGCCGCCGCAGGGATCGCGCCTCCGTGCTCCGTCCCCAGTGCGCGCACCTTACGCATCAAGGCGTAGCCGTCCTCGTGGGGCATTCCTATGTCAGAGATTAAAACGTCGGGTCGGAATTCCTGAAGCTGTTCGAGCGCCTCCGCTGCGGATGTAACGGCACGCACTTCCGCTCCGCACCCGCTGAGCGAGGCATTCAGAAACTCAAGCGAGTCAGCTTCGTCATCAACCACCAGCACGCGTAGGCCGCTCAAATCCGCCAGATGTTCAAGCTTCGCTTCGGGAACGGCCAACTGTAGCTCTGCCTCTCCTTCCTGCTCGCTCTCCGGCATCTGCACAGACAGGGGAAGAGTAATAATGAAGCTCGCCCCCTTTCCTTCGCCAGCACTCTCTGCTTTGACCGTCCCGCCGTGCAACTCAACCAGATGTCGCACAATCGCCAGTCCCAAGCCCAAACCACCGTGCAGTCTGGTCGTAGAGCCGTCGGCCTGTCGAAAGCGGTCGAAGACAAAGGGCAGAAATTCCTCTTTGATGCCTTCACCTGTATCGCTGACGGTGATTTGCGCCTGCGCGTCAACCTCAAGCAGCTTTAACTCGATGCGTCCTCCCTGCGGCGTAAACTTAACGGCGTTGGAGAGTAGATTCCAGACCACCTGCTGCAAGCGCGCGGGGTCGCCCATGACCAATCCCGTTCCGGCATCAAGGAGCGGCTCAAGTCGAATCGCTTTGGCATCCGCCGCCGGACGCACGCCCTCCATTGCCGCTTCGATGACGGGCACAAGCTCCACAGGATTCACTTCAAGGCGCAGCTTGCCTGTGATGATGCGTGAAACGTCCAGAATATCTTCGATGATTTGTTGCTGCGCGCGTGCGTTGCGCTGGATAGTATCGAGCGCGCGACTTGAAGCTTCCGCGTCGAGTTGTCCTGTGCTGAGCAGCTTGGCCCAACCGAGCACGGCGGTCAAAGGCGTGCGTAGTTCATGTGAGAGTGTCGCCAGGAACTCATCCTTGATGCGGTTAACCTCCTGCGCTTCGCGATAGAGGCGCGCGTTATCAATAGCCAGCGCAGCGCGGCGTGCGAGGTCTTCGGCCAGAGTCAAATCCTCCGGCCCGTAATGCCTGCCGGATTCCGCAGAGATGAAAGAGATTGTGCCGAGAGCGCGGCCCTGCACGATCATCGGCACGGTCATCGCGGACTTTAATCCAAGCTCGCGCAGGATTGCGAGTTGCTCCTCGTCGCGTGCGACCTGGGCCAGCAATGAATCAGGAATGTCCGCGTAGATTTCCGACTGGCCTGTGCGAATGGCTTGCGCCGCGCCGCGCTCTTCGGTCGGGTCAATCGGATAAAGACGCTGTAGCTCTTCAGCCATCGCCACCTTAGACGGATCGACGTGGGCCACAGCCAGCGGCAGGATTGCTCCTTCCTTCTCGATGATGTGAACGGAACACCAGTCCGCTATGTGCGGAACGGCTAGGCGTGCGACGCTCGCCAGCGTCGTTTCATAATCAAGCGAAGAAGCGAGAATCGCACTCGCTTCGGCCAGAAAAGCAGAGCGCCTTTCAGCCGCCTCCGACTGTGCATGAGCGCGCCGGGCCGCTTCAAAAAGGCGCGCATTGTCCATCGCAATCGCAGCCTGCGCAGCCAGCCCCGTGACGATGCGCTCGGTGCGCTCCGTAAAGACGCCCGCTTCGGGGTGGCCGAAGAAGAGTCCGCCCAGAACTTCGCCGCTGCGCGAGATGACTGGGACTGCCAGGTAGCTCGTGACGGGCAGATGATTCGACGGCATTCCGTAGTAAGGCGAGTTCTTACCGTAGCGCGCATCCTGTTTGACATCTGCAAGGCGAATCACTCCCTCGCCGCGAAACGTCGGGCCAAAAAGGTCTGTCGCACGCGGCATAGGGAAATGTTCAAAGGCTTCACGTGGAGCGCCTGAGAGCGTGTAGAGCATATAGGATGCCCCGCGCTCATCGAGCACGTTGTAGAAGAAAGAGCCAAAGCGCGCACCGGATAATTCGGTCGCCGCATCCGTCACGGCCTGAACCAGCTTGTGCTGGTCTAATTCAGCCGACAGCAGTTGTCCTATATTGTTGACGGTTTCAACAACCTCTGTCTGCTCTCTGAGTTCGGCCTCGATTATCTTGCGCTCGCTGATGTCGTGCAGCGCAACGACCGCGCCCGTAATCTCGCCGTCGACTATAATCGGCGCGCACGAATAGTAGACCGGAACAAAAGAGCCGTCTTTGCGCATCATCACGTCTTCGCGATTACGCACGGTCGCGCCGGATTTGAGCACATCGACAATGGGGCATTCGTGTATGGGAAAGGGCGTGCCGTCCGCTCTGCGATGGTGTATGGCGTCGTGCATGACGCGTCCGAGCAGTTCTTCTCTGCGCCAGCCGAGCAGTTCTTCCGCCGCCGGATTCATGAATGTCAGGCGACCGGTCGCGTCCATCATGCACAAGCCTTCGGCAGCGTTGCTGGTGATCGCGCCGGTGATCCGAACCTGATGCTGTAGTTGTTCCTCTATGCGCTGGCGCGCGCTGATGTCGCGCGTGATTTTCAGAAAGCCGAGCAACTCGCCCGTCTCGTCGCGGAGCGCAGTCAAAGAGAAGCTGGCCCAGAAGCGCGAGCCGTCCTTGCGCCGCCGCCAGCCTTCGCCAATGAACTGCCCCGTGGCGGCGGCCTCTGCTATCTCCTGCTGTGGCTGCTTGAGCGCAACGTCTTCGTCTGTGAAAAGGATGGAAAGAGGCTGGCCGATAATCTCGTCAGCGCTGTAGCCCTTGATGCGTTCTGCGCCTTTGTTCCAACTGAGAATACGGCCCTCCGGGCTGAGGACGAAGACCGCGTGGCTTTTGACTTCCCAGATGAGCTGGCGGTAAAGCACTAAGGCGGGTTGTAAACTTCCCTGTTGTTTCTGTTCTTCCAGCATCCTTGCTTCAATGCTTGAGCGTGTCGAAGCGCGCCGAGGGCTAACCGGCGCGTTCTCTGTGGGCGGGGGCTTCCGTTAAAGACGAATCGGTGATCGAAGAGATAATAACAGCCTGCCCGTGTTCAAGCCAGACGAAGTAAACTCTCCGCAGCAGGCTTTCGCTGGAGAGCAGTGTTGCTTCAACCTTCATCAACGCCAGCCACGGTTTTGAGGAGACAGTCTAAGAATTCCTGTGCGGCAGCCTTACGGACAGTTTGGCGTTCGCTTAAATCCGGCCTGCTCTGCTTCCTCAATGCTGTTGAAGGCGACGCGATTCTGTGCGGCCACTTTCTCAACTTCCGGGCAACTCGACTTGAAGTAAGTCCTGGTCGAGGTATCGCCCGTGATCGATTCCTTCGGCGGCTTGGGAAATCCGTTGGGCGCTTCGGCCTGTTCAGCAGGCGCGGGCTGCTCCGGATTCTTGGTTTCCTTATTAGGAGCGCTCGGTTGTTCAGCCACGACGACATCATCGGGCGTCAGCGGCGGCTCTAAAGACGCGGCGGTTGTAGTCGGCGCAGCCTGCTTGCGAAATGCGCGAAACTCCCAAGGCGGCTGCTGCGTCTCATCCTGCCACAGCCCGCGCGAGGCGCGACGCGCTTCCTGCTCTGCATTGGCATAGAGCGGGCGGTCACTTTCGGGCAAATCGCTATCGTTGGCGTAATACCAGGCCAGTCCGGCCTTGAGCATTTCCAGATTCACGTCCGTCGTGCCCAACAACACTTTGCCGAGGGGGCGTCCGCTGCGGTCTATTTTTTGATACTTGACGGAGACCGTCTTGCCGAAGACGAGTGCGGATAGCTTCTGCCGCGCGGCTGGCCCAAAAGACTGTTCCTTTTCCGGCGAATCAATGCCGAGCAAGCGCACACGATGCCGCTTGCTTTGGCCATCCAGCACCGTCAGCGAATCACCCCAGCCGAGGTCAACGACCTTGCCCTGGATGACGCCCGCCTGCTCGGTCGCAGCCTTCGTCGCGGTCGAAGGCGCAGGCTGCGGCGGCGTAGTTTGAGTAGTCTTCGGCGCAGTCTTAGCGCCTGCGGGTTGCTTCTTCTGCGCCGCGCAAGGCAGGGCACAAACCAACAGCAAGACGAAAAGCAACGATGCGCTGGCGGGGTTTTTCATAATGCTCCTTTCAACTGGCAAGACCGGCAGACGACTGCGACTGTAGCATGCGGCGATGCGTTCTCTCTCGATGGCAATTCGAACATACCACATCACATTTCGCTATTTCGTGCAGTATGGCTTGCTTTGTCTTGCGATTCACAGCGTTCAACCCAAACTCTTTCGACTCACTATCTCGGTGGTCAAAATCCATAACATAGTAAGGGTATCGAACACCGCAATCGGCGCAAGGCAGTGACTTTGCTTGGCGAATCAACTCAAGATGCCTGGCGTAAGTGCGATTGTTACGATCAAGGTAAGCTCGTTTATTACTCTTGTAATGACTACGCGTTAGTTTCTTACCGCATTCTCGACAATAACCATGACGAATGCCAGTGCCTTTATGTCGAAAATTAAACTCATGAACAGGCTTCATCTCCAGACATTTCGAACACGTCTTATATTGCTTGGCCGTCTGGCTGGTAATCTCAATGCTCATGGGCGCGATTCTATCACATTACATTTGGATGCTTGTGTTAGGTAATAAAAGAGGCCGTGATGGGCGCGGCCTCTTCGTCGTTCAAAATGTGGTGCACCCGGGAAGACTCGAACTTCCGACCCCTTGATTCGTAGTCAAGTACTCTATCCAACTGAGCTACGGGTGCGCTCTATGAAACGCGGAGAAAAGAATATAAGGGGCTGGATTGTCACTGTCAAGCTGACAAATCGGACGCTCGCATCGCTATTCTTTCGGCTGCGGTCAACGCGCGAAATAACCGGGGCGTGTGCGTGCAATCAACTCCGGGCGCGTCACCTCGATACGGATTGCGCGCCAGCCTTTAGCGCGCGGAGCATCGCTCGCCGGACGATAAGAGATGGAATAAAGCGTCCGCAAATTGGCGGCTACTTCGGCGTAGAGATAGCCCAAATCTTCAAGGCGGCGAATCTGGTTGAGCCGTCCGCCCGTGCGGTCTGCAAGCGCTTGCATGCGTGTTCGCGCAGATGTGTAGATGGCTACCTGCTGCGGATTCGGGTCGGCGATGCGTTTCGGGTCGCCGGACGGCAAGGCCAGCGGATAGATCGTCACGCCCTGCCGATCCGCCGCGTTGAGCACAGCGTTGAGCGATGCGCTCTGTTCGGGCTTGATTGAGGCGATGGCGGTTTCGTTGGTCTGCGCGCCTGCTGCTGCGGCGCGGTCTGTATTACGCATCTGCGTGTCGAGGCCATCGGTCAGGACGACAATCGCCTTGCGCCGATTCTTCTCTTTGGCTAGTTCTGCGAGCGAGTAAGCGAGCGCCTTGTAAAGTTCGGTTCCGCCTTTGCCGTCGGCATACTGAATGGCATAAGCGATTTTTTCGTAGTCCGAAGAAAAATCAGCGAGCGTTTTAACTTTGTCGTTGAACGCGATAACTGCAACGCGGTCGCCCGCAGCAAGCGCGTCAATAAAACGTATGGCCGATTGCTTGAGCGTCGAGCGAAAGCTCAAAGTCGAGCCGGACAAATCGAGCAGCAGTACGAGGCTAAACGGCGCAGTCGCAGGCTCGAAAGATTGTATGGATTGCCGCACGCCTTCCTCATAAACCACAAAGTCTCCGGACGACAGAGTAGTAATGGCTCGCCCCTGCCGGTCAACCACGCCGACGTTAAGCTGCACTAAAGATGTGTCTATGCGCAGGGTTTCGTCGCCCTCTTCACCTTGCGCACGTGCCACCCGTGCAGACATCGAAAAGCACGCCAGCACGAGCGCAAAGTTAATGACGACAAATTTCTTCAAGGAAAAGCCGAAGGGGAATTGGAAGTCAATCATTGCTTAAAATCAATCATCATCAAAGATTAAAGAGTGCGAGTATGCCTTCGGCTCGCCCTGTTTTGCAAGCAGCGCAAAAAGGCGCACGACGGTCATTGTCGGACGCTGCAAAGCGACGGGAAGTTGCTTCGATAGGAAGGAAAAGAGACGCGTCAGAGAGCGACGCAGGGACGCTGAGGCAGAGGAGACGCGGAGATAAAGAGACCAGACTGCTTAGTGCAGCCCTTCTTGTTTCTCCGCGTCTACGCGTCGCCTTCGGTCTCTTCTTATCTCTCGCCGACTGCTTTAGCGGCACGCGCGCGTGTGCGGCGCGCCTGCGTCGGAACAGGGCTTTCGGCGGCGACGGGCGCGAGCGGCGCGGGCGTCTCGACGGGCACGGGACGCAGCGGCTTACGACGCGCGGCGGCGCGCTCGGCTGCGACGGCTGCAATGCGCTTGGCCTTCTCGATGCGCTTGCGCGGCACAAGCTGAAAACGCAGTTCCATTTCCTGCGAGACTTTGTAGATATTCTTGGCTTTCGCTCCGCGCTCCGCGCGACGAATAATCTCATCCAATTCAAGCAACTCGGCCTGATCGTCTTTTCCAATCCAGATAAACATTGCTTCCGGCATCTCTCTTTTCACCTCTAAACGTAAAAGCTGGCGCATCTCAACGGCTGTCGCCGCCGAAACCAGTTGACGCGGACGCGCAGGCGCGCCCAAACGCGCCGCGTAATACTCCGCGACGCGCGCGTCAATGCCCTCGCGATGCGCGTCATAAAAAAGCGCGAAATCCTGACACCGTGTGCGATAGGGACAATTAACAGAGCACACCAGCGTGTCTTTGAAATGCGCGTAACGGCTACAATAAAGTTTCAAGCCCATTCATTGGCCCAACCCGAAACGGCGCAAGTCCCGCACTATTCTCTCCTTGAAGAGAGCAGCATCAACAGACACAACACCGCAGATTGTTTTCGGGAGTAAAGCGACTATATCACCCTCGTCTTATCTGTGCAACTTGTATCGCACACGCAACGATAGATGTGCTGTCAGGCAGGCCGTAATCGGCTATAATTCGCTCTCGTCGCAGAAGCTCCTTGCGCTGCTTTTCATGAAGCACAGCCCGCACCGAAACCCTCACGAATGCGTTTCGGGCTGCTGTCGCCTTTCATTGGGAGACTCTCACATGTACAAGCCTAACTTTTGCGCGGAGTGCGGCGAGCGAATCATGCGCCCGCATTGGTATCTCTGGACAAGCCGCCGCTTCTGTCCAGACTGCGCGCCCAAGCTTCGCACAACACAATTGCTATGGCCCACGTTCGCTGGCCTGACGCTCTTTATCCTCGGCCTCGGAGCAGGCCGCGCCGTGCGGCCCACCCCGCCACCGCTCGTCATAGAGCGACGCCAGTCGAACACATCTCCCACTCAAATAGCACAAGCGCCGCCTCCGTCTGCGAACACGAAAACGGGAAGCCCCTCAACACCGACGAGAACCGAACCACCTGCCGCCAGGATTACGACCGAGCGCCCGATTGATTCGCCAGAGATAGTCTCTACCTGCGGCGCGATGACGAAGAAGGGCACGCCCTGCCAGCGCCGTGTACGCGGCACAGGCCGCTGCTGGCAACACAAAGGGCAACCCGCAATGATCCCGTTAGAGCAGCGCCTGATTGCTGAAAAATGAAAGGGAAGCCGGCAAACGGCCTGTTCGAGTAAGAGCAAAAGCGCGCTCGTCAGCCAATCATATCGGCTAATGAACGCGCTCTTGCTTTACCCGCTAAGTTTGAAGGTTATCAGTAACGTCTGGCGGAACGCCGACGCTTACGAATCCCGTAGGTATAGACGGCTGCGCCGCCTCCGCCGCCAAGCGCACCGATGGCAGCGCCCTTCTTGCCGCCAATCAGCCCGCCCAGGGCCGCGCCGCCCAGAGCGCCGCCCGCGACCGTCAGCTTGTCTCTATGCTTCTGCCAGAAACTTCGCCCATGCTTATGGCCGTCGCCGACGCAACTGCGATGCGTATGCGTGACGTTGCCGTGCCTGTGCCGGATGCTACCGCACTGCGCCTGTGCCGCGAGTGGCGCGACGACGGCGAGCATCGCCGTTACCATTAGAACTGCCAAGAATCTTTTCATCTTCCACACTCCCTTTCAAATTACTGTCTTCACGGGAGAGATTGTTGTGCTTTCGGTCAACTATAAACTAAAAAGAAAGAATCTCGCTACCGTCATCTCAGGCTATTTTCTGTTTTTGAACTTCTCGTAGAGTTCCGTATGACGGCTGTTGAGCGTTAATTGACGACCACCTATGAAAAGATAGCGAACGCGCGTGCGCGCTTCCAGGAGGTCGCCGTCTGTGATAACGAGGTTGGCCGTCTTCCCGGCTTCAATCGAACCCATGCGGTCGGAGACGTTCATAATCTGCGCCGGATAGAGCGTGACGGCTTTGAGGGCTTCGGCGCGGGGCAGGCCAAAGGCCGCCGCCATGCCAGCGTGATAAGGCAAATCGCGGACGTTCGGGGCCGTATCGCCCGTCGAGATACAGAAGCGCACGCCAGCCTGTTGCAGGCGTGCGGCTGTTTCGTAGAGCGCATCGTAGTAGTCATCTTCACGCGGCGGCAGATCGAGCACGCCCGTCAAAATCACAGGCACGCCCCGCTCCTTCAAGAGCGCAGCGACCTTCGGGGCATCGTTGCCGCCGAGGATGATCGGGCGCAGGCGCATCTCGTCTGCGAAGCGCAGGGCGGCGCGGATTTCGGCTTCGCGGTCGGCGCGCATGATGACCGGGCGCTCGCCGCGCACGAAGGGCACGAGCGATGCCAGCACGATTGATTGCACAGGACGCGGGAGGCTGCGGTCGCGTGCGTAAGCATCCTGCGCGCGCCCGTAGGCTTCGGCGTCGCGCAGCATCTTGCGCAGTTGTTCAAGTTGGCGGTCGCGCGTCGAGATGGCGTCGTTGAGGGGAATCGTCTGTGGGTTAAAAAGCGCGTCGAAGCTCAGGGTGCTGGCGCGCGGAAAATTGATGACGAGCGCGGCTGAGGGCAGAACGGCCATCTCGCGCGGCGTCGTGCCGTCTAAGTTAATCAGCGCGGCCTGTCCCGAAATAATCCCGCCGAGCGGCATCGTGACGACGCTCGTGACGCCGCCCACGCGCGTGACGTTGACGTGCGCGCTGTGCGGATTGACGGCGACGATGGCCTGCGCGTTAGGATTAAGGTCGCCGACTTCCGTCAGGTCAACCGTGCCGGGCGCGCCCGCGCCAATCTCTACGAGACCGAGCGACGTTGCGGCGTCAATCATGCCGGGATAAACCGTCAACCCCCGCGCATCTATCACTTCAGCGCCCGCCGGAACGCCGAGACCAATGCCGACGGCTTCAATCTTGCCGTTGCGGATGATGACCATTCCGTTCTCTATCTCTGCGCCGCTGACGGTCACAATCCGCGCATTACTAATAACGTAAGAGCCGGTCGCACCGCTTGCGCCTTGCGCGGTAACACCGACAGGCTGCTGTGCTTCTGCACTGGTAGCTATCAGAAGTAAGAAGGCGAAAAAGCTGACGAGAGAAACGAAGTTGAAGATGACAGTCATGCTTATCTTCGTCGTGCTCATCAGCGTCGCGTCCACACGTGTACGCGTCTCAGCATTATTTTTCGCCCGCGTCAACGTGTCGTGCCTGAGCGTAACGTTCATCGTTGATCGTGCCCTCCGTCGCCTTCGTCGTCCTCTTGATTGTTGGCCGGTCGTGTGCTGCGCGGCGCGGGCGGCGGCGTGCCTCCCGGCGCGGGCGGTCGGTTGAGTTCGGCCCGTTCGAGAAGGGCGCGCTCGCGTTCAAGCTCGGCGCGACGCGCGAGGTCTTGCTGGCGGTCGAAGAAAATCTCGCCGTCAATGAATGTTGTTTCAACGCGCGAGTAGACGCTAAAGGGATGACCATTCCAGATAGCGAGGTCTGCGTCTTTGCCGACATCAATTGAGCCGACGCGCGCCTCTATGCCGAGTTGCTGGGCCGGATTGAGCGTAATCATTCGTAAGGCTTCTTCTTCAGTCAGGTCGCCGTACTTCATGGCCTTGGCGGCCTCTATATTGAGCCTGCGGGCGCGTTCGTCGGAGTCGGAGTTGATGGAGACGCTCGCCCCTGCGTGCGCCAGAATCACTGCGGCGTAGGGGATGGAATCATAGGCTTCCATCTTGTAGCCCCAGTTGTCTACGAAGATGGATGCGCCCGCGCCGTGCCGCGCGATTTCGGGCGCGACCTTGTAGCCTTCGAGCACGTGCTGAAGCGTCCTGACCTTAAAGCCCAACTCGTCGGCCAGATTCAGAAGCATCAGAATCTCGTCGGCGCGATAGCAATGCGCGTGGACGTAGCGCCTGCCTTCGAGGACTTCGACGAGCGGTTCAAGCTCAAGGCTGCGGCGCGGCGGAATCAGGTTTTTCTCGCCGCGCTTTTGGCTTGCGCGATACTCGTCCCAAGCGCTCTTGTAATCGCGTGCGCGGACGAAGGCATCGCGGATTACTTCGCCGACGCCCATGCGCGTCGCCGGATAGCGGCGTTGGTTAGGATTCTGCGGAAAGTTGGTGCGCTTCGGATTCTCGCCGAGCGCAAACTTGATGCCGGGCATCGCATTGGGAAAGATAAATTCTTCTGTGGGACGCCCGTATTTAATCTTGACGACGGTGTTAAGGCCGCCGATGGCGTTGCCTGAACCGTGCAGTAGATTCAGGGTCGTCACGCCGCCAGCGAGTTGACGATAAAGGTCTGGGTCTGTCGTGTTCAGCACGTCGCGTGTGCGCACCATCGAAGTGACGGCGTAGGTCAATTCGTTGATGGCATCCAGCATTGAATGAGAGTGACAATCAACGATGCCGGGCATGACGTATTTGCCGGTGGCATCAATGACGCGCGCGCCTGCTTCTGCTTTGAGGTTTGGCCCGATGGCGGCAATCTTGCCTTTACGAATCAGGATGTCGGAATTGTTGAGTGTACCGTGTGAAGCCGTCAGGATGGTCGCGTTGCGAATCAGCGTCTCTGCTGTCGCAACCTCGCGCGCGGGCGCTCTGCCCTGTGCTACGACGGAAACCGACGCGGAGACGCTCAAAATTGAAAACGAGAGAATCAGAGCACAAAGCTTTTTCATTCTTAACTCCAACCGAGTGCTGAGTAAGGATTGATGAGTAAAAAGACAGATGCTTTTACTCATCACGCTTTAGTCATCACTGTCTTATCATTGACAGCGGGCGCTCTCCGGTAAATTTAACAGTGCCGAGCGCGGAAGTGACCGTGCCGTTCATGAACATGACCTTGCCACGAGAAAAAACCGCGCTGCCGCTCTTACTACGTAACTCAAACTCGACGGCGCTGCCTTCAAAAGTCAACTCGATGTTCTCGCCGCCGAGTTGGACGACCGAAGTGAAGCGAAAACCGTTCGCGTCAATTGAACCCATAATAATTTCGGCGGTCGGGAAAGGGCCTTGCAGCGTTCCTGTCAAAATCACTCCTCGTCGTTCGAGCACGAGCGTGGCCGGAACGCTTTGCTCTCCGATCACAAACTTGATGCTCCACGTGCCTGCTAGTTCGGCTGCTGGCGCGGCGGGCTGCGACGTTGCGGGCGGCGCTCCCGGCGTTGGCTGTGTGGCGGTTGGCCGAGCGGGGGGTGTGCTCGCGGGCGGCGCGCTGCCGATGCGCGTGCCAGTAAACGAGCCTGGGGCGCGTCCGACAATTTGAATCGTGCCGCGCATTTCGTTGCCGCTGATTGTTCCGGTGAACGCCGCTTCGGTCGTCAGTCCGCCGATGTTGACGGGAACAGTAAAGCGCAAGTCGCCGCCCTGTCCGATTGAGCCATTGGCGATCTGGCCTGAGCCGAGCGCGCCCTGTATAGAGCCGCGAAGCTGCTCGCCTGTTTGTTCGAGCGCGAGCGTGATGACCGTCTCGCCTTCGCCCAGGTTTAAGTTGAGCGTCCAGTTGCCGCTGGCTAATGTTCCCGCGCCAGTGGCCGTCAGGGCGGCGGGCTTCAAATCCACAGGGCGACCATCAATGAAGACATACGCGATGCGCGCCGTTCTTTCAAAGATGTCGCCGCGCGTAATGGTCAGATTCGCAATCTTGCCGACCTCGATTGTGCCTAGACGGTCGGCGACGCCGAGGATTTCCGCCGGGCGAACAGTCATTGCGCGCAGCGCTTCCTCGCGTGCGAGTCCGTTCTCGACTGTTTTTGCGGCGTTGGCTAAATAGCTAGCCATCTCGCCTGGCGCGCCCGATTGAAAGGCAAAGCGCACGCGCGCCGCGCCTAGCCGCGCGGGCGTCTTCGGCGCGTCAACACGCTCGCGAAGAATGCGCAGCGGTTCGGGGTCTGCTTCCGGCACTTGCGCCGTCGTTCGCTTCGGAAAGTTGAGCGAGAATAGAACCTCTACGTTCTGTTCGCGCAAACGGTCTGCGACCTTCCAGCTTTCTCTGCCGCCCGCGATAATCAAACGAAGATTAAACTCGCGGGCCAGATCAAGCGCCCTTTGAATCTCGCGCTCCGTATTCGCTTGCATGATGACCGGCATCTCGCGCGAGAGCGCGGGCAAAAGCGCGGCGAGCGATTTGTCCTGCAACGGGCGACGAAGACCGCGCGGGTTCTTTTCGTAAACGGCCTGCGCTTCGCGATAATGCTCGGCGTCGATCAGCATTTGCCGCAGCGCGGAGAAGACGCCCATTAAGGACTGAGGGTAACTACCGCCTCGCAGCGGCGTAAAACCGACATGAAGTGCGATGGGTGTGCGCACTATCATTTGCTGTGCGCTGTCGCCCGCAAGGTTAATGAGGGCCGATTGGCCCATCAGGATGCCTTCGCGCGGCGCTGTCAGGGCGGCAGTGATCCCTGCGCTGCGTGCCGCTTCAATCTGCGGCCCGCCTGCCTGTAGAAGGTCAATTGCCAGAAGTTCGGGCTGAAGGCCGGGCGGTTGCGTAGAGTTTGGAGAGGACGTTGTTTGGGCTGACGACTGTTGGACAAGGGGGCTGCCGCCAGCAGTATTCGTTCCCGGCGCGGGGCTGGGCTGCGGCATGCCTAAGTTCGTGTAAGCGTCAAGGAGGCCGGGATAAATCGTCAGTCCAGTGCCGTCTATAATGCGCGCGTCGGCGGGCGCTTTCACGGAAGCTCCGACCATGTGTATGAGGCCGTTGCGAATAACAACAGTGCCGCGCTCGATAACTGGCCCGGAGACCGTGACGATGCATGCGTTTGTGATGGCGTAAACGTCAACACCCGACTGCTGCGCCGGGGCGGGCACAGCCTGCGCTGCGAGAATGATAAAGGCGATGAGCGTCAGGATGGGCCGCACAAGGCTGTGTCGCATAACTATCTCTGTCTTAAAGCGCCGCCCAAAGTTTTGCGTCAAACGGGGAACGAAAGACCGGGACACTAAGCCCACAGGGAAGACTTTGCTTCTTATCCCGGTGTCGCGAAAACCTCTCGTCCATGCTGCGAGACAGAGAGCGGGGGCGGAGGCTTTTGAAAACCTCTCGCCCCCTTAACCTGCGACGGACGCGCAAGACGCGCCGACCGCTCTCGTCTGCATTAACGTTCGGGTTGAAGTTAACTCTTCTTGGCCGCGCCCGTATTGGCGTTCCCGTTGCTGTTACCTTCGGCAGCGACTTTGAGTTGGTTGTTGACGTTTTTAACGCCATCAACCCGCGCCGCCGTGCCAGCCTTCGTTACTTGCTCCTTGCTGGCGACATTTCCGCGCAGCGTGACAACGGCATTGTCAACGTCGACGTTGATGGTCGAGTCGCGCAAATCGTCAACGAGAGCCAGAGCGCCCTTGACCTTGACCCAGTAATAGCCGTCGAGCAGGCCGCCGCCGATCTTGTCGCCGTAGCCTTTGGCCTCCGTGCCGTAGCGGTCTTTGTCCTTCTCGTATTCTTCCTTCGTGATGTTGGCGTTGTAGGTGCGGCCACCCGCGTTAGCGTTCCCAGTCGCGTTAGCGTTCGTCGTCGAGACGCCAGCCGTATTCTTGTTGCCGTTGTTGTTAACGACCGTGGCTGTGTTTGACGAGTTTGTCGTCGTAGTCGTGTTGCTCGTTTCTCCACAGCCGACGGCCAGCGAGGCGAGCACGAGCGAAGAAATCAAAATTCCTAACTTTCTCATCTCGCTTGTCTCCTTCTACTACTTATTAACGTTCGCGCCGGTATTGCCGTTCGTCGTCGAAACGCCGGCGGTGTTCTTGTTGCCGTTGTTGTTGACGACCGTCGCCGTGTTCGAAGCGTTAGTGTTACCCGCTGAGTTGGAATTGGTTTCGGAACATCCGGCTGCCAGAGCGGCGAGTGCGGCTACCGAAAGTAAAACTGCGATTTTTTTCTTCATCTGCTGGTCTCCTGTGATTTACTGTCTGCTTACCTGTTGGCGTTGGCGTTCGTTCCCGTTCTGTTAGCCGTGTTCGCATTGCTGTTGTTCGATGAGTCCCCACCGCATCCGATTGCGAAGAGCGTGAGCGCGATGGCTGCGACGAGCGCCGCAAGCTTGTTTCTGTTCATTCCTGTCGTCTCCTGTGAAAGTTGAGATGTCAAAAAGCCGAAGGGGAAATGAATGTGCCCGGTGATTGGGGAGAGGTGAACGCTCAAGGGCGTACGCTCTCGTCCCGTCCGAATTAATGCAGCAAGAAGGGTTTGGGCCGGGTGCATCTTAAATCAGATGCTTCCTGAGAAGCAAACAGCGGCGAGCAGTTCCAGAGATGGAACTGCTCGCCGCTGTGGGTGTTTCAAGTTAGATTGTCCGGTTGAGGCCCTCGAAAGGCTTCAGCCCTTCTTGGCCGGGGCCGCTGCGGGCTTCTTCTCTGTGCCGCAGGCTGGCATATTATCCATCTTCTTGTCGCCGTCCATAGCCATCTTACCGGCGGCTGAGCAGCAGGCTTCGCCATCGCTGCCTTTGTTCGCGCAGCAGGAAGATTTGCCATCAACCATCGTGGAGCAAGCACCGTCTTTGCCACCGCAGCAACCCTTCTCGCCGGGCTTGGTCGAGCACTTCATTCCGGCGGCAGAGCACTTGCAGCCTTCCTTTGTGCCGCCCGTCTCGCTTGAAGCGTTGGCGTTGGCCTTGACCATGTTCTCGTCGGCCTTGGGCGTTTCGGTCGAGGCGGTGCGGTTAGCCGTGTTGGCATTGCCAGCGTTGGTGTTTCTGGGGGCGTTGGCGTTGTCGGTGGCCGTACAGCCCGACAATCCCATCACGATAAAGGCCAGCAGCGCTGCCAGTTTCATCTTCATAACTTTTCTCCTGATATGCAGCCGGGCGATACCCCGGACGCTTGTTCGGCAGAAGCCTGAAAAAAATGACTCTTGAACAAAATTCCTTTGAGCGTATCTGCCACGGGCCGCGCGTGAATCGAATCATTGGCCCAGTGGCAAGCTCTGTTTCAGAAAAGACGCAAAAAGCGTTGAATCCTAAGAGAACAATCCTTTAGGATGGCGAATAGTACATTGATTGACCAAGCACACGCAAGTTAAAAAATAGATTTTCTATTCTGCGTCTGAAAGCGAGACGAAGAAGGGAACTGATTTTGTTTAAAGTGATTACGCTCCTGCTAGCGCAAGGAGAGGCCGGAAACTGGTTGGCTGCCCCGCGCGACGGCGCAATCGAGGCCACAATCGTCAACGCCGTCCAATGGCTGCGGCTGATTGTCGAGACGATTGGCGCAAGCATCATCGGTCTCGGCGTCATCATTGCAGCTTATCAATTCGTGCGTGCGCTCATTCCGCCGCAAGTCGAAAGCTACAACGGAATCCGGCTGACGCTGGCGCGTTATCTGGTGCTCGCTCTGGAATTTCAAGTCGCCGCAGACATTCTCTCGACCGCGATTGCGCCAAGCTGGGATCAAATCGGCAAACTCGGAGCTATCGCCGCCATCCGCACCCTGCTCAACTATTTCCTGATACGCGAAATGAAAGAAGAAGGGGAAAAGGGTAAACGGGTAAACGGGAAAAAGGTAGATGAAACCCTAGCTTGATTCATTTTCCTTTACCCTCTTCCCCCTTTACCCTTTCCCCCTTTCTTTCTTCATGCGCCCTTTCCCCGCTGCTTCACCATTCGACCGTGCCTTCCTTCGACGCGTCTATCTGCGCCAGTTCGACGCCTTCGTTGAAGAAGAAAATCTTCATCTGGTCGAAGAGAAATTGGTGCGTGTCGGGGTTGGCGAGGTCAAGGCCGAAGTGATTAATAAGCTGGTTCTGCTTTTTCAACCACTCGGCCCAGCAGCCCTGGCAGATTTCCTGTCCGACTCTCTGGCCCAACTCGGTCGGTATCGGGGCGTAGCCGATGGCGGGCTGCTTCTGCCCGCAACGCGCACATTTAATCTTGTCACCCATAAATAGAGCTTACCTCTCAAAGATTAGGAATCAGGCGCTGGTCGGTCGCGCCGCTACGTTATCATACTGGGCGGAGTGTATGGCACTGATAATCTGGTCGTCGTTGGGCCGAAACAGCGAGAGCGGCTCGACCTTGCGATGGCGTATAACGCCGTGCGCGTCCAGCACCACGACGGCGCGGGCCGAGCGCCCCGGAATCCACGAACGCACCCCGAAGAGTTTAGTCACAGCGCCCGACTCGTCCGAGAGCAAGCGGAGCGGTAGGTGGCGATTCAACGCAAACTTTCGGTGCGATTCGATTGAATCTGTCGAGATGCCTACGACCTGCGCGCCCGTCGCTATGTAATCGCTCCAGCGGTCACGCACAGAGCAGAGTTGTTTCGTGCACACTGGCGTTTCGTCGCCCGGATAAAAGAGCAGCACGACGACCTGCCCGCGCTGCTCTGAAAGACGCCACTCACGGCCCTCGCTGTCCTTGAGTGTAAAGTCAGGCGCTTGCTGATCGACACGTGTTCCGACTTGCCAACTCATAAGTGAAATAAAGGGGGAAGAGGGTAAAAGGGAAATGGGTGAAAGGAAAACTAAAGCTTCCGTTTTTGACCCTTTCCCCCTTCCCCTTTTAACCCTTTAACCCTTTCTCTAGTTTCCCGATGACGAACTGAAATCCCGTATGTCCTTGAACGGCGTTTCCGGGTCTGTAAAATCGGGGCGATAGTAATGCGATGCGCCGTCGTATTCCTGCATCCAGCCCTCTTCCATGCCGAGCGCGTCGAGCGCCGAGAGCGCACGCAGCCATTCCGATTCGGTGATGCGCCTTGAGAGCAGAGTATAGCGCTCATCTGTGGCGGCGCGGTTCGTCGCGTAGTATTGGGCCATCATTGAGACGGCGACGCGCGGGCTGAGAGCATCACGAATCCAAGAGAGCGATTCGCGCACGCCCGCCAGATCGTTTGGCAGCACGAGCAGGCGTATGACGAGGCCGCGCTTCAAGAGTCCGTCCGAGCCGAAAACCAACTCGTCGCCGGTCTGGCGGTACATCTCCGAAATCGCCCGCCGCGCGTGCAACGCGTAGTCGCGCACCTTGGAGTATTCGTAGCCCGCCTCGTTTTCGGCATACTTCAAATCCGGCAGGTAAACATCAACGATGCCGTCCAGCAGGCGCAGGACTTCGACGGAATCATAAGCGTTGGTGTTGTAAACGATGGGCAGATGCAAGCCTTGCCGGGCGGCCAGGTAAACGGCGCGAGCCATCTGCGGAGCGAAGTGCGTCGGGCTGACGAAGTTGACGTTATGGCAGCCGCGCGATTGTAGCTCAAGCATCATCTCTGCAAGGCGCTCGTGCGTGACCTGATTTTTAATCTGCTCTTTGTGCGTCTGCGAGATTTGGTAGTTCTGGCAGTAGACGCAGCGCAGGTTGCAATTGCCAAAGAAGATATTGCCCGCACCGTTTGAGCCGACCAGAGCGGGTTCTTCGCCGAAATGCGGCGTGTAGGAAGAGACGACGGGAAGCTTGCCTGAGTAGCAGCGTGCAATCTCGTCGTTCAGGCGATTATTACCGCAGTCGAGCGGGCAGACCGTACAGCTTGAAAGCAGAGCTTCGAGCGCCTCGACACGACGCAGCAATTCGCCCGACTCAAACAAGGCGAGATAAGAAGGCCGCTCCATCGAGCGAACGCCTTCTTCATTCTGGCTTCTGACTCCTGACTCCTGACTTCTGCTTTTAGTCATGCTTCCTGAAATGCACAAAGTGCGGCTTGTGTTCCTTGACCAGTTCGGACGGCACAAATTCTTTACTGAGCCGCCAGATAAAGTCCATTTCCAGATGAATCGTGCCGAGGGCGAGGCGCGCTTCGCTAATCAGCAGGATGCTGCCGTAGAAAAGGAAGCAAGCGCCGATGAGTCCCATCACGACGGGGATAAAGTGGTAACGCGCGCCGGAGGCGGCGACGATGCCGATGGCGACACTGGTCGCCACGAAGATGCCGAGCGCCCAGTAGAAGGTGACCATGCAGCGTTGGAGGATGCGTGCGCGGCTGGTCAGCTTGTCCAGTTGGGTATAGATGACGGCGCGTCTTTCGTCAAAGAGTTCCAGAACCTCTCCTGCGTGCGCCAGTTCTTCGAGGCGGTCTGAGAGCGAGCGGACGCGATCCACGACGCGACCCAGGCGCGTCGAAGTCGAAAGAATCATCGTCCCGCAGGCCGAAATCAAGACAGCGGGCGTAATCATCGCCGATAAGACGGCGAGCGATGAAGAGAGAGCATCCATTCTCTACTGACTGACCGTTTAAGTCTATTCTCAATCATCGCGGACGTAAGAGCAACCGCGCCGCACCGCCTAAGCTAAAATTTTTTCGTTAATTAGAAGAAAGAAAGAATCACAAGCGCGCAACTTGTGTTATTCTCCGCCGCACAGCGAACGCGAATTTTTTGTACGCATACTTTGACCTCCGACAAGGGGGTTTTCCATCTATCCAAAAGGAGTAGAAAAATGGCTGAACAGGGGAATAGCGACAACAGAGATGAGCGAACGTCTGGCGGCGAAGGCAGCGGCAATATGAGTGACACGGGCGCTGGCGGCGGCGAAGGCGCTGGCGGCGGCGCTCACGGCGGCGCGGCCATCGGTCGCACAACCGGAATGGGCGCGTCTATGGCGTCAGATGATGACGACGATGAAGGCGGCGGCTCGGCTGGCGACACCGGCGGCGGCTTTCCCGGCGGCGGTGGCGGCGGTGGTGGAAAGACAGACACCACGACCGGCGACGACACGACAACCGGCGACGATGATGATGACGAAGGCGGCGGTGCTGCTGGCGGTGGAGGCCGCGGAGGCGGTGGCGGCGGACGCGGCGGCAGCAAAGGCGGCGGCGGCAAGAGGGGCGGCGCTGGCGGCGGCGCTGCTGGCGGAGGTAAAGCTGGCGGCGGCGGTGGAAAACGCGGCGGTGGCGGTGGAGCTAAGAAGGGTGGCGGCTCGAAGGCTGGCGGCGGTGGCGCTGGCGGCGGCGGAACTGGCGGCGCGGAGAAAGGCGCACGGAAGACCGGCGGCAATGCTGGCGGCGGACGTGGCAGCGCGGGCGGCGGCGGACAAGCCAAAGCTTCTAAGGCCGGAGCCAAAGGCAGCACGAAGGGCGGCGCTAAAAAAGGCGGCAGCGCCGGAGGTCAGGGCGGACGCGGCGGCGCGACACGTCCCACGGGCGCTGGCGGCGGCGGCTCTAAGGGCGGTGGTGGCGGCTCAAAAGGCGGCGGCACTGGCGGCTCAAAGGGCGGCGGCTCGAAAGGCGGCGCTAAAGGTGGCGCGAAGGGCGGCTCAAGGGGTGGCGCTGGTAAAGGCGGCTCAGGAGGTGGCGGCGGCTCAACTGGCGGCACTAGAAAGGGCGGCGCTGGCGGCGCTAAAGGTCAGGGCGGCGGCACGCGCGGCGGACAGGGTGGCGGCGGTCGCGGCTCAGCCAAGAAGGGCGCTGGCGGCTCTACGAAGGGTGGAACGAGCAAGGTCGGCGGCCAGAAACGCGGCGGCGGTGTCGGCGGTAAAAAAGGCGGCAGCAGCGGCGGCGGTGGAGGAGGCCGTGCTGGCGGAGGTAAAGCTGGCGGCGGCGGTGGTCGTGGCGGCAGTAAAGGCGGCGGCTCTGCCAAGGGCGGCTCAAAGAGCGGCTCAAAGAAGGGAACGGGCGGCTCGAAGAAGGGCAGAGGCCAGAGCAGTAAGGGCCTGACTTCGACCGTGGCCGAAGCCGTCGGCAGAGGCGCAGCCGTTGTCACCAACGTCCTGAGCAGTCTGACCGGAGGCGGCGGTAAAAAGCGTTCGCGCTAGAGCGCACCGCGCCAATCAAAACAGACGAGAGGCCGCTCGCTTTCTGCACTCTGGCAGAAAGCGAGCGGCCTCACTTTTACGAGCCTCAGCCGTCCGCGCAAGCCTCCCGGCGCGCCCCTGCACACTTCCAGCCGAACAACGCGGCGGCTCTCGCCGTATATTTTTCAAGGTTGCATATCGGCGAAGCGCATCATGTCACTGGAAAAGTTTATCGAAGAGCAAATCGGCAAGGCTATGGCCGAAGGGAAATTCGACAATCTTCCCGGCGCGGGGCAGCCGCTCGACCTGACAACATATTTCCAAACCCCGGAACACTTGCGACTCTGCTACTCCATACTCAAGAACAATGAGTTCACCCCTCCCGAAGTCGAAATACTCAGGGAGATAGAAGCCCTCAAACGGCAACTCGCAGCAACCGCTGACGCCGACCGGCAAAAGCAACTCAACAAGACGATTGCCGAAAAGACTCTCACCTTCAAACTGCTGCTGGAAAACCATCAACGCACCAAGTAAAGAACGAAGAGCCACCCCTTCATCGAATTTCGTCATCACTGCTCAAGCGTAAACTCCCAGCAACAGCCACACGCCCTAGCAAATCACTCTAAACCTAACAAAACAAGCGTTTGCAGCCGCGCACGCTGCGTTTGCGTGTGGCTTGCACCGTCCGTCAAGCGCTCATTGAGTGGCGCTCTAAATCGCACCGCCCTTCGCGTTGAAACTCCGTCCAGTGGCTCGCTTCCAGAACCTGTGACAGTTAAGGAAGTGTCACATGATTGATGGCCGAGCTTCGCATGGGGCTTCTATGCTCCGACTGCCAAGCGGCAGTTTGCCGAAATGATTGTCGTGGAGAAAAGCCATGCTTACTCGTTCAATGCTCGAAGCTGAATACAGAGCGCAGTGTGAAGCGTTCGCCCGCAGCCCTGCGTTTCAAAAGCTGGAAGAGGGAAGTGCTGGTCGTCAGGATTACGATGCGTTCATCGCGGGCGTGTGCCGTACGCATCTGAAAAGCCCGCAGATTCTGGCCTTCCTCTATTCGGTCGCGCCGCCGATGGTCGCAGGTCAAATCAAGCACAACATGCTGGAAGAACTCGGACTGGACGACGCGGGCGTCTCGCATCCGGCGTTGCTGATGCGACTCGTAGAACTGGCCGGGTTCAGCCCTAAGACGCGGCGCGCGCTCGAAGCAGAGGCACAAGATAATCTGCGCCGTATGTGTACAGACCCGATTCTCTACGGGACGTTTAAGGAAGTGGGCCTCGGCGTCCTCATCGAAGTGACCTGCTTTGAATGGATGCTTTCAAGGCTGGCCTCGCGTATCGCTCGCTTCCTGCGCACGCATCGCCAACTCTCGGACGAGAGCCTTCAGTGGTTCTCTCATCACTCCGAGGTTGACCTGCGCCACGCAGATGAAGGCTTAGACGCAGTTGTTGAGTATCTGCACTATTACGAATTTGACGACTTTGCCGCGACTTCGATTCTCGAAATTACCTTCCGCGAAAACCCTTTTCTCAAACGCTATTTCGCCGAACACCTGCTCGCGGAGACAAAAGCACTCGTTGCCGCCTGAGCGCCGTAGCAGTTCAATCAGCAGCGCAACTGTATGAGAATTACTGAAGCTACAATCTACGGCCTGAACATTCCCTTCGTCGAATCCTTCAATCACAGCACGCAGGCGCGCGGCGCTTCCGATTCGATTGTCGTGCGGCTCGTGTCGGCAGACGGCACAGTCGGCTACGGCGAGGGAGTGGCTCGCCCTTACGTGACCGGCGAGACAATCGAAACCAGCCTCGCACGCATCACGAATTACCTGCTTCCCGCAGTCCTCGAAAAAGATTTCGCGGAACTTCAGCCCGGCCCTGACCTGTTGGCTGCTCTCGCTCCCGTAGACGAAGCTTTGCCCGACGAGGCGAAGAGTAACGGCGTCGTCGCCTGGCACGCCGCACGCTGCGCCGTCGAGACAGCCTTGATTGATTGCCTGCTCAAACGGCAGAAGCTTTCCCTCGCTCAACTGCTACATCCCGCGCGCGAGTTCGTCACCTACAGCGGAGTCATCACCGACGGCTCTCTCGAAAAGGCCGTCCAGCATGCAAAGTTTTTCAAGCTCTTTGGTCTTCGGCAACTAAAAATCAAGATTGGCAAAGCGGAAACGCGCGAGCGCATCGCAGCCGTACGCGAAGCGGTTGGCCCAAGCGTTTCGCTGCGCGTGGACGCCAACGGCGCTTACGACGTGCCGCAGGCCATACGCGTGCTCGAAGAACTGTCTGCCTTCCGTATCGCAAGCATAGAGCAGCCCGTTCGTCGCGGTAGTCTCACCGATTTAGCCGAAGTCAAAAACAACTCGCCGATTCCTTTGATGGTTGACGAATCGCTCGTCACGCTCGCAGACGCTCGCGCACTGATTGAAGCGCGGGCCTGCGATTACTTCAATTTGCGTCTCTCCAAGTGTGGCGGCATCGCGCGCACGCTCAAGCTGGCGCGGCTGGCCGAGCGCGCCGGGTTGAAGGTGCAACTCGGCAGCCACGTCGGCGAGACTGCCATCCTCTCCGCAGCCGGAAGACACGTCGCCGCGCATCTCTGCGACCCTGCGTTTGTCGAAGGCTCATACGGCCAAATGCTGCTCAGTGAAGACATCAGCCAGGACAACATCAGCTTCGGCCACGGCGGACGCGCGCCACTGCTCAGAGGCGTCGGCCTCGGCGTCAAAATCCGCGAAGAGATTCTGTGCCGCTACGCGCACACCGTCATTTATCAAAGATGAAGCTTGATGATTCTTCACCGAAGAGGATTAAGAGATGTCGCTGCTTTTGAAAACCGCGATTCGATTGCATGGCCGCCGCGCCAGCCTGCGGCTCGACCGTGCGACGCTCACGCCCCGCGCTGTTCAGCAACAGTTTCTACTGCGGACTCTCTGCCGCAACGCAGACACGCTTTTCGGTCGCCTGCACAACTTCGCAGAGATACGTTCGGAAGCTGACTACAGGCGGCGCGTGCCCGTGCGCGAGTATGAAGGATTTCGCCCGTTCGTGAACCGGATGATGGCGGGCGAACCGTTTGTGCTGACAAAGGAGCAGCCCGTCATGCTGACGATGACGAGCGGCACAACCGGCGAACAGAAATTCATCCCCGTCACACGCGCGTCGCAACGAGCTGAAGCCCAATTGATGCGCCAGTGGCTCTACCGCGCGCTCCTTGACCATCCCGCCTACATGGACGAGCGCAGCGTGGCGATTGTCAGCCGCGCCGTCGAAGGGCACACGCCATCCGGCCTCCCTTACGGCAGCGCCTCCGGCGTGACGTACAAAAACGTGCCGCGCCTCATTCGCCGCACGCAGGCGATTCCGTACCTCGTGTCGGAAATCGAAGACTACGACCAGCGCTATTTCCTCATCGCGCGTTTTGCTCTCGCCGCGCACATTTCCTTCATCATCACGCCGAATCCGACTACGCTTCTGCGCCTCGCGCAAATCCTGAGCGAGCGGACTGAAGACTTCCTGCGCGCCATTCACGACGGCACGCTCGGCATTACCGCAACAACACAAAGGGACGTTTACGCCCAACTCTCAAACGCTCTCAAACCTGACCCCGCGCGTGCGCGCCTGCTTGCGAGCGTCGCCGCACAAACAGGCTCTCTACGCCCCGCCGATTGTTGGCCCAACCTGAAACTCATCTCCTGCTGGATTGGCGGCAGCGTCGGCACGCAGGCGCACAAGCTGGCCGCAGATTACGGCGCTCTTCCCTTGCGCGACCTCGGCTACATCGCCAGCGAGGGGCGCTTTACAGTGCCTTTCGAGGATCACACGCCATCCGGCATCCTCGCGCTCCGAAGCAACTACTACGAGTTCATTCCTGAGCAGGAAGCGGAGAGCGCCGAGCCTTCAATCCTGTCGAGCCATGAGTTGGAAGCTGGTCGCCGTTACAGCATTCTACTGACGACGCAGGGCGGACTCTACCGCTACCGCATACAGGACATCGTTGAAGTGACAGGCTTTTACAACAACGCTCCGCTCGTCGCCTTCGTCCGCAAGGAGGGCGAGACGGCGAGCATCACTGGCGAAAAGCTGCACGTCAATCACCTCATTCTCGCGCTTAATGAAGTGAGACGGCGCTCTTCTCTCAACATCGAACAGTTTCGCGCCGCGCCGGATTACGCTGCGAATCGCTATGACATCTACCTGGAAATCAGCGGACACGTCACGCCCGCCGTGTTGAAAGCTGAAGTATTGCCGTCGATTGATAGCGCTCTTGCCGTTGTCAACATAGAGTATGCACAGAAGCGCGCGTCAGGACGGCTGGGTGCGCCGCGACTACACCTGATGCGCGCCGGTTGGGCCAACAAAATCTCGCGGTGGCACATCGCTTCCGGCAAACGCGACACGCAATACAAATGGCCGCTGCTGTGTCAAGAGCCGTGCCCGGAAGATGCCCCGTTCGTTTTGCACACTATCGAAGCGGTTGACGAATCCTCGCGGGCCGTCAGCTTTTCGGCGGCTGCATGAATCCAGAATCTCCTGCTCAGGCTCATCGGTCGCGATTAACTCTCACGCTCTGGCTACTCCTTTTTCTCTTCGTCTTGAGAGTGGTGGGGCAATTGTTGGTCGCGCTCGGCTGGGGCGGATTTCTGCCGCCGATGTCGGAGTGGCAATCGGGCCTGCTCTCATATCCGTGGCTTCTCCTGAGCCAGGCGGTCGTCATTATTCTGTACGGCAAAGTCTGCCTGGATTTTACGCGCGGCGCAGGCTTCTTCTCGAAGGCGCGGCGGCGCGCAGCCGTTTACTTGCTTATCTTCGGCGCGCTCTACTTCACCTCGATGGTGCTGCGCTACATCCTGACGATGGCTCTTTACCCGCAGCGGCGCTGGACGGGCCAGAGCATTCCCGTCATCTTTCATCTAGTCCTCGCCACCTTTATTTTGCTGGTCGGTCGCGATTACTATGTGCGCTCGACGAACGAAAATGCTTTGGGCAGTTTGACGATGGATGATGAAGCACGATGCCGAGCAATGAGTATAGGTTCATTGACCGCTGGCGCGTTGAGGGCACGGTCAGGGAAGTCTCGGATGTAATCGAGGACGGAAAGGATTTGCCGCGCTGGTGGCCTTCCGTGTATTTGGAAGTCGAAGAGTTAGAGCCGGGAGGCGAGGGAGGATTAGGCAAAATCATCACCCTGCGCGCCAGGGGCTTTCTGCCCTACACGCTGCGCATCAACTTCCACACCGTTGAAACGCGCTCGCCCAACGGCTTCACGATGAAGGCGACGGGCGACCTCGAAGGCACAGGCATCTGGACGTTCGAGCAGGACGGCTCCTTCGTCAACATCACTTACGACTGGACTGTGCAGGCCAACAAACGCATTATCCGCACGCTCTCGTTTCTCCTCAAGCCACTCTTCGCCGCCAATCATCGCTGGACGATGCAGCGCGGTGAAGAGAGCCTCAAACTCGAACTCGCTCGCCGCCGCGCACGCACTCCCGAAGAAGCCGCACGCATCCCAGCGCCGCCCGGCCCAAGCTTTCCACACAACCTTCGCCGCCGAAAAGTGACGACGAGAAGAAATCCCTCTTGATACTCTGCCTCAACGGGCATCGTTATCAGGCAGTCTCCTTCTCCGTCTTGGCGATTAATTCCTGCATGAGTCGTGTTGCGAATGAAATTACCGGGCCGCCTAAAGAGTCTGCTGCGAGAACATCAAACGGCGCTTGCCCGAAATGTAAACCGCTCGGCGTCAGCAAACTGATTCGCGCCTCTCCTTCTGTCGGCGCGGGCGGCCTTACGTCTTCCCACGGGCCAATCTGTGCGGCCACTTTTCGTCCGGCTTCAAAGAGGGCTTCGATTGTCGCGTCGAGGGAATCATCCGGCCTTTCCCATATCACCGCTGCCCCACTGTAATTGAAATAACGCGCCGTGTGATCGGCGTAGGCGGCAACAATGTCGAGTCCGTCCTGCAAGGCCACTTCAACGATAATCCCGTACAGACGTTTCGCCTCGGCGGTAGGGGGCTGCTCTCCTAAACTGCGCAGGAAATGCCACGCCTGAAGATAGTGACGCGACTCCAAGCTCTGCATGTCCAGTATGCGCCGGAGGATGTCTTTTGCCTCCGCCTCATGACCTGCGTTGAGTTGATTCTTTGCTGCGATGAAAGACATCCAGGGTTCATCTTGCTGTCGCGTTGAAGAATCGCTCGGCCACTCAGAAAAAGGCATGTCTCCGAAGAGAGTTTCCCTGATGGCCGATTGCTGCTCATTCTTCATGGATAAGTCGGACATGAGAAGACTTTGATTGACTTAAACCCTGTAGCTCAAAGCTGGGAATCATTCCTCGGCGATTGATTCATCAGGCGCTCGATCTCTGCGTCCATCTTTCCGGCGAGCATCAGTGCGAGCATTTTTTGGTCTGCGAGAAACGACCAGAGCGGATGCTGGAAAGTGGCGGGCCTGTTTTTTTCAATGAGGAAGTGCCCGGCCCACGCCGCCGCGTAGCCGGGAATGAAGGCGAGCGGCAGCCATTTCCACTTACCGCGCGCCGCCAGCAAGGCGACGCACGCCAGCCCCGTCAAAGTGCCCGCGTAATGCAAGGCACGCGTTCCCCGTTGGCTGTGCTCGGCCACATAGTAGGGCCAGAACTCATCAAAGGATTTCATCTCTTGCTCAGGCATTGCGAATCTCCAGTTAAAAGTGAGCAGTGAACAGTGAGCAGTAAAAAGGGCGCAGTCATTGCGCTTCTTCGTTCTTCTGTTATTGCTTACTGCTCACTACTTACTGCTTACTCTTCCGGTTGCGAAAACAGGCGTTGGTAATCTTCCGGCGGCACGGGCGCGACGCGTGCGAGTTGCAGATTTTCTTCGACGTGCTCGCGGTTGCTCATGCCGACGAGCGCGGTGGTAATGCCGGGCGTCGAGCGCACGAATTGAATCGCCGTCTGCGCGTCGGTCGAGAGCGAGCCGAGTGGTTCGCGTATCTCTTCTGAGAGGTCGTGCGCCACCTTGCCTTGCAGAATCGAAGCGCTGGCGACGACCGTGATGCCGAGCGCGCTCGCCGCTTCGAGCACGGAGGCAGGCTCTCCGCCGAGCGGTTGATTCGGCAGCACGAGCGCTTCGGGCATCGCCAGATTGAAGGGCAACTGGATGAAACGAAAGCCGTGCTCATCGCCTCCGGCCTCGCGCGCCAGTTCGACCATTCTTTCGAGCGAATGATGGCGGCGCGCGTTTGGCTGCACGCGAAAGCCGTTCCACGTCGCCACGCCGTAGCGTTTGATTTTGCCTTCCGCTATGTTCTGCTCAAGACGCTCGAAGGCTGCTCGCAGCCGCGCGTCGAATTCTTCGGGCGAGACAAGCTGGGCCTGCGTTTCAGGGTTGTGTATGTAGTAAACGTCAACGCAATCCAGATTCATGTTTTCGAGCGACTGGTCAATCTGGCTTTGCAAGTAGGCGGGCGTCATGCAATGGCTGCCCGCGACGATATCGGAAAAGCCCGCGATGCCCATGAGCACGAAGGTCTCTTCGACGTAGCTCCTGACATCTGCGGGCGGCTCGCTATCGAAAGGCAGATAGCCGCCTTTGGTACAGACAACAATTTCATCGCGTGCGCACGTTTTATTATCAATCAACTGCCTGAGCGCCGCGCCGATGGCCCTTTCGCTTCTCTGGAAACGATAGTTGGCCGCCGTGTCAATCAAATTCGCGCCGAGTTCGACCGCGTGGGCCACAGCCCCCTTGTAGAGTTCATCCGTGCTGTCATCCCAATGTCCAAGGTAAGTCCCGATGCCGATGGACGAGAGCCAGAGGTCTTGTTCGAGACGAAAATGGTTGGTCGCAGCCCTCTCCCTGAAGCGCTCGCGATAGCGCTTTGTGCCTTCCAGCGTGGCGTAGCCGTTAATGGTCATCAATACTCCTCTGGGGGTCAGGAGTCAGGAGTCAGGAGTCTGGAGTCAAAAGAAAGATCGTTCTCGTTTTTGACTTCAGACTCCAGACTCCTGACTCTATGCTTTAAGTCGTTCACGGAAAAACTTGAGCGTTCTGGCCCAGGCGTCTGCGGCGGCTTCCGGGTTGTAAGCCTGCGGGCGCGTGTCGTTGAAGAAGCCGTGCTTGGCATTGGCGTAGATTTTGATGTCGGCTGTCTTTCCGGCCTTCTTCAGCGCTTCTTCAAACTCCTTCACTTTTTCGGGCGGGATGCCGCTGTCAAGCTCTCCGAAATGTCCGAGCAGCGGGCAGGAAACTTGCGGCACGAGTTCAATGGGAGTGCGCCCGTAGAAGATGACCGCGCCCGCCAGGTCTTGTGTGTGCGTCGCTATTTGATAAGAGTAGCCGCCGCCCATGCAGAAGCCGACGGAGGCGAAACGCGGCTGCACGTTCTTAACGGTTTTCAGGTAATCAAGCCCGGCCTGCATGTCTTTAATCGCCACTTCATTTGGAATGCTCGAAGCCGCTTTCCTCAAGGCCGCCACGTCCGTCGCATCCTTCGGCGGCGGCTCTGCCGCGCGAACGAAAAAGTTGGGGGCGAGCGTCGTAAAGCCTTCGCGCGCGAGGCGGTCGGCGATAAATTTGATGTGGTCGTTAAGCCCGAAGACTTCGTGAATCAGGAGCACGCCGCCCATCGCCGTCCGCTGCTTTGAGCGCGAGAGGTAAGCGGGAATCATCATCTCGCCGCTCTTGTACTCAACCATCTTGCCCATCAGCTTGACGGGTTTCGTCGTCGCGCTCTGTTGATTAGTCGTCGTTTGTTTCGACTCCTGCGCCGTCGTCGGGAAGCTTGCCGTCGTCGCGGTGATTAAGGCCGCGCCGCTCGTGGCAGCAGCTCGTTCCAGAAACTTCCGGCGCGAAACGCCCGCGCCCGCGCGCCCGGTTTTAGTGCCCTCGCTCGTCCTTTTCATATTGCGCTCCTTGCAAAAATTATAAAGGGAAGATTTTGATGAAACTATACGCATGCCCGCGAGTTGCCGCAAGAGAGCTTTAGCCGCTTGCTTGCGCTGTGGTAGCTTTGGAGGCAGACACTTTATCCGTAGTAACGAAAATCAATGACAGATTGGCGGGCAGACGAAAGCAGCACTCCGCAGCCGCTAAAGGACGGCGGCGCGGACGAACATTCAGCACGCTCTTCATCCCTGGACGTGACGAAGGAAGCGCTGCACGAATTGTCTGCGATGGCAACCGCGCTCGTCTCTGACTACTTCGCGCAGGTTTCCGACTTGCCCGTCTTTCCAGACACTTCAGCCTCTAGCGTCGCAAAGAAGCTGCGTGCATCGCTGCCCCTTGAGGGCGAGTCAATCGAGCGTTTGATGGAAGATTGCCGCACCGTCTTTGAGTTGAGCCGTCATAACGGACACCCGCGCTTCTTCGGCTACGTCGCTTCGCCGTCAACTGCGGTCGGGGCTTACGCAGACCTCATCGCTTCCGCTCTTAATTCAAACGTCACCTCCTGGCGCTCCGCTCCGGCGGCAACAGAGATTGAGAGGACGGTTGTGCGCTGGCTATCAAAGCTGGTCGGCTACAGCCGCGAGGGGCACGGCCTTTTGACGAGCGGCGGCTCGATGGCAAATCTCAACGCGCTCTACATCGCGCATCGCACGAAAGCGCACACTGACGCTTCACGCACAGGACTCTGGAACGCTGGCGCGCCGATGACCCTCTACGCTTCCGACCAGATTCATCTTTCGATTCCGAAGGCTGCGGACGTGCTCGGTCTGGGCCGCGAGCAGGTGCGCCTGGTGTTGACGGACGAACGCTATCGTCTGGACGTGCGAAGCTTGCGAGAAATGATTGAGGGCGACAAGCGCCGGGGCTTGCGCCCCTTCTGCGTCGTCGCCAGCGCGGGTACTGTGAACACGGGCGCGGTCGATCCTCTTGCGGAGATTGCGCGCGTCGCCGAAGAGCACTCGCTGTGGTTTCACGTTGACGGGGCATACGGCGCGCTGGCGGCGCTGGACGAAACGAAGCGCCCGCTCTTTGCAGGCATAGAACGCGCCGACTCCCTTTCGCTCGACCCGCACAAGTGGCTCTACGCACCCGTCGATTGCGGCTGCCTACTCTTTCGTGATGCTGATGCGGCGCGCCGCGCTTTCGCTTCGTCTGGCAGCGCCGAATACATCAAGGTTCATGAAGCGAGCGATGAAGAAGCACACGCCTTCTGGGATTACGGCATAGAGCTATCGCGCCGTTTTCGCGCTTTGAAAATCTGGCTCATGCTGCGTTACTACGGCGCGCTGCGCGTGAGCCGGGCCATCACAGAAGATAACGCGCTGGCATCTTACCTCGCCGAACTCTTGAGCGCAGCAGACGATTTCGAGTTGCTTGCGCCCGTCGAGTTGAGCATCTGCTGCTTCCGCTACGTTCCGCCCGGCGTGCGCTCGCGTCTTGCAATTGCAGACGCAACGGAGCGTGAAAACATCGACGACGAATTGAACCAACTGAACGCACGCGTCATGCACACCATACAGCGCGGCGGGCGGGCTTATCTGTCCAACGCTGCCTTGCGCGGGCGATACGCCCTGCGCGCTTGCATCACAAACTTTCGCACCACCCGCGCAGACATACGGCAGACGCTCGACATCATCCGCGAGGCGGCGACCGAATTGATGAATTCGGATGATGAAAGACGTGGCATAAATAGTCTGCCAAAGGAATCCCAACCATGAGCCATGAGCATAGCTCTCATCCTTCATCCGTCGTCGCTCCCGCTCATGCTTACGAGCGAGAGTTGCAGCTTGCCTTAAAATTGGCGCGCGAGGCGGGCGCGACGATTCTTGAGTATTACAAATCGCCGCTGCTCGTCGAGCGCAAAGTGGATGCAGACGAGCACATCGAACCCGTCACGGAAGCAGACCGCGCGGCCAACGAGTTGATCGTCGAGGCTCTCCGCCGCGAGTTTCCCGCAGACGGCCTCCTTGCCGAAGAATCAATTGATACCGAGCGCAGGCTCACGAAGCGGCGCGTCTGGATGATAGACCCGCTCGATGGAACGAGCGGATTTATCGCGCGCGACGGAGATTTCGCAGTCCAGATTGGTCTCGCCATCGAAGGCCGCAGTGTGCTCGGCGTCGTTTATCAGCCCTTGCCGGACGTGCTCTACTGGGCCGCCGAGGGCGCAGGCTCATGGATTGAGCGAGCGGGCTTTGAGCCTGAGCGTGGGAAGGTCTCAAGCGAGCGCGAAGTCGGGCGTATGCGTCTGGCCGCCAGCCGTTCGCACAGGAGTCCGCGCATGGACAGGGTGCTGCGCGCCTTTGGTATTACGGAAGAAGTGCGGCGTGGCTCTGTCGGCGTCAAGATCGGCTTGATAATCGAACAGCAGTGCGACCTCTACGTGCATCTCTCTCCGCGCACGAAGCAATGGGATACTTGCGCGCCGGAGATTATCCTCAGCGAAGCGGGCGGACAATTAACAGACCTCTTCGGAGCGCCGCTCCGCTACAACCACCCGGACGTGCAAAACCGCAACGGCATCGTCGCCACCAACGGCGCGGCGCACGAACTCGTCATCGAACTGCTCGCTCCGCTGCTACACGAATTCGGTCGCCTGCCGGTCTAAAAACAAAGGGGTAAAAGATGGAGAGGGGAAGAGGGTAAAAGGGAAAAGGAAAACCACTCGCCTCTATCCAATCTTCCTTTCCCCTTTCCCCTTTTACCTCTTTCCCTTTTACCCTAAAATCAAATCCCGTGGGCATCCGACCCAAACTCTTTCTAGTCTTCTTTGCGTGCGGCATCGTTCCGATGCTGGTCTTCGCTGTGCTTAATTATTTGAGCGGAGTGCGTGCGGTGGAAGACCTGCTGCGGCGGGACGGCGAGCGCGAAGCGCGTGCGGCGGCAAATAGTATCGAGAGTGCCCTGCTTGACCGCGAAGCCGAGTTGGTTGCACTGTCGCGCTCGCTTTCCTTGCGAGATTACGTTAGCAACGCGGCGAAACAACAAACAGCATCAGCGTCCACCACTCAATTCAGACCGGAAGCGCCGCAAACAGGCTCGACAGCCGCTCCTTCATCCGTCTCGCCTGACGGCGGCGCGGGCGCACAGATTCCACCTGAAGTGCGTGTTGAGGTCGAAGCCTTTCTGCTCAACAATCGAAGTGGTTATGTGGCCCTCGCGTGCCTCGATGCGAACCGCAAGCCGCTCTTTCGCGCCGAGGTCGCGCAGCCAGCGACGAATGTCTCATCAGTCAATTATCAAACCTCTGACTTTCTACCGAACGACATCGCCCCAAACGAAACCGTCTGGACAACTGCGGAGCAAACGCCGCTGCGCTCCGTTCTTTCGCGGGAATCCTCCGGCACAATCATTCGCCAGACCACACCGCTCTTTATGGCAAACGCTTCGGCCCAAGCGCCGCGCGGCGCGCTGGTCGTTGATTTGAAGCTCAGCAAGCTGTGCAAGGCAGCCATCGTTAACTTCGTTGACGGCGGAAGCGAGTCGCGTCTCTTCGTCGTCCTCGACGGCGGCGGAAACGTCGTCTTTTACAACAACGAAGCGCTGCTCCACCGGCCAGTCATGAACATCATGCCGCCATCATTTAAGACCATCGCCGATGCGATGCTGGCGGGCGAGAGCGGGCAGAAATCTTTTGACTCGCCGGAGAATGAGCGCTGGCTTGTGAGTTATCAACCCGTACGGGCGACGGGCGTTTCTCTGGGGATAGCGAACAACGAGACGGCTGCCCTGCGAGGCGTCCGGCGGGCCGGTTGGCTAAGCATCATCCTCTCCGCGCTGGCGGGCCTCCTGACCGCCGTCTTGCTGACGTTGATTGCGCGACGCATGGAGCGCAGCATCGAGCGCGTGACGGAGGGCGCGGTGGCGATAGCCGGAGGGCGTTTAGATCAACGCATAGAGGTGCGCTCCAGCGACGAGACGCGGCTTCTGGCCGAGAGCTTCAACCAGATGACAGACCGCCTGCACGAGCAGATTGCGCACGAAGCAGAGACGAAGCAGTTTGAATCCTTCATGCGACTGGCCGCGATGCTGACGCACGATTTGAAGAACTCCATCACCGCGCTCTCTCTGGTTGTCAGCAATATGGAACAGCAGTTTGACCGCGAAGAGTTTCGCGCCGAAGCGATGGAGTCTTTAAAGGAATCGACGGATAAGCTGCGCTCGCTCGTCGCCAAATTGAGCGGGCCGGTCGAGAGCCTCAGCGGCGAATACAAGCGCCCGCGCCCGACAGACCTCGTGCCGCATATTAAGCGCGTGCTCAGAGGCACGGCTGAACAGGCCGAGCGGCAGCATCAGGTCGAAGTGCGTTTGCCTTCGACGCTCGTTGCCTCTGTCGATGCCGAACGCATCGAGCGGGTCTTCGAAAACCTGATTCTCAACGCGCTCGAAGCGATGGGCACACAGAGCGGCACGCTGACCATCGAAGCCGGGCCGGAAAATGAAGGGGAAATCTTTTTCAGCGTCGCCGATACTGGCCCAGGTATCAGCGAGGAGTTTCGACGAACACGACTCTTCCGTCCCTTTGCGACGACGAAGAGAAAGGGCGTCGGCCTCGGCCTCTACACTTGCCGCGAAGTCGTTCACGCACATGGCGGAAGAATCGAAGTGAAATCAGAGCAAGGCGCTGGCGCAACTTTTCGCGTCGTGTTACCATCAGCCCGATTCGCGGGGGCGTAATGAGAAGTTAGGTCGCCTGAGGCGGCCTCAAGACTTTTCTCACGGGCCATGCATTGCATTCCTCTCAAGTTCCAGCTAAGACATGATCGAACGTGGGGGCGGCGACGACGCTTCAATAGGAGCAAGTCTGACCGAGCCGACCCGCCAGAGCTTTGAAGTTTATCTCCGGCCTCTCAAGAGAAACGCAAATTCCGATGAACGAGCAGACGCAAGCGCAGACGAAAGTCACGGTATTGGTCGTTGACGACGACACCGCCGTGCGGCGCGGACTGCGTTGGGCGCTCGGCGACGAATACCGCGTGCTCGAAGCCGGGACGAGGGCCGAGGCCGTCGAGTTGTTGCAGCGCGAGCGCGTCGAAGTTGTCCTCAGCGATCTGCATTTGCCGCCGCAGGTGGATGATATTTCCGAAGGTCTGGCGGTCATCGAAGAGGCTCGCGCCAAGCACCCGCCCGTGCCCGTCATCGTCGTCACGGGAAGCGGTTCAAAGCGTGCCGCGCTCGAAGCCGTCAGGCGCGGCGCTTACGGCTTCTTTGAAAAACCGTTCAAGCCGGAAGAGATTCTCTTCATCGTTCATCAGGCGGCACGCGCGCACAAGTTGGAACGCGAAATCCTGCGCCTGCGTTCCGAATTGAGCAAGCACAAGGGCTTCGACCATCTGATTGGCGGAAGTCCGGCACTCGAAGCGACGGTCAAGCAAGCGCGGGCCGTCGCCGGAACGAGCGCGACCGTGCTTTTGACCGGGGAGAACGGGACGGGCAAAGAGATGCTGGCCCGCGCGATTCACGAGGAAAGCACGCGCGCCAGTGGGCCATTTGTCGCCGTCAGTTGCGCGGCCCTGCCGGAATCGCTCATCGAATCAGAACTCTTCGGCCACGAGAAGGGCGCTTTCACCGGAGCGACGCAGGCGCGAAAGGGACGCTTCGAGTTGGCCCACGAGGGAACGCTCTTTCTGGATGAGATTACGGAGTTGACGCCGAGCGTGCAGGTCAAATTGCTGCGCGTGCTTCAGGAGCGCGAGTTTGAGCGCGTCGGCGGCACGAAGACGCTGGCCGTTGACATACGCCTGATCGCCGCCTGCAACCGCGACCTCGAACAAGAGGTTGAAGCCGGGCGCTTTCGTCGTGATTTGTATTACCGCCTCAACGTCGTGCCGCTTGTGTTACCCCCTTTGCGCCAGCGCCATGAAGACATTCCGCTGTTGGCCGCTCACTTTGCGGCAAAGGCCGCAGATAAGCACGGGCGCACACGGCCCACGCTCGACCCTGCGCTAATCGAAGCCCTACAGGAATACGATTGGCCGGGCAACGTGCGCGAGCTTGAAAATTTGATGGAACGCCTCGTCGTGCTGACGCCCGCCGCGCGCCTCGGCCTTGAGTTTCTGCCCGAAAAGATGCTGCGCTCCTCATTGGATGCGACCGCCGCCGACGAAACTACGCTCGAAGGCGCGCTCACAGCCCTCAAGCGGCGGATGATTGAGAGCGCGCTTCAGGCGGAATCCGGCAATAAGGTCGCCGCCGCCAAGCGTCTGGGCATCAGCCGCTCCTACCTGCATAGGCTGCTCTCCGAATACGAAGACGAAGACGAAACCGAAGACATCGAAAAATAGTCAGAAGTCAGGAGTCCAGAGTCTGAGTCATAAGACAGAAATTGTTTTTCGATTCCGGACTCTGGACTCCTGACTTGTTTCGGCTGTCTACAAAAGTAGACACTTGCGGGCCAATCTGTCTTCAACTGTGCACACGTATTATCTGACGGCTCAGGGGCGGCTGGTGTTTTCCTGCGGTAATTGGAGGTTTCTCTGTTGCTGGCGAATGCGGTACGAGCTTTGCAGTAAATTATGCTGCAAGGCATTAGGAGGAAATCAAGATGAAGCCCAGAGTCTTGATTGTGGATGACGACAAAGCGATCACGCAGCAGCTCTTCTGGACGCTGTGCGATGATTACGAGGTGGTGACGGCCCACGATCTGCAATCGGCTGTGCGCCGCGTCACGATCTACGAACCGGCGGTTTCGATCCTTGACTTGCATCTGCCCCCCGTGCTGGATACGCCGGAAGTGGGCTTGCGAATTCTGGAATACATCAAGGTACGCTTCCCGCAGTCGAAGGTGCTGGTCTTGAGTTCGGCGGCCAACGGGGAAACGCAGCGGGCCTGTCACAGCAGCGGCGCGGACGGATTTCTCGATAAGCCTTTCGAGATTGAACAATTGCTGGCGACGATGCGCCGCATTACCACCGAGCGCGAGCTACAGGTTGTTTGAAAAGGTTTCAAGGAGCGCGCTCTCAGGCAAGGCAAAAGGAAGTGGTCGCGCGCGTCCTTTTCCGACATGAGTAAGGCACAGTCCATTCTGTTATTTGGCATCATCGGTTTTTACGTTGCGCTCTTTGTCTCTTTGTTTATCCGAGCCTGCGCCGCTTACTGGCAAGCCAGACCTGCTGCGGCTGCACCGAAGATGAAGAGAAGCGCAAGGGCACAGGCCCGAAGAATTGGGAGATCATGGACACATGCCATCGGGCATGAAAAGCTCGCGTAGGGGTATGCGAGGACACAGGAGGAGCCTTCCTCACAGGCAACTCTTGGCTATCATCAAAAGTTATTTGTTGTGGCTCTACTTAAAAGTTCTTTGTTAACGAGTTTTGGCCGCTCGCCCCATTGAGAGGCCATCAGCGCCCCGCGCAAATGGAATCCCCTCCCATAGCGCGGAGCCAGAAGCCCCCGCCGCCTAATAGACTCCTGCCCTAGAGTCGCGGGGGCTTCATCTTTGTCAACTACGAATCCAGAAGCCAGAAGAAAAGAGAATCAGAAGAATGGTTTCCGCCGATTATTCTGACTCCTGGATTCTGAATTCTGGATTCTGCTTTTCCCGCTTATTCCTTCCATATCGTATAATACCCTTTCTGCCCGGACGAGTTTTCGTTGATATTAAAGCTAATGATGAATGAGTTGGTTTTTAAGAAGAACTGTTTATGAAATTCCTCCATCTTGCAGACGTACACCTCGGCTGTCGCCGTTATCATCTGGATGAGCGGACGAAGGATTTCTTTCGCGCGTGGCATGACGTGATTGTCAATCACGCGATTCCGAACGAGGTTGATTTCGTGCTCATCGTCGGAGATTTTTTCGACCGCCGCAACATTGACCCGCAGGCGATGAATCACGCGATGGCCGGGCTTGATATTTTGAAGGAAGCAAAAATTCCTGTTATCGCCATCGAAGGAAACCACGACCAGCGCGACGCCACTTCAGACTTTAGCTGGATGCGCTCGCTTTCGCAGTGGGGATTTTTAACACTGCTTGAGCCTGCGCGCGACGAAGAAGGACGCCTCACGCTCGTGCCCTGGGATGAGGAAGAGCATGCAGGTTCATACATAGACATCGCTGGCGCGCGTATCTTCGGCTCACATTGGTACGGCGCGAGCGCCGCCAAAGCCATCCCCATGCTGGCCGACGCGCTCAGAAGCGCGAGCACAGAGGGGCGCTTCAATATTCTGATGCTGCACACGGACATCGAGGGCCAACTCAATCGCCCGAATCTGCCCGCCATCCCTATTGCGACGCTCAAGGAGTTGAAGCACCTGACGGGCTACGTCGCGCTCGGCCACACGCACAAACGTTTCGAGATTGAAAACTGGGCCTTCAATCCGGGTTCGCTCGAAGCCTGTTCGATTGACGAGTACAAGGAAGAGCGCGGCGCGTTTCTGGTCGAAGTGGACGACCAATTCAACGTGAAGGCCAAGCACCTGCGCGACTATACGCAGCGACCGTTCCAAAGGCTTTCGTTCGACGTGAGCGGGATTGTCGATGCTGAGGCCGTCACTGCGGGCGTGCTGGAAACCGTCGAGCGCGAAGCGCGACGTTACGACCCCGAAGGAGATGCGCCTGCGCCGATTATCGAAATCACTTTGCGCGGGCGCTTGGGCTTTAAGAACTCGCTGCTGGAAATCAAGCGCATCCGCGAGGAAGCGCAACAGCGCACCAATGCTTTGCACGTCATGTTGCGCAACCAGAGCGTGCCGGTTGAGTATGCCATCGCCGCCGGACTCGACGCGCAAGCGCCACGGCAGGAACGCGAGCGGCGCATTATCCAAGACCTCATCGCGCGCGACAATCGCTACAAGCATCGCGCAGAAGAGATGGCCGAACTGGTTATCAGGGCAAAGCAATTGGCTCTCAGCAGCGAACCGCCCGACAAGATTATCGAACTAATCGCACAAAAACTTGACGGCGATGCTCAAGGTGAGATTGAGCAGCAAGCCGCAACCGCCGCCGAACTCGAACACGCGCCGACAGCCACGGCCTTGAGCGCCATCGAGCGCAATGCCACAGCCAAAGTATGAAGGAGGAACGCGGAACGATGAACGAAAGACATGCTCTTAAGTTCATCGTTCCGCGTTCCTCCTTCATCGTTTCGTTATGAGTGAAGCTCTGGAGAGAATGAGCGGCGTGCGTTATCTGCCGCTGTTTCCGCTGCCGCTCGTTTTATTTCCGGGCGTCCCGCTGCCGCTGCATATTTTTGAGCCGCGTTATCGCCGGATGCTCACAGATATTCGCGCGAAAGACAATCTGTTCGGCCTCTCTTTTTTCGATGCTGAAGCGTCGGGTCGTGAAGTTCCGCCAGCGGGTCATCTGGGCTGCGTGGCGGAGGTGACGGAGGTGCAGCAGCTACCCGACGGGCGCTCGAATGTGCTGACGCTCGGACTGATACGCTATCGCGTCGAAGCTTACGTCGAGCGCGACGACCCTTATCTTGTCGCCGAAGTTTCTTTCTTTGAAGACGAAGCAGAGGATGAAGACTTGCTGGCGCAACGTGTCGAAGAAACTTCCTCGATGTTCATGCGGATAGCGCGCGCTGTGCGCACCATCAACGACGACCGCGCGGGGCTACCCGAATTACCTCACACAGAACCGGAGCGCCTCTCCTTTCTTATCGCAGCGGCAATGGAACTGAGCAACGAAGTCAAGCTCGAATTGCTTGAGCTACGTTCGACTGCGGAACGCTTGGAGCGGCTGCGCGATTTGCTCGCACGCGCCCTCGCCAGCTATGAAGAACGCGCGCGGATGCACGAGATTGCGAAAGGCAACGGCCACGGCGGTAAAAAGATAGACCTCGAATGACAAGCAGCCGAAAACAAGAGACGGAAAAAGGGAGCGAAGATGTGGGACGATTGCGCGTCCGCGTCCTCTTCTTCGGAGCGGCGCGCGAAGCTGTCGGAGACTCCGAGATTGAGTTAGAACTCACCGCTCCCGCCGATACAGAGAGCGCTTTCGCTGAAGTGCTGGCGCGTTTTCCTCTACTGCAGCAACGCTTCCGGCGTTCTCTCTTGTTCGCCGTCAATCAGGAGTATGCCGAGCCAAAGGCGCAGGTGCGCGACGGAGACGAATTGGCCGTCTTCCCACCTGTTAGCGGCGGCGCAGACGACGCGTTGACCCAGGAAAGCGTAGACGCGGAGACAAGCTTTTTTGAGTTAACGAGTGAGCCGATTGATGTCGGCGAGGTCGCGCGCCGCGTTGTGCCGCCGGAGTGCGGCGCGACCGTCACGCTCGACGGCTACGTCCGCGAGTGGACGCGCGGGAGACGCACACTCTATTTAGTCTACGAAGCCTATGCTCCGATGGCCCTCGGCGAAATGCGCCGACTCGGACGAGAGGCCCACGAGCGCTTCGAGATCGCGCACATCGGCATCGTGCATCGCACCGGAAGACTCGAAATCGGCGAGACGAGCGTCTGCATCTCCGTCAGCGCACCGCATCGCCGCGCCGCCTTTGAAGCCTGCGAGTGGGCCATGCGCGAACTCAAGCGCACCGTCCCCATCTGGAAGAAAGAATTTTACGAGGACGGCGAAGTCTGGGTCGAAGGCGAAGGCGCGCCGGAGAATTTATTGCGGCAAACCGGAAACTAACAAAGCGGGCAAATCGTTAATACTCACGGGCGCACGGCTAAGAAATAAATTGTCACAAAATATAGCGCCGTGGTGTTTTCTTAGCAGAGACGGGTAATTGTGGCCTTGAGCCTCCCGCTGAGGGTTTGCGCCGGGCCGTTTAAAACTCACATCCGAATAGCCGTTTGCAAGAGAGCGAACCTTAGCCAGCGGTGGCGCGTCGCTCACGCAAGAGGCTATTTGCCAATCCGCACTTTTGAGGTTAAAGCACAATGACGAAAACAATCAAAATCTTATTATCTACAGTTTTCATGCTCGTTCTATCGAGCACGCCGCTGCTGGCACAGAGCAGCAACCATTCGGGCACACCGCTCGGCGCGACTGAAATCGAAAAATGGCGTCAGGACTTGCGCTACTTGGCCGCAGAGATGCCCCGGCAGCATCGCAATCTCTTTCACTCGATGACGCGCGAACAGTTTGAAAGCGCCGTCAAGCGTCTGGACGAACGCATCCCAACGCTCGCACGGCATCAGATTATCGTTGAGCTTGGACGTATCGTGGCGATGGTAAAGGACGGGCACACGTCGATTCAAAGCTATCCTTTTGACCCGAAGATCAACTTCCGCTCCTACCCACTGACCCTTTATCACTACAAAGACGGCCTCTTTGTTCAAGCGGCAGACCCGAAATACGCTAACGTTGTCGGCGGGCGCGTCGTCAAAGTCGGCAACGCGACTGCCGAGCAAGCGTTGGCTTCCGTCCGTGAACTGATTTTTCACGACAACGAGATGGGCATTAAGGGCGGCGCGCCGTTTGCGCTCGTCACTCCCGAAGCGCTGCACACGGTCGGCCTCATCAAAGACATGGAGAGCGCGACGTATGTCATCGAGCGCAACGGGCAGCAGTTCACAATCGAGGTACAGCCGTTTACCAGACCCACGCCCGTCGGCCACGGCACGAACTTCTTCAAGCCCGCTGGCTGGGTTGACGCGCGCGACGGGGCGCAAGCGCCCACCCCGCTCTACCTCAAAGACCCCGAAAATCTTTACTGGTTCGAGTATTTGCCTGAGACTAAAACGGTCTATGTGCAGTACAACGGGGTGCAGGATAAGCCGGACGAGAGCATCAGCGATTTTGCCAAGCGCCTCTTCGCCTTCGTCGAGAAGAATCCTGTCGACCGCTTCGTCCTTGACATGCGTCGCAACGGCGGAGGGAATAACTATCTCAACCGCCCGCTGCTGTTGGGCATCATCAAATCCAAAGTGGACGAGCGCGGAAAACTCTTTACCATCATCGGTCGGCGCACCTACTCTGCCGCGCAGAATCTAGTCAACGAGCTTGAGAAATATACCAACACCATCTTCGTCGGTGAACCGACGGGCGAGAACGTCAACTTCTACGGCGACCCGGCCAGAATCGAGCTACCTAATAGCGGCATCGTCGTTCGCGTCTCGACGCTCTGGTGGCAGAACCTTGACCCGCGCGACCGTCGTCAGTGGACAGGCCCACACATCGCCGCCGAACTCACTTCGGAAGACTACCGCAACAACGTTGACCCGGCGATGAAGGCTATCATGGCTTATACGCCGGAGAAAGAATTGGCGGAAGCGATGACCGAAGCGCTCCTAAAGGACGACGTACAGCTTGCGAAAAAGCTGTTCTGGGAATATAAGAATGACCCGGCCAATGCTTATCTGAACATTGAAACTCCGGTCAACGCGCTCGGCTATCGCCTGATGGAGATGAAGCGTCTTGAGCAGGCGATTGAGATTTTCAAGCTCAACGTAGAGGCTTTCCCGCACTCCGCAAACACCTATGACAGCCTCGGCGAAGCCTACATGAACGCCGGGAACAAGGAACTAGCCCTCAAGAATTACGAGAAGGCAGTGGCGTTAAACCCTGAGAATAATCCGAACGCCGTTCAGATCATCAAGAAGTTGCGCGGGAAATAGCGAAACGCTGAGAGCGCAGCAAATTAACTTCAGTAAAAAAGATCAAGCGGCGAGACGGTGAATCGATTACCGTCTCGCCGCTTGGTCTTTGTGTTAGTCGCGCCTGGCCTGCTGCAAACTCTTCCACGCCATCTTCTTCGCTCGCAGCCTCAATTAGCGAAGCGCGTGCCACTTTGTGTCTATGAAGTATGGACGAGGGCGCACCAGCCGCAGCTTTGCGGCATCAAAGCGGCTGAAGTGCAGTTTTAACGCCCGCTCTACTAAAGTCTAATCTGAAAGGTCATCCACTATGCACGCGCCGAAGGCTTTTGTGCCGCGTCTTCTGCTGGCGGCTGCGCTCTGTTGGCTCGTCGCGCCTTTTTCTTCTACGCGGGCGCAGGATACACCCCTTAGAAATTCGACAGGCCAGACGGATGATGTCGTGCGCATCAATACGGAGTTGGTGCAGACGGACGTGACCGTGCTGGATAAGCGAGGCCGTTTCGTTGACGGATTGACACGCGAGCAGTTTGAGTTGAGGGTTGAGGGAAAGCCTCAGAGTATCTCTCTCTTTGAGACTGTCATTGGGCCAAGCAAAGCGGAGGAGGGAACGGCGGAGAGCAAAGAAACAAGCCCGCCGGGCGCGCGGACTGTTTCGCCTTCACAACAGACGGTTGTGCACGGGCGGGTCATCTTCTTTTTCATAGACGACGTGCATCTCGCTCCGGATAATCTCGCGCGCGTGCGCAAAGCGCTCTTCAACTTTATTGGCAACGAGATGAGCCAGAGCGACCGCGCGGCGATTGTCTCGACGAGCGGGCAAATCGGATTCTTACAGCAGTTGACGGAGAATCAAGCGATGCTGCGAGAAGCCGCCGCGCGTCTTAACAATCGCCGTAACCCGGAAACCATCGTGAGCAAGGTGGCTATCAGCGAGTCTGACGCGGCGCAGGTCTCCGAGCATTTCAATAGCGAGTTGTTCACCTATCTGGTGCAGGCGACAGCCGCCGAGTTTCAGACGGATGAAGTGACGGCTACCAACATGGTCAAGAATCGCGTCCGACAGATCAACGCGCAATCACGCATGGCGACGGTCAATACGCTCGGCGCTTTGCTCAGCCTGATGCGTTCGTCAGCGCCTTTGCCGGGACGTAAAATCGTCTTTTTCATCACGGATGGGTTCGTGGCAGACCCGCGCGTCTCAAACGTTTTCGAGATGCTGCGGCAAGTGACACGGACGGCGGCGCAGGTCGGCGCTGTCGTCTATCCGATTGACGCGCGCGGCACTTTCGCCGATGCCACGACCGACGCGAGCCGCAACGATTACCCGGACTTTACGGGCAGCGTCTCGCGTAATTTGCTCGTCGAAACGGCTGCGACGCAAGAGCCGCTGCAAACTCTCGCAGGCGAGACGGGCGGGCGCGCCTTTCTCAATTCAAACTCGTTTCAGGAAAGCTTCACGCGCGCGCTTGGCGAATCGTCTAGTTATTACTTGCTGGCGTGGCGTCCCGGAAACGAAGAACAGCGCAGCAGTAAAGCCCGCATCATTGTCAGCATCAGGAATCGCCCGGATTTAAAAGTCAGGGTCAGGCGCGGCTTTCTCGCAGCGCCGACCGCGCCCGCCGTCAAGCGTAAGACAATTGACAAAACAGGTGCTACGCACGCTGACGGGCCGGATGATGAGTTGCGGGCCGCGCTCGGCGCTCTTTACCCCCTGCGCTCGCTGCCCGTTGCGCTCTCGGTCGGTTACATCAACTCGCCGAAGGGCGACATGCGGCTGCTGGCATCCATGCAGATTGATGCTGCCGCGTTGCAGCCTGATCCGGCACATGAAGCTCGGAAAACGGAAGTTGACGTGCTCGGAGTGGCGATTGACGACCGGGGCGCTCTTTACAGCTTCAAGCAGAAATTAACGGTTAACGCTGAAGCCAGCGCGCAAGGTCGGCCTATCGTGTGGAATCAGCAGCTAACGCTCGCGCCCGGACTCTATCAAGTCCGCGTCGCGGTACGCCAGCGCGATAGCGGGCGCACGGGCAGTGCAATGCAATGGCTCGAAGTGCCAGACCTCTCCAACGGGCGCTTTAATCTCAGCAGCCTCTTCTTAGGCGAACGCAAACAGGCAGACGCCCAACGCGGCGAAAAGTTTGCTACCTCTCTGCGAGCCATAATGGTAGACGTAGATCATCGTTTCGCGCGCACCTCCGTGCTGCGCTTTCAAACCTACGTCTACAACGCGGCGCAAGAGGGTCGAGCGCCCGCTGTCTCGATTCAAGCGAGCATCTTTCGTGATAATGTTCCGGTCGTCGTCATGCCTCCGTCACGGCTTCCGACTGACACCACGACGGATAAAGCGCGCCTGCCCTATTGGGCTGAAATCTCTCTCGACAAACTGCCAGCGGGTAGCTACGCCCTGCGAGTCACGGCGACGGACGTTGCGACGAAGGCCGTTGCTACGCAGCAGTCGACTTTCATCATTGAATAGCGTGAGTCAGACGTAAGACGAAGACTGCGAAACCATCAACTTAGTCACGCGAACATACACGCTGCTTCGTGTGATTTAGTGTGGCTTTGTGTGAAAGGCATGCGCATCGCCAGTAGAGGTGCGCAGTGTGTTCGGGTGGGGAATCGTCGCGGCTGGACATCTTTGCGCTTACTTTGAAAAAAGCGGCGGAGTTAAGTTACAAGCTTAACTCCGCCGTTTTTGACCTGAACTAAATCATCAGACTTAACTGACAGTTTGTTCTTCCACGCCAGCCTCTTCGCTCGCGGCCTCGACGAGCGAGGCGCTGGTCACTTTGTCGCCGCCGTCGCATTTGATGAGGCGGACGCCCGAAGCGGAGCGCCCGGTCTTGCGAATGCTGTCGGCTTCAATGCGAATCAGCTTGCCCTGTTGCGTGATAATCATTATCTCGGACTCTTCGTCAACAGGGAAGACGGCGACCACCTTGCCGGTCTTTTCGGTCGTCTTCATATTGATGACGCCTTTACCGCCGCGCGATTGAAAGCGATAGTCCGTAATCTTTGTTTGCTTGCCGAAACCCTGCTCGGAGACCGAAAGCATACGCTCGTTGTCGTCTGCGGAGACGGCGCAGAGCGAGACAACAAAGTCGTCCTTACGCAAATCAATCCCGCGCACGCCGCGCGTTGCGCGACCCATCGGGCGCACGTCCTTTTCGTCGAAGCGAATCGCCAGACCGTTATTGGTGGCGATGAAGATGCGCTTCGTGCCGTCGGTCAGCACTACGTCGAGCAGTTCGTCACCGTCATCAATGTTGATGGCGTTGATGCCGTTCGTGCGTATGTTCTGAAACTCTGCGAGCGACGTTTTCTTAATCACGCCCTTGCGCGTGACCATCACGACGTAGCGGCCTTCCGAGAACTCGCGGACGGGCACAACGCCTGCGAGCTTACGCGTCGAAGGAATGTTGATGAGATTAACGACCGCCTTGCCGCGCGCGGAGGCCGCAGCGTCCGGCACTTCATGCACCTTGAGCTTGAAGACCTGCCCGTTGTCCGTGAAGACCATGATGTAGGCGTGCGTCGAAGCGATGAAGAGATGCTGTACGAAGTCGCCGTTCTTGCCTGTCGAAGCGCCGAATCTTCCTTTACCGCCGCGTCCCTGCCGCTGGTAGGTCGTAATCGGCGTGCGCTTGATATAACCGCTGTTCGTGACTGTAATCGCCACGTCTTCATCCGCGATTAAATCTTCGATAGACAATTCGACGCCTTCTTCGACAATCTCCGTACGCCGCTTGTCGCCGAAATCCTTCTTGACCTCTTCGAGTTCCTTGACGATCACGCGCCGCAAGGAATTCTCGTTAGCGAGAATCTCTTCCAACTCGGCGATGAGGCGAATGATGCCTTCATACTCGTCTTGAATCTTCTGTCGTTCGAGCGCGGAGAGCCTGCGCAGTTGTAAATCGAGAATGGCCTGCGCCTGCAACTCTGAAAACTCCAGCCGCTTCATCGTCTTCTGAAGCTTCGTGAGATAGCCCGCCAGAGTCAGGTCGCCGGGGATGCCTTTCCAGTTTTTCACCTGATTCATCGTCGCCATATTACCCGTCAGCCACAGGCGCGCTTCGTCAACCGAGGAAGCGTTGCGAATCAACGTGACGATGTAGTCGAGCGCGTCAATCGCTTTGGTCAAGCCTTCGAGGATGTGCGCGCGGGCCTTTGCTTTGCGCAGTTCGTACTCCGTGCGGCGGCGCACGACCTCGCGCCGGAAGTCAACGAACGCTTCAAGCATCTTTTTCAAGTCGAGGACGCGCGGCTGGCCGTTGACAATCGCCAGGTTGATGACGCCGAAGGAAGATTGCATCGGCGTCAGCTTGTAGAGCTTGTTGAGAATGACCTGCGGCACGGCGTCGCGCTTGAGTTCGACGACGATGCGCATGCCGTCGCGGTCGGATTCGTCGCGCAAATCCGAGATGCCTTCCAGCTTCTTTTCGTTGACGAGTTCGGCGATGCGTTCGATGAGCCGCGCCTTGTTGACCTGAAAAGGAATCTCCGTGATGACGATGGCGTCGCGCTCGTGAGCGCCGCGACCGATGCGGTCAATCCCTGCGCGCGCGCGCATCTGTATCACGCCGCGCCCGGTCAGGTAAGAGCGCTTGAGTTCCTCGCCGCCGTAGATAAAACCGCCCGTGGGAAAATCAGGGCCGGTGACTATCTTCGTCAAATCTTTAATATCAATGTTTGGCTTGCGAAGGAGCGCGATGGTCGCGTCAACAACCTCCGTCAGATTGTGCGGCGGAATCTTGGTCGCCATGCCGACGGCGATGCCGTCAGAGCCGTTGACGAGCAGATTCGGGATGCGCGTCGGCAAGACCGAAGGCTCGCTTAATGATTCGTCGTAGTTAGGGTTGAAATCAACCGTCTCTTTTTCGATGTCGGCGAGAATCTCTGTTGTCAAACGCGCCATGCGGACTTCCGTGTAGCGCATGGCTGCCGCCGCGTCGCCGTCTACGGAGCCGAAGTTACCCTGCCCGTCAACGAGCGGATAGCGCATGGAGAAATCCTGCGCGAGACGGACAATGGTGTCATACACGGCAGTGTCGCCGTGCGGGTGGTATTTACCGATTACGTCGCCAACCACGCGGGCGCTCTTTTTGTAAGCCTTGTTATATTGATTGCCAAGCTCGTTCATCGCCCAGAGCACGCGGCGGTGAACGGGCTTAAGCCCGTCGCGTACGTCCGGCAACGCGCGTCCGATGATGACGGACATCGCGTAGTCGAGGTACGAACGTTTCATTTCCTCTTCGATAGTGATGTGATTACGTTCCGTGACTGTTTCCATTAAAAGAACCTTTCCGGTACAATCCGCGCGCGGCACGCCAGAGGCCCGCTGCTAGAGAGCGGCAAACTTAAAGCGTTCGCGCCTGGTTGAGGCCGACTTGCGCGGAATAATTTTCGTCAAAATAAGGGTTATCCAATACTCGTCTGATACTGCACGGGCAGCTCGGTTGAAGTACGATATATTGTACCCGGAAAGAGGGTTTTTGGCAATTCCGAAGGAGGCAAAACCCCAATAATTATCGGGCTTTGAGCGCGATTTTAGCTCCTTTCGGGCGGCTCTCGGAAAGACCCAACATATAGTCTTCGGAGAAGCCGCTCTGAGGCTTCAAATAAGGCGCGGGCAAGGGGTATGAAGCGGGACGAAAAATCCAAGCGACTGCGCGAGCGGCTGGAGTTGTCTCTGCCCGTGCGTGTGCATTGCCGCGAGCGCGAAGATTACGAGTGGGTGGAGATGACGCGCCTGATTGACGTGACGCCGTTTGGAGCGCGCTTCTCTCTTTCGCGGCCTACTGAGCCGGGCCGTTTGATGCACCTGACGATGCCCATGCCGCGACAACTCAGGTGCTTTGATTTCGTCGAGCCGCAATATCGTGTCTGGTCGCTGGTGCGGAATATGAGCGTGCTGGCGCAGGCCGAGAAGACGGCTCGTTTCGCTGTCGGCGTTGCCTTCATCGGTAAGCGTCCTCCTTCGAGTTACGAGCTTGACCCGACGAAGCGCTATGAAGTGGCAGGCTCGGTCACGGAAGGCGGGTTATGGGTGCTGCGCGAGATGGTGGAGCACGAAGGAAAACACGCTCCCTCGACAGACCCGCGCCCGCAAACGCGCTTTAATCTGCCGATCGAAGTAACCGTCGAAGTCTATGATGAGAGAGGCGAGATAGGTAAGCGCGAGACGACCGTGACGGAAAACATCAGCCGTCGCGGCGCAGCCGTCTTCACCACGCTCAACGTAGAGCGCGGGAGCCTGATTCGTCTGAGCAGCGTGCAACACCAACTGGCGGTCGTCGCGGCGGTGCGCGCGCGCCGCGCAGGGCCGGACGGCATCATGCGCCTTCACCTGGAATTCGTAGATCGAGAGTGGCCGCTCGAAGGAATCGAATAATGAATTGATTCATTGAATCACTGGTTCATTGGTTCAATGAAGGACGAAGCAGCGGCAATGAGCAAATGAATCAATGAGTAAATGGAAAAATATCTTCATTCCGCGCGAAGTGCTGCTGGTCGAGATAGAGCGGCGCTGCGCCGTCGATACGGACTGCAACGCGCGCATGCGCATCGGGTTGACGAAGGAAGAGGCGCGGGCCTACTGTGGTTTTACCTGCGAGCGTTGTGAGCGCTGGAACGAGGATTTTCTGGCCGAGCGCGACGTGCCGGAATGGTGGGAGGAACTGGCCGTCACCGGACTCACGGCTCTGCGCGAGCCTCGCACGCCCGACAAAAGCGAACCGGGCGAAGTCGTCACGCGCCTCAGCGAAAATTATAGAAAGCAAAGGGCAGAGGCTAGAGATCAGAGGTTAGTTAAAAAAACCGAAGACTGACCTCTGACCTCTAACCTCTGACTGCTGACCTCTCTTTTTATGAGTGAAACAAGCACAGAAATGGCGCGGCAGAAAAGGAACGCAGCGCAGCCGGAGCCGCTGGTGCTCCCGCAGTGGACGCTTAATGCGATTCGCCCCGTCGTCCACACGCTGTCGCGCGTGCTTTGGCGCGTTAGCTACAGCGGCGTCGAAAACATCCCTGCGAGCGGCGGCTTCATCATCGCTTCTAATCACCAGACCTACATAGACCCTTTCTGGGTCTCCGTTCCAATTAAGCGCCCGACTCGCTATCTGGCGTGGAACGAAAGCTTTGACTGGCCCGTGATCGGTAGATTCATGGGACTCTTCGGTGCGTGGCCGATCAAGTTGGAGAAGAGCGACCCGACGGCGATTCGTCGTTCGCTGCAATGGCTGCGCGAAGGCGGCGCGGTTTATATTTTCCCGGAGGGAGGGCGCTGCACGCCCGACGGAGAATTGATGAGATTTAAGAACGGGGCGGTCAGGCTCGCCCTGGAAGCGTGTGTGCCCATCCTGCCGGTCACGATTCGCGGCGGGCATCGCGTCTGGCCCAAAGGTTATCGACTGCCGCGCTTCTCAAAAATCGAAATCGTGTTCCATCCACTTCAGACAATCGCGCAGCATCCGGGCGAAGACGCGCGCCTTGCCGCGCGCCGCGAGACACACCGCCTAGCCGAAACCATCGGCTCTGCCCTGTAAGAAAGTTAAAGTCCGTCCATCCCGTTTAACTTAAACTCTGCACTTTGCGCTCGAAACTTTTAATACGGCGGACGACCATCTCTGCGCGGTGGCGGGGGAAAGCCCGGACGCGGCGGAGGCGGCTCTCCCCGGCGCATTTCTCTCTCCCGCTGCATCTCCGCTTCTCTGGCCCGTTCTCTATCCATTTCCGCTCTTCTGTTGCGTATGTCTTCTTCCTCCCGCTCGCGTCTCTGGCGGCGTATCTCATCGGCCTGCCGCGCCCGCTCTGCTTCCGGCGTCAGCCCCGAAGAATTTGAGCTTGGCCCGGCGGTCGTTTCACCCGCTTTCGGTTGAGTTGCTGTAGCACTACTGTCGGGCGTTTCGGGCTGTGAGTTTGGGCTATCTACGGGATTGCTTTGCGAATAATTGGTCGGCGCAGTGCCGGATTGTTGCGACGAAGCGGGTGCGCTCGCCACCTTCGGCGAGACTTCGGGAGCTTGTATTTCATTGGCGGCGGACACAGTTGGAGTCTGTGATTCATACGGGGAGGAAACTGTCTGGGTGCTCGGAATTGGCGTCGAAGGTTGGCGCGTGAAAGTGTAAGCGGCTGCGGCGACGACAAACAGCAGCACGACGCTCATCAGGATGCCGATTGTGCGACCAGACATACGGCGCTCAGGCGCAGGCGGTTTGCTTGTCCTAATCCTTGTTGTGAAAGATTCAGGGCTGCTTCTGCTTGCGCTCGAATGCTGCGGCCTACCTTCCGCGGGCGTAGGTTGAACAATGGTCGCGGCATTTTGCGACGATGCCATCTTCGACGATGCCATTTCATCGTTCAATTGATAACTCGTGACAGGCTTGGTGGCGCGTGGGCCAATTAACTGCGCGGTCTGCTTTTTCGGATTGATGCTTGCGATTGGTTGAACAATCGGCGAAAGAGCGTCGGCGCTGTTTTGACGGCTCGCTTCGCGCAGGGCTTCGCGCATCTCCGTTGCCGTCTGCGGGCGCTTGGCGGCGTTCTGGGCCAACGCAGCCGCGAGCACGCGCGCGACAGGCTCAGTCACCTGCGCCTGCACTTCATCAGCCGGGAGCAAAGGGTCAGGCTCTCCGTTGAGCACGGCGGTCGCACGCGTGAGCGCATCGGGCGGTATCACATTGGTCATCAAGTGATACAGTGTCGCGCCCAGGCTATAGAGGTCGCTACGCACGTCTGTGCCTGAGGCTTGCATCTGTTCGAGCGGCGCGTAGTTGAATGAGTAACCGAAGACACTGGCGGGCGAGGTCGCAGTCGTCAGGTGCGACGGCGTGCCCTTCGCCAGACCGAAATCAAGCAGCACGATGCGACCGCGCTCGGTCAACTTTAAATTCTGCGGCTTAATGTCGCGGTGAACGATTGGGGGTTCGTGCCCGTGCAGATATTCGAGCGCATCGAGCAGTTGGTCGCCCCAATCGAGCACGCTTGAGAGCGGAAACGGCACACGCTTCTCTTTCAGCATCTCCCATAAATCAGCGCCGGGGATAAACTCCATGACGATGAATTGGCCGTCTTCGTCTATGAAGTGGTCGCTGACGCGCGGCAGAGCAGGATGGCGGAGGTGATTGAGCAGGCGCGCTTCGCGCTCGAAGGCTTTACGCAAATGCGGGGCGTCAAGAAAAATCTCCTTCAACGCGACATTGCTGCCGAAACGCTGGTCAATCGCCATGTAGACCACTCCCATGCCGCCCTTACCAATCTGTTTTTGAACGAGATAACGATTCTGTAGAAGAGTCTCAGGTGAGATCATGCGCGGGTTTCCTCTGTCACAAATTATTGCCCAGGGCGGGTTGAAGTGTTGGGCTTTGGCTTAAGACTCGCGGCGCGAGGAACTAATAGCCACTATCAATATACTAGAAGTCGCAGGAGAATTTCTACAATTTTAACAGGAATCGGAAATAATAAGGACGAGGACTCCGAAAAGCGAAAGCGCCCGCGCCGCAACTATAGTGTGCACCTGAGAGCAGCGAACGCGAGGTCGTGGGCGGTTCAATCCACTGGATTTTTATGTTGAGAGCCGTAGATTTTCAGTAGGGCGGGGGCGTCGGTTGTTGCCTGCGCTGGTTTCTCAATCGCTCTCTTTGCCGTTCTCGCTGAAGACGCAGCGCCTCTTTTCTTCGCTGCTCGCCCTCACGCGCAGCCTGTTTTGCGCGCTTAATCTCTTCGGCAATCTCCGCGCGTTGCTCCGGGCTGAGGCCGGGATGACGCGTTACGTCCGGCTCGTCGGGCGTTTCCGGAATGTCAGGCTCTACATCGTCCGGCTCTTCCGGTTGCTCTTTCGCGCCGGGCTTGGTGTTCTTACGAATGATGATTTTCTTCGGCGCATCATTGGCCTGCTGTGTGGTCGCTGGCGTCGCGGACGGCTCAGGCAACGGAGCGGGATTCTGCGCTTCGGCTGGCGCGGTCGCAGTCGGCTGAGCCTGTTCGCTCGCAGTCGGAAGCGGTTGGACGCTCGGAGATTGTGTCGTAGATTGCCGTTTGAAAACATAGAGCGCTCCGGCGGCAACGACCGCCAGCAGCACGACGCTGATAACGATGCCGAGCGTGCGGCCTGAAAGGCTTCGCTGCGGCGCTTGCGATTGCGTTGACTTAACGCGCGTGACGACGGATTCGTCATCATCCGTGTGTGCTGTAGGAGGCGAGGACTTGCCTGCGGGGGCTGCGGGTTGAATGACGGTCGCGGCTTCATGCAGAGCGGCGGCAGCAGTGCCCGCTCCTTTAACATTCGTTGCCGCCTCGGCTGCCGGGTTCGAGTCTCGCGCGCCGAGCAATTGCGTATCGCGTTCGTGAAACTTGGCGTCCGCGGTCGGTTGGACGATAGCCTGAGCATCGTCGGTGCTCAATTGTCGGCGTGCCTCCCGCAAGTCTTCGCGCATCTCGGCGGCAGTCTGCGGACGCTGCGCCGCGCTCTGCGCCATCGCCCGCATCAACACACGCGCGACGGGCGCGCTCACCTGCGAGTGAACTTCATTGGCTGGGCGCAGTGGGTCAGGCTCAGCGTTAACCATGGCGGTCGCGCGCGTCAGGGCATCGGGCGGCGTGACGTTCGTTAAGAGGTGATACAGTGTCGCACCCAGACTGTAGAGGTCGCTGCGGGGGTCTGTGCCTGCGCCCTGCATCTGTTCGAGCGGCGCATAGTTGAACGAATAGCCGAAGAGACTGCCCGTCGCCGTTACGCGCGAAGCCGCCTGCAAAGGCGTGCCCTTCGCCAGGCCGAAATCGAGCAGGACGATGTGATTGCGTGCCGTCAGCTTCAAATTCTGCGGCTTGATGTCGCGATGAATAACGGGCGGTTCGTGAGTATGCAGATAATCGAGCGCGTCGAGAAGTTGGTCGGCCCAGTCGAGCACGCTTGCGAGTGGAAAGGGAGCTTTCTTCTCTTTCAGCATCTCCGAGAGGTCAGCGCCGGGGATAAACTCCATGACGAGAAACTGCCCGTCTTCTTCAACGAAGTGATCGCTGACGCGCGGCAGAGCGGGGTGACGCAGGTGATTGAGCAGCCGCGCTTCGCGCTCAAACGCTTTGCGTAAATTCGGGTCGTCGAAGAAAGTCTCCTTGAGGGCGACGGTGCTGCCGAAGCGCTGGTCTGTCGCCACGTAGACCGCTCCCATCCCGCCCTGCCCAATCTGTTTCTGGACAAGATAGCGATTCTGTAAAAGGGTGTCAGGAGCAATCATCTACAGTCAACTTTCTTCAGGCTCAAACCGCCGCGCGACCTCAATTCTTCAGAGAAGAATAACGCCAGTATATTACATCTCAGAAGAAAGTGATGGGTGAACAGTGATAGGTGATAGGAAAAGAAAAACCTGCTTTCTTTTACTTATCACCTATCACTGTTCACTTTCTTACGGTAGTTGCAGGACGTGCATCATCGCTTCGTGGACGAGGCCGTTGCTAGCCATAATGGGTGGGGTGTAGATGTCGAAGGGCTGACCATCGTAGTGCGAGACGCGACCGCCCGCTTCTTCTACCAGGAGCACACCGGCGGCGACATCCCAGGGTCGCAAGCCTTCCTCCCAGAAACCGTCGAACCTGCCGCAGGCGACCGCAGCCAGATCGAGCGCCGCCGAGCCGTCGCGCCGCACGGCCTGCGCGTGCATGATGAAGTTGTGAAAGTGGCGCGCGAAGTCGCCATGATCGCGCACGTCATAGGGAAAGCCCGTGCAGAGCATCGCTTGATTGAGGTCGTCGACTTCGGAGACGCGTATGCGCCGCCCGTTCAAGGTTGCGCCCTCGCCGCGCTCGGCGGCAAACGTCTCATCGCGCATCGGGTCGTAGATGACGCCGAGCGCCATCTCTCCATTATGCTCAAGCCCGATGGAGACGCAGAAGCAAGGATAGGCGTGGGCGTAATTGGTCGTCCCGTCGAGCGGGTCAACAATCCACTTCCACTCGCTCGCGCCTTCAGAACGCGACGCGCCGGATTCTTCGGCAAGAATTGTATGGCGCGGGTAATAGCTCTTAATCCGCTCGACGATCAGGCGCTCCGAAGCAAGGTCTGCTTCCGTCACGATGTCTATGTCGCTCTTGTGCGTGATTTGCATTACGCGGCCAAAGCGGTCGGCCAGGATACGCCCTGCATCATGGGCCATTTGGATAGCGAAGTTGAGCATGAACAGTTTTCAGTTTTTAGTTTTCAGTTTTTAGTTAAGAGCTTTCAGTGTCAGGATTAATTTTGTTTTAACTGAAAACCGAAAACTGAAAACTGGCTATTGACCCTTGAGTATGGCAACTATCTCTGTTTGTATTGGCTGGCCTGTGACCTGTGCGTCACGTTCGGAGACGTACATGTCTATTTCGGAGCGAACGCCGAACTTGCCTTCGAGGTAGATTCCGGGTTCGATGGAAAACGAGGTGCGCGCGATGATGCGGCGCGAGTCTTTGGTTTCAAGATTGTCTATGTTTGCGCCGTTGCCGTGAACCTCTTCGCCGATGGAGTGGCCCGTGCGGTGCAGAAACTGCGCGCCGTAGCCAGCGCGTTTGATGATGCCGCGTGATACGTCGTCAACGTCTGCGCCCTTGATGCTGCGGCCCGCACGCATGCTCTCCTGCACGAATTTGGCCGCCGCGTCGCGCGCTTCCTTCACGATGTTGAAGATGCGCGTGTACTCTTCGGGCACGCTCTCGCCGACATAGCCCGTCCACGTTTGATCTGCATAAATTGCGCCGGGCTTTTTCAGTTTGCCCCACACGTCAAAGAGCACGAAATCGCCGCGCTTGATGGGCGCGTTGATGTCGCGCGTCGGTTGATAGTGCGGGTTGGCGGCGTTCGCATTAACAGCGATAATCGGCGGGTCGTTGTCGTTCGTCAGATTCTCTTCCGCAAAGCGGCGCTCCATGAATTGCTGTATGTCGTATTCGGTCGTCGGCTCAGCGGCGCGCATGCGTCGCGCAATCTCACGGAAGCCGTCCATAATGATGCGGTGAATTTTGTCAGCCGCTTCCATGTGCGAGGCTCGCTGCTCTTCGGTCATCGCCGCCTCGAATTGCTGCACGAGGTCTGCGCTGGGGACTACTTCAACATTGAAAGAGCGAATCAATTCAATCGTGCCCGCGTCAACGCGCGACATATAGGGAATGTCGTTGTTCGGCGAATACTGCATCGCAATCCGCTTTGCTTTCGCTTCGCGCTTTGCGGCGCTTGGCCCGTTGCCAGGTTGCCCTGTTAGAGTCTCGCGCAAATATCCGTGAAGCTGTTGCCAGGGCAGGAAGATGAGCTTTTTGCCGGGCAGTTGGTCGAGCTTGCCGCGCTCAATCGAATGGACGAGCTTGACGGGTTGGCCCGTCGCAGGGATGTAGTAAAACCAGCGACGGGTGGTGATGCCGCGCTGGTCGAGCTTCAAAATGCGATAAGCCAGCGGGTCTGAGCCGCGAAAGTCGTAAAAGAGCCAGCCGTCAATCTTCGCTTCCGTCAGCGCTGCCTGAATCTCGCGAACGCGCTCGGCGGACGTTTCTTTCTCACCCTGAGCGAAAGCTGCATGAGAAAAGCCGAGCAGCAAGAGCATTAGGGCAAGCACCGTTTTCTTTACTAATCGTCTCATGTACGTCCTCTTCGGCCCGACGGCCTTTTTAGATTACGCGCGCTGCGCACGAAGCGTGCGAGCATTGTCTATGGTAGCCAGTAGATGTGCCGCGAAAGCCGCAGGGCGCGGCGATTGCTGCAAGCGTGCGACGGATGACAGGCGCGCTTGCGGGATTTTCTGCGCGGCGACGCGCATGACTTCGCGCACCTGCATGTCCCAGTAAGCCCAGTTATGGCTGCCGGGAAGCTGGCGGAACTCGTGCGGGATTTTTCGTTCGAGAAGCAGCGCAGAGAAGTTGCGGCTGGTCTGTATCAGAAAGTCTTCCGTTCCGCAGTCGAGATAAAAATAGGGAAGCTGATGAAAGCGCGCCGCCGGGAATTCGCGCGCAATCCTAATCAGGTCGTTGGCTGCGCGCGTCTGGCTTCCGGCAGGCCCAAAGGTCGCCATGACCGAGCGCGGTAACTCCGCACCGAAGTTTCGCAGGTCGCTTTCCACCCAGGAGGACGCATCCATCGCGCCGCTCAAGCTGGCGGCGAAAGCAAACGTCTCTGGATGCTTAAAGCCAAACTTCAAAGCTCCGTAGCCGCCCATCGAAAGGCCCGCGATGGCGCGTCCTTCGCGCGACTGAATGGCGCGGTAGCGGCTCTCAACATCAGGTATCAACTCCTGCAGGATGTAGGATTCATATTTGTCAGTGGGCACGGTCGCGCTGTCCGTGTACCAATTGTTATTGCCTTCGGGCGTGACGATGATGAAGTTGTATGCAGACGCATGTTCGGCAAGCTTGCTTAGTCCAGTCCAGTTATCGTAATGGCCTGCGAAACCGTGCAGCAGATAGATGACGGGGAAGCGCGCTGTCTGCGCCGCCTCGCGCGGATTGTACCCGACGGGAAGAATAACTTTATAAGGAAGCGTCGCGCCGACGAGCTTGCTCTTGAACTGAACAGTCTGAACACAAGTTTTTCCCGCGCAACAATCTTTCAGCGACCCCTTATCGCCGACATCGCTCACGCAGCCAACGCCCGCGCCCTGTTGCGCGTAGCAAGCAGATGTCAAAAGCAGGATGAAGAGCAGCGGTAAAGATAATGCGCGGACTTTTCTCATCATCTATCCCTGTCAATCGTTCAACAGCTTGTTTGGCGTCGGTGCGTCCAGCAGTGGAATGTGAATGCCCTTATCGCGTGCAGTCTCTTCGGCTTCCTCGTAGCCAGCGTCAACGTGGCGCGCAACGCCGAGGCCGGGGTCGTTCGTCAGCACGCGGTTCAGACGCAGCGCCGCTTCGTCCGTGCCATCCGCAACGGAGACTTGGCCCGCGTGCAGAGAATAACCAATGCCGACGCCGCCGCCATGATGAAACGAAACCCAGCTTGCGCCGCTCGCCGTATTCAAAAGCGCGTTCAGGATGGGCCAATCGGCGATGGCATCCGAGCCGTCTTTCATTGCCTCGGTTTCACGAAACGGCGAGGCGACGCTGCCCGTATCCAGATGATCGCGCCCGATGGCGATGGGCGCTTTTAATTCACCGCGCTTGACCAGATCGTTAATCGCTTCGCCCATCAGAGCGCGCTCGCCGTAGCCGAGCCAGCAGATGCGCGCCGGAAGCCCTTGAAACTGCACGCGGTCGCGTGCGAGGCGCAGCCAGCGATTGAGCGTTCGGTCTTCTGGAAAAAGTTCGAGCGCGAGGTCGTCAGTCTTGCGTATGTCTTCCGCATCGCCAGAGAGAGCGACCCAGCGAAACGGGCCTTTGCCTTGGCAGAAGAGCGGGCGTATGTATTCGGGCACGAAGCCCGGAATCTCAAAGGCGTCCGTGCATCCTGCGTCGAGCGCCTGCTTGCGTATGTTGTTGCCGTAATCGAAGGCGATAGCGCCCGCGCGCTTCAAGCGCAGCATCGCCTCTACGTGCCGCGCCATCGAAGCCATCGAACGCGCGATGTAGCTCTGCGCGTCGTTGCGCCGCAACTCGTCTGCTTCTTCGAGCGTCAATCCTTCTGGAACGTAGCCGTTGAGCGGGTCGTGCGCGCTCGTTTGATCGGTCACAACGTCAACCTCTACGCCGCGCCGCGCGAGTTCCGGCAATACTTCGGCGCAATTGCCGACAAGGCCGACGGAAACCGCGCGTTTTTGCTCGCGCGCATCCTCGCAAATCGCCAGCGCTTCATCCAAAGTGAGAGCGAGGCGGTCGCAATAGCCATCGCGCACGCGCCGCTCGATGCGCGCCGGGTCAACGTCTATGCCGAGGAAGGCAGCGCCGTTTAAGGTCGCGGCCAAAGGCTGCGCTCCACCCATCCCGCCCATCCCGCCTGAGACGACGAGCTTGCCGCCGAGGTCTCCGCCGAAATGCTTATCGGCCATCGCCGCGAACGTCTCGAACGTGCCCTGCACGATGCCCTGCGTGCCAATATAAATCCAGGAGCCTGCGGTCATCTGGCCGTACATCATCAAGCCTTTGCGCTCAAGCTCATGAAAGTTTTCCCAGTTGGCCCAAGCGCCGACGAGATTGGAATTGGCAATCAGCACTCGCGGCGCATACTCGTGTGTGCGAAAGACGGCGACGGGCTTGCCGGATTGAACGAGCAGCGTCTCGTCGTTGCCAAGTTGCTGCAACTCGCGCACGAGCGCTTCAAACGCCGCCCAGTTACGCGCAGCCTTGCCAGCGCCGCCGTAGACCACCAAATCCTCTGGCCGTTCCGCGACATCAGGGTCTAGATTATTCATCAGGCAGCGCAGCGCCGCCTCCTGATGCCAGCCCTTGCAATTAAGCTTTGCGCCGCGCGGCGCTCGTACTGTTCTTGATGAAGACATGACTCAACTACGGATTCAGAATCCAGAATTCAGAAGCCAGAAGAAAAGAAAATCAGGAAGAAAGAAAATCAAATAAAAGCGGTTGCCGCCGATTATTCTGGCTTCCGACTCCTGACCCCCTGACTTCTGCGTTTAGCACTAGCCTCCGAAGAGGCGACCGAAGAGACCGCTCTTGTCGCGTTTGGTGAGTGCTTCCAGTTCGTTGGCGTCGAGCCAGACGCCGCCGCACTTATCGCAGGTGTCGATCTCTACGCCTTCAAACATGACGGCTTGAAGTTGCCCATCGCACTTAGGGCATTGCAGTTTGGCGGCGGCCTCTGCTCTCGCCTGTTCTTCGGCGGTCATCTTCGCGCGCAGCTTTTCGATAGCCTCTTTCTCCTTGCGCCGGAAATAATCCTCTTCCAGAGCCTTCTTTCTATCATCAAAAATATCGGACATGAAATTATTCCCCCGTCAGTTAATTAGCCGCCGACGCCTGAGAGAGAGCGGTTCAACACACATCACGCACTATCCCCGACAGTCGCGGGCTGAAATTGATTTAGTCGCTTAATTTAATATCAGAAAAGAGCGGAAAGCGCGAAGGGTTGTAGGGCTTATTCCGCAAATTCGTCAAGGCGAATTGCTTCGACAATCTGCTGTATGTCGGGCGCAAGCGCGCGGTCATGCTGTAGGCGCGGGATACGGGCGCGGACAACTTCGTAAGCTCGACGAACACCAAGACCGGGCAACAGCGGGGCGCGATAGTCTAAGCCTTCGGCGGCGGCGAGCATCTCAATGGCGATGACGTGTTCGGCATCGTCAACAATGGTGCGTAGCTTCGCGGCTGCCGTCATCCCCATCGAGACGTGGTCTTCTTTGCCGCCTGAGGTTGGCAAATTGTCAACGCTGGCCGGGTGCGCCAGCACCTTCATTTCAGACAGCAGCGCGACGGCTGTCACCTGCGCAATCATAAAGCCGGAAGACATGCCGGGATGCGCCGTCAAAAACGCCGGAAGCCCCTCGTTGAGGTCTGGATTGACCAGGCGCTCAATGCGGCGCTCGCTGATAGAGGCGAGGTCGGTTAAGGCCAGCGCCGCATAGTCGAGCGCGAGCGCTACGGGCGCGCCGTGGAAATTGCCGCCGGACAAGACTTCTTCGCCGTCTGCAAAGACAAGCGGGTTGTCTGTAGCCGAGCCGGTCTCGGTTTCGACAATCTCGCGCGCGTGGTCTAGCGCCATACGCACAGCGCCGTGTACCTGCGGCATGCAGCGCAAGCTGTAAGCGTCCTGCACTCGCGGGTCGTTTTCGAGATGAGAGTTTCTGATTTCGCTCTCCTGCAAGAGTTCGCGCAGGTGAGAGGCCACAATTGTTTGTCCCGGATGCGGGCGTGCGTTATGTATGCGCTCGTCGAATGCGGCGGGCGTGCCCTTCAAAGCTTCGAGCGTCATCGCACCCGCCACGTCGGCCAATCGTACAAGGCGCAGCGCACGATAAAGCGCGAGTCCGCCAACGGCACACATCGCCTGCGTGCCGTTTAGGAGCGCGAGTCCTTCTTTTGCTTCAAGCTGTAAAGGCTCAAGCTTTGCCGCATGGAGCGCGGCGGCGCTTGCCATTCTTTCGCCGCGATAACGGGCCTCGCCCTCGCCGATGACCGTGAGCGCCAGATGGGCCAGCGGCGCGAGATCGCCGCTCGCTCCGACAGAGCCTTTTTCGGGAATGACGGGATGAACGCCGCGCTCCAACATGCGGACGAGCATTTCGATGACAGCCGGGCGAGCGCCGCTGTAGCCGAGCGCGAGCACGTTTGCGCGCAACAGCAACATCGCACGCGTCTCGCTTTCGGAAAGCACGGGGCCGACGCCGCACGCATGGCTGCGCACGAGATTGAGTTGTAGCTGGCGTAACTCAGACGCCGCGATATGAACGTCCGAGAGTTTGCCGAAGCCAGTATTGACGCCATAAACAATGCGCCCCTCGTTAATAATCTTCTCGACGATGCGACGCGCACGCTCGACGCGCACGCGCGCCTGCTCGGCCAGCCCAACCCGTTCCGCGCCCCGCGCCACATCCGCCACCTGCTGTAGCGACAGCCTTTGCCCATCGAGTTCAAGCATAAACAGTGGTCAGTGGTCAGTGGTTGGTGGTCAGTGAAGAATCAGTTTTTCTTTGACTGACCACTGACCACTGACCACTGACTACTTCAAGATAGTCTCTTCCTTAACAATCTCTCTATTGGGTACTTCCGAGATGTCAAGTTTTTTGAATTCGCCGGTCGCGGTGCTGCTGGTGCGGACGCGTTGGCGTGCCTGCTTGGCGCGGCGCGTAGTGGCGCGACGACGTGAGCTGGCGGCAGCGGCGGCGCGCGTCCAGTTTGTGACGGCATGTAAGGGGCGGAGCGCGAATTCGTGGCGCGGCAACACTTCCCCTGTCGCTTCGCGCAAGCGGACAGTGAAGACGGCAAAGAGAAAGACCGCCACGTTGAATATCACGCCTGCTATCAGGATGGCCGCGCCGGGCACTAAGCCGACCGTGGCGCGATCAAGAAAGACATCAAAATTGTAAGCCGGAAGCGGGTGCAGATAAACTTTCAGATTCCAGGAGAGCGCCAGCAGCGCGAAAATCCAGAGATAGTTGCGACGCAGCCGCCGCCCAATCGCTTCCCATTCGCTGATTGTAAAATGCGGAGTTATCAAATCTGCGGCCAGATGCGCGGCCCACTCTTCGTCATAAACTTCAGAGCCGCCGGGCGCGAGCATCGGCGCAAAGTAGCCCGTCTCCATGACGCGGACGCGGCTCGACCAGATTTCGTAGTAACGATAGCGCCGCGCTTCCATTATCAGAAAGATGGCGACCAGAATAGAGTTGATGGGAATGACAAAGTGTGGATTGCTCGGCGAGCTAAAGACGAAGGAGAGCGTCGCGCCAGCCGTGATGACGGCCCAGTTGGTCGTCGTATCGAGACGGTTGCGCCATGTATTGGAGCGCTGTACTTCGCCACGATAGAAGTGAACCATCGCCGTGTTGTACTCGCTCGGAGACAGCTTTAAAGGCGAATGAAGCGGCCCGCTCTTGCTGGCGCGAGGCGTGTCGGCGGCTGAGGAGACGGATGTGGCGGGGGGGCGTAGGCGACCTGAGCCGCGCTCAGTATTGGGGAGCGGCCCCGTGCCTTTCGAGCGTATCTCACTGCTCATTGACTTGCAACCTGATTCTCTCTGCTGTCGGCGCGTTCAGCGCGATGCGCTCGCCCGCGCTCTTTGGCGACCGCTACAGATAATAGCACGCGACGTGCTCTCGCGGCTGACTTATTCGCTGAACAGACCAATTCAAACTGCGCGGGCTGCTATCAGCCGCACTCAAGATGTGAGGCGTTCAAACGCAGATTAGTTGGCTGTCGAAAGCAGCAAAAAGTGTCTCGCTTGACAGCTTTCTTACGCGCCCCCTATATTCTAACTTTGCATGAACGGTCGCTTGAGAGCACTATGAAGCCGAAGAGCGCGGAGGCGGACGTGGACGCGCACTGGATGCGCGAGGCTCTGAGAATTGCCTCTGAGGCAGCATCTCTCGGCGAAGTGCCCATCGGCGCGTGCGTCGTCGCAGGCGACGGGCGATTGTTAGCCATCGCAGGCAATCGCACACGCATGGATTGCGACCCGACAGCGCACGCCGAGATAGTTGCCCTGCGCGCGGCGGCGCGGGCCGCAGGCAATTACAGGCTCAACAGTGCGGTCATGTATGCGACCATCGAGCCATGCGCGATGTGCGCGGGCGCGCTCGTTCAAGCCAGAATTCGTCGGCTCGTCTACGGCGCGAGAGACGAACGCGCCGGAGCAGTTCACACGCAGTTCGGCATCTGCGATACAGGTTCTTTGAATCATCAACTGGAAATTACGTCCGGCGTGCTCGAAACCGAATGCCGCGCCATCATGCAAGCTTTCTTTCGCGCCCGCCGGACAAAAAGCAACGATGAACGCTACAGCGATGAATGATGAATGAAAGACTAGCTCTTAATAGTTCATCCTTCATCGTTCCTACTTCATCGTTTCCTGTGCGGAGAGGTCGCATAGTGGCTTAGTGCACCGGTCTCGAAAACCGGAGTGGTCGAAAGGCCACCGTGGGTTCAAATCCCACCCTCTCCGCCACATTTTCAACAACTTACGGGCGTCGCCCAGCGCCCGAGGCCTTCCACTTTTCACACTATTTGGCGTACCTGCCAGAATCGCCAGCTTTCCTGCTTCCAAATTGTTGACTTCGTCGCGGGGCTGTGCACATTATTCAGAAGGGCCGCATAATTCGCGCGCATTTATTCATTCCATTTAAATATTTGTGCAAAGCTCACTCCGTCCGTCGCTAGGGAACCACTCGCTTCAAGCCGAAATCAGATTTTCTGCGATTCAATAAGCTGATCGAAGGCGAGGCCGCTTGAGCCTTCACCTCGTCCGGTTTGCTTGCGCACGCCCAGCCAGGTGAACACCTTTCCTCCAACCCAGCGGGTGCGCTGGTAGGACTGGCTGACCACTGCTCCAGCGCGTGGCACCTCTTCCTCATCAATATAATAATGCTTGCGTATGGGCTTCGCTTCGAGACCTTCGCTGAGCAAGGCAGTTCGCGGCCTCACTCTTTGGAAATCTCCGGGAGTAGGCCCAAGCAGTCTGGGCAGAGCCGCGCGCTGTAACTGTGTCTCGCGGACACTACCGCCACGATGGACTGGAATAAAAGGTATCCAGTTTTCCGGCACCGTATTCATCAAGCGATAGCGAATAGGTGCCTTGGGCGGCGGTGGAGCAGGTGGTGGCCCGATGATGCGCTCCAACTGCTGGCGATACTCGCGGGCTGCCTCCGCGCCAGCCTTTCCGTCTCCGCTAGGAAGAGGAATCCGGCGTTCGATGCCCCACACAAGGTTTGCCATTTCGTCGCGTATGAGTGCAATCTCTTCAATCGGAACACTCTCCTGGACTTGTGTAAGTGTGGGCAAAAGTATGAGACTTGATGCCACACGGGACGAACCTGTGAGTTGAAAAAGACTCCAGCTTTGCCACTCGGGCTGAGGCTGATCGGCGGCAGGCTCAATCCATATTCGCTCACCAAATACATTTGTCAGAGCAATGCCTTTAACGGTGGTGATCGAACCGACCGGAAGCGTGTAAGGAAAGACAAACCAATCGTTAGCATAGACGAGGCCAAATTCTAGCAAGAGCAATTTGCCGAGTTCAGGTGTGTCCGGCTTGACCTCCCCGAAGTTGGTTCGACGGTCTTCAAATGCCCACCAACGATTATCAGGCATTCCCTCAAAAACGATTGAGACGGGTATGAATGTGTTGACATTACGCTCCGGCAGCGTACCGGAAACGGCGTCTTCATCAAGGCGCGTTTGATTTGCGCGTTCGAGCGCGTACCAGTCCAGATGCCCCTGATAATATTCTTCGGCACGCAGCACGCGATTGTTCGCACCATCCGGCGCTGAGCATCCGAATTGATACTCAAGCTTGCTTGGGAGCCATGCATCATTGCCTGCTGCGGGCGGTTGGTAGAACAGTTGGTTGAACCAGGTCTGGAGCCTGTTAGCCAGATCGGTGAGCAGTGTTTCATCGCCGACAACTCCGAGGGCAATGCCGTCGGAGGCTTTATGCGCCGGGTCGCCGAGATGTTCCAGGAAGGCGAAGCCGTCCATGGCGCGGCCAGCAGCCGCGCTTGTCTGCTGCCAGCTTTCCGCGTGCGCGCACACCGCCGCATCCGCTTCGTTATCCGGGTTAGGCTCGACGATGCTGTAGAGGTCTCTGTATGGCTGTGTGTAATCCGTCGAGAGGCCGCCTGCTTCATTGGCTGATTGCCGGAGCATCTTCAGCCAACGCCTTCCGATTAAGAGACGCAAATCGAGCGAGAGCTTCTGTTGACCGGCCTGCCATGGAATCGCCCGTCGTTCGACTTTGGCTTCGAGCGGCTCGGCCAGAGAAAATTCCTCCACCGCACCCGTGCCAGCCTGAAAGCGGTCAATTTTAATGAAGTCCGCGCAGATGCGAGCCAGTACGGGGGATCCTGCATCATCTCCGCGAAACTCACCCATCTGCCACTGCTTGGTCAGCATCCATAAGGCGTCGCGTACTTCGGCACGCAGGGCACGATCAAAGTTGTGCGTGCGCGGGCGGCCTTCCAAGCGATTCCAGCGCGTGACGGCCGGAAAGGCGCGCAGCTCAAGAGCTGCGCTGAGATTCAAAACGGTGCTCTTATCAACCATAACAGTTCATTCTCGCTAAGTTTTTTTATAGACATCGCGGTTGCGAAGCAGGTTGTTTGAGATAGAGATTTCGGGATAGGTATAGGGCGAGTAGGTCGCTGGCAAAAACCAGCTATAAGCGGTCGCAGCAATTTGTGATGGTTCGATAGCACGACGTTTGGCTTCATTGAGCGTATCATTGACAGCGTCGAGCAACTCAGCCCACGACCATGCTCCGTCCATCACGGCGGGCAGGGCGAGCAGCCACGCCTGGGGCGGCTCAGAATTGGGACGGTCGTAATGGAACGTAACTCCCGTGGTCTCTTCCGCCTCAGGAATCACTTCATTCCAATCATCAACCATTAACCCGCAAACCGGCTTTGACTTGTTGAAGTCCTCTGTGAAATGTGCCGTATAGAGCAGCCGTTCGCCCTGGACTGTGCGCGCTCCGGGTTGTGTCGGGGGCGGTATTTCAAGCGCGAGCCAGCGTTCGTCGGCCATGAAGGGCAACTGCAATGGCGTCAATTGAGGAGACTTTGCGTTGAAGGCTTCGCTGAGGATGATGACGTTCTCCCAATGTTTCATCTTACCGCGCGCACGCGCGACGCCGTGAAGCCAGTCATCAACAGGAAAATCAAAGCCGAGGCCAGCGGGCGAGGCGTCTGTCAGGTAACTCGTGAGCTTGCCCGAAGTAGAATGCGTCCAGGCGTTAGCCATCTCGTTGCCGATCTCAGCGGGCAAGGTGAAGGTAGGTATCATCTGGAAATCTTCGCCGAACAGTGTCCGTGCGGCCTTCTGTAGCTTTTCGACCGGAACGGGGTCGGCTGGAATAGGGCCGAGCAAATCCTCTACAGCGGTGAGACGCTTATCAATCTCAACCTTCAAGCCTTCGAGCGTGGAGATGAGTTGCTGCCGGAAGCGCTCTATCTCCTTTTCCTCTTCATCAAGGGCAAGATTATTAAAATCAAACTGGTCGAGAATCTGGCCTTTAAGGTTCTGCAAGAAGGCGTCGAGAGTTGAGAACTGCGTCTGCGCGACGTTCTTAAGATCAATTAGTTTGGATTGGAAATCGCTGCCCTTGTTTCCGACATCAATTCGATAGGCCACTGAACCGACCGGAGTCGGAAAGATATAAGAAGTGCTGACGAGAAGCTCGGCTTCCTGTAATTTGAGTAGCTTTTCTTCCTCGGACAGGCCGGGTTGTGTGTCGAAGTCATTGATGAGCTGCTCAAACCGGGACAGGCGCTGATCCCAGCGATCAGTAAGTCTCTTGAGCTTGTCTTTGAGGGCGTCGTAAACTTGGCTGCGCCATTCGTAGGCGAAGCCGACGCCCGTCTGCGGTAACCTGTAAAGGGCCAGACGCGAAACCTCCTGAACAAACTGTGTGATGGCTGTATCAATGATGGCGGCTGGCAGGGCTGCAAGCAGCGCATCAATTGCTGGCAGCCGCGTGGTACGCAGATCGCCGTCGATAGTAACGAGCCGACCTTTGTCGAGCGTGTTGGGCGGCTGATCTTCTGCTCGCACATCGTTCTGGCGAATGAGATCGGAGGCCCTTAGAGGGCGAGACGTAACGACAAGGACACGCAGGCTATTTAGCAAGGCTTGTAGCTCAAACCAGTTCACTTTGTTCCGAACACGCTTCGTATAGAGTATGCGGATGGGGGCGTCGAGCTTTGGAGACTGAGTGATGTGCAGGTGCGCGATGATTCGGTCGTCGAGAAAGCGCAGCGACTGGTCGGAATGCCCCTCAAGTTGGTAGAGAAGATCAATCGGGTGAAGTCCCAAATCCTGCTGGCTGATGAAGACGGATTGCTCCAGATCGGTCGTGCGATCAGTAAAGGTGACAGAACAACCGATGTCGCTGGGCAGGGGCAGACGCTGCGCTAGCCAGTCGTTGACAGACGGTTCGGCTGTTGCCATCGGCGTCAAAGCAATTATCGGCACAGGGTTGGCCGGCGGCGCTGAATTCAGGTGTATGGCAGTACGCAGGGTAAGCGTCGTGCCGCTGCGCGGAGTGCGAACCACATCCGGCTCCGGCGGATACTGCCCCTTGCTGAAGGCATCGAGCGTACCGGCTGAACGGTCGTAGTTCCCCAGGACAGCCTGATGTACACCTTCGGCAATCACCAGATCGGCAACCGCGTCGTTGACATCCTCAATATGGCGCAACGCGCGGTCAATGCTCGCAACATGAACCGGATTTGTGGCCGCCGGGAGGTCGCTCAGTCCGAAGGGATAGGTTTTGACGTTGCTTCGCTGAACGTGATTAATCAGCTTGAGACCATCTACGACGTTCATGGCGGCGATGCTCTCAATCGAGTCGGTCTCTGATTTGGTCTTCTCTATCTGGTTGGCGACCAGCGGAAACTTCCTGCGTAGCGCAAAGACGAACGCTCGGATAGGCAGCGGGCTGTTGTCATGAATGAATCGTTCAAACTGGTAACCCAGCAGCGCACCGAGCGACTGTCCGCCGCGCATGCCTTCGAGGATACCAAGCGCAAGGCGTACGCGCCGTGAAGAGAGGTCAACTGCGAGGCGACCATCATTGGATATATAGCCGTTGCGCAGGACGGCGGCAGTTGTGGCGTGATTGAGCGACGGCGCGTGTATCAGACCGGCGTTTGTCGAGTCGCGCAGCAGCGGCGGGTCTCCCCGCTTATTGATGCGTGAAGCCATATCCTCCGGCAACTCGACCGGCGTGAGGACTTTGTTTTCAGGCTGCAAGTGTTCGAGCCACCCGAATGCTCCGAGAAAGACTCCTCCGGGCTTTTCGTTTGCACCGCCGCTCAGTCGTATGTGTTCAAGCTGCCAGTTGAGGAAGCCCTGCTTCCAAGCGTCGAGCCGATAGCTGCAACAGTCTATGTGCTCGGCGAGAGCCCTTTCGAGGCGCGCCGTGGACGCTTGAGTCAGATGCTCAAGCCCCTGCATCTGCTCGCTCAGGTCCGGGTCTATGAACGATATGTTACTGACGATGTGATCGGCGATACGCAAGCCCGGGCGCTGTGGCATCTCCTCATGAAGAATCGCATAACGACTTTCGCTGAACCTTTCCGCGGAGCGGACATGGATTACTTCCGGTTCAACCAGCAGCGCCGGTGCAACCTCAAGCCCCTGCGCTTTCGCTTTCTCCCGCACGCCGACGAAGCTCAAGCTGAGTTGGAGAGCATGACGCAGCATCAGGTACAAGATAGCCGCGGGCTTCTTATCGTTATCGAAGCCTCGTTCCTCCTGTAGCGTCTGGAGGTTGGTACGCGCCGCATCCAGCAGCCATTCGATGTAATTTTTGCCCGCCGCCGTCTTCTTGATTTGCTCAGACTCAGAGAGCGGCACATCGTCTATCAGCGGGCCGTCCAGGCGAGGCTGTCGTGAGCGGTAGAGCAACTGCAAAAGTTGAGGATTAGCCCCAATCGGAAAGCCGAATGAGCGCAGCAAATTCATCGCGGCCTCGGAATCGAACTCCTTCAACATCGAGAGCGCAATGGGAAAGCTCAGCAGTGCAATCTGATTGAAACGGGCTGTAAAGCTGTTGGCCTTGAGTGGATGATATTCGACTGAAGTAGGGTGCAACCCCAGAACGTCGAGCAGTACCTGATGCGGGTCAACTCCGACCCCGGACTTCCCTACGTAGCCCACCTTTTCGAGCAAGTCGCTCCAATCCGCATCAATCTTCATCAGGATGCCGTGGAGATGGCGCAGATATATAAATGGGTCACCTCCGAAGATGTTAATCCGCAGCCTGGTCGAGTTCACCCAGTTGATCTTATTAAAAGAGGTTACCGGCAGAATGCCATAAGGCTGACGGCCTATGCGAAGGGCGGGAATCCATCCGCGCCCACTGACATAGCGCGTAAAGAAGTTGCGCGTTGAGGCGATGTCTGCGTTGCTAAAGACCGGCTGCATAAGTGTACTCATCATGTAGCCGAGCGTGGCAGGCCAAAGCGCCAGATTCATGGCGCGTGATTCAATCTGGTCTGTTCCATCTGCGTTAGGGATGCGCTGTACTAAATCATGCTTGATGCCAAGCGTGTCCGCCAGCCATTGCCCATCGCGGCGCGCAAGTGGATCAGCTTCGACCGCATAGAGTGGCTCTTGCTTGAGAAATGGCTTGAAGCCTTTTGAAGGGTCATCGCGGAACGAAAAACCCGCGCCGCCTTTCTCCGTGTTATTGGTTGGCGTGCCCTGCGGAATGATCTCAAGTCCGGGACGACTGTAAAGATGGTGTTCCAGGAGCGTTTCCAGATTGAGGCGTCCCTGCTCTGCGCTGTCGCTGAAGCGAACGCCGAGGACGATCACCCGCTCGAAGCCGCGCTTTGCTTGCGCCAGCGTTAGATCGACGCGGAACGCCATGCCGATTTTGAGCGCCTCTTCAAAGTCGAACATCCAGGCAAGCTCGTCAGGGATTATTAAGGTGTCGTCTTTCGGCTCAAGCTGCTTGCCAGGCGGCGCGTTAGGATCAGGGCCGGCAACAAGCGGCGTGAGAATCGGCTTACTGAAAGCCTCCAGCTCAGGCTCGTGATCCTTGCCATTGTAGCCGAGCAGAACTAATTGCTCTGGCAACAGTCGGACGCGTGGCGCTTGCGACCATGAGACGCGACGCGTTTCCATCTCTTCAGCATTCGTCAACTGTAGGATCGCCACCTTCACCTGAACACTCTGGCGCGTATTCGGAGGCGACGGTGTATCAGCGAAATTGACAGGGCGAAAATTCTCGACCACCTCGCGCGCACGCGCCGCGCCGACGGCCAACTCCAATGCCTGGAAAGCCGCTTGCTCAGCGGCTTCGTCTCCGTTCGCAATCCAGGCGGTGCGCCAGAAATCGGCTGCTGCTGGGGGCAATGCCTCTCCTGCCATGATGATTAGCAGAATGTCCGATTCATTGCTCCTCAACGGCTTGTCGCTCGGATTTAGCGGAACATACTCCCGTACAATCCAGCCTGCGCGTCCTGTGCCGTGGCTTGCGGCAAGATCACGCCAGGCGGCGCGCTCTTGCTCTTCAACCCCACCGGCGCGCCAGATTGCGGCCCAGAATGCACGCGCGTTCTTGACCTCCTGTTCTGTCAACGACGGCGTGAAGCTATCCAACAGGCAAGCATCCGGGTACACGCGAACCCATAACTGCGGACGCCCATTCGCATCCGTCTTAAAGCGCGTTTCCAATCGAAGAGGGAACAGTAGAATCGGATAACGATCTTCAAGCCGCCGCAACGTCTCCTTCGGATTGAGAAAGACCGAGAAATCACCCCACAGTCCAGCCCCGCGTTCGAGAAGTCCTGTATGCTCACGGTCAAGCTCAGCCACCCTTTGACGTGCGCTCTCTTCAGCCGCTGCGAGTTCTCTCAGCCTGTCGGCATCGCCATCAGACCTAGCCACTCGCTCAAACTTCTGTCGCTCGGCCTGGCGCAGTCTGGCAGCTTCACGCGCCAGCAAGAGTTCCTGGCGTTTTCTTTCAGACTCATCGCGCCAGCGGCTGAGATCGTTTCGGGATTCGTCGAATGAGGCCATGCTTTACTTGTCCTTTGGCAGCATCTCGGCGGCGTGCACTCCCATCAGCACCGGCACCTGATAAAGTATGTAGGCCAGCTCAGACGCATGTGTATCGGCCCGCCAGCGAAAGCGCCTGTCCTCATCATGCTGCTCTTTGATTGCCTGCTTGCTGGCATCGGTTGAAGTGCCGGGGTCTGTCAAGGTGACGGCGCGCTCGCCGACCTTCAAGAGAGCACCTTCCGTATAAGTTGTCATGACATCAGTCCATGCAAGTTCGTTCCAAGTGTGCAGTGTGGCCTGCGGAGTACCCTGCGGTAGATCGAGGCCAAAGCGTGGTTCTCCCGGACGTTCTTTGATGACGAAGAACCAGCCGGGGTCTTCTTCCGCACCATTAGGTGGAATGAAACCGCCCTTGGCGGCCTCCGCCGTGAGATCGAAACCGAAGAAGGTGATGTCAGGGTCAACGCGTGCTTCGTAGAGCGGCGTCTTGATGATGTCGCGCGGCGGTTTAGACTGCTCGGCAGGCGTGAGGTCTTGCAATATGCGCGGCTTTGCCTTGTCAATTGTGTTATCGCTCTGCTTACGCTGCCAAGCGGCGCGATGCGCGTAGATGACGGCGTTCGGGTACTTCTTCAGCAACTCGCCGCGTATAACCAACACCACCTCTTCCTCTTTATCGCCCGGCGCCTCGCGGTGATCGTGCGCGTCTAATTCCGAGTCGGGAGGCCAGGTGTGAATCTCCGGGATGTCGCGCAGCTTCTCGCGTAAAGCTTCTCTGTCAATATCCGGGTCGGCGAGAAAACTGCTCACATCCCAGAACTGTCGGAAATAACTGCCGCGCTGATCGGTCGGGTATTCGCGCCACAGCAACTCGCTGGCGAATTCGTGATTGATTCCGACCATGTAGGCTTCTATAAACTTCTGGTTGGTTTCAAGCAGCGTGATACTGTTCTGCTCGATAAGCTGTATGTTCGGCAGAAACAGCTCGGCGGAGATTTTCTTGAGCGGTTCATACATCGGGATATCGATTTCAGGATAAGTCATCACTTCACTGAAGGATTCGACAAGCTGATTGCGTATGCGTGACGGAATCGCCACGTGTAAGGAAATCCAGGACGGGATCGTGCGTTCTGGGTGGATGCCCGCGGCGGTTGCGGTGGCAAGCGCCTGCAAATTGACGGGAGACCGTTTCGGAATCGCAATGGCGCGTTCCAATACGTCAAGCTCCGCGCCATTGCGCAAGGCTTGCTTGAAGCGCCGCCCCTCTTCGCTATCCATGCTGCCTATCGTTGGGGCTGTCGCCGAGCCTGGCTCGGTGATACGAAAATCGGGGCTTAATGGTAGTTGATCTATCGCCTCGGGCGTCTGGTTCTCAGATAACAATGAGCTGACGGCGCGATCTCGTTTGAGAATCTCCTGAGCACGAGCGGCGAGCCAGAAAGCTACAGCGACTAATACAGCTCCGACGACGAACGCCAGCGCGATGCCCACGAAGGGCAGGAGTAAGAGGAAGATTATGAGTGCCAGCAGCAGAGGAAGCCAGCGCGATAAGGGATCGCGGCGGAGCGCCTCCAACCAGTTTGGAGGAATGTCGCGCGGGCGTAGTCGTTCCGCAATCTTTTCCTCCGTGGGCAGTAAAGGTGGCACGGCTTTCGGCGGCGCAGCCGTCACTTCACCGCGATTGATACGCCCGAGAAGATTGTCGAGAGTGCGCGTCGTATCGAGTCCGACGCGACGCGCCACGCGCCAACGCGGACGCAACATCTGCCGCATCGTTTTTGAAACAACCGCGAGCGGCACCGTGCTCTCTTGTACACGATGAGAAACCGTCAAGCCTTCGGCCAGCACGCGGCGCTGGACGGGCGCTGAGATCATCAGAAAGCGTTCGGGCGCGGAGCGCAGGAGAGGCTCGAATTGTTTCAGTTGCCAAACCTTGCTCGCCGCCAGCGCCATCATCCCGTAACGGATTTTCTGATTTCCCTCAAGCACCTTGCCGACCTGTCGCCAGGCTGCTTCCATGTAGTCTTCCTGATTCTTCTGGACGACGAGCGTTCCGAAGCCAGCCGAGACGCGATAACGCGGGTCTAGATTCAGCTCATGAATCCATTTATCATGGATGGCGACAGGGCCAAAGGTAGTATGCGGCAATCTCCTGACGGCAGCATGCCAACGACCATAGATGGGGGGCGCAATCAGTGGGTCGTCATCCGGGGCAGCATCTTCATAATCGGCAGGCAAGTTGAGCAGGGCGGCCAAATCCTGTTGAAAGGGATGTGGATACGGCTTGGCCCACTCATTATACTTGATGAACAGATCTCGATCTTTCTGCGCCATCGTCTTTAGTGGGACGCGCAACGCGCCTCCCAGTTGGAGGACGCCGCCCAGTTCCGGGTCGGTGATGCCGTTCGGAAGCGCTCCGGGGGCCTGCACGTCCATATCCCTGACGCCGACGCGTGGGTCAACAGGCTTTGGCTTCAGCAGCCGCACCAGATATTCAAAGTCCCCGACAGAGCCTGTGTGGAAATACCAGCGATGATAGTACGGAAACAATTCCGGTTCTTCCTTTGTGCCGCCACCCGCTGGATATTCGGCCCATGAGCTGAGGCTGGCATAAGGGGAAAGTGCTGGGTCTTTGCCCAGACCAGCCAATCGCCCGGATTCAAACGATGGAATGATGAAAGCGTGATAACCGGAGTTTGCCTTCAGGACGCGCGGACACAAGAGGCGCGAGTAAGCACGGTCGCGGTCGGCGGTGACGGTCTGGTCTATCCATTGGCCCAACCCCGGAAGATCGTTAAGGTCAGCGCCCAAATTGCCGTTGACGTGGACGTGCGCCCAGGCCCAGAGTTGATCTTGGGGCGGGAATTTCGTATCCGCATTCTTGACTTTGATAAACGAAAGCGGTCGGTTCAAAACGTTGTCGGCTTCTTTAAACTCGCCCTCTTCCAAGACGACAAGCGCGATCCACGGCTTCAAGCGACGGTTGTCGGGCGAAGGTCGTGCGGGTGTGTAGCGCCACGGCAAATCCTCTTCGTAGAACTCTACAAAGGGCATGTAGTTGGTCTCGAAATTCATCACCAGGTGGCGCGGCTCTGTGCGCACAATAGCCTTTGAATGAAGACCGATAATGTCGCCCGGCCCGTAGAGTTGAATCGGACGCGCGACGGTTTCAGACCTTTCTCCACCGCCGACCTTCTGCCCTTTGATTTCGAGTTTGACCTCGATTGTCCCACGCAATTTAACGCTCTGATCCTGATCCCCTTCGCGTATGTGCATGCCGAGTCCCTGACGGACCCAGGAGAGAAAGGAGTAAGCGGCAATCGACGGAGTGCTCATGCGGCTTGATTGACCTCCATAGTAGGAATCACATGAATCGTTTCGGCGAGAGCAGGGTTCTTGCTAATCGCTTCGTTGAGGTGTTGTTCGGCTTCAGCATGACTCAAAAAGACGCTTGTCGTCGTGTAGGTCTTGTTATCCGCCGCCCACGCCACAGCATAGTGGTCACCGGCAATGGCGACCTTCGCTGCGAATGGCTGCAACTGCCTTTCGGATGCGAGCGAGAGAGGGGATTTGGAGACGGCGGCCCCGGCACTGAAATGCGCGAATAGTCCGCCCCAGAACTTGAAGAAGCGTATGCGGAAGCGTTCAAAGAGAGTATCTATGATAATGGTCTCGTAACGCACGTTGCGCTGTGAGGCCGGCCCTGTCGCCCACTGCTTGCTCTCAGCCGCGATCTCGACGCCGCTATCGAGACGCTCGAAGGATGGCTTGGAGAGTTTCTGCGCATCGTCCATCTCCTGATATTGCGCTCTCGCGAAAAACTCGCGACGAGTTTCTTTGAGCGTCAGGCCATTTGTCTGTACTCCGAGCGCGAGCTGATTGATGTCGGAAACCTTCTGGTTGCCGATCTTATCTATCTTCAAGTTTATCGGAACGGCGCGCTGGCTGATACGCAGCGTGCCGACGGGGTGCAGGATGAGCGCCGCCTGCTCGCCGAGGTCTCGCAGGCTGACCAGCAACTGCCCCGACGGTGGAAGCGTCGCCTGCCAGTTCTCGTTCTTATTGAATTCGCCCGTGATGATCGGCATCACATCGATTGGCGGCAGCGTATCGTTGCTTCGGTCGCCAAACGTGACATCAACATCAACATCAATGTCGAAGAACAGTAGACTGATTGAGGCCGAACCGCGTATGCGCCAGGGTTCCGGGCCTTCCAGCGATCCTCGCAGATGCACGCCGAACAGACCCAGACCAAAGACCTTTACAGAGAAGCCCGTTGATATTTCGACGATGAAGTGGAAGGGCGAAAACTGAAAGAGCGCGTCGAAGGTGGTATAGCCCTCAACGTTCAGCGAGTCGAAACCGAAAAACATCTCGGAGCGCGTGCCGAACTGAACAGAATTAGACGTGACGGCGAAGTAAGACTCGAAGCGTATCCGCGCGAAGCTCTCGTTGATGATACTGACGGTGATGCGCGTCGGCGACGGGAAGGGAAGCGCCGGCGCTTGATAGCGTGGATGAAAGCCGCCCACTGAGAGGACGAAGTTGGGGGTGTCGCTGAAGTCCATCAGCAGCCCCATATCGCCGTCCAGCGTCAGGAAGAGCATGCGCGACTCGTAGAGCGAAGCGAAAAACCAGATGCGGCGCTTGTCAAATTCAATCGCGCCGATAAAGGTCACCTGAATGACAATCAGCGGCGCTTCTTCGGCGGGCAGATTAAGACGCAGGCGGCCAAGGATGACGATGTTGCCCGGTATCTCGATGATGATGCCGAGCGAGAGGTTGATTAGTGTCGGCGTACCCCAACCGAGTTTCGCCATCGGCCCGATGAGAAAGGTGCCCTCGTCTGGCGGGAAGATCGTGCGCAGGTCGCTGATGATGCGTGGCGCGTTCTCGATCACGTTTGTCGGAAAGAGGATACTGTTGACTGCTCCCGTGCGCACACCCTGTACCAGAGGTTCGAGCGACATCCCGCGATTCAAACCAAGTAACCCGCCAACACCCAACAACGTGAAGCCGTAGCCAAGTTGGAATCCGGGGCTGAACTCAGCCGTGATGATTATCAACAGCGAGAAGCCCGGTTGGCCGCCCGGCAGTTTGGTATTGATAATGCCAATTGCTTTCAGTGACAAAAAGCCGCTGAACGTAAGTTCGAGCGCGCCCGCGTATTCGCCTTTGGCAAAATCGAGATAGAGATAGCCGCCGCCCTTGATGACGCCAGCGTCCACAAGCAACCCGACGCCGTTTGGTGGACGGAAGCCAAGTCCGAGATTCACAGGCCCTAAATTGCCCTTGCCGTCGCCGGGGAAGGTGAAGGTGGCCGTCATGCCGATGTTCTCGACCACGGCCTTCAAGACGGAGAGGTCGCCCTTGATAGTGGCGGTCAGTTCCACGGGGATACCGCCATCTTTCACACGAACGGCGAGCATTGCCGATTCGATTTCGACTGGCCCTAACTGGATGTGAGCCGGGAGACTCAGCTCAAGCCCCCCGCTGCCGCCGAAGTAAAGTCCCTGTGTAGTGGAGAACCCGACCACGAGATCGAATTTTATCTCAAGGCCGTCGCCGGGCAGAAGCTTTGAGAGAAAGCCGTCGCGTTCCTCGGCTGACGGCTTAATAACAATCTTTCCAGCCTTAAGCTCAAACTCTGTGAAGACCTCAAACTTACCCTCACCGCTAAAACGAGTACCGCCCTCGACCGAGATTCCGCCAAACTCAAGGCGGCTCGCACCCGGCGTGCCGACAATGACGATGGGAGTTCCGGGCTGGCCCAGTCGTAGAATAACTCCAAGATTCCCGCTCGCTGCACCTGGCGCTCCCGAAGCGAAGCCTAGCTTAAATTCGACATCACGGTTAGGCCGCACCAGAATTCCTGCGCCGCCCGTCAGGTCTATGCCACCTTCAAAACCAAGCGTAATGTCCTCGGAGATTTCAATCTCTTCTGTGAACCCGGCGGACGCATAGGGTAGCAGCGCAAAGCCGGGTTTGTCCGCAGCCGTTTCAGGAAGCAGAAACAACCCGACGCCAGCGCCGAAAAGACTCGGATCGAGGCTATCTTCAATCAGCACCAGCCGCAGCGACGCTTCTAATGCCTGCTGTGGCAGCAATGCTCCGCTATTGAGTTGATTGAGCGTCTGGGCGTCGAGCAATTGCTCACGTACATGGAGGGGCGAGGCGTCGAACAGCCCGAACAGGCTTTGATACAACCGCTCGCCGGCAAAACCGGATTGACCCCATTGGTAACTGTTTTTGAAGAAGGCCAAAGGATTTTGGAGCAGGTTCGCGAAATCGCTGAAGGCGAAGATGCGCCGTAGGTGTGCCGGACGCGCACCCTGTGCGGGCCTGCTCTCCAGGCGAATGATTCCCAGCGCCATGAGCAGATAGCCCCAACGGGCCTGCTGCTTCAGCATATATTCGACAATTAGATACTCGGTTAATTGAGGTGGGAACTCATTCCTGAAATCGTTAGCGAGGCCACCCGCCGACTGCAAATTACTAATCCCCTGAAACACTGAGCGGACGCTATCGAGCAGTTGCCCGATCTTCGCTCCGGTGATTGATTCTGTGCCGTCAACCAGCGCAAATGCCTGCTCGACGGGTGCGCGCAGACTGTCCAGAGCGGCGGGTGCGGCGGCGAAATCCCAACCCAATTCCTCCAGAAAATCGCGCAAGGCATCCGGCGAAGTGAAGGCCGCAGTGAGCGGCTGCAAAGCTCGCGCCAGTTCTTCCGCGAGGACAGCTATGGTATCGCGTTCAGCCATGTGCGAAACTCAAACGGTTTCAAAGTAGTCGGTGTCGCTCTCTTGCAGTCCGGTTGTAATGGGAGCTTGCGGAGAGCCTGCGTTAGGATAAAAATTGAAGATAATATCGCCCGTCGCCAGATCGAGGATTGGCACGAGCATGGTGTATTCCCATCGTCGTCCCACGCATACCAGAACCGCGCCCGACCGGCTGAATGTCCATTGATAACCGGCGAGAAAATCGGCAATCGAGGTGTAGCCCCAGCGAACATATTCGGGGAAAGGATGTACTGCATCGAACAAAGGATTGGAGTTGAGCGACTGGTCTAGCGCCTGCTCCCGATCTGGCTGCGTGGTCGGCACACTCTGTGAATTTGGGAAAGTGATGGTGTAATTGAATTGCCCGCGCCTCACACGAAACTCCTGTATGGCCTGGATAGTGCTTCTTCTGCCGATGGTCTGTCCCAGGTTGACAGTGATGACGCGTGAGTCCGTCTGTGTGATTCGATTCGGAATCCATCCTGCCCACTCAGTTGCCGGGACGGTTGAGCCGTCAATTCGCGTGAAGTTCTGAGCCGTGAATTCCGCAATCGCAGCGGCCTGATTGGCAAACGGATCACGCTGACTAATCTTGTATTCATAAGCCATCCATTCCCACACGCCTTGAGCGGCATACTCGGTAATGCCATGGAAGTGTTTCGGGGCTGTGACATTGACGTTATCCCCGAGCGCTTCCTTCAACTTGGTCAGAAACGGCGCTGCTTTACCGATGTTGCATCCCTTGATGTGAAAAGAATGTGTGATGGGGTCGCCTGCCGTGAATCCTATCAGAGGGTTGGGGATGACGATGGATTTGTTCGGGTCGGCCAGCGTGGCTTCAAGCGTCTCAAAGGTGGTCGCGCCGTTCTGGCCCGCAAACATCGGAGCGAACAGGAAACCTTCGTCGTTTGCATGCGCACCTAGCAGAAGATCATCCACCGGACGAGTGATTGCTGGGGAAGTGTTCAGGTGGCCTATGAATTGGCGGACAACAGTGCGTCCGCGCTGGGCGGCGATAAGTGTGGTATTGGGCCGCCGCGCGAACAGTAGTCGGACGCGACCATCCTGAGGCGTTCCTCCGGGCGCAAACCCATAGTTCATAAGCTGCTCCGAGCCAGGAACTCTTGGTGAGGACGTTTATGGCAGGAACGTCATCACGGTTAGGTAAGTAGGAAGGCGAGGGGAGACTCTTCCACTTCGTACACCCTATGTGGAGGGCGCACTTTATCACCACATAGATGATTTGACAATAAGATTTTGCAGGTGGACGAAGCTCAGACAGTGGCAAAAAATTTGGTGTCGCTCTCTACCAATCCTGTTCTGATGGAGGGGAGGCCAGACCCCTTGTTTGGATGAAAGTTGAAGATAATATTGCCTGTAACGGGATTGGTGATAGGAACCATCATAATGTATTGACATCGCTGCCCTGAGCATACAAGATCGGATAGGTCTGATGGAGGGGGCCTAACATTAATACTGAATGTCCAATTATAACCGGCGAGAAAATCGGCAATCGAGGCGTAGCCAAAGCGGGTGTGTATAGGAAAAGGATGTGTCGCCTGGAACTTGGGGTTCGCGTTGACGGACTGTGCGAGCGCCTTCTCTTGATCTGCTGTCTGGGTCGGCACCACAGTAGGTTGTCGGAAAGGAATTGTATACGTGAATTTCCCATAAACAGTGTGCGCATCAACCACTTGAAAATCCCGGTCGGCACTGATATTTTTTTGCTTACCGATTGTCCGACCTAGATTAAGATAGACCTTACGCGAGTCTGTCTTGGTAATATCTTTCGGAATCCATTGCTTCCAAAGTTTCTCCGGTACAACCGTGCCGTCAATCAGTTTGAAGTCCGTCCGACTGATGAAAGCCGCGAGTGCCTCCGCTCTATCCTTAAATGGGTCGCGCCTTACAATCTGAAATTTATAAGCCATATATTCAAAGACGCCGACAGCAAAAGCCCGTAGAATGCCGTGAAAATGTATAGGGGCCGTGACGTTGACGTGGTTTCCGAGAGCCTCTTTCAGCTTGACCATAAACGGGACCGCCGTTCCGACATTGCAGCCCTTGATATGGAAGAAATGTGTGATGGGATCGTTAGGATTATGTCCTATCAGAGGGTCGGGGATGGCGATGGATTTGTTCGGGTCTTTGAGTGTTTCTTCGAGCGTCTCAAAAACCGTCTCGCCGCTTTGACCGGGAAACATAGAAGCGTCCAAAACACCTTCATTGTAAGCATGAGTGCATAGGAGGATATTATCTGCCAGGCGAGTGAGTGGAGGAATTATGGGGATATTATTCATATCCGCGATGAACTCTCGAAGGTTAGCGTCGGGCCGGGCGGGGACAGGTATTGTGTCAGACCGTCGCTCAAGCATGTCTCGCATTAAATCATCTACTGACGTTTCTCCGGGCGCGTATGCAAAATCCATAAAAGGCTCCGTGGCAGGGAACTCTCGGGCGAGAACGCGTGGTAAAGGAACGTCATCACAGTTAGGTAAGCAGGAAGGCGACAGGATATGCTTCCGCCACACGCACCCTTATGGGAGGGCGCACTTTATCACAACATAAATTATTTGACAATAAATTTTGGAGCTCAAGGTGGGAAACGGAATAAAGATGGTATCCCCCTACCAAAGCTAGTGAAACTCAAGATCGTGGGCAAAACAGGACTCAAAGAAGTACGTGCCTGGATTAAGCGGTGGTTGAAGAAATGAGCCTGATTGTCAGGGTGGTTTAGGTGGGAGGGCAGTGACCGCCACAGATAGGAAGAGGCTTGGCAATATTTTACTTGGCGTAAAGATGGCGTAATGACGTGCTGGGAATTGCTAAGAAGAGCTATGCTTTGACGGCTGCCGGTTATTTGAAATTCCTAGCAATTCCTGCCTGGTACGCGTTAGTGGCAGGGTGCAGACCGGACTCGAAAACCGGAGTGGGGGAAACTCCACCGTGGGTTCAAATCCCACCCTCTCCGCCATCTCTTTTTCATCTCAACTATTTTAGAGAGATGACTCTTTCACCCTTCTTTAAGCTCCTACCGCTACATGGCTTGAACATAACGTAATGACGCGCAAGCGGACATCTGATTCGCCCTCTGCACCTGTAGACATTTTTATTGACACAAAGCGTGAATGCCTTTAGTTTCTACTCGAATTTCGAAAGTTCCTGATTCTGAATCTTCATTACAGCCCCTCAGGGATTATTACCTCCTTGTAATCCTCGGAAGGAAATTTAACGAAGAAGCTCAGAATGCCTATACATCCCACAGGGTTGAATAAGTCTTTCGTTTTACCATTTTCATAAAGAAGAACGTGCTCCTTTGAATGAGGGGAACTTCCCTGAAATGACGAGAAGCATGTCTTGCTTTTGGCTGCTGAAGTTTACTTCCCTGATAAATCCATAGTTGTGTACAAGCAGGGTTGTCTTATCTAAGAGATAGCTTCCAAAGGCTATTACTATCTCTCGATGATGTGAATAAACCCGTTAACTGACCTGTGGTAGGGTCAGTAGCGATTCCCGTCCTGAACGAATCATTCACAGGGTTAACAAGGCATAGCGCAACTAGAGAGTCACGCTGCAAAGTAATCTCCCGGTATTTCTCTCACCTGAAAGCAGGCAAGCACATGTCCACTATCCCTATCCCTTCCGGCGCGCTGGAACAGAAGCTCGTTGACTTCGGGCTGTTAGTCGGCCTGCTCAATCAGCCAGACGGCAAAGAGTTCAATCTGGACTGGTTCGAAAACCCTTTGCCCTACCTGAAGCAAATTCCCGCTGATGCCAGGGATATGCTCAATCTGCTTCGAGATATACTGGGCAGCCCCGCCCAGGGAACGCCTTCGGATCGTGAGTGGTATGCCGTCAACTGGAATGGAGCGCCGAGCGGCGTTTATATAGTTCTGCCGCTGCAGAGCGATACAACTCCGCCCGCGACCGTGGGCGTAGGGCTGTGGCATCCCTTTACAGGGGAAGCATCAACCATCAACATTACAGGCTGGGTCTTCTTTCCCCTGTTCAATCTCCCGGTCAACTCTCCGGTCATCATCACCGGCTCGGCCAATTATCCTGTTGTCATTAAGCTGGACGTAGACACCAAGGAAACATTCCAGGTCGGCTCAGGTGCTAATCAGGTCACTTTCACTGGACTGGAGTTCGAGGGAAACATCTACTTCAGCGATACAGTCCCCAATTTCACGCTCAGCTTTCTGAATATGCAGCCGCCGTCGAGCCAGTCTACGGCGAAGACGCTCGCAGACCTGCAGAATGCAACTCTTGCTAACTGGGTCAACGCCGTTCTGGGAACGCAGACAATCGCCGGGTGGCTCTCGACCAACATCCCGTCTACGAATAAAAAAATCGGAGACGTGCTCACAGCCCTCAATCTCTTACAGATGAATGGCGGGCAGTACGCGTTGAGCGGCTTGACTGATTATCAGGGCAAGACGCCTACCGAGATTGCCGAAACACTTGTGGCCGGGGTGCTCAAGATAGTGTCGAGCAATACTGATCCGATCTTAAAGCTGGGCAAGGGTGGCATCTACGTCGTTGGCGAAGCCTCAAACGGAGGCACTGATTACGGTCTGCGCCTGCTGGTCGAAGATATACAAATCTCCGGCTCGTCTGGCGGCACAGAAGCCAGCAATGGTAACTCTTCATCAGACTCTGCCGCAGCGAATCAGCCTCAATTCGTACTACAGATAGGGAAGTGGCTGACGGGAGAAAGCGATGCCGATAATTGGGCGGGGCGGGCCGACCCTCAAAGCACATTAGCCGGTACAGGCATCACCATCTTGCTGGTTAACGTTATCGGTACGAGCCAGTTCAGCTTCAATCCCAAAGTCGAACTGATGAGTCTCGGCTTTGACTTCGCAGGAGGCAAAGACAAACCGCTCTTTGATATTAGGGGTGTTCAACTCGGAGGCGTAGAGCTAAGGTTCTGCCTCTCGCTGGACTTCTCCAACTTGAGCCAGATTCTCTGGGGCGGCGCTGTACGCTTAGACCATCTGGGGCTGCCTCTCGGAGCAGGGGTCACGGGTAGCTCAGGTAATCCGGTGGCCCAGAATTTATTGTCGTCCGGCTCGAATAATGCGAGCGGCGCTGGCGCAGACACTGCGGCGGTCAATCCGGCCTTTTCGGCGTCTGTCGCCTGGATAAATGACCCTGCTAATAGCACGGAGGTCAACTTCCAACTGTATGCGCCGGACGACACTCCGACCGATACGGTTTGGATTCCGGTTCAGCGTGCCTTCGGCCCGCTCCAATGCCAGCGACTCGGCGTAGAGTGGCCGCAGACTAATCCCGACCTCAGGCTCTCGTTTTTGTTCGACGGCGATGTCGCTCTGGGCGGTCTGGAAGTTGACCTCGAAGGTCTCTCCATCGGCATCCCCTTGAAGTCGCCCGGCGACCTGAGCAGCTATGAGCTTGGGCTTGACGGGCTGGACATTACGTTCTCCCAGGGGCCTGTCGAGGTGAGCGGCGGCCTGTTCAAAGCGCATGTCAACGTTGATGGTCAGGATATAGTCGAATACAACGGCGAGGCGCTCATCAAAGCGGCCAGTTGGTCTATCTCTGCGCTCGGCTCGTGGGCGACTTTGAACGGACACCCGTCGCTCTTTATCTTCGCCTTCCTGAATGCTCCGATTGGCGGCCCTGCCTTTTTCTTCATCACGGGGCTGTCGGCGGGCTTTGGTTATAACCGCTCGCTGACACTGCCGCAGCAAGACCAGGTTCAGGACTTTCCATTCGTCGCAGGTCTCACAGACCCCTCGAAGATCGGCGGCGCTGACGCAGGCCCTCAAGAGGCGCTACAGGCTATACAGGATTGGGTTCAGCCAGCGCAGGGAGTCAACTGGATAGCTGCGGGCGTGCAGTTCACCTCTTTTGAACTCATCAACTCAAATGCTTTAGTCGTAGTGGAGTTTGGCAATCACTTCGAGATTGCCATTTTGGGTCTCTCCAGAATAAAACTACCCCAGGTTGGCTCGGTCACCTACGCTTATGTGGAGCTTGGTCTGGAGGTAATCATAGACCCTTCGGACGGTTATTTCTCTGCGACGGCGGTCATCACTCCCAACTCCTACGTCATTGACCCGGCCTGTCATCTGACGGGCGGCTTCGCCTTCTGCATCTGGTTCGCTGCCCCGGAGGACGGCGGCCCCGACCACTCAGGCGATTTCGTGCTCACGATAGGCGGCTATCATCCACAGTTCAACAAGCCGCAGTGGTATCCGGATGAGCCGCGTCTGGGTTTTAACTGGCAGATCAGCGACCAGGTCAGCATGAAGGGCGGCGCTTACTTCGCACTGACGCCTTCCTGCGTTATGGCCGGCGGCTCGCTCGACGTTGGGTTTCACTCCGGCAATCTGTTTGCGTGGTTCACAGCCTACGCAGATTTTCTGGTTCAGTGGAAACCCTTCTACTACACGGCGGATATAGGCATCAGCATAGGCGTCTCGTACCGCCTGCACCTGCTTTTTGTGACGACGACCATCAAGGTCGAGCTTGGCGCTGACCTGACCATGTGGGGGCCGCCGACCGGCGGAACAGTCCACGTACATCTGTGGTGCGTCTCTTTTTCAGTCTCCTTTGGCCCATCTTACGGACAGGGCAACGACTATCTACAGTTCAGCGACTTCCAGACCTTGTTGCCGCAGGACAAGGCTCAGTCAAAACAGCAGCCAATGATGAAGGCCCAATCCATGATGGCCTTCGCAGCCGAAGATGACCAGCCTCCATTCAAGAATGTCATCAAGCTTATTATCAACGCCGGTCAGTTTCCACAGCCAAGCCCGGATGGCCGCTGGCTCGTGCGCGCAGACGAATTTAAGTTCAGCGTAGAGACGGCCTGGCCCCTGACCGAACTGGATTTGGTCGGCCCATCAACGACGGCAAAGCTTGCACCGCCGACGCTTGTTCCGGCGGATGCAAACGCCCCTTCGTGTGCGCGCCAGGCAGACGGATACTACGTAGGCGTGCGCCCCATGGGCATCATCTGCGTAAACTCCGTGCTCACTCTGACGGTTACATACGAGGACAATACCAATCAGGACATCAACGATAACTGGTCATGGGCTTTGAATACGCGCGACGTACCTGAGGCCACCTGGGGACAACCCATCCCGCAGGGACAAACGCCGCCACCAGCCGCCAACACTCTCCCCGGACAACTCGTCGGGCTTAAGAATATCGCTCCTCCTGTCCAGCAGCCTTCGGGGCCGGCCCCGATTCCGATGGAGAATCTTAGCTACGATCCCATCAACCCAAACGCAGACCAGGAAAATTATCTGCCGATACCGCAGCCCGCCCAAACGGGGACGCCGCAGTCTTCGGCCACATCCTTGCAGACCATTGCCAGCACGCTCATGAAGGATTCGGCGGCGAATTCACCCATGTCGAATCGCACGGCGATTTTCAACGCACTGGCCGGGTTCGGATACGATGCGGGCACAAACGGCGACCTCTCTCAGCTAGTCTCCAATATCAATCTCAACTACCCTACGCCGCCCATGCTGGAATCACCCGTCGGCGAGTGAGCGGCGAGAGAAAGCGCGTGCGGTATTGCTGCAATCAAATTTCGATTAACCACTGGAGCGAGCGGCCATGAGTTCGACAAACAACGGAAACGGCAACGGCAGCGGCTCTATTCCGGCAGGAGACATACGCTTCTATGACAACTACCTGCCACCGCTCGGTGCAGGCGACTAGACAATCTCCGTTCAGCAGGTGGTGAACAGCACTTCGGTAGCGGCGGGCGGCAACGCGCTTAACCAGACCTTTCCCGCCACCCCGCCCTTGACGCCGCAACTCTTTACGGTCGTCGCACCCCGTTTTTCTCTTGACCCCGCGGACATCCATAGCGTCTTTCCGCCCGCGAGCAGCGTAGGGACTTTCGACCAGAATCTTGCTCACATAGTGCTGACAAAGCGCAATCTGCCCTGGGAGCGCTTCCTGTCTAAAGGAGACCACATTACACCCTGGATGGCGCTGTTGCTGTTCTCACCGGATGAAATTATTCCGCCTGCCTCAATGCCGCCGCCCACCAGCACCCTCACCAATCCGAGTAGGGCAGGCACTTATAACTTACCCGACGTGCTCAATCCGCCCACGGGGACGCTTGGGCCAAGTCTCACTACGGAATCGCAGGACTTGCTCAATCAGGTGACTTCAATCACGGTGACAAACTCAGGCTCCGGTTATACGTCCGCTCCGACGGTGACAAGCACGGGCGGCGGCAAGGACGCGACTGCGGTAGCTCAAATTCAGAACGGCGTGGTCGTCTCTTTAACTTTGATTAACGGCGGCACAGGCTACACTTCGCCGCCCGAAATAAGTTTCAACGGCGGGGGAGGCTCAGGTGCGAGCGCTTCGACGCAGATTGTCGCGCCCTGGGTCGCTCACCTTGTTTCGCTCGAAGGCTTCGCAAAATATCTGGTTGACAATCCCACTTGGGGCGATGGAATCAACCGTGTCCGCCTGGTCTTTCTATACAGTTGGAACTTTACCTGTCTTTCGGAGAGCGGAGATTTTCGTGACCTCATGATGCACCTGATTCAGGGGCAGGCAGAGGGCGGCGCTGGCCTTCTTTTGCATCTGCCCGTGACCTCTGCCGAGCAGCCTGCTGGCTCGCCCGCAGCCACGGTTCAACAGGCGCTTGGCGCGGGCTACAACGCCTTGAGCTACGAGACCACGATAGGCGACTCGACATTCGCCTGGTATCGCGGCCCCTTCGCAACTGCGCCCAGACCGCTGTTCCCAAACATAAAGACTTACACCAGCGCGGCCTCTGCGATGATTTACGACCAGAACAATGCGCTGTTCGATCAGTCTTATGCGGTCGCATGGCAGACGGGTCGTCTGCTGGCGCTCTCGGATCAAAGTTTCGGGACAAAGCTGTTGCAGTGGAGGCGAAAGGGAAACAGTGTGGTCAACCTGTTGGCGGGGCGACTCAACTCAAAGAATGTCAGGGCGCTCACAAACACTCCAGACATCTCTGAAAACAGTTCTGAAACAGTCGCTCAACTGCGCAGTCTGCTCCAGCCTGATTTTGTTTCCAGCACTTTCATGAACCATCTGTTGACCAATTTCTCGAAGAAAACTGCTCCCAGGATAGCGCAGTCCGCTGCCCCTCGCTCGATGGCGGAACAGTCGGCAGGCGATGTACAGAGCGGCCCGGCTGCTGTCACGCCTCACATAGAGATTATTAAGAGGCTCTATGCCAACCCCGCTGTGCAGCAGCTTCTAATCGAGACTGCCAATGGCGGGCAACAGAATGGGACAGACCCGACGCTTGACTACATCGTGGCGTGGCTTGCGGAGCTACGCCTTCTTTACGGCGTGCCCTTCGTCAACCTTGTGCCCGACGCGCGTATGCTGCCGCAGGAGTCTTTGCGATTTTTCTTCGTTGACCCCAACTATCTTGAGGCGCTTGTGGCAGGCGCTTTAAGTATAGGCATTCAGAGCAGCCGCGACTCTATCTTTCAATCGCTCATGTATCCCAGCCTGAGCACGGCTACGCAACAGGCCGCGCAGCTTGTGCGCTCCAAACTGGCGGCGCGCGCTAATCAGACCGTTAGTGTTCAGCAAAGCACCACCTCGCCGCAGACACCTCTGGCCGGTTTTCTACTTCGCTCTTCGGTCGTCTCCGGCTGGCCCGGTCTTGAGGTCAGGGTCTACTCGGACGGCTTCTGCTTCGCAGCCGCGACAGACAATGGCCTGGCTTCTTCAGAGCGATAACATAGACCCGAACGCCAGTGCGTGGGACTCTAATTCCTTCGTCAACCCGTTTCCCTCAACAATCAGACTGCTCAGGTCACCGCATCAACCAGCGGCATACAACAGGTCATTCCCGTCGTTAGCAACTCCCATCTTCCGGCGGCAGTCACGACGGGCATCAATACGCTGAGCGTCGAAACCTTCTTCGTTGACCCGACGGATGCGGCAACCATCGTGCAGGTCGGCCTCAACTCCACAGACTTGCAGACTATCCAGAATCTAGCGACACAGATGGTCACACAGACGGCGCAGATTTCTACCATCCCAAACCCGCTCGCCGCCAGCGCTGCCTTCTCCGTGTGGGCGACGCAGGCATGGTCGCCGCTCTACATGGAATGGAATGTGACGTTCTATCCTACGGTGCAGACGACGCAGATTAACAACGATGATTGGCCGCTCGTCGGTATTGCCTTCGACAATCCACCTGCACAGAGTGAGCAACCCTGTTGGAGCTTCAACGGTACGGACTTTGACTGGTACGGCGGAAACTATCCCAACAACAGTTGGCTTCCACCGACTTATCAGAGCTACATCGGGCGCACGTTCCTCACCCCGCAGTCTACTTACGTATTTATCGCGCGACTGAAACAGTATCTGGCCCAAAATCCCAATCCAGACCTCCAGGCGGTCGAAGCGCTGATTGACGAGATTGGTGAATGGAACTTTCTCTCGCAGCGTTTAAGCGGGCTGGTGGATCAGCTAATCATGCGGGACTTGCAGCAAAGCCCTCCGCCCGATTCTTCCATCTCGCAGCAGGTTGGAGAAGAATACAAGGCCGTCCCTGACCCATCGAAGGGTACTCAGGACACGAGCTTTGGCGGCGGCACTCCCTTCTTTTTCCCTGTTCAAGGAGGCTTTCTCCAGTTCTTTCAACTGGTGGTCGTTGACGGCTTCGGGCAGGTCGTAGACCTCATGAATGCGGGAGGCAATATAGGGACGGGAGTTAAGTTTGCACCTGTCCGAGGCAGAGGGCTTGCACCGATGCAGACGACACAGTTGCCGCAGCCTTCCGAACTGATTCAACTCTCTCCGCGACTGGTGCAAACGGCGCGGCTGGATTTTCGCTTCATCTCTACGACCAACGACCAGCAGGAGACCGGACTCTGGCCCGACTCAAGCCCCGTGTGCGGTTGGGTGCTGCCCAATCATCTGGATAAGGGGCTGCCAATCTACGACTCCGGCGGTAATGCGATAGGCGAATTGATGCTTCTGGCCGACACCGAAGGTAATACGGATGTGGCATGGCTTCCCGCACCGGACAGCCCCAGCGCCGTCGGCGACCCGACGAACATCCCTAATCAACATCTGAGCCAGTTTGTCGTCGCGCTCACACAGATCACAGACCAGGGCGTAGGGTTTAACAATTTCCTTCAAGCCGTAGACGAGACGCTGTGGACGGTTGACCCTCTGGGCAGCCGCGCCGACCAGAATCTCTCCGTGCTGATAGGCCGCCCGCTCGCCCTCTTGCGCGCGCAGTTACAGTTTGAGTTAGACGGTCAGCCCGTTTACAACCAGAGCTGGCCCGACACGCTGCAACATAAAACGGCAGCCGTCGAGACGATACAGTTTCCTGTCCGCCTGGGCAGTCTTCAACTCTACGATGATGGAGTGATGGGCTATTTTCTGGGCGATAACTACACGAGCTTTAACTCCGTGCATCAACCCGAAGGGTATCAGCCCGCCGCAGGCTCTTACCTACAGCCCATCGGCGTCAACGGCAACTACATCAAGCTACCGTTTAATTATCCGAGCTACACTACGCAGTACATCACCATGCTGCTCGACCCGCGCGGAGACGCACACGCCTTCACGGGCATTCTCCCCGTCAAGATAGTGAGCCTGCCCGCCGCCTATTTTGAAGATGCGCTGAAGACGATGGCCGTCACCTTCCGCACCGGGCCTGTCATCACAGACGCGCAGACGATTCGCATTCCATACCCGACCGAGAAGAACGGCACATGGTCTTGGGTTCAACGCAACAGCCCCGCTGACCCGCAGCACTGGACAGACCCCGCCGGGTGGGATGTCCTGAACATCGTCAAGGCCAACGAAGACGCACGCCTGCCCGACACACCGCCCCGGCTAATTGAAGGCTGGCTCAAGCTGACGCCAACCGATATTGAGGACTGACCGCGAGCATATAGCGATGGAAGATAGGAGAAAAAGATGAATGATAAAGATAAAGTTCTGACCTATGCAGTGTCATCTAATCCAGACCCGCTACAGGCCAGCCCGCAGACGGGCGATCCGTCGCTTGCGACCCTCATGATTGTGGTTTCGAACCAGACCTCTAGCTTGATTGACTGCCAGAGCATCTCCTTCGGCTTTCTACAGGGCACGGATGCCAAAGACTTATTCTCGGATTCAACAGGCATCGGCACAACTGCTCCGACGGGTTGGACAATCAAGCAGAACGGCTCTCTCTTCACTGCCACGCCCGACATCTCACCGGCACCAATCGGTAAGGACGGATTGGTCTTCATGCTCTCCAATATCAAGGTCAACCAGCAACCCGGCATGACCGACATGATGGTCACGGAAGTGACCGTCTCCAATACGGGGACGCTTGCTTGTCCGCTGGCGAAGTTTCCGCAGAAGTTTAAGGTCGGACAACTGACCGCCTATCCGCCGACGATTAGCGCGGGCGAAAGCACGACCCTTTCATGGAGCGGCACAAGCGGGGCGACCTACGCGTTGCAGTATCTTAATAAGGACGGCAACACCGTGACCATCACGCACGTCAAGGGTGAACCGAACCAACCGCTGCCTTCAACCGGCAACTACACGATTGACGATGTCGAGCAGTCTACGACCTTCTATCTTCTGGTGACGTTGGCGGTGCCGGGGCAGGATCAGCCGCTGAAGGCGACGCGGTTTTTTCCGGTCATCGTCGCTCCCTTGCCGCCCGTCATCGAATATTTCAGGCCGCAGGGCTGCATGGCTTCCGAATGCATCATCTACGCGAGCAAGTTCGTCCTGGAGTGGAAGATCGAGCACGCCGTAATGATGCAGTTGACGGCGAAGGACACAACCGGAACGCATGTTATAGCAGTCCCGTGGGGCGCTACTTCTACCAAGATTACGCAGACTCAAAATGAAACGGAGTACATGATGACAATACAAAATCAAATAGGCACACAACAGCAGGCGACAGTCAACGTCACGATGATTCCGCCCGTGCTCGTCGGCAGCATCGTGGCCTTCGCCGGGCCGATTAATAACTTGTCGGCGGGCTGGCTCAACTGTAACGGGCAGGAGGTTTCGGGCACTACCTATCCGCAACTTCTGGCGCTGTTACAACAGACCTATGGCGTGCCGAAGACCGCCGGCAACGTCGTGTTGCCGGACTTGCGCGGGATATTCCTGCGCGGCGTTGACCCGACGGGCGTCGTAGACCCTGATTCCCAGTCGCGCATGAGTCCTGTATCGGGAAACACAAGCACAGCCGGGCCGGTCGTTGGCAGTCGTCAGAACGCACAAGTCGTTAACCACACGCATTACTGGGATCGTAATTTTGCTTTGATTAGCGACAGCGGTAGCGATATAGCAGTGCAGCTTTCTGACGGCGGTAGAAACCCGGATAGAGGCAGGCAAGCGACGACTAACAACGACGGCGGCGGAAATGAGACGCGGCCTGTGAACGTCTACGTCTACTATCTCATCTACGGCGGCGTTCCTCAGACTCAATCGCAACAGACTCAAGCGCAACACGAAGCGCCAAAATAGTAAGTGAATCGGGTAAAGCTAAATTCCCGCTGTGGAGTAAACGATGAGCGCTACACTACTGAGCTATGCGATTTCCGCCAACCAGTCGCCGATACAGGTCAGCCCGCAAACTGGAGACGCTTCGATAGTGACGCTCATGATTGTCGTCTCCAACAGCACGCACAAATTGATTGACTGCCAGAGCATCAGCTTCAGCTTTCTTCAAGGCACGGACGCCAAAGATTTCTTCTCCGACTCAACCGGAATAGGAACTTCTGCTCCGACAGGTTGGAACGTGACGCAGAACGGCTCGCTCTTTACTGCGACGCCCGCCACGTCAAAGGACGGACAAATTGGCGCGACCGGCCTGACCTTCGTGCTCTCCAATATCAAGGTTAACGAACAGGTCGGCACTACCGACGTGACCATTACTGAAGTTACAACAAACAACGAGGGCACGCTTGCTTACCTGCTGGCGAAGTTTCCCATTGAATTTACTGTCGGGCAGCTTAAAGCCAATCCGCTATCGGTCAATCAGGGAGACAGCACCACGCTTTCATGGAACTGTAGCCCCGGTGCGGCATACGCTCTGCAATATCTGAATGTGAATGAGGAGGTGGTCATCACAGAGACCATTGATGGACAACCTCTGCCAGCGGTGGGCAGTTACACTGTGGAAAATCTACAGTCGAATCCAACCATCTTTTATCTCATCGTCACGCTGAGTGTGGCCGGGCAGAATCAACCTCTGGTCTTTGATAGCTGGTTTCCAGTGGCCGTCGCAATCCCCAACGTGAAGATAAACAGTTTCGCGGCGAGCACGCAGACGGTAGACTATCCGGGCGATAGCGTCACTTTCACATGGGACGTGACGGCGGCAACTCAGGTACAACTCAACAGTATTTTGAACTTCAGTCTGAAAAAGACGCCCCTCCACAAGCCCGGCCCGAAGTTGGCTTAGTTACAATCAAGAATTCGCCTTTCCTAAGCTGTTGACGCCCTCCATCAATCTACGCAGGACTCCGTAACCTCGCGTGACCCAAAGCTCACGCGTATCGAACGGCATGGAACGAGTTGCCCGCCCTGAGTCGTGTGGCGAAGGTGTGCCGCATGAGCGTTTGTTGAATGGAGCGCTAAGTGAGTTGCTCCCCTTGGCTACGCCTAAACAAACTGCCGGGATTCCCACGCTTCATTACTTCTATTAAACGCTTCGGGACATTCTTATTTCCATTTGAGATGGCTGTCTCTATTCTTCATGACGGATGACAAAACTTGCCGGGGAAGTTCTTTTCAACTTTCGACGGCCACCCCTTTTGTGAACCGTTCAAAATTTAAGCGAACGAATAGAGCATCGAGATGAAAAATGTCAGAATTTTGAGCCTGAGCGGTCTGCAAATTTTAATTCTCTTCTCACTCAGCCTCGCACAGGAAAAGCCGAACCCGACTCGCCAATCATATTTACAAGCCAGACAAGTTCTGGATGCAGCAATCAACGCTCTGGGCGGGATGGAAAACATTCGCCGCGCCGATAAGATTACGATTAACTACAAATCGGTCAATCACCCGCTCGGTCAAAATGCGGCTTTCAACGCGCCTCCGGCTGATTTCCAGCGTGTGGGGGTGAGAACAGCGATTGATTATTCGGGCAACCGCTACGTGACCGAGGGGCAATCAAATTCTGCGGGCGGTTATAAATTCAACTTTCGTTTCGTCGTTGCGCCGAAACGTTCTTTCAGCATTGATGTCTTGCAAAACAGGCGCGGGCCGGAGGTGCGGAATTTGGACGAGCGTGCGAAAACTCAATTCAAAATCGGGATGATTTCGGAAGTCCCGCATCTGCTTCTGCTTTACGTCGCGCAGCATCCTGAAACTCTGCGCTTTTTAGGAGATGCGGAAATCGACGGGCGGAAATTCCGTGCCGTCAGTTTCGCCGCCGAGAACGGCGCGCAGATCAGTTTGTATTTCGACGCGCGCACGAATCTACTGGCGCGCACCGAACAGATAGACAGTCATGCGCAGTTGGGAGACATCACGTTCGGAAACGTTTTCTCCGATTATCAAACAATCGGAAATATCAAAATCCCGCGCGCACGGCTCGCATTTACCAATCAATTCGTCACAGGTGAAAACGAATACGCGGATGTAAAGCTCGATTTCGCAGACGGCGAAAAACTGCTTGAAGTTCCCGCAGGTTTTGTCGAACCAGCGCAGCCGCAAGGGGCTGCAAATGCCGAAGTGATGCGAAAAATGGGTGATGGTGTTTACCTCATTGAAAGAATCGGGCAAGCCTACCGCGTGATCTTCGTCGAATTCGATGACTACGTGATGATTCTGGAAACTCCAACGGATTAGAATGTCTCCAAAGCGATCATTAAACTCGTCAAGCAAACCGTTCCTAATAAGCCCATCAAATACGTCAGCTTCTCGCACTTTCACTTCGACCACACGGGCGGCTTGCGCGAGTTTATCGCAGAGGGCGCGACCATCGTCGTCCCGCGCGGAAACAAAACCTTCGTCGAACAGATTGCCAAATCGAAATTTACTCTCAAACCCGACACGCTCGCCTTAAACCCGCGCTCCCCTGTAACGGAAACGTTCGAGAAGAAGCGTCTCTTCACCGACGGCAAACGCATCGTAGAGCTTTACAGCATCGGGCCAACGTCACACGTCAGCGAGATGGTGATGTTTTATTTCCCGAAAGAGAAAATCCTGTTTCAGGGTGACATGTTTTCGCCGCTGGATACGGGAGGCATTCCGCCGGTGATTGAAATTAATCATGAATTGGTGAAAAAGGTGAATGAACTAAAACTCGATGTCGAAACGCTCGTCGCCGTCCACTCCGGCGCGGTCGCCTGGAAGGATTTCCGCCAGGCGGTGGCTGATGCCTCACAAAGATGAACCCAAAGCAGTGTGACGTCGTTACGAAAGATAAGGGTTAGACATTAAATAGCCGAAGGAGATGAAGCGTGAGTTTTCAACACGACACAGGAGGGCGGAAATTAGTAGCCGCAAAGTGGTTCATCGCTCTGGCCTGCCTGACATGGATGTTCACTGCAACCGCCGGTGCACAAGCGGGCGTCTTGGTAATAGCATACATGGATGAATCTCAGGTCGCCCTGGTCGATAGTGCCACTTATAAAACGCTCGCCACGCTTGAGACCGGTAAGAACCCTCACGAGGTGCGAGTTTCACCCGATCAGCGCCGCGCCTACGTCGCCGCCGGAAAGTTTATCACCGCTATTGATCTTAAGAAGCGAAAAGTTAAAGCCACTTTCGATTTAGGCTCCTTTTCGGCGCACGACATTCGTGTCAGCCGCGACGGGAGAATGCTCTGGGCTGCCTGTGCAGGCGCGCAAGCGATTATCGAACTGGATGCGGACACGGGAAGGATTCTCAAAACATATAAAACAGAGCAGCAAGGCTCCTGGTTTGTCGAGATCACTCCTGACGAGCGAAAAATCTACACCCCAAATCTTGAAGGAAAAAGTGTGAGTGTGATAGACCGCGCTACGGGTCAGGTAAAAATCATTCAGTTTGCGTACCCTGTCTATGGAATTGATATTACCCCTGACGGGAAACACGTTTGGGTCAGCGGTGGCGATCTGGCTATGATTGATACGGCCACTGATGAAGTGACTGCCAGGATTAAAGCTTCCGAAGCCGAGGCGGGTCGAATCAGACTAACCTCCGACGGTAAAAAGCTGGTCGTCGCTTTATCAAAAAAGCTTGCGGTGTTTGATGTTAAGACCCACCGCCAGATTGTTGAAACTGAACTCGGCTCAAGCCCGAAAGTTCTTACTCTCTCGAAAGATAATCGTCGCGCCTTTTTGACTAATCCGGATGATAACTCGGTTAGCGTTGTAGATATTGTCGCCGGAAAACAACTCACTGCTTTTCAGACCGGCAAAAAGCCTGACGGTATTGGTTGGGCAAATTAAATTTGCGTGTATTGTTATCTGAGCACGCGAATCTGAAACCGAGGTTCTGAGGCTAGACGAAGCAAGAATGAAAATAGACCTGACGCAACGGCAAACGTGGCGATTGGCGCTGCTCATTTTCGCCGCCCACACGGTTCTATTCGTCATACAAATTCCGCAGGTCTATCTTTATAACGCGAACAATCAGAATCCGGTCGAGTGGTGGATTCCGATAGCCAAGCTCGCCTGGGGCGTTTATCTCTGGGCGTTTATCACGCCGCTTATTTTATGGCTCGGAGCGCGTTTGCCCGTCACCCGCCGCCACCTCTGGCGCAACTTGTTTCTGCATCTGATTTTCGGTTTTATCTTTGGAGTCATTCAACATTACGGCTACCACGCCGGTTTGGGGATGCTCGGACTTTTCACAGCCCAAGCCGTTAAAGAGAGTCTCGTTAATTTAAGTTTGATGTTCAACTTCGTTTCCGCCGCCATCGTTCGCTATGCGACTGTCATCGCCATCCAGCAGGCATATCTTTATTTTCGAGAATCGCAGGAACGCGCCTTCCGTTTGCAACAGGCCGAATTGCAGGTGTTGAAAATGCAGCTTCACCCGCATTTTTTCTTCAACACCCTGAACGCCCTCTCGGCTATGATTTACCGCTCGCCGAAAGACGCAGACCGGATGATTACTCAACTCGGCGACTTGTTTAGGTTCGCGCTCAGAAAAGATAAAGCGCAGGAGATTTCGCTCGCCGAAGAGTTGGATTTCCTGAAAGCCTTTTTGCAGATTCACCAGACATTGATGGGGACTCGTTTACAGGTCGATTGGAAGATCGAGCCGGGAACGCTCTCGGCGTTAGTGCCTAATTTAATTTTGCAGCCGCTCGTCGAAAACTCTATTCAACACGGTCTCGCGCCGCTCGAACAGGGCGGGCGAATCGAAATCCGCGCCCAACGCCAGAACGGGCGACTCGCATTGCAGGTGCGGGACAGCGGACTCGGTTTGGCATCGCGGGAGATACAGAAAAACGGAGGCGTCGGACTGGCAAACACGCAAGCGCGTTTGAAAAACCTTTACGGCGCGGATCACCGATTCGAGATTGAAACTTTACCGGGTGAGGGAATCGTCGTCAGCATCGAGATACCTTTTCAGGAGGAAATCACAGGGCGCTGATGAGTATTAGGACACTCATTGTTGACGATGTGGATTTGGCGCGCGAGCGCATCAAGATGCTGCTCGACGACGCGGAGTTTGAAATAGTCGCCGAGTGCGCCAACGGTCGTGAAGCCATTAAAGCCATCAGCAGTCTCAAGCCCGATTTGGTTTTCCTAGACATCCAGATGCCGAAGATTGGCGGCTTTTAAGTCGTCGAAGCCATCGGCGTGGAAGAAATGCCGGCGGTGATTTTCGTGACGGCTTACGACGAATTTGCCCTGCGCGCGTTCGAGATAAATGCTGTCGATTATCTTCTCAAGCCTTTTGACGAGGCGCGATTAAATAAGGCAGTCGCGCGAGCCAAAAGCAAAATAGGACGGCGGACGCCCACGGGGGAGATGGAGGAAAAACTACGGCGACTCTTAAAAGAAGTCAGACCCGAACAGAAATATCTGAAACGAATTCCTGTGAAGACCGCGCGCTACACGACTTTAGTTCTAACCGAAGAAATAGATTGGATCAATTCTGCCGGGCATTATCTTGAATTGCACGCTGGCGGCGAAAAACACCTCATCCGCGAGCAGTTGTCCCGGCTCGAAGCGAAGCTCGACCCGGAAAAGTTCGTTCGTATTCACCGCTCGATAATCGTCAATCTCGATAGCATCAAATCTCTCCACCCGCTTTTCAACGGCGATCACCTTATCGTTTTAAAAAACGGACAAAAGATAAACTCAAGTCGCACCTACCACGAAAAATTAATAGCGCTTCTGGCCCGATGACGCCGGCGTGAGTTTCAGACGGTCTTCCCACGCTGCCCTACTCTTAGCTCACTACTTGGCGTAAAGATGGCGTACCTGAAATCAAGAGCTTACCTTTCACCAGGCTATTCACCGCGTCCCTGAGTCTCTGCGGGATGCCGTGCGCGTAGCCGCGCGTGGCCTTAAGTGCTGCGCGTCCCGCCGGGCCTCTTTAACCGTCCGTCCGTGTTACGATGCGCCCCGCCGAGCGCGATATAATTATACCGCTGGCGGATCGGGCCTGAAATTTTCCGGCGACGGGGCAGCACGCCTACCCTTTATTCTGCATCTTAGCGGCAGACAGGTTGCCGTTGAGACGAATCCTTTGCTGTCGCAGCCGAGCTTCCAGAAGGTGTGCGAGGGCAGCAGCAGCTATTACAACGCTGAAATCAAAGGCGTCCATGCCCGGATCATTTCGTGTAGAAGGGCGACCTGCAATCGGGCCAGACTATCTACGCGTGAGCGAGGTTCGGTATGAAAGTTAAATCCGCACTCGTTGTTTTAGCCATTTTCCTTTGGTCGAATGTCTCGTCGGCACAGTCTGGTAATACGGCGGCGCAAAGTCGGCAGGACGCCGAGCAACTCTTTACTTACGAGGAGAACGACCTCCGCGGCTATGAGGACGCCGCTGGCAAGGTTGTTATCAAGCCACAGTTTCCGCTCGCCTGGGACTTCTCCGAGGGACTGGCGCGTGTCGAGATATGTACAGACTACGGCTATCGCGAAGGGTTCATAGACGCTCTCGGAAGAATCGCAATCCAGCCCCGGTTCAATAGCGTAAAGGATTTTTCAGAAGGACTGAGCGCAGTCCTGGTGAATGGCAAATGGGGCTTTATCGACAAAAGGGGCGAGCTTGTCATCAAGCCGCGCTTTGATAGCGACGACGTACACGACTACAAATTCTCGGAGGGCCTGGCGGCGGTGAGAGTCGGGAAGAAGTGGGGCTTCATCGATAGGGCTGGGAGGATGGTCGTCAGCCCACGCTTCGACAGGGCGGAGGACTTCTCCGAAGGGTTTGCCGAGATCGAGATTAAAAAAAAGCACGGCTTCATAGACAAGACGGGCAGGGTGATTATCAAGCCGCAGTTTGACCTGGCTGCGGAGTTCTCCGAAGGGCTGGCCCGTGTGAACGTCGGCTACCGGTTTGGCTGGAACGATAAAGACCCGAACCGCCGCGAGGGTAAGTGGGGCTACATAGATAAGACGGGGAAGTTTGTCATCCCTACGAAGTATGACTGGGCCGACAGTTTCTCCGAAGGACTGGCGGTTGTTAGTGCGGACGGCCACTGCGGTTTTATAGATAAGACGGGGCGCGTGCGCATCGAGATGAAATACGAAGACGCCAAAGAATTCTCAGAAGGATTGGCAGCCGTGCGCCTCGACCGAAGGTGGGGATACATCGATCATTCAGGCAGCGTAGTCATCCCGCTCCGCTTTGGTAATTCATGGAGTTTCTCAGGAGGCGTCGCCGTAGTGAATAACGGGTTCGCTCGTATCAACAAAAGCGGTGAGATTATCTGGGAGCGTAGGCCCATAAAGCAGGACTCCACAGTGGGCGGCAGGATTTGCGAGCCTAAGATCAAGCCGCCCCCGCCGACGCCAGCAGAACTCGCGCGCCGCCGCAAAGAGATTTACAAACTGATCTTTAAGGGCCAGTACCAGCACGACGGCGCGGGCGAGTTGCTCTACATCGGTGATATGACCTCGGTTCCGGCGCTGCTGCGTATTCTCAAGGACAAGCCGCCGATAGTGTTGGCCGACGGGCGTCGTACTTATATCTGCACCTATGCACATGCTGCAACGGCGCTGGCGAAGATTACCGGGGTCAAGGCCGTCACCTATGAAGAGTGGACGGCATGGTGGGCTGAGTATCAAAAGTCTCACCAAAAAAAATGAGCTTGTATGTTTCCCGAAACAGTCAAACCTTTTTCTTATCAAAGGCTCAGGGACGAATTTAGAAATGCTGAAAATTGCAGGGAACGCGGATAGCTTGTTGGTGTCTAAATAGTTGAGTTCTAATTTAGATTCCCTTCTGATAAGGCTCTTAGTTCTTGAAAAACAACAAGCCCAGGCACATCTCCAAAGGGTGGCAGTTTTTGCCGCTGCTGTTCGTCATTACTCTTGCCGTCACAATCGCGGCCCAGGCAGTGGTGAGCAAATCGACACCCGCTGCTGCATCCGATGCCTGGAATCACGCTGCGTCCGAGGAAGTGTTCAGGCAGTTGTTATACCTTCCTGCGCCGACACCCCACACTCAGGAATCCGGCGCTGAAGAGGTGGCTCAAAACAAGCGCCCACCTGGTTTCTATGCCGAGGATAAGGCGCCGCCCGACGACGCGCCCTTGGAAGACCTGCTCGATTACTGGGAGCGATGGGCGAACGCCTCAGGACGTGACAAACGCAAACCTTCCGATGCAGTCAGGGAACGACTGCTTGCCGCGTGCGAGAATGAACCGGAAAGACTGCCAATCTTGCTGCCCGTACTGCCGGAAACTGCGGATGCAGCCGACCGCGTAAAGAAATTGTATGACGCGGCGCAGGGTTACGCGCGCTTTGATGAAGAATGGCGAAAGATCGTGAAGGAGTGGTTGCAGTTTAACTCCAAGTATTTCATTGGCGACTTGCTTGGTATGGTTCGGAAGGCCAAAGACAAGAACGGGTATGTAGATAAGGAAGAGGCACTGAAAGCACTCGCGAAAGTGGATTGGGAAAGTGCTGCGCCACTGCTTCAATCAATGTCTGGCGGCAGCCAGCCCCGAACGGCAGCAGTGGCGCTCGCTCTCCTCTATCGTCATGCGATCGAAGAGAAAGACTTAAGCGGGGAAGAAAAATACCGCGCGCTATTACAGGCCATAGCGGCAGACCGCAGCGCCCCGCCTCGCGCCCGTGACAATGCCATCAGGGAGTTGTCCCTCTCCGAATGGGCGGGCAGAGATAATTGGTATCTCTCGCTTCTTGCCGACGAGACGCTGCTTGAAGCCACGGACGGGAATTACCTCTTCAGCCCGCTCACGACATTGTTTGACCGTGACCCTGATAAGTGGATTCCGGTGATGACGAAGCTGGTTGAGAGTAAAGACCCGGCCCTGCGGCAGAACGCGGCGAGTTGCCTTGTACAATACGCGACCGAACATCCACGGAGGGACGCCATTCTTCCCGTCCTGCGCTGGCTGTCAGACCCCGACTGGCTCGACATCAACGGAACACAGCGCGCATGGTTCATGCAGAAGATGGACGAGTTAGACATGCCTGAGAGCGTGCCGGGCTTAATCTGGATAGTTGAGAACGACGAATGGAATAGGCATTGGGCCGCGCGGACGCTGGCGCACTACAAAGACCCACGCGCCATTCCCGCGTTGAAAAAAGCTCTGGCCGAGGAGAAGGACGAAGATCACAGGCAGTATTTCATCCAAAGCCTGTTAGCTGCGGACGGGATTACAGTAGTCGAACAACTCGCCGCGCTTGAAGCTTATCTGGCAAAGCTGACCACCGCCGAAGGGCGCGAAGCGGTCAATCGTTATCCCCCTTACGGCGACGATACGCTTCCGCTGCCTGTCAGTATCGGAAAATATCTGTCTCAGCAGCAAAAGGTGACGGATGCTCTCGTTCGGGCGGTGCTGTCCCGCGCAGAAGACCTGGAACGGAAAAATCCCGCCGCCGCCCGTGCGCTTTTGGGCTTGGCCCAGGGTTGGCAGGCAAAGCAGGTTGATCTGGATTTGGTGCGGCGCATCGGTGAGGGCACTGCCGATGCTGCAATGATAGCCAGTGCTTTACAGCGGCGCATCAAATTGCGCGAAAGCGTCGGCCCTGAGTTGCAATCCCTCATCAGTGCCAGAGGAACTGCCCCAGGCGTAGCTGCCGTCTTACTGGCGGACGATGGCGTGGCGCAAAGCATTTTGGGAACTGGTGACGAGCAAACGCAAATTGCCCTGCTCGCCTGCGCGCGCCTCGTCCAAATGCCTCTGCCTGTCTCGCAAGTCGGCGTGCTGCTCAATAGTAAGAGCCTCACACTCTCGCTGGCCGCCGAGCGTTACCTTCTGGCAGAGGATAGCCGTGAGGCCAGGCAACTGCTATGGGAGCATCATCCGCAGCAGGCATTTATTACAGGCTGGCGCGAGAACATTCAACTCATCGGCGGAAACGATTTCTCGGCGATGGATCGCGGCGAGGAAAAGCTTCGCGCCGAACTCTTCCGACCGGAGGACGCGCCCCTGGAGACCTTCGCCCTCTTAGGTAATGATGAGCAGCCACTGCAAATCCTCCGTGTCTATGCGAAGAGGGCCATCTACACACACTACGAGGATGCTTCGCGCTACCGCGAGCGCGTCATCACCCGCGAAGAACTCGTGAGTTTCAAAAACTTCGTCACGACCAACAACCTGCTGGAGCTTGGCCCACAGTTTGGCCCATGCCATCACGACTGCTGGGTCTCTGAATTTCTCTCGCTCACACGCCAAGGCGGGCGCAGAGTGTTTAGCCATCAGGGCCTCGGTGGGTGGATCACGCTGATAGCCAACTTCAACCTGCTTGGGCGCGATGGCGTAAAGATACACTACCGCCTCGAAGATGAAATTAAAGGGTTGGAAGTCCTGCTGGCTGACGAAACCCTGTTCGTGAAAGATGTGTGGCAGAGAGGTGACGACCTGCGCGTGCTCGTTGAACGTGAGGCGACACTTGAAGAGATTAAGCAGGGACAGAGCGAGACAGTCGCGGACGCTGAGGAAGAAGATGACGAAGCTGCCGCGCGCGCACAACGACGCCATCTCGAACTTGAACGCGCGAAGGCGCGTGTTTCGTGGCGAGCCTTTACGGGCGCTAAGTTGGGTGCGGTGACTTCACCGCCGGAAGGCTACGCGACCTTAGATAAAGCAGCATTGGATATAGACAACGATTTCCCTTCTCATCTCAACGCACATCTGGCACAGGCGACGGCAGGTGACTACATTGTGCTGGCTGCTGATCTCGGCAAGGGCGGTCTGTGGAAGAAGGCGGCGGGTCAAAAGGCCGTTCGCATCAGCGGCGAGGGAGTGTACGCGAACCCGCTGGTGACGCCGGATGGTAAATGGGCCGTCGCGGCCAGGGCGGACACGGACTGGAGGAAGCCGAACGACGTAATCCGCTTCAACCTCAAGACGGGGCGAGAGTATCGCGTGGACGTGCCTCCCGCCACGCAGTTCGAGCCTGTAGCTTACCTCTCCGCTCAAGGCAAAGTATTGCTTCGGAGGGCGAGAGATGAGAATGATGATAGGGAGGCGGCTGGCCCTGCGTCGCCGGAATTTTACCTGCTTGATGCGTCCACAGGCCAAACGCAGTTGGTCAGGGGCGTCTTCGAGCCGTTGCTTCAGGAGGGCAACCGTTTCTTGCAGCCGACGAGCAGGCAGGATGAGTTCTGGGCCGCCGTCCCGGACAGCCAGACGAACCAGACGCGTGTCGGGCGATACAGCCTCAGGGATTTCTCTTTCCAGACACTACTCGTCGTCCCCCACTTAAAATTCGACAGCACTCTGATGTGGGTTGATGAAGCCGGGGCAAAACTCTACATCATTTATGAGGGCCAACTGCTCCGCCTCCCCTTGCCAGGCTCGCCGAAAGACCAGAGCGAGTGAAGATAGATGAGACTTAGAGCTATAAAATGAAACCACTTCTTTTGTCTTGCCTGCTCCTATTATTTACTCAAATCATTTCCGCACAGGATTTCCCGTTTCAACCGGGACATACGCATGACCTTCTGGAAGTCAAATTTAGCCCGGATAAAAGCAAGCTGATTTCTTATTCACACGATGACGGAATCTATTTCTGGGATGTCGCCTCAGGTCGCTTGCTCTGGCAACGCCGGACAACTTTTATTCAAAAGGCCGATGAGTATTACACCCTGACGAGTTTCGCCTTCAGCCCCGATCAAAATTTAGTCGCTTCCGGTAGTGGAAACGGAACAGTGCAGCTTTGGGACGCGAAAACGGGAAGATTTCTGTGGCGGGCCGATGCGCATAAAGACAGCGTAACGGCGGTGGAATTTAGCCCCGACGGAAAGACCATTGTTTCGGCTGCTTCACCTAAAGACGGCGAGGACGAAATCAAATTACTGCGCGTCGAAGACGGGCAGGTGATTAAAAAGCTTGAAGGGAAACCCTGCACCGTCGTCGCCATAAAGTTTGCTGATGATGGAAAACTCTTGAGAACGGGAAATCTTGACGGCAATGTTTCCGAATGGAATTTGGATACCGGAAAACAGGTCGGGCCAGCCGCCGCTCCGCGTTGCGAGAGGCGACGCACATACGAGTGGGATACTTCTTTCAATCCTGATTTGAGCATTTCCGCAATACGCACAGGCGAAAAGGAACTCACGCTGAAAGACACTGAGACGGGCACAGTCAGGAAAAAAATTGAAGCCGCAGGTTACAGGCTTTATTCGAGATTTAGCGCCGACGGAACGAAGTTGGTCGTTAGCGGTTACAGCGAGTTTACTTTCCATGATTTAGCAACAGGCGAAACCCGCAAGATTGATGGATTCTCTGGAACAGGTTCGACGATTGATCTGAGCCAGGACGGGAGCTTGTTTGTCGAAGGCGGAAGCTGGGGCGATGCCGCCATCAGAATCACAGATACCAAGACCGGCAAGTCGCATCTTCTGGACGGCCATCCGAGCATTATCAAGACCATCGCTTACAGCCCTGACGGAAATCATTTAGCCATCGCTGGAAGCGACAAAAACATATACATCTTCGACGCAGCGAGACACACCCCGTCGAAAACTCTTGTCGGACATACGAAACCAATTAGCTTCATAGCCTTCAGTCCCGACGGAAAATCTCTGATTTCTTCGTCCACAGATGGATTGATGAAAGTATGGGATTGGCAGCAAGGAGAGTTTTCGCGGGACATCAAATTCGACAGGGGCAGCGCGGAAACTCGAAGAATTGAGTTCACCGTAGACGGAAAGTATTTCTTGACAGTAAATGATAACGCACTTCGAATCTGGAACGCCGAAAGTTGGCAACCCTTACGAGAAATTAAGACCTTGGAGGGCTATGAATCCAAAAGCGGCAACATGTCGATAGGCTATGAGAGCGTACCTGTCTTAACCGCTCTGTTCACCAATAACGGGAAAAAGCTTCTGTCCACTCATGTCGATGGAACACTGCGGACATGGGACTTTGTTTCTGGAAAACAAATCAGCAGCTTCAAGATTGGCGGGGACACAGGATTCGCTCTGCTTACTCCCGATGAAAAAAGAATCCTCGCAGCAATCGGTAAAAGCGATGAATTCCAGATCAAACTGCTCGCCGCTCAAGATGGAAAAGAGATCACTAAATTTGACAACAAAAATACCAGCTACCTTGAAGCTCTTTCCATTAGCCCGAACGGAAAGAATTTTGCTACTTCAAAAATTGGTGGCCGCGTTTTGCTTTGGGGTATAAATAAAACCAGGCCGATTTATGAGTTGGACATCGGCTATTCGGGCGACGACGCAATCGCTTTTAGTCCAGACGGAAAAACTCTGGCGGTCGGTGGCAGAAATCAAAACCTGTTTTTATTTGATGTTGAGACTGGAAATAAACTCTGGCAGCTCCTTCCATCTTATCAGCCAAGCGAGGTGGAAATTCGTCTGACTGAAGAAAAGAAGCGGCGGCAGGCCAAGCTCAATGAACTGCAAGCTCGTCGCGACAAGCAAGCGGCAATTGACACGGCGATTTACAAAAAGCAGGTTTACATCACTTTCGAGCACTACGGCGATATGACAGACCCCGGCGAGCAAAGATTGATGGAGTCAGGCGAGCCGAACAAAAGCAAGGTGAAGAAATCCGCGAGAGATGCAAACGCCATCTGGCTACGCTTGCACAACGATTCGCCGCTCCCCATAGAGATTCCCACCCGGAGTATGTATCTGCCAAATCCGAAATGTTTTTACAGGTTACAGACCGGCAAGAAAGTTCCGGGCTTATGCAACGATAGAGAGATTAGCATTTGGTTTCGACTGGAAGACAGGGACAGTAAGCCGCTCCCCTACGGTTTTGATTTTGGCTCAAGCTCTATTTTGTTACCGCACACATCCGTCCTCTTTGCTGTCTCGCGTGAGATTTTGAACGATGGAAATGCAATTCGAGTCGGATTCAAATTTCAGAAGGAGAATGATGAAAACAAGATTGAAGACTATGGGACAGATATTTTTTTAAGATTTAGAGAAGCGGATTTGCCTCAGGGTAAATCCAAATTGGACGCTTCAAAGCAACGCTCTGCTGGCGGTAATTAGCTCATTACTATATCAAGCTTGCTATTGCCTGTCGCTTCCACGGCTCAGAACTATTTAGCACATTCGATGAGTTTTCGTTTTTTCAAAAGCGCTTTATGGAACAATATCGAGCATTCAGAGTGTTAAGCACATGGAGCTTTAGAATTAGAAAGAGGGCAGAACCATGTCGAAATCGTCTGCCGGAAAAACTGTTCTGGCGCTCGCGTTCATCCTGTTGACGGCGGGTTTTACCGAGGCCCAGACAATTGATGAAGGAGGAGGCGCTCTGCTTGCAAAGCTTGCAAACGAGGATCATCGCGTTCAGGCCGTCGCCTTCTCGCCCGACGGCAAGCTATTGGCGGGAGGCTACGGTTTCTACGACGATGGCGGTGTGACGATTTGGGATGTGGCTGGTCGCTCGGTTGTCGCCTCACTGCTCGGCAGAGCGTCTTCCAAGGCTGGCATCGAGCGGGTCGCTTTCTCGGATGACGGAAAGTTATTCGCCGCAGCCAGCGATCGCGGAGACGTAATGCTCTGGACAGTCGGCTCCTGGCGCTCGCACAAAACCATTTTGGTGAAGCGCGGCGGCACAACTGATCTCAGTTTTTCGCCTGATAGCACCAAACTCGCCTATGCGTCTGACAAGGCTGCGATTCTCTACGACCTTCAGTCCGGCAAAGCAATTGTCATTGCGACCGCAAGCGATGTCGGCAGAGGCTTCAACGGCATCTCGTTTTCTCCAGACAGCAAATTCGTCATCGTTTGCGGTAACACTTCGATTCAGGTTTGGGATGTCGAAAGTCGGAAGACCATTCAGGTTTTGAGAGCTGCGACCGTCGGCTTCTTCGGTCGCTTATCCCCTGACGGTAGACACATCATCGCAGGCGGTGGAGCGATCTACGGTAAAAAGTCCGTCCAGATTTGGGATTTCCATGAAGGGCGAAAAGTGTATGAACTCAACGAGTTTAGAAACGGCCTTTTCGCGCTGGCAATCTCTCATTCGGGAAAACTCTTCGCCGTCGCCGGCGGGACTTACGGCGGAGGGGAAGGCGCTGTCAGTCTTTGGAATCTTGATGAAGGGCGCGAACTGGGTTTCGTTTCATTCGGTGATTATCCAATTCATGGCCTCGCTTTCAGCCCAGATGACAGCCTGCTGGCGGCGGCGAGTTCTGATGGATTCGTCTTGCTCTACAGTGTAGAACGCCTCCGTGGGCCTCAGGTGAAGAAGCAGGACTCCACTCTTTGCGGCGAGATTATGGTCGAAGGAAATAGAGCCTTCATAGTTCCCTTATCAAAAGTTCCGATGCCTATGGAATCCGACTTTGATTTTCCGTGGAAGCTCGAAATCGCGAATGCTGATTCGGTGGCCGGAGTTGCGAATTCTCCGGTCGTGTTACAGAGTTGGGCCATTGAAAGCAGCGCGGCCACGGATCGCGCCAGGATAATGGAATTCAATTCACTACTCCCGCGCGCCCGGCCTGCGGAAATAAATTCCAACCACTTAATTTGGGGCGACGTAATGAATCCCGGTTGGAACGAAGGGTTCATCGCGAAGATTTACGGGGACGGTAGCTTCGTAGCGACGAATAATTCAGGCAAATGCCTGGCCTATGGTCATTTGAATCAACTGAAAACCGACTTCGACTCACTGAAGAAGTCGCTGGTCGCCGAGGGCTTTCTCTCTCTTCCGAAAGCGCCTTTGACGCTTGGCGCAGACCACTACCGAACGCGATTCATAGAGCTTAAGTTAGACGGAGCGCCTGAGTTGCGGAGCGATGCGGACTCCATCGAAGTGCTGCTCAATGGCGGCCCAGCTAAGAAACGAGAAGCCTTCCTGCGCGTCTTTAATAAGGAAGAGCCATTCCTGTCTTCGCTCCTGCGTGCGGGGATGAAGCTGCCTGCTAACTAGAACTTCAATATGACAGATGTTTTTCGCTTCCTGGCAATCAGCGAAAGGGGCGAAGCAGACTCGAAAATTCGAGTGGAGGAAAACTCCAACGTGAGTTCAAATCCCACCCTCTACGCCATCTGATCCGCATTTAAGCACCCGCCACATTAACGCTTCCGCATCGCCGCGTCTTCAGCCTTCAGTTTGTCCACCGTCTCGACGCTGTTGAGGCCAAAGGGCCTGTTGAGCTTGAGGGCTTCGCGTTCTGCTTGAGGGACGAGGCGGCGCGCGTTGCGCCCCATGACGTATTCCGATAACGGGCTTGCGAGGAGATAGCGCAGGGCCGAGAACGGCGCGAGAGTTCCCGGCACATAGACCTTACGCTTACGCCGCTCAATCGCTTTGACGAAGGCGGCGGCGCAGGTCTTAACCGAAGTGACAGAGCCGAACGGCCAGGGGAGCGTGGCGAGCGTCTCGTTGAAACTCTTCAAGTCGTTCCGCACGTCGCGCACCATGTCTGTGTCAATCCATGACGGGTGGGCGACTCCTACGCTGACCCCCTTGTGCGCGACCTCAAGCCGTAGCACGTTACCGAACTGCTCGACCCCGCTCTTCGCAGCCGCGTAGGTCGAAATGCCGGGGAGCGGGGCCAGCGCCGCCGCCGAAGAAACCAGCAAATAATAGCCGCATGCGTCTGTCACGTGCGGCAGTGTGCAACTGACGGTGCGTACGACTCCAATCAGGTTAACTTCAATAATTCTGATGAGAGCGTCCAAAGGGCCGACCGCCACCGTGCAGTTGCTGGCGATGCCCGCGTTGGCGACGACTACATCAATGCCTCCCAGCGCAGCGATTGTGCCGCTCGCGGCGCGCTCCAATGCCGATTGGTCAGTGACATCGCACTCAAACCAGACGTGATGCTCCCCCAATTCTTCTGCCAGCGCCGCCAGGCGGTCTGGCTCCAGGCCCACCAGCGCCAGATGCGCGCCGCGTGATGCGAGCATGCGCGCAGTCTCAGCACCAATGCCGCGCGCCGCGCCTGTAACGAACACCACTTTACCGGAAACGTTGTATGTCACAGGGAAAGATTCCTCCTGATAGCGGATAGGTTTTTGTGGCAGCTAAGAGCTTGTGGAGTCAAGCAGCGCCCGCCAGTCTCGCGCGACCTCGATTGTTGCGTGATGCGCGGCGTGCGAGATGCCGGTCATGTGTATAAAGCCGTGTCCGAGTGCAGGGAATCGACGCGGCAAGACAATCGTCCCGGCCTCTCGCAACGCGGCGGCGTAAGCCTCGCCCTCGTCGCGCAGCACGTCGAAGCCCGCCGTGACTACCAGCGCCGGAGGCAGCCCCGAAAAATCAGTTGCGCGCAGAGGCGAAACTCGCGGGTCGTCGTCGCTCACCCCTGTTCCGTCCGTGTAGTAATGAAGGAAGTCGTCGCAGTCCTGACGGTCTAAGAAGAAGCCATCGCCGAACATCTCCTTCGATGCGGTGGCCGTCATGGCGTCTATCGCGGGGTAAATAAGCAACTGGGCCACGGGCGGATAGCCGCCGCGTGCTGCGAACTGTGCCGCCACAGCCGTAAGATTACCCCCGGCACTATCACCACCGAGCGCGACGCGAGACCGCTGCGCGCCAAGCGTGGCCGCGTTACCTTGCGCCCATCTGAGCGCGGCGAGAGCGTCGTTTAGTGCCGCCGGGAAAGGGTGCTCTGGAGCGAGGCGGTAATCTATGCTGAGGACGTGCGTGTCTGCGTGACGGCAGAGCAAGCGACACGGCTCATCGTGCGTGTCGAGATCACCTAAGACAAAACCGCCGCCGTGCAGGTACACCAGCAAATCAGGGCAACGGTCGGCTGCGGGAGGCGCGTAGTGTCGCGCACGCAGACAGCCATCGACGCCCGGAATCTCAAGCTCGCGCACCGCGCCGACGCTCGTTTTCGTCACGGCGGTGGCGAGCGTGTCTCGGCGAAATCGCGCACGCGCTTCGGCGGGCGAAGGGTGGCAAAGCCCGTAGGGTCTACGCTTGCGGTGAATCGCCAGCAACAGTTGAACCTGCGGGTCGAGCGTCTGTTCGTCAATCACAATCTGTGGCCGACCGGAGAGGCGTAGTTGCAGCCACACGGGGAGGCGGCCCGTGGCGCGCGCCGTTAGTCCCTGAACACGCTCGGAGGGCCTTACTCTGGCGTCAGACATTGTTCGCTTCCCGTGTCGTCATGGGCTGAAAAAAGTTTGCGGGCAACTCTTTGTCGTGTGGGAAACCGAGCACATACTCGTGTGTGTTCAGACGCGCGACGCGTCTGCGAAATCGCCAACTGAAGTCCGGCCAGATAGTGGAATTGCGCCCCGTCCTGTCCAGATACCAACTTGCGCAGCCGCCAGCGACCCACACAGTTCCTTCCATCCTCCGTTGTACTTCTCCAACAAAAGCTGATTGCGCTTTGGGCTGCGGCTCAATGGCGCTCGCGCCGTGCCGCCGCATGTGCATGAGTGCGGCGACCACGTGCTCAATCTGCGCCTCGATCATGTAAACGACCGAGTTGTGTCCAAGCCCTGTGTTGGGGCCAAGCAGGATGAAAAGGTTCGGGAACCCTGCGACGGTTGTCCCGACGTGAGCCTGCGGACTCCCGGCCCAAACCTCGTTGAGCGTTTGCCCTTCGCGTCCGCGTATGTGTTTGGCGAGCGGCGGGTCTGTGACCCGAAAGCCCGTGCCGAAGATTATCGCATCGACGGGGCGCTCTATGCCGTTGCGGTCTACGATTGAAGATGCGCGCACCTCCGCTATCGCTTCTGTCACGACCTCTACATTAGAGCGCGTGAGCGATGGCAGGTAGTCGTTTGAAATGAGAATGCGCTTGCAGCCGATGGCATAGTCCGGCAGAAGCTTTGCGCGAAGCGCGGGGTCGGGTACAGAGCGCTCAAGATGCCACCTCGCGAGCCGTTCGAGTTGCTTTGACAGCCAGAAGTGGCGAAAGCACAGGAGGAACAACTCCCGGAAAAGATAGATAGAGGAACGCGCCGCTCGCTGCATTGCGGGGAAGCGGCGGAATAATCGCCGACCGCGCTCACTCAACGCGCGGTCGCGACGCGGTATAATCCAGGGCGGCGTGCGCTGAAAGATGTGAAGCTGTGCCACCTTTGGTTGAATCTCAGGGACGAATTGGATGGCGGAAGCGCCAGTGCCGACGACGGCGACGCGGCGGCCCGTCAGGTCATAGTTGTGATCCCAGCGCGCGGAGTGGAATGCAGCACCCTGAAAGCTTTCAAGTCCGGGGAGATGGGGCACTGTCGGCTCGCTGAGCGCTCCCGACGCCAGCACAAGGACAGAGGCCGTGTAGCTCCCCTGCGAGGTCTCTATGCGCCAGTGCTGCGCGGCCTCGTCCCACATGGCTTCTCTCACTTCGTGTTGAAAGCGTATGTGTGGCAGCACGCCGAAGTCGCGCGCGCAGCGCTTCAGGTAGTCCCAGATTTCGGGCTGAGGCGAAAAGCTGCGAGTCCAGTCCGGGTTCGGCGCAAAGGAGAACGAGTAGAGGTGTGATTCTACGTCGCAGGCGCAGCCCGGATAAGTGTTGTCGCGCCACGTCCCGCCGACTTCGCCCGCGCGCTCAAAGATAATGAAGTCCTCGATGCCCTCCCGCTTCAGGCGTATGGCTGTGCCGAGGCCGCCGAAGCCGCTGCCGATAATCGCAACCCGCGCGCTGACCTTACGACCCTCGGACTCCACCCCTTCACCTCCTGTTGACACGACGGGCGTTATTAAATCTTGATAATCGGCTGTTGTATTTTGATGAGCCACTGAATTTATTCTAACGATACGCCTTAAACCTCAAAACTAGATTGGAAGCGACGACCTTTCAAGAGAGTTTATAGATACGTGTAGATATAATCCAAGTCAACACCGGCGCAAGCAGGCCCTTGCGAAGAGGGTTGTTTACGGCGGGCCAACGGGGCAGCAAGATTAGTCAACGCTTAGCAATAACGGGAAAGACGACGAGAGCCTGTCGCCTTTATCCTCACCTCCAGGATTAAATCCAATGTTTGGAGGAAGGCGACGATGAGAAAGAGATTAATGCTGGCGCTGCTCTTGCTGATGCTCTCTACAACTTTGACGATGGCCGAGGCGAGCGGCTCGGACGCGACAGAAGCAATCAGGCGCGGTAACGAAAGATACACGCGCGGTGAATACGAGGCGGCGGTCAAAGAGTACGAACAGGTCACGCCGAGGCAGGGCGAAGCTTACGCGCAGGCGCTCTACAACATAGGGGTCTGCTATTTCGAGCTACAGCGGACAGAGGATGCCGTCAATATGTACCGTAGAGCAATCGAGGCGCGCAACGGGCGTTATCCGAAGGCGCTTTATGGTCTGGGCGTCGCGCTGGAAATTTTGCGGCGGCCAGAGGATGCGAAGGAAGCTTACAAACAGGCCATTGAAGTGTCCGATGGTAACTATACGGAAGAGCGGCTCGCCGTCGCTCATTACAGGTTGGGATTGATTGCTGGGCGCGAAGGCGATTACGAAGACGCGAAGGCTCTTTTTAGAGAGGCTCTGGCGCGCTCGAAAGAGAGATTCCCGGCAGCGCATAATAATCTGGGAGTGATGCTGGCTCTGGCAGGGCGCATAGTGGAGGCGGAGCAAGAGTTTGAAGCCGCGCTCCGGCAGTCAACTACGGATTTTGCAGAGGCCGCTTACAATCTCAAGCTGTGCCGCTCGCGGCTCTTAAAAGAGACGCAGGTTGCCTTCGCTTCGATGAAGATTGCGGATGCGACCTTTGTTCTCAAACCTTAAAGTTAAGAAAGGATGTACGCACGGTGGACACAAAGCCGTTGGATACACTCGCTATTCTTAAGCTCTACGAGATGAGGAGCGAGGCGCTGATGCGCGAGGCGCGCCGCTGGTTCTTTACAGAGTTTGCGCCGCAGAGCGGTAAAGACATTGTTCGCCTCATGCTGAGCGGCGAAAAGCAGAGCGCCTTTTACCGTATGGTCGTCTCACACTGGGAGACGGCCAGTTCCTTCGTCAACAACGGCGGGATTGACGAACAGCTTTTCTTGGGCGGCAACTCGGAACACGTTGTGGTTTTCGCCAAGCTTCAGCCGTTCATAGCTGAAGTCAGGGAAACAATCGGCGAGCCTGATTATCTATCCAATCTCGAACAACTGGTGATGAGAGTGCCGGACATCGAAAAGAAGCTGGAGAATCGTCGCAGGCTTTTAGAGCGCTGGGCTGAAAAGCAGGGATGATGAAAAGCAGGAGTCAGAAGTCAGAATCCAGCAGCCAGAATGTAAAGGCGAAGAATTGTTCTTCTTCTGATTTTCTTTTCTTCTGACTCCTGCTTTTTATCTTTCATCTCTTACTTTAGTTTGCGTTCACAGATGATAACGGCCTGCGCGGATGATTGAATCGCTGATGCGGCGGCGGGCGGCGACAGTGTCGCAGGGCTGATGATAAGTGAGCCGTCGCACGCTATCGAGCAGCGGGGCGACTTCTTCCGTCTTTGCCAGTGCGGCCACGACCTGCTTGGCTGAGTGCTGCATGCGATCCGCAGCATCGCTACCGTAAGTGCGCGTGATGTCAATGGGCGTCGCGGAAGCCTGCTCGCCCCTGGCGCTGATGAGTTTCTCAGTTCTGAGAATCGCGCTTTCTAAGGCGTAGACCTCTATGATGATGTCCGCGATATGTGCGAGCACTTCCTGCTCGCTTGCGAGCGCATCAGCGTAGGCAGCCTTTGCGCGACCGAGCGTGAAGACAAGCAAGCGCTTGGCGCGAGAGAGCAAGGCGCGCTCGGCTGAAAGAGGCGTCACTGTGCTCGTCGCGGAATCGTTTGAATCCTTAAGGGCGCGCATGGCGTTCTCGATGGTAAAGAGAGGCGCAGTCTGAGGATTCTTCAAAAGGCGAGTGGGAATAATGAGGCGGTTGATTTCGTTTGTGCCTTCATAGATGCGAGTGATACGCGCGTCGCGGTAGGCGCGCTCCACCGGGAACTCCTTTGAATACCCGTAGCCGCCATAAACCTGCAATGCCTCGTCCACCACAAAGCTTTGCGCCTCGCTCGTCCAGACCTTATTGATGGAGCATTCGACGGCAAAGCCCTCTATCGTCCTGAGCACGCGCGTCGTGTCATCGAGTGAGACTTCTTCGAGCGCCCTGTCCACGTCGCCGAGCGTGCGATAGACCATTGCGTCGCCCACAAAACAGCGCACGGCCATCTCGCCCAACTTCTGACGTATCATGCCAAACTCGCTGATAGCGCGCCCGAATTGCTGGCGCTCAACTGCGTAGCGCGCCGCACGCGTTAAAGCCTGCTTGGCGCTGCCTATGTTGCGCGTGCCGAGCTTGAGGCGGCCAAGGTTCAGAATGTTGAAGGCTACCCTGTGACCTTCACCCACCTGGCCCAGCACGTTCTCAACAGGCACGCGCACGTTTTCGAGTATAAGCGCAGTTGTTGAAGAACCGTCGAGGCCGAGTTTCGGTTCTTCGCGCCCGCTCACCACGCCCATGCCGCGCTCGACGATGAACGCAGTGAACTTCTCACCGTCAACTTTGGCGAAGATGGTGAAGAGGTCTGCGAAGCCGCCGTTAGTAATCCACATCTTCTGGCCGTTCAAAATATAGTGCGTGCCGTCATCAGTGAGCGTGGCGCGTGCGCGTGCGGCCAGAGCGTCAGAGCCGGAACCGGGTTCGGTCAGGGCGTAGGCCGCGACCCATTCGCCGGAGGCCAGACGCGGCAGATACTTTGCCTTCTGTTCTTCGTTGCCGAAGTAGACAAGCGGCAGTGTGCCGATGGTGGTGTGCGCGCCGAGCGACCCAGCGAAGGATGGCATGACGCCAATCTGTTCGCCCACGTAAGCCGAGCTTACTTTGTCCAAGCCGAGGCCGCCATATGCCTCTGGTATGTCCACGCGGAGCAGGTCAAGCTCTCCGGCCTTTACCAGCAACTCGCGCGTCAAGGCCCAATCCTTGTCGTAGATTTGCTCTTCGACGGGCAGCACTTCCGCGCGCATGAAATCCTCCGCGATGCGACCGAACATCTGTTGCGCGCTCGTCAGGTCTTCGCGCGTGAACACCTCTTCGCTCGTCACGTCTGCGGTTAAGAATCGTCCGCCTGCGGTTTGAATAGCGTCTGTTTTGGCTGACATAATTTAAGAACTCTTTCCGAGATTGCCCGTCGAAACGCAACTTCATCGCACGCGACTGAATTTGTTGACGTGAAGCGAGGTTCGGATGTATAACAGCAACCTACCGGACGGTCGGTAACATAGCATCACGGCGGCTGCGCAGACAACCCCTTCGTGCACCGCTCTGCATAATTGAAGAATCTGGGATGAAAGCACAACGGAAATCGGCACTGAATAACGAGCGCCTGGCAGAGATTTACCGCACAGCGGCGCAGATCATACTGCGCAAGGGATATGACGCCACCTCTGTTAACGACATAGCCAACGCGCTGGGGATGACGAAGGCGGGACTCTACCACTACATCAGCGGCAAGAAAGAACTGCTGTTTGACATTATGAATTTCGGCTTGGACGAACTGGACGAAGAGGTGGCTATCCCGGCCAAGGCCATCAATGATGCGGAGGCGCGCTTGCGCTTTATCGTCTCCAGCCACGCGCAGCTTGTCACCAGAGGGCAGGGCGCTATCACCATTCTGGTTGACGAAGTGACGGCGCTCACGCCCGCTCAATTTAGAAAAATTACGCACCGCAAGCGTGAATACTTCGATTACCTGCGCGACCTCCTGGATGAGTTGAAGTCTGCCGGAAAGCTGCAAGACCTGGACACGACCGCCGCCACCTTCTGTTTGCTGGGGATGATTAACTGGCTCTCGCGATGGTTCAGGCAGGACGGCGCTCTGACTGCCGAACAGGCTGCCGCAGAGATTGTCAAAATTGCTCTGGGCGGGCTGCTGCTCCCCGAATCGCGCGACGCGAAGACGCGCTTGCAGGTAGTTAAAGGCTGAGGCGATTTTGGATTTTGGATTTTGGATTAGCGACGTAGGATTGAAGCTGTTCGGTAAACTACCCAAACTGCATCGCCACTCCAATCCAAAATCTAAAATCCAAAATCCAAAATCGTTATCATGAACATTCTTGTTTGTCTCAAACAGATTCTAGACCCTGAGATACCGGCGCGCGATTTTCGCATCGACCCCGAAAGGCGCGAAGCAGAGCGCGGCGCGGCCAATCTGGTCACCAATATCTTCTGCGAGAATGCGCTCGAAACGGCTTTGCAGCTTCGCGAGCGCATTGGCGGCGTGAAGATAACCGTGCTCTCCTACGGCCAGCCCTCGGCAGAAGATTCTCTGCGTAAGGCGCTGGCGATGAAGGCGGACGAGGCCGCGCTCGTCACGGACGAAGGCAACCCGAACCCAGACCCGCTCGCGGCAGCGCGCGTGCTCGCAGCCGCAATCCGAAAGCTGGGCACATTCGAACTCATTATGACCGGGCGCGAGGCTGGCGATTGGGGGGCAGGTCAGACGGGCGCTCTGATTGCGGAAGAGTTGCGGTTGCCCTGCGTCTCTTTCGTTGACAGCATCGAGGCGGCCAGTGGAAAGCTCAAACTCAAGCGACAGACGGACACGGGCTGGGAAGTAATCGAAGCGGAGCCACCCGTAGTCGTCACCGTCACCAACGACGAACACAACGTGCCGCGCATCCCTAAAGTGCGCGACGTGATGATGTCGTATCGCCAGCCGCTCACGAAATGGACGCCGGACGAGCTAGGCATTGACGCCAATGACGCGCGCGACGGAAACACTTACTACGAAGTATCAGAGCTTTTCATCTCGCAGAAAGAGACGCACTGCGAGTTCGTCGCGGGCGACACGCTCGACGAAAAAGTCGAAGCCTTCGCACGCCGCATAGTCGAAGTGACGCGCTCGCTGTAAAAGCAGTAAACAGTTTTCAGTTTTTAGTTTTCAGCAAGAACGGCTTTCAGCTTACGGAGAGAATTTTTTCTTTTGACTGAAAACTGAAAACTGAAAACTGTTAACCAACTACTTTTTATGAACGACGTTCTCATCTGTCTATTCGCTTCCACGGGTTTTGATAAAGCCGCGCAGGGGCTGGCTGGCGCGGGCCGTCGTCTCGCGGACGAACTAGGCGGGCAATTGCGCGCCGTTATCTTAGGCTCGGAGGCGGATGCGCTGGCCGCAGAAGTTGCGCGCGTGGCCGAAGTGGTCACAGTCGCAGACCAGGCCGAGTTGGTCGAATACCAGCCGGAGACTTGCCTGAGCGCCCTGACTCTTTTGTGCAAAGAGCTTGCGCCACGCGTTGTGCTGCTCGCAGGTGACACATACAGTCAGGAGTTGACGCCGCGCCTGGCTCATAGGCTTGGCGGGAGCGCCGTAGGCGATGGCGTAGAGGTGCGCGCCAGTGGCAACCGTTTGCGCGTCAGTCGTCAGGTCTACGGCGGCAAAGCACAGGCCGTCATTGAACTCAAACGTGTGCCCGCAGTGGTGTGGCTGCGCGCTCGCTCGTTTGCGCCTGCCGAACCGCGCTCCGAAGCTGGCACGATTACACGCGCCGCTCTGGATATTCAACCGGACACACGCACGCGAATCGTCGAGCGCAAACGTGAGGGAGGGAGCGAGGCGCGGCTTGAAGAGGCACGCGTGATCGTTTCGGGCGGACGCGGCATCGGTGGGCCAGAGCCGTTCGCATCGGAGTTAAAGCCGCTCGCGGATTTGCTCGGAGCACAGATGGCTGCGTCGCGCGCGGCGTGTGATGCGGGCTGGGTTCCGCCCACCTGGCAGATAGGGCAGACAGGCAAGAAGGTCACGCCCGACCTGTATCTTGCCATCGCCATCACGGGCGCAAGCCAGCACATGGCGGGCATCTCCGAGGCGAAAACAATCGCCGCCATCAACACAGACCCGGACGCGCCCATCTTCAAGCACAGCCGTTTCGGCATCGTCGCGGATTACCGTCAGGTCGTACCGCTCTTGCGCGAAAAGCTGGCGGCTTTAACGAGTGATAGGTGATAGGTAACAGGTGATGGGTAATAGGTGATAGGAAAGACCTGTTATTCTCTCTTATCGCCTGTTACCCATCACCTATCGCCTTCTTAAAAAATGAATTCGTCAGAAGCCACGCGCCAGATTTACTGGAACATCTCCCACATCTGGGTGATGTACGCGATGCTTGTGCCCACGGCAGTCGTCGCTGGTTACGGCATCTATCGTCACTTCAGCCGTTGGCGGCGTGGGCTGCCCCTCGCGCGCTTCGACCGTCCCATGAAGCGAGCGCGAATGCTAGTCAAGCACGCCGTCGCACAGCGCCGCACAACGCGTAAACTATACGCCGGACTCTACCACCAGTTCATCAGTTACGGCTTTGTCATCCTCGCAATCGCGACGACGGTCGTCGCGCTCGACGCGGATTTCGGAACTACCATCATGCGCGGGCGCTTCTATCTCTACTTCCAGTCCTTAACGGTTGACCTCTTCGGCGCGCTCGTCATGCTCGGAGTCACGATGGCCGCCGTGCGCCGTTACCTCAAGCGACCCCGTCATTTGGTCTACACGAATGAAGCGACGTTGATTCTCGTCGTCATCTTCCTGATGTGCCTGCAAGGATTTCTGGCAGAGGGCTGGCGCATCGCCGCCACACAAGACCCGTGGGCCGCATGGTCGCCCTTCGGCAATCTGGTCGCGCGTGCGTCAAGCGCGCTCATGACCGTCGAGCAGATGCGCACGGCCCACTCAGTCATGTGGTGGTTTCATCTTGTGACTTCGCTCGGCTTCATAGCGTGGCTTCCTTTTACGAAGATGATGCACGTCTTGACAGCGCCGCTCAATATCTACACCGCCAACCTTGAGCCGCTGGGCGCGACGCTCAAGCCGATAGACTTCGAGAAGACAGAATCTTTTGGCGTCAATTCGCTCAAAAGTTTTACGTGGAAAGACCTGCTCGATTTTGACGCCTGCACGGAATGCGGGCGCTGCACGGCTGTCTGCCCTGCGCACACGGTCGGCAAGGAACTCTCGCCGCGCGACATTATTCTTCAGTTGCGCGACCTGATGCACGAACGCCCGCGCGAAGCGTTCGGACTCGTTTCAGCCAACGGCAACGGCGCTCTTGCTGCCGGTGCGAATGTCAGCGCGACGCCAGCCGATAGGGAGTCGACGATTGATGTCGAGGGGCGCAAGCCTCTGGCGATTATAGGCGCTGTGCCCGCCACCTCGCCCACCCCGCTCTGGCAGTGCACGACCTGCGCCGCCTGCATGGAAGCCTGCCCCGTCTTCATAGAACAGATGCCGAAGATCGTTGACATGCGCCGCTACCTCGTCATGGAAGAGGCTGATTTCCCGGACTCCATGCAGGAAGCCATCATGTCTCTTGAGCGTCGCGGCCATCCCTTTAGCGGCACGCAGGCGACCCGTTTGGACTGGGCCGAAGGATTGAACGTAACGCACATAAAAGATGCGAAGGAGACAGAGGTTCTTTTGTGGGTCGGTTGCGGTGGCGCGCTCATTGAGCGTAATCAAAAAGTGACACGCGCGACGGCTCAACTGCTGAAGCAAGCGGGCGTGAAGTTCTCCATCCTCGGTCGGGACGAGAAATGCTCCGGCGACCCGGCGCGCCGCATCGGCAACGAGTTTCTGTTCGAGCAGCTTGCGAAAGAGAACGTGGAGAATCTGAACCGTCACGCCGTCAAGCAGGTCATCACAGCCTGCCCTCACTGCTTTAACACGTTCAAGAACGAGTATCCGCAGTTCGGTGGGCGCTTCGAGGTCTATCATCACAGCGAGTATCTGGCGAAGCTCGTTGCGGAAGGCAAGCTCAAGCCGCTTTCATCAATAGACAAGAAGGTCACTTTTCACGATCCCTGTTATCTGGGGCGGCAAAACGATGTCTATGATGCGCCGCGCGAGCTTGTCCAAATCTCTGCGCGGGGCAGTGCTGTTGAGATGGAGCGCAGCCGCGCGAAAAGTTTCTGCTGCGGCGGGGGCGGAGGCATGAGTTTCGTGGACGAGCCTGCGGACAAGCGCGTCAATCAGGAGCGCGCGCGTGAAGCCATTGAGACGGGCGCGGACGTGCTGGCGGTCGGCTGCCCGTTCTGCATGACCATGATGGAAGACGGCATCAATGCGCGAAAAGGGGAGCGTGACGTGAAGGTGCTGGACGTTTCCGAACTGCTGTGGGAAGCGTCTCGATTGCCCAATGCGGATGGTTCAACAACCAGGGCACGCTAGAGACTTTAACAATCCGAGGGAGAGCGTCATGGACTTAAACTTAACTCCGAACGAGCAGCAGTTTCGTGATGAATTCCGCGCGTGGCTGACGGAGAACGTGCCTGCGGAATGGAAGGGCGGCGGAATCGCGAGCGAAGACCGTGAGGACTACATCAAGTACCTGCGTGACTGGCAACGCCTGCTCTACGAGGGCGGGTGGGCGGGCATCTCCTGGCCGAAAGCCTTCGGCGGTCGCGGCGCGACACTGGTGGAGCAGGCCATTTTTCAGGAAGAGATGGCGCGCGCAAACGCTCCGCAACTGATAGGCACAATCGGCCTCTCGCTCGTCGGCCCAACCATCATAGCGCTCGGCACGGATGAGCAGAAGGCGCGCTATCTCCCCAAAATCCTCTCCGGCGAGGAAATCTGGTGTCAGGGATTTTCAGAGCCGAACGCAGGAAGTGATCTGGCCGCTCTCGGCTCGAAGGCTGTGCGCGATGGCGATGATTTCATCATCAACGGGCAAAAGATTTGGACTAGCTTTGCTCAGTTTGCGGACTGGTGTTTGCTGCTCGTGCGCACGGATGCGGAAGCGCCCAAGCACAAAGGTATCACCTGCCTGCTCTTTAACATGAAGAGCGAAGGCGTGTCTGTCCGCCCCCTTCGCCAGATGTCCGGCGATTCCGGCTTTAACGAAGTCTTCTTCTCGAACGTGCGCGTGCCCGCCGCTCAGGTCTTGGGGGAAATCAACAAAGGCTGGACGACCGCCATCACGGCTTTGATGAACGAGCGGGCCAATCTGGGCACGGGCGTTCAGGTCGTCTTTAAGCGCAACCTTGAAGCGTTGATTGCGCGCTCGCGCAGCGTGGAGCGCAACGGTCGCCCTGCAAGCCTTGACCCGCTCGTCAGGCAGAAGTTGGCCCAAGCCTACCTTGAGTTAGAAATCCTGCGACTGAACACAAACCGCGCGCTGACCTCGCTCTCCAAGACAGGCATCCCCGGCGCGGAAGGCTCTACCTTGAAACTCTACTGGAGCGAGATGAACCAGCGCACCCAGCAGATAGCGCAGGAAATCCTCGGCCCTTACGCTCAACTCAAGGACTTCGACAACGGATTGTGGGAGTACGCCTACCTGCGCTCGCGCGGCAACACCATAGAGGCTGGCACCAGCGAAATACAACGCAACATCATCGCCGAGCGCGTGCTTGGTCTACCTAAGAGCTACTAAAGAAGCGATGAGTGATGAGTAATGAGTGATGAGTTAAAGACTAATTCTTGCTTTTCACTCATCACTCATTACTCATCACTCATCACTGAATAATTATGGACTTCGATCTGAGCAAACCGCAGAAGCTTCTTAAAGAGTCGGCGCGTGCGTTTTTAGCGCGCGAATGCGGGCCTGAGCGCGTACGTGAGTTGATGGAAACGGAGACGGCGCATGATGATGGCCTCTGGCAGGCAATGGCCGACCAGGGCTGGACGGGGCTGCTCGTCGCGGAAGAGTATGGCGGGCTGGGCTTGGGTCTGGTTGAGATGGCGGCGGTCGCCGAGGAGATGGGGCGGGCGTGCCTGCCCGGTGCTTTTCTCTCTACGCTCTTGGCCGGAGCGCTGATAGAACGAGCGGGCAGCGCCGAGCAGCACGCGAAATATCTTGAGCCTATCGCCGTGGGAGAGTTGAAGGCTACGGTTGCGCTGCTCGAAGAAAGCGCTAGCTGGGATGCGGGCGGGGTACGGCTTGCAGCGCAGCGAAGCGGCGGCGGTAACTTCAACCTCACAGGTAGAAAACTTTTTGTGCCGGATGCGGAAGTCTGCGATCTGATTATCTGCGTGGCACGCGAGGGCGACCGCCTTGTGCTTCTGCCCTTGGAGCGCGCGGCTTCCGGCCTCACAGTCAAGCCCATGCCTTCTATGGACGGGACGCGCAAGGTTTACGAAGTCACTTTCGAGTCGGTCGCGGTGGCGGAAGCTAATGCCTTTGGGGCTGACGGCGATGCTGAAGGCGCGCTCAGTGGCGCTCTGGAGGTGGCGACTACAATACTCTGCGCGGAGATGGTTGGAGGGATGCAGTGGGTGCTCGATACGGCGGTCGAGTATGCGAAAACGCGGCAGCAGTTCGGGCGCGCGATAGGCTCTTTTCAGGCCGTGCAGCATCAGTGTGCGGACATGCTCTTGATGACGGAGAGCGCTCGCTCGGCTGCTTATTATGCGGCGTGGGCTTTAAGCGAAAATACCTCGGCGGCGAGCGTGGCTGTTTCCGTCGCGAAGGCTTATTGTTCGGACGCTTACAGAGAGGTCTGCAATCGCGGCGTGCAGGTGCACGGCGGAATCGGCTTCACTTGGGAACATGACCTGCAACTCTATTACAAGCGAAGCAAGTCAAGCGAGACGCTCTTTGGCGATGCCACATTTCATCGCGAGCGGATAGCGAGGCTTGTCGTGGACGGCAACGAAGAGAATTGATTCATCGGTTCATTTATTCATTGATTCAATTGGGCCGATGTATAAATGAATCAATCAGGGGCAAAGATGACGGCACATATTAAAGAGTTGTTTGATTTGTCGAATCGTGTAGCGATTGTCACGGGCGGCTCAAGGGGTCTGGGGCGCGAGATGGCCGAAGGGCTGGCCGAAGCGGGCTGTTCGCTCATGCTGTGTGCGCGTCGCGAAGAGTGGTTGACGCCTACAGTTGCAGAGATGCGCGAACGTGGCTTTCAGGCGGAAGGCGTGCTGTGCGATGTGACGAAGCTTGAAGACGTGCAGGCGGTCGTAGATAAAACAATAGAAATTTACGGCCATGTGGATATTCTGCTGAACAACGCTGGCGTCTCCTGGGGCGAGCGGCCCGAAGAGATGCCTTTCGATAAATGGCAGAAGGTGATTGACGTTAATCTGACGGGCGCTTTTCTGTTCGCGCAAGCCGTCGGGCGCAAGATGTTGAAGCGCGAGCGCGGAAGCATCATCAACGTCTCGTCCGTGTCCGGATTGCAGTCTTCTGTTGATGGGCCGCATTACGTGGGCTATGCCGCGAGCAAGGCTGGGCTGTTCGGCCTGACGCGCGAACTGGCGGCCTCCTGGGGGCGGCAGGGCATACGCGTCAACACCATCGCGCCGGGCTTCTTTCATTCACGCCTTGCGGACGCCGCCATCGAATATGCAGAACCCGCTATCAAAGCTCGCAACCCGATTGCGCGCGTGGGCGCTGCCGGAGAATTAAAGGGCGTGGCGGTCTTTCTGGCTTCGGATGCCTCAAGCTATATCACAGGGCAGACAATCGTAGTTGACGGTGGACGAACCATTGTCTAAGAAATAAAGTGATGAGTAATAAGTAAAGTGATGAGTGATGAGTGAAAGAAAGAAGAATTTGTTTTCACTCATCACTCATTACTCATCACTTGAGTAATTGAGGAGAAGTTGGATGACCAAAGTCAGAGCGGTTGAAGAAAATGAGGGGTCTGCTTACGCGCGTAGACCTTGGCTCGATCATTACGACTACTGGGTGCGGCCACATTTGAACTACCCGCGCCGCCCGCTGCACGAAATCCTGCGCCTGACGGCAATCGAAGTTCCAGACCGGCCCGCGACGGCCTTTCTCGGAGCGCATCTCACTTACAGCCAGATCAAAGAGCAGTCTGACAAACTCGCGACCGCGCTCTCACGCCTTGGCATAGGGCAGGGAGACCGCGTAGGGCTGATGCTGCCAAACTGCCCGCAGTACGTCATTGCCACCTTCGCCATCTTGCGATTGGGCGCAACGGTCGTCAACGTCAACCCGCTCTACACGCCGCGCGAGGTTCTGTTGGTGGCAGAGGATTCAGGGATGCGCGCGATGCTCACATTGGACGTGCTCGCGCCCGTCACACTGGCCGTGCGCGAGAGCACGGGCATAGAGCATCTCATCATCACGTCTGCTCCCGAATACTCGATTGCCGCCGCTGCGTGTCCGACCATTGACGGCACACTGCGGCTGGCAGACTTGCTGGCAAATGTTGATGAGACGGAATTGCCGCGCGTCGAAATCAACCCCGAAGAGGACGTGGCCGTCTTGCAGTATACGGGCGGCACAACGGGCGTGCCCAAAGGGGCTATGCTGACGCACTACAACATCTTCGCCAACGTGATTCAGACTACAACCTGGGGACACCAGAGCCTACGCAGAGGGGAAGACACGTACCTTCTGGTCATCCCCTATTTTCACATCTACGGCTTCACGGTCGGCATGATGTCCGGGACATGGATGGGCGCTCAGCAAATTCTCATTCCAAAATACGATGTCGAGGCACTGCTCCAAGCCATACGTGATTACCGCCCGACCTATTTCCCCGCAGTGCCGACAATCTACATCTCCCTGCTCAATCACCCGCAGGCGAAAGAGTACGGCATTGATAAGATTCGCACCTTCAACAGCGGCTCTGCGCCGCTCCCCGTTGAAGTCATAGAGCAGTTTGAGCGTGTGACGGGTGGCACGCTCAACGAAGGCTATGGCCTCTCGGAAGCCTCGCCCGTGACGCACTCGACGGCCATGCTCGCGCGCCGCAAGCCCGGCAGCATCGGTTTGCCTTTGCCCGACACTGACATCCGTATCGTTGATGTGGAAACAGGGACGCGCGAAGTTGGCATCGGTGAAGAGGGTGAACTCTGCATCGCCGGGCCGCAGGTAATGAAGGGCTACTGGAATCGAGACGATGAGACGAGCATTGCGCTTCGCAAGGACGATGCAGGGCGCACTTGGCTCTACACTGGCGACGTGGCGCGCATGGACGAGGACGGCTACACCTACATCGTGCAGCGCAAGAAAGACATGATTATCGTCAGCGGCTTCAACGTCTATCCTTCGGAAGTCGAAGGCGTACTCTACACGCACCCGTCTGTGATGGAGGCCGGAGTGATTGGCGTTCCTGATTCATACAGGGGCGAAGCGGTCAAAGCCTTCGTCGTGCTCAAACAGGGCGCGAGCGCAACTCCCGAAGAACTCATAGAGCACTGCCGTGGCGGCCTTGCAGAGTTCAAAGTTCCGAGCAAGATAGAGATTCGCGAGAGCCTGCCGAAGACAGCCGTCGGCAAGATTCTTCACCGCATACTGCGCGAAGAAGAACAGTCGACGAAGGAATAATTCTGGAAGAGGTAAGAGCCAATGCAATTGATGGAAGGCAAAGTGGCGATCATCACGGGCGCGGCGCGCGGCATCGGTCGCGCCTGCGCCGAACTGTTCGCCGCGCACGGCGCTCGCGTCGTCCTCTCAGACATAGACGAAGCCCCGACGCATGAAGCTGTTGAGCAGATTAAGGCCGTGGGCGGTGAGGCGCTCGCCGCGCCTGGCGATGTGACGGCTACGGATTTTGCGCCCCGCTTGATTCGTGCGGCGCTTGATGGCTTTGGGCGGATTGACGCCATTCTGAACAACGCCGGTTACACCTGGGATGGAGTTATACACAAGATGACGGACGAGCAGTGGCAGGCGATGCTCGATGTTCACCTGACCGCGCCGTTTCGCATCATCCGCGCCGCCGCCCCTTACCTGCGCGAGACCGCAAAGCGCGAAAGGGAAGAACAGGGGCGTGCGACGGCGAGAAAAATCGTCAACGTCAGTTCGACAACGGGGACGCGCGGCAACGCGGGGCAGTCGAACTATGCTGCTGGCAAGGCAGGCATCGTCGGGGTGACAAAGACTCTGGCGAAGGAGTGGGGTCAGTTCAACATACAGGTCAACGCCGTCGCCTTCGGTTTCATAGAGACACGCTTGACGCAGGCCAAAGAAACGGGCGAACGCCTGACGCGCGAATCGGCTGACATATCTTTGGGTATTCCGCAACAGAACCGCGAGATAGCTTTCCGCATGATTCCAATGGGTCGGGGCGGCACGCCGGAAGAGGCTGCTGGCGCGATGCTCTTCTTCTCCTCACCGCTCAGCGATTACGTTTCCGGGCAGGTGCTGGAAGTCACAGGCGGCCTGTGAGCTTCGGTTTTCGGAGAGGCGCTTGCCGCATAATAGTTTGAGCAGATAACAGCCGGGCGTATGCAGCAATCGCACATCTTTTAGGAAGCGAAACAATGAGCTATACAATTAATCGCGCCGTGGTCATCGGCTCAGGCACGATGGGCGGAGGCATCGCCGCCCACGTGGCGAACGCGGAGATACCGGTTTACCTGCTCGACATCGCGCCCCGTGAACTCACGCCCGAAGAGGAGAAGCGCGGACTACGGCTCGACTCGCCGCAGGTGCGTAACAGAATCGTCAACGCCTCGCTTGAACGTTTGAAGAAATCCAAGCCCGCTGCGTTCTTTACGCCTGAGGTGGCAGAGCTTGTGACAATCGGAAACCTCGAAGACAACTTCGAGTGGGTTGGCCGTGCCGATTGGATTGTTGAAGCCATTGTCGAGCAGTTAGAGCCGAAGCGCGAGATGTTCGCACGAATCGAGAAGGTGAGAAAGTCAGGCAGCATCGTCTCAAGCAACACTTCGGGCCTGCCGATTGCCGCCATCGCCGCCGAGTGTTCCGCAGATTTCAAAGCGCACTTTCTGGGCACGCACTTCTTTAACCCTCCGCGCTACATGAAACTTCTCGAAGTGATTCCGACTGCCGAAACGAAGCCGGAGATTACGGCCTTTATGACCGAATTCGCGGAGCGGCGGCTGGGCAAGGGAGTGGTTATCTGCAAGGACACGCCGAATTTTATCGCCAACCGCTTCGGCTCTATCTCGGCTGCGACGGCGCTCTCCTACGCACTCGACAACAAGTACACAATCGAAGAGGCTGATGCCATCCTCGGCCCGCTCATAGGTCGCCCAAAGACAGCCATGTTCCGCCTGCAAGATTTAGTCGGCCTCGACGTAGCCAGCGGCGTCGGCGAGAACCTTTACGGCTTGATTGAGCACGACGAGACACGCGAAGTTCTACGCAACCAGAACCTGGGCACATTGCGCACCGTCCAGATGGAACGCGGGCGATTGGGCGACAAGACCGGACAAGGCTTTTATAAGAAGCCGCCGAAGGGCACAAAGGGCGACATCCTCACGCTTGACCTTGAAACGATGGAATACCGCGAGCGACGCGAGCCTGACATTCCATCCATCAAGGAGGCCATGAAGATTAAGCCTCTGGGCCAACGGCTTAACTTCGTGCTCCAACAGGAAGACAGGGCCGGAGCGCTCGCTCGTCACACCGTCTACAACTCTCTGGCTTACGCCGCGCGGCGCGTGCCCGAAATCACAGACCACATTATCAACGTGGACAACGCCGTGCGCTGGGGATTCTCTCATGAAATGGGGCCGTTTGAGCTATGGGACGCGCTCGGCGTGAGAAAGACGGTCGAAGCGATGGAGCAGAGCGGCATCAACGTCGCGCCGTGGGTGAAAGAGATGCTGGGCGCTGGTGGCGAGACTTTCTACCGCACAGACAACGGACGTTTGAGCTTCTACGACCCTGCGAGCAAGTCCTACATCAGCGAACCAACGGATGAGCGCAGAGTTGAGTTGCATGCTCTAAAAGCTGCCGGGCGCGTGGTGCGCGAGAACAAGGGCGCGAGTCTCGTTGACCTCGGCGACGGCGTTGTCTGTCTTGAGTTTCACACCAAGATGAATACGCTCGACGAAGAGATTAAGAACATGCTGCGCGAGGCGGTCGAGGAATTAGAAAGAGGCGACTGGCGCGGAATGGTCATCGGTAACGAGGGTGCGGATTTCTGCGTCGGCGCAAATCTCGCCGGGGGCTTGGGCGCAGGAGGATTCGAGGCAATCGAGCGCGCCGTGCGAGAGATGCAGGACGCGCTGATGGCCGTGCGCTTCTGTTCCAAGCCAGTTGTGACGGCTCCCTTCGGGCGCACGCTCGGCGGAGGCTGCGAGGTCTCTATGGCTGGCGCGCGCGCCGTTGCGGCTGCCGAGACTTACATGGGTTTGGTGGAAGTGGGCGTCGGCCTTGTTCCCGGCGCGGGCGGCTGCAAGGAGATAGCGCGACGCATCGTTTCACCTGCGGTGCGCGTCGCCAGCGCAGACCCTTTGCCTTTTCTACAGCAGGCGCTGCAAACAATCGCGACCGCGAAAGTCTCAACCAGTGCTGCGGAAGCGCGCACCCTCGGCTATCTCAGCGAGGCGGACATCATCGTCATGAACCGCGACCAACAGATAGCAGAGGCCAAGCGTCTTGTGCTTGAACTGGACGAAGCAGGCTACGTTCCGCCTGCGCGCTCGAAGACGGTTTACGCGGCGGGGCGCGACGCCTTTGCAGCACTGCGCGCAGGGCTTTACATCATGCAGCAGGGCGGATACATGAGCGAGTATGACCTGCACGTCAGCCTCAAGGTTGCGCATGTACTGACGGGCGGACAACTCTCTGCGGGCCAATGGGTAGACGAACAGTATTTCTTAGACCTTGAACGCGAGGCGTTCGTCTCGCTCTGCGGCGAGCCGAAGACAAGGGAGCGCATCACGCACATGCTGACGACGGGTAAGCCCCTGCGAAATTAAGCTGACACTAATGAATAAGAGCAGGTTAAAGGGAATGATACGCACGGAGAGCGAAGAAGCGTTGGACAGAAAGATTGAGAATCGCAGCCATTTGAGCGGGCTTGAGTATATGCGAAAGCTTGCAGGCGGCGAATTGCCGCAGTCCGGGATGGCGCAGTTGATGGGGTTCAGGCTGGTGGAGGTGAGCGAAGGATACGCAGTTGTGATAGTAGAACCGACGGAGCGCCACTACAACGGCATCGGCATCGCGCATGGCGGCCTTGCTGCCACGCTCCTTGATTCGGCCACAGGATGCGCCATCAACACCATGATGCCTGCCGGAAGAATCTTCACCACGCTGGAGATGAAGGTCAACTATGTGCGCCCCATCAGAGGCGAGGCGGGTGCGGTGCGCTGTGAGGCTCGCGTCATTCACGCAGGCTCGCGAGTCGCCACAGCCGAGGGGCGCGTCCTTGGAGAAGACGGAAAATTGTACGCGCACGGCACGGCCACCTGCATGTTATTCGAGATACGATAACCGTGCTTGATCTATACATGAGATAAGCCTGAAAGATTCGGATGAGACCTTTATGAAAACCGGCGACCGTTTATCCTGCGAGCGCACGTTTACAGAAGAAGATATTCGCCTCTTCGCTAAATTCTCCGGCGATGAGGGAAGGCATCACACGCTGCCTGATAAGGCTGGCCGTCTGATGGCGCATGGGCTGCTGACGGCCACTCTGCCGACGAAACTGGGCGGTGAGATTAACTTCATCGCGCGCGACATGCGATTTCTGTTTCACCGCCCGGTCTTCGCGGGCGATACCGTGCGCTGCGAAGTGACCATCATCGAGCTTGAAGAGGCGGCTGAGTTTTACCAGTTGAAGTGCAGTTGGAGTTGCCTCAACCAACACGGCAAAGAAGTGATGAGCGGGGAATCAACGGGCGTTGTTCGTAAATAAATTTCGAGATGAAAAAAGAGAGCACAAAAGGCTCAGCATCCTGCGCCTCGGCGGCGGGCAGGGCGCGGCGACCATCTTCGAGAATCTTCAAACTTAAGACGGATAGAAAAGGCAAACGATGCAAAGCGATGACCCCTACCTTGGCTTTCAAGTCTCCCTGCGCGCGAAGGCGATTTATCAAAAGCTTCGCGCCTTTATGGAAGAGCACGTTTATTCGAACGAAAAGCTGTTCCATGAACAGATAAAGCAGGGCGAGCGTTGGCAGCCCGCGCCACTGATGGAAGAATTGAAGGCGAAGGCGAAGGCGGAAGAGTTGTGGAATCTGTTTCTGCCTGAAAGCGAGTACGGCGCGGGGCTAACGAATCTTGAGTATGCTCCGATGGCCGAGTTGATGGGACGCTCCTGGGAATTTGCGCCGGAGATTTTCAACTGTAGCGCGCCGGACACGGGCAACATGGAAGTCCTCGCGCGCTACGGCTCAACTGAGCAGAAAGAGCGCTGGCTGCGCCCACTGGCCGACGGCGGGATACGCTCCTGCTTCGCCATGACTGAGCCTGAAGTGGCTTCGTCAGACGCGACCAACATTCGCTCAAGCATCCGGCGCGACGGCGAAGAGTACGTCATCAACGGGCGCAAGTGGTGGGCGAGCGGCGCGGGCGACCCACGCTGCAAGGTGGCGATCTTCATGGGGAAGACCGACCCTGATGCTCCCCAGCATCAGCAGCAGTCTATGATACTTGTGCCGATGGATGCTGCGGGCGTGAGAGTCGTGCGGATGCTGACGGTCTTCGGTTATGACCACGCGCCGCACGGCCACGCGGAGATCGTTTTTGAGAATGTGCGTGTGCCCGCCTCAAACATAATCTTAGGCGAGGGCCGAGGCTTTGAAATTGCGCAGGGGCGTCTTGGGCCGGGTCGCATACATCACTGCATGCGATTAATAGGTATCAGTGAGCGCGCGCTCGAAGCCATGTGCCGCCGCGTCAGTGAGCGCACAGCCTTCGGCAAGACGCTCTCCGAGCAGGGCACGATTCGCACCGACATTGCGTGTTCGAGAATAGAGCTTGAGCAGGCGCGGCTTTTGACGTTGAAGGCCGCCTACATGATGGACACCGTGGGCAACAAGGCGGCGCGCGCTGAGATAGCCATGATAAAAGTTGTGGCACCGAACGTGGCGCTCGGCGTTCTTGACCGCGCCATTCAGGCACACGGCGGCGGCGGCGTCTCGGATGATTTCATGCTCGCGTCTGCCTGGGCCGGCGCGCGCACGCTGAGACTCGCGGACGGCCCCGACGAAGTTCACATTGAATCAATCGCTAAGATGGAATTGCGAAAGTATAAAGAGGGCGCGTGAAAGCACAGGGGCGGTTCGATACGCGCTTTAAATAATGAAAGGGCTAAGAGAGGCTTGATGAGCGCAACGCAGATTGAAAACATCAGTGAGCTTGGGCCAATGGTCGGGCAGGAGGTGGCCGTCGGCGATTGGTTCGAGGTGACGCAGGAGCGTATCAACATCTTCGCGGAGGCGACCGAAGACAGGCAGTGGATTCATACTGAACCAGAGCGTGCACGGCGCGAGTCGCCGTTTAAGACGACAATCGCGCACGGCTTTCTGACGCTTTCGCTGCTTAGTGAATTGATGATGCGGGCCATCTCTGTCGGAGGGCTTCGCATGGGGATAAACTACGGCCTTAATCGCGTACGCTTCGTCAGTCCTGTCCCTGCGGGCGCGCGCATCCGAGGCCGCTTCACGCTTTATGCAGTCGAAGAGATAAGCGGCGGCGTGCAGGCGACGTGGAGCGTGACAATCGAGAGCGACGGCAGTGATAAGCCAGCTTGCGTAGCCGAATGGCTGGTGCGTTATTACGTCTGAGCGCGAAAGGTTTCAGAAGGATTCATGCAAGAGGTTATTAGAATCGGAAGCCAACTGAAGCGGGCCTTTGAGGGAGGGGCCTGGCACGGCCCTTCTCTGCAAGAAATTCTCGCCGACGTGTCGGCTCAACAGGCAGCCGCAAGGCCGTTCATAGGCGCACACAGTATTTGGGAAATCGTCCTTCACATCGCAGCGTGGCAGAGCTTTGCGACGCGCGCGCTCGAAGGCGAGCCGATGCCGACAAACCTTCCGCCGGAAGAAGATTGGCCGCCAGTCACAGACACGAGCGAAGCGGCATGGCAGGGCGCGTTGACGAATCTGGGAAACGGCAACAAGCGTCTGCGTGATGCCCTGCGTAACCTTGAGGACGAAGACTTAAACAAGATTGTAGCCGGGCGCGAGTATTCCGTTTACTTCCTGCTCCACGGCATCATTCAACACAGCCTTTATCACGCGGGCCAAATAGCCCTGCTGAAGAAAGCGCCGGTTCAAACATCAGCCGTCGGTTAGACCAGAGCGGCTTGCGACAGAAAATTATGAGCAGCACTTCTGATAAAACGGAACGCACGCGCACAATCAACTGGGAAGACCCGCGCGCTTTGGCCGAGGCAGCGCGCGGCATTTCGGGAATGGAGTTTCTGCGAAAGGTGGTTGCGGGCGAATTGCCGCGACCGCCCATCAGCGCGCTCATGAATTTCGGGCTGGCGGAACTCGGCGAAGGCCGGGCCGTGTTTACAGTCGAGCCAGCCGAGTATCACTACAATCCGATTGGCGTCGTGCACGGAGGCTTGGCGGCGACCCTGCTCGATTCCGCGATGGGGTGCGCAATCCATTCCACTCTGCCCGCGGGCGCTGGCTACACGACGCTGGAAGTCAAGGTCAACTTCGTCCGCCCGATGACGGCGGAGACTGGCGTCGTGCGGTGCGAAGCAGAGGTGATACACGTTGGCGGTCGCACCGCCACAGCCGAAGGCCGGGTCCTGGACGAGGGCGGAAAGCTCTATGCACACGGCACGACGACCTGCATTATTTTCCGCCCTCAACTTGAGGAATCGTGACGATTAATTCGACTTCAACGGATACGCGCCCGGTGCGTGTGAGCGAACAGCTTGATTGGGATGCGCTCGCAGGCTATGTGCGCGAGCGCCTTGCTTCCCTGTTGGGCGAGCGGTTTGACGCTTCAGCGCCTCTGACGGTAGAGCAGTTTCCGGGCGGCCACTCGAACCTGACATATCTTTTGCGGTTCGGCGCTCAGGAGTTTGTCATGCGCCGACCGCCGTTTGGGCCAGTGCCGCCGCGTGCGCACGACATGGCGCGCGAGTATCGCATCCTGGAAGCGGTGCATCCGGTTTACAATCTTGCGCCGCGCCCCTTCATGCTCTGCGAAGAAACGAGCGTCATCGGCTCAACCTTCTACGTGATGGAACGGCGGCGCGGGCTTGTCGTGCGAACCGAAGAGCCGCCGGAGTTGGCCCACCAGCCAGAGGAGCGGCGCAGGGCGAGCGTTGCTCTCGTTGATGCACTCGCGAGGCTTCATCTGGTCGACATCAAGGCACACGGTCTCGATGCTTTAGGCAAGCCCGCGGGATTTGTTGAGCGGCAGGTGCGCGGTTGGAGCGAACGCTGGCACGGCTCGCAGACTAGCGAGCTTCCCCGTATGGACGCGCTCGCCGCGTGGTTGATAAAGCGTTTACCGTCAGATTCACAGAGGCCGACGCTGGTTCACGGCGACTTCAAGTTGGATAACGTAATGCTCGACGCGCTGGATGTCGGGCGTCTCGTCGGCGTGTTCGATTGGGAAATGGCGGCAATCGGCGACCCGCTCATAGACCTGGGGATTCTGCTGGCCTACTGGGTGCATGTTGCGAGCGCCGCACAAGGCGCGGACGCCGTTTCATCCGTCACCAACCGCGAGGGCTGGTTCACGCGCGCGGAGATTCTGGAGCGCTACAATGAACACACCAAGCTCAGTCTGACGAATATAACTTTCTACGAAGTGTTCGCCGTCTTCAAACTCGCCGTCGTGCTGCAACAGATTTTCTATCGTTATCATTGCGGGCAGACCGACGATCCGCGCTTCAGTACACTGGACGAGCGCGTCCGATGGCTCGCCGAAGTCGCCACGGCGCTCGCGGAAAAAGCATGACGACGGGTGACTCTCGAATGAAAATCAATGCCGCCATTCTTTGGGAGCAGGGCGCGCCGCTCTCGGTTGAAGAGGCCGAACTGGAAGCGCCGCGCGCGGGTGAAGTCTTAATCGAAGTCAAAGCCGCGGGCGTCTGTCACAGCGACCTTCACCCGGCGCGAGGCGACTGGCCCGCGCGCACTCCGCTCGTTCTTGGGCACGAAGGCGCTGGCATTGTGCGCGAAGTAGGCGAAGGTGTGACTACCTTGCGCGAAGGCGACCACGTTGTCTTCTGCTGGGCGCCACCGTGCGGTGTGTGCCCACCTTGCCTCGAAGGCCGCCCCGTGCTGTGCGACCGCCTGGAGCAAACGACCTATCGTAATCGTTTGCCCGAGGGCGACACGCGCCTCAGCGCACGCGGGCAGCCGCTCGCGCATTTCAATAGCACAGCCTGCTTCGCAGATTTCGCCGTGGTGGCAGAGGAAGGCGCAATCGCCGTTCCGGCAGATGTGGAGTTCGAGGCGCTGGCGACGCTAGGGTGCGCGGTCGTTACAGGCGTAGGCGCGGTGATGAATGCGGCACGAGTTGAAGCGGGCGCGCGTGTCGTGGTCGTCGGCGCTGGCGGCGTGGGCTTAAACGTTGTGCAGGGCGCGCGACTCGCGGCGTGTGAAAAGATTATAGCCGTCGATACGCGGAGCATTGCGCTCAATCTGGCGCGGGAGTTTGGCGCGACCGACACAATCGAAGCTTCTTCTCCAAATGTTGCCGACGAAGTGCGTGAACTGACGGGCGGGCGCGGCGCGGATTACGTCTTCGATACTGTGGGCGCGCCAGAGACTTTGACGCAGGCACTTCTGTTTGCGCGCAAAGGCGGCACGGTCGTCCTCACGGGTCTTGCGCGTACGGACACGCGCGCCTCTTTCCCACTCTTTCCTTTCGTCATGCAGGAGAAGCGACTGATAGGGTCGGTCTACGGCTCAGGCCAACCCTTGAGAGACATTCCGCATCTGGTCGCGCTGCACAGGGAAGGCAAGCTGAAGCTTCATGAACTCGCCACGCGCACCTACCGGCTCGGCGAAATCAACGACGCGCTCAACGCGCTTGCGTCAGGCGAAGGCGCACGCGGCATCATCCGTTGGTGACGAAGAAATTGATTCATTGATTCGTTTTTTCATTGCGTCAATGAATCGACGAACCAATGAATCAATTCCTTCTTATCTTGTCCTGTATTCAGATTTTTAGACTTCAGCTTACAAGCAGCACCTTGCCGCTTCGACCGGGACGCTCTGCGTGTTCGATTGCCGAGAGCACGTCTGTCAATGGGTATTCGGCTTCGACGGGCGGCACTATTTCATTCGTCGCCATCAGGCGCAGCAACTCCGTCGTGATGGCCTGCTGACGTTCGGGCGGGGCTGTCTGAAACCATTCGCTGAGCCAGAAGCCGCGTATGGTTGCCGAGGTGAAGATCATGCGCCCGCTATCAACCGGCATCGGCTCCATAGAGAGCAGTCCATAGACCAGCATCACGCCACCACGACCGAGCGAGCGCACGACCGCGCCGCCCGTCTTACCTCCGACAGCGTCAATTGCTTTAGTGAGTCCCGCACGTCCCGTGATTTCCTTAACGCGTTCCGTCAAATCTTCGTCTGCCGTACAGATGACTTCATCCGCGCCGAGCGCTTTTAATTCTTCAACCTGCTCGCGCCGCCGCACTACGTTAATCGTCTTGAAGCCGCGCTGACGCGCAATCTGCAACACCACGCGCCCAAGCGTTGAACCGGCGGCAGTCTGCAGCAGCCACTCGCCGGGCTGAAGCTGTAGCTCATCAATGGTCATGATCCAAGCCGTCAGGGGATTGACTACGAACTGCGCAGCCGTCTGGTCGCTGAGGCTGTCGGGCACGGGGAGGAGTTGCGCGCTGTCGGCCAGCAAGTATTCCTGCCACGTGCCGGGAACGCCGAGCGGAATCACACGCTGCCCCGCGCTCAAGTTCTTCACGCCGTCGCCCAACGCAGCCACTTCACCCATGCCTTCAAGCCCCGGCGTTGCGGGTAGTTTAGGCAAAGCGCCGTAGAGTCCTCGCACGGTGAGCAAATCGGAAGGGTTGATGGAGCGCGCACGCATCTTAACCAGGACTTGATTCGCACCCGGCTCCGGCTGCGGCACTTCTTCCACACGCAGCCGCTCCGACGGATTCCCGAACTCATGAAATCTTACGCTCTTCATTTTTCTTCCTCTCCAAGATGAATAAGTATTAAGCAGGTAGTCACTCACGGGAGCGCTTGCACGCTCTAGGCGACGACGCCACGTCCGGTCTGCTCCTCCGCGCCATCCAGAAACGAGAGAATTGCGCGGCTCGCTTCTTCCAGCTTATCCGTCATGAACCTGTGGCCTGCGTCCTTGAGCAAGACAAGCTCAGCGCTTGGGATGGCTCGCGCGAGTATGCGTCCGTTCTCTGTCGGAATCAATTGATCGCTGTCGCCGTGTAGGACGAGCGTTCGTTTATTCAGGCTTTGCAGACGGCTGTGCGTGCCCGACCAGGACATGATGGCTTGAAGCTGTGCCTGGTAGCTCTCGCTTGTCAGGGGTGAGAGCAGCGCGACCGCAAGGTCTTCTTCCATAGACCGGCGCGGCGTTGACGAATGATAGTTAAAGGGGGCAGTCATCCAGAATCCCTCTTCGCGCGACTTGACCACTTTGGCCGCCAGCGCCTCCAGGACTTCGGGCGCAGCCCACACAACCTCACGCCCTCCGCAAGCCGTGGACGCCAGAGCGAGGCGGCGGACTCTGTGTGGATAGAGAAGCGCAAACTCCTGGGCTATGAAGCCGCCCATAGAGAACCCAAGCACGTGCGCGCTCTCCACACGAGCGGCGTCGAGGACGGCTCTTGCGTCCCCGGCCATCGTCGCTATGGTGTATGGCCCAGGATGTAAGTCGCTGCGCCCGACGCCGCGATTGTCAAAGATGATTGTTCGATAGCGCGCAGAGAACTGCGGCAAGAGGCGATGCCACATCTTGGAGGCTGAGCCAAGACCCATAATTAGCAGCAGCGGCTCGCCCTCGCCATGTTCTTCCCAGTAAATCTTCGTCCCTTCGTTCAACGCATGCGGCATTAATAAATCCTCAAGTGAAAAATACTGCGCTTATGAAAAATACTGTGCTCAAATCTTTGGTAATGAACGCTCGATGACGACGCCGAAATCCGTGCCCTGCGGAAGTGTCCCGAAGACCAATCGAGCGTCGCCCGCCAGACGCGAGGCACAGAATGCGTCAGACACTTCAGGCGGGGCATGACGCACCAGCAGCGAGCCTTGCAAGGCCAGCGCGAGAAGCTCTGCGAGGCGGCGCGCACGCGCTTCTAGTTGGCTTGAGTCTGCCAGTTCGCGCTCTAGTCTATCGGTGAAGCTATCGAAATGACGGTTTCCACCATGCGCCGCGCGAATCTCCAGAAGAATCATCTCCAAAGTGCCGGCGTCCTTTTTGACGGCGCGCAGCATTTCGAGGCATTGAACATTCCCTGAGCCTTCCCAGATTGAATTCAGCGGCACGTCGCGGTAGAGGCGAGCGAGAGGGAACTCTTCTATATAGCCGTTGCCGCCGAGACCTTCCAAAGCCTCTGCGACGACCGCAACGGCGCGTTTCGTAATCCAGTATTTACCGACGGCGGTGGCAAGACGTGTAAACTTGCGTGCGGCTTCGTCGTGCGGCGATTCGTCAAAGCCGCGCGCCAGCCGCAAGGCCATTGCCGTCGCTGCCTCCACCTCGACGCAGAGGTCGGCCAGCACGTTTCGCATCAAGGGCTGTTCCAATAATCGTTTTCCGAAAGCCCGGCGTTGTGCGGCGTAGTGCAGAGCTTCTGCGAGGGCGCGCCGCATCGTCGCAGCCGAGCCGAACGCGCAATCGAGGCGTGTATGTCTGACCATTTCAATGATTGCCGATACGCCGCACCCCTCTTCGCCGACCATGCGCGCACGCGCGTTGCGAAACTCCACCTCGCTCGAAGCGTTGGAACGATTGCCGAGTTTGTCCTTTAGTCTTTGTAAGTGAAAGCCGTTGCGCGTGCCGTCCGGCAATAGTCTTGGCAGCAGAAAACATGAGAGACCTTTCGCTGTTTGCGCGAGAGTCAGAAACGCGTCTGACATCGGCGCGGAGCAGAACCATTTATGCCCCTCAAGCTCGTACTCTTCACCCGGCCCGCTTTTTCCACGGACGGGCACGGCGCGCGTCGTATTGGCCTGCACGTCCGAGCCGCCCTGCCTTTCGGTCAAAGCCATCCCGAAGAGGACTCCGCGCTTCTCCGAGGCCGGTGTGGCAGAGCGCGAATCGTACACGTCGGAAAACACGCGCGGCAGCCATTCGGCGGCGAGTTCGGGTTGAAGTCGGAGCGAGGGCACGACCGCGAAGGTCATCGTCAGAGGGCAACTCACGCCTTCGTCCACCTGATGACGCAGCATGTTGAGCGCAGCACGGACGACGTGTGCGCCCGCGCGCTCATTTGTCCACGGCAGTGAGTGATGTTGGTGCGCGATGCCGATTCGCAGCAACTCGTGCCAGGCGGGGTGAAACTCTACCTCGTCAATCCGATGTCCGAGGCGGTCGTGTGTGCGTAAAGTCGGCGGATGACGATTCGCCAACTCGCCCAAGCGTAAAGTCTCGCTGCGTCCCATCAATGCGCCGAAATCGTTAACCTGCTCTTCGGCCCACTGGCCGCCTTCGCGTCTCAAGGCTTCTCTGAGCGGAGTGTCGTGCGCAAACAGATTGTAGTTCTCCAGCGGTGGAGGTTGATTGAAGGCTTCAAGAGGCTGTTGATTAACGAAGCCGGGCTGCGACATTTTCCATCTCCCTGGCGAGTTAAAAAGTAGGCTGCGGTAACAATACGCCGGAGCTTAAAAGCAGAAGGGCTTCATTCTGGAATTGATCTGCCCTGCGACGAATCTGTGGAAGCCCCGGCGAGAGCGTCCGCCCAGCGAAGGCGTCGCTTAAATTCAATGAAAGGAGGAGGCATATCTCGTAGAATCGCTTTCAGTTCAGGCTAACGTGTGGCCGCTCTCGCTATTGGGCCGCTCGCTATTTAACCGACGTTATAGCTTCGCATACATGTCGCGTTAAAGCGAAGGAGAGCCTCATTCATAGTAGAGACTCTCCTTCGTAAATTTATAGCCTTCACGCCCGGCGCTTAAAAATTGAACCGGACGCCGAATTGCAGTTGCCTTGCCGGTGCTGCCGAAGTGAAGCCGAGCGGCTGCGTCGGTGCTGCGTCGGGGTTACCCCGCACGCGTGTCGAAGAGAGCGTTCTCAGTTGAGAGAGCGGGAGGCTGCCGACGACGTTGTTGATGCCCGTCAAATTCGTACGGTTGAAGAGATTGAAACCTTCAAAGGTCAACTCGATAAACATGGTCTCTTTGAAGGGGAAGCGCCGGGCCAGACGCGCGTCGAAGCTGTAGAAGGGTTCGCCCACCCCTGTGTTGCGGCCCGCAGCGAAAGGACGGTCTGATTGTGAACGTCCGTCATTGTTAGCGTCGAAGCCGAGCAGCAGATTGAAGGGACGCCCAGAGCCTGCGATAAAGATGGGAGCGAATGTCCAGTCGGCAAGAACCTTGTTTTTCCAGGGACTGCCGAAGACGCCGCTAAAAACTGCTCGATGGCGCTGGTCGAAGGCCGAGACAGCACGGTCAAGCCGCAAATTCAGCGGGTCTTGTGCAGACCAGTCGCTGTTGAAGTCCGTCACCTCGTCTATGGATTTAGAGAGGGTATAGTGGACGTTGAGGCTGAAGTTATTGGCAAACCTCCGCTGTAAAGAGATAGTGCCCGCGTTATAGAAAGAGTTGGCGGAGGATTCGTAGATGTTGTCCTGAAAACGAAGCGGGTTCCTGAAATCCGAGGCCGTCCCCAGGCATGAAGTCGGAGAAGTGGCGACCGCTGCAGGGAAGCGAACAAAGCAGGGGATGCCGAAGGTCGGGTTAAAGCCTGATTTCCTGAATTGATTGATGTCGCGGTTGCGCGTCAGGTGCAGCCCGCGCGTCCAGAGGTAGCTCATCTCCAAAGAGAAGCCTTTGCCAAGGTCGCGTTGTACTCCGGCGCTCGCCTGATAGGTAGTCGGAGTTTCGTAGTCAGGCTCTGTGCGAAAGCGTACTTCGAGCGGCGCGCCGGGTCTGGGCACGATGCCAAACTGCGCCAGGTCTGCTGCCGTAATCGGTCGGTTGCCGATGATTCCCTGCGCCAGCAGCGTTCCGTAAATAGTGGTCGAAGCGGGCACGCCGAGCGGGGCTGACGTGGCAGTGGAGAGCACGATGTTGATGGGGTCGCCGGGAAAGCCGCTCAGGGTCTTGGTGACGTTGGGAACAGAATAGATTGTGTAGCCGGAGAAGATGCCTGCGCCTGCGCGAATCGCCGTCTTGCCGTCGCCCCAGGGATCCCACGAAAAGCCCATACGTGGTTGAAAGTCATCCTTGTCGAGCGGCATGTAGAAAGGCTCGTCGCTGATCGAATACCTCAGCCCGTAGGTGAACGTAAAGTTCGGACGCACCTTCCATGTGTCCTGTCCGTAAAGCGCATAACGGTAAGTCCATGAGTTGACTTCCGACGTACCGAAGCCCTGCTGATAGACTATTGGTAGATTAAGATTGAAAGACTGCAAAGCGCTGATAGGCGTCGCGAGCGCAGGCAGCAAAGCCGGATTGTTGGCGGTCAAAAAGCCCCTGAGCGCAGTAAGCGTTGCCGCCGGGACAAGGCTCGCGAGCGGAATGGCCGCGCCGAAATTAAAGCGCCCGCCGAAGAATGTTTCATTGGCGCTAGAAACATCTGTCATAAAGATTCCGCCGCCGAATTTCAAAGTGTGATCGCCGCGAACCTGCGCGACGTTGTCCAGCAAATCGTATTGACGCTGGATGGTGCGTGACGGCAGAAAAATGTCGCGCCCGAAGAAGCCGAAGCCCTCGATGTTAAGTTCCGGGCCAATCTGATCGTTTGGTAGAACCTTGAAGTTCAGGTAGCTGAACTGAAGCTTCAATTCGTTGACCGTGCGCTCGTTGAATTGATGATTTTCGGAGAAGAGTATGCCGCCGTTAAGGGAATCGAGAGCGCGGCCACGCGAGACGGCTGTCAGCGCGCCCGCCGCCTGATTCTCAAAAACCGAGTCGTTAAAATTAAAGCGCACGTACGCATTGTCGGTCTGGCTGAAATTGTGGTCGATGCGCCCTGTGAAGGTCGTTTGATGAGAGTTGAAAGGGAACTGGCCGCTGGCGTTTGTAAAGAGCGCGACCGTGCGCGGGTAACGCGCCTGCGTAGTGGTTAGAGCGCCGCGTAGCCCCGTAGCGAGCGGCGCAAACGGCGTCCCCGCAAGAAAGTTAAAGAGCGAAGTCTGCGAAGCGCTCAGTCCGAAGATGGAAGGATCGTTGAGCAAATTGACGAAGGTCGTTTCGTCCTGAGTGAACCTTTCCAGAGAAGTAAAGAAGAAGGTCTTGTCGCGCTTGAGTGGCCCACCGAGCGAGCCGCCGTATTGCTGGCGGCTAAATGGCGACGTTCCGTTCGGATTAAAGTCGAAGGCGTTGCGCGCATCGAATTTGTCATCGCGGAACAGCCCGAAAGCGCTGCCGCTCCAGCGGTTCGAGCCTGACTTGGAGATGATGTTGACGATGCCGCCCGAAGCCCCGCCAAACTCTGCGTTGTAACTGTTCCTCAAGACCTGAAACTCCTGCACGGCCTCTTGATTGACGGTCGTTTGCACGCCGCCCGAAACCGTATTGGTCTCGCCACCATCGACGGCCACCAGATTACCGCGACCATTATTGCCGCCAAAAGAGAGACCGCTTTGCGGAGTCTGCGCGACGCGAAAGTCTGAGGCGTCCGAGATGTTGTCGGCATCCGACACGCCGGGGGTCAGCAACGCATAGTCGAGATAGTTTCGGCGGCTAATCGGCAGGTTGGTAATCTGTCGCTCGTCAACGACCGACGATTGTTGCGTGCGGTCTGTCTCGACCACTTCCTGTCCGCCCACGATGTCAATGGTCGCAGCGATATTGCCCGTGCCGAGTTGCACAGGGATGTTGGCCTGCTGGCCGACGGTCAATTCGATGCGCGTCGTCGAGGGAGCGAATCCTTTGCCAGCGGCCTCAACCTTCAACTCGTAAGAACTCGGCAACAAGTTAAGTAAGACGTAGTTGCCGTCTTCGTCCGAAGTCGTCGTGCGGCTCGTGCCTTTGCTGACATCCGTGATGGTAATGGAGGCGTTGGGAATCGCCGCCCCCGCCGCGTCAGTGACCTGGCCTCGCAATTCTGCAGTCGAACTCGACGCTTGCGAGAAAGCTGGGGAGACTCCGATGACGAGAACGCAAACGAGCGTCCCCAAAAGATGAGTCAGGCTTCTCATTGAAAAATCTCCTTGTTGGTTTGGACGTGGACGACCGCTCTAGAGGTAGCCAGAATACTGCTTGCTACTCGTCGGCGTCAGAGCGTTTGAGCCAGAGAAATTGACCGGGACTTTAAGTGTCGAGCATAATGGCTACCGAACGGTCGGTAAAGTAGCATTGAGGCGTAAAAACGTCAAGCTTTTGTTCAGGCCTACGGTGGCGGTTTTCTCTCTGTTGTGCTCGTTCCCGAAAAATTGTTTGGCGAGGGGCTTTCTTCATGAAGCATGAGCGTGGAAGCGTCTGGTTTGCCTTGTGGGTCTTGTTCGCCATCAACACGATGAACTTCTTCGACCGGCAGATACTCGGCGCTGTCGGCGAAGCCGTGCGCCGCGAGTGGGGAATGAGCGACGGGGCGATGGGAGCACTCGGCACGGCGTTCACCTTGCTTTACGCTTTCGTCGGCGTACCCTTGGGGCGGCTCACGGATAAACAGACGCGGAGGTGGATTCTCTCGGCAGGCGTTTTTGTCTGGAGTCTAACCACCGTCCTCTCCGGCCTTGCCAGAAGTTTCTGGCAACTCTTCATCCTACGCCTTGGCGTAGGCATAGGCGAGGCGTCGTGCGCGCCTGCCGCAACATCGCTCATCGGCGACCTCTTCCCCGCCAACCGAAGGGCCAAAGCCCTCTCCATTTTCATGCTCGGTCTGCCCGTCGGCGTTGCCCTGAGCTTTGCCGTGTCTGGGACGATTGCGCGTTCCTACGGCTGGCGAGCGGCATTCTACGTGGCGGGCATTCCCGGCTTGCTGTGCGCTCTCGCCGTGCTCTTTATCCGAGAGCCGCAGAGAGGCGCGAGCGAAGCGCATCAGATCGGAGCGAGTCAACGGGAAGGTTCGCCCTATCGTCTGGTGCTCTCCATCCCTACTATGCGCTGGCTCATCATTTCGGGCGCGCTGCATAACTTTAATATGTACGCCATCGGCTCTTTTCTGACGCCCTTCCTGATGCGCTATCATAGTAGTGACATACGCTCGGCCAATTTCGTTTCGATGGTGGTTTACGGGTTGTCGGGCGCACCGGGTTTAATCCTTGGCGGCATCATCGGCGACGCCGTTATCAAGCGGCGCGCGAACGGGCGCTTGATTGTCGGCGGCTTGGCGATTCTTTGTTCAATACCTTTTCTGTATCTCGCGCTTGAGAGGCCGGGTGGCGAGAAACTCGGATTCATGGTCTTGATGGGAACGGGCTGCGCTTTGATGTATGCCTACTATTCGACCGTCTACTCGACGATTCAGGACGTGATAGAACCATCTTTGCGCGGGACGGCGATGGCGCTCTACTTCTTCGCCATGTACGTGCTCGGCGCATCGCTCGGCCCTTACGGGACGGGGCTTGTGAGCGACTTCTTCACCATGCGCGCGGCAAGGGCAGCAGGAGTTGTGAACTTCACACAGCAGGCGCTCGAACCCTTTCGCGCCGCAGGGCTTCACACGGCCATGTACATCATTCCGGCGCTGGGTCTTCTATTGACTGTGGTCTTGTTCGCCGCTTCACGCACGGTGGAAAAAGACATGGAGAAACTACAAAGCTGGATGCGCGAACGCAGCGCAGCGGATTTAGAACGCGTAACGGAATCTTAACCCGGCGCGGTGACGTGACAGCAATCGCCGGGATAGGCTATGCTTTGACGGCTCTCGGAGAGGTGCAAGAGTGGTTGAATTGGCAGCACTGGAAATGCTGTGTGCGGGGAACCGTACCGTGGGTTCGAATCCCACCCTCTCCGCCAGAACTATTGGGCAGCAAGACGGAAGGATAAAGGAATAGCTCTTGACGCGGTTGTCTATCCAGACGGTTTGCTGTTGAGCTTTTATCTTCACCTACAGCTTAGGCCGCTTGCTTGTGAGCTTGTTGTCTTCTCAGCGTGAAAGCGTTAGAGTAGTGAACGCTTGAGATGCGCGTTTGGAATTGTAGAGGTCAGGTGGCAGAAAGGTTCTGATGAAAGACGATAAGCTGGCTGCTGATGAAGCCCGACGTGCGGCTCAGCATGAGGTAGTCAAAGCCGAGATTGAAACGGATGTCAACGCCGAGATTGCCGCGCGCGCAGACCGCACGACCCGCCCGGAAGCGCAGCAGATGGAAGCAATCGCCGGTGAGTTTCGCGCGAAAGCCGTAGATGAAGTCGTCGATACAGAGCGCGAGGTTGAGCGTGCGCGCGGACTCGCGCGAGTTTCGCAGGTTGTTGACTACATCTTTTACGTCATCTACGGGCTGCTGGCGATACGTTTGCTGCTGGCGCTGCTGGCGGCGCGCCGTAGCGCCGGGTTCGTACAATTTATCTATAGCGTGACAGACCCCTTTTATGCGCCGTTTCGCGGCATCGTCGCCAGCCCGACCGTTGAAGGCGGACACACGCTGGCGCTGCCGATTATCCTGGCTTTGATCGTCTACGCGCTGCTTCATCTGGGCATCAACGCTCTCTTGCGGCTCATCGCGCACCGCAAGACGGAAATTTGAGAAGCAACGCTGTTGAGATTGACAGCAATCATTCGGCGGTCAGGGAATTGGCCCACTGCTAATAATTAGTTTTTGACAATTTATCAGACTTCGGGCTCCGCACAACGCTTGCCTTGTGAACCCCGCCAGGCCGGGAACGGAGCAACGGTAGCAAAGGCGGCGTGTGTTGCGGGTAAGTCCGAAGTCTGGCCAAACCTCAGAGGTCGGAGGTCAGAGGTTAGAGGTCAGTGAAAAAGGCTAACCTCTGACCTCTAATCTCTGACCTCTGTTTTTTTATGTCGTATCAAGTCATCGCACGCAAATGGCGTCCGCAAACCTTCGACGAAGTGACGGGCCAGGAGCCGATCACGCGTACGCTCCGCAACGCCATCGAGCACGAACGGCTGCATCACGCCTATCTCTTTAGCGGCGCTCGCGGCGTCGGCAAGACGACGACCGCACGACTGCTGGCGAAAGCCCTCAACTGCCATCAATCAAAAAAGCCGACGCCCCTGCCTTGCAGGACTGATGACGCGAATATCTGCGCTTCCTGTCGTGAGATTGGCGAAGGCCGCTCGATTGACGTGATGGAGATTGACGCGGCGTCGAACACGGGCGTCGATAATGTGCGCGATGCGATTATCGGCAACGTCGCCATCTCTCCGGCGCGCGACCGCTATAAGGTTTTCATCATAGACGAGGTTCACATGCTGTCGGGCGCAGCCTTCAACGCGCTCTTGAAGACCCTGGAAGAACCGCCGCCGCGCGTCGTCTTCATCATGGCGACGACCGAACTGCACAAGCTGCCGGACACGATTCTCTCGCGCTGCCAGCAATTCGAGTTTCGCACGATTGCAACCGCTAAGATTACGGAGCGCCTACGCTTAATCGCCAACGCCGAAAAGGTATCCATCACGGACGAGGCGCTGCGCGAGATAGCGCGTGCCGGTGAAGGCTCGATGCGCGACGCGCAGAGCGCCTTCGATCAGGTCATCAGTTTTTCCGGCGCTGAGATTAAGGCCGAAGATGTAGAGATGGCACTCGGTATTGCAGGCACGGAGATGCTGGCGCGTGTCATGCGTGCCATCAGTGATGAGAAACCGGCGGAGGCGCTCGCGGTCGTTGACGACCTTGTGATGCGCGGCCACGACCTGCGCAACTTCTGCCGCGACCTTCTGGCACACCTGCGCGACCTGCTGGTAGCAAAGGTTTCCGGCGAGACGACATCTCTGCTCGATTCGACCGCAACCGACCGCGCTCAACTATTGCTCCAGGCCAACGCTTTTTCAGAATCCGACCTGGTTCGCTTTTTTCACTCGCTGACGGAAACAGAAAACAGTCTGCGCACGTCGGCGCATCCGCGTTATCAACTCGAAGTCGGCCTAGTGAAATTGATGGAGATGCGCCGGGTCGTCTCGCTCAAGTCTCTAATGGAGCGCCTCGCGGCGCTCGAAGAGTCTTTGCGTTCGGGTAAAGCGCCCGCCGTCGGCAGCACACCGCCCGTCGCAGCGGGCGGCGGCGTGCAGGGCATCGGGGGGCGCGGCGGAACGTCCGGCGCTGCGCCTCGCACGCGCGCGGGCGGCGCGATGCAGAGCGGCCCTGTGACTGCGGACGTGAGCGCTTACGTGCCCGCCACGGAGTCCGCGCCCGCTTCTTTCGACAACATAGTTTCTCACGAAAACAAAACGCCTGAGCCGCCCCAAGCGCCCACGCTGACCTTAGTGCCGCCGCCCGGCCCGCAGTCCGTTAACGCGACGACGGCTTCCGCTGCTGCTACTGCGCGTGCTTCTGCCGACGCTGCGCCTGAGCGTGAGGACAGCGTTGGCCCACGCACGCCTGCGAGCGCGCAAGCGCCCGCTGCGAGCATTGAGGCGATCAAGGGTGAACTGGAAAAAAGACGCCGGATGTTTCTCGTCATCGCGCTCGAAGGAGCGCGCAAGGCTTTAATCGAAGGCGATGAACTGTATGTCGAGTATGCGCCGGAAGCGAAGCACCTGCGCGACAATCTGGCGAAGCCTGAGAGCGTAAAGCTGCTGCGCGAGGTATGCCACGCGGTGACGGGACGCGACCTCGGCGTCCGCATCACAGTCAAAGAGCAGAGCGCTGAAACGGACGGTCAAACTTCTGCACAAGAGCAGGAGCGGCTAGAGAAACAACGCCTACGCGAGATGGCCGAAAAGCACGCATTTACTCAACAAGTGCTCGGAACATTTCATGCTGAAATCATAGATGTGCGAAGGATAGACGGAAAGCAGAATCCAGAATCCAGAATCCAGAAGTCAGAATAAGCGGCTGAGACCGTTTTTATTCTGATTTTCTTTTCTACTGACTCCTAACTTCTGGCTTCTGACTCCTGCTTTTATGTGAACCAACGGGCGCTGCGCTGCGTATATTAGCGCGGAGGTATTCAAAGGCAGATGCGCGATCCTTTTTTGGCAGGTATCCTGAGCTTTGTGATTCCCGGTGTTGGGCAACTCTACAACGGTCGAATCCTGGCGGGCATTCTCTGGCTGCTGTTCACTCCCGGTTTCTGGATTGGAACGGGCGGAACGCTCGGCTGGGTTTGTCACATCGTCGCGGCGTGGTGCGCCTACTCTTACGCGAGTGAACATCGCGTGAGAACCTAAAGCGGCGAAGGGACAATTAAGTAACGATGAAAGCGTGGCTGCTCAAAGGTGAGCAGCCACGCTTTCATGCTTTCATTCCTCATCGTTCCCGCTTCCTTTACACTTTTCGTGCTATGCTTGTTGGCCGTAAACGGTCGTATCTTCTTTCATCAACATGGGCGCTTTTCTGAGCGTTGCGATAGGAGTCAGCATGGCAGAAGCGGACATCGGCATGGCGGGCCTCGGAGTGATGGGCCTGAATCTGGCGCTCAACATGGAGCGCAACGGCTATCAGGTGGCGATCTGGAATCGAGAGGCGGCGGCGGTTGATAACTTCGTCGCGGGTGAAGGCAAGGGCCGTCGCTTCGTCGGCGCGAAGACCCCGGAAGAATTTGTACGCGCCATCAAGCGCCCGCGCAAACTGATGATGATGGTCAAGGCCGGGCCGCCCGTCGATTGGACGATAGAGCAGTTTCAGCCGTTTCTGGAAGCAGGCGACATACTGATTGACGGCGGCAACTCCTGGTTTGAAGACACGCAGCGGCGTGAGAAAACTCTGACCGCAGAGGGGCTGCACTTCATCGGCAGCGGCGTCTCCGGCGGCGAAGAGGGTGCGCTTCTTGGGCCGAGCCTGATGCCGGGCGGCGCACGCGACGCTTATGAAGAGATACGGCCCATCTGGGAAGCCATCGCCGCCAAGACGGAAGACGGCGCATGTACGACCTACACCGGGCCTGACGGCGCGGGCCATTTCATCAAGATGGTGCACAACGGCATAGAGTATGGCGACATGCAACTCATCGCCGAAGCTTACGACATCCTGCGCCGCGTGCTCGGCATGGAAGCGGCGGAGTTGGCAGACACCTTCGCGCGTTGGAACGAAGGCTTGCTCGATTCCTTTTTGATTAAGATAACGGCGGAGGTGCTGCGCGTTAAGGATGAAGAGACTGGGAGGCCGCTCGTTGATTTGATTCTGGATAAGGCGGGGCAGAAGGGAACTGGCAAGTGGACGGCGCAGGTAGCGCTAGACTTGGGCGTGCCTATCCCGACGATTCACGCGGCGATTGACGCGCGTTTTATCTCCGGCTTGAAGGATGAACGAGTGGCTGCCAGCCGAGTTATCAGTGGGCCAACGAACGCGTCTGCGGTCACTGACCGCGAACGCATCATCGACGCCGTTCACGATGCGCTCTACGCCGCCAAGATTTGCTCTTACGCGCAGGGCTTCAACCTGATTCGCGCAGGGTCTGCGAATTACAGTTGGAACGTTGACTTAAGCGAGATGGCGCGCATCTGGAAGGGCGGCTGCATTATTCGCGCGCGTTTTCTTGACCGCATCAAGACGGCCTACCGCCGCGACCCGCAACTTCCAAACCTGCTGCTCGATGAAGACTTCCGCGCGTGGATGCAGGAGGCTCAAGGCGCTTGGCGCGAGACGCTGAGCCTCGCAGGGCAACACGGCGTTCCCTGTCTGGCGATGTCCGCGAGCCTCGCCTACTTTGACAGCTACCGCACGGCAAATCTGCCGCAGAATCTCACGCAGGCACAGCGCGATTTCTTTGGCGCGCACACCTACGAGCGCGCAGACAAGCCGGAGCAGGGAGCAATTCACACAGACTGGGAAGCCGCCGCTAAATCATAGAGCAATGACCGTCAGCCGCGTTGATTTGCAATCGGATGTAACTCCGCGTCGGAAATCACCTGTAATTGCAGACTGCTATAAGCTTACGCCGACGGGAAAGACAGCGACTCCGACGAGAATTAAAACAATTCCGACGCGAATCAAAGCAATTTCAGTCGGAATCGGAGTAATTCCGACGGGAAACAGAGTAATTCCAGTCGTTCCAACTCCTGGAACGACTGACATCAAAGCAATTCCCGTCGTTCCAAGAGTCGTGTCAGTCGGCATTACTCTGATGTCAGTCGGCATTACTCCTGTGCCGACTGTTCTAACTCTCATGCTGACGAGCACAACTCCAATGCCGGTCGGCACAGCCTTCATGTCACCAGCATCAGAGCAATGCCAGTCAGCACAGCTTTCGTGTCAACCAGCACAGCTTTCATGCCGACGAGCACAGCCTTCATGTCGACTGGCATTGCTCTGATGCTGACTAGCATTGTTCTAATGCTGGTTGGCATTGCTTTCATGCCGGCGGGCATCAGAGCTATGCTCGTTGACATTGCTTTCACGTCGCCTGCAAACGGCGTATTTGCTTAAATAATTTGCTCTGCGGCGTTTGACAGGCATCTGCTGTTGACCGTATATTCCCTCGCGGATGCAATTTGCTCAACGCGTCGCCTCCTGACGGGGACGCTGCCGACTCCCAGATTCCCTGAGTCTTTTCCCGGTATTTCTTCAAACCATAGTTCAGGCGCTTTCGCCTCTCACACATCAAGACGGAGATTGACAATGAAACGTAATACCCTCACTTACCTTGCTCTGTTCTGCCTGCTGCTCGTCGCTCCCCTCTCGTCTGCCTCTGCGAAGGACAACTGGATGAGCGTCCGCTCGAAAAACTTCTTTCTCGTCGGCAACGCGAACGAGAAGGAGATCAGGCGCGTGGCAGTCCGCCTCGAACAATTCAGAGACGTGCTCAGTCGGTTGCTCAAGGCCAACCTGACTTCTTCGACGCCGACGACCGTCGTTGTCTTCAAAAGCCGTGACGTTTACAAACAGTTTGCGCCGCCCAATTCGGCTGGCTATTACATCTCCGGCCCGGACATGAATTACATCGCGCTCAGCGCCGAGCAGAATACGGACGACCCGCATCCGTTTAGCACCATCTTCCACGAGTACGTGCATTTTCTTGTGAGAAACAATTTGCAGGAAGTGCCCATCTGGTTCAACGAAGGACTGGCCGAATACTACAGCGTGTTGGAGGTCGGGGACGACGACCGCAAAGTTCAGATCGGTCTTCCGATTGGCGAACACCTGTATGCCTTGCGCGAGAACAAGATGTTGCCCTTACAGACGCTCTTCGCCGTTGACCATAGCTCTCCCTACTATAACGAGAAGAATAAACGTGGCGTCTTTTACGCTCAGTCCTGGGCGGTGGTGCATTACCTGCTGCTCGGCAACGAAGGCAAGCGACAGCCGCAGTTCTCCACCTTCATCAATCTGCTGCTTAATAACAAGTCGGTCGAGGAAGCTTTTCAGCAGGCTTTTCAAATGGACTTTGTGACGCTGGAAAAGGAGTTGAAGGAGTATGTCAAACGGCGCAGCTATCCCGGCCAGGTTGCGACCTTTGAAAGAAAACTGGAAATCGACGCGGAGATGCAGAGCGCCGCGCTCACAGAAGCCGAAGGGCAGTTTTATCTCGGCGATTTGCTGCTGCACGCGCACCAGCTTGAGCGCGCCGAAAAGTTTCTACAGCAGGCCGTCAAGCTCGACCCGAACCTCTCAATCGCCGAAGCCTCGCTCGGTATGCTCTACATGTGGAAGAATAATTTCGCCGAAGCCAAGCGCCATCTTGAGCGCGCCGTCGCAGGCAACACGAGCAACTATCTGGTTCACTACTACTACGCCATGATGCTCAGCCGCGAGGGGATGGATGCGAGCGGCATGATTTCCTCCTACCCGTCCGAACTGTTGGAGAAGATGCGCGCCGAGTTGAAGAAGACGATTGAGCTTGCTCCCACATTCGCCGAAGGCTATCGCTTGCTGGCCTTCATTAATCTGGTCGCGGGAGACAAAACAGATGAAGCCCTCGCACTACTCAAGCGCGCGGTTGCCCTTGAGCCGGGTGAGTTGCAACACCGCTACATGCTCGCGCAGGTTTACATGCAGAAGCGCGACTACACGGCGGCGCGAGCGCTTTTGGAAAGCGTAGTGCGCGGCGGCGACCCCGACACGCGCTCTCAGGCACAACAGATGCTCGATAGCGTCAAGGCGCTCGAAGCTCAGGCCGCGCGCTGGAAAGCAGAAGACGAGCGCCGTGCAAGTGCAAGCGCGGGCGAAACCCCGACGACCGACGGCGGGCCTCCCAAATTAACGAAACGCGAAGAGAGCAGCAGCATGCCGGAGACGAAGGTGGGAGCGGAGACAAACGGGCCGCACGTCGGACTCAGGCAGCCGCGTCCCGGCGAAGAGCAGGTGCGCGGCACGCTCGTCAACATTGATTGCTCCGGCACGAACATCGTGCTCACCATCAGAGTCGGCGAGCGCCTGCTCAAGCTTGAAAGTGAAGGTCTCGAAGACATAGAGTTCACCACCTACTCGCCGGACATCAACGGCGACGTGACCTGCGGCACTCGCAAGCCCGAAAACCCTGTCATAGTCATCTACCGCCCCTCTAAGAACGCCCGCACCAAGCTCGACGGCCAAGTGCTCGCCGTCTCTTTCGTCACGAAAGAGATGCTGGAAAATAAATAAGTAAAAAGGGTAAAAGGGGAAAGGGTAAAAGGGTAAGAGGGTAAGAGGGTAAAAGGGAAAAGTTAGGGACGCCAGCTTTTATTAACAGTGGTTTCCGCCTGGCTTTTGCCTTTTACCCTTTCCCCTTTTACCCTTTTCCCCCTTTGGCTTCCCTTTGCCTTCCTTATTTTTGCCTTTTCTTGTCGGGCGGAACTGCGCGCGGGATGTCGTCGTCAAGGAGCAGAGAGGGGTCAATCGTGTCTGTCTGCTGCTCGGATGGTTGCAGCCTGGGTGGGCCTTTGAGTGTGGGGCGATTTTTGGGAGCGGGAAGCTTGATGGTAGCGACGGCGCTGGTGCGACGCAGGATAGCACCGCCGCGCCCCGCGACCCACGCGTCAGCGCCTCCGCGATAGGCGACACCGAAGAGCGAGATGCTGGTGATGGTCGGTTGCGCTTCCCAGGTCTGACCGCCGTCTTTAGTACGCAGCACACGTCCCTGCTCGCCGGAGATGAGCGCGTCGTCGCGGCTCGCCAGAGCGATTGAGAAGAGGTTCGACTTGACGCCGCTTTCCTGGTCTTTCCACGTCAAGCCTCCGTCGTCTGTTCTGAGAATGATGCCCTTTGAGCCGACGGCGTAGCCGCGCAAGGCATCGGCAAAGGCGACGCTGTAGAGCCACTCTCGCAAGTTCATCTTGAGTTGCTGCCACGTCTCGCCGCCGTCTTCTGTGCGCAGGATAGTTCCGTTTGAACCGACGGCGACGCCGTGCTTCAAGTCTGTAAAGTGCACGTCTTCGAGCCACGCGACGGTCGGCGCGCGCTGCAAGTGCCACGTCTCGCCGCTGTCTTCCGTATAGAGAATTGTGCCGCGTGCGCCGACGGCCCAGCCGCGCTCCTCGTTGATGAAGAAGACGCCGAAGAGGTCATCCTTCGAGTCCGTCAGGATAGGCTCCCAGATAATGCCCCCGGTCGTCGAACGCAGGATTGTTCCCTTTTCGCCAACCACCCAGCCCAGTTGTTCGTTGATGAAAGTGATGCTGTTGAGGCGCTCGGTCGTGCCCGAAGGTCGCACCGTCCAGCTTTTGCCGCCCGAAGCGGTGTAGAGAATGCGCCCGCGTGCGCCGACGGCCCAGCCGCGATCATTGTCCAGAAAGTGTATGTCGGAGAGGTCGTCGCGCCCGCCCTCGGTCAGCCGTCGCCAGTCGAGGCCACCATCGTCCGTGCGTAAAACTAAACCGTCGCCGCCCGCCGCCCAGCCCGTCGTCGCGTCCGCGAAATAGACTGTGACAAGTCGCGGGTTGGTTCTCACGCTAATCGGCAGCCAAGTCTTGCCGCCATCGCCCGTCGTCAGGATCACGCCGCCATCGCCCGTCGCCCATCCGCGAAGCTCGTCTGCGAAGAAGACGGATAAGAGGTCTGAGGTGGAGAAAGACTCGACGGGCGTCCACGTCGCGCCCGCGTCTTCTGTGCGCAGCACTCGCCCGCCGTAGCCGACCGCGATGGCCCGTTGCGCAGTCAGAAAAGCGACGCCGGTCAGGGGCAGTTTGCCCAATTCTTCCTGCCGCTTCCAACTCATGCCGCCGTCGTTTGTGACCAGCAGCGTCCCGCCGGCGCCAACGACGATGCCGTTCTTCTTGTCTGCAAACGAAACGCTGTTGAGATGAGCGGTTGTGCCGCTATTGACGAGCGCCCACGTACGGCCATTGTCCTTCGTTATCATGATGCAGCCGTGCGTGCCGACGGCCCAGCCGTACGCCTGCTCGTCGGGCGCGAAAGTGATGGCGTAGAGATGCTCTCTAACGCCGGTCGCACGCAGCGCCCACTTCTGCCCGCCGTTCTCCGTCGTTAAAATCACACCGCGCGCTCCGACCGCGACGGCGCGCGCCTTGTCCTTAACGTAGAGGCCGTAGAGCGTCGTGATGGCCGGCGATTTTTGCGCCTCCCACTCGAAGCCGCCATTATCCGTGCGCAGGATAGCGCCGTCGCCGCCGACGGCCCAGCCGTGAGCTTTGTCCTTAGCAAAGCGGACGGCGTTGATGGCGTTGCCCTGCGGCAGAGGGTTCTGCCAGAGCCAGCCGCGCGACTGCGCTTTGACGCCTGAGAGCGCCGCCGCGCCGAGCGTCAACATGAGCGCACACGAAAGCCGGACAACGAGGAAGCGTCTGCGCCGGAGGGCACACGCTTCGCCGAGGGCTGTAATTTTTGGGGAAAAGACAAACACTAATTTATTGACTTCTCTGGCGCACAGGCGAGACCGTGAATAATACGCCGCGCCTGCCGTTTTGTCGGGAGCGAGAATTATAAAGGCGTTGCTGAGTTAAAGCGAATCACGGCGAGAAGAAAGGCGCTCCTCCGTAGTCGAAAAGACGACCGCCGTGTCGAACGCTGTCAAGGATGATTTTCCGAGCGCGACTCTTCACCACTGTCTCTGAAACAACTTGAGCATGGTCAAGCCCCAATCGAGAAACGCGCGAGCATTCAAAGGCTTCATGCGCACGTGCTGTTGATAAAAGAAGACCTCGTTTCCGCCACCGTCCGTGCAGAGCTTCAGATTGTTTTCATAGTAAGCCAGCACCTGATCCTGAAAGGTGTGGCGAATCGCCTGCTCGTCTTCACCCCGCAGCAGATACTTCGATGAAAACGTCGGACGATTGCCGAAATCAATGTCCTGATAACCGAGCGCGCTAATCAGCTTGTGCCCGAAACCTTCCGGGCGCAAAGAGAAGAACGGCAGGCTCAGCCGCTCCGACTGAAAGTAAATGACGGATTGATTATAGGTGGTCGAATGTTTGCCGTGCCCGACCGTGTACGTGTAATCGAAGATGGCGGCACGCGCTTCGTCTACCATGCCGTACATCATGTTGTAGATTTTTTTAGCATGCCCCTGCGAGAACAGGTGATGGCGCTCAAGGCCGGGAATCATCTCGAAGGAAGCTTCGGCGGTAAACGCCCAGCCCAACGTCGCGGCGGCCTGCTGCATCGCGCGAGTGCGCTCCGCCGCTTTCTTATTAGCATAGATGACGAGGAAGATGACGAGGGCGACGACGAGCACAACAACGAGAACGACGAGCAGAATGGGTAAGAGTGGGGATGTGGATTCCATTTCCATAAAGACTTCCTTTACCGTGCGCTCTTACTCGATAGTAGTTTCCAACACGCCGACGCGTTCAGCCGCGTCCTGCAAGATAAGCTCGTCAACACGACCGAGCGCGGCGATGCGGCGTGCGGCCCAATCGGCTGCTTCCTGTACCGCGTGACCGGCGTGACCTTTGGCCCACTCCCATGTGACGGTGTGCCTGCTCGCCGCAAGGTCTAGCCGCGCCCACCATTCGGCGTTTGACTTGCGACGAAAGCGCCCGCACATCGTCTCGACGACGTAGCGCGAATCCGTCGTCAACGTCACGCGGCAAGGCTCGCGTAAGTGTTCAAGGCCGAGCGCGGCGGCGGCAATCTCCGCCTGCTGGTTGGTCGCCGTGCCAAGGTAAGCGCCGACCGCCCGCCAGATTCCGCGATAACCAAGCAGCGCGACCGCCGCCGCACGCGTCTCCGTCTGACCATTGCCGAGGCTCGATCCGTCGCAGAAGATAGAGACGACTTTTAATGATTGAGCGGGACGCGCCGTCGCACCGTTCTTTTTCTCTCCCATGCTTTCGGCCTTTACGCTTCGCTCGTCATCACTGCGTTTTCAGTTTCGCGCTTGACGTGAATAATGTGGTCAACATTCTCTTCAAACGTATCGTCGTGAGAGATGACGAAGAGTTGATCGAAGTGGCGTATCTGTCCGATCTGCTGTGCGAGGCGCTCGCGGCGTTCGGCATCCATGTTGACGGTCGGCTCGTCGAAGAAGGCGAGCCGTATGTCCGAGAGTTGCTTCAGGAGCGCTAAGCGGATGGAGAGCGCGGCGGCCATCTGCTCGCCGCCCGATAGATTCTGGAAGGAACGCTCGTGGCCTTCTTCTTCGAGCATGATTTCGTAGTCGCGCGACCAGCGCAGGGCACGCCCGGCCTCGCCCGTTATCTCTCGAAAGAGTTGGTTGGCCTCAATCGAAATGTTGTAGAGATAACTTTCCGTCACGAGCGGCCCGGCAGCCTTGAGCGTGTCGCGGATAAATTCGGTCATCTCATCCTGCTCTTTGAGACGTTCGCGTGCGGCGAATTCCTCGCGCATCGTCGCGCGCACTTCCTCCAGGCGTTCAATCTCGGCGGCGAGCGCCGCAAGCTGTATGCGCGCCGATTCCAGGTTAGCGGCGGCAGCGGCGGCGCGCTCGCGCGTGCCTGCAAGAGCGGCGCGCTCACCAGCGTGGCGCTCACGGTCGTAAGCGCGTGCCGCTTCCTCTTGCCCTTGTCTGGCAGCTTTCGCTTCAGCAGCGATGCGCGCGGTTTCCGCTTCGGCGCTTTCGACGGCAATTGTGCGGGCGGGCAACGTCTCGGCCAGCGTTCCGTTCACGACATATATATGGTGTGCCTCAAGCGTCTGGTCGCGGCGTGTGCGCGCCGCTTCCCATTGCGCGTCAAGCTCGCTGTATGCCTGCAACTTCGCTGCGAGGTCGTTCGCCTGTTCTTCAAGCGCACGCTGCGCGTCCAGTGCTCCAACGGTTTCCGCTTTGAGCGTGGCCTCGCGCTCGGCTTCGCGGCGCAACGCTGCGGCGCGACCGCGCGGGTCATTCAGCGCGCGCAATCTCTTTTCCGTCTCCGCGATGTCCGTTTCGAGAGTGACAACGGCCTCGGCTGCGGCGGCAATTCCCGCGCGCTCTTCTTTGCGCCGCTTGCCCTCCCGCTCAATCTCTTCAAGACGCTGCTGCAAGGGCTGCAACTCGGCGTAGCGCAGGGCGGCCTCGCGTACGTCCTTTAGTTCCGCGTCGATGCCGAAGAGTTGAAAGCGCAGCGCGCTCAGGCGGTCGCGGCTGGCGTCAGGCAAGGCTTTAAGCTCTCTGTCCAACCGCGCCAATACGCTTTCACGTTCAGTTAGCAATTGACGTTCGCTCGTTAATTGCTGGCGCGCGTTCTCCAAGCGCGAGTAGTGCTTTTCCGCTTCGCGCGCTTCGCGTACGGCGACCGCAACAGTTGAGCGCTCCTTCTCCAATTGTTTAAGCTGAGCGCTGTTGCTGGAGAGATGTTGCTTGAAATAGTCTTCGAGCGTTTGTCCCTCGGCCATGTTCAAACAGCGCTCGGAGAGAATAGGGCACAAGCCGCCTTTGACTTCCGCGCGCATCTTTTCATCGCGCGCAATCTCCGCGCGCAGGTGGGCCAACTGCTCTGTCAATTCACCTTCACGCGCCGTCAAATCAACTGCCTGCGCGGCTTTCGCCGAAAAACTTTCGACCTCGGCCAACTCCTTTTCGAGCCGATTGATGTTGCGCCGCAATCGTTCGATCTCGCGCGTCGCCTCACGGCGTTGCGTCGCCAAGTGCTGTTGGCTGGTCGCAGCCTTTTCGACCGCGCTCAAGGTCGTCTCTATGTCGAGCCGGTCGCTCTCAAGCTGAACAACGCGCTCCTGCGCGCCCTCTCCCTTGACGGCCTCCTTGACGCGCTCTCTCACTTGCACGTGCTGCGCGCGTAAGGATTCCAACTCTTTATCTAGTTGCCCTAGCTGTTGGCGGGCGCTCAAGGCATGAGCGCGCAACTCGCGCAGCCGCTCGCGCTCACGCTCCAGTTCTTCCTGTTCATTAATCTCACCTGCAAGCGCCGCCGCGCTCGCGCCCGCCTGCGCTGCGACAGCAAGCGCCTCTTCGAGTCGGCGCACGTCGGCGCGGGCCAGGACGAGCAGCCCTGCCACTCTCGCTTCCTCTGTGCGCAACTGGTCACGCGCCGCACGCTCGGTCTCCAACTTTCGCAACAACTCAAGCGCCGCAAGATGCGCCCTGTAATCTTCTTCCGCAGCGCGCTGGCGCGCCTGTGCGGCGGCGGCGGCATCTCGTTCACCAATTAAATCACGCAGGCGGCGCGCGGCGGCCTCATGCTCTATACCAAGACGCTCTGCACGCGAGCGTGTTTCGATGACGCGCGTCTCGGCCCTGTCCATCTCTTCGACAACCAGCGCGCGTGCGTCTATCTCGCTTTGCAGTTGGCCCAGCGCCGTCTCCATCACGGAGACATGTGCTGTGACCTGCCGATGGTCTGCGATGAATTGGTCGTAGTTGATGAGTTGCCCTTCGGCCTTACCGATGCGGACGTTGATATCCGCCATCCTGTCACCAATGAGCCTGACGGTATCGCGCAGCCGCTCCGCTCCATCGCGATATTCCTCTACTTTCAGCAAACGGTCAAAAGCCGCCTTGCGCGCGTTCGGCGCGAGCAGGAATTCGGCTGTGAAAGAGCCTTGCGGCACTCCTATGGCCGAGCGAAAGAGCGCCTTCAAATCCGTGCCCGGCTCTATGCCCAGGTGCTGTCGCAGAAAAGCGCCGACATCCGTTTTCTTCTCGGCGATACGCATGTTCAGCCCATGATCGAAGACATGGTAACCCTGCCCCGTATCGCGATAGACAGTGTATGGCCGCTCGTCCAAATCGCTCTCGAAAGTGACACGCACAGAGCCGCGCTTCGCGCCGCGCCGCAGAAAATCCTCCTTGCTGTATTCCAGCGTATCGAAGAGCGCCCACGCGATGGCTTCGAGAATCGTCGTCTTGCCCGCGCCGTTCTCGCCCATAATCGCCGTCGTCCCACGCGCGAAGGTATAAACGGAATGCGAGTGCGATTTGATATTTTCTAACTCGATTCGTGTGACGTGCATCTCTTAAATTTCCAGCGACGATTAAAGGAGCTTAAGGTTTACTATCACTCGTTGACCTTCAGTACAGCCAGAAAAGCTTCCTGCGGAATCTCGACGCGGCCCACCTTCTTCATACGCTTCTTGCCCTCTTTCTGCTTCTCAAGGAGCTTGCGTTTGCGCGTGATGTCGCCGCCATAGCACTTGGCGATGACGTTCTTGCCGAGCGCTTTGACTGTCTCGCGGGCGACGACCTTGTTGCCGATGGCCGCTTGAATGGGGACTTCAAAGAGTTGGCGGGGAATTAACTCTTTCATCTTTTCAGCGAGCGCGCGGCCCTTCGATTGCGATGTCGAGCGATGCAGGATAAGCGAGAGCGCGTCAACGGGTTCGCCCGCGACGAGCACGTCGAGCTTAACGAGGTCTGATTCCCAGTGGCCCGCGAAGTGATAGTCGAGCGAGGCGTAGCCGCGCGAGACGGATTTCAAGCGATCATAAAAGTCGAGCACGATTTCGTTGAGCGGCAATTCGTAAGTGAGCATCACGCGGTTGGCGGCGATGTACTCAAACTTTTTTTGCACTCCGCGCTTTTCTTCCAATAGCGGAAGGATGCCGCCGAGGTAATCGTCCGAGGTGAGAATCGTCGCCAGGATAACAGGCTCTTCAATCTTACTGATTCTTCCGGGGTCTGGCATTTTGGCGGGCGAATCAATCTCTACGACTTCGCCGTCGGTTGTCGTCACCGTATAGCGCACGCCGGGCGCGGTCGTAATCAAATCCAGATTGAACTCGCGCTCAAGACGCTCCTGCACAATCTCCATGTGCAGCAGCCCTAGAAAGCCGCAGCGGAAACCGAAGCCGAGCGCCGTCGAAGATTCAGGCTCGTAGAAGAAAGAGGCGTCGTTTAGGCGCAGCTTGTCGAGCGCATCGCGCAGTTCTTCATATTGATTCGTGTCAACGGGGTAGAGTCCGGCAAAGACCATCGGCTTGATTTCCTGAAAGCCGGGAAAAGGCTCTGTCGTCGGGCGCTGTGCTTCGGTGATGGTGTCGCCGATCTGCACGTCCGCGACCTCCTTGATGGAAGCCGTCAAGAAACCAACTTCGCCGACCGAGAGGCGGTCAATAGGGGTCGGACGCGGACGATTAACGCCGAGCGTCTCCACCTGATAATCGCGGCCCGTGTTGAAAAAGCGAATCTTCATCCCCTTCTTGAGCGAGCCGTCGATGATTCGGAAGAGAACGATGACGCCACGGTAAGAGTCGTACCACGAATCGAAAATCAAAGCCTTGAGAGGCGCATCCGGGTTGCCCTTCGGCGGCGGCACGTCGCGCACGATGGCTTCCAAGACTTCATCAACGCCCATCCCCGTCTTGGCGCTAGTGAAGACAGCGTTATGCGTTTCGAGACCGATGACGTGCTCAATTTGTTCGATGGCCTTTTCCGGCTCAGCGCCCGGCAGGTCAATCTTGTTGATGACGGGAATCAGTTCGAGATTGTTGTCAATGGCGAGGTAGGTGTTGGCGAGCGTCTGCGCTTCGACACCCTGCGAGGCATCGACGACAAGGAGCGCCCCCTCGCAGGCCGAGAGCGAGCGTGAGACTTCGTAACTGAAATCGACGTGGCCCGGCGTGTCAATCAAATTGAGCACGTAAGCCTGCCCGTCGCGCGCTTTATAATCGAGGCGAACAGCGTGCGCTTTAATCGTTATCCCGCGCTCGCGCTCTAAGTCCATGTTGTCCAGAACCTGCGCCTCCATGTCGCGCCCGGCGACAGCGCCCGTCAACTCAAGCAGGCGGTCAGCCAGCGTAGACTTGCCGTGGTCTATGTGCGCGATGATGGAGAAATTTCGGATGCGTTCGGGATTCATATTAAAAGTAAACAGTAGTCAGTAATCAGTTTTGTTTTCAGCCTTAGTTTTTAGCTGAAAACTGATTGCTGATGACTGAGCACTCTTAACATAACAAAACGGGCGCGAAACCGCACGTGTGCCCGTCTTTCCATGCTCCTTTAAGCTAACCGATAATGCGATTGCTGGAAGCTTGAACTTTGTTCGCGCTCTTAATAGCGATTTATAAATCAGGCAGGAAAGGAGCTTGGTGTCAGACCCGCTCCAGAAAGAAAATAATGCTTGCCAGAACCGCGACCGACAAGATAGTGACGGAGATATACCAGAAGGGCAGCCGCCGATTGCAGACGCGGCAGCGTAGCATGAGTGCGTTCATTGACCTTCCGCAATTTGTACACTTCATGTTCCGTGTTCCATTTTACCCGTTTTCGTCGTGCTCGGCAGTCTGGGCCAACAGCCTTGCTCTTTATCGCGTAGCTTTCATCCATTCGATGCAGCGTTCGAGATGCGCGCGCATCGCTTCGGGTGTGTCTTGATGAATGCGCCCATGGCCGGGCAAGACCCACTCGAACTGGTAGTCGCGCAGCTTCATCATCGAACGCGTCTGCTCCGGCCATGAATACCAGGAGACGCTGCGAAAGGCCGTCAGGGTCTCTTTCGTGGGCGACCATGCGAGATGATCGCCCGTGAAGAGAAACCTGTTTTGGTAGAGCAGCAGCATGTGTCCGCGCGTGTGTCCGGGCGTAGGGACAATCGTTAAATCGTCGTCGAGCCGCAACGCATCTTCGCCTTCGATGATGTGCTCGACCCTTTGACGCGCGGCTCCGTCCGCCGCGTGCATGATGCGCGTGCAGCCAAACCTTTTGGCGAATTTGTCATGGTCGGCCACGTCGTCTCTGTGCGTCAGAAACATTAAGCGAACGCCGCCGAGCGCCGCGATGCGTTTGACGAGCGGCCCGGCAAAGCGCGGGCTATCGACGAGTACGTTGCCGCCCTCGGCTTCAGAGCGCAGAATCAGGTAGCTCCAAGCGCCGTAGCTCGATTCCGCAGTAAAGCCGCAGAAGTAGACGTTCTCGCTGACCTGCACGGGAAAGGCTTCAATCCCGACGCGCATGTCATGACGACGACCAGCGCCGATGCTGCCGGTCGGGCAAGCCACTAAAGACATCAACGCGAGGCGCGTCTCTTCGGGCGTCTCCGGCTGGCGATAGACGCTCGATTGGTCGCCGTGGTCGCGGAAGGTCGCGGGCGCAATCTGGCGACAGGCGTCGCAGTCAATGCAGGTCGCATCGACGAAAAAGTCGCCCGCAACGTTCTCAGATAGCCGCTGTGCAGGATTAGCCACCAGCCTCTCTCCACCTCCCGCCTGCATGATGACGCACCGCACCGCAGAAGGGCAAGGAGGGAAAGGCGGAACGATGAACGCTGAACTAGGAACGATGAAGGATGAACTATCAAGAGCAAGTCTTTCATTCCGCGTTCAGCGTTCATCGTTCCGTGTTCAGCGTTCATCTTTTCATCTTGCTCTTGATTGTGTAGCGGTTCTGGTATAATCGCCGCTCCTTCAAACCCAAACTGCATGTTCGATAAGATGTAACGTGAGACTGCTGTAAGAGAACGAGCCAGAGGTAGTTTATGACCCCCACTGTTGTGTGCCCGGTTGTTGAAGCGTTGATTGTCGTTTCCGATGAATTGCTCGCATTCCGGCAGGCGGCAAAGGGCAGGGAGGGCGGCGAATGCTGAACATCTTACGCTCGCCCGTTTTGCGCTTCGGCTTCGCTATCGCCAGCGTCGTCGCTGCGACGCTGCTACGCCTAGCCCTCAATCCAGCGCTCGGCGAAACCAACGTTCCTTACATTACATATTTCCTCGCAGTGATATTGACGGCGTGGGCCTGCGGGCTGTGGCCCGCGCTGCTGTCCGTTCTGCTGGGAGCAATCGCCGCCGCCTATTTCTTCGTTGCACCAACTTTCTCGCTGGCTCTCAGGGAAGCTGAACATTTGTTCGGCCTGTTCATTTTCCTGTTTGTCGGGTCTTCGATAGCGGTGCTGAGCGAGGCTATGCACCGCGCGCGTGCGCGTGCGGAAGCGACGACGCAGGCTTTGCGCGAAAGCCGCGAGCAGCTTTCAATCACGCTCAGAAGCATCGGCGATGCGGTGATTACAACCGATGCCGAGGGCCTGGTGACGTTTATGAATCCGGTCGCTCAAAGTTTGACCGGATGGCAGATGCCGCTGGCGAAGGGCAAGCCGCTGGCAGAAGTCTTTCGTATCATCAACGAGGAAACACGCGCTGAAGTCGAAAGCCCGGTCGTCAAAGTGCTATGCGAAGACAAAACCGTGGGCCTCTCCAACCACACCATCCTGCTTGCCAGGGACGGCAGGGAAATTCCCATAGACGATAGCGGCGCACCGATTAGAGATGAAGACGGGCGGGTTGTCGGTGTCGTCCTGGTCTTTCATGACACCACAGACCACAGGCGCCGCGAAGAGGATTTGCGCACCAGCGAAGAACGCTACCGCGCCTTTGTGAAAAATAGCTCTGAGGCAATCTGGCGCTTCGAGCTTGAGCAGCCTGTTTCCATTGATTTGCCCGAAGACGAATTGATTGATGAATGTTACAAGTACGGCTATCTGGCGGAATGCAACAACATGATGGCGGAGATGTACGGGTTCGCCGATGCGAAAGAGATTGTCGGGGCACGCCTCGGCGATTTTGTTGTCCGCTCTGACCCGGCCAACATCGAATACCTGCGCGCCTTCATTCGTTCCGGCTTCCGTCTGACGAACGCCGAATCGCATGAGATTGACCGCGAGGGCCAGCCAAAATATTTCCTCAACAACCTGATCGGCATAGTCGAAAATCGGCTGCTGCTGCGGGCATGGGGAACGCAAAGCGACATCACGGAACGCAAACGCGCAGAAGAGGAACGCGCGCAACTCCTGGCGCGAGAGCAACAGGCGCGCGCCATAGCCGAACGCGCCGCTGATCGCACAGAGCGCTTGCAGACAATCACCGCCGCGCTCTCCGAAGCCCTGACGCCCGAACAAGTCTCGGCTGTGGTGCTCAATCAAGGGCTGACCGCGCTCGGCGCACAGGCTGGCTCTGTCACGTTGCTCAACGCTCAGCGGACGGAACTCGAAGTGATTGATGCCGTCGGCTTACCAAAGGAATTGATAGACAAGTGGACGCGCTTTCCCATCAACAGCCGCGTGCCGCTGGCCGATGCCGCCAGAACCGGCCAGCTAGTGGCAATCGAATCCCTTGCAGAGAGAGAGAGAAACTATCCGAACCTCGTCTCGCTGCACTCGATGACAGGTAATCAGACCTTGGTCGCCGTTCCCTTAATCGTCGAGGGCCGCACGATTGGGGCAATGGGCATCAGTTTTCAAGAGGCTCAGCAGTTGAGCGAGGATGACCGCGCGTTCATGCTTGTCATCGCGCGTCAATGTGCGCAGGCCATTTCGCGCGCACGCCTCTACGAAGCTGAGCGCCGTTCGCGCGCCGAAGCAGAGGCGGCCAATCGCACTAAAGACGAATTCCTCGCCACGCTCTCGCACGAGTTGCGTACGCCTTTGACGGCGATGCTCGGTTGGACGAGGCTGCTCCGCACCAACAGCCTTGACGAGACGACAGTCGCGCACGCGCTGGAAACGGTCGAGCGCAATGCGCGTGCGCAGACCCAATTGATCGAAGACCTTTTGGATGTCTCGCGCATCATCACGGGCAAGCTGCGATTGGAAGCTCATCCGGTAGAGCTTGTCCCCGTCATAGAAGCGGCTGTGGAAGGCGTGCGCCCGGCGGCTGAGGCCAAGTCCATACGCCTTCAGACCGAACTCGACCCGCTGGTCGGCCCAGTTTCCGGCGACCCCGCGCGCTTGCAGCAGGTGGTCTGGAATCTACTCTCCAACGCCGTCAAGTTTACAGGCAAAGGCGGGCAGATAGTGGTGCGCTTAGAGCGCCCGGACTCGCACGTGCAGATTTCCGTCAGCGATACAGGCGAAGGCATCAAAGAGGAATTCCTGCCCTTTGTCTTCGACCGCTTTCGACAGGCCGACGGCTCTACGACCAGACTGCACGGTGGGTTGGGCTTGGGACTGGCGATTGTGCGACATCTGGTTGAGTTGCACGGAGGGACGGTCAAAGCCGAAAGCGCTGGCGAGGGGCAGGGGGCGACCTTTACGGTGACGCTGCCGCTTCTTGCGTTGCGAATTGCGGAGCGCGGATTGCAGATTAATGAAGAAGCGCCTCAAGAATCCAACATACGCCATCCGCCATCCGCCATCCTGGACGGCTTGCGCGTGCTGGTTGTCGACGATGAGCCTGATGCGCGTGAACTGTTGACGGTTGTGCTCGAAAGTCAGGGGGCCAGTGTGAGGGCGGTCGGTAGCGCCGCCGAAGCGCTCGACCTCATCGAATTGTTGAAACCAGATGTCATGGTCTCGGACATAGGGATGCCGAACGATGACGGTTACTCGCTGATGCGAAAGGTACGCACGCTTTCGGCAGACGAGGGCGGCGCAACCCCTGCGGTTGCGCTAACGGCCTACGCCGGAGACGATGCCCGCCAGATGACGCTCGCGGCTGGCTTTCAAATCCACCTCGCCAAGCCCATTGACCCGACGGAACTGCTGACAGCCATCGCGAGCCTCGTTGGAAAAGAGAGTAAAAAGGCAAAAGGTAAAAGTCAGGAGAAGCCCATTTAATAAAAAGTGGTTCGCGGTCTTCCTTTTACCTTTTTACCTTTACCTTCCTCATTGTCTCGTCTGTCCCGCGCCGCTCTCTGTTTCGACGTTCTTGGTGTCGCTCTTCTTGCGTAGTAGGTTCTTGACTCCGAAGATTGATTCGAGCGTGTCTTACCAGAAGGGAGCGCCGACGCTGAGCAGGAGCACCATCACGCTCCATCCTAAGATCGTGATAAGGTCATGCCTGCGGTCTGTCCACCACTCTTTGCTAGACGGAGGGGCAACAAGCCTGCTCGACCAAGTTTTAACTTGCTCCCACGTGAGCGGCGAGAAGCCGAAGCCTTCGTAGGCTTCAACGTAATCTTCAATCACCTCCCTCTGCTCGTTTATCTCTTCCATAGTGACGCCCGGCTCGTCCGGGGTCGGCGCAGGCGTGGGGGTCGCGGCGGGCGTCGGGGTGGGATTGACTGTGGGAGTGACGCTGCTATTCGTATTGCCCGCATTGGCGTTGACGTTAGCATTAATGTTTCCGCCGCTGTTCGAGTTTGTGCTGCCAGCGGTATTGGCGTTACTGGCGGCGTTGCTGCCACGATTGCTGTTGTCGCCGGCGGCGCTTTGCTTTTGTTCATCCAATATCTCTTCGCCCTCTTGAATAATCAAAGCGCGCTGCAAGTCGTTGGTCGCAATGTTGTGATAGATACGGAAAAAGCTGGCGTTGAGAAAGACTACGACGCAGATGCTGATGTAGATGGCGACATCCCTCATGCGCCGCGTGTAGCGTTCTTCAAAGCCGTGCATGATGGTGTCGTACCATGTCTCGACGTGTTCGAGCTTTGCGCGCAGCGTTGCGAAAGCGGCGTCCATACGCTGGCTAAGCTGGCCGACGATGCCCGCGATAGTCGCCAAACTCGCGGAGAGTTGTTGCAGAGTCGCAGCCGTTATCGTGTTATTAGCCGCGCGCGCTTCCTTTAAATCGGCGGCGATAGATTCCTGCGCGGCGGCAAGAAGGCGCAAGGCATCATCTAGCTTAACGCGTCGTAGATTAATCAGGTCGCCAAGGAGCGCGTCGGTTCTGACGGCGTTTCCGCTGACGATGTTTCTCACGTCGTTGATTAAGGGCGAGATGACCGCCTGCATCTCGGCGAAGCGGGCGCTGGCCGCGCCCTGTAGCAGCGGCGGGTCGTTGGTGATAAGCCGCTCGACCTCGCGTTCCAGCGCTTCGATGTCCGTGTACATGGCCTGAAACTTCGTCACGTAGTCGGCATAGAAGTGTCTGGAATCAATTCTCGCCAGAATTTTCAGCAGGTCTTCCTTCGAGATTGAATCCAACACCAGACGACCCCTACGCGTATAGCGCCCGACCTTCTTGAATTCACCGAGAACCGTGTTAACGAGTTCTCTGGAAGCGCTGTCAGGCGCGGCAGTGATAGCGGTGCTGGTCGTCGTCGCCGTCATCGCAGCGGGCGTTGGAGCAATCGGCGTGGCGGCTTTGTCAATCACGTGCTCGAAGAGTTCGGCCAGCGATCTTTCGATCTCTCTGGACTTGAGCCGCAGTGCCTTTTTGATAAAAGATTGAATGGCCTGCACCATCAGACTGAGCACCAGAAGGACGACGACTATCGCGACCACTGTGTCGAGGGTGTCACTAAGATTGGGCATAGGATTCCTTTCTCGGTTGGGCCAATCGGGCAAATGGCCCTTGACTCAGACTGCGTTGAAGGCCGGGCCTGCAGAAAAGGCTCACGCGCGTTGGCGGACGGACGCTTCGGCGAGGAAGACGCAAGAAATTCGCGTTTAAAACTATTTACTTAAGAGGACATTGCACGGCGCGTTCCGCCGCGTCATACCATGAATGGCTACTGATGTCTATAATAAAATCCCGCCGCCTTGGCCCACCCGCGCGCAGGCGCGACGGTCGCGACCCGCCGTGCGCGATTGAGGCCGTCCACCAGAGGGTTTACAAATTCTTACGGCCTGTTTATAACTGTGAGGGATGCACGGTTCGGCGCGAGCCTTAGAGCTTCTGCCGACCCAGGCATTCCATCCCCCTTAGCCCCCTTCGTGTCATCAACTTTCCCGTGTAGGAAGTAATTGAAGCGTGTCTAAACGGCACCCTCGCTCACGTCGCCGGGACGCTCCCTTCCCGCTTAGACTTGTCGTAAGTCCTTAATTGTCAAACCCAAACTCTGAAGAGGAAAGCATGCCAAATCAACAGGTGACTACTGATTCTCTAGATGCAAAGCAGTTGCTCAAAGCCCTGACGGCCCTCAGGAAAGGCGACTTTTCCGTGCGCCTGCCGGACGATTGGACGGGCATCGCGGGCAAAATAGCCGACACTCTCAACGAAGTGATTGAGATGAATGAGAAGATGGTCAGGGAATTGGAGCGCGTCAGCCGTGTGGTCGGCAAGGAAGGCAAGATTGCGCAACGTGCGACGCTAGCGTCGGCCAGCGGCGCATGGGGCACGATGGTCGAAGCCGTCAACACGCTGATAGACGACATGGCCCGCCCGACGAGCGAGATGGCCCGCGTCATCGGCGCGGTCGCCAACGGCGATTTGTCGCAAACGATGGCGCTAGAGGTCGAAGGCCGCCCCCTGAAGGGCGAATTTTTGCGCTCGGTCAAGCTCGTCAACGCGATGGTTGACCAACTGGGGTCGTTCGCTTCGGAAGTGACGCGCGTGGCACGCGAAGTCGGAACCGAAGGCAAGCTCGGCGGCGAAGCGAAGGTCAAGGGCGTCGCAGGCACCTGGAAGGATTTGACCGACAGCGTCAACTCGATGGCCGGAAACCTCACCGCACAGGTACGCAACATCGCAGAAGTCACGACCGCCGTCGCTAACGGCGACCTCTCGAAGAAGATTACAGTCGACGTTAAAGGCGAGATTTTAGAGTTGAAGAACACCATCAACACGATGGTTGACCAGTTGAACTCCTTCGCTTCGGAAGTGACGCGCGTGGCGCGCGAGGTTGGTACGGAAGGTAAGCTCGGCGGGCAGGCGCAGGTGCGCGGCGTCGCAGGCACATGGAAGGATTTGACAGACAACGTGAATTCGATGGCCGGAAACCTCACCGCACAGGTACGCAACATCGCGGAAGTCACGACCGCCGTCGCTAACGGCGATTTGTCAAAGAAGATTACAGTAGACGTTAAAGGCGAGATTTTAGAGTTGAAGAACACCATCAACACGATGGTTGACCAGTTGAACTCTTTCGCATCGGAAGTGACGCGCGTGGCGCGTGAAGTGGGTACGGAAGGCAAGCTTGGTGGACAGGCTGATGTGAAGGGTGTCGCGGGCACGTGGAAAGACCTGACTGATAATGTGAACTCGATGGCCGGTAACTTGACGGGACAGGTGCGTAACATCGCGGAAGTCACGACTGCCGTTGCGAACGGCGATTTGTCGAAAAAGATTACCGTCGATGTCAAAGGCGAGATACTTGAACTAAAGAACACCATCAATACGATGGTGGATCAACTTGGCTCGTTTGCTTCGGAAGTGACACGCGTGGCGCGCGAAGTGGGTACGGAAGGCAAGCTTGGCGGGCAGGCTGATGTGAAGGGTGTCGCGGGCACGTGGAAAGATTTGACCGATAGCGTGAATTTCATGGCGGGGAATCTGACCAGCCAGGTGCGTAACATCGCGGAAGTCACGACAGCGGTTGCGAACGGCGATTTGTCGAAGAAGATTACCGTCGATGTGCGGGGCGAGATTTTAGAGTTGAAGGACACCATCAACGTCATGGTTGACCAACTCAACGCCTTCGCTTCGGAAGTAACACGCGTGGCGCGCGAGGTGGGCACGGAAGGTAAGCTTGGCGGGCAAGCTGACGTGCGCGGCGTCGGTGGCACTTGGAAGGATTTGACGGACAGTGTGAACTTCATGGCAGGGAATCTGACAAGTCAGGTGCGCAACATCGCGGAGGTGACAACGGCGGTCGCTAATGGTGATTTGTCGAAGAAGATTACCGTCGATGTGAAGGGCGAGATTTTAGAGTTGAAGAACACCATCAATACGATGGTCGACCAGCTAGGCTCTTTCGCATCGGAAGTGACGCGCGTGGCACGCGAGGTGGGAACAGAAGGTAAGCTTGGCGGTCAGGCACAGGTGGCGGGCGTTGCCGGAACTTGGAAGGATTTGACGGATAACGTGAATTTTATGGCGAGTAACCTGACGGTTCAACTCAGGGACGTGTCGAAGGTCGCGACCGCCATCGCCAACGGCGATTTGACGCAGAAGATTACGGTGGATGTGCGTGGTGAAATCCTGCAAATCAAGGAAGTCATCAACACGATGGTTGACCAGCTTAACTCCTTCGCTTCGGAAGTAACGCGTGTAGCGCGCGAAGTAGGCACAGAGGGTAAGCTCGGCGGTCAGGCGCAGGTTACTGGTGTTGCCGGAACTTGGAAGGATTTGACGGATAACGTGAATTTCATGGCCGGGAACTTGACGGGCCAAGTGCGTAACATCGCGGAAGTCACGACAGCGGTTGCGAACGGCGATTTGTCAAAGAAGATTACCGTCGATGTGAAGGGCGAGATTTTAGAGTTGAAGAACACCATCAACACGATGGTTGACCAGTTGAACTCCTTCGCTTCGGAAGTGACGCGCGTGGCGCGTGAAGTAGGCACGGAAGGCAAGCTCGGCGGTCAGGCGGATGTGAAGGGTGTCGCCGGAACTTGGAAAGACCTGACAGATAACGTGAATTTCATGGCGGGCAACCTGACGGGGCAGGTGCGCGGTATCGCGCGGGTCGTGACGGCGGTTGCTAACGGTGATTTGAAGCGTAAGCTGACGGTCGAGGCTAAGGGCGAGATTGCGGAGCTTGCGGATACGATCAACAGCATGACCGATACGCTGGCGACGTTTGCCGATCAGGTCACGTCCGTTGCGCGCGAAGTGGGTGTCGAAGGAAAGCTGGGCGGACAGGCAAACGTCCCCGGCGCTGCCGGGACTTGGAGAGATTTGACGGACAACGTGAATCAGTTGGCCGCAAACCTCACAACGCAGGTGCGCGCCATTGCCGAAGTCTCAACCGCTGTGACGCAGGGCGATTTGACGCGCTCTATCGCGGTCGAAGCGCAGGGAGAGGTCGCTGCGCTCAAGGACAACATCAACGAGATGATCCGCAATCTCAAGGATACGACGCAGAAGAATACGGAGCAGGATTGGTTGAAGACGAACCTCGCGCGCTTTACGCGGATGCTACAGGGGCAGAGGGATTTGACGACCGTCGCGCAGATGGTGCTCTCTGACCTCGCCCCGCTGGTGGACGCGCAGCAGGGCGTCTTTTACGTTAACGGCTCAAACAACGGTCAGCCCCTGATGAAGCTGCTCGCCGGTTACGCTTACAAGAAGCGCAAGAATCTAGCCAACGAGTTTAAGCCGGGCGAGGGCCTTGTGGGCCAGTGCATAGTGGAGAAGGAGCGCATTCTGCTGACCAATGTGCCGACAGATTACGTTCACATTGCTTCCGGCCTTGGCGAAGCGACGCCGCTGAATATCGTCGTGCTGCCAGTGCTCTTTGAAGGCGATGTCAAGGCGGTCATAGAGCTTGCATCGTTTAATCGCTTCAGCGAGACGCACATTACTTTCCTGGATCAATTGACGGAAAGCATAGGGATTGTGCTCAACACGATTGCCGCCAACTCTCGCACGGAAGACTTGCTGCAACAGTCGCAATCGCTGGCCTCCGAACTACAGAGCCAGCAGGACGAACTCAAGAAGACCAACGAACGCCTTGAGCAGCAAGCCGAATCCCTGCGCGAATCCGAAGAACTCTTGAAGCGTCAGCAGGAAGAGTTGCAGCAGACGAACGAAGAGTTGCAGGAGAAGGCGACGCTGCTGGCGAAACAGAAGGCCGAGGTCGAAGCGAAGAACGCGGAGGTAGAGGAAGCGCGCTGGGCGATGGAGGAAAAGGCAGAGCAGTTGGCCTTGACTTCCAAGTACAAGTCAGAGTTTCTGGCGAACATGTCGCACGAGTTGCGCACGCCGCTCAACAGTATGCTGATTCTCTCTCGACAGTTAGCCGAAAACGGCGATGACAACCTGACGCCGAAGCAGGTGCAGTTTGCAGAGACGATTCATTCTTCGGGCGCAGACCTGCTCTCGCTGATTAACGACATCCTGGATTTGTCGAAGATAGAGTCCGGCATGATGGCGATTGATGTCAGCGAAGTTCCTTTCCAGAATGTGCTTGAGCAACTCGACCGCAGCTTTCATCAGGTCGCGCAGGATAAGGGATTGGAGTTTATCCTCGAAGGCGCAGAGAATCTGCCGCCGACGATGGAGACCGACGAAAAGCGCTTGCAGCAGATTCTCAAGAATTTGCTCTCAAACGCCTTCAAGTTTACGGAGTCTGGCAAGGTCTCGTTGCGCGTCGAAGCAATCGAAAGAGGCGGACACTTTATACAGGAGGCTTTGAATCGCGCAGACGAAATCGTCGCCTTCTCCGTCATCGATACAGGCATCGGGATTCCGTCGGAGAAGCAGCGGATTATCTTTGAAGCGTTCCAGCAGGCCGACGGAACGACGAGCCGCAAGTACGGCGGCACGGGCCTCGGCCTCTCCATCAGCCGCGAGATTGCGCGGCTGCTCGGCGGAGAGATTCGCGTCTCAAGCACTCCCGGCGAGGGCAGCACGTTTACGCTCTATCTGCCGCGTGTCTATAAGCCCGCGCCGACTCCGGCCAGCCCAATCCCAGGCGATGACGGCGCAGGCAGCGTTGCGGGTAATGGCGACGGTTGGCCCGCGGCGGACTCTATGGCGCGCACCGAAACCAGTTCGCTCTCGCACAACGAGGCGAGCGAAGCGGAGTTTGTTAAGGATGACCGCGCGACGATTGAGGTGGGCGAGCGCGTCGTGCTTATCGTCGAAGACGATGCGAGCTTCGCCCAAATCCTGCTCGACCTAGCTCACGAGAAAGGCTTCAAAGGATTGGTAGCGATGCGCGGCGAGACGGCGCTGATGCTGGCCCGCAAGTTTAAGCCAGACGCCATCACGCTCGACATCAAGCTGCCGGATAGAGACGGCTGGACGGTGCTCGACCGACTCAAGCACGACTCGCAGACGAGCCACATTCCCGTGCACATTATTACGGGCGAAGAGCAGCGGCAGCGCGCTCTCAAGCTCGGCGCTTTCACGCACCTGCAAAAGCCCGTCAGCCGCGAAGACCTAGTTTCAGCCTTCGATAGCATCACGGCCTTCGTCCAGCGTCGCGTCAAGCGTCTGCTCGTAGTCGAAGACGACGACGTGCAGCGGATGAGCATTGTTGAACTCATCGGCAACGGCGACGTAGTGACGACCGCCGTCGCTTCCGGTCAGGAAGCTTTGACTTCGCTTCAGAGCGAGCAGTTCGATTGCATGGTGCTCGATTTGAAACTGCCGGACATGACCGGCTTTGAATTAATCGAGAAGATTCAGACAGACCTGGGGCAGCAGCAACTTCCAATCATCATCTACACGGGCAAGGAATTGACCGCTAAAGAAGAGACGCAATTGCGTAAGGTGACGGACGCCATCATCGTCAAGGAAGCAAGCTCGCCTGAGCGACTGCTGGCGGAGACGGCGCTCTTCCTGCATCGCGTAGAGGCCAATCTGCCGGAGCCGAAGCGGCGTATGCTCGAACAACTGCATCGCCGCGACCCGGTGCTGGCGCGAAAGCGTGTGCTTATCGTTGACGACGACGTGCGTAATATCTTCGCCTTAACCTCTGCGCTGGAAAGCCACAACATGGATGTCGTCCATGCGGAGAACGGGCAGGACGCCATCGAACTCCTGCGCAATACGCCGGGCATTGATGTTGTGCTGATGGATATTATGATGCCCGGCATGGACGGCTATGAAACGATGAGGGCGATACGGAAAATCAAACGCTTCCAGAGCCTGCCGATTATCGCTTTGACGGCGAAAGCGATGAAGGCAGACCGCGACCGCTGCATAGAGGCTGGAGCGAGTGATTACATCTCGAAGCCTCTGGACGTTGACCAACTGCTCTCGCTCCTGCGAGTCTGGCTCTACAGGCAGGAGGAATCGCGCGGATGAGCGCTCTCGCAATGGAAGTCGAGCAGCTAGAAGACATCGAAATCCAGCTTCTGCTGGAAGGGATGTTCCGCTACTACGGCTTCGATTTCAGAAACTACGCTCCGGCTTCCATTAAGCGCCGGATACACGAAAGCATGCGCGATGAAGGAGTGCAGAGCGTCTCTGCTTTTCAAGACAGGGTGCTGCACGACGCCGCCTGTTTGGAGCGCTTCCTCAATCGCCTCTCCGTCAACGTAACGGCGATGTTTCGTGACCCTGGTTTCTATCTCACCTTCCGCGAGAAGGTTGTGCCGCTTCTGAGGACGTACCCTTTCGTACGCATCTGGCACGCGGGCTGCTCGACGGGCGAAGAGGTTTATTCGATGGCGATTCTCTTGCAGGAAGAGGGGCTTTACGATCGCTGCCGCATTTACGCCACGGACATCAGCGCCGAAGTCCTGCGGACGGCGAAGGAAGGCATCTTTCCGCTGGCCTCGATGCAGGAATACACAGTTAACTACATCAGCGCTGGCGGCAAGCATTTCTTTTCGGATTACTACACGGCGCAGTATGACAATGTTCTCTTCGACCCGGCGCTCAAGCGTAATCTCATTTTCTCCGAGCACAATCTGGTAACGGATGGCTCGTTTAATGAGTTTCACGTCATCCTGTGCCGCAACGTGATGATCTATTTCAACAAGACGCTTCAGGCGCGCGTGCATGATTTGATTTACGAGAGCCTGACGATGTTCGGTGTGCTGGGGGTGGGCAACAAGGAGTCCTTGAAATTCACGCCGCGCGAGCATGCTTATGAAGAGTTGCATCCGCGTGATAGGCTTTACCGAAAGGTCAGATAGTGACATCTCCGCAGATTGTCGTCATCGGCACATCAAGCGGCGGCCTTGAGGCGATGCAGGTCTTGCTGCTGGGGCTGGGAGATAGGTTTCCCTGCCCGCTCGTCGTCGCGCAGCATCGGGGCAAAGAAGGGGGCAGCGGCCTGCGCGACTATATGCAGAAGTCTTGCCGGATGCCGATTGAAGAGCCGGAAGACAAGTCGCCGATTGAGCCGGGGCGCGTTTATCTCGCTCCCGGTGATTATCATTTGCTCGTCGAGAAGGGACATTTCGCTTTGTCCACGGACGCTCCCGTCTGGTATGCGCGGCCATCAATCAACGTCCTGTTCGAGTCGGCAGCCGACGCTTACGGCGAAACTGCTATCGGCGTCATTTTGTCGGGCGCAAACGGCGACGGCGCGCGAGGTCTCGCGGCCATCAAAGAGCGCGGCGGAACGACAATTGTTGAAGAGCCTGCGAGCGCCGCTTATCGTGTGATGCCGGATGCGGCATTGGCCGCGACTGCGGTTGACCGAGTGTTGCCGCTTGCTGAGATAGCACCTTTTCTCAACAGCATTTGCCAGGCGGGCGCAAGGAGTTTGTGATGGAATGCGCGGCGCATAAAATCAATATCCTGCTGGTTGACGATAATCCGGCCAACCTGCTGGCGCTCGAAGAGATTCTGGACGCGCCGGAGCGCAATCTGGTGCGCGCCTCTTCGGGCGACGAAGCCCTGCGCTATCTGCTCGACTGTGACGTGGCCGTTATCCTTTTGGATGTCTACATGCCGGGCATCAACGGGCTAGAGACAGCCGCGCTGATTCGTGGCCGCGAGCGTTCGCGCAATACGCCGATTATTTTCCTCACCGCCGACAACACTGGCGGCACGCTGCTCGCGGAAGGCTACTCGCTCGGCGCTGTCGACTACATCGTCAAGCCCGTCGAGGCCGAAATCCTGCGCTCGAAGGTCGCGGTCTTTGTCGAACTATTCAAGAAGACCGAAGAGGTCAAGCGGCAGGCAGCGCTGCTGCACGAAAAGAATCTTGAGCTTGAGAATGCTAACCTCGAACGCCTCTCGATGCTGATAGAGTTGGGCCAACAACTTGCTGCCGAGCGCAACCCCGTCGAACTGCTCAAGCGATTCTGCGACGCCGCGCGCCACATCGTCGGCGCACGCTATACGGCGGTCGGAATGTTGGACGGCGACGGGCACGCCCTGCGTCACTTTTATTGCAGCAGCGCCGAGACGACTGGCGCAGGCGCGGAGACGAGCGCCGTAGGCCCACAATCAACTGACGAAGGCGTGCCGCAGATCGACGCGAAGATTCTGGAAACGATGCTGGTCGAGCGCGAGCCTGTGCGCCTGTGTCACGTCGGCGCGGCGGAGCAGCCGGTTAAGTTTCCGTCGCCGGGCAGCCGTATACAGTCTTTCCTCGGCGCTCCCATCCTCGCGCCGACGCAAGCTTACGGCTGGCTCTGTTTGACGGACAAGCTCGACGCAGAAGAGTTTAGCGAGGCAGACGAGCGCCTTGCCGTCACGCTGACATCGCAGGTGGCGGTCGCTTACGAGAACGCGCGGCTCTACACGGAAGCGCAGCGTCACGCAGCAGAGTTGCAGCAGGAAGTGATAGAGCGCCAGCAGGCCGAACAGGAGAACGCGAAACTGCTGGTCAGGGAGCAGGCGGCGCGTGCTGAGGCGGAAGCGGCCAACCGTATGAAGGATGAATTCCTCGCCACGCTCTCACATGAGCTACGCACGCCGCTGACGGCGATTCTCGGTTGGTCACACCTGCTTCGTTCCGGCAAACTTCCGCCGGACACGATGGACAGCGCCATTGAGACTATCGAGCGCAACGCCAGAGCGCAGTCGCAACTGATAGATGACCTGCTGGATGTCTCACGCATCATCACGGGCAAGCTGCGTCTTGATACGCGGGCCATAGAGCCTGCCGGGATTCTCGAAGCGGCTGTCAATTCGGTGCGTCCGGCGGCAGAGGCCAAAGACATACAGTTGGATTTGGAGATAACGCAGGCGACCGGTTTGGTCATGGGCGACCCGAATCGTTTGCAGCAGGTGGCGTGGAATCTGCTCTCGAACGCTATCAAGTTTACGGAGGCGGGCGGGCGCGTCGGCGTACACCTCACGCGCGCCAACTCGCACGTCGAAATCATCGTCAGCGATACGGGGCAGGGAATCAAGCCGGAGTTTCTGCCCTACGTCTTCGACCGCTTTCGGCAGGCCGACGGCACGACCACACGCACGCACGGCGGACTCGGTTTGGGCCTGGCGATTGTGCGACACCTCGTCGAACTGCACGGCGGAAAGATTCTGGCCGACAGCCCCGGCGAAGGCTTGGGCGCGACCTTCACCGTCCAACTTCCGCTGATTGTCAGAAACGCAGTGGCGGGCGACACAGGCGGCGCGGCAACGGATGACGCAAGCGGTGCGAAGCCCTCCGCTTCGCTTCTCAAAGGTCTGCGGGTGCTGGTTGTAGACGACGAGGAAGATTCACTCGACTTGATTCTGACAGTCCTGGCCGCATGCGGAGCGGAAGTGAAATCGGCTGCTTCGGCTGCGGCTGCGCTCGCAGAGTTGGAACAGTGGAATCCAGACCTGCTCATCAGCGACATAGGGCTGCCCGGCGAAGACGGCTACAGCCTCATCAGGAAAATCCGCGCTCATGAATCAACACGCCACAGGAGCATTCCGGCTATCGCCCTGACGGCCTACGCCAGCGTCGAAGACCGCCTGCGCGCCCTCTCCGCAGGCTTTCAGATGCACGTCACCAAACCGCTTGAGCCGAGCGAACTCGTCGCCGTCGTCGCCAACCTCGTCGGACGCAGCGCCAAAGTCTAAGTAAACGATGAACGCGGAACGATGAACGATGAACTATCAAGAGCTTGATCTTTCCCTCGAAGTTCAGCGCTTATCCTTCATCGCCCATCGTTCATCCTTCCGCGTTCCGCGTTCATCGTTCCGCCTTCATCCTTATCTTCGCGGACAGTAAAATTCCTTCTCAGGACTTCGCTAAAAATCTATTGACTTCTGCGAGCGAGAGTAATATCGTGCGGCCCGCGCCAATACCTGACGCACGAACCGCCGACGAGAGCCTCTAAAACCCTCGCCGGTTTCTCAACCAATCGCTGCAATCGGCGAGCGCTCACGGCCCTCTTCAA
>DASVTR010000022.1:0-56086 GCA_036387475.1 Pyrinomonadaceae bacterium | reverse complement strand
AGAACTTGAACTTCCGCACGCACCTCAAGAGGTTGCAGCGGCGAACCATCTGTTTTTCAAAGAGCACGGAGATGCACGAAGCGTTAATTAAGCTCTACATTGACCAGCATAACCGCCAACATCACTTGTGACACATGACCGCAGAGCGCCCGCGCGAGCGCGCGTGCGGTTGCGAGAGGCGCACTCTCTCCGTTACAATTCGCGGTTTCAGTCAGCCTGTTATGATGCGGCTATCAACCTCTAACTCTCTAACCGGCGCACTGATGGCTAAGGATTGATTACTCGCTCGTGGAAGGTTATCGAAGATGCTGAAAAGCTTGGGTCGGATGGAACGCTCCCGCAACCTGATTATCGTCGGGTTCGCAATCTTAATGGCAATCAGTCTGGTTCTTTTCTATGGGCCAACGCGCAACAGCGATGGGCTGGCGGCGTCGGCGACGGACGTGATTGCGAGTGTTGACGGCGATGACATTACCGTCGCCGAGTTGCAAACCTTAAAAGAGGGCAAGCGGCGGGAGATTCAAAACTACGGCGGCCAGTTCAGTCTCGAACAGTTTGGCTATACGGATCGCAACCTGCTCAACCAACTCATCGGCGGACGCATCAGCGCGCGGGAAGCGGCGCGGCTGAATCTGGGAGCAACGGACGAAGAGGTTGCTGATTATATTCGCCAGCAGTTTCGTGACCAGTCAGGCAAATTCATCGGCTTTGATAAATACAAACAGAGTGTCGTCGGCAATTACGGCGACGTTGAGCGTTACGAGCGTGGCGTTCGAGACGATTTGGCTGTGAAAAAACTGATTGCCTTCGTCACCGCCGGAGTCCACGTCTCTGACGAAGAAGTCCAGCGCGACTACATGCGCCAGAACGTCAAGTTTGACCTCGTTTACGTGGCGGTGACGCCCGCCAAGCTGGCCGAAAAGATTCAGCCGACAGACGAAGAAGCACGCGCCTACTTTGAGCAGCACAAGACCGAATATCGCTACTTCGAGCCGCGTAAAAAGATTCGCTATCTCTTCATCGACCAGGAGAAGGCGGGCCAGAAACTCAACATCCCCGAAGCAGATTTGCGCAAAGAATACGAGGGCCTGCCGTTGGATAAAAAAGAGGCCGGTAATCGCGTCCAGCAGATTGTCTTGAAAATCGCGCGCCCGGATTTGGAAGAGACGGTCAAGACGAAAGCCAACGAGTTGGCCGCACAGGCGCGCGGCACTACCGGAACAATGCCGGAGAAAGAGTTTGGCGATTTAGCCAAAGGGCAGTCCGAAGACCCCGCGACCGCGAAGAACGGAGGTTTCCTTCCCGGTTTCGTCAGGAAAGACCCGAACAAGACGAACGATCCGCTGCAACGCATTTTTGAAACGGAAGTCGGCGGCATCTCCGGCCCCATCAAAACAGGCAACGCATACTATATCTATCGTCGCGGAGATGCCGTGCCGAAGACCTTTGAGGAAGCAAAGGCGGGCATTCTCGTCTCTATGCGCAACAGTCGCGGTTTCGACGCCGCCCAGGCATTGGCCGCGCGCGCGGCTGAGCGGCTGCGGCAGGACAAGGATTTTCAGAAGGTGGCCCAGGAGTTTGCCGCAGAGGCCAACATGAATGCGGCTGACATGGTGAGGGAAACGCCCTACGTCGTTCCCGGCGACGACGTGCCGAAGATTGGCGCTAATCAGGAATTCGAGAAGGCCATCGAGCCGCTCAATAACGCGCAAGACTTGGGCCAACCCACAAGGATTACGGGCGGCGTCGCAATTCCAATGCTGGTTGAAAAGAAAGAACCGGGGCTGCCAGAATTTGACGAGGTTAAGGAAAAGGTTGTTAACGCAGTCAAACTGGAGCGCGCTAAAGCGCAGGTCGAAGAGATAGCGCGCAATCTGGCAAACAGCGCGACGACGGCTTCCGACCTCAAAGCTGCCGCCGAAAAGCTCGGCCTTGAAGCCGTGCCCGAAGGCGCTTACAAACTAGGGATGCCGCTCGGCCCGGCAGGAACCAGCCCCGGAGCAGACGAAGCCATCTACGCTCTCAAGGAAGGCGAGATAACAAAGACGCCGGTCAAGATCACAGACTCATGGGTCGTCGTCGGCGCGACCAAGCGGACAGAGGCAGACCTCACGGAGTTTAATAAGAATCGCAGCCGCCTGATTGAGCAGGCCACCCAGACGCGCCGCGATCAGGTCTTCGGCGACTACATCACCGGCATCAAAACACGCCTGCAAAACGAAGGCAAAATCTACATTGACGAGGAACTGCTCGCCAAACTGGAAGAAGAGCAGCCGGATATGACAAACCCCACGCTGCCCCGCAGCCAACCCATCAACATTCCTACGGAATGAAAAGCAACGATGAACGCGGAACGATGAACGATGAAGTATCAAGCAGCTAGTCTTTCATTCCTCGTTCATCGTTCCGCGTTCATCGTTCCTACTTTCCCTTACCACCATCCTAATAATTTCCACCAGACGAATCCGATTATCACCCAGACGAGGATATTCGGGACTGAGACAATCAGCCCAAGCCACCACCACGTTCGCTGTTTGACGTAGCCAGCGCCGAACCAGATTGGCGCTGGCGTCGTGCCGTAGTGTGTGAGCGAAGCGTTGAGATTTGAGAAGTAGGCAAGCGAGAGCACAGACAGGTAAGCGGGCGCGCCTGCAGCGAGGATGACGACGAGAAACGGAATGTACATCGCGGTGACGTGTGCCGTGATGCTGGCAAAGGCGTAATGAGCGTAGAAGTAGATGAAGAGCAGCGCGCCGAGCGCGGCCCACCAGACCCAGCCGCTCGTAAAGCTGGCGGCGGCTCTGGCAAAGCCATCCGTGATGCCCGTTTCGCCGAGCGCTTCGGCCATCCTCACCAAGCCCCCATACCAGATGAAGACATCCCACGCGGCGCGCTCTGCTATCAAGTCTTCCCAATCCAGCACACCGCTCAACAACAGCACGCAGATTCCGACCAGCGCTACTACCGCATAGTTGATTTGATGCCAGCCCGTCGTCATCCACATCGCTGCGACGAGGCCGAAGACCACGAGCATCAACTTTTCCGGCGGAGACATTCTGCCCATCCGTTTGAGTTCGACGGCGGCCATCTCTGCTGCGGCGGGCGTGTGCTTAATCTCCGGCGGGAAAAGGCGATAGAGCAGCAGGGGCACTACCGCCAGCGAAATCAATCCCGGAACGATGCTGCCGAGCAGCCACCGGTTATAGCTCAACTCGATGCCCGTCACTTGATTGGCAAACTTGGCGATCAGCGCGTTTGAAGCCTGCCCCGTCAAAAACATAGCGCAGACGATGACATCGCATTGATAAAGCACGACGGTGAGAAACGCTCCCAGCCGCCGCGCCGTTGGCCCGGGCTTTGAATCGTAAGCTTCTGAGATGCTCTTGGCGACGGGGAAGATGATGCCGCCGGAGCGTGCGCCGTTTGAAGGGATGACGGAGGCCAGCAACATGTCCGTAGAGATTAGTGCGTAGCTTAAGCCGAGCGAGCGGTGACCGATGGCGCGTATGAAGAGAAACGCGATGCGCCTTCCAAGGCCGGTCTTAATCATTCCGCGAGAAATGAAGAAGGCCGCCAGCACAAGCCACACAATCGGGTCTGCATAGCCGGCCAGAGTAGCCTTCAGCCGGAGCGTTTCTATCTCGGAGGCCGACAGCCCCGCGATTTCTTTGACCGGCATTGAACGCGTCAAGGCGATTGCCGCTATCCCCAGCAAGACCATCGCGCCGCCGGGCACTGGCCGCAGGATAGAGCCGACGATGGTGGCGACGAAGATTGCCAGCAAGCGCCACGCCTGCGGAGTAATCCCGTTGGGAACGGGAATCATAGCGATGCCCAGAGCGCACGCTACTACCACCGCCCACTTGATGATCTTATTGCGAACGAGAGAACGATTATTCTCCGCGTCTGCCCCGGCGGGCGATTGCTCGGACGCGTAGTGCGGAGCGTTATTCATTGAAGATAATCAGAAGACAATCACCGGCTAAAGGTTAGCAGAGCGTTTGCAGACGGGTGGGATACTATAAACAGTTTTGCTTTGAGAAGTAACAGAAAAATCTGAAGCAGAGAAACGAAAGAGCGCTGCTACTCTTTCGCAACTGGCGAAAAAGTAGCAGCGCTCTTCGGTAGAGGGTTAAGAACCGAGCTAACTAAAACCTGTGCACGAATGGCGCGAGGTCTTTCTGCTTGATGTTGAGCCTGATCTGTACTTCGTTGCCCTGCGCCGTGATGCTTAAATCCTTGAGCAGCGTGGCGATTGACTTGAGTTCGCTGCGACCGGGCTGCATCACGCTAAAGCCGCTCAGGAGTTTCAGCGAATTGAGCGCCTGACTAATGTCCTGTGCTTCGTTAGCCTTCTCCGTTTGCACCGCGAGGAAGGTTTCGGCGTCTGTCCCAGTGGTATTGAATGAGCCGTAGAACTTGCGAATCGAAGCGATGTATTTCGACTCTACGCCCTTGTTGCTGGCAGCCATCTTCTCCGTCACCGACGGCGGAATCTTGCCGCTGAAGCCGACGAGCGCCGAAGGGTTCTGCGTCGCCATCTGCACCAGTTCATCATCAACACGCTCGCGCCCAAGGCTCGCATCAATCGCCGCCCGCACGCTCTTCAAATCGCCGAAGGCCAGCGTGTTTGCGTCGAGCGCGACGACAGCCATCTCCGAATGATTCCGTCCTGTATTCACTTCCGCTTCAAACCGGGGCGTTGTGGATTTTTCTTTCCCCACGATACGCGAAGAGTCTTCATCGCTCGTCTGAGCGGGCGACGTTGTCAGGACTGCGACTCTGCTGCCGTCGGCTTTACGCGTGGTGTAGGGTGTGCTCTTGCGCTGCTGCGGAAGGATAACGAAGATTGTCTTGCCCTCGTACTGCTCATCCCTCTTCTGAAATTCATTCTTCTTCTTCGCGGCAGCGAAGGCAGCATCGAGCACCTGTGTAGAGTTGAAATGGCCGTTTGCTATTACGACCGCGTCGAAGTTATCAGCCGAAGGAGACTTGAAACGCAAGCCCACTGCAAGACTGTCAAAGGTGCGCAGGTCAATCCCTACCTCTTGATTAAAGCGCACGATCTTATCGTTGACTTTCGCCAGCAGGGCCGGATTGTCGGCCAGCATGACGGGCAGCGTCTCGCTCAGGAGGCGCTGCGTGTCAATCGTGATGACGATGTCGGAAGCGGGCAAAGATGCGAGCGCGTTGTTGGACGCCGAAGAGGCCGCGCGCAGGGCCGTGCCGCTGATGAAAGCGACTAAGCCGAGGGTGAGCGCAATGGCGAACGAAAGCGCATAGATTTTCTTTTTCATAACTTGACCTTTCACAAATTACGCATGAGTTCATTGATGACGGCCTGTGCAACTTCCAGCCTGAGTTGAGTCTCGTTGCCTTCGGTCGTGATTGTCAGACTGTCGAGCGCTGCCTGCGCCAGCTTGCCTTTGTCCGGCGGCAGTTGCGAGATGGCCGCGCCGCCAACCATCTTCAAAGCGGCGAGGGTGTCGCCCAGGCTCTTGGCCTGATCGGCCTGGGCTGTGCGCGCAATGGCTGTCAAGTCAAAGCCGTTCGCCGTCAGGCCGAGCGCGCCGTAAGCTTGCCGGATAGAAGCGATATTTTTATTAATCTCTTCGTTACCGAAATCCTGCCCCTGTGTTGCAGACGACGGCACGTTTGCGCCGAAGCTGATAACGGCGTTCGGGTTGCGCATTGCCATCTGGATTAATTCGGCGTTGATTGGCCCACGTCCTCTGCTGCCGTCGAGAGCGGCGCGCACGCCCGCAGGCTCGCCGAAGATGAGCTTGTTCGTGCCGAGCGCGGCCACGGCCAGTTTCGCGACTCTCATGCCCATCACAGAGGGCGCTTTCCCCTGCTCTGTAATGTCGAAAATGTAGATGGTATTGTTCTTGTATTTCTCTTCCTGATATTTGCCTTTGGCGGCGATGCGTCCGGCGGCAAGGAGCGCGCCCGCATTAAAAGTGCCGCTGGCGATGGCGACTACATCAGTCGTCGTCACGCCCGCGCGCGGACTCTGAAAACGCAAACCCACCGCTAAGCGCTCGAAGGAGCGCACGTCAAGGCCGTAGCGCGTTTTGATTTGATCGACATGCTCGTTTAGCTTAGCCAGCCGCACCGGATCATTGGAGAGCACACGCGGCACCGCATCGTTGAGCAGCCGCTTGATGTCAATTAGCATCACCGCGTCCGAGGCCGGAAGCGACGTGAGCGGCGACGCCGCCTGGTTCGTCGTGGTCGCAGCCGTCCTTGTCTTGCGCTGGCCGAAGCCATCGATGGCCGCCGTCCCTATTAAAAGGACAAGTGCAACAAAGGAAGTAATAAATTTCTTCTTCACGATTCTGCTTTCACCTTTCATCCCGCCCAAAATTTCGCCACTGTCGGATGCGCGGCGCTCCCTTGCAGGTTGGCTTTAATATCCAACCCGCGTTTCCCGCAATCCTTTAATCCTTGTCCGTCACCCCCGGCACTGAGGGGATAATCTCGCGTTGAATGTCTTTGTAATCCACCTTCCTGTAATCCGTGGGCAACGCGAAGACAGATTGGTCAACGTCCTGCTTGATGTCGCGCAACTCCATAGAATATTTCGAGTTGGCAGAGCTTGCGCCGCCGAGCGTCGTCTCAGACTTGACGGGCATACCGAGCGATTCGTCAATCCAGATCAGGCTCTCGGTTGTGGCGCTCTTTGCCTCGCCGGTCTGGCCCGTCATCGTCACGCGATACTTTACGGTCACACGCCCGTTAACATTCTCTGCGCCGAGCTTTTCATAACGCGCGCCGCCGCTTGATTGATTAACGAGCGCTTCCGGCGAGAAGCCCGGGGGGAGATTCTTCGACCTCTCGGAATCTCCGCCCAAGTTGAATTCCGCATACACTTTTCTGGTAAGCACGAGCATATAGTGCGCCCCGGCAGTTTGCAGATAGGCTACCTTCATGCCCGGAAAAAGCTCCATGTCAACGCGTCGTTTCTCACCGTCGCGCGCAACCAGCACCTCTTTGGTCGTCAGTTGCGACATGCCCGGAATATTCGACTGTTCGCCGAGGCTGCTCGTAATCACCATCGTCGCTTGATAGCGCTCAGGCTCTTTCGTCGAAAACGGCGGCGTCGTAGAAGTCTCGCCTGCTGCTGTTGTGCCGCCCGCCGAACCACCCGCGTTCGCGTTACCGTCCGTGCCCGACCGTTTACAAGACGCGCCGTGGAGGGCAAGTGTTAACAGAAATAAATAAACGAGTGTGCCGCGCACGCGCGTCGTCAAGTAAGTGTTTTTCATCAACAGACCTTTGCTCAAACGCGCTCAATGAGCAGCGCGAGGCCCATGCCGCCGCTGACGCACAGGGTCGCCAAGCCCCGCCGAACGCCCCTTTTCTTCATCTCGTGCAAGAGAGTTGTAGTGATACGAACGCCCGTGCAGCCAATCGGATGACCGAGCGCGATAGCTCCGCCGTTAACGTTTAAGCGCTCTGCATCGAATTTCAAATCGCGGTCGCAGGCGATGACCTGCGCCGCAAACGCTTCGTTCAACTCGATGAGATCAATCTCGTCTAGGGTGAGTTTCTGCCTTGAAAGCAAGGCGCGGACGGCGGGCACTGGGCCAATTCCCATGATTTCAGGCGCGACTCCCGAAATCTCGTAATCTACGATGCGCGCTTCCGCTTCAGCGCCGGATTCCCTGAGCGCCTCTTCGCCCAAGACGACGAGGCTGGCCGCGCCGTCCGTGATGCCCGAAGAGTTTCCGGCAGTCACCGTGCCGTCACGGCTAAAGACTGGAGCGAGCTTGCGCAGCGCTTCAATCGTCGTGCCTGCCCTGAAATGTTCGTCTCGCGCGAAGGTTTCGGTCGCACCTTTGCGGCCTTTGATTTCCAGCGGCAGAATCTCCGCGTCGAAGCGCCCGGCATTAATCGCTGCTTCGGCCCGCTGCTGTGAGCGCAATGCGTAGGCATCCTGCTCGTCGCGCGTAATCTCATACTGCCGCGCGAGATTCTCTGCGGTCTCGCCCATCAAGAGGCCGGAGAGCGGGTCGCTGAAACCGTCGCGGTACATCCCGTCAACCAAATCCATGTTCCCCATACGCATTCCCCAGCGCGCGCCTTCCGCGTAAAAGGGAACACGCGACATGCTCTCAGTGCCGCCCGCCAGCACGGCCCGCGCACGTCCGAGCATAATCTCCTGCGCCGCCAGAATAATCGCCTTCAAGCCTGACCCACATGCCTGGTTGATTGTCATAGCGGGAACAGTTTCGGGAACGCCCGTGCGATATGTAATCTGCCGCGCGACGTTTGGCCCACCTCCGGCCTGCCGCGCCGCTCCCCAGATGGAATCCTGTATCTGATTCGGTCGCAAACGCGCACGACGCAAGCTCTCAGCCGCCACCGCCGCGCCCATGTCTGCGGCAGTCCAATCGGCAAGCCGCCCGCCGAAACGACCGATGGGCGTGCGCACCGAACCGGCTATGTAAACATTCTTCATTGCCTGACGAACCTCAAATGAGAAATACTTTCAGCCTTTAGCAATCAGCAGCCCTGCCAAGGAGGACGAATGCCGTTGACTTTTATGCTATGTGCTGTTGGAAAAATGTTAACACACGCTGCCGGAAAGCATGAAGAAAGGGAAGGAAAGCGCGCCGCCTGACAGTCTTCTCGTTATCAAGATGCTCGAACGTCTCAATAGTCCTGTTAAAGCTGAGAGCGCTGCGCGGCACATTGCCGAATTGCTCGCGGCGCACGGCGAATGGCTCTACGTCGAAAGCGAGACCAGATCGTCTGCGCTCAGACGAAGCGAGTGTGATGCGCGAATAATTCATGGACGGTTAATCTTCTCCTGCTGGTCAGACGCGGGCGCGCGCTCCTGGCGTGTGACGAGTTGGGAGTGGACGGGCGAAAAACTGCTGCTTGAGGCGACTCGCAGAATGGGAGCGGAAAGCTGCAAGCTGGAATTGATTCCGCGCGCCAGCGCCAGCGTCCCCTTAACCGAGATTGGCGCGACGCGAAAGGAACGTTGCCTGCAACTGGCGCAACTGGCGTGCGCGCAACTGACGAGTGCGAAGATAGAGCGCGCAGGCTTGAGCGCGGGCGCGCGGCGCGGACAGCCCGGTCGTTATGCTCGCATACTGCTTCGTCACGGCAACAAACGCATCGCCGTCACAGGCCCGGTCACCCATGCGGATGCACGCGACAGAGATGCTTTCCTTTCGTCTTCGCTGTTGTGGTTTGCGCGCACACGCGAACGAGCGAGCGGGGCTGTCATTCAACAGCTATGGCTTATCGTCACGCCGGAATTAATTGAGCCGATGGCGCGGCAGCTAGCGCTGCTTCGCGACGACCTCAGGCGCTCAATCAAGTTGTACGAGATAGACGACGGCTGGCAAACAATAACTCTGGCCCGCACGCTTGAGCGAGCGCAGTTATGGACAGAAGCGCCGCCGCGTTTTCGTCCATCTGCGAAAGACACAAAACCGAGTGATTGGGCCAGGCGGCTTTTGGAATTAGCTCCCGATGCGATTGACCTTGTGCGTGCGCGCAATGGCGAGACGCTGCGCTTTCACGGCCTCGCTTTCGCACGCGTGCGTCGCTTGATGAACACCGAACGCGCATGGCTCGGCATAGAGGGCGAGCGCCGCCGATTGCTGGACGAGAGTAACTGGAGCGAATGCGTCGAGTTGGTCAAAGAATTGAGCAAGCATCGCAGCGCGAGCGCGACGGATCATCGCCATGCCTTCTACAAATCAGCGCCGGAAGCATGGCTCGAATCCCTGCTCCGGCGCGACATTACGCGGCTTGATCCGGGCCTCCGCATAGCGCCGCTACACGCGCAGTTTCGCACCTCGCACGATGCCCGCGCGGCCACGCGTCCCGTTGATTTGCTGGCGCTCAGGCAAGACGGGCGGCTGGTCGTCATCGAACTGAAGGTTACGGAAGACCGCGAGCACGTTCTACAGGGCGCAGACTACTGGCGGCGCATTGAGATTTATCGCCGTGCAGGACATATCAATCGTGCGCGATTGTTCGGAGAGGCTGTGATTGCGGATGAGCCGCCGCTCGTTTATCTGGTCGCGCCGCTGCTTCGCTTTCATCGCTCATTCCAGACGCTGGCCCACTCTATCGCGCCGGAAATCGAAATCTACCGCTTTGATATTAATGAAGATTGGCGAGCAGGCGTGTGCACTGTGCGGCGTGAGCGAGTTACCTGAACAAAGCCTTGTGAGTGAACTGCCGGAACAAAGCCTTTCAGGAGCGCTCAGGCGGTGGATACGTTTTCTGGCGTGCTTGACGGAAGTCGGCTAAGATAAGCGTGTCGTTTCGGTAGTGCAAACCCGTCGGATGGATTCTCTCAATTGGCATCCGCTGGCCGCTTGATAGTCTTTCAAACATGAGTACAACCCTGCCCCCCGGAACTCGTCTGGGCCGCTATGAAATCCAGTCGCAGATTGGCGAAGGCGGGATGGGTGTCGTTTACCTAGCGCACGACACGGGCGAGCTTGACCGCGATGTGGCAATCAAAGTCTTGCCAGCCAAGTTTGCTTCCAACACTGAATGGTTGCGCCGCTTCGAATTTGAAGCGAAGTCCGCCAGCACGCTCAAGCATCCGAACATCCTGACGGTTTACGATTTCGGAAGGTTTGAGGGCGCGCCCTACGTCGTCTCGGAGTTGCTGGAAGGCAAGACGCTACGCGAGCGCTTCAAGGGCACGCCTCTCGTGCAGCGCAAGGTGATTGACTACGCCGCGCAGATAGCGCGCGGGATGGCTGCGGCGCACGCGCGGCATCGTTCACCGCGACCTGAAGCCCGAAAACATCTTTATAACGAATGACGGGCTGGTAAAGATTCTTGACTTCGGACTCGCCAAGTTGGTTGAGACGGTTGATAAGAACGAGTTGCAGACGGAAGTTTCGACGCGCATAGACAATACCTCGCCGGGCGGCGTCGTCGGCACGCTCGGCTACATGTCGCCCGAACAGGTGGATAGCAAGCCCGTCGACTATCGCTCGGACATCTTCACCTTCGGCATCGTGCTCTACGAAATGCTGGCGTGGCAGCGCGCCTTTCCCCAACGCGATACGCTGCGCGAAATGCTGCACTCGATTGTGAAGGAAGACCCGCCCTCGCTCTCAGAGTTAAATGCACAAGTCCCGCCCGCGCTTGCGAAGGTGGTTGAGCGTTGTTTGGAGAAAGAGCCGGAGAATCGTTTTCAATCGACGCGCGATCTGGCGTTCGCGCTCGAAGCGCTTTCGGGCGCAAGCACTATCTCGCAGCCGGAGCCGGGCGCTGCTCCGCCTGTCATAGAAAAGAGCACTTCATCAGCGAGCAACGCGTCTGTGGCAGCCGTTGCTGATGCGGTCGTTGCTGCTCCGGCGCGGCCCGCCCGCCGTCTACTGCCCTTTTTCATCGGAGCGTTGGTGCTCGTCTGCGTATCTTCCCTCATCACTTTTTTCATCGGACGGCGCGCAGGCAAGACGCCGCCCGCTTCCTATCAACAACTCACGTTTCGGCGCGGCACAATCTGGAATGCTCGGTTCGCTCCTGACGGACGAACGATTGTTTACAGCGCGACGTGGAGCGGCAATGCAATAGACATCTTTTCGACGCGCACGGAAGGAACGGAATCCCGCTCGCTTGCGTTGCCGAATGCTGACGTGCTTGCGGTTTCATCTACGGGCGAGGCGGCCATCCTGCTCAACCGCCGTTATCTGGGCTGGTTCATCAGCCGGGGCACGCTGGCCCGCGTTTCTCTTTCGGGCGGCGCTCCGCGAGAGTTGCTCGAAGACGTGCAGGAGGCCGACTGGTCGCCGGACGGAACGCAGTTGGCGATTGTGCGCTGGGTTGAGGGACGAAATCGGCTTGAGTATCCGATAGGCAAAGTGCTCTACGAAACGAACGGGTATCTCAGCCATCCGCGCATCTCGCCGCGTGGCGATCAAGTGGCATTCATGGATCATCAAGTGACGTATGACAATCGCGGGCAGGTGATTGTCATAGACACGAGCGGGAATAAGAAAGTGCTGACCGGCGAACTACAGAGCAGCGAAGGACTCGCTTGGTCGCCAGCCGGAGACGAAGTCTGGTTTACGGCTTCCAAAGCAGGAGAGGCTTTCGCCCTTTATGCCGTCACGCAGAGCGGAGCAGAGCGGCTCGTCGCTCGCGTCCCCGTTTATCTGATGCTGCATGACATCAGCCGCGACGGTCGGGTTTTACTGATGCGCTACAGTCAACCGGCGGACATCTTCGGCCTGCCGCCGGGCGAGACGAAAGAGCGCGAGTTATCATGGCTCGAAATAGGGGAGGTGCGCGACCTTTCGGCGGACGGCAAGACCTTTCTGGTGGATTATCAGGGCGAGGGCAGCGGACTCAACTATACAATCTATTTAGCTCGGACAGACGGCTCGCCCGCCATCCGTCTTGGCGAAGGCAGCGCACGCGCCCTCTCGCCTGATGGCAAGTGGGTTTTATCTGTACTCAATACGCCGCCGCAACTGGTTTTGCTGCCGACCGGAGCGGGAGAAGCCAGACGTCTTGAGCGCCACGGCATCGAGCAGTATTCCTTTAAAGGAAACTGGCTGCCGGATGGAAAACGCATCATCTTTCTGGCGCGCGAACCGGGCCAGGGCTGGCGATTTTATATACAGGACATAGAAGGCGGCAGCCCGCGTTCGATTCCTTCGGAAGGAGTCACGGCTACAGGCTACGGACTGCTGGTTTCGCCCGGCGGTAAGTTAGTGACCGGGGCTGACGCAAAAGGGACGCCGACGCTTTATTCTCTGGAGGGCGGCGCTCCGCGTTCGATTCCCGGCCTTGAGAGCGGCGATAACGTTGTTCGTTGGAGCGCAGACGGGCGTTCGCTCTATGTCGCACAGGAACAATCGATACCTATTAAAGTTTATCGCCTTGATCTCTCGACCGGACGCAAAGACCTCCTTAAAGAGGTGATGCCCACTGACACCGCCGGAATCTTCTGGCCCAACTCTATTATCGTAACGCCCGATGGCCGTGGCTACGTCTACAAATTGCAGCGCCTGCTCTGCGACCTCTACCTCGTCGAAGGATTGAAGTAAGCAACCAAAGAGAGCTTCATCCGAAGGCAGCTTCCGCCGAATTCCTCCAAACGCAAAAACGCTTCAAGAGCGCCGTCAACACCCTGAATAGACCTTGTGGCCTCTCCCTGATTACTCTCCCCAACAGCGAAAGCTTGTGCCTGTGCCGCCTTTTATGGTATTAGGCCACAAAATTTTCTGTTTCCATGCTGTATCGCCTTGTTTGACATTTTCGCTTTAGCAAACGCACTCACGGAAAGGTTCAATTCATGCACAAATCGCAAGCCCGCGTCAGGCGCGCGTCTCGTCTGCCTCGAACGCGATTCACGTTGACCGCGCTACTGCTGCTCTCAATCTTCCTGCTCCTCGTCGGCTGCATCAAGCTGGACAACACCAGCACGACGAGCAATTCAACCACCGTTACTACTTCAAACGGCAATGCAAATTCCTCAAACACCGCCGACAGCGGCGATGTCAAGAGCCGTGCAAACACGCAGGGGATGGCGAGTTCTCCAGACAAGGGAAACTTCACGGTTCTCTATCAAGACCCGCAGAACCCACAATACGTCCAGATGAACGAGCATTATAAGAAGGAGAAACTGCTCGAAGGCGTCGCAGATGAATTGAACGCGTCCGTCTCAATCCCGGAAAACGTCTCTATCACGTTTAAGGAATGCGGAGAGGTCAACGCTTACTGGAATCCGCGCGACCGCCAGATAGTCATGTGCTTTGAGTTCATAGAGGACACGGCCACCAAGTTCAGGCAGGTCGTCACGGATCAAAAAGAGTATGAGGATGCGGTTGGCGGCGCTGTCACTTTTGCTTTCATACACGAAGTGGGCCATTGCCTGATTGATGTCCTGAATCTCGCGGCGACAGGCCGTGAGGAAGACTCTGTTGACCAATTGGCGACTTACGTGCTGATTGACAGCGGCGACGACGGAGAAAAGATGGCCCTCAACGGAGCGCGGATGTGGGGCCTCTGGTTCAACGAAAAGGGAGGCACGTCGCAGACAGCAGACAACATCAATTGGGCCGACGAACATTCGCTCGACGCCCAACGATTCTTCAACATCATCTGCTGGGTCTTCGGCCATAATCCAGATAAGTGGCGCAACCTCGTCAACGATCCGCTGCCGGAAAATCGCGCCGTTCGGTGTCCGACCGAGTACAGCAAGATGTCGAAAGCATGGACGCACCTGCTGGAGCCTTACATGAAGAACGGAACGAAGAACACTGCACCGCAGGGAACGACCGCTCAAAGTGAGACCGCACCAACCGGGCCAACCGAAACAGGTCAAGGCCACGATGCTCCCGGCGGACATTAAAGGAAGGCAAAAGTAAAAAAAAGTAAAAGGCAAAAGGAAAGCGGAAGCCAACTTTTATTCAAAGTGGCTTCCGCTTTCCTTTTGCCTTTTGCCTTCTTTAGGTTGCCTTTTTACTTGCTCTCGACGGGCGCAGGCGCGGGCGCGACGCTGACGATGCGTTCCATGTCTTCTTTGGCCTGCTCTGTGCTGGACTGGATTCCGGCGGCACGCATACGGAATTCGTCTGCGTTGCTGGAATTGCGTAAGGCTTCTTCGAGCGTAATCAGGCCGGATTTGAAAAGATGAAAGAGCGACTGGTCGAAGGTCTGCATCCCGTACTGCGAAGTCCCTGCGGCGATGGCTTCGCGAATCATGTAGGTCTTATCTTCGTTGACGATGTAATCGCGTATCAGTCCGGTCGAAATCATAATCTCGATGGCCGGAACGCGGCCCGTTCCGCGCGCGGCGCGTACCAGCCGCATCGAGATAACGGCCTTGAGAATGCCCGCCAGTTGCAGCCGGATAGACTTTTGCTGGTGCGCCGGAAATGAAGAGACGACGCGCGTGATGGTTTCCGTCGCGTCGAGCGTGTGCAGGGTGGAGAGCACCAGATGGCCTGTCTCTGCTGCGGTCAGAGCAGTCTCTATGGTTTCCAGGTCGCGCATTTCGCCGACCAGAATCACGTCCGGGTCTTGACGCAGCGCTCCCCTCAAGGCTTCTGCGAAGGAACGCGTGTCAACGTCCACCTCTCGCTGCGAGACGAAAGAGCGTTTATCGCGGTGCAGAAATTCGATGGGGTCTTCGATGGTGACGATGTGACCGCTGCGCGTGGCGTTGATGCGGTCAATCATGGCGGCGAGCGTCGTTGACTTGCCAGAGCCGGTCGCGCCCGTGACGAGAATCAGCCCGCGCTGCTCGTCTGCGATTTTGTCTAAGACAGGAGGCATACCGAGTTCAGCCGTCGAGCGCGTGCGGTCGGGGATAACGCGGAGCACGATGCTGACCGTCCCGCGTTGCTGGAAGATGTTGGCGCGAAAGCGCCCCACGCCGCTCACGCCGTATCCGATGTCAACTTCGTTGGTCTCCTTAAACCGCTGTTTCTGGCGATTCGACATCATCGAAAAAGCCATGTCGAGCGTGTCTTCCTGTGTCAGGCGAGAGGCGTCAACGACGGGACGTAAATCCCCACCGATACGCATGAAGGGAAATGAACCGGCCTTAATGTGTAAATCGGAAGCGCCGTGGCTGGTGGCGATTCTCAAAAGGTCATCTATTTTTATTGACATGGAGACTTGTCTTGGCCTTTCCGCACAAGGTTGGTAACAAGCGGGGCGTGTTTTCTTGTCAGGGATAATCCAGCGTTTCGAGAAGGGAAACGCACGGCGAGCGAATTCTGTAGACTCTTAAAGCGCCGCCTGAAAATAAGAGCCAGGAGACGCTCCTCAATCATCATAGCCCGCACAACGCGCACGCGTCAACGAGTTAAATTAAGAGGGCCGCATTCGTGATGTTGCTGGCTATATTGAGCAGGTAGAGTTATAAAAGGGAAAACAAATGATTGACGAATCAGGGGATGAGCACCGCCTCACTATTCGAGCAGGGGAGGTTAGAGCAATGGTCACTAACAAACGAAACAACAAGCGCGATGCGCCGCGCAACGCCACAGCGCACGGCAAACCCTCGGCAGATGCCGCACGCTGCCGCCGCAAATTCTTGCGATTCTTCCCACAGGGCTTTCGTGACGAAACCTACATTGCTTGGGAACGCGGCTACAAGTGGGAGGCTCACGAGCAGTGGAACGAACTGCTCGACCGCGACGCTTATCATCGTCTCCTGCAAAAAGGTGACTTCGCCGAAATCGCCGCCCACGCCGTCCGTATCGAGTCGCGCACCAATCTTCTTTTCTCCTTCGAAAAGATGGCCCTGCGCGACGCCGTAAAATCCGAGGCAGGCGCTCGCGCATTCACTACGGGCCTCTACGATTTTCTCCACGGCACAGGCGACCCGGAACGTAAATTCGAGCGCTGGTGCGAAACAGTCGCCGCGCTGCCGCGAAAGCAAACACGAGTCCTCACATGGCCCCTCGTCACCGTCTTCGGCTTCATCGCCCAACCTGACACCCACATCTTCCTCAAACCCAACGTCACACGCACCGCCACCCGCGCCTACGGCTTCGACTTTCAATACAAATCCTGCCCCTCTTGGGACACCTACGCAAACCTCCTCGACTTCGCCGCCCTCGTCCGCCGCGACCTAAGCGACCTCCGCCCCCGCGACATGATAGACCTCCAATCCTTCATCTGGGTACAAGGCTCTGACGAATACCCAGACGATTAATCGCCATTACGATATTCTTCTGCGCCCACCTCTCTCAACATCGCCTCCGCCTCATCCAACGCAGGCTTATAACAATGCGGCGGCCCATCACACCATGCCCGCTCCCTAGCAATCTCCGCCTGCTCTCGCGCCAACTTGCGCTTACCTGCATCTATCGCAAGCCGCGCCAGAAAATTGTGAATCTCCGCTTGCGCCAACCGATACTCACAACGGTCAGCAATTGCAAGCGCTTCTTTTACATATGCCTGCGCCTCCCGTCCATCGCCCCGCGCGCGAAACAAGCGCGCCCACGCGAGCAAAACATCTGGCTCAAATTCCACGAGATTAATGCGGCGACACCGCGTGAGCGCTTCGGTGAGATGAGCGTTGGCCGCACTCAGGTCTTTCCCTTCCATCAACAGAGCCGCGCCCCACAGCCATTCGACATTAACACGGTCACGTTCATTAGGATAAGTTTCCTTCGCACTTTGCTTCCAGAATTCAAAGGCTCGTTGCGCTGCCTCCCGCGCGGCTCGTGCGTCGCCTATCAACAAGGCGCGCAGGGAGCGGTAAGATTCGTCAAGACAAATGCCTTGATTAAAGTCGATTAGCTTCCAATAGCCAGTTGAAATTCCGAATTCACCTGCTGCTTCATCGAATACGCCGCGATAAGCGAGCAATCTCCCCAATTCTTGATGACCTATGCCTTCGGTAAAATCGTCTTTAATCTCACGGCCCAACTCGATGAGACGCCGCAAATTACTCTCCGCTGCCGCCAGTTCACCAAGCTTGATTTGGTCGTCAGCGCTGTTCCCTAGTCCGATGGCAACTCCTCTCTTGTCTCCTAATTTCTCGTCAAGCTTGTTCGACAATTCGGACAGCGGTACAGCGCGCCGCGACTGACCAGAGAGACCATAAGAATTCGCCAGTCCGTTTAGCGTCCACGATTGAGCATGCTCGTCCTTCAATCGCGGCGGGCGGTCTTCACCGTCAGGAAAGAGCGTACGTAAGAGTTCGATTCGCAATTGATATGCGCCAAATCGATAGTAGAGCAACCTATTGAGTCGGTCACGGAACAACTCTCGCGCCTCATCATAACGCCCCGCGCTGGCGGTGTGATGATAGAGTTCGATAATGGGCAGCAGGTCTTCAATGCTTTGCACTGTGTCCTCGTCGGGCACGGGGATGTTCGCAAAATAATCGCGCAAGCGAGTATGAACGCCCTCTTTGTCAGCCAATCGGTCGTAAGCATAGCGCCGCACAATGGGGTGAAAGTCGTAGCGGTTGCGCTCTATGTCACGTTGCAACAGCCCGCGCACTCGTAAATCTTCCAGCGCGGCGTCGAATCTTGTTTCATTGCCGAGCGTGTTGAAAATCACGAGTGCATCGTATGTCATCGGACTACGAAACGCGGCGATACGCGAGAGGAGCGCACGTTCTCTTTTGGGCAGCGCGTTGTAGGACTGTTCGAGGACGTGATGCTGCCGCTGAATGAGGTTGGAGTGAACGTCATGGCGGGGCGCGGCGGCGATGTCGCCGGGTTTTCGCGCGTCATTTGCAATCAAGCCCGACAGCAGGCGCAGGCTCAGTGGGTGGTAGCCGTACTCGGTGCACACGCCTGAAATCTCGGCGGGCGTTCCCTTCGTTACGCCCTGCTCGTGCATGAACTTCAACGCGTCGTCGCGCGGCAATCCTTCCAACTCTCGCTTGAGTACGCCTGCCAACGCGCCACCAGCGCGGTCTTCGAGGTCGCGTATCGGTAGACGCGTCGTGATGAGTACCTTCGCGCGCGTCGTGCCGGCGGCGATCTCGTAGAGCAGTCGCGCGGCTGTCGGGTCAACGCAGGCGCGGTCGTCGTGCGAGAGGGTGGTGTCGTCTGCGCGATAGGCCGCGTCGAGGCTTGCGTAGGCGCGGAGTTGGCGTTCGAAGCCGTCGAGGATGAAGAGGATGCGTTTGCGCTGTAAGAGCTTGCGTAGCTCCTGCGCGCGGTCGTAGGTTGTCGGGAAACGTTCGGCGTCGATCGTCTCCTGTTGGCTGGCGTACTTGAGCGCTTCGTCAATAAATTTGGCGAAGGAGGATTCGCCCTCGTAGAACGACCACCACATGACGCCTTCGATTGGAGCAGCGGTAGCAGCGGGTAGAAGGTCGTATTGCATCCAGTACCACGCAAGCGCGGATTTACCCATGCCGCCCATCGCTATGAGCGCGTAGATTGGATGCGCGTCGTCGGCCAGCCACGCGGTTAGCTCACGGCGCTCGTTCACGCGTCCGGTGAAATTGGCTTGGAGGGCGTAGGGGTGAACGAGGTTAGGCGTTAGCGTGTTAGACGGAGTGGGCGTCTCATGTTGGTTTGTGAGATGGCGAGATGATTTCTTGTCGCCCTTGTCTGTGGGCGTGGGGCGGGGGAGCGGGGGCAATACGCGACCCATGCCGATGGGCGGAGCGGGCGTCTCGTGTTGATTTGTGAGGCGGCGATAAAGTTTGTCGTATCCGGCGTCCGTGCCAACATCGTAGTAGGTTGTAGCCTGCAAGGTCGACGGAATGTGTTGAATGTTGCCTGGCTCGAAAACAATGGGAATGAATTTCTCGCTCACGCCGCCCGCGCTGTAGAGGTGCGAGTAAATGATAGTTGATTCCCACATCACGCCGAGACCCTTGCCCTCATCCTCTTTCATCACGCGGCGTAGATATGTCTCGGTGCATACCAGGAGCACGAATTGCGCATCGCGAATCTGCTTTTCCATCCAGAGTTGCCAGCCATCCAGAGGCACTAGCTGGTACTGGTCTACTATCGCGTTAATGCCGTCAGCGCGCAGATGGTCTGCAAGCGCAAGCACACGCGCTTCGTGTTGCGACGAGTCGTGGCTGTAGCTGATGAAGACGTTAATGTCGGCAGTGGGCATAAGGCTTAACGACAGCTTAACGATTCCGGTTGTCTGGCTAGAATGTCGCAGCCGCGTGGTGCTGTCAATAGATTATCTGCGTGAGAAGGAGTGGATAGGTCGGAAGGCGGAAGCTAAAGGGAAAAGGGCTGGCGCTCATTCGATGTTTGAGCGCCAGCCCTTTTAGGCTCTGTCTTGAAGGATGTGGGTTAATCTGCTGACGCCGCGTGGTAGTTAACGGCGGGTTCTTCTGTTTCCGGTAATGAAATGCTGGCGTCATCTACTTTAATGGCGCCGTGGCCGTTGTTGCCCGCTTGCGGTTGGCGCGCTTCGTTGATGAAGGTGAGCCAGGGGCCGGGGGCTGGACGCTCGCCGGAGGTAATCTGGAAAAAGACTTCCTGAATCCGGCGCGTAATGTCGCCGCGCTTGCCTGCTCCGATGATGATGCGGTCTACGGAACGAATCGGGGTGACTTCGGCAGCCGTGCCCGTAAAGAAGAGTTCGTCGGCGACGTAGAGCGCGGCGCGCTGGATGCCGTTTTCGGAGACAGGGATTTCAAGCTCGCGGGCTATCTGTATGACGCTGTCGCGCGTGATGCCGGGCAGGATTGAAGACGAAAGCGGCGGCGTGATGACGCGTCCGCCGTGCACCAGAAAGATGTTTTCGCCAGAGCCTTCGGAGACAAAGCCGCGATCATCGAGCGCGATGCCTTCGGAATAGCCGTTGAGCAAAGCCTCCATCTTAATCAATTGCGAGTTCATGTAGTTTGCGCCACTCTTTGCCATCGCGGGCATGGAGTTCGGCGTCAGCCGATTCCAGGTCGAGACGCATACGTCAACGCCCTGCTCAATCGCTTCCGGCCCTAAGTATTTGCCCCAGTCCCAGGCGCCGATGTAGCAGGCCAGAGGGTTCGGAAACGGGTTGACGCCAAAGGCCGGGTGCTCTTCGTCAAGGCTGCGGAAGATGATGGGCCTGACGTAGCAGGACTCAAGGCCACTGCGCCCGACAAGTTCGATTGTTCCCTCGACCAGTTCGTCGAGCGACCAGTTGTGATCCATACGGTAAATCTTGGCGGAGTTCAAAAGCCGCTGCATGTGCTCTTTGAGACGAAAGGCTGCTGGGCCGCGCTGCGTCTTGTAACAGCGTATGCCCTCAAAGACGCTCGAACCGTAGTGCAAGACGTGCGACATCACATGTACGCGCGCGTCCGTCCACTTGATAAACTCTCCGTTGTGCCAGACTTCCTGGCAGATTTTAGGTGTGCTGATGTCTTTGATTTTGCCGTCTTTTGGGAACATGTGTTGAACTCCTTTTTGCGGCTGGCTTAAAGTATTAAGTGTTACGGCGATAAAAGTAATAATTGAACGGAAACCGCAGAAACGATTCGCTAGCCGAACGCTTCCGCGCTTCTCCTTAAATCCGAAGCTATAAGATAGGGCACAATACCGTAAAGCCGCGCTTCTTTGCAAGGTGACGCTTGCCTCATTCCTGACGGGCGGCGTACCATCAAGAAGATTTTCCATCAGACTGACTATCTTGAGACTGAAAGCCAAAGCGTTTCGGTCTCCTTACTTGCTTCTTTCGGATGACGCGTCGCACACCGCCTGGCCCAACATCGCTGCTTGCCTTGACGCTTCTTTCACTGCTCCTTTGCAATAACTGCCGCATGAAACCTGAAAACAACGCTAATACATTTACGCCAGACGCTTCATCAAGTTCGGCAAATAATGCAAACGATCCGCTCGTTATTCACCGCCGCGCCATCAGCGTAGACATGCACGCAGACACGACGCAGCGGCTTGTGGACGAGAATCTGGACATCAGCCGCGAGCTTGCAGACGGTCATCTTGATGTCGTGCGGATGAAGGCGGGCGGCCTCGACGCGCAATTCTTTTCCATCTGGGTCGAGCCGCAGCTTTATGGCGGTGGAGGCCGTGGCGCTATCGAACGCGCAGACGCGCAGATTGCCGCCGTCCACCGACTGGCGGAAAAACATCCTGAGACGTGGGAAGTGGCGTTGAGCGCAAGGGACGTGCGCCGCATCGCGGGCGAGGGAAAGCTCGCCGCCTTGATGGGACTCGAAGGCGGCTACGCCATTGACGAGCGCCTTGAGATGGTCGAGCGTTATTACAAGATGGGCGTCCGTTATATGTCGCCCGCCTGGAGCGTAAGCACCAGTTGGGCCGGTTCATCCGGCGATGAGGCGGGAAAGACGCGCGGCTTAAATGATTTTGGCAAAGATGTAGTGCGCGAGATGAATCGACTCGGCATGATGGTTGATGTCTCGCACGTCTCCGATAAAACTTTCTGGGACATCATAGGTACTTCCACCAAGCCAGTCATCGCCACACATTCGGGCGTACGCTCAATTGCAAATGTCGCGCGCAATCTGGACGACGACATGCTGCGCGCCTTAGCGAAGACGGGCGGTGTCGCCTGCGTCCTCTTCTACCCTGAATTCTTAGAGCCGGGCTGGAGCGAAAAGAAAAAGCGCGTCGACGCGGAGATAGCGCCCCTTGTTCAGCAGGCTAGCGACGCAGCACCCGGCGGGCCGGCGCGGAAGAAGATGGCGCGCGACCGCATACGCATCCGCGAATACGCCAAGCGCCTGCCGCCAGTCTCCCTCACACGCGTCGTTGACCACATAGACTACATCGTCAAGCTCATCGGCATAGACCACGTTGGCATAGGCTCTGACTTCGACGGCATACAGGCGACCCCTACAGACCTCTCTACAATCGCCGATTTCCCGAATCTGACCGCCGAACTTTTGCGGCGCGGCTACTCCGCAGATGACATCAGCAAGATTCTCGGCGGTAATATGCTGCGCGCGATGGAGGAAACGGAAAAGAAGTGATGAGTACGTAAAAGCAGTGATGAGTAGCGAGCGGTTAGTGATGAGTTAGGGATGATATGCAGGGAGTGATGGAAGTTGAACGGAAAAAGGGATGGCCGCGTATCGGTCTTCACGCGCCGATTGCGGGTGGGTTGCAGAACGCGCTGTTGAAGGCGCGCGAGTTGAATTGCGATACGGTGCAAATCTTTTCGCGTAATCCGCGCGGGTGGATGGCGCGTCCGCTCGCGGCAGAAGAGATTGAGCGGTTTCGTTCAGTTCGAGACGAGACGCAGATTTCACCTGTCGTCGTTCATGCCAACTATCTCATCAATCTGGCTGCCGCCGATGAGACCATACGTGAGAAATCGCGTGCCTCTTTTCGTGAAGAGATAGAGCGCGCCTTGCTGCTCGGCGCAGATTATCTCGTTGTGCATCCGGGCAGCGCAAAGGGCGCTTGTGAGGCAGACGCCTTGCGCACCTGCGCCGAGAGTTTGAAGGCGGCGTGCGATGGTCTTCGCTTGGGAGAGTTTCGTATTCTGCTGGAAAACACCGCGGGGCAGGGCGAGTGTATCGGCCATCGCTTTGAGCACCTGCGCGAACTTATCGAAGCGTGCCCTGAATTGAATCTGGGCGTCTGCTTCGATACGGCGCACGCCTTTACCGCCGGTTATGACATACGCGACGAAGACGGTTTGAACGCCACCTTTGAAGCGCTCGAAAGCCATGTCGGCATGAGCAATGTTCTGGCCGTTCACTTCAACGATTCAAAGGCCGAATACAATTCGCGCGTTGACCGCCACTGGCACATCGGCCTCGGTCACATCGGCGCGGAAGCCCTCAGCCGCATCGCACGCCATCCGAAGCTTGCGCACGCCGCCTTTCTACTCGAAACGCCGCAGGATGAAAAGGGCGACGATGTGCGCAACCTCGCAGCACTGCGCTCTTTCGTTGCCGCCGGTCAGAATGTTGTGAGCCATGACTCTGTTCAATTGAGCGCCGATAGCTTGCAGACCCGGCCTTAAGCGGTAAGATTTATTAGACAAGCACGCCCCGGCTGCGTTAGCATGGCGGATGATTTAGGATAAAAAGCGCCGAAGCTTATGATGAGACATTTCCAGAACAGCAACGGACTCTACCTTACAGCGCCGCTCGGCAAGCGCGTTTCCTAAGCGCGACCACAGCCGGAGCGGCGCTTCCACTCCACCCCAATTCCTACAGACAATCGAACGGATTGCACTGCTGAATGCTTCGGGTTCGCTTTGTGCGTCCGGCGGTTTCGTGTTTTAGTTAGCAGTCCGAACCGAAAAGGATTTGAACAATGGACGAAAAATATTTTCCGGAAAAGATTGAAGAGAAGTGGCAGGAGCGTTGGGAACGGACGGGTGTGTTTGAGGTTGAGCCTGAGACAAATGGGCGGCCTCCCTTTTACTGCCTGGAAATGTTGCCCTACCCGTCCGGCTTTCTGCACATGGGCCACGTGCGCAACTACTCAATCGGCGACGCGCTCTCATGGTACAAGCGGCTCTCAGGCTTTAACGTCCTGCACCCGATTGGCTGGGACAGCTTCGGCCAGCCAGCAGAGCAGGCGGCGATTAAACGCGGCATCAATCCGCGCGTCTGGACGGAAGAGAACATCGCGCACATGCGCGGGCAGTTAAAGCGACTCGGCACGAGCTACGACTGGCGGCGCGAGATAGCAGCGCACCGGCCCGATTATTACAGGTGGGATCAGTGGTTCTTCCTGAAGATGTATGAGAAGGGTCTGGCCTATAAGCGTAAGTCGCCGGTCAATTGGTGTCCGAAAGAACAGACCGTACTGTCTAACGAGCAATCGTCGGGCGGCGTCTGCTGGCGCTGCGGAACAACTGTCGAGAAGAAAGAGATAGAGCAGTGGTTCATACGCATCACGGCCTACGCCGAAGAATTGCTCGACGGGATGAAGTTGATAGAGGCGGGTTGGCCTGAGCGCGTGCTGACGATGCAGCGCAACTGGATTAACCGCAGCGAGGGCGCGTTCGTTGATTTTCAAATTAAAGACCGTGAAGAAAAAGTTCGCATCTTTACCACGCGCATAGACACCATTTATGGCGCGACCGCCGTTGTGCTGGCGATAGAACACCCGCTCGTTGAAAAGGCCGTTTTGAAGGATGATGTCGCACGCTTTGTCGAACGCGTTCGCGCTGAAAGGCAAAGCAGCAGCGCCGCGCCCGGCGAGGATGAAGAGAAGAAGGGCATTAACACGGGCCTGCTGGCAATCAATCCCTTCAACGGGGAAACGATTCCGGTCTGGGTGGCAAACTACGTTCTGATGGAATACGGCACGGGCGCTGTCATGAGTGTTCCGGCGCACGACGAGCGCGATTACGAGTTTGCGCAAAAATACACGCTGCCGATTCATCGCGTCATCGAGCGCGTCTCTCATGAGCAGGAAGCAATCGCACACGATGAAATCCTGCTCGATCAATCGACTGCGATGCCGCACGCCTTCACGGACTACGGCCTGCTCGTTAACTCCGGCGACTGGAGCGGGAAACTCTCTGCGGACGCGAAAGTTTTGATGGCACGCTTCGCAGAAGAGAAGGGCTTCGGCTCTGCGGCCATTACTTATCGCCTGCGCGATTGGGGCATCTCGCGCCAGCGTTTCTGGGGCGCGCCGATTCCGATTATCTATTGCGAGAGGTGCGGCGTCGTTCCTGTTCCTGAAACAGATTTGCCGGTGGTCTTGCCCGAACACGCGGAGTTTACGGGCACGGGCGATAATCCGCTGGCGGGCGTCGAGGAGTTTGTCAACACGATTTGCCCGAAATGTCAGGCTGCGGCGCGGCGAGAGACGGACACGATGGATACGTTCGTCGATTCCTCCTGGTACTTCTTTCGCTACTGCGACCCGCAGAACGAGGCCGCGCCGTTTGATAAAGAAAAAATCGCATACTGGACACCCGTAGACCAATACATCGGCGGCATAGACCATGCCGTGATGCACCTGCTCTACACGCGCTTCTGGACAAAGATGATGCGCGACATCGGATTGGTCGCGTTCGATGAGCCGGTCAGGCGTTTGATGACGCAGGGCATGGTGACCAACCTCGTCGAAGGCACAAATGAGTGGAAGCGCATGTCTAAATCGTTGGGCAACGGCGTTGACCCGGACGACATGATTAAGGCTTACGGCGCGGACGCCGTGCGACTCTTTATCCTCTTCGCCGCGCCGCCCGAAAACGAACTGCGCTGGCAGGAGACAGGAATAGAAGGTGCTGTGCGTTTCCTGCGCCGCGTCTGGAACATGATCTGGCGCTTGCGCGAGCGCCTGTCCGATGCGTCGCAGGAGCGAAGCGAACCCGCTGCCGCAGAGTTTTCGGAAGCGGCGCGTGCTTTGCGGCGTAAGACGCACCAGACGATTGCGCGCATCACGGCAGACTTCGAAGAGCTGCACTTCAACACGAGCGTCGCCGCCTTGATGGAACTCTCAAACGCGCTCGGAGATTTCAACGCGCAGCCGACAATTGATGCAGCTTCGGATGTCTTCGCCGTGCGCGAAGCCCTGGAAGCTCTGGTCGTCATGCTCGCGCCGTTTGCCCCGCACGTCGCGGAAGAGATGTGGGAGGCTTTGGGCCATCAGAACGGGCTGCTCGGCGGCGAAGCGAAGTGGCCCGTGGCGAATGAAGAATTGGCCCGCAAGGAGGAACTGGAAATCCCCGTGCAGGTCAACGGCAGACTGCGCTCGCGCGTCCGCGTTGCACCAGACATCTCGGAAGATGCGCTGCGCGCCCTCGCGCTTGAAGACGAAAAGGTGCGTGGCCTGACGGAAGGTCGCCAGATAGTCAAGGTAATCGTCGTCCCGCAGCGCTTGGTGAATGTGGTCGTCAAATAAAAAGGATTCACCACAGAGACACAGGGAAGAAAGGATGAACGCGGAACGATGAACGATGAATGAAAGATAAGCTCTTAACAGTTCATCGTTCATCGTTCCTACTTCATCGTTTCCTTTGTGTCTCTGTGTTGATTTTCTTTGTCCTGATCCCGTTCGCTTCGATTTAGAATTCGAGACATGGAAAATATCTTGTCCTTCGAGTCTCGGCTGGCGCGTCGTCGCTGCGCGGGGCTAACGCTTGCGCTTCTATTATTCTGCGCAACTCTGCTTCTGCTCCTTGCTCCGTTGACGAAAGTTGCTGCGCGACCCCTCGCGGCGCAAGAGGCTCGGCGTATTCTGGTCATTTCGATAGACGGCCTCGATTGGCGTTATGTTTCACCTGCTCGTCCTCATCTGCGCATTCCAACGCTCAGGCGCTTGATGGCTGAGGGCGTTTCGTCGAGTGTCTTGACGGTTTATCCGTCCGTGACCTATCCGTCGCACACGTCAATCGTCACGGGCGCATACCCGGAGCGGCACGGCATCTTCGGCAACGATGTCTTTGACCCAAGCGTGCCCAACAACCCTGAGTGGCACTGGTTTGCGCGTGCTATTAAGGTCGAGACGCTGTGGGACGCGGCGACGCGGCGCAGGCTCTCGACCGCGATGATTTCGTGGCCGGTGGCTACGGGCGCGGGCGATTACAACGTGCCGGAGATTATAAAATTTGGCAGACCATTGACTGAAACACTGGCGCTGATTAAGGCCAATGCTCGCCCGCAAAAACTAATCGAAGAGATTGAGCAGGCCGACCCGGCGTTGTACGCAAGCGTCAGCAAAGACGAGCAGGATGATATGCGAACGCGCTTTGCCGAGTATGTCATCGAAAAGAAACGACCGGAGGTGACGCTCATACATCTCCTCGACCTGGATCATTTCCAGCACGACTTTGGGCCATTCACGCCTGAAGCCGAACGCGTGCTGGAAAAGATTGATGCTTACGTCGCACGCATTCTCGCCGCCGCCGAGCGCGCCGGAACTCTCAGCGAGACGGCTGTCTTCATCGTCAGCGACCACGGCTTTCAGCCAATTGATAAGCTGATTCATCCGGGCGTCTTGTTAGAGCGGGCCGGGCTGCTGAAGTTCCGCGAGGAACGCGACGCGCAGGGCCGGACGCGGCGGGTCATAGCGGAGTGGCGCGCCATGCCTTATCCTTCGGGCGGCTCTTGCTCCATTATCCTGCGCGACCCCGGCGACACAGACGCTTTGAATCGAGCGCGCGCGGTCTTCAATGACTTTACGAATGGAATGGCGACCGGATTCCCCGCCGACGGAAAAGGGAGCTTGAGGTTACTCGACGCAAAGGAGATTCGAGCGCAGCACGCCAATCCGCGCGTGTCGCTGATGTTGGAGGCTGCCGAGGGCTATAGCTTCGGCCATAACTACACGGGCGAATCTGTCACCCCTAATCCGCAACGCGGCCAGCACGGCTATCTGCCGTCCAGATACTTGAATACTTTCATCGCTGCGGGCGCTGGCATCAAGCGTCGCGGGCCTTTGAACAACAGCCGCCCTGTCCGCATCATTGATCTTGGGCCAACAATGGCGCGCGTGCTCAAGCTCAAGCTCGGCGGCGCACAAGGGCACGCGTTGTCGCTCAAGTAAAGCGGGCCGGTGTTCACCACAGCTTAGATAATCATTGACTCTTCCCCTGATTTGTCATAAAAGCGTCTTGCTTCAAAGGTTCAAGGTTGTTCGCATCCTGATGGGAAACCGCATAGCTATCCAGAAAGGGGAATTCTGATGAAATCCTGCCGATTGTTCAAAGGCTTGAGAGCGTGTCTGCTCGTGCTGAGTCTGGCGTGCGCCGGATTGGTCGTGCCCGCGCTGGCCCAGAACGCTAATTCGGGTACGTCGCAGCCGCCGTCGTCGCCGCAGACGACCAGAAACACTACGTCTACGACGACCACCACCACTACTACGCAAACCAACCGGCCCGCCGAGACCACACAGACGAGCAATACTACCAGCTCGAACAATATGTGGCTGTGGATTATCGTGCTCGGTCTGGTCGCGCTCTTGGCGATTGCTTTCATCGCCATGCGCGGACGCGGGCGCGCGGACGGCGGGCGTCCTGACAATCGCCCGTAGATTCAAGGCAAGGCTACCGAAATCAGGCAAAAGTGAGGAGCGAGCCGCGCTGGCCTGCGCTCTTCGCTTTTGCCTTTTTGCTTTGCAAAGCGGCGCGCAAGGTACGTCTCTCAATAAGCGTTTGAAGAAAATCGTGCGCGCCAAAGAGAGATGAAAAGAATGGTCAGCAAGCGGCCAGTGCTCTTGTTGGCGGGCAAATAATCACTAATCACTTGCTTGATGTTCGACGAGTCGTTAAAATCAAAACGCGCGGTAATGCTGACTCCTTATACTTCGCCCGGCAGAATTTCAATTCTTAAGGTCGCACACGATGCGCGCCGCGCTGCTGGCTGCCGTCCCTGTTACGGCGACCACATTTTTCGCCATCGAATGAATCTGTAGAGCTGCTTTCCGACCAGCATGCCGCCCCTGCAAACGGGTGTGATGGCGGGCTGCTTTTGGATCGAACCGACAAATGAAAGAATGCCCAGCATGTCGTCGCTGCTTCCCCGATCACGTCAACCATTGTCCGGATGACGGCGACGCGACGACCCTTTCCATTGCCGGTGAACCGATTCTCGACGGGCGTTATCAACTGGAAAGACGATTGGGCCATGGCGGGATGGGCGTCGTCTTTCAGGCCCGACACATCTTTCTCAAAACCGCGCACGCCATCAAAGTCATCCTGCCGGATTTGGTCGGCAACGACCCGATGCTCGTCACGCGCTTTCGTCAGGAAGCGCTCGCCGCCGCCGCCATCCGCCATCAAAACATCATCGCCGTTACAGACTTTGGCGTGGCGCGCGGCACGATGCCGTTTCTCGTCATGGAGTACGTCAAAGGCAAATCGCTCCATGAACTGCTCGCCAGCGAAGGCGCGCTCGCGCCCGGACGCGCTCTGGAAATCATGGGAGCAATCGGCGCAGGCGTCGGCGCAGCGCATCGCCAGAACATCGTCCATCGTGACTTGAAGCCCCTGAACATCATGATGCAGGAAGACCAGCCGATTGCCGAGGGCTTGAAGGTGCTCGATTTCGGTTTGGCGAAGATTAAGTCGGGCGAGCTTTTGGGGTCGTTTGTGCAGGCGAAGACGAGCGGCCTGATGGGTTCGCCCTTCTACATGGCTCCCGAACAGTGGGGCGATGAAGAGCCGGATGCGCGCGCAGATATTTATAGCCTCGGCGTCATCCTCTTTCAGATGCTCTGCGGCGATGTGCCCTTCAGAGGCACTGGCATCCCTTCGATTATGAAGAAGCATTTGACGGCAGAACTGCCGAGCTTTGAATCGAAGGGCGTCTCTGTCCCGCCGCAGATCGAAAGAGTCGTCCGCCACGCGCTCGAAAAGGAAGCGACTGATCGCCCGCCGACGGTCGAGGATTTTATCAGAGAACTGCGCGAGGCGGTCGCCTCCGTCACCGCTTCGCTGAAGAGCACTTCGCTTGGCCCAATCGTCATGGGGTCTATGCCCGGCGGTTCATCCATGTCGTCGGGCAGCGGTTCGCTGTCGTCGCAAATGGCTGGCGAGATGACGAACTTGCGCGTGAGAACGAACCCGCCGCAGGCGCGCGTCTTCGTCAACAATGTCTCGGTGGGCACATCAGACCAGGCGGGCGAACTCGTCGTGCCGGACATGATGCCGGGCACACACTTCGTGCGCGTTCTGCATGAAGGCTACGCGGACTGGGAACAGCAGATTGAATGTAGCGGCGGCGAGTGTCGCGTCGAAGCGCTCTTGCAGGGCCAGTCACAATCGAGCCTCAAGCCGATGGGCGACCCGCTCGCGGGTACGATTAGTTCGGGTACGCTCAATCAGGTTGTGCTGCAGCCGAGCGTTATCTCGTTTGGCGAATATCCGGTCGAGCAGTACAACTATGAGCATGAGCAACGCGACAGCTTTGCGCGCGCCGAGTTAGCCCGCGAAGAGGAAGCGCGCTTGCAGGCGCAGGCCGCTCTGCGCGAAAGGGCGGCAGAGGAAGAACGCCTGCGTGCCGCAGAGCAATCGCGCCTCGAAGCCGAAGCCGCGCGCCTTAAAGCAGCAGCGGAGGAGGAAGCGCGCCGGAAAGCAAAAGAAGAAGAGGAGCGCCTGCAAGCAGAGGAGGCGGAGCGCCAGCGCGTCGAAGCGGAAGCACGCGCACGCGCCGAAGAAGAGGCCCGGCAGGCTGCGCTCGAAGAGCAACGCAAAGCAGCGGGAGCCGAGGCTGCGCGTCAGGAGCGAGAGCAGAAAGAGAGAGCGGAAGCCGAGCGCGCCGCTGCCGCAGAGCGCGAAGAAAAAGAGCGGGCCGCCGCTGTCGAGCGCGAAAAAGCAGAGCAGGCTGCTGCCGAGCGCGAACGAGCAGAGCAAGCCACAGCCGAAAAAGCCGCCGCCGAGCGTGCCGCGCGCGAGCAGCAGGAGTTGAACGCGCGTGCGGAGCAGGCAGCCGCTACAAGGCATACAATGCAACCGCCAGCCGTCGCCCTGCTGGATAACACGCAGCGACAGCATGGCATGACGACGGGGCAGTTGGAACAGCAGGGCAGTTTGACGGGCGCGGGGCAGCAGACGAGTTGGCAACAAAGCCAGCAGGCTTTCATGCACAGCCAGCCGCAGTTTCAGGCTTCTGCGCCGGGCGTCGTTGCCGAGCCGAAAAGGTCTGCGCTGCCGTTGATCTTAATAATCAGTCTCATCGTCCTCCTGATCGGCGGCGGCATCACAATGTATCTGCTCTGGCCCAGGCCTGCTGCTCCGACAATCGCGCAAGACCCGCCGCAACAGGAGAAGCCGCCGGCAGAGAAGCAAACGCCGGGCACTGCTAATCCGGCAGTGATTAAGCCTGACCTTGTAGAGATTCCTGCCGGTACTTTTCAGATGGGTCGCAGCGGGGCGTCTATCCTCGAAGGGCCAGCGCATTCCGTGACGGTGCAAGCCTTCGCAATGGATCGGACGGAAGTAACGAACGCCGAATACGAGGTGTTTGTCCGCGAGACAAATCACAGAGCGCCGAACGGTTGGTCTGACAACAAGCCGCTCGCAGGACAGGAGCAATGGCCCGTCACTAATGTTTCTTACGATGATGCTGTCGCTTTTGCCGCGTGGCGCTCAAAGCGCGACGGCGTGAAGTATCGTCTGCCGACGGAAAACGAATGGGAGTATGCGGCCCGCAACGGCGAACAGAATAGTCTCTATCCGTGGGGCAACAGTTGGGCGCAGGGGCGGGCCGTAATCGAGGCGGATTCGCCCAAACCGGTCGGCTCACTGCCCGAAGGTCAGGACCGCTGGGGCGTCGTCGATTTAATTGGTAATGTCTGGGAGTGGACTTCTACGAAAGCATCGCTTTATCCGGGCAACAATGATGCAATCGTCCCGCCAGCGCAACGGGAGATGATAGTTTATCGCGGCGGCTCTTACGCCACACAGATGCGCGAGACGCCAGCGACCGGAACTGTCCGCAACTGGCAGAAGCCATCGACAACACATCCCACTCTGGGCTTTCGTCTTGTGCGTTCAGGTTCTTGAAGCACCTCGCGCCGAATCTCTCGCGCCATCCGTGCAAGATCATGATTTGTTTTTATGAAAGGAAGAGTATGAATATCGTCAACTTTGCGCGCGCAGCCTTGCAGACAGCGACGCTCGTGCTTGTCGTCGCACTTTGCGCGCCCCTGGTCGCGCATGGGCAGGACGTAGGCGACCTCGGCGGCGGCTCCGGCATCTTCCGTCCGAAGAACCCGGAGACGAGCAGCCGTCGGCGTAACACGGGCATCAAGCCGCCAATGGGAAGCCCGGCGACCACTCGACCGACGACGCCACGAACCGGAGGCGGTAGGCCCGCGAAGCCCAGAACAGGCCAACCGGCGCAGCCTCCGCCCGATGTGACGGAGCGCGTCGAAGACGCCCTGGACGAAGGCAACGAAGCGCGCGACGCACGCAGGTATGCTGAGGCAGAGCAGTCTTACCGCGCTGCTCTGCAACTCAATTCGCGTGAATGGCGTGCCTCCTACGGCCTTGGCAACGTCTACATAGACCAGCAGCGCTGGGAAGAGGCCGAAAAGGCTTACAGGCAAGCGGTCGCAGCCAACCAGCAGAATGCAGATTTGCAAATCGCTCTGAGCTACGTGCTCGTGCAACCGCGCTCCGGCGGCGCAGGCGCTCGTCGTTTGACCGAAGCGGAGGCTGCCGCGCGGCGCGCTATTCAATTGCAGCCCACCAACGCGATTGCCCACGACCGTCTCGGCGTCGCGCTCGAAGCGCGCGGGCTGGCTGCAAGCGAGATAGAGACCGCTTATCGTCGCGCCATCGAGCTTGACCCGCAGTTCGCCGTCGCCAACGCGCATCTGGCTCGACTGCTCAGAAAGAATAACCGCGCGAGCGAAGCAGAGCCTTACTACCGTCGTGCCATCGAACTCGCGCAGGACGCGCCGACCTTAGTGCTGATCGCCGAGGCTTTGCAGACCGAACAGCGTTGGGCCGATTCCGAGCCGGTGCTGCGCCGTGCTCTGTCACTGGACGCACGCCACCCCGGCGCGCTCTTTTTTCTGGGACGGATGATGGTACTCCAAAAGCGCTATGGCGAGGCCGAGCCGCTCTTGAAGAGCGCCATCGAGATCAGCCCGCGCAGCTTCGCGCCCTATTCGGTTCTCGGCTCGGCCTACCTGCGCACCAATATGCTCGAAGACGCCGAGAGGATTTATAATCGCGCGGTGGATGTCGCCAGTGCGGGAGAGCGTAAAGTACTGGCGGGCGCTTTCGGCTTCGGCGGCATCGGTGACGAATACATGAAAGCCGGGCGGCGCTCGGATGCGACGCGCGTCTACCAGCGCGCACTGCAACTCGATCCGTCCAACGCCGAACTACAAGCCAAGCTCGCTGATGCTAAAAAGTAAGGATGAACGCGGAACGATGAACGATGAATAAAAGACTGGCTGTTTTTACTTCATCGTTCATCGTTCCGCGCTCATCCTTGCTCTTAACGGAGTCTATCTAAATGAAGCAATGCCCGAAATGCCAACGCACTTACGCGGACGATAATCAGAAATTTTGTACGGTTGACGGCGGACGCCTTGAGAGTGTGAGCGTTGACGATGAAGAGACGCTTTATAATCTAGGCCCGACGGTCATCACCAATCAGTCCGACTTAAATGCGCCGCCGAGCGAACCCGCCATTGACCTCAATAAGACGATGGCATCGCTGCCGCCGCCGCCGACCGGAGAAATCCGCAGCGGCGATACAGGCCCGGCCACCAGCCGCACCATCGCAACTCCGTTTAAGCCTGCGGATAGTCCGTCTGCGCAACAACCGCCCGCTCCGCCGCAGCAGCCGCAGCAGCAGCCGTACCCTTCGACGCCGCCGAATTATCAGCACCAACAACAGCCGCCCTATCAGCAACAGCAGCCTCCGTATCAGCAACAGCAGCAATACCAACAACAGCAATATCCGCAGCCGCAGCATCCTTCTGCGTCGCCCTCCGGCCAACTGCCGCACACGTCCGCGCCTCTACCACATCAAGGCGGACACGTGCAGCCGCAGCATGCCGGATACGCCGTCGCAGCGCCAGCGGCGCGCAAGGGCAGCCGTCTACCTCTGATTCTCGGCGCTGTGATTCTTTTGTTGTTGGCGGGCGGCGCGGCTTACTACTTTCTGGTATTCAATAAAAAAGATAACGCGGCGGCTAATACTAACTCTAATGCGAATGCCGCCAGCGCGAACGCCAACGCCAACACAAACGCGAGCACCATCACTAACGCCAACGCGAACACCATCGCTAACACAAACGTGGCCGCACCCTATCAGCCGCCGCCCGATGCCACCCAGTTCACCAGCACACGCGACAATTTGAGCGGCAAGATCGCCGAGCACTTCGTGCCTTTCTCTTTTTACTATCCGAACTCTTGGGAGTTGAACACTAACATTGCTTCCGAGGGAACGTATTTCGTCAGAGTCGAGCGCAAGCTGCCGCCGGACTTTATGCAAGAGAGATTCACCGTCGGTTGGTACGAAAGCAACGGAACTTACGACGCTGACAAATCCGTCTTCCCGAATCTGGTCAGTGCTGCCAATACTAATCTGGCGAAGCTGCCGGGTTACGAGAAGCTTTCCGAAGGCCCGACGAAAGTTAATTCGATGGCCGCTTACGAGATCACCTTTAAAGCGTTGTCGGAGAACACAAGCAAGGGCAACATTACTTACTGGGGTCGGCTCATCTTTTTGCCGCCCGGCGTCGAAGGCCAGAAAAACGGTTTGCAGTTGACAATTCTTACCAGCTCGCTTGCGCCCGAACTGACCGGCATTGATGATGTCGGCGTCAAGGGCCAGTTGCCGGTGATTCTCGATTCGTTCAGACTCAAATGACAGTTTACAGTTTTCGGTTTTCAGTTTTCAGCAGGAAGCAACTTGTCCTTGCTGAAAACTGAAAACTCAAAACTGTAAACTGAAGACAGGTGAAGCAGCATGAAAATCGTCCTTATAGAAGAGCGTAATAATCAACAGAAGCCCGAACGCACCTTCGAGCAAATGGTAATGAAGATCGGGCGCGATCCGGCGGAGTGTCATCTCGTGTTCGACCAATCCGAATGGCCCATGGTTTCACGCCGCCACGCCGAGTTTCGCGCCAAGGATGGGCGCTGCGTGCTCGTTGATACCAATTCCAGCTACGGGACTTTCATTAACGGCCAGCGCATCATGCAGCCCGTCGATGTGCAGCCCGGCGCGCGCGTACAGTTTGGCGCAGGCGGCCCCGTCGTGCTCGTCGCGCGTATTGAGATGGAAGCTCCAAAGCCGAGCGTCGGCTTTGCCGAACAGGAGACGCACCGCGACCTTGACAAGGCGGAGGTGACGGAAGAACGGCGCGTTCCTCCACCACAACAGCCAGCGCCGCCGCCGCCCATCCCGCCGGTGCAGCAAGCGCCGTTTCAACAGCCACCAATCCAACCGTCGCCGCCTCAACCGCCGCCATTTCAACCGCCAGCGCAGCAACAGCAGCGCCCGCCCGTGCCGCCACAGCCGCAGCACGTCGCGCAGCCTGCACCGCCCATGCCGATGCAGCCGCCTGCTCAACCAATGCCGCAGCCTCCGCCCGCGCAGCAGCAGCGTCCTGCCGCTCCGCCGCCGCAGTTTCAGCCCCCACAGCAGCCAGTGCCGCCGCCGCAACAGCAACGGCAGGCCACTCCGCAGCAGCAGCAGCCACCACCGCTACCGCAAAGGCAGCAAGCGCCGCCACCCGTTCAACAGCCGACGCCGCCTGCGCCGCCGAAAGCCCCGGCTCAGCCCGCGTTCATAGAGTTTGTCAGAGGCTCTACGGGCAAGCTCGAACGCATACAGGTCAACAAGGACTTGATGCGGCTGGGCCGTGACCCTGAGATGGAAGTGGCGATTGACGCGGCGGCAGCCGTCGTCTCGCGTCGCCACGCAGAAATTCAGCGCCGCGACGGGCAGAGCGTCCTCGTTGACCTCGGCAGCTTCAACGGCACTCTCCTAAACGACCAGCGCATCACCATCCCGACGCCGCTTTTTGACGGCGACCGCATACAGCTCGGCATGGGTGGGCCAATCCTGCGTTTCGTTGACCCGTCGCATCCCGCTCCCGCAGGCGCGCAGCACGCAGGTCAGCGTTCCGTCGTGCTCTCCGGCGCTGCCCCTGCGCTTGCCGAGATGAAGCCGCCTTCGGGGCCGCTGGCGGATGCCGCCGCCCGCCCCGCGATGCAAACGATGGTCTTCAAGCCGGACACAGGCTCGCTCAACAAGCCACCGTCAGCAGCGGGCGGCGCTCAACCGCAACTACTCATGCAGTTGCCGCTAACTGGCCGCCCTCAACTCACCATCGGGCGCGCGACAGATAACGACATCAGCCTCGACGGCCTGCAAATCTCTAATCATCACGCGCGTCTTTTGAACAACGGCGGGCAAATCGTGATCGAAGATCGCGGCTCGACCAACGGCGTCTACGTCAACGGCGCGCGCATCAACGGCAAGCGCCCCCTACAGGGCCAGGACATAGTGCAGATTGGCCCATTCGTTTTGCAGGCAGACCCGCAGCGCGGCGTCGCCGTCTTCGACACGCGCTCGAAGACGCGCATCGATGTGATTGACATTACAAAGGAAGTGCCCAATCGTTCGGGGCAGGGAATGATTAAGCTGCTCGACGATGTGGATTTGACGATTCAGCCAAATGAGTTCGTGGGCCTGCTTGGCCCATCGGGCGCGGGTAAATCAACCCTGATGGACTCTCTGAACGGCATGAGGCCAGCGACCGCCGGGCACGTGCTTATCAATAACCTAGACCTCTACCAGCATCTAGACTCCATCAAGCAGTCCATAGGCTATGTCCCGCAGGACGACATCATTCACCGCGAATTGACCGTCTACCGCACGCTCTACTACGTCGCACGCCTGCGTCTTTCGCGCGACATTTCTGCCGCTGAGATTGACCAGATCGTCGGCGAAGTGATGGACGTGACGGGGCTTTCGGAACGGCGCGACGTGCCCGTGGGCCAACTTTCGGGCGGCCAACGAAAGCGCGTCTCCATCGCCGTCGAGTTGATAACGAAGCCCTCTGTCATCTTTTTGGATGAGCCGACTTCGGGACTCGACCCTGCGACCGAAGAAAAGATTATGAAGCTCTTTCGCCAGATAGCGGAGAGCGGGCGCACTGTGATTTTGACGACGCACGCGATGGAAAACGTCAAGCTCTTTGACAAGATCGTCGTCATGATGAGAGGCAAGCTCGTCTGGTATGGCGCGCCGATGGATGCCTTGAAGCACGTTAAGGCCGACAGCTTCAAAGACCTCTACGATAAGCTCGAAGCGCCGATTGACGAGCAGGTGGCGAAATTGCCGCCACTGCCGCCCAACGCCCCGAAAGAGCAGCGGGCAGCGTTTAAGCTGCGCAAAGAGCAGATTTCCGAAGAGGTCGCGGAAAACTGGAAGCGCAAGTTTCAGCAAACGCGCGAGTATCAGCAGAACATCGTCGAGCCTTTAAAAGGCTTGAAGCGAGATGCGCCCGTAGTTGCCCCGGCCAAGCGCCGCCCGACCGTGACGGATGCAGTGGGCCAATGGCTCACACTTGCGCGTCGCTACATGGAAGTTCTGTTCCGCGACAAGTTTAACCTGCTGATCTTGTTCGGGCAGGCTCCGATCATCGCGTTTCTGACGTACCTGGTCGTCGCTTCGGATGCGCCGCGCGATTTCCCGTTCTTCATGCTGGCCTTAGTCGCCGTCTGGTTCGGCACAAGTGTTTCGGCGCGCGAGATTATACGCGAGCGGGCCGTCTATAATCGCGAACGGATGGTCAATCTGGGCCTCTTGCCTTACGTCGGCTCGAAGCTCTTCGTGCTTTCTCTAATCGTCGGGTTGCAATGCATCCTGCTCTTCGGCACGCTCAAGCTGTTTCACTTCACGGGGATGATGAAACTGCCGGGCAATGCGCTCGCGCAATTGTTGGTAATGCTCTTGACGGGCATGGTCGGAATCGCGCTCGGCCTCTTCGTATCGTCCATCGTCAAGACTTCTGAGATGGCGACGAGCCTTGTGCCGTTGATACTGATTCCGCAGATTCTCTTCTCCGGCCTCGTCGGTGTGCCGCAGGGCATCTCGAAAGTGGTTGGCACGATTATGCCCGCCACCTGGTCTTTCGATCAGATGAAGCGACTCTCCGATCTGGACACCATCAACAAGGAAGGCTCAGACCCGAACGGCCCGAACGCTGGCAAAGGCTTGAAGCAGTACATCATTGATGCTAACGAGGCGAACATCGAAAAGGCCAAAGCCAACATCCGTCGCTACAAGGCTGACGCCGAAGAGAACTCTGAGCAGTTTAAGAAGGACATGGACAAGTATCAGGAGGACGCACAGGCGGCGGCGATGCGCGGCGAGTCTGCCCCGCCCAAGCCCGAAGCGCCTAAGCTCAAGGAAGCGCCAGAGCCGGAGCCAGCCGTCAAAGAGCCGGACGATTTAAGCCCCTACGTCAACTTCCTGCATCCCTGGGGACACCCGCTCGTGAATCCAGGCATTCTGTTAGGGATGTTTTTCCTGCTGGTCGGGGCGACGATTGCGGCTCTACGCGCGCAGGACATAGGATGACGCGGAGAGCATCATCCGACGAGGCTCGTTTTCTTCTCTCAAGCGCGGCTCGACATCGCCGCGCTTGAGATGTTTTTACGACTTGATTCATGCTTCGGTGTAGGCCGTATACGCTAGGGCGCAAGGCGCGTCACTTGACCATTCGTGTTGAGTCACGTTATTAACTTTGCAACCCCGGACGGAAAATTTGACTGTATATCTAATGAGGGTAGAGCAGGATTTGAGAAACTTTCACACAAAACCATCATTCATGGCGCTCCTTATTTTGTGCGTGACGCTTTTGGTTACGCTCGGCGGCGTCAATAGCAGGAGTCTTAACGCCGCCCAGACGCTTCCTACGCAAGAGTCTTTACCCGCGCCGCCCGCTGACCGCGCTTTGGTTTATGTTACGAATGAAAGCAATGCTCTTGTGGCACTTCCATTCGAGGCAGGCACAACTCCTATTTCAGTTGATAAGGTGGCGACGAGCGATAAGAGAAGCTACGTCGAATTGAAGGGCGAGGCTTCGGCAACCATTCTGAAAACGGAAGAGCCGCGCTTTTACCTGTTCGTGCCGGACGTGCCCAATGTGCATCCGCCGTTCATTGTTCGCCTGACGCAGAAGCGCGGCGCGCGGCGCGTTACAGCGATGGCCCAGAAGGGCTACAAAGGGTTCGCCATTGACTCGGCGGAGATTATTAAGCCGCACTACCGCGTGCTCGGCTCGCAGGATGGAATGCAATATCTGGAAATCCGCCCGCGCGATGGGCTGATGCCCGGCGAGTATGCAATTATCGGCACAGACCTCCAGCGCATTGCGACGTTTCGCATCAGTGGGGCGGCCACGCAAGAATAGATTCTGCTTGACGTAAAGGAATAGAAAACGAGTATGACTTCTTCGACTCCTCGGCAGACGCCGAAAAGATTCTGGACGGCGCGACGTTTGATTACCACCTTCGTCGTGCTGGCGCTGCTGGCAACTGTCGGCCTTTCAAGTTGCACGCAGCCGGAGAACGTTTCGACGACGAACGACAACGCGACTGTTGCGACCAATCCCGCTACCGGCAACACCGCTCCGGGCCGGAGCACGAGCGCCCCCGGCAATAACGCCGGTGCTCCGCCAACGACTAACGGCGCAGCGCCACCGACCAATAGCGGGCCGCCTAACACCAGCCTGCTCACGCCGCTCCCGGCCCCTATTCTGGATGCGGCGCTGAAGACGATTGACGGCAACAAGCCATTTAAGCTCTCCGATTCAAAGGGAAAAGTTCTGGTGCTCGACTTGTGGGCGACGTGGTGCGGGCCATGTCGTCAGGAAGTTCCTCATCTCGTCGAATTGCAGAAGGAGTTAGGGCCGCGCGGCGTCGAAGTGTTCGGCCTGGATATAGACCCTGTGCAGGACACCCCGGAAGACGTTCTGTCCTTTATGAAGGAGTTTAAGGTTAACTACAAAGTCGCTTTCCTCGAACGGCAATACGCGGCGATGCTGATGTCCGACAACGGCTCGATTCCGCAAAGCTACGTCATTACCCGCGACGGTAAAATCCACTCGCGCTTCATAGGCTTCAGCGCCGCCTCGACAGCGCCGCGAATCCGCGCCGCCATTGAAGAAGCACTCAAAATGAAATAATAAAAACGAGACGCGGAGACCGAGGAGACGCGGCGATAAAAGATTTACGGGGCGAACCCCATCTTTCTTTATCCCCGCATCTTCTGGGTCTCCCACTCTCCGCGTCTTGCTTCTCTTTATTTCTCGGCTTGGCGCGCTTCTTCCATCTCGCGCCGTCCCTCTTCCTGTAGATCGCGTGCTTCCTGTTCGAGTTCCTCGTCCTGCAAGCCCTGTGCGACGCGCTCTTTGGCGCGGCCTTCGATCTCCTTCATCTCCGCTTCGACGCGTTCTTCGACCTGATCTATCGGTGCTGGCTCAGGCTCTTCGTCCTGTGTCACGATCTTATCCTTATCAATATCCATGCTGCACGTTCTCCCGTTAATTATTCATTCGTTCCTGACCGAAACATGCGCCGATAAAACCTGAATGGTGTGCTCGGCGCGCCTGAGCGTTTCGGGTCGCCGACCGAAGAATGTTTCCCGATTGGGCCGCGCCGGTGCGGCGAACGTCTTGTTTCGGTGAGGCAATCGTCTCATCATTCGCTTGATTCGGTCAAATCATTGCTAGCGACGTGCGGCGTGTGCGATACTAAGGGCGTCGTTCAATTCCGGTTGCGGTCAACTCCCATACCGCGACTGTCTATGCAAAGGTTCAATCACAAAGAGGTTCCCCCATGACTGAAGAGGTTAGCCGTTTACTTGAAACCGGCTGTGAAACGATTATCAATGCCTGGACGCAGAAAGTGGCCTGCGACAAACGCGTGAAAGCGGACGCGCAGTTGGATTACCTACAGTTGGTTGACCATGTGCCGCAGATCATCGAAGAATTGCGGCAAGCGCTGGCGAGAGACGCATCCCCCGATACCGGCTCGCTACGCAAGGGCAGAGAGCATGGTCGGCAACGCTGGCGGCAGGGCTACGAATTAAAAGAGGTGATACGCGAGTTGATGCTCCTGCGTGCGACCCTGATGGAATTCATCGAAACTTCGGGCGAGAATCTATCGGCCAAGACCGCCGAGCAACTCTCACGCGCTTATCGCCAACTCAATGGCTTCATGGATGAAGAGCTTTACAAAACCGTTGAAGCTTACCTCGAAGCCCCGCGCGACCCACGCGCCGCCGAGGGAATAGCAGCATAAGAAACGATGAAGTAGGAACGCTGAACGCGGAATGAAAGATAAACTGCTTGACAGTTCATCGTTGCGGCGTTCCTACTTCATCGTTTCTAGCCTGACTGGCGAGCGACCGCGTGCCGGCGCATCTCCTGCAATGACGCGGAGGGCGGCTTCCTCTGACTCGACAGCCGATTCAAAGGTTAAAAGCGTCGTGGCGCGTTCGGGCATACGCGGCAGAACATAAGGATTGCCGAAGACGGCGGCGATGATGGGAACATCCGCCGCATCGAGAGCCTGTAAAACTTCCGCGTGCGCGTGGGCCAACGCCACGCTCCCCTTGTAGGCCGCAACCCGCGCGCAGATTCCCACCAAAGCCACATCACAATCACGCGTCGCTTCCAGAATCTGCTCTACGTCAGCCGCATCCGCGCCAGATTCTATGACGCGGGCGTTGAATCTTGTGACCACCTCTTTCGAGAAACGCGACCCCGAAGGCTCTCTTAAGACGTGCGCCCAGACGGGCACGGAGTCTTTGAGGATAATCGCAACCACACGCTTATTCTCAAGCGGCAACAATTCGCGCGGGTCACGCACGAGCGTCACGGCCCGCTCGAATAATTCCCGCGCAGTCGCCGCATGAGCCGGACTCGCCAGCACATCCCAGACGCCTTCGAGCGATACCTCCCGCTCATGTTGCAGCCCGCACCATGCTTTCGCTTGCAGAATTCTTCGGACAGACTCGTCCACACGTTCGCGCCGCAAGCGCCCCTGCCGAACTGCAACGCACAGGGCCGCGTGCGCCGCCTTTGTGTCAACCGGATAGAGCGCGACATCGCATCCGGCCTCAATTGCCAGCACCGCTGCTTCGCCGGGTTCGTAAGCGTTGCTGATCGCGCCCATCGAAAGAGCGTCGGAGAAGATGAGACCCTCGAATCCGAAATCTCTACGCAGGATGCCGTCAACGAGGACGGGCGACAGCGTGGCTGGCCGAAGCCCGTTTGCGCCGTCTTCAAGCGCGGGCACGGCGATGTGTGCCGTCATGATGGCGCGCACGCCTCTCTGCACGGCGTTGCGAAAGGGCGGAAACTCTATCTGCTCAAGCCTCTCGCGCGGCGCGTCGAGCGTGGGCAGCAGGATGTGTGAATCGAGCGCCGTGTCGCCGTGGCCTGGAAAGTGTTTGGCGGTCGCAATCTGCCCTGCGTCCTGCGCGGCGCGTATGAAGGCTGCGCCCCAGTTGGCAACGGTTTCGGGATCATCGCTGAAGGCGCGCGTGTTAATAATCGGGTTCGACGGATTATTGTTAACGTCGAGCACCGGGTAGAAATTAATGTGAACGCCCAGAGCGCGTCCCTCGCGGGCTGTGATGCGCGCGGCTTCTGCTGCGGATTCAGTATCGCCTGTTGCCGCCAGAGCCATCGCACGCGGCAGGCGTGTGCCGCCGCGCAATTGCATCCCTACGCCGCCCTCGAAATCGGAAGCAAACCAGAGCGGCACGCGTGCGCGGCGCTGTAGACGGTTGGTCAGCGCGGCTGTCGTCAGCGCATCTCCGTTGTAGACGATAAAGCCGCCGACGCCCAATTCTTCAATCGCGTGTATGAGCCGCGCATATTCTTCGCCCGCTTCGTGTATGAGCACGCCCGTTACGTCCGGCATCAATAGTTGGCCGACGCGCTCTTCGAGCGTCATCTCGCTTAAAATCTTCTCCACCCAGCGTGTTCGTTCCGTTTCCTCAGGCCGCAAGCTGTTCGCCTCGTTTCTCCGTTTGTGGGCGCATAGTAACACACGCATGAAAAGTGTGGATTCTGCTCTTGACGAACGGGCGGCGCGCTTTTTCGTCTTAAATTCGGGAGACGAGGTGTGCATATTTAATGACGAACATGGTAAACTCGCCAACGCGTTGAGCCATCAAAGACCCTTGAATCTTATGCGGCGTAGAAATTTATTGATCGTCACACTGCTACTAGCGACGCTCTTGACGGGCGGCTGGGGCGGTGTGATTGCCGCCGCTTTCTGCGTGCATGATGCGGAGCAGCCGCACTCTTCGGCGATGGCTGAAGACCACGATTGCTGTCGCGCCAAACTCGAACAAACGCCGGAGCATTGCAGCGCTGCTGATTCGTCCGCGCCAACATCGCACGAAGCGATGGCAATGGATGAAATGGTAGCCATGCCTGCGGTCGCAGTGCGGGCCGCGCATGTGACAGTCGCCCCCATTCAACCTACGGGAGCGTGCCTGCATTGCGTGAGCCGTGGCGGATTGCCGACGACGCTTGTCCTGGCGCGTGAACCTGAACAGAAGAAGCGCGAAGCGAACCTCGCTCCACCGCCGACTCTAAAGGCAGTCGCTCCGCTTGCCGTGACCTTTGCGCCGTCTCCTTCGGCCAGACAGCACGCCCCACCCGGAACGGGAGCGCGCAGGCATCTGCTCATCAACGTCTTCGTCATTTAAATTCCCCTCCGACGTTTCCGTTCTCAAACAGAGAAACGGAGACGCGTTCCCGCGTCCATAGCTCATCTCAATATCAAAGCTTCGAGCAGCGCTCTCTCTAATTTTAAGAAGCCCTGCTCCGGGAATTAATCTCAGAGGGGAATCATGTTTAAAGAAATCTTACGTCTCAAGCTGTTTGTGCTTGCCATCACTGTTCTGCTCTGTGCGACGGCGACGATTGGTTCGGCGCAGCATGAGAAGCACGACATGGGGAACATGCCGGGCGCGAAAAAGCAGCAGTCAAAGCCGAAGCCGCAGGCCAAGCGGTCGCCGAAGAAAAAGCAGCCCGCGCCACACGTACACACGCCGGGGATGGACATGAGCAAGCCGTCCGAGCCGACTGCTTCGCCGGACGCAAGCGAATCGCCGGAAGCCAAACCGGAAACATCGCCAGCGCAGGAAGACACAAATGCGCCGGACGCGCAACAACCCGAACCGGCGACGCCGACAACGCCAGCAGTAGAGAAGACGCAGACGCCCGTAGCGACTCCGGCCACGGATGCGAACCAGCCGCCGGAAACTCAAAACAACCCCGGTGGCGCGGGCAGCACAAGCGATAGCGGCGGCGGACAGAAGCCAGCCACCGATTCGCACGACCAAATGCCCGGCATGAAGCACGACCAGATGCCGGGGATGAATGCGAGCGGCGCGACCGGCGCGAGCGCAACAGATCAGATTCCGACGACGGATTCACTCGACTTGATGGTGATGTCAGAACGAGAGATGTCCATTCGCGTCGGGACGAGCACGAGCAACACTCTCAACATGAGCCAGATGGGATCGGGCACGGCCTGGCAGCCGGGAACGACGCCGATGTCCATGTATTTCAAGTATGCGCAGGGCTGGCTGTTTTTCCTGCATGGCGAAGCGAAGCTCGGCGTTAACTCTCAGGGCGGCCCGCGCGGCGTGACCAAGTTTGAGTCGCAGAACTGGATTATGCCGATGGCCTTTCGGCGCGTCGGAGGCGGCACGCTCGCCCTGCGCGGGATGTTCAGCCTAGAGCCTTTCACCTTTTCGCCGGGCGGCTCGCCGCAGCTTTTCCAGACAGGCGAGAGCTACAAGGGGCGTCGGCTCGTTGACAAGCAGCACCCGCACGACCTCTTCATGGAATTGTCGGCCACTTACACGATACCGCTCGGCGAGCGCGCGACGTGGTTTGCCTACGCAGGTTTTCCCGGTGAACCCGCGCTTGGGCCAACGGCCTTCATGCACCGCTGGTCAGCCTCTGAAAATCCCAGCGCACCGCTCGCGCATCACCTACAGGATTCGACGCACATCTCCTTCGGCGTCTTTACGACCGGCTTCACTTATCGCTGGTTCAAGCTCGAAGCTTCGGTTTTCAACGGGCGCGAGCCTGACGAAAACCGCTACGACTTTGAGTTTAATCCGTGGAACTCGCGCTCTGCGCGGCTGAGTTTCGCACCGAACAACAACTGGTCAATGCAAATCAGCCACGGCTTTTTGAAGAACCCTGAACCCTTAGAGCCGGGCGACATCCGGCGCACGACCGCTTCCATCAGCTACAATAAGAATCTCAAGCGCGGCAATTGGGCTTCGAGCCTCATCTGGGGTCGCAATCACGGTCAGCACGGCGGCGACATTTTCAACGTCAATAGCTACACAGCCGAATCTACGCTCAACTTTCTGGACTTGAACTACGTTTACACGCGGCTTGAACTGGTAGACAAAAACGAGTTGCTGGAGCACGAAGAGCTTGACAGGCTCGGCCTCGCGGGTCATCCGTCTTTTCGCATCGGCGCTTACACCTTCGGCGCGGCGCGCGAAATCTGGAATACGGAAAAGCTCTCGATGGCCGTCGGCGGCGATTTCACTTTTTATTCCAAGCCGCCCGTGCTCGACGAGCTTTACGGCAGCAACCCGACCTCGTACAAATTCTTCATCCGGCTCCGTCCTGGTAAGATGACGATGAGCGGGCACGGCGGAATGCACAGGATGGCTGGCGACGCAGGGAAGCCCTGAGCCGCGCGTTCTATTATCCGGCGAGGCGTGAAGACATGACTTTCAGCCTCGCCGTTAAAATAAATGGAGAGGAAACTTTATGAAGAATCGAACAGCGCTGGCAATTCCGGCTATCATTGCCATTACTATTGGAGTTGTCGTTGCAATGCGCAGCGCAAACAAGCCTGAGATGCGCCCGGCGAAAACTCAGCCCACCGCCGCGCAGCAGCAGCCGCCGGTTAAGCAACAGAAGCAACAGCCGCCTTCATCGCACACGATGCCGACAACGCAGACGCATGTGGAAGATCGCGTGCCTGCGCATTACAAATCGCCGCCGAGCAAGGAAAGTTTGCGCCCGACGCTTGACCCGGAACAGTTCACAGGCCCGACGCGAGCGGCCTACAAGGCCGTAAAAGAGATTCCACAGACGATTGCCCAACTGCCCTGCTATTGCTACTGCGACGAAAGCTTCGGCCATAAGAGCCTGCACAGTTGTTTTGAAGATGACCACGGGGCGCACTGCGCCGTCTGCGTCAACGAAGTGCTGATGGCCTATCGTATGGAGAAGGAATTGAAGCTCACGCCCGCCGAAATCCGCGAGCGCATCGTCGCCCAATATAGCGCACAGCAACAGTAGAGGAAACGATGAACGCGGAACGATGAACGCGGAATGAAAGACTTGCTGCTCTTACTTCATCGTTCATCGTTCCGCGTTCATCGTTTATTTGACGGCAAACTTGTAGACGCGTGTGCGTGCGGCGACGAAGAGTTCGTTTTTGTCGTTGAAGACCATGCCGAAGGGTAAATCTTTTTCGAGCTTGAAGAGGTCTAGGTAGCGACCGTTGGCGTCGAAGACCTGTATGCCTTTGATGTCGCCGACGTAGACGCGCCCCTGCCCGTCCACGGCAATCCCGTGTGGGGCGCGAAACTGGCCCGGCTCTCCGCCCTTGCCGCCGAAGCGTGTCATGTATTTGCCGTTTGGCCCAAACTTGAAGACGGCTTCGTTGAAAGTCCCCAGTGCGTAGATGTTGCCGAGTCCGTCTACGGCAACGCGCGTGTTCAACTCCGAATCGCCGCTCTGTTCGCTGATTGACGCTTTGATAATCCGCCCGACCTGCCCGCTTGCGTCTAGGCTCACGATGTCTTCGCCGCGATTGACGGCGACCATTCCGCCGTCGAGCGTGATGGCGACATCATCATAGTGACCGTTGCTTTCAGGCGTCTGCAATTTCCCCAGAAACTTGCCCGTCGAGCCTTCATAGCGATTGATGTCGCCACGCTGCACGACGTAGACAGTGCCTTTACGGTCGGCTGCCAGTGCCCTGAGCGGCATCTTCGGGTCAACCATCCATTGCGTCAGAAATTTTCCTTCCGCGTCGAAGACCTGTATGCGCCCGCCCGTATACTCGCCCATGTAGATGCGGCCTTCGCCGTCAACCGCAATGCTGCGTGAATCTTTGAATTGGCCTGCACCGATGCCTTCGCTGCCAAACTGAAGCAAGAGACCGGCGAAGGCAGGCGTTGTCGTCTTCGGCCCGGTCGGAGTCTTTGGCATCCCTGGCATGCTCGGCATTGTTTGGTCGCGCGTTTCGGGTCGTGTTGTCACGTCCCGCATGGCTTTGTGCGCGGTGCTGATGGAGTAGATGGCGATGCCGATGCCTCCGGCAAGCACGATGACGGTGACGACGATGATCCAGACTAACAGGGAACAGCCTGTCTTCTTAATTGCGTTCACTGTCTCCGGCGTGGGCCAATTCGGTATCTGCTGCGGGTTGACGGGATAGTTGCCGCCCATCTCGATTGTCTGCGAAACTTCAACGGACTTTCCCGCCGCGAGGCTCTCGACCGCATCCTTGGCTTCCTTGAGGCCGACGTGAAAAGTTTCGCGGTAGAGCTTGATGGCGGCAATTTTGTTGCCGTTGCCAATCAGTTGACCGATTTCGGCCAGCTTGGCAATCTGGTCTTGCCAGGGCGCAGGCGAAGAACCTTGAGTTTGCCGGGCGCGCAACTCTTCGGGAACGATGACGGAGTTGGTACAGAAGGGACAGCGAATGGTAATGCTGCCGCCATCATAATCCAGCGGCCCGCCGCACGAAGGACACTTAAAATGTTGGAGCATTGCTCTCTTCTCTCAAGAAACGGATGCATCGTAAATTATCCCTGCTTGTCAGGCTATAGATTAACTGCGGCGCGTGGGCCAAGACAAGCACTAACTGCAAGACCGCCTTCGGGCAAAGGCGTGCGCAGCCGTGAGCAATCTCAGCAAAGCTTTCATCAACGCGCGTCAAGCATCTGGCGTTGGATGAAAATATCCAAAAGCGCCCGGTGTCGCATCTCTTTTGAGAGCGCCATATCGTTAAGCTTGTATTTAGGATGAATTGAACGGAGATTTTCACAGCCCCGATGATGAGGTATCAAACAATGCGAAAGTTAAGCTTGAAACTGTTGCTGATGCTGATGCTCCTGTTGGCCTTTGCGCCCCGCGCTTTGGCGCAGGACGAAGCAGGGCCGCAATTTAAGATGCCTTGCCAGCAGGTGTTGAAGCTGGGCCAGAGCAAGTTTATAGACCTTTACGGCGAGAAGACGAACGACTATTCAACCTACGGAATGAAGCAGGCGTTCGGCTATTACGCAGACTGCAAGCGTGCGGATAACGACACACGCGCCAAGCGCCTGACGGCGGAGAGGCGCAAACAGGTGGACGAAGTACGCGAGGCGTTGTCGAAGCTGGGAAACGCCGGTTGGAATATGCGCTATGTCGCTGCGGGCGGCGGAACGATGTGGGGATTGGCGAGCGTCGGCGCTTATGCCGAGCGCGAAGATTACATGGGTGTAGTCATCGCGGCCTTTACTATGCCGGAGAAGAAAAATCCAATCGCGCGCCGCCGGGCCAACGCGAGCATCAAAAGGGCGCGGGCGCTGCTGGCTCGACACTCGCGCACGCCGGAGTTGGAATTCGCCAGCCCCGAAGAGCTTCCGCAGCAGCGACAGATTTATCAGGAATCCGTTAAAGAGGCGCGCCAGGCCAGCGCGCAGTTGCAGGCTCTCATTCTCGCTCTGCCTGATGCACCCGCCGAACGCGCCGCGAAGCGAATGGTCGACGAGTTGGACGCTGCGCTATCGAATAATTAGCCTGTAGCGATGGTTCGTTAAAATCATCAGCACTCGGCAAACAAAGACCGGCGGAGGTTTCCAAGCCCCGCCGGTTTTTCTATACTGCTTATTACCTAAGTGACTGGCTGACGAATAATCTTTGACGAGGTTGAAGCAATGAAGAGACTCGCAGGCAAGTTCATTTTGATTACAGGGGCATCACAGGGCCTGGGCCGCCAGTTGGCCTTGGACTACGCGCGTGAAGGAGCGGCTGGCATCGCCATCGTCGCGCGCAACATGGAGGCGCTCAACAATGTACGCGAGCGCGTGCTTGAAGTCGCGCCGGAGGCACGCGTGCTGGCAATCAGCGCAGACCTCGCGCGGCAGGAAGAGATTGAGCGCGTCGTCGCCACAACACTCTCTGAGTTTGGCGGGCGATTGGACGTGCTCGTCAATAACGCTTCCCTCATTGGCCCAACGCCGCTGCCGTACCTGCTCGATTATCCGCTTGAAGATTTTCAGAGCGTGCTCAATGTCAATTTGCTCGCGCCGTTTCTGCTGATTAAGAAAGTGCTGCCCGCGATGGTCGAACGCGGCGGCTCAATTATCAACGTCACGTCGGATGCAGGACAGACGGGCTATCCCGGCTGGGGCGCTTACGGCATCTCCAAGTTTGGCCTCGAAGGAATGTCGCAGACGTGGGCCGCCGAACTCGAAGACAGTAACATTCGCGTCAACTGGGTTGACCCAGGCGAAATGAACACGGCCATGCACCGCGCCGCCGAACCCGATGAAGACCCGAACCAGTGGGCCAGTCCCGAAGAAGTGACAGAGGTCTTTATTTATCTCGCCTCGGACGAATCGCGCGATGTCAACGGGCAGCGCTTTCAGGCGCAGGAAGAGAACTGGGGACGAACGGCGGACGCGCAGAGCGCGGAAGCATGAAAAACAGGAATCGAGAATCGATAAATTCAGGCTTAGAAATCACCGTCATGTGCTATCACCTGCCCGCCGATGACTGCCAGCAATCCGGCGACAATAACAATGGCTAGGAGTCGGTCTCCATTGAAATGGTGTTTGCCTTTCACCTTTTGAACTTGCTCGTAAGCTATCTCAATGCTGGCTCCGGTTTTGTCTTGCACCAATGTGAAGTGGTCGTCGTCCAGATCGCTGATATAGCCTTTGAGTTCCGTCTTATCACGTAGCTTGATCTTGACGCGAGCGTCGGGGCCAGTGCCAAGTTCGATTAAAGCATATTTCACCTTCGCCCTAGCTTCAGCATCCTGGTCAGGATTAGAACTCGCCCGCACGGACGTGTAGCAGACGAGACTGACGAGTAGCGTCAGTACAACTAATGACCGAAGTTTTTGGCGCATGGTATTCTCCTTAAAGATGAAATTGTGAAATCGCCCGAAGAGTAGCATTACGATTATTTGAATGAAGTGAGGTTGTGACACTTAGCCGATTGTCACAATCAGGCCGCCCGGCACTTAAGTTATGCAATCCCCGTTTACTTTCATCTTGCCGCCTGAGTTGTCCGCCAAAGAGCCGCCGGAAAGACGCGGGCTGGCGCGCGATCATGTGCGCTTGATGATTATTGACCGCGCAGGTGGGCGCGTTGAGCACACGCGCTTCGATCATCTGGGCGAGTTTTTGCGTACGGGCGATTTGCTGGTCTTCAACACGAGCCGCACGCTGCCCGCTTCGCTCGAAGGCTGCGCCGCGCCCACAGGGCCGTGCATAGAGATTAGGTTGGCGGAACATCTGCCGGATGATTCATGGCTTGCGCTTCTGCTCTGCCAGCGCGGCGATCCTTTCTCTTGCGGGTTGCGTGAGGGGATGCAGATTAGCTTCGGCGAAGGGCTGATGGGCGCGGTCGAAGAACGCGACGAGCGTATTCCGCGTCTCTGGCGAATGCGCTTCTCGAAATCCGGTGCGGAGTTGGTGAACTTGTTCTACAGGCTGGGGCGGCCCATTCGTTACGAATATGTTTCCGCGCCTTGGAATCTGGATTATTACCAGACCGTCTACGCGCGCGAACCCGGCTCGGCGGAGATGCCTTCGGCGGGGCGTGCGTTTACCTGGCGGCTGCTCTTCGACCTTCAACGACGCGGGATTGAAACGGCCTACATAGTGCTACACACAGGACTCTCTTCCTATATGGATGACGAGTTGGACGCAGAGCACCCCGCTTCGGAAGAAGAGTATTTCATCAGCGAGACTGCCGCCGAGAAGATTAACGCGAAACGCTTGCAGGGCGGGCGCGTCATCGCCGTCGGGACGACCGTTGTGCGGGCGCTGGAATCTGTCGCCAATGCGGATGGTCGGATTCAGCCGGGACACGGCTACACGCGGCTGCACATCACAGCGCAACACAGGCTCGCGGCTGTTGACGGCCTGCTGACCGGCCTGCATGAACCGGAGGCCAGCCACTTAGACCTACTGACAGCGTTTCTCCCGGCAGAGCAGATTCGCGCCGCCTACGAGGAAGCCGTGCGTCTACGTTATCTATGGCACGAGTTCGGCGATTTGAATTTGATTGTTTGAGAGCGCGTGCCTTTAGCGCACTACCCTAGCGAACCACCTTTATATCCCGCTCGCTGACAATTCTCCATTGACCGTTGACGCGCTCCCAGCGTAGCTCCTGCACGACCATCCCATTGCGGTCTTCGCCGCCGCCGACAATCGAATAGCTTTTGATAAAACGCATCGTCGCCGATTGACCGTCGCGGCTGACACGGATAACAGGAGCGTCGGCGCGCACGTCAATCGATTGTGCATTCTCGAAAACTCGCGCCCTGTCGGCGCGCACTTCCTCAAGCGAAGCATTGCGCCGCCTGTAAAAGGCGTTCATGGTCGGGGTGTAAAAGCTCAGTTGCTTGCCCAGGTCGCGCGCGTTGGTCGCCGCCACCCATTCGTTGAGCGCTGCGCGCAGTGCTGCCTCTGTCTCAGCCGGGCTGGTCTCTCGCAAGGTCTGCTGTTTAGCTTCCTCGCCCGCCTTTGCCTCTCGTTCAAGCGCCGCTTCCGGCGCAGTTGAAGAAGGCTGCTGCTCTACTGGATTTGCTTCGGGAGCAGCTTGGTTAGCAGGTACGCTGTCCGCTGTCTTATCCGTTGCGGTCGTCGCCATGCCCGATGTTGATTCCTGAGAGGCTGCGGGCTGTGCCGTATCGCGCCTCAGGTAGCCTGTTGAGAGGACTCCGCCGATGACACCCCCGGCCAATCCTGCCAGCACCGCCAGCGCCATCAGCATGACAGGCCAGGAGCGCTTGGCACGGATTTCCGCGAGCGGGACGGCTGGACGCGCCTGCTTGACGGCTGCCGCATCAAAATGAGGCGCAGCCACAGTCCGCTCGGCATCAATCGGTTCTGTCCTTGTCGAATGATTTACTGAGGTAATCGGCTCTTTTTCCTGCATCTGGGCTTCTTACTTCCTCCTCCGGCTGATTGCAAATCAAACACGAATGAGGGGAGAGAAATGAAGTAAGCAAAGTTGATTCCAGAGTAGTTTCGGGAGCGAACGCGAGCCTTCCGGGACGAAAGCGCTGAGCCGTCGAAATTGATTCGCGCGAGCTTGACAGAGCGTCTCAGAATCCGTATAGTCTCTCGTTTCGGACTAACAGTCTGAACCTAACAGAGCAACGTCCGGTAGGTTTTGGTCGGTGCGGAGGCGTTGCCCGGCTGGCTCGCGCGTGTTACGAGCAGCCGCTTGACAAATATTGTGGCGTAAAGGCTCACGCCGCGAACCGTTCGACTTGAAAAAGTTGGATGGGTCGCTCCAGCGCTTTTGAGCTACGCGTAGCGCGGCCAACGGTTTTTATAACGGGATGCCCGCTCGCCTTGTAAGTTGCGACGCCACAGAAAAGTTTCGGCTTCGGGGGAAGCCAGTATCCGCGCCCTATTTTGTAACCAGAACATCCCTCAAATACAACTTTCGTTAACAGGACAGCCCATCTGCGCTGACTGCCGAACAGGTTTCGGAAAGAGGCAGGTTGAGCACCTTTTTGCGCTTTCAACCGAAAGAGAGCGTGATTTGTTAGAGCTTAAGAGGATAACGAGCAGTGCCGACAATTAATCAGCTTGTTCGCAAAGGCCGTGAGGCCGTGAAGTATAAAACGGCCAGCCCGGCCCTTCAGGAATCGCCGCAGCGGCGAGGGGTCTGCACGCGTGTTTACACGCAGACGCCCAAGAAGCCCAACTCGGCCTTGCGCAAAGTGGCGCGCGTGCGCCTGACCAACGGCATAGAGGTGACGACCTACATTCCGGGCGTCGGCCACAATCTTCAGGAGCACTCGATTGTGCTCATTCGCGGAGGCCGCGTGAAGGATTTGCCGGGCGTGCGTTATCACGTCATACGCGGCACGCTCGATTCCGTCGGCGTTGCCGACCGCAAACAGGGCCGCTCCAAGTATGGCGCGAAACGTCCGAAAGCGGGCGCTGCCGCCGGAGCTGCTAAAGGCAAGAAATAACAGTTTCAGTTTTCAGTTTTCAGTTTTCAGTAAAAGCGCTGAGAACTAAATTCTGAAAACTGAAAACTGAAAACTGGAAACTGAAGATATGCCAAGACGAAGAGTTGCTGAAAGACGCGAAGTACTGCCAGACCCGGTTTACAACAGCCCGCTGGTGACGAAGTTCATCAACGGCATCATGCTGGGGGGCAAGAAATCTACCGCCGAGCAGATTTTCTACAGCGCGCTGGTGCAAATCGGCGAAAAAGCTGGCGACGAGCCTTTGAAGGTCTTTAAGCGCGCGATTGAGAATGTGCGCCCGACCGTTGAAGTCAAGTCGCGCCGCGTCGGTGGTTCGACCTACCAAGTGCCCGTCGAGGTGCATCAGGAGCGGCGAGGGGCACTGGCGATTCGCTGGATAGTGCAGTATGCGCGCGGGCGCGGCGAGAAGACGATGATTGACCGCCTCGCCGGAGAATTGCTCGATGCGGCGAACAATCGCGGCAACTCCGTCAAGAAAAAGGACGACACGCACCGCATGGCCGAAGCCAACAAGGCTTTCGCTCATTATAAGTGGTAAGGCAGTTTCCAGTTTCCAGTTTTCAGTTTTCAGCCTGAAGCTGCTGACTGAAAACTGAAAACTAAAAACTGAGAACTGAGATGGCTAAGCACGACCTAAACAAGTTTCGGAACATCGGCATCATGGCCCATATTGATGCCGGGAAGACCACGACCACCGAGCGCATCCTTTATTACACGGGCGTTTCGCACAAAATTGGCGAAGTGCACGAGGGGACGGCGACGATGGATTGGATGGAGCAGGAGCAGGAGCGCGGCATCACGATTACGTCTGCTGCGACGACCTGTTTCTGGAAACGCGAGGGCACGGAGTATCGCATCAATATCATAGACACTCCCGGCCACGTCGATTTCACGATGGAAGTCGAGCGTAGTTTGCGCGTTTTGGACGGTGCGGTCGCGGTCTTTGACGGTGTGGCGGGCGTCGAACCGCAGAGTGAGACGGTCTGGCGTCAGGCAGACAAGTATGGCGTGCCACGCATCTGCTTTATCAACAAGCTAGACCGCGCGGGCGCTTCGTTCCAACGCTCCTTCGATTCGATTATCACGCGTCTCGGCGCAAACCCGATTGCGATTCAGATTCCGATTGGACTTGAGGCAGACCTCAAGGGCGTCGTCGATTTGATTCGGATGAAGGGCTTGATCTGGAACGATGAAACCAAGGGCGCGGAATACGAAGTGACGGATATTCCCGAAAACCTCGTCGAAGAAGCCAATGCTGCGCGCGAGAAGATGGTTGAGGCAGTTGCCAGTGTGGACGACGATTTGATGATGAAGTATCTCGAAGGCGAGGATATTTCCGAAGACGAGATACGCGCTGCGCTGCGCAAGGGAACGATTGAGTTGAAACTCGTCCCCGTTGTCACAGGTTCGGCCTTTAAGAATAAAGGCGTGCAGACGCTGCTCGACGCGGTCGTGGATTTTCTTCCCAGCCCGTTAGACATTCCGGCGGTTGAAGGGACAAATCCAAAGACAAGCGAGCCTGAGCCGCGCCCGGCTGAATCCAGTGCGCCTTTCAGCGGTCTGGTCTTCAAGATTATGGCCGACAAGCATCTGGGCCAACTTTCGTTCGTACGCATCTATTCCGGCACGATCAAGGCAGGCTCTTACGCCTACAATCCGATTAAGGACTCCCGCGAGCGCGTGGGCCGCCTGATGCGTATGCACGCCAACAAGCGTGAGGATATTGACGAAGCAAGTGCTGGCGAAATCATCGCCATCGGTGGTATGAAGCAGGTCACGACCGGCGATACGGTGTGCGACGAAAACAAGCCCATCGTGCTCGAAGCGATGGAGTTTCCCGCGCCCGTCATTCGCGTTGCCGTTGAACCGAAGACGCGTGCCGATCAGGACAAACTCGGCGTCGCGCTCAACCGTTTAGCGCAGGAAGACCCCAGCTTTAACGTCTCGACCGACCATGAAACGGGACAGACGATTATCGCTGGCATGGGCGAGTTGCATCTGGAGATCATCGTTGACCGCATGAAGCGCGAGTTCGGCGTCGAGGCCAACGTCGGTAAGCCGCAGGTCGCGTATCGCGAGACGATTACGCAGCCAGCGCCCGGCAAGGAAATCTTTAAGAAGCAGACGGGCGGTCGCGGCCAGTTCGGCCACGTAGAGCTTGAGATAGAGCCTGCTCCGACCGAAGGTTTTGTCTTCGAGAACAAGATTACGGGCGGCGCGATTCCGAAGGAATACATCAAGCCGGTCGAGCAGGGCGTGCGCGATGCAATGGAGCGCGGCTTCCTCGCTGGCTACGAACTGGTGGACATCCGCGTGCGTTTGGTCTTCGGTTCGTACCACGAAGTCGACTCAGACGAACGCTCGTTTCACATCGCCGGAAGTTTGGCGTTTCAGGACGCGGTGAAGAAAGCCAAGCCTGTACTGCTTGAGCCGATCATGCGCGTCGAAGTCGTGACGCCGGAAGATTACATGGGCGCCGTCAACGGCGACCTGAATCGTCGTCGCGGACAGATAGAGAAAATGGAGCCGCGCACGGGCGGCGTGCAGGTCATTACGGCCTTCGTGCCCCTTTCGGAGATGTTCGGCTACACGACCGATTTGCGCTCAGCGACACAGGGACGAGCCACCTCGACGATGCACTTTGAGCGCTACGAGCAAGCGCCGAAGAACATCGCCGACGAGGTGATCGCCAAAGTTCAGGGCGTCGCTAAGTAGAAATTATGAATTATGGGTTTTGAGTCGGACAATTGAAGCTGAAACTCAAAACTCGAAACTCAAAACTCAAAACTCATAAAGAGGAGCGAGGGATAAACAAATGAGCAAGGAAAAATTTGACCGCAGTAAGCCGCACGTCAACATCGGGACAATCGGACACGTCGATCACGGCAAGACCACACTGACTGCCGCCATCACCAAAGTCCTGGCCAAGCACAATCCGAAGATCATAGTGCGTGCCTTCGATTCC
>DASVTR010000021.1:0-28214 GCA_036387475.1 Pyrinomonadaceae bacterium | reverse complement strand
CCACTGACCACCGACCACTGACCACTTCAAAAAGCGAATGGCTGACCCGCCCCGGCTTCACTAACAAACTCGGTGCCAATTGGGTCGAAGTGACGAAGACGGTTTTTCGGTTGATAAGGTCAGCTACCGCGAGTTTTGCCTGCAAGAGCGATGATTGACAACGCGGCCAGCAACACCCGTTATTGATTCCAGCTTTCAAGGCAGACTCAAGGAATGGCCCTTTGAGCCGGAGACCGATAGAGTTGCTTCCTTAAAACAAAAGGGAGCAGCCGGGGTCGGCCAGCCATTCGCTAAACAGTAGGGGTCAGAAGTCAGAGGTTAGAGGTCAGTTGTTGACTTTTACTAACCTCTGACCTCTAACCTCTAATCTCTGATTCTTATGTTCTCTTGTGAGGAAACACAGCAAGCGCTCTCGCCATACGTTGACGACCAGTTGGCGCTCCCCGCACGCGCCGCCTGCGACGAGCATCTGCAACGCTGCCCTGTGTGCCGCGCCGAGCTTGCCGAGATGCGCTCCATAGCGCGCGGCCTCTCGCAGTTGACGCGTCCCATAGCGCCGCCGCAGCTTGCATCTTCCATCAGCGACGCCTTGATGATCGAGGCACAGGCACGCCTGCGTCAGCCGCCATTGCCTTTAAGCGTTCGTGTAGCCGCATGGCTGCGCCCGCGTTTGATGCCCTACGCCGTCGGCTCAATTGCTTCTCTGATCCTTTTCATAGGTATGCTTGCGGCCCTGCGCACGAGCGTGACGACCTTCCGTCAATGGGACAGAATTTCGCGCGAGTCTGATGAGCTTGCCTATAGGATTATTGGCGTGACGAGCGGCGACAACCGCCCCGATTTGACCAAGCCCGTTGCGCCCGACGTGTTTGCCGCGACGCGTGCGCCTTACGCGATTGAATCTCCAAGCCTGAACCCGCGCGGAGCACTTGCTGCCCTGACGCGCTCAAAGCTTCACACGCATGATAATGACGACGACATGGTTGTCGTGGCGGACGTGTTCAGCAACGGCAGCGCATCCTTAGCCGATGTCGTTCAACCGCCGCGCGACCGTCGCATGCTGGAAGAGTTTCAGGCGGCGCTCAGGCAAAACGCGGCCTTCGTTCCGGCCTCTTACGACCGTCGCCCTGAAACCATGCGCGTCGTCTTCGTCGTGCAAAAAGTTAAAGTCAACGAACAAGAATTTTAGGCTGCCCGCAGCGTCCTGTATTCTCTCATCCCAAGCCCCGGTAGGAGTTGTCGTTGTTCCAACTTCTGCCGGGGCTAATTCGTTGCTCTCTTCCTGATAATCAAACCCGACTGCGCAACGGACAAGGCTTACTTGACGCCCCGCCGCCAGCATGCTAGCTTTCCCGCTCAATCCACGTGATGAATTATGGCTTCCATTCGTCTCGCCGGAGACGTGTAGGAGAGATGCTTGACCGCGCCTGAATTAAAGCAAACACCACTCAACGCCGCGCACCGCCGCATGGGCGGGCGGATGGTAGATTTCGGCGGCTGGGACATGCCCGTCCAGTATCCGCTGGGGACTGTCGAAGAACACCTTCGCACACGCACGCGCGCGGGCCTCTTCGACGTTTCGCACATGGGTGAGATTGACGTGCGCGGGCCGGATGCGATTGCCTTCGTCAATCGTCTCTGCTCAAACGATGCCGCGAAGCTCGTTGACGGGCAGGCACAGTATTCAGCATTGACGACGCCCGAAGGCACTGTCATTGACGACCTGCTCGTCTATCGCTTTGCGCCCGACCGTCTCCTGCTGGTCGTCAATGCCTCGACGACGGAGAAGGATTGGGACTGGATTAAATCACATCACAGAGACGAACAGGTCGAACTGCGAAACGCGAGCGCAGATTATTGCCAGCTTGCTTTGCAAGGGCCGGATGCGCTCAGTATCTTGCAGCCTTTGACCGATGTTCCGCTGGTTGAGATTAAGTACTATCATTTTCGCGAGGGAACGGTTGACGGTGTTCCATCTATCGTTTCGCGCACGGGCTACACAGGTGAGGACGGCTTTGAAGTCTATGCCGCAGCCGACAAGGCAGAGCAACTCTGGGAGCGAATCCTCGACGCGGGTAAAACGGGAACGCCCGAAGGAGTCGCGCCCTGCGGACTGGCCGCACGCAACACGCTCCGGCTCGAAGCAGCGATGGCTCTCTACGGCCACGAGATTGACGAAACGACGACGCTTCTTGAAGCCAACCTCGGCTGGATTTGCAAGCTCAACAAGGGCGACTTTATCGGACGCGAGCGTCTCGCGCGACAAAAGGAAGAGGGTGTCAAGCAAAGACTCGTCGGCTTTGAAATGACAGAGCGCGGCATCGCGCGCGACGGGCAGGAGGTGCTCGTCAGAGGCGAGCGCGTGGGCCGTGTCACTTCTGGCAGTCCCGCTCCCTTTCTGAAAAAGAATATAGGGCTGGCTTACGTTCCCGTCGAACACGCGAACGAAGGACAAGCTATTCAGATTGACGTGCGTGGCCGCACCGTCGAAGCGCAAATAGTCAAGACGCCTTTTTATAAACGTGAAAAGCAGTAGTCAGTTTTCAGTTTTCAGTGCTGCCGCTTAACTGAAAACTCAAAACTGGAAACTGAAAACTGAGGAGCAGACATGGCGAATATTCCAGAGAATTTACACTACAGCAAAGATCACGAGTGGATCAGCGTCGAGGGCGACACCGGCACTATCGGCATCACGGATCACGCGCAGAACTCTCTAGGCGATGTGGTCTACGTCGAATTGCCGAAGGTGGGCGATAGCTTCGAGGCGCACGAATCGTTTGGCTCGGTCGAATCGGTCAAAGCCGTTTCGGAAATCTTCACGCCCGTCGGCGGCGAAGTCACCGAAGTCAACGACTCGCTTCAGGACGAACCCGAAAAGGTCAACGCAGACCCCTACGGCGCGGCCTGGATGATTCGCATTCGCATGAAAAATCCCGGCGAGGTAGACAGCCTCCTGTCAGCCGCCGAATACGAAGACTTTACGAAAGCGGAGACAGAATAAAAGTTGCGTTACATCCCAAACTCGCCTCCTGAGCGCGATGAGATGCTGCGCACAGTCGGGCTAACTTCGGCGGAAGAACTCTTCGACTCAATCCCGGCAGAGATACGCCTCCGCGAACATCTCAACACACCAGCCGCCATCTCCGAGATGGAACTGCTGGCGGGCTTTGAAAATTTAGCCGCCGGAAACCGCGCCGCCAGTCGGCCCAGTTTCCTTGGCGCTGGCGCTTACTCGCATTATTCGCCCACAATCGTTGACCATTTGATTCAACGCTCCGAGTTTTTCACGGCCTACACGCCTTACCAGCCCGAAATCTCGCAGGGCACGCTGCAAGCCATCTTCGAGTTTCAAACATTGGTCTGCCAACTGACGGGCATGGATGTCGCCAACGCTTCGATGTACGACGGCTCGACCGCTCTCGCCGAAGCGGTCTTGATGGCCGAGCGCATCACGCGCCGCAAGAAGGTCGTCACGTCGACCGCCGTGCACCCGGAATATCTGGATGTCGTTGACACTTACGTGCAGCATTACGGAATCGAGTTGCAACGCATTGACGTTGACCATGCCAGCGGCTTGACGGCGACCGAAGCCCTCGCCGCTCTCGACGATAAGACGGCGGCGCTCGTTATTCAATCGCCAAACTTTTTCGGCTGTATCGAAGATGCACAGGCGTTGTCGGAAAAAGCGCATGCCGTCGGCGCGCTCCTGATTGTCGCCATTACAGAATCCATTTCGCTCGGCCTGCTGCGTCCGCCCGGCGCGTGTGGCGCAGACATCGTTGTCGCCGAAGGGCAATCGTTCGGCATCCCTCTTTCGTTCGGTGGGCCATACCTGGGCCTCTTTGCGACGCGCGATAAATATGCCAGACAGATACCGGGCCGCCTCGTTGGCGAAGCCTACGATAAACAGGGACGACGCGGCTTTGTCCTGACGCTCGCCACGCGCGAGCAGCACATACGCCGCGAGAAAGCCACTTCCAACATCTGCACAAACGAGGGATTGATAGCGCTGGCCGCGACCGTCTACCTGGAGACGATGGGGCGGCGCGGGATGCAGGAAGTCGCAGAGCAATGCGCGCAGAAGGCCGCCTACACGGCGCGACGGATTTCGGAGATTGAAGGCTTCTCGCTTCCCCTCAACGCTCCACGCTTTAATGAGTTCGTCGTTCGCGCCCCTGTCGAAGCGAAAGGACTGCTCTCGCGTCTCGCCGAAGAAAAGAACATCACGGGCGGGTTGGCGCTTTCGCGTTATTACCCTGATCGCGCCAACGATTTCCTCGTCTGCGTCACCGAGACAAACTCGCGCGCAGAGATTGAGGCGCTCGTCGAAGGATTGAAAGATTTAACCGTTTAATCAATGAGCATTACAAAAGTCACATCGCATATCTCGCAGAATGAAGCCCTGATTTTCGAGCGCTCGCAGGCGGGGCGCGTCGGCTATCGTTTGCCGCCGCTCGACGTTGACGAGACGCCGCTCGGTGAGCTTATCCCCGAAAATTTCCGGCGCGAAGACGATCTGGAAGGAATGCCGGAGGTCAGCGAGGTTGACGTGGTGCGCCACTTTACGCGCATCTCGACGTGGAACTACTCGATTGATCTGGGCATGTATCCGCTCGGCTCTTGCACTATGAAGTACAACTCTCGCCTCAACGAGAAGGTCGCGCGCATCCACGGCTTTGCAAACCTTCATCCGCTGGCATCCGAAGGAGACGCGCAGGGCGCTTTGCAGTTGATTTACGAGTTGCAGGAAAGTCTCTCGGAGATTACTGGCCTCAGTGGAATCTCTTTGCAACCGGCGGCGGGCGCACATGGCGAGATGACCGGGGTGATGCTGATTCGCGCCTTCATTGACGCACGCGACGGGGCGGGCGCGTCAGCCACCCGCCGCACAATGCTCATCCCGGATTCGGCGCACGGAACGAACCCTGCATCAGCTAATCTTTCAGGCTTTAACGTCAAAACGATTCGCTCTACCAGCGAGGGCTTCACAGACCTTGAGCACCTGCGCGAACTGTGCGCGCACGGCGACGTTGCCGGATTGATGTTGACTAATCCAAATACGCTCGGTCTCTTCGAGAAGAACATACAGGAGATTTGCCGCATCGTGCATGATGCGGGCGGACTCGTCTACATGGACGGCGCGAACATGAACGCCCTTGTCGGTGTTGCGCGTCCCGGCGACATGGGCGTAGATGTTATACACCTGAATTTGCACAAGACTTTTTCGACGCCACACGGCGGCGGCGGCCCCGGCTGCGGCCCTTGCTGCTGCACAAAGGAGCTTGAGCCTTTCCTGCCCGTGCCGCGCGTGATTAAAGATGGTGAGGCTTTCCGTTTAGACTTTAACCGCCCGCAATCAATCGGGCGCGTCAAGGCTTTCTACGGCAACTTCGGCATGATGGTTCGTGCGCTCGCCTATATACAGACGCACGGCTACGATGGCTTGCGCGAAGCGACCGAAGCGGCGGTGCTCAACGCGCGTTACATCGCGCACCAACTGACCACAGACTACGACAAGCCTTATAAAGCTGACCCGATGCACGAGGTCGTCTTCACGGACAAACGGCAATCGCGCAAGGGCGTCCACACGCTAGACATCGCCAAGCGGTTGATTGATTATGGCTTTCATCCGATGACGATTTACTTCCCTTTGATTGTGCAGGGCGCGATGCTGATTGAGCCGACGGAGTCGGTCGGGCGTGCGGAACTAGACCAATTCATTGAAGCGATGCGCTCGATTGCGCGCGAAGCCGTCGAAGACCCGGAGACGGTGTTGAATGCTCCGCACTCGACGCGCATCGGACGCCTTGACGAAGCAGCAGCCGCGCGCAAGCCCGTACTGCGCTGGAAGCCCAAGACGACGGCCACGACAGCTTAGGTCAAATTCCTACTGGCGGACAAAGTAGCGCGTGAGCGCTTGCTGAAAGGCGTCGAGTCCTTCGGGGAGCGTTTGAGAGTTGATCGCCTTGCCGAAAAGAACTTCGCTTCCTTTCATCCCGTAGATGGCCTGGTTCATATTGTTGTCTGGGCCGAGAACGAACGTCTGGTCAACTTTGCCGTCAACTTCGATGTCGCCCGGTTTATGGTCTCGCAAGGCGTAGATAAAAACGTCTGCCCTGGCTAAAACGTCCGGCGAAATATCCTGACCGATGACGCCGATGCGCGGCGTCATCCCACCTTCTAATCCAAGCTTGCCCTTCTTAAATATCTCGACCGTTTTCTCGTTCATTAAAAATACAACCACGTCGGTGGCAGCCTCTTTGCCCGTAACGAGTTTGAGTCCCTTGCTTCCGAAACCAAAGAAAGCGGGCAGCGTCCAGCCTTCCGGTGCGCGGCGGCTCACGACGCCGTACCCTTTCGTGAGTCCAATCAGCGCCACTCTTGAGACACGCGGGATGACGGCGACGGCGGCGGCTCTTGCGATGATTTCTTTGGGGATGCCCGCGGCGGCTGGAAGCTCCATTATCACTTCGATGTCTTCGGCTGCCTGCACCGACCTGCTGACCGCGTTTACCTGCTTCTCAGTTTGGGCCTTCTGAGCCGCGACCCGTGGAGAGCAAAGAAGCGACCCCAGAATTGCGGTCGCAAGTAAGAGAATGATACCGGGTGATGTGGACGGGCGCTCTCGCTTATTTATTCTCATCGTCAGCAAATATCTGATGGCAGGATAACGAAATTCACATACGCTATTCACATACGCTCTGGCGGCGGTGCAGCCTTCAACGACGCGTGTTCGGTTGTTCCCCTTCAGCAAACATCTTGAGCAGGGCGAGCCGCTCGACGACGCGACCGTTGATTAAATGCTCTTCGATAATCTGCGGCACGTCTTCGGCTCTCACTTGCGCATACCAGATGCCGTCCGGGTAAACGAGCACCGCCGCACCGACGGCGCAGAAGCCGACCGAACTACAATCGGTCAGGACGATGCTGCCCCGTGGATTCTTCCCCTTCTTCTCTTTTCCGTAAAGCAGCCCGCGCGCTTTCAATTCGCGGTCGAAGGCTTCCTTGACTTCGGCGCTTCCGACCGCCGTGCAGGATTTTCCGTTGCAGACGAAAACGTGATGACGAATCGGCGCGTAGGCTACGGGTGCGAGCGCACACACATGCTCGCGGTCTTCCAGGTTCAGGCGTTCACTCATTGCAATTATCCAGTCTCTTTCACGTTCAAAGCCAGATGCTAACATGAAGCGTTTCCTTCGAGAAATGGGCGGAAAATATTTTCCGGGAGAATGGATGGAAGTTTTGCTCGCGGCGCACGGGTTATTGTAAGATGCTGTCTAGAGGGGGCGACTGTTCGGCGAACCGCGAGCGAGTGCAAGCGGTGCGGCGCGGGGGTCGCCTGATTTAATGTTTCGCTGTTGTTGATTTGAGTTTGCCGTATGGCTGGTGGTTTGGTCATTCACATTGCTGCGGGCGATGATCGTCATACGGAAATCGTGTCGCAAGATCGCGTCCGCATCGGAGCCAGCGCCGATTGCGACCTGCAACTTCGCGCCTCCGCTTTGACCACTTCGCCGATTGCGCCTGGTGTGGCGCTTGAGTTGACGCGCACCAACGGCCATTATCGCGTTACCGAATTCAATCCCTCGCTCGGCATCACACAGAACGGCGAGCCGCTCATCGAAGATGCCAGGATTGCCGAGGGCGACGAGTTTCGTTTTTCCTCTTCCAATCTGGCGCTGCAATTTTTTCCGGTCAACGCGCTTCCGGCCCTCGTCCGCTCAGGACGCGAAACGCAGGTCGCACCCTTCATCGAGCAGGCGGCCCTTGAGTCAGCCGCCACCGCCAGACGCGACGACGCCAAAGTCTTCCTGCGGGAATTCACACGCGAGTTGGTGCAGGAGATAAAGATGAGCACGAAGCTCATCGCGCTCGCCATCAGTCTTGCTCTCGTCGGCGGAATGCTTTACATAGGCTTCGCCGTCTACAAAGAGATACAGCGCAATCGGCGGCTGGTCGAAGACCAAAAGGCGGAGCTTTCCGATCTTAAAAATCAGATTGGAAAGACCAGCGAACAAATCTCCGGCCTCAACCAATCAAACCAGACTATTCTCGATAGCCTCTCGCTCGCGCCGAAGATGCGCAGCGACTACGGCGGCGGCGTCTGCCTCATCTCCGGCTCTTACTATTTCGTCGAAGCCAGAACGGGGCGGCCTCTTCGTTACCCGGAGGTGCAAACGGATGACGAAGGCGTGGTGATTCAGAGCGGCACAGAGCCTCTGCAACTGACGCCGGAAGGCAAGGGAGTAATAGCCGAGTATGAATTCGTCGGCACAGGGTTTTACGTTGGCGACGGCTTCGTTCTGACCAACCGCCACGTCGCGCAGCCCTGGCAGGCAGATGACCGCGCGCAGAGTTTGACGAGCAGCGTCAGCGCGCAACCGCGTCTCAAAAAACTAATCGCATACTTCCCAGACCTGCCGCAGCCGTTCAATCTTAAATTCAAAATGGCGGCGCAGGCTGATGACTTGGCCGTATGTACATTCGACATTAAAGATGTGCCGACGAAGATTCCGGTGTTGCCGCTCGACAAAGAGACTTCGGACGCTATTGGCGTCGGCAAGACGGTCGTGATGATGGGCTATCCGAACGGCCCGGACAGGCTGCTGGCGCTGCGCGACGATGCGGAGGCGCGGATGATACAGGCGCGTTGCGGCTCTTCGCTCGAATCGCTCCTCAGTTGTCTCGCAGACAAAAGCCGCATCCAGCCCTTGACGACGCAGGGCAATATCACAGACCTGGACACTCATCGCATCGTCTACGACGCGCGCACGGCAGAGGGCGGCTCAGGCGCGCCGCTTTTCGGCCAGACGGGGCGCGTCATCGGCATCAACTTCGCCGTCTTTACGGAAAACACCGCCTCCAACTTTGCCGTTCCCGTCCGCTTCGGCCTCACCTTGCTGCAACGCGCAGGCTGGAAATCGCCGGAGACAGTGGAGACCGCTAACCAGAACGAAAACTCGAACACTAACCAGACAGCCCCGCGCAATAGCAATGCCGCCGCCAACGCATCACGCTAGACAAGCATCAACACTTAGAGCCTGCACGGGTTTCTCCCGCCAGTGCAGTTAATTCAGGCTCGACAGGCTTTTGACACGACGGCTCAAATCGGGCTAACCTTGCGCCTTTTGTGGGCGACGGATGAATCATCAATTGTCGCCGCCGTGCAGAGATAGGCCCAGGATCATAATAATTTTCAGGGAGCACTCGTAATATTTTGTCCGCTTCGGTAGAAAGCGTTAATCCAGCAGGAATCACGCCGGAATTATTAATTGAGCCAAAGGTACGCTCAAGAGGCCGCACGCTCATCGTCGCGGCCCTCGCGCTTCTCCTGCTCGTCGGCTTCGGCCTGCGCGCGGCGCATCTCGGCGCTGAAGGCTTAAGCGAAGACGAGCTAAACAAGCTGCAAGCGGTCGAGGATTATCGCGCGCACGGTTTGACAGCAGCCAACGGCGAGCATCCGATGTTGATGAAAGCTTTGCTGACCGTCAGCATCATTGCCGCCGAGCGCTGGAACGCGAGCGCGATTGTGGCAAGCTCTCCGTCGCTGCACGTTTCAACCGAAGCTGCGCTCAGGTTTCCCGGCGTGCTCTTCGGCGCTTTTGTCTCGCTCCTTATTTTTCTGCTCGCGTCGCACATCTTCGGCACGGAAGTCGGCCTCATCGCGGCGGCGCTCTGGGCGCTTGATCCGAGCGCGATAGGCTTTAACCGTATTGCCAAGGAAGACACTTTTTTCGTCTTCTTTTTCATGCTCGCTAACATCTTCTGGCTGCGCGGGCAGCGCATAGCCGAGAGCGGCGGAAGCAGTCGGCCTGAGCCTTACTATTGGGCTGCGGCTGCCGCGTTCGGAGCGATGCTGGCGTCTAAGTATCTGCCGCATTTCTTCGGCATCAGCGTTAGCTACTACCACATCTTTCAGGGCAACCCGTCGACGCGCTGGCGTTTGAAGAAACGGCGCTGGCTCAAGTTTTTCCTGATAATGGGCGCGGCCTTCGTCATCTGTAATCCGACTATTTTGCTGCCCGGAACGTGGCACGAAATGCGCGTCTTCGCGGGCGAGAAGCGCATCGGCCATGATGCTTATGAATTCATGGGCACGCTCTATCGCAATCAGGTGACGCTCTGGCTTAAAGGCAGCCCTTGGTATTTCTACTATGTCTTTATGGGCGTCAAGATGCCGATTATGGTCATCCTGTCGTTTCTGGTCGGGCTGCCGCTTTTGTTTCGCAAACGAATGGGCAACGCGCGTTTTCTGATTCTCTTCTGGATGCTCTTTTGGTTTATGCCGTTCTCCGTGATGGGCGGCAAGTTCACGCGCTATTTCACGATGGCGTTGCCCGTTGTTTTAATTACGGCGGCCATCGGCGTGCAGTTCATATCTCAACTAGCAGCACGCTTCGTCGCTCGTCTTTCTGAAAGTGAAGCTCTTAAGACTTACGCGCGAATCGGAGTCATAGCGCTCGCGCTGGCTTTTCCGGCTTACGCGGCGGCGAGCGTTCTGCCGCATTACAGGCTTTACACGAACGTGCTCGGCGGTGGGCGAGAGCGAGCCGGAAGTTATTTTCCGCACGACGAATTTTACGATGCCGCTCTTCGTGAAGCCGTCTCGGAAATCGTCGCGCGTGCTCCCGCGGGCGCGAGTGTCGCAAGCGAGACGCCGGGCCTTGTCACACACTACGCGCAGTTGGCCGGAAGAAACGACCTGCTCTCCGTTTCCCTGTCCGACAAAAAATCAATGGCGTTGTTAAAGGAAGGCGACATAATCATCGTCGCGCGCGGTCGCCGCTACTTCAGCAACGATTCAATTGTCTCGCAATTGCAGTCTACCGCCGCGCCCGTTGCGACACTGACGCTGGGAAACGTCCACGCTCTGTCTATTTATACTTTAGACGCGGCTTCGCTCAACGCCATCTCGCCCTACGTCAGATAGCTTTTAGGGCGGCAACGAAGAGAGCGCCCTTTGTCATCAGAACGGGGAGTTATGACAGTTGATGAAGTGTCACAGGTTTACGGGTCAGAGGCGCGCTAGATGAGCTAGAGTCAACTTGAAAGCGCCGCCCGTCTTCATTACTCTTGAGCTTGCGGATTGAAGAATTGCTGGCAACTCGCGGCAACTCCCGGCGCTTATTTCGTAAGGGCGGCACGGGTCTTGCCGGAAGTGTTTGTGTTAACGTCGTAAGTGTTTGCAACGTCTGTTTAAGGGGCGCGTTTTCGGGCAGGGAGCGCCGCTTTTTCGCCACACCTGACGCAGATTTTTCGGGGGAAGCATTCAAGAAGGTAATTGACCGAAGATGAGCAGAATTCCCCGTTTATCAATTGTGCGACGAAGCGCCCCTGTAATTCTCACTCTCCTTTTAGCTTTCTCGCCAATCGTCCAACTCAATCTGAGGGCACAGTCTGTTGCTCCTCTCGCCGAAGTTTCGAGCGAGAAGGCCCGGCAGCAGCCTGTCAGTTCAGCCTTTCGGCTTGAGCGAACGCCCGTGGACGGAGGCGCTGAGTTGTTGACGATCTTCGGTCGGCTCGACGGCGGACAGGCGCGTGAAGGTGACAACGCAGGAGAAGTCCCGCTCGTGAGTGTTCTGCGCGACACTTTGGGCGACGAAAATCCTGAGAACGACCGCCTTCGTTATCTATGGATGCTGACATACGCCAGCCCTTCTTTCAGCCAGCGCGCAGCCGCCTTCGTTCCCTTCCTCTACAATCGCGCGGGCAATAAAAAACGTGCGCGCGAGCAGACTCCGCCGCCCATCATTGATCTTTCTTCGACCGACAGGGACATCTGGAAAAAAGTTTTCTGGGCGGCGCTGCAAAGTATCCTGCTCGATTCATACGGGCTGCCTTTGAAACTGGCGACGCGCAACTACCGGCGCAACCTTGGCGATTATCGCAAGACACACATCGCCAGCGCCCTTGCGATTCTCTCGCTCTACGAAGCCGAGAACGGTGCGACGCCCGTCTTCAACGCTTCCGAGATGCACGACATACAGGCGCGATTGATGCTCACTGAACAAACGCTCGGCGGCATCGTTGACGACATACACTTGCAGCGCGTTTACGAAAAGCAGACAACTCTGGCACGCGACGTTCGCGGGCACAACTGGGAATTGCTCAGGCAGCGCGCCGAAGCCGAATCTCTCTACTTCGAGCCGCTCCAACTTCCAGACGGCAGTGCGACGCACGCGCTGCTCTGGGTCGCGCGTCCTGACCTCGTGGCGAACCGCGACCGGCGTTTCACTTCGCGCTTTCTCAACATCGCAAACCCCTGGCGCGATGACCGCCTGCGCTACTGGCAGGGCTATACGGAGACAAGATACTTCGACGCAGAGCATCGTCCCGTTGATGCGTCCGCGCCCGGCGCGCGTCCTGTTCAGATGATTCCGCTGGCGCTCTACGGCCTGGACTATCCGAAGATTCCAATTCTGCTGGTGGATTTCCGTGACGGGATGAATCCGAAGCGGCGTGAAATGTCGCGACGGGTGCTCGAAGATGTCACGCGCAACGTGCTTGCGCTCTCGCGCTTTGGTGACATCCCATATTTTCTGGGACGCACCGTTTATGATTACGTCACGAATCGTCGCGGCATGGACATCAACCAGCCGTCGCGTCTGCGTACCTATTCGCAGTTAAAACTCTTGCTTTCCTTAAGCGCATCGCTTGACCCGCAGTTGCGCGATGAGATTGGCAAACGGTTGGAGCGCGTCTCACTCAATCCTTTGGAGAACGACCACGAGGCAGAGACTCAACTCGCGCACGACCAATACGCGGCTCTCATGGCTTATGCCAAAAAAGCCGACGGACTGCCCGCGCGCCTTGACCGTGACCGCCGCGCAGAGATGGTTCCGCTCAAGCACAATCGCACAGCCCAAGTGCTCTTTCGCCTCGGCAACATTTTGAGCTTCGGACTCTACACGCACAGGGAAAAGAATTCCTCGGAGATGCAGGAACGCCTGGACACCAAGCGACGCCTTGCCTATCACGAGCGCTTTCTTCGAGAGGTAGCAAAATCGAGTCCGCAAATAGAAATTGTCTGGAACATAGAAGAGGTGCGCCGCTCGCTTCGTTTCATCAGCGAGCATGGCGATCAGGCGAGCGGCAAAGCGGCCAGCGCTGTTGCACGCATCTTCGCACGCACACAGGACGAAGAAACGCTCCGTCTCTCTTTGAACTCTCTTTACCGCATCAACAACGAGACGGCCAAGACCGAACTGCTGCGTATCTATCGCGACGCGACGCTCGACGCCAAATGGCGCGCACTGAGCGAGGAATACCTGCGCCTCGCCGTCAAACAGGAACAACGCATCGCGCCATCGGACGCGAAAGTAATTTTGAGTGTGATCGGACAATGAGACGCCGGACGACAAGACGCGGCGACGCGTTTTTCATTCTCATCATGCTGGCGCTCCTTTTTGTCCCAGCCATCGCACGAGCGCAGGCCCGGCGCGTCGTCGTCGTCAAGGTTGACGGTTTGCCTCACGACTTGATTGAGCGCTACGTGCGCGAGCGCAATCCGCGCACGGGCAAAAGTATGCTGCCTTGGTTCGAGCACGTGTTTTACGAGAGGGGCACGCGGCTCAGCAATTTTTATGTGCGCGGGATGAGCCTTTCCGGGCCTTCATGGTCGCTGCTCGATACGGGCCAGCACTTGCAGATTAGAGGCAACGTCGAATTCGACCGCTATACGCTGCACACCTACGATTATCTAAACTTCATTCCGCTCTACATCGCTAATGTTGCGCAGCGGCGCGTTGATATGCCGGGCGTCGAAGTCCTGGACGAGTTGGGGCTGCCGCTGCTGATGGACGCCTTTCCGCATGGCGAGCGTTATATCAGCTTTCAGTTGTACCAGCGCGGCGTGCGTTGGACGACGCTCAGTCGCGGCCTGCAAAATCGCTTTACAACGCGCAGCCCGCGCGAGCTTGTAGACGAATGGACGATGGGCTTAGAAGCGCGTAACATCGTCATGGATCAACTCGAACGCGAGTTGATGGAAAAGCTGAACGACCCGCGCGTACGCTATCTTGATTACTACTCGTCGGAGTTTGACCATGCGGCGCATCACAACAACGATGCCGCGACGCATCTCCTAGCGCTACAGGAACTGGATGCTTTGGTCGGGCGCATCTGGACTGCGATTCAGAAAACGCCGCAGGCGGCGGAGACTGCGCTCATAGTCGTCTCCGACCACGGCCTCAATAGCGTCAACGGCGTTTATAGTCAGGGCTTCAACCTCGTCAAGCTGCTCGGCAGCCGCGAGGGCGGCGGCCATCACGTCGTCACCAAGCGCCGTCTGCTGCTCGATTATTCGCTCAAGGGCATCTATCCGCTCGTCCCATTGATTACGACGACGACCGACGACACCTACTATCTCAAAGGCCAGAGCACGTCATATCCGACGGCGCTGCTGGACTTTGACGGCAACGAGCGCGCGGCCTTTCACCTGCGCGATAGCGACCTCAACGTCCTGCATATTCTCTTTCAGCAACTTCAGAAAAAGGATACGCCGCAACCTTTGCGACAAGCGCTCGCTGATGCCTTCTTCAAGACGATTGACGGGCGGCGCGACGAGTGGCAAAAGGTCGTGGCTGATTTGAACGAAGAGATTGCTGCGCTGCATCGCCTGCTTGAAAAGCAACGCGCGCAACTGGACGCGCAGCCGAAGAAGTGGACGAAAGAGGATGCGGAGGCCGGGCGCGATAAGGAAGCACAGCGTCTCTTCGCGCGCTTTGATTCCGGCAGCGGCGACGAGCGGGAATACACCGAATACTTGCGCACGCTCACGAATCTTCTCACGCTGCGCCGAGAGAGCTTCGACCCCTTCAAGCTCAAGATTGAAGACTTCATCGCTAAGGGTGCGATGGGCGAAGCCAATAGTATTCACAAATTGCAGAACTACGTCGTCGGAGTCGCAGCGGGCGGATTCGTCGTCGCTAGTGATGGCTCACTCGACATGGCGAAGAGTTTCGCGCGCGTTGATTATTTTTCGCTGCTTCACAAAACGGCGGTGCGCAACAACGTTCAGCCGGGAGTTGACAGCCATCCCATAGATTTCATAGCGGTGCGCGTGCCCTCCGAGTTGTTGGCCCATGAGCTTGAACGCGAGCGGCTTCTTGCGGGCGATGCGGTGTGGCTCTACGGCGGGCCTGAGCGGCAGGCGCTTCTGCTCTCGCGCGAAGACGAAGCCGGGCGTTTGAGCCTGCGCTATCTGCCTATCTCAAATCTGCGGCAGGAGGCAAACGGCGAAATACGTTTTACGCGTGAGCGTTGGCACTCTGGGTTGCCGCTTGAAATCTGGGAGGATAAAGCGCTCGATGTGCCTGCCGGAGAGCGCTTAGCTTGGCTTGACGATTGGCACACAGACATCGAATGGTTGCGCGCCCTGCATAAAACAACTTACTCTAACGCGATTGTCGGCCTCAATGAACAGCTTTCGCAGCACGTTCCAGAAACGTTGATGCTGGACGTGCCCGGCCTCTCCGTTGATGAGAGATTAATTCGCCGCTTTCGGCAAAGGCAGCGGCGTTTGTCGGAGACGGACGTGCTGGTGCTGGCTAACAATCACTGGAATTTCGACGTGCGCGGCTTTAATCCGGGCGGTAATCACGGCTCGTTCTTCCGCATCTCTACGCACTCGACATTGATGTTGGCCGGAGGCGAGCAGACGGGCATCCCGCGCCGCGAAGTAGTCGAAGAGCCGTATGACAGCTTGAGTTTTGTGCCGACCGTGCTGGCGTTGACAGGACAGTTGCGCGACGAGCGCGTGCCCATCCCCGTTCTCTGGCAGCGCGGCTTTCGTCCCTTTCCCGGTCGCATTATTAAAGAAGTCCTGGGCGGCAACAAGAATCAGAACGTGTCGCCGGTCGCTGCCGGAGCGCGCTGACGCAACTTAATGATAACCGATGAGCAGTTGAGAGAGACGACCGCAGATGCAGGTGAACTGCCGGTTGATGATGAAGCGTTGGAGGCTGGACAGGGTAAGAAGCCGCGCCGCTACGTCCTCTGGCTTCAGGTGATAGCCTTTGTGCTTGGCGTCGCACTTTTAGTCTACGTCGTCAATCGCGTCGGGGTGCAGCCGATTTTCGAGGCGCTGGGGCGAATCGGCTTTGGCTTTTTCATCCTGCTCGGAATCAACGGCTCGCGACACATCCTGCGAACGCTTGCGATGCGCACAGCCGTCCCGCCGGAGCATCGCCGCTTCAATTTCTTTCAGGCATTTTCCGCACGGCTCGGCGGCGAGGCCGTCAGCTTTCTGACCTTTGCAGGGCCGCTGCTCGGTGAAGCGACGAAGGTGGCGCTCCTGCGTAAACGCGTCCCGCTCGTTTCCAGCGTCTCTGCGCTGGTGATGGACAATATCCTTTACTACCTCTCCGTAGTCTTTTTTATTCTCGGCGGCGCGCTGGTCATGCTGGCCTCTTATGCTTTGCCGCGCGTGGTCAGTTACGTGTTAATCGTCATCGCGGCCTGCGCGTTTCTCTTCATTCTGGCCGTTGCGCTGGCGCACAGACGGCGCGGGATGCTGCTGACGTGGATAATCGACCGCTTGGCACGCTTTGGTTTTCATCCCAAAGCGCTGACTTCCAGACGCGAGCACATCTACCAACTCGAATCAAACATCTACGACTTTTACGACCATCGCCCCGGCTCGTTTTTTGCGATGCTGAGCTATAACATTCTGGCGCACGCGTCGAGCGTGGTGGAGGTCTACGTGACGTTGCGTATGCTCGGCTACAGTCCGCGCGTGCAGGCCGCTTATGTTATTGAGTCGCTGACCAAGATTATTAACTTCGTCTTCGGCTTCGTGCCTGCGACCATCGGCGTCTACGAAGGCGGGACGGAGGTCATTCTGCGAACTTTAGGGTTTGCCGCCGCGACCGGATTTACGCTGGCGCTGGTGCGGAAAGCGGGAACGGTCTTCTGGACAACAATCGGACTCTTTATTCTCTTCTGGCGAGCTCTGCCATCTGCGTCGCGTCGCATGATGGAGCGCAGCCCACGCTTGCGTAAACTTATGGATAGCCTTGTTCTCTCAAACATCGCGCACAGGCCCGCGCGCACAGCCGTCAGCGTCCTTGGCATAGGCATCGGAGTCATGCTGATTATCTTCACAACGGGGTTGGCCCACGGAGTCCTGCGCGAGCGCGGGCGGCGTGAGGCGAACATGAACGCCGAAATCCGCGTCAGCGGCTCAGGCACGCTCGGCCTCACCGGTTCGCAGCCCTTCCTGATGCCAGTCTCACGCGCAGAGGAGCTTGCAAAAATTCCCGGCGTGCGAATGGCTGTGCCCATCGGTCAAAGCTTAGACAAGAGCGACAAGGGGTTTGGTAATCGCCTTGTTGACGGGATTAACTTTGACGAGTACGCGGCGCTCTCAGGCTTGACCATCAAGGAGGGGCGCAAGCTCGAAGGCGGCTACGAAGCCATCGTCGATACCATCTGGCAGAAAGACAGGCAGGCGAGCGTCGGCTCGACCGTGGAGCTTTATGAGCGCCCGTATAAGATCGTCGGCATCTATGAACCGCCCGGCGGCGGGCGCATCAAGATTCCGCTCGCAACGATGCAGGATCAGTTCGGGACAGAGGGCAAATGCACCGCCGTGCTCGTCTCCTGCACAGACCCTGCGCAGCAGGAGGAAGTCGCCGCACGCATACGCGAGCGATTTCCAGAAGACCAGATTATCTTCACGCGCGATTTGCCGGAGCTTTACGCTTCTGGCGTGCCAGCGCTCAACGTCTTTATCAACGTCGTCGTCGCCATTGCCGCCGCCATCAGCATGCTTGTCATCCTGCTGGCGATGTACACGACCGTCACAGAGCGCACACGGCAAATCGGCGTTCTTAAATCTCTAGGTATGTCGAAAGCTTCCATCGCGTGGGTCATCGAACAGGAAGCTATCATCGTCAGCGTGCTGGGCGTGTTGACGGGAATCGTGCTGACGCTCATCTTCCGCTTCGCCGTGATGCGCTCGACCACGCTGAGCATAGAGATTGAGCCGCGCTGGATTCTGGTCGCGCTGGCGGTCGGCCTCGTCGGCGGCACGCTCGGCGCGCTCTATCCTGCGCTGCGCGCCGCACGGCAGGACGCCGTTGAAGCCTTGAGCTACGAATAGTACGTCCTTCATCAGCCCAAGGAAAATTAAATGGCGTGGAGGAAAATGAAGATATGTGCTTTCATTTTCCTCCACGCCATTTGTTTCAGGCTCTAGAGGCTTCGCTTAAAGCCTCACTCGCTCTATTGATGATGACTGTGCCGCGCGTATTCTCCGGCTGGGCCGATGAAGACGAAGCCGCGCCGAAGGGTTTGTCCGCCGAGATAACCGGGGAGTTCCGTCTCGCCGTGCCAATCTAAATCAAAGCCGCTGGCTGCTAGTTTGAAAGGATGCCCGCCGTCGAACCCGGCGAGCACGGGAAGCGTGCGCTGCAAGTCGAAGAGATTCAGGTCAACCGCTCTGGCTTTCAACTCGCGCGAGGCGCGGGCGATGAGTGATTCTATCTCAGGGATGGTGCGCGGCAGCGCTTCTGTCAGCCAGCAAACGCCGTCGGCTGTGACCAGCATATCGTCTTCGATGCGGACGCCGATGTTCTTGTACTTCTCGAAGGCGGGACGCACGGCGGCGATAAACTTTTCGTTCTCCGGCGTCTTCGGCAAGTATTCGAGTGCATCCTCGCGTATGTAAATCCCAGGCTCGTTGGTGAAGACCATGCCCGGCTCAAGCTTCACACCGCGCCCGCCGACATCGTGCACGTTCATGCCGAGCCAGTGCGACGTGCCGTGCATGAACCAGATGCGATACTGGTCTGTGTCGCGGTCTGTAATCAGGCCGAGGCGCAGCAACCCGTCTTTAATAACTTCGAGCGAAGCGTTGTGTACGTCGTTGGGAAAGATTGCGCCGGGCTTGGTGGCGCGTGCGTTGGCTTCCTGCGCGGCGAGCACTATGTTGTAAATCTCCGCCTGTTCGGGCGTGAACTTGCCGTTGACGGGAAACGTGCGCGTCACGTCCGCAGTGTAGTGGCCGTACTCTGCGCCGACATCCATCAAGAGGAGACTGCCCGGACGTATGCGTCCCTGTGATTCCTGATAGTGGAGCGTCGTGGCGTTTGGCCCGCAGCCGACGATGGAAGGGTAGCCCCACTGGTCTGCGTTGCGACGCTTGAAGGTGTACTCGACTTCGGCCTCGACCTCGTATTCCCACTGCGAACGCGTGGCGGCGGCCATAGAGCGACCGAAGGCTTCGGTCGTAATGTCAATCGCGTGCTGCAAGAGCTTTAATTCCATAGGCGACTTGCGTAGTCGCAACTCTGCGAAGATGGGTGTGGCGCTGCGTACGTTGAAGCCCGTAGTAATACTGGCCCACTGTGCTGCCAGGTTCTGCTCCAGCTTGTACTCGCGGCTTCCCAGTTCGCGCGGCAGCAACACGTAAAGCCCCGCGTCGTTGGTCGCCATCGCGCGGAAGAGCGGCTCGAAGCCCGTCGCCGCGACGGGAGTGTTTGTGCTTGCGGTCGCGGGCTGCGTCGTGCTGACGCTCGAACCCTGCGGAGTTGAAGAAGCGTTCGTCGTCGTCACAATCGCGGGCGTCTGATTGTTGACGGGTTGCGCGGGGATGGCTGCGCTCGCGGCGGCGGTTGTTTGCGCTGCTTGCGGAACGGGCGGCGTGATGGGCTGGGCGCTGGCGTTCATCTCCGCGCTCATTAAAGTGGCTTCGGCCTTCGGTCGATAGGCTTGGCGGTTGCGCAAGGCACGCATGAACGGCTCAAACTCGCCCGCCTCCCAGATTTCCCTGATGCCGGAAAGCTTACGCGCCTCTTCCGGGCTGTACATGTGGCCCGTCCAAGTCTCTGCGGCGGGGTCGCGCCTCGGCAGGAAAAGGATTTCGGGTAACTGCGAATTGCCGGGCATCAGGACGAGCGTCGCGCCCTTCTGGTTCAGGTTGGTCAGGTAATAAAGATTGTTCTCCTGCCGGAATTCAAAATCCACGTCGTTTGTATAAACACGCGGCTCAGTGCTGAAGAGAACCATAATGCTCTGCGGCCCGATTTTCTGCGCGACGCGCTGACGGCGTGCCGTGAGTTCACCGACACGCGCCACGTCGTCAAAGACTGGAGCCGGAGGCGCGACACGTATGGCTGGCGCAGCAGGTTTTCTATCCTTCTCCACACTCGCGGCGGAAGGGATGACGGAGGCGCTCAGGCAGAGCGAGACGAGCGCGATCAGAGCCGTCAATTTAAGATAAGCTTTTCTCATAGTCATAGCACTTTCTCCTTGAGCCGATGTGGCGGAAACAGAGCGCAGTTGCCGTACAAAAACGGAATTCGGTTGCCGATTGTTTCAAACCCGATAAGAGAGACGCAAGCCTTCGGTCGCCAGCCGAGCCTTCGTCTTACTGTTCCTGGGGAGAACTGGTTTTGAGGGCTTGAGCGTTGCCCTGGTCAACGATTGTCTTTAGAATGATTCTTAAACGTGATTCAATATAACGCTATTTCTGTCACGGATAAAGTGGACAGTAAGCAGTAAGCAGTGAGCAATAAGCAGAAAAACAAAACTGCTCACTGCTTACTGCTTACTGCTCATTGCTTACTTTCACCGGCACGTCGCGCGTCGTGCGGTTGCCGAAAAAGTCTTCGGCGAAGACGCGCACGAAGTAATCGCCGGGAGGCAGGGCGGAAGCGTTCCAGTAGTCTTCGCTCGCCACGCGGTCGCGCACTCTGTTTGTCACGACGTAGGCGAAGACGGTCTGGCCCGTGTAACCCGATTGGCTGCCGGGCGCGTAGGCGATGCGCGCGGTGGAAGAATCGTCGGGCAGGCTCTCGAAAGAGATGGTCATTTGCGGCTCGTTGTAACCGGGCGCAGGCTCGCGTTCGGCGTTGAGTATCTGATAGCCGAGGCGGTAAAGGCCCAGACGACGACGCGCAGCGTTTCCATCCATCTGGTCGTAAGCGCGGACAACTATCCTGACATCGCCGCTGATGTTGAGCGGCGCAGCATTTTCCCCTCGCGGCTTTTCCTTCCCATTTGATGAAGCGGCAGCAAACGCTTCTCCGTTTCGATTCAGCAGCAGCACTCCGTCTTTCTCAATCGTCGGCGCGACCGTATCTTTGACGCCGGGCAAATCGAGCGCGGCCAGCGCGTTGAATTCCGACCCCACAGGCCCGGCAATAAGGTGTACGTGATACTGGTCGTTGAGCGTACCGAGCGCATCGCCCGCTTTGAACTGCGCGCCGCGCCTGACGCGCACATGCGTCACCTCTCCTCGCTCATTCGTCAGAATGCGGAAGCGGTCATCCTTGAAAGGTTGATTATCGCGGTTGCGCCCGACGCGCAGGTGTATGTAGCCGAGCGAGGGAAAGCGTATACGCTCGCGCGACGTTTCGACGGCTTCGATTGACAAGGGATTCATCACACGTTCATCGCGGACGAGGCGCACCGTCTCGCCGTATGCGCCCGGCACGTCCAGGCCGTTGTGAAACCAGGCGTCTTTATCTGCGGCCACCTCGCCGCGTACCTCTCCGAAGGTGGCGGCGATTTCACGCTTGCGCTCTGGTGGCTCGTAAGGCCAGCGGGGCGCTCCCTGCCGGCGAAACTCTGAAGCTGAAGGGCGAAGCGCCCGCGCCTCTTCTTGCGTGACGACGCTGCCGCGTTCTTTTCCTTCGGGCAGGATAGCCCGCACGACTCTGTTGCCCGTGTCGGCCACAATCAATGTTCCATCCGGCGCGATGGCGACGCCGGAAGAGATGCTGAGGCGCGCTTCCGCAGGTGGGCCATCCTTGAGGCCGCCGATTACGCCGCCCGCTACCGTCATGACCTCCGGCATAAATTTGAAAGTGCAGGCACGAAGCGCTGCGACTCCCGCGTCCGCGACATAGATTGTGCCATCAACGTCAACGGCTACGCCCACTGGCTCGTCGAAAATCGCGATCGAGAGTAAGCCGTCGAAGCTGCCCGCTTCATTTGTCCCGGCGATGGTTGTTACTGCACCGCTCGGCTCAACACGACGCAGGCGATGATTGCCCGTGTCGGCGACGACCAGTGTGCCGTCCGGTGCAATGGCGATGCCGCAAGGAGTATGAAAGCGTGCCTGCGCGCCAGCGGTCGCATCCGCGAAGTCCGGCGCGTTTCCGCCAGCGAGCGTGCGGACTGTGCCCTGCGCGTCAATCGCACGAATCCGGTCGTTGTACGTATCTGCGACGAAGATTGTGCCGTCTGTCCCGACGGCGACGCCGATTGGCCCATCAAAGAGCGCCGCTGCGCCGCTTCCGTCCGCGAATCCGGCGCTTCCCTCGACGCCCGCTATGATTTTTACACTGCCGCTTCCCGCTTCGACTCGCTTGATGGTGTGTGAGCCTGTATCGGCGACGATGAGCGCGCCGTCTGGAGCAAGAGCGACGGCTGAAGGCGTGCTGAGATTGGCGGCGATAACTTTCGTCGCGCCATCGGGAGCAATTTGCGTGAGTTGATTTTTTTCTCCGTCCGTCACGTAGACCGTGCCGTCGGGAGCAATCGCGACGCCGAAGGGATTGCCGAAGCGCAAAGCATCGAGACTACTGGCAGCACCGGCCAGCGTGCGAACGGAAGTTAGAGGTGCGCGCGTTTCCCTTTGCCGCGAAGCGCAGGAGAAACTTAGGCCGAGCGAAATGCAGGTGAGGATGAAAACGAAGAGAGGCGAGCGGCGCGCGCGCTTAACCGCAGGTGTCTTTAACTTCATGCGCGTTGCTCACCTCTGAAATGTAGCGAGAGCACGTTTGCAATGTCTGTCATAAATGAAAGCTTGATTCCTCGTCCAGCGTCTGTAATGAAAAATCATGAATGAGTAGATTGTGCCTGCGGTGTTGGTCTCAACGCAAACGACGTTGAGTGAAGATACGGATTGGGCGTATGCTATGGAACATGAATAAGCCAACCCCGGTTGACGATGATGATGAACTGATTGTTGATGTTACTCCGCAAACGCCGCGTCGCCGTTGGCGGCGCTGGGTCATTCTTGGCGCTTTGCTGCTCGTCTTCGCGCTCATTCGCGGACTCTCGATGTACATTTCGGCGCTCTGGTTCGGCTCGCTCGGCTACTCTTCCGTCTACTGGACTATCTTTCGCTATAAGGTCGTCACCTTTCTCGTCTTCTTTGTCCTGACGGTTTTAATCCTGCGCGGAGCGTTTTTGCTGCTCGAACGCATCTTTGCCGCTTCGGCACTCGAACGCCGCGTCATCATGGTTAACAACCAGGCCGTCTCGATAGCGCCCGCGCGTTTTGTGCGGCCCGTAGCGTGGGCCGTCTCGCTGCTGTTCGGGCTAATCTTCGGGTTGGCGATGAAAGATAACTGGCGCTCCTTTGCGCTCTATTTTAATCAACCGGGAACGGAAGGCGCTGACCCTATCTTTCAAAAATCGCTGGGCTTTTATTTCTTCACGCTGCCCGTGCATCAGTCGATAAGCTGGTGGCTGACCGTGTTGGCCTTTGCTATTCTCGCCGCCGCGATTATTTACGCGTTTCTCTCATCCACGCAGAAATTGAAAACAGCGGCAGCGGCGACAGCGATCCAGCGAACAGGCTACGTCGCCGTCTCGTGCGCTCTGGCAGCCTTTCTGCTGATGCTGGCCTGGCGCACGTATCTCTCGCGCTTTCCTTACCTCTGGCAAGATCACGACTCATTTTCCGGCGTCACCTACACGGAAGCCAACTATTTGCTGCCGGGCTTGCTGATAGTAGCCGTGGCCCTGATTATCTCTGCCGCCATCGCGCTGCTTAATGCTTTTACCAAACGCAGTTTGCGTCTGCTTCTGGCGGCGATAGCTTTGCCGTTAGCTGTCTTCGTCGTCGCTGTGATGCTCATTCCGGCTTATGTGACCAGTTTCATCGTCAAGCCAAACGAGTTGGGCCGCGAAACCCCTTACATCGAACACAACATCAATTGGACGCGGCGCGCCTACGGACTCGACCGTATCGAAATGCGCGACTTCGAGGCAGACCCTTCCGTCGAAGGCTTGAACCTGCAAGCCAACACCTCGACGCTGGAAAACATACGCCTCTGGGATTGGCGTGCCCTGCAAGATACACTTCGACAGATTCAGGAGATTCGCACCTACTACGATTTCCCGGACGTTGACGTTGACCGCTATCGTACCAATGGACAGGTGCGGCAAATGATGCTGGCGGCGCGCGAACTGGATGTTGATAAGCTGCCGTCGTCTTCGCGTAATTGGGTCAACGAGAAATTGATTTACACGCATGGCTACGGCATTACTATGAATACGTCTAACGGTTTTACAGCCGAAGGGATGCCGCAGTTTGTGCTCTCGAATATGCCGATTGAATCTAGCGCACCTGACATCAAGATTACTCGCCCGGAAATCTACTACGGGCAAAAGACAAACACGGATATTTACGTTCGCACAAAGCAGAAGGAGTTTAATTTCCCGCAGGGCGAAGCCAGCAATTTTACGGCTTACGAGGAAGAGGGCGGCATCATGGTCGGCGGCTTTTTCCGGCGTATGCTGCTGGCGTGGGCGCTCGGCGATTTATCCAAGCTGCCCTTCTCCGATGATGTCTCGTCCGAGAGTAGACTGCTAATGCGCCGCAATATACGTGAGCGCGTCACGAGCCTTGCGCCTTTCCTCGTCTATGATAGCGACCCTTACATCGTCGTCTCTGATACGGGTCGTCTCTACTGGATTATGGACGCCTACACGCAGTCGGGCACTTACCCTTACTCGCGCCACTACAGGGCCGGTGACCAGAGCGTCAACTACATTCGCAACAGCGTCAAGGTGACAATTGATGCTTATAACGGCTCGACAGTCTTTTACGTCTTTGATGCTCAAGACCCTTTGATACGCGCTTACGCGGGCGTCTTCCCCGCGCTCTTTCATGATGCGGCACAGATGCCTGCGGACTTGCGCGCACACGTCCGTTACCCTGAAACACTGCTCAAGACGCAGGGCGAAGTCTACGGCCTCTATCACACGCAGAACGCGAAGGTCTTCTTTCAACGCGAAGACGTTTGGAGCGTGGCGCGGCAGGCACAGAGCAGCAGCCAGGATAAACAGCAACAGCCCGAAGCCCTAGAGCCTTACTACGTGATAACGCAACTGCCGGGCGAGGAAGTGCAGAGCGAATTTGTGCAGATACTTCCCTTCACTCCTGCCAGCCGCCCGAACATGATCGGCTGGATGGCTGGCCGCTGCGATGGGCCAAACTATGGCTCCCTGCTCGTCTACAATTTTCCGCAATCAAGGCTCATCAACGGCCCTGCTCAAATCGAAGCACGCATAGACCAGAACGCACAGCTTTCCAGCCAGTTCACGCTCTGGAATCAGCAAGGCTCGCGCGTCGTGCGCGGTAATCTGCTGGTCATTCCGATTGGCCGCTCGCTCTTCTACATAGAGCCTATCTATCTGAGGTCGGAACGCAGCCCGATGCCGGAGCTACGCATCGTCGTCGTCGCCACACAGGATCGTCTCGCCTATGGGCAAACTTTTCAGGAAGCTTTGACCAACCTGATAGGTCAACCAGCGAAGCCTGCCGAACAGAAACAGGAGGGACAACAGCAACAACAGCAGCAGAAACCCTCCGAAGAAGCAGGGCCGTCGCCAGCCCAAACGCCCGCAGCAGTGCTACCGCAAAGCACGCAGCAACTCATTAACCGCGCGGCTGAAGAACTCTCCGCCTACCAACGCCTGACGGCTGAAGGCAAACTCGGCGAAGCCGGACAAAAGCTCGAATCGCTGAAGAAGACGCTGGAAGAATTGAGGAAAGGAAGCAATAAGTAAGAGCAGGAGTCAGGAGTCAGAATTCAGAAGCCAGAAGATAAGGCGGAAGCCGCTTTTATTTTATTCTGGTTTTCTTTTCTTCTGGATTCTGACTCCTGACTTCGTAGTTGAGTATGTCCCGCATTCTGATTGTCGAAGATGATGAGACGCGCTGCGCCTGGTTTCAGGAGAAATTCGCCGGGCGCGAGGTTGACTTGACCTGTGATGTCGCGCAGGCTTTTGAATGGCTGGCCGGGCGAGACTATGAAGTTATCTTGCTCGACCACGATTTGATTGAAGAACATTACTTTTCCGATGAGCCTGACGATGAGCGTACCGGCTATGCCGTCGCCAACTGGCTGGCCGCGAACCCAGACCGCCACCGCGAAGCCCTGATCGTCATACACTCTCTTAACTATTCAGGCGCGCAAAGGATGATAGACAAGCTCAGCGAAGCCGGACTCGAAGCCGAGCATATTCCCTTCCATTACCTGCAATTCGGGTTGAGATTCTAGAGCGAGGTCGAATCATTACTCAATCGCACCAGCGATGGCCTAGTTCCTTCGCTTTTTATCTCCGGCGCGCGTTTCTCCCACTCGCGCCCGCAGACGCGGCAGCGATAGCGGTTTTTCTCTTCAGTTGTCGCGCGGCCCTCTTGCTCTAAAAACGCGATGATGTAAGCAGTCACGCTCGCTCCTTCGAGTCTATCAAACTGCTCGCATGAGCATCTCTTTTGATTCATCGGTGATTCACCGTCGTCTTTCTTTGATTGCGAGCATCCTTAGGAAATCTTAGCGCGTAGCTTCTCAGCTTCGGCCATAGCCTCTTTATATTCAGGCAGGTAATCGGCGCTCGGCTTTATGTTGCTGAGCGCTTCGAGTTGCTTACGTGCTTCGTCGTTGCGATTGACGGCGCTGTAGGCTTCCGCCAGCCGCAATCGCAAGAAAGCATTGTTCTCGCCGAAGCGCAAACCCTTTTCCAACATCTCGACCGCCTTCTGCTTATCGCCGCCGAGCATTTTCGGAGCAGTCAGATAAACCTGGCCCAGCACCATATAAGCGCTGCCGCTCTGGTAACCCTCATCGAGTTTGAGCACCGTCTCCATCTCTTCGATGATGTTGTCAACGGATGTTAGACCGGCCAGAGTGCTATGCTGCGCGCTGCCGCCGTAGTTCGCGCCGAGCCAGAAATGGCCTTCGGGCTTGTTGGCCTGTAACTCGACGGCACGCTTTCCGCCTGCTGCGCCATCGCGAAACGCCCTGTCGCGCTCCGACTCGTCCTTCGTGTGAGCGCCGAGGTAATAATTGAATTTGGCTAAGCGCCATGCCGCGTCGTAATTGCCTGGCTCAAGCGTCAGCGCGCGTCTGAGCGCAGTTATCCCTGAACGCAAACGCGTCAAATCCTCGCGCTCCGCATAGAGCTTGTCCGCCTGCGCGATTAGCTCCGCCGCCGATTCATTGCCACCCGGCGGCGGCGCTTCAAATGTTTGCGGCGAATAACTGAGAGCGCTCCAACCCACTCCAATCATGACGAGGACGAAACTCAGGCGATTCTTTATCCTGTTGAAATTCATCAGTTAGCCCTCAAGATGGATGAACTACTGAACGACGGTTCAGTCTCGCTTGCGCGCGACAGCTTACCTAAAAGCGCCTAAATAAGGTAGAATTTCCAACTCTACTTAACATGCTCCGGTATCATCTACGGCGCGTTTCACCGAACTACGACGCAAAGGCACGCTTTGGAGGACAGTTTGGCAGCCGCTGCATTTTACGACCTGGAAGGGACGCTGGTCAGCACAAATCTGGTACACACGCTCGGTTTCTACGCCAAGAATCAGCAGGGGCTGTATCGCAGCTTTAAGAAAAGCGCTTCGACGCTCTTGAGCATCCCGCTTTTCGCGGTGACGGATCAGTATAGCCGGAAAGTTTTTAACGATCTTTTTTTCAAACGCTACAAGGGCGAATCCGAAGACCGCCTGCGCTTCTTCGCTGATGAACTGTTTGAGGATGTTTTGAAGCCTGCGATTTTTCCGGGGGCTTTCGAGTTGATTGAAAAATCCCGCAGCCTCGGCTTGCGACAGGTCGTCGTCACAGGCGCGCTTGAGCTTTCGGTCAAACCGTTGATGGAATATCTGGGCATCACAGACTACGTGGCGAATCGTCTGGAATTCGTCAACGGCATAGCTACCGGGCGACTGCTGCCGCCCGTGATGGCTGCGGCGACGAAAGCTTCCTGGATTAGAACATTCGCCGAGCGCGAGGGCCTGAGCCTCTCGGATTCCTACGCCTACACCGACAGCATGTCAGACCTTCCAATGCTCTCGGTCGTCGGCCACCCGGCAGCCGTCAACCCCGACATGCGACTGCGCCAGACCGCTTTGCATCACGATTGGCCGATACTTAATTTGAAGTAGTCAGAGGTCAGTGGTCGGTGGTCAGTAAAAAACAGATATCACTGAGCACTGACCACCGACCACAGACCAC
>DASVTR010000020.1:0-251683 GCA_036387475.1 Pyrinomonadaceae bacterium | reverse complement strand
CACCTTTGTCAGAAACACGGTCATCTCCAACTGCTCGGCGGGGGGCGTGTCCATCGCGCCGACGGGCGGGACGGCCCGCGCTAATCTGGAAGATGTCCACTCCTTCAGCGGGACGAATGGCTTCCGTGCGGTGGGCAGCGCCATTGTGACGGCGCGTGGATGCTCGGCGACCGGTCAAGGCAACGCGGGATTTCAGGCTGACGGGACGGCAGCGCGGATGAATTTGCGCAACTGCATGTCGTCGAATAACGGAGATGGCGTAGAGGCAACGAACGGCGGCATCGTGCGGCTCTCAGAAACCGTACTCAGCGACAACATCCTGAGCGGAGTGTCAAAGACTGGTGTTCCGCTGGGGGTAGTTGAGAGTTTCGCCAACAACGAGAACCAGAACACGACGCCGGGCACGGCGTCTCCGGGAACGCCGTTCTAAGCGTTTCAATTATTTGAGATGGCGATGCACTCTCTTTTCCTCACCCGCGTGAGCGGAACTGTTAACTAAGGAGAATCATCGTCGGGCTTCTCGCTCAGGCAGATTCAATGAATCAGGCCGTGCGGATGAGAAGCCGAACAACGAAAGGCGGTCAGCAATGGATAGCTCGGATGAAACTCCGGCTCCTGCTGACCGCCTTTCGTGTTTTCTGTATGCGCCTCTCGTTACTTAGCTTTCTTACCGCTCTTTGTGCCGGTTCTCTTTGTACCGGATTTGGCGCTTGACTTTACAGATGCGCGCTTACTCTTGCTCGTAGCCTTCTTCTTTGCAGCCTTCTTCGCCGCCGGGCCTTTTTTCGATGTCGCTTTACGCGCAGCGGGCCGACGCTTCGCTGTGGATTTTGCGGCAACCTTTACGCGCACACGCGCTAGAGGCTGCTCGACGCCCTCAACGGATTGATGCGTTGTTCCTGATGCAGCACTGGCGCTGCCCGTCGCGTCGGCCAATGCTGTTAACGCCTGTTCAGGGAGATGCGAAGCCTGTTTGATTATCTCGCCCGCGGCTTCGGCTGTCTGGCCCACTGCTCCTCCGATGGTCTTCAACGCCGTCTGCAGCAGAACATCAGACGTGGGACGGCGCTCTTCGGTTTTACCTCTTCTGATTCTGACGCCCGACCTGATCTTAGTCTGTTGTTGCTTGAGGATGGAGCGTTTGATTTTTTCTCTGATGAGTTCAAAGCTGTTCTCCTGTCCGAACTGGTCGCGGAAGGTATCGCAGACCTGTCTATACTCAGTTGTAAACTGAACGCACCAATTGTCGCCGTCAGCCTCAACAGATTTAACTTCGATGTCTAGCTCAAGGTCATGTAGAGCAGCCATCGCCGCCTTCGTGATTGCTTGCTCGTCGAGGGTATTCTGCTTTGTCGCTTTACTGTTCATGCTTGTGTCTCCGGCGGCGGTTTTCAATTGCGTCGTGCGCGGCGTCGTCTTTGCGCGCGGCGCTGTTTCTTTGGGGCTGAGGCTTTTTTGGTGTTTTGAACGACGACTTTCTGCGTGTCCTGAGCTACGGGGAGCGGCTGCGAGCCTGCATAATTGACCTGTGCGCTGCGTCGGTAAGCTTCGGCATCGGCGGTGGCGATTGCGGCTTCGAGACGCGTGCGGCTCTGGGCCAATTGGTCTAGCTGTGCGCGCACGCGCGTCTTTTCACTTTCAAGTTGGCGACGACGCTGTTCGCGTAACTCTTCGGGCCGCGTCGTGCCGACGCCAGCTAAAGAGCGTTCGATGTTTTCCGGGCGCAAATCTTCATCCAACTGCCGCTCGCGCGCCTGCAACTCAGCTTCTTTGGCCTGCACGTCAGCCAGTTGGATGCGTAGCTTCTCCGTAGTATTTTGCGGTGCGCTCGGAATCTCCTGTCCCGCAGCCAGCACGGAGCACGCGAAGAGAAAAACGCCGACGAGTGTGATTCGTAAAAGTGTCTTCATGATTTTTTATCCTGTGTGTATCCAATATACCCTGTGCGAGTGCTCCGGGTCGAGAACGAATGGCTGTACTATAGTTGTGAAAAAGGAGAAACGCGTGATGAGCTTTCTTAAAACGGGCTGTTTGTCGTCAATCATTCTGCTCGGCTCTGTTTTGTACGCCGACGTTGCGTGCGCTCAGTGGACTGCTCAGCAAAGTGGAACGACCGTTAGGCTGCGCGGCGTCAGCGCCGTCAATCGACAGGTAGCGTGGGCCAGCGGCGATAAGGGAACTTTTGCTAGAACAGTTGACGGCGGGCGCACCTGGAGCGCGGGCGTTGTGCCGGGCGCGGCGGAGTTGGACTTTAGGGACGTGGATGCGTTTGACGCTAACACGGCTTACTTGCTGGCGATTGGGCCGGGAGAGAAATCCAGAATCTACAAGACGACTGACGGCGGCAATCGTTGGGCTTTACAGTTTACAAACTCCAACCCGAAGGCTTTCTTCGACGCGATGGCCTTCTGGGATAAAGACCACGGCATAGCCGTCAGCGACCCCGTTGACGGGCGCTTCGTGATTATCACTACGCGAGACGGCGGCACGACGTGGAAGCAGATGCCAGCCGCGGGGATGCCGCCAGCGCTCAACGGCGAAGGCGCTTTCGCCGCCAGCGGAACGTGCATTACCGTGCAAGGGAAGAATAACGTCTGGTTTGGCACGGGCGGCGCGGCACAGGCGCGCGTCTTTCATTCGACCAATCGCGGAGAGACCTGGACTGTCAGCCCTACGCCGCTCGCGAGCGGCAAGCCGCCGATGGGCGTCTTCTCTATCGCCTTCAAGAATGGCAAAAACGGTGTCGTCGTCGGCGGAGATTACGAAAAGGAAGCTGACGCGAACCGCAACGTCGCCATTACAACCGACGGCGGGCGAACTTGGGAGTTAATCACAGACTCTCGCCCGCAGGGCTACAAGTCTTGCGTCCTTTACGTGCCGGGCACGACCGCTCCGACGCTGATTGCCGTCGGGCCGTCGGGGTCGGACTACTCGACGGACAATGGCCGTAGCTGGTCTCGTATCAATCAAACGGGATTTCACAGCGCCAGCTTTGCAGGAGCGACGGACGCGGGCTGGGCCGTAGGGGAAAAAGGCTCGATTGCGAAATACACAGGCACAGTGCCGGGCGCTCGCCCTCGCGCTAGCTCAAAATAACAGCGAAATTCGGCAATTTTTATTGCGATATTCGAGATTAGCGTTCTGCCTCAAGACGCTAAAGCCGTGATTAAAGTCGCTAAAGTCGTGACTTAAGTAACTTAGGTCGTGACCAAAGCAGGTAAAGTCGCGATTGAAGTAGCAAAAATCACGACTAAAGTAACTTTTATTGCAATCGAAGTCGCTCAAATCACGACCAAAGTCGCTCAGGTCGTGACAAAACTGGCTAAAGTCGTGATTGAAGTCGTTTGAATCACGACCAAAGTCATTAAGAACGCGACCTCAGTGGCTTTTATCACGACCAAAGTCGCTCAAATCACGACAAAAGTAACTTTGGTCGCGACAAAAGTCGTTTTAGTCACGACCAAAGTCGTTTTGGTCGCGATTAAAGTCGCTGAGGTCACGATTGAAGTCGCTTAAGTCACGACCAAAGTTACTTGAATTGCGATAAAAATAGCTAAAATAGTGGCAAAAGCGAGTAATGTCGCGTCCTCTGCGACTTTAGTCAGGAGATTAACGCTTATCGTCTTGAGCTTGACGATTAGCGTCAAGACCTTAACAATTTATTTGCTATTGCTGAAAGCCGCTTGAGAGCGCGGCGCAATATCTTCGAGCATTTTGGTAGCTACGCTTCCGGCAGCGAGCGCCATTGTGCGTTGCTTTGCCTGCGGCTCAGGCACGGGTATGATGGCAGCGTTCAATTGATTTCTTGCCTGTCCAAAACCAATCTAAAACGAAGCGTCATTGATTGAGAGATGAAAATGAAAGAGAGACTCGCTAACATTAATCGCGTCGCCGCATTGCTCTTTGTCATGTTGCTGCTCGTCGTGCAGGGCGCGGCACAGACAGCACCCTCGCAGGATTTAGTCGCGCGCGTTGAGGCGCATTTAAATGAACTGGCGAAAGAGAATCGCTTCAGCGGCTCTGTTCTCATCGCGCGTGACGGACGTGTGCTGTTGAGCAAGGGCTATGGGATGGCTAACTATGAGACGGACGTGCCCAATACTCCGCAGACCAAGTTTCGCCTCGGCTCAATCACCAAACAGTTTACGGCGATGGCCGTCATGTTGCTGCAAGAGCGCGGCAAGCTGAGCGTGCAGGATTCCATCTGCAAGTACGTGTCGGAATGCCCTGCGGCTTGGCAGCCCGTTACCATTCATCATCTCTTGACGCATACATCCGGCATCTGGAGTTTCACCAGCGCGCCGGATTACCGCAAGACGATGGCCCTTCCCTCTACGGTGTTGGAACTAATCGCGCGCTTCAAAGACAAGCCTTTGGAGTTTGCGCCGGGCGAGCGCTGGAACTACAGCAACTCAGGCTATGTCCTGCTCGGCCATCTCATAGAGAAGGTGTCGGGCCAGTCTTACGAAACATTCCTGCGCGAGAATATCTTCGAGCCTTTGAAGATGACGAACACCGGCTATGATAAGGCGGACGTGATACTCAAGCATCGCGCTTCCGGTTACACCATCTGGACTGGAAAGCTGCTCAATGCTCCTTATCTCGATATGACGATTCCACACGCCGCCGGTGCGCTCTATTCGACCGTCGAAGACCTGTACCTCTGGGATCAAGCCTTGTACACGGAAAAACTCGTCAAGCAGAAAACGCTCGACACCATTTTTACGCCTGTCAGGGACAACTACGGCTACGGCTTCAGCATTGAGAAGAGGTTCGGGCTGAAAAACATCTCGCACGGCGGCGGCATCAACGGCTTCACGACCTTCATCTCGCGTTTTCCAGATGAGAAAGCGACCGTTATCGTCCTCACCAACCTTGAAGGCGTTAGTGCCGGACAGGTTGCAAGCAAGCTGGCGCAGTTTACTCTCTCCGACAAGATTGTCACGCCGCAGACTGTGAAAGTTGATTCGTCAATCCTGCAAGCTTATGTCGGGCGCTATCAATTGCCGCTGAACGTCGCGAACATAGTCTTCGATGTGACACTGGAAAACGGCACGCTGTTCATCAAGCCCTCCGGCCAGTACAGGATTCAAGTCGCCGCCGCTTCGCCCGTCGAATTCTTCGACGTTGACCAGCCGGAAGGACGCTTCACGTTTCAGAAGGACGAGAAGGGAACTGTCACGGGAATGCTCGTCAGCGGACTTGGCCCACCGCCCGAAACGGCGAGCAGGCTACAGCTTCCCGCTCCGAGCCTCGCGGGCAACACGACATTCCGCCTCGCCGGATACGAGAATTCGAAAATCGTTGTGCTCGCCGGCTCGTTCAATAACTGGAATCAAGCGGCCACTATCTGCGGCAGGGAAGGCAACAATTGGGTCTGCCGCATAGACCTTGCTCCGGGCCGCTACACCTACAAGTTTGTCGTAGACGGCAACTGGATTACAGACCCGGCCAACGCGCAGAAGGAAGACGACGGTCGCGGCAATATCAACTCTGTGTTCGTCAAAGAGAAGTAACGTTAAGTGGTTTTATCGCTCGTGAAGTAGAAAATCTCACTGTGCTACAATCTAAAAGCTGAACGGCAGTAATAGATTTTGGAGGCAAGGATGGCGAAAAAGCTCAAGGATTTGAAGGAAATAAAGATTGAGCGCCCGCCGCGAGTTAAACTCTCGGCTAAAGAGTCGCTGAAACGAACTCAGGAGTTTGATAAGCGAAAGGAACAATTCATTGCCGCCTGTCATGCAGCGTCCTTTTAATTCAATCTACACTCACAAGTTCATACGCGCGGCGGTCTGTATTCCGTTTGTCCGTGTGGCCGACCCGCAGTTTAACGTCGAGAGAACGCTCTCGCTTGCGCGCCGCGCCTCCGAGATGAACGTCGCCGTCACGCTCTTTCCAGAACTAGGCATCTCTGCTTACTCCGACGACGACCTCTTTCATCAGGATGTTTTGCTGGACGCAACGGAAGCTGCTCTCGCCGAGCTTGTCGAGGCGAGCCGCGAGCTAACGCCCGTGCTCATCGTCGGCGCTCCGCTCAGGTTCGAGGGCAAGCTCTTTAACTGCGGCGTCATCATCTACAGAGGGCGCGTGCTGGGTTTAACGCCGAAGACGTACCTGCCCAACTATCGCGAGTTTTACGAGAAGCGGCAGTTTACTTCGGGCCGCAACGCCGTCAGCCGCGAAGTGCGCTTCCTTAATGAACGCGTGCCGTTTGGCAGCGACTTGATTTTCGACGCCGTGAACGTCGAAGACTTTTCGCTGCACGTCGAAATCTGCGAGGACGTGTGGACGCCGATTCCGCCGAGCACCTACGCCGCGCTTGCCGGGGCGACGGTGCTGGCGAATCTCTCTGCGAGCAACATTACCATCGGGAAAGCGGAGTATCGCCGCGATTTGTGCGCCTCGCAGTCCGGCAAGTGCATCGCAGCCTATCTCTATTCGGCTGCCGGGCCGGGCGAATCAACGACAGACCTAGCCTGGGACGGCCACGCGCTCATCTACGAAAACAACGAACTGCTGGCCGAAGCCGAGCGTTTCGCAGCGGACGAGCAGATCATCGCCGCCGACATAGACCTTGAGCGTCTAGCGCAAGACCGTATGCGTATGACGAGCTTTAACGATTCGGTCGGCGAGCATCGCGAGCGCGTGCAGCAGATTCGACGCGTCGAGTTTGAGTTTGAAGTGCCGAAGAGCGACATCTCTTTGATGCGGCGCGTAGAGCGTTTCCCTTACGTGCCAAACGACCCCTCTGTGCGCGACGAGCGCTGCTACGAGGCTTACAACATACAGGTACACGGCCTGATGAAGCGTCTTTTGAGCACAGGCATTGAGCGCATCGTCATCGGCGTTTCGGGCGGACTTGATTCGACGCACGCGTTGATTGTCGCAGCCAAGACGTTTGACCGCTTAGGCTTACCGCGTGAGAACATTCTCGGCTACACGATGCCCGGCTTTGCCACCAGCGATGTGACGCTCAAAAACGCGCACGCCTTGATGCGCGCTCTTAAGATTAGCGCGACGGAAATCGACATCAAGCCTTCGTGTATGCAGATGCTGCGCGACTTGGGCCATCCCTTCGCGAAGGGCGAGCCGGTCTACGATATTACTTTCGAGAACGTGCAGGCGGGCGAGCGTACCTCTCATCTTTTCCGGCTGGCAAACTTTCATAACGGCTTGGTGCTCGGCACAGGGGACTTGAGCGAATTGGCTCTGGGTTGGGCCACCTACGGCGTCGGCGACCACATGTCTCACTACAACGTCAACGCTTCAGTTCCGAAGACGCTCATGCAATATCTGATTCGCTGGGTCGTCGGCTCAGGGCAGTTTGACGAGGAGACGAGCGCTATCCTGCAATCCATCCTCGATACGGAAATCTCGCCTGAGCTTGTGCCCGCCGGAAATGATGAGCAGGAGAAGCCGACGCAGAGCACGGAAGAGAAGATTGGCCCTTACGAATTACAGGATTTCAACGTCTACTACGTGACGCGCTTCGGCTTTCGTCCGAGCAAGGTCGCGTTTCTCAGCCATAGCGCTTGGAGCGATAAGCGGCGCGGCGCATGGCCCGACGAATTGCCGGATGAGAAGCATCACGAGTATGACCTAGCCACGATCAAGCATTGGCTGGAAGTCTTTCTTTATCGCTTCTTCAAGATTAGCCAGTTCAAGCGCTCCTGCATTCCAAACGGGCCGAAGGTCGGCTCTGGCGGCTCTCTCTCACCGCGCGGCGACTGGCGTGCGCCTTCTGATTCGGAGGCCACCGTCTGGCTCGATGAGCTTAAACGCAACGTGCCGGATTAATAGACAGGGGCGCGGCGCTTTCGTTTGCCTCAACGCTCTGCTTTCTTCCTGATGCGCTGTGAAATTAATTCTGCTCGTCATCGGGCGCAAGGGTTTGACGACGCGCATGTGTCTTGCCGCATTTGGGGCAGGTGTGGGCTTCGACGAGGGGAGCGCCGTAAGCATCATCGGCGTGCTCAGCATCACCTGGTTCAGCCGCGTAGTCAATCTTCAGGGCGTGGTAGTTCATCTGTACGCCGCAATCTGGACAGTCCATCTTCTTCGCCTCCGACACTTTTTAGTCTTACTCCAACGAAACGTTTTCGCGTCCGTAGCGTAGCGCCTTCGCCATCCAGATGAGTTCTTTCAAAAACTTGTCGATGCGCCCGATATACGACTCATCAAGCAGCTTACCGTTGGCATCGAAAAGCTTGCGCGCGCCGGAAAAGTTTCCGTCCCAGAAAATAGTCACCAACCCAAGCTCGCGCATCACAGGCAAAAGATTCTGTATCACACGCGTGCCGCCGAAGCCTCCGGCGGAGACGCCGCACAGCCCGACCGCCTTGTGTATGTATTCCTTCAAGTTTGTATCCAAGACATGCTTGAGCAAGCCCGGATAGCCGTGGTTGTATTCCGGCACGACGATGACAATGGCGTCTGCGCGATTGATGGTTGCGGAAAACTGCGCATCCTTGATGTCCTCGCCCGCGTCCTGCGTCGAGAGCGGAAGCTGGCGTATGTCAATCAACTCCGTTTCAACGCCGTCTCGCTTTGCCACTTCTTCAAAGACGAATCTGGCAACGTTTTCGCTGGCGCGGCCCTGTCGCGCTGTGCCCAGGATGACGGGAATAAAGAGCGGTCTGGTTGTGCTCATCTGAAAGCGTCCTTACGTCGTCAATCGAAATCACGGTTGGAAAGGCATCTCTTCCGTTTCTCGCTGCTCTTGATTAAGGCTCTTGCTGCCTATAAGCTTGCACGCCTGAAAGATTTTTGGTGAATAGTATCACTACTCTCTTCATCTGCGATTCACAAGGTTTAATCCTGTCAGAGAAAAGGCAGACAATTCGATCATGACCGATTCAAATTTGCAGAGCAAAGATGCGGGCAGCGAAGTTTGGCCGAGCCTTCCTCTTGAGCAGTGGAAGGATACCTGCGCGACGCTGCACATGTGGACGCAGGTCGTTGGAAAAATCCGGCTCGTACAAAGCCCGCACGTCAACCATTGGTGGCAAGTCCCGCTGTATGTGACGGCGCGCGGGCTGACGACTTCGGCGATTCCTTACAATCAACGAATCTTTGAAATGGATTTCGACTTTATTGACCACCAACTCATCATCAAGTGCGATGATGGAGCGACAGAATCAATCGCTCTCGTTCCGCGCTCCGTCGCGGCCTTTTATCGTGAAGTGATGGAGCGCCTTCACAGTCTTGGCCTTGAAATCAAAATCTGGACGACGCCCGTCGAGATTGAAAATCCTATCCCCTTTGAAAAAGATGAAGAGCACGCCTCGTATGACCCCGAATACGCCAATCGTTTCTGGCGCATTCTGGTGCAGGCGGACAAAGCTCTTAAGGAGTTTCGCTCGTCGTTTATTGGAAAGGTCAGTCCCGTGCATTTCTTCTGGGGCAGCTTTGACCTGGCGGTGACGCGCTTTTCAGGCAGGCGTGCGCCCGAACGAGAGGGCGCGGATGCCATTACGCGCGAAGCTTACTCGCACGAGGTTATCAGTCATGGCTTCTGGCCGGGCGGCGCGGCGCTTCCAGAGCCAGCCTTCTATGCTTACGCTGCTCCTGAGCCTGCCGGATTAAAGGAGGCAATGATTCGTCCCCGTCAGGGTTTTTACAGTCGAGAGATGTCTGAGTTTCTGCTGCTCTACAATGCTGTTCGTCAGGCAGATTCGCCGGAAGAAATGCTGTCGGAGTTTCTGCACAGCACTTATGAAGCGGCGGCGAATCTAGCTAACTGGGATCGCGCCGCGCTGGAACGCTCGCCAGATGAGCATTAACTCTTTGGACTGCGGCGCGCGGCGTCAAAGTTGTTAATCTCGCAGCAGCAGCCGACAATTTTCGCCACGAAAGCAGGAGTCATGGTGTTTATCTCGTAGAGTTGCTGGTAAACGAAAGGCAGAGCCATGTCTGATGCTGAAAAACGTTGTGCTGAGAATCTGAGCCGTAGAACTTTTCTCGCGAGTGCTGCTGCGGCGCTCGTCAGTCTGAGACAGAGTTTGGCAAAGGGAAGACAATCTTCGTCGAAGGCTTACGAGTTTGTTAACGGGCTGTGGTTTGACGGGAGTAAGTTTACAAAGAAGAAATTCTATTCAAGCGGCGGCGTGTTGACCTCTCGAAAGCCCGCTCTCGTTGATGAAGTGATTGACCTGACGGGTAAGTATGTCGTGCCGCCCTTTGGCGAAGCGCACAATCACAACGTTGATTGGTATAGCGAAGAACAGTTTGCGCGCGTCAAACGCATGTATCTCGAAGGCGGCATCTTTTATGTCAAGAACCCTAACAGCCTGCCGCGTGCGACAGCGCCGCTCAGCGGCAAGATAAACATTCCGACGAGCATAGATGTTATCTTCGCTGGCGGCGGCCTGACCGCCACGGGCGGACACCCGATACAGATTGTGAAGCGCAATATAGAGCGCCGCGGCATGACCGCAGCGGATGGAGAGGGCGCGTTTTACTACACCGTTGACAACCTGGCCGACCTCAATCGCAAGTGGGAAACAATCAAAGCGGGAAAACCCGACTTCATTAAAACTTACCTGATGTATTCAGAGGAATACTTGAAGCGCAGAGACGACGAAAAGTATTTTGACTGGCGTGGGCTTGACCCTCAACTATTACCGGAAATCATTCGCCGAGCGCACCGTGCGGGCCTTCGCGTCTCAACTCACGTCGAGACGGCGACGGACTTTCATCACGCTCTTGTCGCGGGCGCTGACGAGATTAACCACATGCCCGGCTTCAGGCCGGAACGCAATGACTTTGCGAACTACAAGGATTTGTCGCGCTATCTGATTACGGAAGCAGATGCGCGGCTCGCGGGCCGTCGTCGCGTTGTCGTCGTCACCACTTCAAACACGACGATTAACTGGGCGCTCAACGAAAAAGAGAAGGAGCCGGAGTTGCGTCGCGCTGTGCGCGGGATGCTCGTTCATAATCTGCAAATCTTAACAAAGCACGGTGTTCCTGTTGCGATTGGAAGCGACAGCTTTCGCGCGACTTCCGTGGCCGAAGCGCTGAGCCTAGCCAAACTGCAAGTCTTCGATAATCTGACGCTGCTCAAGATGTGGTGTGAGACGACCGTCGCGGCGATTTTCCCCAGGCGCAAAATCGGTCGGCTCAAAGAGGGATACGAAGCCAGCTTTCTGGTCTTGAGCGCCGACCCGCTGCAAGACTTCACGAATGTCCAGAAAATTGAGAGGCGAGTCAAACAGGGCGAATTGCTCTCTCTGTAAAATTTAAGATAAGAGCGCTGCCAGACTCCCGCCACACCCGTTCCTGAATCGACCTTCTCTCTCTTCGCTCACGTGGGCGGTGAAATCTTTTAACATTGTTGCAGGTTTTCAATTGCCGACAGCAACGATTGAATGATTAGCGTACACTTTTAGGCCAAAAACCTTCCCGTTCGCACCGTTGGAAGAGTCGTACGCACCGTTGAGTGACGCGGACGCACTGTTGACTGCCCCGGATGCACTGTTGAGTGACCCGGACGCACCGTTGGAAGAGTCGTCTGCACTGTTGAGTGAGTCGTTCGCAGTGTTGAAAGAGTCGGACGCACCGTTGAGTGGCCCGTTTGCAGTGTTGAGTGAATCGTTTGCAGTGTTGAGAGAGTCGTTTGCAGTGTTGAGTAAGTCGTTTGCACTGTGGAGTTCATCGTTCGCAGTGTGAAATCAATCGTTTGCAGTGTGGGATTAATCATCCGCAGGGTGGAGTGACACTTTCGCAGCGTAGAGTGAAACTTTCGCACGTTGGGGTGAATCTACTGACTCACTCTCGTCAGCCTGCCCTTGAATTGTCGATGCTTAATCGTTCGTGATTGACTTATAATCTATGTCATTCTCAAAGATGGAGGATGAGCTATGTCTGAAGAAAACGTTGCTTTGACCCGTCGTTGGTTTGAAGAGGTCTGGAACAAAGGGCGAGCGGAGGCCATAGATGAGATGTTCGCCGTTGACGGCATCGCTCATGGTCTGGGCGAAGCCGGTGTCGATGTCGAAGGCCCTGCGGGCTTTAAGCCTTTCTTTGAAAAACTGCGCGGCGCTTTCCCTGAGTTTGCGTTGACCATCGAGGATACGATTGCCGAAGCCAATAAGGTGACTGCGCGCTGGACTGCTCAGTTGACGCATCAGGGCGACCAGTTATGAATTCCGGCAACAGGAAGACAGGCGACCATCACGGGTATCTCAATCGTTCGCATCAAGGATGGCAAAATCATAGAGGCATGGAATAACTGGGACATCTTCGCGTTGATGCAGCAGGTCGGCGCGATGCAGCCCGCAGCGACCTTGCTCGAATAGTAAAAACGAAACGAGCGATGCTTAGCGTGAGGAGAAAGCGGCTTGTGAAAAACAGACTTTCAATGATTGCAGTATTGGTGTGCGCAATTATCTCGGCTGCTACGGTGGGGGCTTGGCCGCAAAGTATGCCGCGTGTTGCATCGAAGACGAGCCGCGAGGTGTCCGTCACCTTCGACGACCTGCTGCTCGTTTCCGTTCCGCGCCACGACATCGCCTCTTACACTGAAGTCACCAATAAACTGCTCGCAGCCATCAAGACCAACAAGGTTCCGGCCATCGGCTTCGTCAACGAAAATAAGCTGCACACGGATGGCAAACTAAACGACGCACGGGTTAAGCTGCTTCAACGCTGGCTCGACTCCGGGCTTGAACTGGGCAATCACACTTTCTCGCATATAGATTTGAACACGACGCCGCTCGATGCTTTTCAAGCCGATGTCATTCGCGGCGAGGCTGTGACGAGCAAACTGCTCCGCCGTAAAGGCATGAGGCTACGCTATTTTCGCCATCCTTTTCTGCACACCGGCGCTGACCTGGAAACGAAGCGTAAGTTTGAAGCGTTTCTAAGTGGGCGCGGCTATCGCATCGCGCCCGTGACGATAGATAACTCTGAATGGATTTTCGCCATCGCTTACGCGAAGGCGGCTGAGCGCAATGATGCGGAGATGATGCGTCGCATCGGCGCTGCCTACATTCCCTACATGGAGCGCAAGTTCGACTACTTCGAAAAACAATCCGTCGCGTTGTTCGGTTACGAGATGAAGCAAATCCTGCTGCTCCACGCCAATGCGCTCAACGCGGATTATTTCGGCGAACTGGCGCAGATGATAAAGCGGCGCGGCTACAAGTTCATCACGCTGGACGAAGCGTTGAAAGATAAGGCTTACAATTCGCCAGACACTTACACAGGGCCGGGCGGCATCACCTGGCTGCACCGCTGGGCTATGGCGGCTGGGAAGAAAAACGATTTCTTCGCGGGCGAGCCGCGAACGCCCGCGTTCGTGTTGAAGGAGGCCGGTCTCTCCTCAGAATAGAATTGGCCTTCAAAGAGATGTCGCCCGCCCCGCGCACGACCGCTGAAAGGAAACAGCCAATATGAGAAAGGCGCTGGCCCTCGACCCGAAACTAGCGCAAGGCTCGGATGCGGAAACATTCATCGCCCGCAAAACGCTCTTGCCTTCGACGACGGGCAACACTACGTTTAGGCTGGTGGGCCACGCCGACGCGAAGACCGTCGCGCTGGCCGGAACTTTCAACAACTGGAATCCGTCGCAGACGTTCTTTACGAAAAGCGGCGACGAATGGATTTGCAAAATAAATTTAGCTCCGGGAAAGTATCAATACAAATTCGTAGTCGACGGCAACTGGATACTCGATCCCGGCAATGCGGCCACAGAGGATGACGGCAGCGGTAATAAAAATTCGCTGTTAATCGTCGAAGCGAAATAAGAGAGCCACAGAGCCACGCGAATTCGCTTCTCTTATTACAAGAGCGCCCTGTATGATGCCTGCGCTTGACGGCGCGACAGAGAAGCGTCTACTTGAGAAATGTTTTTATGAACAGCGAAGCGAGTAATCTACGACGCCCGCTCGTGTGGGGCTTGCTCTTTGGCGGCTGGACGCTGTTCGCTTTGTTCTTCACCGGGCAATCGTATCTGCAAAGCGCATACGCCGGGCGGCCCATCCCCTGGGGGCACGCCCTCGCCGTCTGGCTCATCTGCTCTTACATCTGGGCGCTGCTGACGCCGCCGATTGTCTGGCTCGCGCGCCGTTTCCCAATCGAGCGCGGCCATTACCTGAAAAATCTTTCGCTGCATCTGCTCGCGAGCGTGTTCATTTCACTGCTGCAACTCGGCAGCTACGTCTTCTTGAACCAATGGCTGCTCGGCGATGCGGCCAGACCTTTTTCGCCGCTGCAATCATTTCGCAGCCTCTTCGTCGCGGAGTTTCACACCAGCCTGATTATCTACTGGTCGCTCGTCGGGCTGAGTCATGCTTATGACTATTATCGTCGTTACCGCGAGCGCGAGCGGCGAGCGGCGCAACTCGAACTCGACGCCGCGCAATTGGAGGCGCAGTTGGCCCAGGCGCAACTCGGCGCGCTGCGAATGCAACTCCACCCGCACTTTCTCTTCAATACGCTGAACACGATTTCCGTGCTGATGCAGGAAGATGTAGATGCCGCCAACCGTATGCTTGTTCGTCTCAGCGAGTTGCTGCGACTGACCTTGCGGAGTACAGAGGCGCACGAAGTCTCGCTCAAGCAGGAGTTGGAATTTTTGCGCGGCTATCTTGAGATTGAACAGACGCGCTTTCATGATCGCTTGCGCGTGCTCTGGCAGGTTGACCCTGATTCGCTCGACGCGCAAGTGCCTAACCTGCTGCTGCAACCGCTGGTCGAAAACGCTATTCGTCATGGCATTGCGCCGCGCGCAAGCGTCGGAACAATCGAGATTCATGCCGAAAGGCGCAACGGCAGCATAGAGCTACGCGTGCGCGACGACGGAGGCGGCATCAGCCCCGGCGTCAAGCCGAATGGTTCGGGCATCGGTCTGGCGAATACGCGTGCGCGCCTGAAAAAGCTCTACGGCGACGCTCATCGCTTTGACATGTCTCCGGCGGACGGCGGCGGCTTGCTGGTCACGGTCACGATTCCTTTCCACACCGCGCCGCAGGAGATCGGAGAACAGTCCGTTGGCAAAGATTCGCGCGCTGATAGTTGACGACGAACCCGTCGCGCGCCGCGGCATTCGCCTCTCCTTGCGGGGAGAAAAAGACGTTGAAGTCATCGGCGAATGCGGCGACGGTCGTGAAGCGCTGACTGCCATCAAAGAGCAGCAACCCGATCTGGTCTTCCTGGACGTGCAGATGCCCTTGCTTGACGGCTTCGGAGTTGTCGCGGCGCTCGGCGCTGAACAGCTTCCGGCGATTGTCTTCGTCACGGCTTACGACGAACACGCGATTCGCGCCTTCGAGGCGGGCGCGCTCGATTACCTCTTAAAACCCTTCGAGCGGGACCGATTTCAAAAAACTCTCGCCCGTGCGCGCCGTCAAATCCTGCATCCAGACAGCGATGACTTGAATCGTCGTCTGGACGCGCTACTGCAAAGCTTCAAGGCCGAACGGCGCGGCGGCGAGCCACTGCTGCCCCTCGAACGAATCGCCATCAAGGAAGCCGGACGCATCTTCTTTCTGAGCGTCGGCGAGATTGATTGGATTGAAGCGCAGGGCAACTATGTGCGCCTTCACGCCGGGGGCGAATCGCACCTGCTGCGCGAGACGATGGACGGGATTGAAAGCAAGCTTGACGAGGCCGGATTCCTTCGCATACGCCGTTCGACGCTCGTTCGCATCGAGCGCATCAAAGAGTTGCTGCCTCTTTTTAACGGCGAATACAGGGTCGTCCTGCAAGACGGCACGCAGCTCTCTTCGAGCCGTCGTTATCGAAAAAATCTGGACTCGCTGTTGAAGCCCTGAAGCTTCCTTGCTCATGCCGACTTCTATCTTCCGCCGACCGCTTTTCCCGCGAAAGCAGCCGCCTGTCACAAATCGCTTGCGCCTTCGCGGGATGCAGCCATAATCATGCGCGTGCAGGCTATTTCGATGTTGACGGAAGAAACAGGAGGCCGCCATGCGCTTACGAAAAACCTGGTCGCTGCTCATGATGCTTTTCGCAGCTTGTCACTACTCTGCCATCGCACAGAGCAACGCTTCGTCGCCGTCTCGCCCAGGCACGGCTTCGACTGCGCTTCAGCCGTTGAAGAGTATTGACTCTCTGCCCGGCTCCGTGCGCGAGCAGATTGTCGCCGCCAATCGGCAGATGATGGAAACCTTCAAGCGCGGCGACCTGATTGGCGTCGCGCGCTTTTACGCCGACGATGCGACCATCTTTTCTCATCGCGGGCGAAAGATTCAGGGACGCGAAGCCATTGACCGCTACTGGACGAGCATTAAGAATGCCAGGGACTGGAAGCTGGAAGTGATAGAGCTTGGCGGCGACAAAGAGACGGTGTATCAAATCGGAAAGTCTTCGCTCACGACGATTGATGACGGCGGCGCTGAACGAACTTACGTGTGCGACTTTGTCGTCATCTGGAAGCGCAAGCCCGACGGCGCTTACAAGATTCACGTTGACATTTACAACTAATCGCCGCACGCTTCATCGCAGCCAATTCGATAGCCGATTCTCTCAACGTCCATGCCTATAGATGAAAATAATATGAGGAAGCCACTCCGAACAGCGATGCCTCAACTGCTGTGCGCTGCGCTGCTGGTTGTCTCCACACTTGCGATGCCTGCGGCGGCGCAAGCAATCAACGGCTTGCCCGCCGACAAGATTGCGAAAGTCGAAGCGGCTATTTCGACGTTTATGTCGCGCAACAATGTGCCGGGCATTTCCGTCGCCATCGTTACGGACAACCAGCCGCGCTTTCAACGCGGCTACGGCATGGCGAACATGGAACACTTCGCTCCGGCCAAGTCTTCAACCGTCTATCGCCTCGCTTCTGTCTCCAAACCGATTACTGCCATCGCCGCTATGCAACTCGCAGAGCGCGGCAAGCTTGATTTGGACGCACCCGTGCAGAAGTATTGCCCTGCGTTTCCGCAGAAACAGTGGCCCATCACCGCGCGGCAACTTCTAGGACACCTGAGCGGCGTGCGCCACTACCGTGCCGATGAAGTTGAAACCACGCGCCACTACGCGAGCCTGACCGAAGCGCTCAGCCTGTTCAAAGACGACGCGCTCGACCACGAGCCGGGAACGAAAATGACGTATACCACTTTCGGCTACACGTTGCTCGGCTGCGTCATCGAAGGCGCTTCGGGCATGGCCTACGTGGACTATGTGCGCGAGAATGTCTTCAAGCTTGCCGGGATGAACACGGCTCGCGCAGACGACGTGTTCGACATCATCCCCAACCGCGCCCAAGGGTATGGAAAAACAACCGCCGGGGCGCTGCGCAATCGCGCCCTTGACGATACGAGCTACAAGATACCGGGCGGAGGTCTCTGCGCATCGGTCGAAGATTTGGCGAAGTTTGCCGTCGCTGTGCAGAACGGTGCGTTGGTGAAGCAGGAGACTTTCAGTCAGATGACGACGCGACAGAAAACGCGCGACGGGAAAGAAACGAACTACGGGCTGGGCTGGTTTATTGATAGGCAGGAAGGAAGAAGAGGCTCGGTCTGGCATGGCGGAGCACAACAAGGTGCAACCACAGACCTCTACATTCTGCCGAAGGAACGCTTCGCTCTGGTGCTGTTGACGAACCTTGAAGGCGGCGGAAGATTGGGCTTGGGAACGCTTGCCGCCCAGATAGCCGACATCGTGCTTCAGTAATCCGCCTGGGCCAACCTGAGTGTTTTTGAAGAAGCCGCTCTTGAGTAGTTGCTCAAATAAGCTCGATAAGTCAACACGATTAAATAGTTATTCAGTAAGTCCACACATGCAAAAGGAGTTTCCAGTGAGAAAAAATAGTGTCTTAATTCTGCTCGCGCTTTTTCTATTCATCTACACTTGCACGGAGACGAGCGCGCAAAACTCTTCGCCTTCTTCTTCTGTGCCTGCCGCCGATGCAGCGGCGATTAAACAAACCGCTCTGGATTACATCGAAGGCTGGTACGAAGGAAACGCCGAACGCATGGAGCGAGCGCTTCATCCTGAGTTGGCGAAAAGAATAGTGGAGACACATCCGCAAACAGGCAGAAGCAGGCTCAATCAAATGAGCGCCCTGTCGCTGGTGCAGGGAACGAGAATGGGCGGCGGAACTAAAACCCCGAAAGATAAGCAGCAGAAGGATGTCACTATTCTGGATGTCTATGAGGGAGCGGCCAGCGTTAAGGTCGTCGCGGGCGCTTGGATAGACTATCTGCACATGGCTAGGTTCAATGGCCGCTGGGTAATCGTTAATGTCTTGTGGGAACTCAAGCCGGAGAAAAAATAGTTCGTAGCTGCTGTAGCTCAATCAACGTTCATCGGAAATCTCAAAAGACGCAGAAAGCACAATCGGCTGCTCAGTGGAGAGCAGCCGATTGTGCTTGCGTTAACTATTCCCCGCTTACTTGACGGTCGCCTTCGAGCCGTTTTCGCCCGGCAGGTTCAAGCGGTCTTTGAAGAGGTTGAGCAATAGCAATGTGCCGATGCCGCCTCCGCCGTCGCCCGTGCCGCCCGATGCCATCACGTCTGGCGTGATGCGGACGCCTTTATCGCCGATTACTCTCAAGGTCTCGATGAGCGCGACGCCCTGTGCGCCGAGCGCGTTGACCTGTTCGTGATAAGCGACGCCCTGCGCCTCGCCCATCAGTCGCACCTTCTCGGCTTCGGCCTTGCCTGTGGCGAGAATGTAGTGCGCTTCACCATCGGCTTCGGCCTTGCGCTGTTCTGAGCGTTTGCCAGCGATGTCAACGCCGACGGTCGCAGCCATCAGGTCTTTCTGGTTGTCGGCCTGCGCGCTGATGCGTGCCAGTTGAATGCGCTTCTCTTCGGCCTCGCGTTGTGCGTCGTACATGTTCTGCCGCTGCTCCGCGAGAATCTTTTCGGTCTGCGTTTTCATCAACTCCGCAGGCAGGTGTATGTGGCAGATGAGAACGTTAACCACGTCAACGTGATACTTCAGCAGATGCGCGCGGACGCGTGCTTCGGCCCGTTCCTGCTCTTCGTGTCGATTCTGCAAGTAGGCCATCGCAGAGCTTTCGGAAGCCTGATTACGGAAGATAGAGTCAATCAGCGGGTGCATCACGTTCTGAATCAGCTTGTCAATCGAGCCGATTTTGGCAACCATGAAGGGCGCATCTTCGGGCTTGACGCGAAAGACGACGCGCACTTCGAGTTGCATCGTGAAACCGTCTTTCGAGATGACCTCAAACGGATTGAACGATTGATTGACTTCGCCCGCCGTCCACTCTACGGTCTGGTTGGTCGTTGGGATAACGATGGGACTCAGGGCAAGCGTGTTCAGGTAATAACGTCCCGGCCCAACAACAGTCTCCTGAATTCCTCTGAATCCTTCCGGCACGACGTAAGCTTCGTGCGCGCCTTCGTCGAGACGACGATCCGCAGGGTCGCCGGAGAGCAGGTCTTCCTGAATCTCCGAGACGTTACGGTTTTCATCCGAAAGCTTGTCAAGACGCGCGGCGGCCTGTTCGACGTGCGCCTGCTCTTCGCGCTCCATCCTCTCGCGCACTTTGGCGGCCATCGAACGGCGCACTTCTTCGCCGGGGTCTTTGCCGATGTTGGAGACGATGACGGCGACCTCGCCCGGCTTAACTTCCTTGGCCGTCTCAGGAATCACTTTGAAGACGAGCGGGTTGATGTAGTAAGTGCCGGGCAGCAGTATGTCTTTCTGCGGCCCGCGCTGTCCGCCGCCGGTGATAAACTCGTTGCAGTCCTGAAAATTGTCGTGGCCTTTGACGGGCGTGGCGACGTAATCACGCGGGTCAAGGGGTGCGCCGTCTAAAGCTTCGACGAGGCCGATGACGTTTTCGTCAATCACGGTCGCATCAAACAAGCGGACGGTAAAGAGGCCCGGCTTGACGGCATTGTTGTTATCAATGTCGACGGAATTCGTCAGAATACGATACGTGCCGGGCGTCAGGATTTCGACCTGCGGCCCTTTCTGCCCGCCGGAGCTAACGAACTGCTCTGCGTTCTGAAAGTTGACGTGGCCTTCGATGGCCCTGCCGTGCAGTCGGCCCGCGTCGAGCGGTGCGCCGTCGGCTGCCGTCACAACGCCGACCTTGCCCGGCGGGACGACCGTTACCTTCGTTACTGAAACGCGGAACAGGTATGGGTGAATCGGCCACAGGCCCGGCGGCAGCGTGCGCAATTGGATACCTTTGACGCCGCCCTGCTTGATGAAAGCAATCGGGTCCTGGAAATTGTTGTGCGCGTTCTGCGCGCGGTCTGGGGCAAAGATGCTGCCGGGCAGCATCGGCTCGCCGTCAACCGCTTCGATCACGCCTAGTTCGTCTGAGCCTACTTCGATGAGCGGCACTTTGCGTACCACCTTCTCAAACGGAAACTTGATGAGATGCAGGCCCGGCTTTAACACGTCTGCCTGAATGCCGACTTCGCCTTCGGTGGCGACGACGCGTCCGGGCGGCATCTTGCGGCCAAAGTAGCGCCGCTCTTTAATCGCTATCTCTTTCGCGCCGACGTTGACGAAGATACGTGTCAGGATCACGAGCAGCACGATTAGGAGAATCGCGCCGACGATGAGATAGGGGATGAAAGTTGTGATGTCTGTTTCGCTCATGGTAGTCCTCTTAAAAGGGTGGATCGTGAATCGTCAATCGTTAACGGTGAATAGAAAGACGCTTCTTTCTATTGCTCGTTGACGGTTGACGATTGACGACTATTAGTTGATGCCATCAATTCACGGCGAAGACGCGCCAGTTGTTGTTTTAAGACAAAGCCCGCGCCGGAGTTTCTGCTCTCGGCGGGCAGTATCCAGTATTCACTCTCTGCGAGCTGGCGCAACTCGTCTGCATCGAGCGACGGCACACGCCCTTCACGCAGAAATTGCGCGGCTGTTTCAATTGCGCGCTGGTAAACGGACGCATCGCCTGAGAGCGCGGCGACGTGCAGCATCTTGGCCGTAGTGTTGCGGTCGGGCGAGCGCTTCCAGCTTTCGATAAACTTTTCGGCCAGCTTTGGATTGACGCGTAAAAGGTCGTTTCTTGCGACGTAAGAGACAAGCGACAGCAAGCTCTGGTCAGTGCTTGCTTGCTTGGCCAGCGCGTTCAGCACTTCGTCATATAGTCCCGCGTCATCCGTAGCCTGCGCTTCGTCCAGGGCTTTTTTGTCGCCCTCTACGGCGCGTGCCAGCAGAGCGGCGCGATGTGCTGACCTGTTTGCTTCCTTTTCGGCTGCTAAGAGTGCGGCTTCGTCAGCGGGACTCAATTCGCCAAAGAGGCCGCCCATGCGTGACGGCGGCAAAATGCGCTCCGAATTTTCGTTAGACGAACTGCGTTGCCACCAGTAAATAGCGTAGGAGATTGCAGCAAACAGGAGAAACGAGGTGACGAGAACAGTGACCATGTGGCCGTTGGGACGCCTGCGCTATTGGCTTTCCTTCAGGGTTCGCGCTTCTGCCGGGCGTCTTCCGTCAGCATTATACGCCTGAGCGCCCCCAAATGTTCAAGCTTCCGACGAAGGGCAACAGTCCGATTTTGCTTTACGTACAGGCTTTCTTCAGAACGAGTAGCAGATAACACCGTCGCAGCCTCCGTAGCAATCCGAAGGGCAGTCGGAGTTCTTGCTGCAAGGAATCGCGGAGCAATTCGATCTCTGCTGTCCGCCTCCAGGATTCCCTGCGCCCGTGCCTGTTTTCGGACAACCGTCCGGACGACCCGCGCACAAACTCTGACAACTCGACTTCAGCATGCAATCGCCTATGCCGGGCTGATCTATCGCAGGGTCGCTGCCAATCTGCGACATGCAATCATCAAATGACTGGCAGCCGCATGACGCGTATCTACGACAGACTTCCTCAGCCCTGCTCTCGCCGCCGCGCGACGCCGAGCGATTGTCCGTACTCTGCACGTTTGCATTATTCACGCAGCCAACCAGAGCAGCCGACACGCAGAGACAAACGCACAACTTGACGAGCAGCATCCTTATCGCGATATATCTTGGCTTCATCACAAACCCTCCATCGCAGGGTCGTCAATGGGCCATCAAGAGTTCACGTATTGATGGCGTTAAAAAAGAGCGGGTAGGTTGCCAGCGATTGCCCGCGATACTGCGGGCGAAAGCCGAAAAGATAGATACGCCCGCGCCCCAATCCCACCTCGACCAACGCGGCTTTGCCTCTGATTCTTTCGCCGCCGAGCAGCCAGCCGGAGAGCAGCGGCCCCGCGTTTGACGGGTAGCGCGCGATGATGCGGACGCGAGCCAGCGCCGCCGGGTCGCTCTTAATCTCAAACACGGGCGAATTTTCCACCCACGCGATTGACTCGCGCGGCATGCCCTGAGCAATCGGATGTGTCGTGTCTATCTCAGTCCTGAGAATTGAGCCGGGCGCGTAAAACTCCGTGCGCTTTAGTCCTTCTGTGATGTCGCGCACGGGCAACTTGAATTGCTCGATGGCGAAAGCAGACGCACGGTTCAGCGCGATGAGCGTCCCGCCTTCTTCGACAAACTCGCGCAATGCCTGCGCGCCCTTAGCGCCCAGCCCGCCCGTATACTCTTCGGGCATTGTGCCTAGTTTATGACCATTAAGAATGGCGCGCGCCGACTGGTCAGGAAGAATAATTGTGTCATACTTAGCGCGCAGGTTTCCCCGGCGCGCTTCCGCATCTCCGAGAGAGGAGAACGGCGGTTTATCTGCTTTGGCGTCGTTTATCTCCTGATAGGGATAAAAGTTGCCGTTTTGCTGTAAGACCCAACGCGTCCAGCCTTCGTCCATCGAAGGAATGCTCGATTTATAAATCGCCACTCTTTTATCCAAAGCATAAACAGGCAAATGATTATCGTCGCACCATTCTGCTTCCTTACACTGAAACGGAGCATAGACAGGCTTAACGTCCACGCCAGTCATTAAAGACAGCGTATGCGCCGTGACATCGTAAGGCGCGACGGGCTGTCCTGCTGCGTCGCGCAAATTCGGATAAGCTTGATTCTCAAGCAATGCTTTGGCAAAAGCACCATAGGGTTGAGCGAGTTTCACATACTGCGCAACAGAAATCGCACTGTTTCTGCGTTTTCCTGTTTCGCACCAATCAACCTGGACACCGCCCCTTTGCAGTGCGGCTATTAGTAGTAAATAATTTTTTGATGTGGGCACGAGTTGATAGCCCCATAGCTCACCTTTGCGGCGTGGCCGCACGGCTTCCTTCCCAATCTCGTAAAACCTGGTCAGCCAACGCACGCGATTCTGCGCGGCATGATCGAGGAGCGAGAAGGCAGCGCTCGTCATGTAGTTGGTGATGTCGCGCAAGCGCCACTCTCCGCCGCGCCAGACGGGAGAAAACTTGTCCGACTCTTTCTGCGGGTCGTAGCCGTCGCCGCGCGTGCGTAGTTCATCGAACGGAACGTTGATGGGCGAGGCGAGCCGGGCCGAGGCTGTCTCGGAGAGAATGCGTACGCCGCCGTGATAGTGCGAGTAGGCGCGTGCGGGCGTCCATGCATCGTAGGTCGAATTGTTGGTGATGCCTTTAAATCCGGCGGCGCGCAACTCCTGCGACATCGCCGTGCCGAGTTTCGTAAAGCCTTCGGTAATCTGTTTGGGCACGTTCGGTTCGACGGGCGGCATGTAGGGCGGCAAAAAGAGCCGCGCGCCGTAAGCGCCCTGCTGATGTATGTCGTGCACGATCTGTGGACGCCAGACGTTGTGAATCTTATCCACTGTTATCTGCGTCTCGTCTTGTGTGAAGGCATACCAGTCGCGGTTGTTATCGTGGCCCACATATTTGTGATAGAGCATGGGCGGGTCTGTGCCTTCAAAAGCGGTGTCGAGCGTTTTGTCATACCAGTTCTTAACGATGTCAACGCCGTCAGGATTGAGCGACGGCACGAGCAGCACAATCGTCTCGCGCAGGATTTTCTGAACGGATGGTTCGTCGCTCGAAGCCAGGCGGTGCGCGATCAACATACTTGAGAGATAAGAGCCGACCTCTGTGGAATGTATGCCGCAGGTAATGAGCACGATTGTTTTGCCACGCGCGATGAGCCGTCGCGCTTTGCGCTCAGCATTTGGCCCAAGCGTGCGCGGGTCTGCGAGCGCAGCTTGAATCTCCTTAAACTCGTCCAGGCGCGCCAGGTTCTCCGGCGCGCTGATAGTCGCCATCACAAACGGCGCGTTCAAAGTCGAGCGTCCCAATTCTTCAAACTTTACGCGGTCGCTCGCGGCGTCGAGCTTTTTGAAGTATTCAACGACCTGACTCCAACTCGCCAGCCTGCGGTCATCGCCGGGGCGAAATCCCAGCACGTCTTCCGGCGCGGGCACGCGCGCAAGCGACCGCGTTGTCGTCAGTCCTGGTTTGCTGCCCTGCGCGCTTATCGCTCCCGGCGTCGCAGGGAATGAAACGATGAAGGTTGCGAGAAGCAGGAGTGGGAGCGTGCGTGAACGCATTCGTCGAAAGCTCCATCAGTAAATTTTGAAATCTAAACTAAGGGAAAGAACGTGCGCCGCCAGTGTAATGGAAACGAGCGAAGGGTGAAAGAGCAGCAGGAGAAACGATGAAGGATGAACGCGGAACGATGAAGTACAAATAGCTGGTCTTTCATTCCGCGTTCATCGTTCCGCGTTCATCGCTCGGCCTTCATCGTTTCGGTTGAAACTGTTGGAAATTATTGAAATACGGCTTGCTCTGGCGTTCAGAGAGAGGTAAAGTAGCGGCGAAAATCCCTATCGCTCCCCTTTTTTACGAATCTACTTCGGAGGTCATTCGACTAATGGCGACTGAAACCGTTGATACTGCCAAGCCGGACGTTGCCGACGTTAACGAATATCCAGATATCGTCGGAGCCAAGCCGGAGAATCCGCTGGCCGCCAGCTTTAGACCGTACATTCCGGCCAGCACCGCTATGCGCGAATTGACGCCGCGCGCCCTGATCGTCGGGACGCTGCTCGGCATGGTTTTCGGCGCGTCGTCGCTCTACCTCGTTTTGAAGGTCGGGCTGACGGTGAGCGCTTCGATTCCGGTCGCCGTCATTTCGATTACGATTTTTCGCCTCATCTCGTCGCTCGGCTTGGGGAAAAACGCGACGATTCTGGAAAACAACATCGTTCAGACGGCAGGCTCGGCGGGCGAATCAATCGCGTTTGGCGTCGGCGTGACGATGCCCGCGATTATGATTCTGGGCTTTGATCTGGAGATGACGCGCGTGCTGCTGGTCTCCGTGCTCGGCGGACTGCTCGGCATCCTGATGATGATTCCCTTGCGGCGCGCTCTGATTGTTCAGCAGCATGGGCTTTTGAAGTACCCGGAGGGAACGGCCTGCGCCGAAGTTCTGAAAGTGGGAGCCTCGGATGAATCGAAGGCTGCGGCCTCGGACGAAGCGAAGGCGGAGATGGCTGCGGCGGGCGCAAGCAACATCGGCGCGAAGACGATCTTCGCAGGCTTCGGCATCGGCTTTCTCTACCAGACTTTGAATAAAGCGCTCTACGGCTGGAAGGAGATTCCCGAAAAAGTCTTCGGCTCTCCGCTCAAGGCAGGCTCCATCGGCGCCGAAGTCAACCCGGCGCTTCTGGGCGTCGGCTACATCATTGGCCCACGCATCGCTTCGATTATGGCGGCGGGCGGCGTGCTGGCCTATCTGGTGTTGATTCCGGCGATTAAATTCTTCGGCGAGGGGATGACGGCGGTGCTGCCGCCGGGAGAAAAACTCATCAGCGAGATGGGGCCAAACGAGATTCGCGGCGCTTACGTCCTCTACATCGGCGCGGGCGCGGTCGCGGCGGGCGGCATCATCAGCCTCTTCCGCTCGCTTCCGACCATCTGGCACGGACTCAAAGGCGGGCTGAGAGATTTGCGTGGCGGGCAGGCGCAGGCGGCTTCCGCGCCGCGCACTGACCAAGACCTGTCGATGAAGTTAGTCCTCATCGGCATCGTCCTGTTGATACTGGCGATTGTGCTTTTCCCGCAGTTGGGGCTGCAAATTAATCCGCTGGTTGCCATCCTCGGCGCGTTGATGATTATTGCTTTCGGCTTTTTGTTCGTGACGGTTTCCTCTCGCCTGACGGGCGAGATCGGGTCGTCTTCAAATCCAATTTCCGGCATGACGGTGGCAACGCTGCTTCTGACCTGCCTGATTTTTCTGGTCGTCGGGTGGACAGGCCCTGCCTACTTTGTCACGGCGCTCTCAATCGGAGCCATCGTCTGCATCGCCGCGTCAAACGGCGGCACGACTTCGCAGGACTTGAAAACCGGCTTTCTCGTCGGCGCGACTCCCAAGTACCAGCAGATAGCCATTCTCATCGGCGCGGGTGCGTCCGCCCTGATTCTTGGGCCAATCCTGCTCAACCTGAACAACGCGGCGACCGTCTACGCGCCGGTCAAAGAGTTTCCGGCAGAATACCGTATCGCCCCGGAGCAGCTAGGCGCAACAGAACAGATACAAGGGCCGGAAGCGGCAGCCGACAGCAACAGCTATAGAGTCTGGCACAACACAGACACCAGCATCGCACCGGCAGGAAAGTATCTGATTGACAATCAGGGCGTGCCCAAGTACAGGGTTGACCCCGGAATCAACGGAACGGAAAAAGTCAGACCCGACGGAACAGCGGTCTCGAAGTTCGACGCGCCGAAGGCGACGCTGATGTCCTACATCATCAAGGGCGTGCTCGACCGCAAGTTGCCTTGGGGACTTGTGCTCTTGGGCGTGATGATCGCGATTGTGCTGGAGATGTCGGGGATTCCGTCGCTGGCGTTTGCCGTCGGCGTTTATCTGCCGCTTTCGTCTTCCGCGCCAATCTTCATCGGCGGGCTTGTACGTTATCTGGTTGACTTGAACCTGCGTAAGAAACTGCGCCACCGTAATTTGACAGAAGAGCAACTGGTCGCCGAAGGGGATAAGAGTCCGGGCGTGTTGATGGCTTCCGGCTATATCGCCGGAGGCGCAATCGCCGGAATCGTCATCGCGTTTATGGCGGGATTTTTGACCGATACGACCAAAGGCATAGAGGAATGGTCGAAGGCGCATAATCCGTTTTTTGAAGGCGGGTATGCAGACGTACTGTCGCTGATACCTTTCGCTCTGCTGACAATCTTCCTCTACATGGTCGGAAGAGAGATGGTGATGGGTGGAGGAGCGCGTGAAACGGCGACGCCGCCACCGCCACCCAGATTCAGGGAATAAAGGCGGGCGGCAACGTTTTTCTCTTTTCGCTACTCTATCAATGTGCGGCGCGCTCTACGGGCAAACCACGAGCGCGCCGCCATTTCAATGCTTATCAGGCAGGTTGCATCATGATTTATCCAAAACGTTTTTCTTCGCGCATCTTTTCAGTTTCGCTCGCCGCCCTGTTGCTCTTCATTGCGGGCGCTTTTGCGGACGCTCCTGCGCAGAATAATCAAGCCAGGACACCGACGGAAACCGTGCGCGAGTTTTACAAGGCACTGAGCCAGAAACGTTTCCGCGAAGCGCTCTCGATGTCCGTCTATAAGCCTGCGATTGAAGGCTTGAGCGCGGCGGAGATTGACGAGTTGCGGCCTGATTTTGAAAAGATGGCGATGGGCGCGGAGAAGGTCGAGGTTAAGGGCGAACAGTTGAGTGGTGAAACGGCCAGCGTCTTTGTGAAAATGGCGGACGACGCTCAGGATGCGCCGCCCGCGCCTGTTCCGCTCCTGCGTGTTGACGGCCAATGGATTGTCGGCGAAAAGAGCGACTACGATCTGGTTAAGCAGAGCGGTAAAGACTTTTTCTTCAAAACCCGCATCGAGGTACACGAAGGCGAAGTCAAAGAGATGTTGCAGCGCATACAACTCGCCGAGCTTGCCTATAGCTCGCAGCACAACAATACTTTTGCCGATCTGCCGACACTGATTGCTGCCGCGCTCGTGCCTAAGGATTTGGAGGGCACGGAATCCACAGGCTATCGCTTCACCATCAATCTTGAGAAGGATGGAAAGAGTTATTCGGTCAGGGCCGAACCGGAGCGCTACAACCGCACGGGTCGCCTCTCCTTCTACATGGATCAATCTGGAATCAAGAGCGCGGATGTCGGCGGCAAGCCGCTCGTCGTCGCCGGAAAACAGTGACCCGCAAGAATTGTGTTAGTTAGAAGAAAAGACATTTCACGCAAAGGCACAAAGAAAAACAGAAGGCGCAAAGCATTGAACTGCTTCTTTGCGAGCTTTGGTTTTTCTCTTCTTTGCGCCTCCAGCGTGAAACCGCGCTTTTCGTTGTCCGCTCTGCTTGAGCCTGTAATCTTTCAGACGAATTAAGCTTTTCACCCTCGGCATGTGTTAAATTTATCCTCATGCCGGAATTCCTCCGCTCCATCATTAGTCAACTACGCCAGCACGTCGGCAATCGTCGCGCCGCCCCGCGATACACGACGCATCTTGATGCCGCGCTCATCCTCAGCATTTCCTTGAGCGAGGGCGTAAACAAAGCGGAGGCAGGCGGCCCGCCGCTCAGGCTCGCGGGCTATACGCGCGACATCAGCGAGAGCGGGCTGGCCCTCATCGTGCCTGCAATACACATCGGCGGGCAATATCTAACCAATCAGGACAGAACGCTCGACATCACGCTCAAACTCCCGACTGGCCCTATCCAGCTACAGGCCATGCCCGTGCGCTACAGCCCTCTCGAAGATGACGCCAAAGACACAGGCTACATCGTCGGCGTGCGGATTACTCAGATGGGCCAGCAGGAACGTGTACGCTACAACGCTTATCTGGAAAAACTGACGACCACAGTAGGTGCGACGAAAGGATGAACGCGGAACGATGAACGATGAACTTTAAAGAGCTAGTCTTTTATTCCGCGTTCATCGTTCATCCTTCATCGTTGAAGAGTAGCCAGCCGAAGGCAGAGGGGACGTGAAAGTTGGGTTGCGTTGTGCGTGTCGGCTGCCATGCGAGGTAACCGCGTGACGCGCCAGCGCCGACGCAGCGAAAGAGATTGACGCGCCAGCGTTCATTCGCATGAGGCTCGCGTCCGAAGGCCGCCCACGGAACGCAAAGCGCAATCGTGACGAATCCCTCGCGGATGCGCGCGGCGACGGTCATCCCGGAATTGAAATCCCAGTCGGCTTCGCGTCCCGCTTCCTTATACTCGACGGCAAGGTCTAGCCATTCGCCGCTCGGCGCTGCTTCAAATTCCAGATAACGCTGTGGATTCTCCGCATCGGGTGCGACGAAGATTTCGCACACGTCGCGTTCCCATAGCCCAACTGTTTTTCGTTCTACTTGCGGCGCTGCGCTCATGACAAGCGGCTCATCCTGACGACAGACGAAGCGAACCGAGAGCGCATCCTTTGACCAGATGATGCGCGCTTCCGCCTGCCGCGCCTGCGGAGCTTCTGCGCCCGACCAGTAGCGCGAGATTACGGTTGCACTGGCGCGCGCCCACTCGTCTTTGTCCAGATCGGTGCAGGCTAGTTGAACGCTCGTGTAGTGTGCCTTGATTAAATCGTTAGCTTCCATTTTCATTTTCAAGCTGCTTTGAGACGCGCTCCATTTATCGCGCGGCCTGCGCTGTTTCGGCGTCGAGCTTCGTTTCTGCCTTAGCGCCTTCGCGCGGTTCTGCTCCTGACTTATCCCACCATCTGCGCGTGACGAACCAGGCGAGGCCGGGAATGATGAAGAGAACGCCGATGCCTGCGGTGACGATACGCGGCGAGTAGCCAAAGCGGTCGAGCAATTCGCCTGTAACGTAATTCGAGCCTGCCATCGTCAGCGTTAGCAGCGCGAGTTCGGCGGCGAAGACGCGCCCGCGAAAATTGTCTTCAACAGCAGCTTGAAGGAGCACAGTCGAGTTGACCCAAAGCGTGCTTCCGCCCGCGTGTGCGATTGCCAGCAGGATAACGGCGAGAACGAAATTGGTCGCGCCCGCAAAGCTTATATAAAAGAGGCCGCCGATGAGAAACGAAATGCCGATGGCCGTCTGCATACGCTCACGCGTTTCGCCTGCGAAGCGGCGAAAGACGATTGGGCCAATGGCCGTGCCGATGCCGCGCGCCGCGTAGAGTGCGCCGATGCCACGCGCAGCCTGTCCGCCGATGGGAAAAATCTTTTCGCCGAAGACCGCCAGCAGCGTCAAGATACCGCCGCCCAATCCCCAGGCGGGCTTGACCATCATCACGGCGAAGATACGCGGGCGCTGCAACACATAACGCGCGCCTTCGATTGTATCGGCGATGCCGAGAGCTTTGCTGATGGTAAGTTTAGTTTTCTCTCGCGCCAGTCGTTTTGGAAATTGCACGCTGGCGACCAGCGCGGCGGAGGCAAGATAGGTCAGCGAGTCAAGGACGAAAGCTCCCTCTGTGCCAATCCAGCCCGTAATCTCGCCGCCGATGGCCGCTCCCAACGTGAGCATCGCCGACCATGTTGCGGAAGAGATGGTGTTGGCCGGAATCAACTCGCGCTCCTCGACGATTGACGGAATGACAGCCGACTTCGCAGGCTCGAAAAAGGTCGAGAGCGCTAGTTGCAGCACCGTCAGCACATAGACCAGCCAGAGGTGTTCCCGTGTGCGTACGAAGAGGAAGCCGAGGACAACTACGGCGCGCAGCAAATCCGAGACGATCATCACGGCGCGGCGGCTAAAGCGGTCTGCGACGACGCCCGAAAGTGGGCCAATGATGAACGTCGGAAGAAAGCGCGCGACAAGGACGAGGCCGACGGCGCGGCCCGAACCCGTCAGGCGCAGGACAATCGTGTAGAGGGCGATGGTGTTGAGCCAGTCGCCGAGTTGGCTGACGACCTGGCCCAGCCAGAGTTGCCGAAAGTTGCGATTCGTCCGTAGCAGTTCGAGATAGCCGATGGGCTGCACCAATTCTTCGTCTGCGCTTGCGCTCCCGTTCAAAAGTCGCCGCCTTCAAGTAGTGAGTCGTGAAAGAAAGACCTGCTTTTTCCTGTCTACGATTCACGAGTTACGATTTATGAAGAAGGGTGCGCTGCCGCAGCCGCGCTTGTCAAATCTCTTCGTGCAGATTGCCAGCCTCTCTCTCATCCTGACCTGTCACATTGACCATCTCTCGCTCGTTCACAAGAGCGCAAGAGAGAGCCGAATCAAGTTAAGTGTAGCGCTTCTGATGACTTGGCTACTGAAGCGGCGTTTGGACGCGGCGCGGCACGAGGGTTGTTAAGTGAAAGAGTGCGGCTCGAAGCGCCTGAGGCGCTTCCCGGACTCTCCGCACGGAGTCCGATAGCCGCACCAATTTGAAATCCGAGTCAGCAAGCGCCTCTTTCAATCATGCGGCTGAAGGTTGTGCGCGCGGCTTGACAGTCTCTCACCCCGAATCGGCGGACGAGTGCCACATGGGTCCGCCGCTTGCCCTGTCCCCTGGCCGAAAGCAGTTTGCCATTTGCTCCGGCACTGCTTCCGGCCACGGGACTCTTTCTACAGTTTCGCGCGCTGCTTCGGCAATCGCGTGGAAGGCACGGACGGTATGTATATCAGAGCTTTGACCGAACCCTTCAGCACGGCTGAAGTGATTGAGATAGAAACACGAAAATGCTTGTCTTCCTGCCAGACGAAAAGGGAGCGGGAGACAGGGTTGACTGAACGTCTCAGGCATCCCCGTCGGCAAGCTTTAACGAAGAACCAGAAACGCTCGTAAGCAGGCCACGCCGCGCGCAAGAGCAATCCGCACCGGGCGGCGTCGTGGAGAACTGCGGATGAAAATAATGGAGAAGTCTGATTCAGGATTTGCGACCAAGCTGTGCTGGCCTGTGATGCTTGCGTTCGCAATTGCGTGTGCTGCGGCGCTCATTTACGAGGCCGTCTCGAAATTCAATTTTCTCCATCTACTGTTCGGCGCGCCGCTCGTCCTCGTCACCTACGCGACCTACAAAATTTACATCGAGCGGGTCAACGAAAAAACGCGCGAGGCTTCCGAGATGGGCCGTCTTCATCTGGCGACGGTCGAAGCGCTGGCGACCGCCATTGACGCTCGCGATCAAACGACGCACTATCATGTCCGCCGCGCCCAAATCTACGCCGCCGGGATGGGCCAGGTCTTCTGCCTCTCCGACCAGGAGATAGAAGCTCTCAAGGCCGGGGCGCTCCTGCACGATGTTGGGAAACTGGCCGTCCCCGATCACATTCTGAACAATCCGGGCCGCCTGACCACACAGGAATTCGAGCGGATGAAGGTACACACGACGGTCGGCGCAGAGATTCTGAGCCGCGTCGATTTCCCTTATCCGGTCGTGCCCATCGTCCGCCACCATCACGAACAATGGAACGGCCTCGGCTACCCCGACGGCCTGAAGGGCGAAGAGATTCCCATTACAGCGCGCATCATCACGGTCGTCGATTGCTTTGACTCCGTTCGCGAAGACCGACCCTTTAGGCGCGGCCTGACGCGCGAAGAGGCCATCGCACTGCTCCTTCGCGGCAGCGGCACACACTACGACCCGAAGGTCGTCGAACTCTTTATTAAAAACCTCCCGCGCTTTGAAAAAGAGATTGCTGCGCTCGGCCTCGATGCGCAGCCGGAATCGTTAATCAGCAGGGATGACAAGCCCGCTGCCTTAAAGCTCGCCGATGTTGCACGAAGCAAAGAACAATTGGCGGCGATGGCTTACGACCAGATTAAGAACGCGCACCGCGAAGTCTACGCGCTCTACGAGATTGCGCGCACCTTCGGCTCGTCCCTAGACATTGAAGACACGGTTTCGATTCTGGTCAATAAGGTCGGGCACGTTGTGCCCTTCGATACCTGCGCCGTTTACCTGCACGACGAGTTGAAGGGATACGCGACCGCCGCGCACGTCGCCGGAAAAAACGCCGACGCGCTCCTCAATCGTTGCATCGCGCCGGGCGAAGGCGTGACCGGCTTTGCGCTGGCAAACCGCCGCTCGATTAGCCGTATTGATCCCAAGCTTGATTTCACCGATGTGAGGCTTGCGACAGACAGCGACTATCGCTCGATGGTCTCGTTGCCGCTGGTGAAAGACGAGCGCCTGCTCGGTGCGCTCTCCATCTACTCGCTGCATCTGGCCGAATACACGGACGATCACCTGCGCCTGCTTGAGACCGTCACGCGGCTGGCTTCCGATGCGCTCTTTAACGCGATGCACCACGCCGAGGCGGAATCAAACGCGATGACAGACCCGCTGACGGGGCTGCCGAACGCACGCTCCATGTACCTGCGTTTCGAGCAGGAAGCGTCGCGCGCCCGCCGCACGAATCATCCCTTTCAGGTCATCATGCTCGACCTCGACGATTTCAAGCAGGTCAACGATACCTTCGGTCACAAGACGGGCGATAAGATGCTGCGCGAGATTGCGCGACTGCTGCAAACGCAACTGCGCGAATATGATTTTCTGGCGCGCTACGCTGGCGACGAATTCGTTGCCATCGTGCAAGACCTCGTCGGTGAGCAGGCAGACGAATTGCGCGAGCGCATCGAAACGACCGTCAAAAACTTTTCCCTGCATGTCCGCGCAGAGCATCACGCGCGCGTCGGAATCTCGGTCGGCGCAGCCACCTACGGCCTCGACGGCGAAACCCTTGACCAACTCCTGATTGCCGCAGACCAAGCCATGTACTCCGCCAAATCCGTCCACAAAGAACAACGCCGCACCGCTGTTGAAGAAACAGCAACGCCCGCCCTTGACATCCCAACCGGCAAACTAACCTCTTCGGCAATCAACTGAACTCAGTGATGAGTGATGAGTAATGAGTGATGGGTTAAAGAAAGAATTCTTAAACTCATCACTCATTACTCATCACTTCTTTCTTAGCACTCATCACTTTTTTACTTCTTGACAAAGCCGTCCGCTTCGCTTTCAATCTTTTAGAGAGAAACGCGGCGGGCGGCTCACCCGTGTTCGCTGCCGCCGCTTGAGAAACTTGAGTGCCTGTGTGGGAGCGCTGTCCTTATTCCGGCGAGGCGCGCCGTTGGCGCTGTTGACCGCGAATCATGCCCGTTCGACCCGAAACAAATCAGACAGGCGTTACGCTGCTCGTCGTTGACGACGAGTTGAGCGTGCGCCGCTCCTTAAAACGCATCTTCGAGGCCGCGGGCCATCGTGTGATTGCCGCCTCGGATGCGCCGAACGCGCTGCGACTGCTGCATAAAGAGGGCTGCGATTTAATCGTGCTCGACATCATGATGCCGGGCATAGACGGACTTGCGCTCTGCCGTCTACTGCGTGCGCAGGCCGCGACGAAACAACTGCCAATTATCATTCTTTCCGTGTCGGATGACGAGAATCGAAAGGTCGAAGCGTTTGCCGCAGGGGCAGACGATTACATCGTCAAGCCTTCAAGCCCGCGTGAATTGCTTTCGCGCGTCAGCGCCCGCCTTGGCAGCGCGCAACGCGAGTGGGCCTTGATTGGCAGCAATCGCGAGTTAAGGTTTTTGTCTGATTTGGGGCGCGGATTGCTGCGTGCGCTTGAGCCGGATCAGGTTGTCAGGCGCGTGGCGGGCGCAACGTACGAAGGCATAGGTGCTGCGCTGTGCGCTGCCGCCGTCGGGCAGAATGGAAAGGGCCTGGCGATTCGCGTCTTTGACCGTGAAGGCAGCGTCGAAGGGCCTGATCTGGTTTACACAGAGCGTTTGGCGCAGTGGTTGGCGTCGCCGAACGCTACGGCTTCGCAGCTTCTTGATGAAAAGGATAAATTTCTGCTGCGCGACGAGGAGCACGCGGTTGAATACGTCGCGCCGCTCAGGTTTGGCGGGCGCGTGCAGGGCGCTTTGATTGCCGCTTTCGACCGTAGCGAAGACTACGGCGAAACAGAGAGCCGTTTGATAGACGCAGCGGCGCAGCAGGCGGCGATGGCCGCGCACATTTCGCTGCTCTACGAAGCGGCGCGCGAATCAAGCGCGTCTCTGGCGAAGGAAGTTGAGCGTCGGACGGCTGAAGTCGAATCGCAGCGCCGCTTCACAGAGGCGATTATTGATAGCCTGCCTGTCTCGCTCTACGCGATTGACCGTGATTACCGTATCGTCGCCTGGAATCGCAACCGAGAGTCCGGCGGGCAGGGAATCCCTCGCGGCGCTGTGTTGGGACGTAATATCTTTCAGGTCTTAACACGCCAGCGCCGCGAGATACTTGAACGTGAATTTGCGCGAGCCTTTGAGAGCGGCGAAATAGAGCGCATAGAGCAGGAGACAACCGACGCGAGCGGCACGACGCATCATTGGTTGGTCAGTAAAGTTCCCATGCGCGACGAAACTGGCGAAGTCTCGCACGTCATCACTGTAGGCGAAGACATCACAACACGCGTCGAAGCCAACCGCGCCGTCGCACGCGCCGAAAAACTCGCGGCTGTCGGCAGACTCGCTGCCGGCGTCGTGCATGAAATCAATAATCCTCTGGCGACGATTTCGGCGTGTGCCGAAGCACTCGAATCGCGCGTCAAGGAAGGCGCGTTTGACGCGTCCCCGGAAGCAGAAGATTTAAGGGAATATCTGGCGTTGATTCGCAGCGAGGCTTTCCGCTGCAAGATGATAACGAACGGGCTGCTTGATTTCAGCCGCACGCGTGCGGGAGAACACGCGCCGGTTGACGTACCCGGCGTGATACAGTCTGCGGCGCGGCTCGTTGCTCATCAAAAACGCGGCGAGAGCGTTGAGATTGTGATGGAAGTCTCTGAAGATGTGTCGCCGATTTCCGGTGACGAGGGGCAGTTGCAGCAAGCCGTGATAGCGCTCTCGACAAATGCGATTGACGCTATGCCTGAGGGTGGCCGCCTGACACTCGGTGCGCGCAATGAAGAGGGACACGTCCTGATTGAAGTGAGCGATACGGGTGTTGGGATTGCGCCTGAGAATCTGATAAAAATATTCGACCCATTCTTCACCACGAAAGAGGTCGGGCGCGGCACGGGACTTGGCCTCGCGGTCTGTTATGGTATTGTAACGGAGCACGGCGGACGCCTCGATGTGCAATCGGCAATCGGGAAGGGCACAACCTTCACGATTTCGTTGCCCGCTGCTATAACACTGGATGGAGAACGAACGACTTGAGTGAAATCAATGGCGCGCGACTGCTCGTCGCCGAAGATGAAGCGAACCTGCGTCTCGTTATTCAGAAAGAACTGCAACGCCTCGGCTACAGGGTATCTGTTGCGCCTGACGGCGAGGCGGCGCTGCGTCGGCTGGAGGAAGGCAACGTAGACGTTTTGCTCTGCGACATCAACATGCCGCGCATGGACGGAATGGAACTGCTGCGGCGCGTGCATGAGCGGCCCAACCCGCCCGAAGTGATTATGCTGACGGGCCACGCGACGGTCGAGACGGCGATAGAAGCGATGAAGCTAGGCGCTTACGATTATCTGTCGAAGCCCTATCGCATTACGGAACTGGACGCGCTCGTACGGCAGGCGGCGGAGAAGCGGCGGCTGCGCGTTGACAATCTGCGGCTCAGACAACAGTTAGCGCGACAGTCGCAGATGCCCGAAATCGTCTCCGTCTCGAAAGAGATGAACGAGGCCATACGTCTTGTCGAGCGCGTCGCGCCTTCGGATGCTTCCGTGTTGATTACGGGCGAGTCTGGAACGGGCAAGGAATTAATAGCGCACGCGATTCATCGTCTCTCGACGCGTGCTGAAAGCTCGTTCATTGATTTGAACTGCGCAGCCTTTCAGGAATCGCTGCTTGAATCGGAACTCTTCGGCTACGAGGCGGGCGCGTTTTCGGGCGCGAAGGCGCGTAAGCTCGGCTTGATTGAACTGGCGGACGGCGGCACGCTCTTTCTGGATGAGATAACGGAACTGCCGACGCAGTTACAGTCGAAACTGCTGCGCGCCATCGAGACGCGCACGTTTTACCGCGTCGGCGGCGTGCGCAAAGTCGAAGTCAACGTACGCATCGTCGCTGCGACTAATCGTAACCTTGATGAGGTCGTGACTAACGGTCAGTTCCGCGCAGACCTGCTCTATCGCATCAACGGTTTCCAGATTTCATTGACCCCTTTGCGCGAGCGCCCCGAAGACATAGAGGCGCTGGCCCATCATCTGCTCAAACAACTCGGCGGCGCGAATCCTCCGGAGCTAACACCCGAAGCTCTCCTTGCGCTGCGTGAATACAGTTGGCCCGGCAACGTTCGTCAACTGCGCAACTGCCTTGAGCGCGCAGTGCTGCTCGCCAACGAAGGCTTGATTACGCTCAACGAACTGCCGCCGGAAGTCGCGCGCCGCGCGCCCATCTCCGCGCCGCTCGCGTTCACCGCACAGTTTGATTCCGGTGTCGGCGCTCCGCCCTCGCCAACCCAATCGCCGACCGCGCCCACCTCTCTGCGCGAGGTCGAACGCCAACAGATTCTCGCCGCCCTCGAACAAACCAACTGGCATCGCGGCAAGACCGCCGAACTCCTTGGCATCTCGCCCTCCACACTCTATCGTCGCCTGCGCGACTACAATCTGGAACGCCGAATTTAAAGTAAGGCACAAGCCAAAAGTTAAAAGGCGAGTATCAGGGAGAACGGTTTTAGTACAAACACGCCTCCGCCGCCACCGACACAGCCGCCAAACTGTGTACAGCTTCGACTTTTCCGCGCAAAATCCAGTTATTTATTGCGAACGACGCGTCATTCGGAGCTAACGACGCATGGTTTAGAGCTACCGAAGCATCATCCGAGTGTAACGAAGCACCATCCAGAGCGCACGACGCATGGTACGAGGCGCACGGAGCATGGTCGGGAGCGCACGAAGCGTCGTCAGAGGGTTACGAAGCATGATAGAGAGCGCACGACGCATGAGTTGGTGCTCACGACGCATGAGTTGGAGCTAACGACGCGTGCGCGGGAGCGCACGGAGCGTGGTTTGGGGCGCACGGAGCGCCGTCCGGGTGTTACGACGCATGGGTGAGAGCGCACGACGGGCCGTCCGGTGCTCACGAAGCATGCGCAGTTTGCGAAGAAGCGTGCGCGGACGTTGGAGATGCGTGCGCAGACTGCGGAGATGCACCATCCGGCGGTGGAGATGCGTCAGCGGGTGCGGGAGACGGGTGCGCGGGCTGCGGAGATGCGTGCGCAGAGTGTAGAGATGCGTGCGCGGACGGTTGAGAAGCACCGTCAGCGTCTACAGAAGCATCGTCAGGTGCTAGAGACAGGCCATCCGGTGCTAGAGATGCGTCGTCCGGCGGTCGAGAAGCGTGGGTTAAACGTAAAGGGTCGCCGGAGTTTTGGGTAGTGTCCTAATCTGAAAGCCTGACCCCTTCAGACTTCTACGCTCCCTCCACAAATCTGAACAGATGCCGCTCCCGTGACATACGGCACACGTCTATGACCGCACAAACCGCAATGCGCCTATCTAAGCGGCCTTCAATGCGCCTGACCTTTGCAAAGCGGCCTGCTATAGCCTCAACTCCGCACCTTTTGGCCGTCTGGGAGGTAAGCAAGTGTGGCTCACAAGCTTGGCGTCCCTCACGTATAGCGTATCAGGCTCGTTAAGTAATGATTTTTATTAAGCGCGAACTTCAATCTACGACTTCGATGCCCATTACCGGGTGAACTTCCCATGCTGTCTGACGCCAGTTGTTCCCCTTTAAGCGTCCCTTGGAGTCTCGTTTTAACCCGATTTTATTCTCCGGATCGTTTACCCATGCTTCCTGCGCATGGTCAGTGTCGAAATAGAGAAATCCTGAGAAGCGGACTCGGTGGCCTTTGAGGCTCTTTAACGCCGTCGTTGACCAGTTCTTTCCGATATTGGAACTGAGTAAACCTTTTGACGCCAGTATCCGGCTACGCTGTGTGACTTCCACGACGTACACGTTACGCCCGCCCCTTTTATCGGTGTCCCTATCGGGAAGCACATTGATATGCGTGTCACAATAGCGTGAGATTTGCGTCTTGCAGTTGCAGGATTCGCCGCTTGAGCAACCACCGACAGATACACTATCCACGTATCCTTCGATGGTCACAGCTCGTTGGTTGTTCTGGTCTGAACTATCCGGGAAATCGACGATCTTCTTATTCTCAAGATGGCCTTGATTTAGGGCCGATAAATCATCAAAAGTAATTAACTCGAAATCTCCGGTGGGAAGTCGGAAGCGGTTCTTTAATTGATTGAGCCTTCTTTTTTCTTTGTTTTGTCCCGCTCCGTCGATGGTGCATGTTTTCTGTGGGCCAACCTTAATCGTTGTCAAATCCGGCCACGGTGTTTGCGCCACACAGGCAAGCACAAGAATCAATACAGATAGGGCTGAGAGAATTGCTCGTTTCATGGTGTTAGTCTCCGGGGTTTGGGATCGTGCGAGGAACCGCGAGGTTTATATCACCGATCAGAGCGTGAGACAATGGCACGTCAAGTCAAGCACTGTAGCATACTTCGGCCCGTGATATTTCAGATTAGGACACAAACGGGTTTTGCCCTTTATCCTGTCACTTCTGCGTTCCGCTGGCGTTTGCCTTGACAACCGCGCCGCGCAGGTTTGAAGATACGTGTTGCCGCCAGAAGCCGCTGCCTGCCTCCCGCTTAAAGTCTCCCGTCTTTGCAAAAGCAGGCTTTCGGGCGCGTCAATGGATGCGGCAAATGTGTGATATTTACTCGGAAATACTGTTCAAGCAACGAAAGATTATGACAAAAAGGCGTTCCCCCTCGCGGCCAACAATCGCGCTGACATTAAAACTCGTCTCTCTGCTGCTCTTCTGCGCTCTGGCGAGCACGCTTTTCATCTCGCGCCTTGTGACGGCGAGCGACGGCAGCGTGCAGCCCCGGCCTCTGCCCGCTTCGAGCCTTGCGCCGACTGTGCCGCCTGCGAATCATCCGCCCGAATTAGCTCCTGTGCTCTTTAAGCGCGTCGGACTCGGACAGCGCATCACGTTTGGCCTCGGCGCGATTGACGAAGAGAGCGACGACGTGCGTATAGAGCTTGTGCAGAAGCCCGCGTCTGCCAAGTTCAACCAGCGCACCCTGACCGTAGACTGGACGCCGCGCCCGACAGACGATAAGCGTGGTCAGTTTGTCGTGCGTATCACAGAGTTTGCGCGAGAGACGGGCGCAAGGCTCGGCGAGGTGATTAAAACATTCAACATCAAAGTCGAGCCGCGCCCCTCGTCAAAAGATTTTCTTGAGCCTGCGCCCGTTGAGGTCGAAACGCTCGTCAGCATCACAGACCGCGAACGTCTCGCAGCCGCCAATGCGCGTTGGCCCATCACCGCTCTCTTCCAACGCATCGCAGAAATAGAGGCCGCCAAGCCCGCGAATCAAGACAAGAACATTCAACCGACCACCGGAGAGATGCTTTTCCGCGATTCGTTGAAGAATCTGGCGCAACTTCACCGTAACGAAGAGATTGACCCCGATAGCCCGCAGTTTAATCCTGTCTGGAAGGCTGAGAACTGGCGTCTCATAGCCGTGCGCCCGCGCCTCAATAAAAAGACTTTCGAGCTACGCCTCGTCTACTTCAACATAGAGGCGGCAGAACCCGTCTATCTGATGCCGCGCATGCGTATCGTTCGCGGCAAAGACGCGGGCCGACCCGAAGAACAGCGGCAGAAGAATAACCAGACCTTCGCGCGTCTCTTTCACGAAGCCTTCTTCGACGGAGAGAACCTGAAGCCTTTCGTCGTTAAAGATAAGAAGATGTACGGGCAGGCGCTCGCAGACTACATGACGAAAGTTCTGACCTACAAAGACCCTTCAGACCCGAACATGCAGGCCACGCTCGCTGCCATTCCGCATAACGCGCGGCTCGGCGGCGATAACAAGTATGACGCAAAGGGGAATTACCTGAGCGGCGACGGTTGGGCGCTCGGCGCTTTGAAGGTTGCGCCGGTTGAGCGCGAAGGCAAGAAAGTTCTGGCTTTCGTCAGTCCATTCATTGACGGCTTTGCGACGAGCATTAAGCCTACGCCCGACGGCAAGGCTTACAAGCCCTATCCAGCGCCGCGCTTCGACAAGCAAAGCAAAGAGTTCATGCCCGGTTGGGATATATTGGTCGATGCAGACGACCACGGCAACATCGCCATCCCGGACGAGCACGACTCGACCGTCAAAGCCAGCAACATTGATTCGGCCTCGTTCTCGCGCAATTTCAAAACGAAGTACATGGTCGCCGAAACTTCTTTGCGCGACCCGCGCCGCCGCCTTTTTGAAGAACGCGGGATGACCTGCATCCAATGTCACGTCCGCAACTTCGACGAAGGCGATTACCTTAAACCTCTGCGCGAGCCGAACTCCGGCGCGCCCGTCGGAAATACAAGAGAGATTCCGCGCGTCTTCTTCGTCATCGTTCCCACAGAACACGACGGGCGCACCGAATACATTCGCCGCGAGGAAGACGAGCAGGTCGGCAATCTCAAGGGAGTCTTCCGCGATTACCTCAACATCAAAGTCAACATCCATTCACCGCTCGCCAACGAGTGGCCCTTCGATACCCGCTTTGGGCGAAGCTGAGAAGAGACAGTTTGACTCAACGCTTTGCGCCTTGAGTATTTCTTTGTTTGCGCCTCCAGCGAGAAACGTTGCTGTTCTCGCCGGAGGCGCAAAGATAAAACCGAAGGCGCAAAGAATTGAGTGGGCTTTTGGAACGTGCTCTCTATCGCGTGGCGTGCCTGTCGTCTTTCGGCCTGCAAACTCGGCAAAAAAAGCAACGCCTTTTACGTCCCATTCATACTAGAATCAGCCTCAGCGTAGCGCTGTAAGTGATACGCATTAACCGAGGCAAGGGAGTTTGATGAGACGGTTGTTGGACATCCGAACGTGGCGACAAAGAATGGTGACGGCTTTGACGTTAGCCGTCGTGCTCGTTTGTCTGCACATCAACACGCACGGACAGGAGAGCACATCCGCTCTAGCCGAGAGAGTCAAAGCGCAGGCAGAGGTCTTCAAAGTGCTCGAAGAAGCCAACCGGCTGGAGAGCGAAGGACAGGTGGACGCGGCGCTTCCGCTTGCGGAAAACGCGCTGGCGCTTTCTGAAAAATCGCAGGGGCTTGAAGACACCAATACGGCCATTGTGCTCCTCAGCCTTGCACGGCTCTACGAAAAGAAGAATGATGTCGAGCGTTCCATCACGCTTTATGAGCGCTCGTTGAGCATCCTTGAGAAAACGAAAGGGCCGGAGGATGAGAGCGTCGCGTTGCCCCTCAGCAATCTCGCTCTGCTGTATGCGAAAAAGGGCGACTACGAACGGGCCGAAGCGACGTATCGCCGCACGCTCTCGATTCGGGAGAAAACGCTGGGGCCGGAAGACGCGAGCGTCTCGCTGACGCTCAACTTTCTAGCCTCGCTCTTAATTCGCAAGGGAGATTACAAGCAGGCCGAGCCGCTGCTTGTGCGTGCGCTCGCTATCCGCGAGAAAGCGTCCGGGCCGGAACATATTCTGGTCGCCGTCCTGCTGAATAATCTGGCTACGATCTATGACGCGCAGGCAGACTACGCGCAAGCCGAGCCTCTATACCTTCGCGCAATCGCCATCTACGGAAAGAATGAGGGAAGCGAGCTACAAATCACGCGCACCCTCAATAATCTCGCCGCGCTCAATCGCAGCAAGGGCGATTACACGCAGGCCGAAACCTTGGCGCAACGCGCGCTCACGCTGGGCGAGAAAGCCCTCGGGCCTGAACACATGGACGTGGCGACATCGCTCAATAGTTTGGGCCAACTAAATTTCATCAAAGGTGATCTCGAACGCGCCGCGCAATTCTTCCGACGCGCGCTCTCAATTCAGGAGAAAGCGCTGGGGCTTGAGCACAAGGAAGTCGCCGACACGCTGAATAATCTGGCGCTCTATCATCAGGAACGCAAAGATTATGCGTCAGCCGAAAAGTTGTTGCAGCGCGCGCTCGCCATCTACGAGAAGACGCGTGGAGTCGAACATACGGAAGTCGCAACGGCGCTCGACAATCTGGCCGTGCTCTATCATGAAATGGGCGACAAGGCGCGTGCGGAAAGCTTCGTCAAGCGTGCTCTTCAGATTCGTGAGCGGCAACTGGGAGCTAATCACCCTTCGGTTGCGATGGCGCTCAACAATCTCGCTGCCATCATGGAAGCCAGAGGCGATTATACGAGCGCCGAGCCGTTGTATCGCCGCGCGCTGGAGATAGACGAGCGTGCGCTCGGCGCGCGGCATCCGGCGGTCGCCGGCTTTACAGCCAATCTGGCGACGATGCTCTGGGCCAAAGGAGACATAGCGCAGGCCACGAGCACTCTCGCTCGCAGCGCGTTGATACGCGAGCACAATCTGGATTACATTCTGACCACCGGTTCGGAAGAACAAAAGCGACTCTATCTGGCGACGCTCGCGGGCGAAACCGACGCGACCATCTCGCTGCACCTCAACGCCGCTCCGAACGAAGCGGAAGCCCAGCGCCTAGCGCTCAACGTCATCCTGCAACGCAAAGGGCGCGCTCTCGATGCGATGAGCGGCCAGATCGCATCTTTGCGCCGCCGCCTCAACGCCGAAGACCGAGAGCTATTGGATCAATTATTTCGTGCGCGCTCGGCGCTTGCCACACAATCGCTGAAAGGCCCGGATGAGAAGATTGATGCGGCGCAGTATCGCGCCGAAATGTCGCGGCTCGAAGCGGAGGTGCAGCGGCTTGAAGCGGCTGTCAGTAGTCGCAGCGCAGAGTTTCGCGCTCAATCGCAGCCGGTCACACTCGAACGCGTTCAGCAGGCGATTCCTGCGGGCGCGGCGCTCGTTGAAATGGTCTCCTACAGACCTTTTGAGACGAAAGCTCAGCCGGGCAAGAAATACGGCGCAACGCGCTACGCCGCCTACGTGCTGCTCAGGGAAGGCGCGCCGCGCTGGGTTGATTTAGGTGAAGCCGCGCCGATTGATGCCGAGATAGCGAAACTTCGCGCGGCCCTGCGCGACCCCAATAATACGAAATTCAAACCGGCGGGACGCGCCGTTGACGAGCGTGTGATGCGCCCCGTCAGGCAACTGTTGGGCGAGACGCGCATGGTGTTCCTCTCGCCCGATAGCGAGTTGAATTTGATTCCGTTCGGCGCGCTGGTTGACGAGCAGAATCGTTTTCTCGTCGAACGCTACTCGTTCACTTACCTGACGAGCGGGCGCGACCTTCTGCGGCTGCAATCGCCGCCGGAAAGCAGGCAAGCGCCGCTCGTGATGGCAGACCCGCTATTCGGAAAAGCCGGCAGTCCGACGCCCGCTCCTGTCGCCCAAACCTCTAAGACAACTGCGAATCGCCGCTCCTTTGAATTCGCCTCCGTTAATTTCAACGCGCTGCCCGGAACGGCGGAAGAGGCTCAGGCGCTCAGTAAGATTTTACCGAACGCGCGCGTCCTGACCGGAGCGCGGGCCACGGAAGCGGCGCTCAAGGACGTTGATGGGCCAAGCATCTTGCACGTGGCAACGCACGGCTTCTTTCTGGATAAGCCGAAGCAGGAACAGAAAGTACGGCGCGGAATAAGCCTCGGCGGCGGCGGATTAAACGAAGCCCTCAGCGAGACGCAGCGCGGCGAGAATCCTTTGTTGCGTTCGGGCGTCGCACTGGCGGGAGCTAACACGGGCAGCGGCGGCGGTGATGAAGACGGTATCCTGACGGCGCTCGAAGCCTCTGCACTCGATTTGTGGGGAACGAAGCTGGTCGTGCTCTCTGCCTGCGAAACGGGAATCGGCGAGGCGCGCAAGGGCGACGGCGTTTATGGTCTGCGCCGCGCTTTAGTTCTGGCGGGCGCGGAGAGTCAGGTGATGAGCTTATGGCAGGTCTCGGACAATGCCACGCGCGATTTGATGACGGAATTTTACAAAGCCTTGCAGGCTGGCGGAGGCCGTAGCGAGGCGCTTCGGCAGGTGCAACTCAAGATGCTCAAAGACCCTGAGTTGAGTCATCCTTACTACTGGGCGAGCTTTATTCCTGTGGGCGATTGGAGAAGTCTAAGCAAGTGACAATCCATTCTCGTCTTCGCCTGAAGCCGAATTGATTTCCTTTGTGCGCTTGTGCAAGATTCCGCTCATGTTTAGACTGTTGTCGAGAGACTGTTAGATTTAACGCTCACGCCGAAAATCCATTTCTTTTCTCTCAAGCGACCGGACTGAGAAACTGAATTCGCCAGCGAACTATATGGCCGTTGCATCACCCAAATTGCCAGCGACACCGACGACGCCAAAGACGACTGCGGCGCGCGTCCGCCCCGCGTCTGCTCAATCAGCTGCTGAAACCGCCGATGCTGAACGCTGGGTCGAGCCACTCAAGTGGGCGGCGCTCGTCGTCTTCGTCGCCATTCCCCTCTTCGCGCACTTGATGCAGAGCCTCGCCGGGCGCGTCGTCTGGACGATGGCGGTCGCAGCCCTACCGCTCTTTATCGTGCTGGTCGGCTATCATCGCTGGCGGCGTATCTGCCCGCTCGCTTTCTTCGCGCAGATACCGGTGCGACTGCGCCGTCCCGGCACGAAGAAGGCTTCGCCCTGGCTTGAAGCCAACTATTATTACGTTAGCTTCTCAATCTTTTTCGTCTCGCTCTGGTTCAGGCTGGTGGCGACCAACGGCGACGGCCATGCTATCTCGGCCTTCTTCGTTCTAATAAGTCTGGCGGCGCTCATCTTCGGCGCGTTCTACACGGGCAAGACCTGGTGCAACTACGTCTGCCCCGTCTCCTTCATCGAAAAGATTTACACGGAGCCGCACGGCCTGCGCGAGACGCGTAACTCGCAATGCACCAAATGCACCGCCTGCAAAAAATTCTGCCCCGACATCAACGAGGAGAACGGCTACTGGAAAGAGATTGAATCCCAGCCGAAAAAGTTTGCCTACTTCGCTTTCCCCGGCCTCGTCTTCGGCTTCTACTTCTACTATTACCTGCAATCTGGAACGTGGGACTACTACTTCGGCGGCGCATGGGTTGACGAGCCGATGCTCAGTCATCACGCGTTTTTGCCCGGCCATGATGCTGTGACGGCTGGCTTCTTCTTTCTGCCCGCCGTGCCGCGCGCCGTCGCTTCAATCCTGACCTTAGCGCTCTGCGGGCTAATAAGTTATCTGGTCTTCTTGCTGATTGAAAAGCTGGTCGGCAAATACTTACGGCGTCGTGACCCTGAGGCCGACGCGGGCCGCATTCGTCACGTGACGTTTGCGCTCGCGGCCTTTGCCGCCTTCACTATCTTTTACACGTTCGCCGGTGCGCCCTCGCTCTACAAGTATTTCCCTTGGGTTGTGCCTCACATCTTCTTCTCCGTCGTCGTGTTGACCGCTACTTATTTTCTCGTGCGCCGCTTACGTCGCAATCAGAAGACGTTTGCCGAGGAGACGGTGGCGCGCAACATCATCAAGCGCTGGGAATGGACTGACATTCAGCCGCCGAAAGATTTGCGCGAGGCTTTCCTGATTCACACGATTCGCACGCGCGAGAGCACGCGCGGCACGGAAAAGGTGCTGGAGATTTACAAGGACGCTGTGCGCGAAACTCTTGCCAACGGTTTCGTGACGCGCAAGGAAGTAAATCTCCTTGAAAACATGCGCAACCAGTTACAGATTAAGAAGGCCGATCACGAAAAGGTGATGGCCTCGCTCGCAGAGGAAGAACGCGCTCTCATCTCAGACCCGTCGAAACAGATTTCCGCCGAAAAGCGCCTGCAACTCGAAACCTACGAGCGCGCTCTACAGAGCTATCTCGAACGCGCGTTGGCCGGAGAAGGCACTGTTGACGACAGCCTCATTATAAATCTGCGCGCCGAGTATCGCGTGACGAAGGAAGAACACGCGGCGGTTTTGGACGATCTGCTCGGCGGCGATAAGGGAATGGCCGCGCGATTGGTCGAAGAGATCAGGATTATCGAACGCGCCGCGCAGGCCATTCAGGTGCTTGAACTCGAACATACACCGACGCACGATTTCCTCATCGTCCTCTTGCAGCGCCGCCGCTCTCGCGCCATCGGACGATTGATGCGGGGCTTGAGTTTTACACCGGACGACGAGACGGGCCGGACGATGCGCGAAGCGCTCTCCAGCGCCGATCCATCGCAGCGCCAGTCCGTCATCGAGCAACTACAGCAAGCTGTCCCGCCGTCCATCGCCGAGCAACTTCTCGCGGCCTATCGTGAGACATCTTCCATTGAATCATCTTGGATGACGCTCTCCGATATGCTGCGCGCACGCACGCGCAGCCTCGACCCCTACATCCGTACGCTCGCGCTTTATGCCTTGGGCGAACGCGGCGCGCTTGACGAGGAGACGCTCTCGCGCCTCGCGATGGACGAGCACGATGTCGTGCGTGAGACGGCTTGGCACTTAAAGGAGCGCACCGGCACAGAGAAAGACGCGGTTGGCTCTCATCCCGCTCTGATTACAGTCGAAAAGATGATCGCGCTGCGCTCGGCCCCGATCTTCTCTACCTTAGGGCCGGAAAGCCTGAACGAGTTGGCCCGCGCCAGCACCGAAGGCGAATATGCGTCAGGCCAGGCGCTCTGCGTCGAAGGCGAGTTCGGCGACGAAGTGTTCATCCTCCTGCGCGGCGAGGTGCAAATCTTTCGTCGTGAGAACGACCAGCAGGAACTCCTTGATGTTGAGAAGGCGGGGGGATTCATCGGCGAGATGGCTGTGCTCGACCCAGCGCCGCGTTCAGCCACGGTCATTGCCGGAGAGGGCGGCGTGCGTGCTCTCAGACTAAACGGCGATGCCTTCCGCGAAGCGCTCAACAACGACCCGGCCATCGCTTCGAGCGTCATCCGCCGATTGGCCCAGCGCCTACGCGATTAAATAATCAATCTTTTTCGGCTCACCGGCCTGCGCTCTCGGCGAAGGCGCGACGCAGTTGGTCATTGATGGCGACTGCGCGCCGCTCGTCCAGATTCATGGCGACGTGTACCATCCGCGCCCGCGCGCACAACGCTCCGTCCGAAGCGCGGCGCAGGCCATACTCGAAGGTCGCAGAACTGCGCCCCACCTCAGAGACAAACACCTCTATGACAGCTTCGTCTCCGTAAACCAGCGGCATCATAAACTCGGCCTGCACGTTGACGGTTGGAAAACCAATTCGCTCCTCCGCCATCAATTTATGATAACTAACATTGCAGCACGCCGCGAAAAATTCCTCCATCGCAACGTGGCAATAGTGAAAGAGGTTCGGATAATAGACGAGTCCCGCCGGGTCTGTATCGCCGAAGCGAACTGTGATGCGCGTCGAGAAAGGCATGGCGAGCAGAGGGGGAAAGGTTAAAATGGGAAAAGGTAAAAGGATAAAGCTCACGTTAACCTGATGCTGTATTCCATTTCCCCTCTTACCCTTTACCCATTTCCCCCTTTAGTTTCTTTCTATCTATTTTGCCCCGGTCGTTTTTCGGTAAAGAAGAGACGAACTCAATCCAGCGCGGATATTTATAGAGCGCGAGCCGGTCTTTGACGAAATCCTTGAGTTGTTGGGCCAACTCATCATTGGGCGCGTGCGTTGGGCGGGCGACGATGAAGGCTTTCGGCTTGATGAGACCGTCGCCCGCGTCAAAGCCTATGACCGCCGCTTCGAGCACCGCTTCATGCTGCAGCAGACAATTTTCTATTTCAGCTGGCGCGACAAACACGCCGGAGACTTTCAGCATGTCGTCCGTGCGCCCGTGATACCAGTAGTAGCCTTCGCGGTCAACGTGAAACTGGTCGCCCGTCGTACACCAATCGCCAGCGAAAGTTTCCTTCGATTTCTCGTGAGCGTTCCAGTAGCAGAGCGCAGCCGAGTCGCCCTTGATACGCAGCGTGCCCATCTCGCCCGTCTCGACTTCAGCCCCTTCCGCGTCAACAATGCGCGCTTCGTAGCCTTCGACGATGCGGCCCAGACTGCCCGGCTTGACATCGTTGGGCCTATTCGTGATGTAGATATGAAACATCTCGGCAGAGCCTATGCCGTCGTAGATTTCAACTCCGAAGGTTTCCATCCAGCGGCTATAAAGCTCTACGGGCAGGGCCTCGCCCGCCGAATAGCAGAAGCGCAAGGAAGACATGTTTCTTTGCGCTGCGCCCTCAGCGTTGAGCATCGCATTTATCATCGTCGGCACGGTCGTTAAGATCGTCGGGCGATAACGCTCGATTACTTCAAACAACTTTTCCGGCGTCGCTCGCTCACTAAAGAGCGCGGTTGCGCCGCCGACGGCGAACGGGAAAAGCAGGTTAGTGCCGGTCGCGTAACCGAAAAAGAGCTTCGGCACGGAGACCGTCAAATCATCTTCACGCACGCCGATGGTGCGCTTGGCGAAGACTTCAGTATTGAACGGCAAATCGTGTTGCAGGTGAACAGCGCCTTTGGGGTTGCCCGTCGAGCCGGAAGTAAAGAGCCAGATAGCTATGTCGTCACGATGCGTCTCGGCGGGCGCAAGAGCGTCCGGCATCGCGGAAACGGTTTGCTCAAACGAGAGGAAATCACCTTGCTCGCCGCCGACCACCAGCACGTGCAGCAGGTGGCGCGCACCCTCGACGGCTTCCGCAAATGTCGAAAGCAGCGATTCGTGTATGACGGCGACGCGCGCACGCGTGTATTCAAGATAATACTTGTAATCGGCGGCGGGCAGCAGCGGGTTGACCATCGTAATGACAGCGCCGATGCGGCTCGCGCCAAACCAAGTCCAGACAAACTCCGGGCAGTCAGGCAAGACTATCAGCACACGGTCTTCCTGTCTCAATCCTAGCTCACGCAAAGCTGCGCCCGCGCGATTCGCCATCCGCGCCGTCTCGCCATACGTGTACGTCTCGTCTTTAAAATACAGGCACGTCTTGCCCTCACGACCTTCCTCAAGGTTGTGGTAGAGGAAGTAGTCGGCCATGTTGAACTTTTCGGGGAAGTTTATGTTCATGGCAAGAAAAGTTTTAGCGACAGAAAGATGCGGCACATTTTAAATAACAACTAGATGTGAGCTATGAAGCTTTTCCGACTTATCTCAACAAAATCATGAGACGTAAATGCTTCAACAACGTGTTCGATGTTAGCCATCAAGAGAGTTTCCAACTCGTTATTTCTGATATTGCCTGTTGAAACCAAAAGCAGTTTGTACGGCCTCTGCGAAACAAAGAATGAGTTTACAAAGTCAGCGTCTTTCGTCACAACTACGCGTTGCTCGCTCAGTGAGAGTTCGTTGATAACACTGTCTGGCGTGCGATTGCCTAACGGTAAGTCGAGCGTGTGAATAGTATCATGTCCCGCCGCTTGCATCTTGATAGCCAAGCGGCGTGGTAGCTGCGCGTCGAGCAGAAACTTCATACGAGGAGTTCCTGCACGCGCTTAATCTGGCTGAGCCTTGCGGCGAAGGCCAGTGCCGCCAAAATATCTTCATGCTCTAAGTCTTCATAATCGGCCAGAATCTCTTCTGGGGACATATCCGAACTGAGCAGTTCCAGCAGCCACTCGACTGGATAACGCAATCCTCGAATGCAGGGCTTCCCGTGACAGATTTCCGGGTCTATCGTAATGCGTGCTGTCAGACTTTCAGACATCACCACCTAACCTTTCTGCCTTTACGCTTCCTTTCCCTTGCAATCAAGGAATCGCTCGATCACGTTGAAGCAATTCAAAGAGAATTCTTTTCTCAGCAGATATTAAATCGACATTAGTGAGACGACAATAGCCGTTAACCTTTATGCTGAACGTCTACGATTTACCTGCAAAGGGACAGACCGCTCCGTCGTGTTTAGTGTCGAGGTAGGTGCGCGCTTCCCAGAGTTCGGGAAAAAATTTCTTGTCGAGCGTCGTGTTCAGGTAACCTATGCCTTCCGAGCCGCCGGTGCCGCGCTTGGCTCCGACCATCCGCTCGACCATGCGGACGTGATGCGAGCGCCAAAGAGAGAAATACTCGTCGTGTTCTAACAAGCCTTCGGCCAGTTGAAACTCTTCGTAGCGGCTCTCGAAGTGTGTGATGATTTCGAGGACGGCGCGCGTGCGCTGGCCGTAGAGCTTGCGGCGTTCTTCCGACGAAAGCGATGCGTCGTTAGCCGGGGCAGAAAACCCGCGACGACGAAGCAGCGCATAGAAGGCGTCGCCGAGTGTCGGAGCGTCGAAGCGTGTTTGCAGCCGCGCGCGTGCAAATTCGTCCAGATCGAAGCTGCGCAAGACTTCTTCGTCTTTGAGGCCGGATGAAAACTCTATCTCACGAAACTGCATACTCTGGAATCCGCTGGCTGGGTTCAATTCATCGCGGAAGGCCAGAAAGTTGATCGGCGTCATCGTTTCCAGAATGTGAATCTGGTTGACCAGAATTTTTTCTATCTCGACAACGCGGTGTAGAGAACGTGCCGCAGCCGCCGGGCGATCATCGTCCATCTGCGCTATGCTGGCATCAATCTCATGCAGAATTTGCTTGAACCAGAGTTCGTAAGTCTGATGAATCGTGATGAACAGCAGTTCATCGTGATGCGCTGGCTCAGAGAGACACTCCTGAAGCGCTATCAACTCAGGAACGCGCAGATATTTGTTGTATGAAAGCGGCGCTCCGCTGCCGTAATCTTTGGACATAAGATAAAGCGGAATTCAGGAGTCAGAATCCAGAAGCCGGAATAAGAGGCTGCAACCGTTTTTCTTTTATTCTGATTTTCTGTTCTTCTGAATTCTGACTCCTGAATTCTGTTCCCTGACTCCTGTTTTAAAATGCTGCTCCCGCCGCTTCATGCTCGGCGTAGGCGCGCGTGTCTCGAATCGTTTTCATTTCGCGGACGACGAGTTCAATCTCTTCGTCTGTGGTGTAGAAGTGCGGCGAAACGCGCACGCCCGCGCCGGGCCTGTAGTCCACGATGAATTCGCGGCGAATCAACTCTGCGGTCATCGCGGCGGCGTGCTCGGCGGCGATGGTGACGGTGCCGCCGCGCTGGTTAGAATCTCTCGGACTCGTGACGCGAAAGCCCGCTTCTTCGGCCAGCGCGATGAGCCGCTCGGTCTGGCGCACGCTCTTGGCGCGAATCTGTCGGACGCCGATTTCGTTGATGATGCGATAGCCGCTCTGCGCCGCGTAGAGCGCAGGGACGGAGGGCGAGCCGTGCAGAAAGCGATTAATGCCGGACGCATAACGAATCATTCCGCCCTCGAAAGTGAACGGCGCTTCGTGGGCCATCCAGCCCGTCGTCTTCGGCTCAAGCTTGCTGTGCAAGTCCGGGCGCACGTACAGATAACCAGCGCCTGGGCCGCCGCAGAGCCACTTGACCGAGCCGCCCGTCGCAAAGTCAACGTTCAAATCTTTGACGCTGAACGGCACAGTGCCCGCCGATTGGTAAGTGTCGAGTACAACACGCGCGCCGACCTCGTGTGCGCGCTTCGTGATGGCGCGTGCGTCCTGTAGAAAAGCGCTCTTGAAGAGAACGTGCGAGATGGGAACGAGCAGCGTCTCTTCATCAATCGCCGCCAGCATCCTTTCGAGCGGAACAGTGATGCCGTCATCCGACTTAACCGTCTCGATGCGAAGCCGCCCCTCGCGCGCGTGAGCTTCGTAGACGTACATGACCGACGGAAAGTTTAATTCCGAATAGACGATCTTGTTTCTCTTTGGCTCAGGCTCGAAGCAGGAAAGAATCAAAGACTGGCAGATGGAGACGTTCTGGTGCATGACGATTGTGCCGGGGTCTGCGCCGATGATGCGCGCCACCTCGTCGCCCAAGGTGACTGGCATTTCCCACCAGCCTTCAGCCCACGCACGCACGCCGCGCGTGGCCCACATCTCTGCGTAATCCTGCAAGCTATGATATGTGCCGCGCGGCATCGCGCCGAGGCTATGCGAAATCAGGTAGACAGCCTTTCCCAAGATCGGAAATTCCGCGCGCCACTTCAATAGTTCGTCCGCCAAAAACCAATTCCTCCTGCATCAGAAACAATTTGCGAGATGTTTAGAGATTCATCACTCCTTCACACAGTATAGTCGCCCGTGCGCGAGAACGTCCAATTACCTTAGCTGGCATCCTACATGGGAAAGCCTGCTCCGCAACCAAGACGCAAACCTGTTACACTGATTGCTTCGGTCAAAGACAGCAGACACATGTGGCATCCCGAAAATCCTATTCGCCATGAAATCCCGCCCGCGCGCTGGCCGACGGTCGCAGAGGTCGAACAATCTTTGCTCTTTCGCCCTCTGAAAAACGGCCCGCTTCAACTTGAAAGCCGGACGTGGGTTCCGGCGATGGTTCCTTGGCGCGCGACCGAAGACGGATACGTCACGCACGATAATCTGGATTGGTATGAGCGCTTTGCCGAAGGGCAGCCCGGCGCAATCGTGGTCGAAGCAACGGGCGTGCGCGACATCGCCAGCGGGCCGCTCCTGCGTATCGGACACGACCGCTACATTCCGGGCCTGCGCCAACTGGTCGAAAGAGTGCGCCGCGCAAGCAAGGGGCACACGCGCCTTTTCATACAGATCATAGATTTCCTCTCGGTCAAGCGCCGTCCCGAAAAAGAGAAGTTCTTTGAGCGCTTTTTCCGTTTAAGCGAGCGACACCGGCACGCCCTTGCAGAAGCAACGAATGATGAGAATTGGCTTGAGCGGAGTGAAACAGAAGTTCGCGATTTTCTTAAGACTGCGCCGGAGGAAACGCTTGAGCGCGTGCTTGACGAGCGCGAGTTGGAATCGCTGCGCTTTGGTTATCGAGAGCGCGTCACGGACACAGAGCTAGCGCACGTCCGCGAGTTGCCGTTAGTTTTGCCGGAGATTTTCGCCGCCGCCGCCGCACGCGCGCGGGAAGCAGGCTTCGACGGCGTTGAGCTACACTACGCCCACGCTTACACGATGGCCTCATTCCTGAGCGCCCGTAACAATCGCACGGACGGCTACGGCGGCCCGCGCGAGAATCGTATTCGCTTACCGCTCGAAGTTTACGAGGCGGTGCGCGAGCGCGTCGGGACGGATTACGTAGTCGGCGTGCGCTTCCTCGGCGACGAGGTGATCGCAGGTGGCAGTCACATTGAAGACGCCATCTATTTCGGCGCAGAGTTTGCACGCGCGGGCTTTGATTATCTTTCCGTCTCGAAGGGCGGTAAGTTTGAGGATGCGAAGCAGCCGCGTGTGGGCCAAGCCGTTTACCCTTACACAGGACGAAGCGGTTATGAGTGTATGCCGACCGTGCTGTCTGACGCTGCAGGCCCTTTCTCGCGCAACGTTCCGCTCGTTGCAGCCATCAAGCGGGCAGTTAATTCGGCAGGCTACAAGACGCCGCTCGTTGCTGCCGGTGGCATCACCACTTTCGAACAGGCCGAAGGGATTCTTCAGAGAAATGAGGCCGACATCATTGGTCTGGCTAGACAAGCGTTGGCCGACCCCGATTGGTTTTTGAAAGTCAAAACGGGGCGCGGAAACGAGGTGCGACGCTGTACTTACACGAATTATTGCGAGGGCTTGGATCAGGCGCACAAACAGGTGACCTGCAAACTCTGGGATCGCGTGCAACTCGATGAGCCGGACATTCAAATGAGCAACGATGGCCGCCGCCGTCTCATCCCGCCGCGTTGGAAAGACAAAGGGTAAAAGTAAAAAGACAAAAGGGTAGAGCAACCAACTTTTATTAAATTAGTTCTCGCCTTCCTGTTGCCTGTTGCCTGTTGCCCTTTTTACTTTTGCCTTTAACTAGCTGCCTGCCTGTTCATAGGCCGCGATGAATTGCGGATCGCGCCTTTTCAGGTTTTCGTAATCAATCTTTTTGCTTCTCGTCATCAGCTTGTAAGCGAAGGGCAGGGGAGCAAGCGAGATGTATTTCTTCACGTTCTCAAACCAGACGAGGCTTTCGTAAGCCGCTTCCTGGTATGCTTCGATAACAGGCTTTCGCACCCTCTCGAATTCCAGCAGCGCCGCTGCTGTCTTCGTTTGAGACTCAAAGCAGTGATGCAGGGCAATGGCATCTTCGAGCGCCAGCTTCGTTCCAGAGCCAATGGAAAAATGCGCCGTGTGCAGGGCATCGCCGAGCAACACTATGTTGCGATGACTCCAATTCTTATTTTTCACGTTGACGAAGTTGATCCACTTCGAGTTGTTGGAAAGGAGCGGATGGCCGTGCAAGTCGTTACGGAAAACCATTGACAGGTAATCGCGCGTCGCTTCATCCGACAACTCCCGAAAGCCCGCGCTTTCCCAAGTCTCTTCATCGCATTCGACGATAAAGGTGCTGGTCGTTTGGTTGAACTTGTAGGAGTGAGCGGCGAAGACACCGGCCTCGTTCTCATGAAAGGTCAACGTCAAACCGTGAAACAACTGGTTCGTTCCATACCAGATATACCTGTTCTTTCCTGCGGAAAGCTCCGGCTCGAAAAATTCTGCATACTTCTGCCGCACAGTGCTATTAATTCCGTCCGCGCCGACCAGCACATCGCTCGCCAACGCCAGTGTCTCGATGTCGGAAACTTCCGTGCGAAATTCTATCTCGACTCCCAACTGCTGACAGCGTTGCTGAAGAATACGCAGCAACTCTATCCGCGCGATGCCGGAAAAACGATTGCCGCGAATCGTTACTTTTTCGTCCCTGTGGACGACATCAACGTTGTCCCACGTCTCAAATTTTTCGGTGATCTCCTGATACGACTGCTCGTCCGTTTCCTTCAGATACGAAAGCGTCTTGTCGGAAAAGACCACGCCCCAACCGAACGTATCATTGGGAGCATTGCGCTCAAAGACTGTGATCTGATGCGCCGGGTTCGCCTTCTTCATCAGAAGCGCGAAATATAATCCGGCTGGCCCGCCGCCGATGACAGTGATTTTCATGCGTTAATCTTTCAAAAGCTGGCTGGCGATGACAAGCTTCTGAATCTCCGATGTGCCTTCGTAAATACGCAGCGCGCGCACATCTCTGTAGAGTCGTTCGATAACATGGCCGCGCACAAGACCGCTGCCGCCGTGGATTTGCAGGGCGCTGTCAATAATGCGTCCTGCCGCTTCGGTCGCAAACAGCTTAGCGCAGCTTGCCTCGCGCGTGATGCGCTCTGCGCCAGCGTCCTTGAGATAGGCGGCGCGATAGACGAGCAGGCGCGCGGCGTCTAGTTCCGTCGCCATCTCTGCCAGTTTTTCCTGAATCATCTGATGATCGGCTAAGGGTCGTCCGAATTGCTTGCGGGCTTTGGCGTAAGAGAGAGCTTCATCGAGCGCGCGGCGCGCCATTCCGCAGGCCGCCGCTCCGACGCTTGAGCGGAAAGTATCGAGCGTCTGCATCGCCAGCGGCAGTCCGTCGCCTTCGCGTCCCACCATGTCTTCGGCGGGCACGCGGGCGGCGTTGAATTCAATCTCGCCAATCGGATGCGGCGCGATCATCTCCGTGCGCGAGCGCACGCGAAAGCCTGGTATCCGCGCTCCGACGACAAAAGCCGAAAGCTCCGCGCGCCCGTCCGTGCGCGTCCCGGTTCTGGCAAAGACCGTGTAGAAGTCTGCCAGTCCCGCGTTTGAGATAAAACGTTTGTGCCCGTCAATGACGTAAGCGTCGCCCTCGCGCCGTGCCGTCGTCTCAATGGCGGCAACGTCCGACCCGGCTTGCGTCTCCGTCAGCGCGAAGGCGGCGATGGCCTTACCACTGGCGGCGCGCGCGAGCCAGAAATCGCGTACGTGTTCGGGCGCGGCGAGACTGACGGCGTAAGTGCCAAGCCCCTGCATGACGAAGGCCAGGTCAGCGAGCGAGGAAGAATAGGAGAGCGCTTCACGAATCAAGCAGAGCGAGCGCGTATCTAAACGCGTGCCCGCAGCAGCGACCGCATACTGCAACAACCCCGCCTCCGCCAGCAGCGCCAATAGAGCGCGAAAGTGTGCTTCAACGTCCTCTTCCTCGCCGGCGCGCGGCTCAATCTCGCTCGCCACGAATCCAGCCACACTCGCCGCCAGATTGCGCTGCTCGGTCGTGAAAAACGGAGTCTCTATAATGAAAGAATCCATAACAACAGGAGTCAGAATTCAGAATTCAGAAGCAAGGAAAATCAAAAGTAGAATAAAAGCTGATTTCAGCAGATTATTCTGGATTCTGAATTCTGAATTCTGGATTCTGCTTTTCATTGAATTTCGGTTCTCGATTGGCGACGAACGCTTCGTAAGCCTCGCGGTAGTCTGGATGCTGCATACAGGTGGCCTGCGCCTGCGCTTCCCATTCGAGCGCGGTGTCGAGGCTCACGTCCATCTCGCGGTTAAGCATCTCTTTGGTCATCGCCAGCGCGAAGCCTGGCCCACGCGCGAGTCGTTCGGCGAGAGCGCGCGTCTCCGTTTCTAAATCCGCCGCCGCGACGACGCGATTATAAAGGCCGATGCGCTCGGCCTCCACCGCCGAAAGAAAATCACCCGTGTAGAGAAGCTCAGTCGCTTTCGCCAGCCCGACAAGCCGGGGCAACAGGTAAGCCGCGCCCATGTCTGCACCCGACAGTCCGACCTTCACGAAGAGAAAAGCGATCTTCGCTTGTTCACTAGCCAGCCGTATGTCTGCCGCCAGAGCGATGCAAGCGCCAGCGCCGGCGGTCGTCCCATTCAAACTGGCGATGACAGGCACGGGCAACGCGCGTATGTTCCGCACCAGTTCGCAGGTCATACGCGTGAATTCCAGCAAGCCCTGCATGTCACGCGAGAACAGTTCGCCGATGATGTCATGCACATCGCCGCCGGAGCAGAACGCACGACCCGCGCCTGTGATGACCACCGCGCGCACGCTCTCAGCCGAGCGCAACGCAGCGAACGCATCCGTCAACTCACGATAGACCTCAAACGTCAGCGCGTTGAGGCGCTCAGGACGATTCAACGTAATCCAACCCACACCGTTCTGTTCTTCGTAAAGAAAGCTTTTCGGACTCAGCATAAAAAGTGATTCTTAAAAGCAGAATCCAGAATCCAGAATTCAGGAGTCAGAAGAACAGAAAATCAATAACAGCGGTTTCCGCCTTAATCCTCTGAATTCTGGATTCCGACTCCTGAATTCTGCTTTACTGTATTACTGCTATTCCTTCAATCTCGACCTTCGCTTCGTCTTCGAGCAATGACTTGACTTCGACGAGCGCCATCGCGGGGAAGTGTCGGCCCATGCGTGCGCGGTAGCGTTCGCCGATGGCGCTTTGTGCTGCCCGATACTCGTTCTTATCCGTAACGTAGATGGTTAAGCGTGCAAGCTGTTCGGGCGTGCCGCCTGCGGCGTTGACGACCGAGAGCACGTTCAAAAGTGCGCGGTCAAACTGTTCGACGAAATCTGCGCTGACGATTCGTTGTTGCTCATCCCAACCGATTTGCCCGGCGATGAACAGGAGCGCGCCGCCCTCTGCGGCCAACACTCCGTTTGAGTAGCCGCGCGCCGAGCCGAGCGATTCCGGGTTGATGAATTTTAGAGCCATTAAAAGAGCACGCTGCCGCCGTCCACATTGATCGCTTGCCCATTGATGCCGCGCCCTTCGTGGCTGGCGAGCAGCAGCGCAAGCGCAGCGACTTCCTCCGGCGTGACCAGGCGATTCTGCGGACTCATGCGATTGAGCACATCGCGCGCTTCCGTAGCAGACTTGCCCGTCTTGTCGGAGATATTATTAATCGCCTGCGCGGCCATCTCCGTTTCGACATAGCCGGGGCAGATGGCGTTGACGGTCACGCCCTTTAATGCAACTTCAAGCGCCGCGCAACGCGTTAAGCCGAGCACACCATGCTTCGACGCCGTATAAGCTGAGATATAAGGCCCGCCGGTTTTGCCCGCAATCGAAGCGACGTTGATAACGCGCCCCCACCCGCGCTCGATCATCGCGGGCAATGCGGCGCGCGTGCAAAGAAACGTGCCCGTGAGATTGACGGCGATGATGCGCTGCCAGAGTTCGTCGCTGGTCTTAACGAGCGGCGCGCTCTCCGCTATCCCCGCGTTGTTAACAAGAATATCAACACCGCGACCGAGCTTCCCGGCTACACTGGCGAAGGCACGCGCCACGCTCTCTGCGTCTGCGACATCACAAACAGCGCTGACTGCTTCGGTATCGCATTCCGCTCGGATTTCCCCGGCGACCTGTTCGATTTGTTGAGCGGAACGCGCAAGAAGCGCCACGCGCGCCCCTTCGCGCGCAAACGCGAATGCGATGGCGCGTCCAATGCCGCGACCGCCGCCTGTAATGAGCGCTGTTTTATCTTTGAGCTTCAACTCTATTTTGCTTTGGATTAACGAGCCAGAGCGGGACGGCGCGGCTCGCGTTTTTCTAAAAACGCGCGGACACGCTCACGCGCTTCTTCCGACTCGAAGCACTGAAGCTGCGCTTCCGTTTCATACTGAAGCATACGCTCAAGGCTCGCGCCGTCGCTCATGTAAACCGCGTGCTTGGCGGCAGCGATTGACCTGTAAGGCGCTTGACAGAGACGCTCGGCAATCTTGCGCGTTTCCGTAGAGAGTTCCGCGTCCGCTACAACCCGATTGACGAGGCCCAATTGCAGAGCGCGCTCGGCGTTTATCGCGTCGCCCAGAAAAAACATTTCGCAGGCGAGGTTGGGCGCGACCATGCGCGGCAGAAAATAGGTTCCGCCCCAATCCGGGTGCAGCCCCACTTTGACAAACGATTGGCTGAACGAAGCGGATTCCGAGGCCAGACGCAAATCGCAGCAGAGCGCCAGATTGAAGCCAGCGCCATAGGCAGGGCCGTTGACGGAAGCAATCACAGGCTTGGACATCTCCCTGATGGCGGTCACGACGCGGCGGCCCGCGCCCAGCAGTCGCGCAAACTCGTCAGCGTCGTTGCGCTCCATCAACTCTGCCATGTAGGCCACGTCCGCGCCCGCACAAAAACCACGGCCTGCGCCCGTGATAACGACGACACGCACGTCACGCGCGCTCGCCGCCTGCTCCAAAGCTTCGGCCAGATCGCGCCTCATCCGCCCGGCAAAAGCGTTCAGCTTCTCAGCGCGGTCGAGCGTAATCGTCCTGATGCCCGACTCGTTTGTGACTTTGATGTTTTCGTACATGAGTAATCAGTTTACAGTTTTTAGTTTTCAGTTTTCAGTAGAAGACAAGTTGCTTTTCTGAAAACTGAAAACTGTAAACTTATCTCCCTTTGAATTGCGGCTTGCGTTTCTGGACGTAGGCATCAAGCCCTTCTCTGGCGTCTTCGGATTGAAAGAGTTGCTGCTGCATCTCTCGTTCGAGCGCGAGCGCAGACTCGAACGGAATCTCCGCTCCTGTTTGAACGCTGCGCTTAATACGCCCGACCGCGTTGGCGGCTTTATCGGGGAGCGTAAACTTTCCGGCATACTCCAAGACCTGCTGCATGAATTGTTCGGCGGTTTCGGCTTCGTAAATATGATTGATTAACCCCAACTCCTGCCCGCGTTCGAACGTGAACAACTCTCCCGTCGCCATCAACTCAATCGCGCGCGACTTGCCGACGACGCGCACGAGACGCTGCGTGCCGCCCGTGCCCGGGAGCACGCCCAAAGAGACTTCCGGCAATCCCATCTTACCCGCGCCCTTGCGCGCATTGCGAATGTCTGCGGCCATCGCCACTTCGAGTCCGCCGCCGACGCAGTGGCCGTTGATGGCCGCGATGACGAGCTTCGGGGTTTGTTCAAGGCGCGAGAGCGTCTCGTTGGCGTGCAAGCAGAAGAAGTATTTAAATGTTGGCGTCACTTCCGAGAGCATCTTGATGTTCGCGCCCGCACAGAAAAACTTCTCTCCGCTTCCGCCTATGACGATGACCTGCACGCTCTCGTCCATCCGCGCCGCTAGAATCGCGCGGTCAAGCTCCTGCATCATCTCGTAGCTGTACGTATTAGCGGGAGGGTCATTGAGCGTCAACACAGCGACGCCGCCTTGCGCGTTATACTGCACTAGATTACGGCTCGCTTCCGTCGTCGCCTCCTGAACCTTTGCTTCTGCTTCTGCCATTTTAGTTCAACTCCGTGAATAAATTCGCGTTCTGATTTTAAAGAGCATGTCTCTAACAGACTTCGATTTACGGTTGCGGTGCACGCCAGACGCTCAGGCGCTCAGGCTTCGTGGTCTTCGGTGTGAATTGTAACGCTTCGACGGGCGTTCCGGCGAGGAATCCGTTGAGGAAGAGGCGCGTGATGTTGTCTACGAGGTCGTTGACGGAGAGCTTGCCGCGCGGGTCATACCAGTTATAAATCCAGTTCATCATGCCGAAGAGCGCGTAGGTCGCTGCCGTCAAATCAAGCTTCTGCCGATTGTCCTGCTGCGCTTGAGCTTCCGCCAAAATACGGCGCACAAGACGCGTGTACTGCTGCTTTTTCCCGGAAACACGCTCGTGCATCTCGCCCGCCAGCGAGTCGGCCTCGTGCGAGAGCACTTTCATCTCCGCCATGTTAGCGGCGAAAAACGAAAGGTGATTCTCGATGACGAGGCGCAGCTTTTCAACCGCGTCACTCGCTTCAAGCAGGCGCTCTTCGAGACGTTCGAGCACTCGACCGAAACAGTTATCCTGAATCAGGAAGAGCAGTTCTTCTTTCGACTTGCAGTAGTAATAAAGACCGGCGAGGCTGACATTCGTTTCGCGCGAGATGTCGCGCATGGATGTCGAGTGATAACCCTTCTCGGCGAAAATGCGCGCACTGGTGCGCAGGATGAATTCCAGCTTTTGGTCGTAGCGCGAAAAATCGGACATAAAACAGGAGTCAGAAGCCAGGAGTCAGGAGAACAGAAAGAATAAAATAAAAGCTGGTTGCAGCTTCTTATTCTGGCTTCTGAATTCTGACTCCTGAATTCTGCTTTTCGTTATAGTCTCACGTATTCAAACTCAAACGGCTTGCCTTTGATCCCGGCGGCGGGCGGCGCAATCCAGTTGGCGATTTTGCCCGGCTCTGTGACGGGGTGCATCAGGCTGCGTACGTACTCACGGTCAGCAATTGTCGGCAGCCATTCATCGCGGCGTCGCTCGAACTCTTCCTCCGTGATGAGATTGCCCTCAACGTCGAAGAAGTGCCCGGCAAACTCGCCGACGTGGCGATGAAAGCGCTCGCTCGGCAAATAGAGACGGGCGGCGACGCCTTCGTCCGCAAGATACTTGTTCCAGCGCGTCATGGCGCGCTCGGAGTCTTTGATGTACTCGCCGCGCAGCACTTCGTTGAGCGCGTTGCGCAGAGGCACTTCGCGCGGCACGAGCTTTCCATCTTCGACCACCATCAAGGTAAACGAATCGTTGGCGGCGATGTGGTCTTCATATTGCGCCTGCTCTTTGTAGCGCCCTTTGAGTCCGGCGGCGAAGAAGTCTGCGGAGTTGGAACTGATCTCTCCGCCGAAAAGGTCTAGCGAATAGCTGAACCAGAAATTGATGTAGCGTTGAATGATGTCGAGCGGGATGCCGCCAAGCGCACGAACGTCGCCGCTCTCACCGGCCTCTTTCATCAACTGCGCGGTGCGCTTGACGACGCGCCCGACGCCCGTTTCGCCGACGAAGAGATGATGCGCTTCTTCCGTGAGCATAAACTGGCAGGTGCGTGCCAGCGGCTCAAAGCCGGATTCAGCGAGCGCGGCCAACTGGTACTTGCCGTCGCGGTCTGTGAACATCGTGAAGCAGAAAAAGTTCAACCAGTCGTCGCAGGGCTGGTTGAAGGCTTCGAGGATGCGTGGCTTGTCCGGGTTGCCGCTGCGGCGCTGCAACAATTCCTCTGCCTCGTCGCGCCCGTCGCGCCCGAAATAACGGTGTAGCAGATAAACCATCGCCCAGAGATGACGACCCTCTTCGACGTTGACCTGAAAGAGATTGCGCAGGTCGTAAAGCGAGGGACAGGTTTTCCCCAACTCGCGTTGCTGTTCGACTGATGCGGGTTCGGTGTCGCCCTGCGTGACGATGATGCGGCGCAGGGCGTTACGAAACTCGCCCGGCACTTCCTGATAAGCTGGCTGGCCGTAGTTGTCGCCAAAGCCAACCTTCGCGTCCGGCTCGGCGGGTTTCAGGAAAATTCCCCAGCGATAGTCTGGCATCTTGATATAGTCGAAATGCGCCCAGCCTTCAGGTTCGACAGAGATGGCCGTGCGCAGGTAAACCTCTTTCTCCTGAAAGCCGTCCGGCCCCATCTCGCGCCACCAATCGAGATAGTTCGGCAGCCAGTTTTCCAAAGCGCGTTGAAGGCGCTTGTCCTCTGAAAGATTAACGTTATTAGGAATGCGTTCGTATAAATTCATGCTCACTCCGTTCGCAGTTTTCAGTTTCCGGTTTTCAGTTTTCAGTGAAGGAAACGCAAGCGACGCTTTTGTTTTTCTTTTGTCTGAAAACTCAAAACTGTAAACTGCTTATGTCCTCTTATAATCGAATTGTGCCTGTGTCGGCTTGCCGTAGTTGGTCAACGCGCCCTGCGGGCCGACGGCGTTCGGGCGCTGGAAAATCCAGTTTTGCCAAGCGGTCAGGCGGCCATAGATTTTCGTGTCGAGAGTTTCCGGCCCGGCGAACCTAAGCGAGGCTTCCATGCCTGTGAGCGCATCGGGCGAGAGCGAAGTGCGCTCTTCGATGGCGACGCGCACTTCGTCCTCCCAATCGAGATCGTCGGGCGCAAAGGTAACGAGGCCGATCTCCTCTGCATCTTCGGTGTTGAAGCTTCTATCAGATTCGAAAATGTATCGGAGCGTATCCGGCTCTGCCAGAAAGCGGGATTGCAGCCGCGTTAACCCGTTGCCCATTGGCAATGCTCCAGCGTTGAGTTGACTGACAGCAATCTCTACTTCAGGCTTCACGGTCGAATAATCCGTGTCGGTGAACATGTAGCTACGGTCTGAGGCTAGTGCCAATTCCAGCAGATTCCCGGCGAAGCAACTGCCCGGTTCAATCAAGGCGAAGAAACTCTTGGCCGTCAAATCGAGACGCCGGAGCACGCGTGCCATAAAGAAAGTGATTTCGCCTATGAGCCAGTGTTCCTGATGAGCAAAGAGCGTTTCATCAACGGCCAGCACGTTCGTGATGTCTCCAAGCGTCCGCAGGCAGACCAGCCCGATTTCCAACTCGTTCATGCGCAGGTGCAGGAGTGCATTGTCCAATTCGCGGAAGGCCTGGAGCGGCCAGTAGGCGTCGCCCAGAGCTTCTATCTCTTCAATGGTCTTTGGCGTATCGGCTTGTGGGCCACGCACGGTCAGGTCTGCATAGCGCCCTTCGCGGTTTAACTTCAAACTGACGTACTTGTATTCGCGCCCGTCTGCGCTTGCTTCGACCTGCAACGGATTGAGCTTGATACCGAGCGCATCGTTCTTCGCCCCGTCCGCTTCGATAATGCTCTGGACACGCGCCGCCACCGAATCCTGAAATTTGCTGGTCGGGAAAAAGTCGTCAATCAAGCCCCACTGCTTCGCGCGCTTGCCTTTGAGTCCTTCGGCGAGGGTGGAGAAAACATCTGCGCGGTCGCGACGCACCTTGCGCTTGTCAACGAGGCGCGTGAGGCCGCCCGTGCCGGGCAGCACTCCCAACAGCGGGACTTCCGGCAGCGAGACGGCAGAGTTGCCGTCGTCCACCAGATAGATTTCATCGCACGCGATGGCGAGTTCGTAGCCGCCGCCGGAGGCCGTGCCGTTGAGCGCAGCGACGTAGCGTTGTCCAGAATGATGGGACGCGTCTTCGATAGCGCAGCGCGTCTCGTTTGTAAACTTGCAGAAGTTGACTTTGAAGGCGTGAGAGGATGTGCCGAGCATGTAAATGTTCGCCCCGGCGCAGAAGATGCGCGGCTTGAGGCTCGTGATGACAACGGCGCGGACTTCCGGATGCTCGAAGCGCAGACGTTGAACGGCGTCAGCCAACTCTATGTCAACGCCCAGATCATACGAGTTGAGCTTGAGCTTGTAGCCGTCGGCCAGCGTCTCGTCCTCCTGAACGTCCATCGAAAGCGTGGCGACCTGCCCGTCTATTTGCAAACGCCAGTGCTTATATTGCTCCGGCGTCGTCTCAAAATTAATCATGAATAAACCTGACTCCAAACCCAAAATGGCAAACTTAAACGGCAAAGGAGAAACGGCGAACATCCGTTTCTTCCTGAAAACACATTTGCCGTCTTTTAAGATGCCGAAGATAATTCGAACGTTCGTTCGAATCCGAGATATTAGCTGACTGTCAATGGGTCGTCAAGAAGAGGAAAGGACTTCTATGTTCCCGCCATTGGGCGCGGACGATTACCGTTCAATCGTACAGCGCGACAGTATACAAATTGTGCAAGTCGTGGCCGGACAGGATAGCTCTGTCTCATCTTGAAAAGAGCATTCGGGTGTGTATGGATGGGCGGTTTTGCTGGCTTTGTAGTCGAGTCGGCAATTCTGGCCGGGGCATCCGGCACGGATGGCACGGGCGTTGCTCAAGGCCAACGCGTGTGAATAAAGATAGCTGAATACAAGGGGTATTTGGATCAGGCTCTTTAGATAACAGTGAGTGAAGGCTTTGGGGGAGGCCGCTCTCTCACTTTCAAATGCAGCGGGGCGATTCTTTCGGGGGAACGGGGTCGCACAGATTGCTTAAGTTGTCGAAAGGGCATTATAAATAGGCTGCTGGTCAACGTGCCTGAAGGGCTTTGGGGGAAGCTTTTCGGGATGACCGGCAGCTTGTTTATTATTTAGTATGCGAGGGAGCAGCAGCCGAAGATGAGCGCCACAGAGATTGAGAGACCGCAGGACAACGATGTTGTGTTAGCACAAAAATCTGCCGTCGGCGATACGGCAGCTTTCGAGGAACTCTATCATCGCCATTTTCGTCGCGTTTATGCTCTCTGCCTGCGCATGACGGGCAATCCTGAGCAGGCCGAAGACCTCACGCAGGACGTTTTTATTCAACTCTTCAATAAAATCGGCTCATTCCGAGGCGATTCAGCCTTTACGACGTGGCTGCACAGGATGACTGTCAACCAAGTCTTGATGCACTTTCGTAAGCGCAGCACGAAGTCTGAATTGACTTCGGTGACAGAAGAAACACCAGACCAGATAGTGCGCGGGACGGAAAACCCTGACAAAATGCCCGTCATTGACCGCATCGCCCTGGAGAAGGCCGTACAGCAATTGCCGCCCGGCTATCGCACGGTCTTTATTCTGCACGACGTAGAGGGCTACGAGCACGAAGAGATCGCGCGGATGATGGGAGTCGCGGAGGGGACGAGCAAGTCGCAGCTACACAAGGCGCGGCTGAAATTAAGAAATCTCATCAGGCAACAGGCCGCGCTTAATTAGCTTCTAAAATCGTCTGGAAAGAGAACGTCTAAGGATGGCAAAGAAGATGACTATGGATTGCTCTCAAAGTCTGGCATTACTGAGCGAATATCGCGATAAGGGACTCGACGAAGAGTATAGAGCTTTGGTCAAAGAGCATCTGGCGAAGTGCCCGCCGTGCATGGGCATCTTTCAGGACATCGATTTAATCGCCATGTCTGCCGCCGTCATACGCGGAGAGGACGGCATCTCTTACCCGGATGAATCTGCCGTCTGGCAGCGTATGCGTTTAACCAAGACCCCTATTCATTAGTCGCTTTAATTGTTTTCACAACCCACCGAGGGCGCTTCAGGGGACGAAGCCGTCCGGCTTGACCGTAATAACAAAAGTCTCAAACATCCCGTGCTCAAGCGATGAATGAAGGCTACATCTTTCAACTCAACTGCTCGACGGGCGGAGTGCCGAAGCGAGCAGTCGGCGAGGCGCTGCTGACACAGACGGGGCTGGTCGGAGATTATCAGGCGAAGCTTAAGATTCATGGCGGCCCTGAACGCGCTCTCTGCCTTTACGCCTTAGAGTTAATCCAGCGACTCCAGACGGAAGGCCATCCCATCTCTCCCGGCTCAATTGGCGAAAACGTGACGATCGCCGGGCTTGACTGGGACGCTCTCGCTCCCGGCAGCCGTCTGGCGCTCGGCGATGAGGTCGTCATCGAAATCAGTTCCTACACGACGCCCTGCAAAACCATCGCCGCTTCATTCATCGGCGGCACATACAATCGCATCTCTCAAAAGAAGAACCCCGGCTGGTCGCGCCTTTACGCGCGCGTCCTCAAGGCCGGTCGCCTCGCAACGGGCCAGAGCGTGCGAGTTTTGTAAAGGCAAACTGAAGAAGTAAAAAAGTTAAAAGGCAAAAGTCAGAGGAAGCCAAAATAACAAGTGGCTTACACCTTCCTTTTGCCTTTTAACTTTTTTACTTTTGCCTTCTTCAGTTTGCCTTGGCTTTGCCTAAAAATGCGGTCAAACGCCCCTTTTGCCCAACAATGAGGACGGCTGCCCAAGAATTATTTTTCGGGGTCGGATTTTTTATCGTCGGCTGGTTCTGCGGGAGTCTTTCTTTCCTTGCGCCCTTCGGAAAGTATGTTGGAGGTTTCTTTTATGTCGGCAGTTACGGCTTTTAACTCAGCTTGGAAGGCTTGTAGTTCCGCTAGTTCCGCTTGCTCTTTTCGCTGTCGCGCCTTTTCGTCCATGTAGCGATAGCTCAATATATCAATGCGAGCGAGAGATAGAGCAGCGAGAGCGAGGTAAGAGGCTATGTTAAACACAACCGAGCGAGTAACAGGCGAGGGGTCAGGTAAGAGTTTGAGCAATCTCCAAATACAAAACACCAAAACCCCTACGTTCGCCCCCACTGTGACTTTGTTAATTGTCAACGTTTTTCTGAGCTTCGCTGTAATCGTTTTGTTCTTGAAGATTTTCTTGGCTAAAGAGAGTAACCCTGCCACGATTTCGTTCACGAACGCGACGATTATCGCAGTGACGACTATTATGGTTAACGTACTCTTGTCCATATTTCGGTGGGCTTGGAAGCGCAGAAAACAGTAAAGCGGTGCGCATTCTATATGAAGAGTACGCGCCGCACAATCTTGTTCTATGCGACTTGATAGAACTTCGGTTTGAGGTTTAGTTCGTGCATAGATTGAATCAGACAGCAGATGTTATGGCAGAGCACCTTACAGAGCGCTTCGTTGACCTGTGCTGTTTTGGTCTTGCTTCTCAGCTTGTCTCCAAACTTCGCTTTAATCATGTGGAAAGCCGTCTCCACATTGCTTCTCTTGTGATAACTCCGCATGAAGCGCTCTTGATTGTAAGAAAAGAAGTGGTACATCTGACGCCACAACGGGCTGTGTCTTTTGTCATTGGCGCGACTGTTAGCCTTGAACGGAATGTAGGGCATCGCAGAGCTATCAACTACTGCCGCGAGATTCTTATTGGAGATATAAGCCCTGTCTGCGCTCACTTCATTCATCACAAAGTTTGCAGCGGTCGCTTCAACCAAAGGCTTGAAGTAAGGGCTGTCAGATGCGTAAGCATCGGAGACTTCAACGCTCGTCACGATGTTAGTCTGAACGCCGCACATGATATGGATTTTGAGCCAGTCCTGAACTCTAATGCGCGTTACATCTTCACCGTACTTTCTCGCTTGCTTATCCCACTTCGTTTCTCGCCATCTGCGATACAGGCCAGTGGAGAGGCCGGAGCTATCTACGGCAAAGTCTTTTTCAATCGAAGCCAGCGGCAAGCTAGATTCTTCAATCAACATCTGCAAGTAAGGCGTGAGAGTTTCAGATTCGAAGTAATTGAAAATGGAGTTGTAGCAGGGCAAAGCGGAGAGATAGCCCTTGCTGTGAGCATCGCGCAAGTCAGAGATAAAGCGTCTGCCGCTGACGGTCGAATAGACCTTAAAGGTCATCGCAAAAATCATATCCTCAAGCGGCAATCGTTTACGCCCCGCGCCGTACTGTGCGGGAGAGCCGACGCCCTGACAGAGTTGATGCAAGAGGTATTGAAACAGTCGCTTCTCTTGCGTCTGCGCTCTGTTATAAGCAGGCCACGCTTGCGCGTATGTCTTGCGGGTGACTTTGATCGTCTCTGTTACTGTGGTCTTGCCATCTTCAACAACAGTGGTCTTGGTGCGCTCTATCTCTTCAAGGGTGAATCGAACGGCGAAAAGATGCTTGCAGGGCTGGCGTCTAAAGTCGAAGTCAGGACAAGAGCAACGTTGCTTTTCAGCATCTACTCTGTACTTGCCGTGTCCGCTCTGAGAGGGGACGAGATAAAGATTGCCTTCACGGACGATTCTAACTTTGTCGGCTATCTCACGACCTTTTTGCTGTCTGATTTCCATTGTGTGAACTCTCCTTTTCGGATTGTGTTCACACAGCGCGAAGTCTATAATCTTGGCTGCTTAGGCTGCATAGCTTCGGCTGTGTGGTTGAAAGTGCTAGGGGAAGTTGACGCTTCCCCTAGCACAGCAAAGATGGCGGCGGGGATGGGATTCGAACCCACGAAACCCGGAGGCTTACTCGTTTCTAAGACGAGCGTATTAAACCTCTCTACCACCCCGCCGTTATCAAACTTATTCCTTACTCTTCTTTACGGCTTCTTCTCCCAACTTACTAAATATGCTGCGGCCTCGGCGCATGGTAAGCAGAGGCGCACCCGGCCCGTCTACTGGTTTAGGGTCGTGGCCCATACCGGGCTTGGCAACGGAAGTACCGCTACCCCCCGGACTACCGAACACTTTCGTCCCCTGCACCTTCCACTTGTACACAGTCTTTCCGTCCCTGTCCTCTGTTTCGACTTCACCGTTCTTTGCCAGCCTTTTCAAAACGGTATGGATAGACGGAAGGATGCTTTTCTTGGAAATGTCGAAACCCGCCTCTTTAAGTCCTGTTCGTACTCCAACGGGCGTCAAAAAAGACTGACTGCTAAGTTGCAGCACGGAGCGTATCGCGTCCGTGAGTCCAATGTCAGCTTGCAAGTCGGGGAACAGTTCGGGGTACGCCACATAGGGGTTGACGTTGCAGAGAGGCGCAAGAGCGATTACACCTTCTCTAACTTGGCCGATACGGGTGTCAATTTCCTCTCTCTCGTTATCCAATTCATCGCGCCTATCCATCAGGCTAGAGAGTTCCTGTACGGCCTCATTAAATACGTTTGTGTAAGCATTCTTATCTACCATGCGGAGGAGTATAACTGATGTCTAAGAAAAAAGCCACAACTATTTTACCTGTCTTAGACGGCGCGTCTCAGGGTGTTAGTCGTTGGGATAAAGCTATAGCGGATGCTGAGGCGATGATTAAAGAAGAGAAGAATAAAATATCCAAGCTGAGAAGGTCTATAGATGCTTTCAGGGCCTTCCGTGATAGCGGCGTGCCGTTCCCCGGCGAGGCCGAAAGCCATGCTGCCCAATAATTATTTCGTCTGCCCAAAAATTCGGTCACGAAAGGGGATTTTTAGGCAAAGCCGTTTGCCTTTTTACTTTCTTATTTCTTTCCAGCGAAAAGCTGTACGAGATGAAGGAGCGTCTCGGTTGATTTTTCCAAGCCACGGCGGGAGTTGTATTCGAGCTTGCCGTGGAAATTCATGCCGCCGGTGAAGAGGTTCGGGGTCGGCAGGCCACGGAAGGTCAGGTTTGAGCCGTCTGTGCCGCCGCGAATGGGACGAATCATCGGCTTGAGTCCGGCGCGGCGTGTTGCCTCCATCGCGTATTCCGTGAGTTGCGGATGATTCTTCAACACCTCTTTCATGTTCTTGTAATTCTCTTTGACTTCAATGCTGATTTTGACGGCGGGGAATTTCTCCTGCGTCTGTTTGACCATCTCGCGTAAATTGGCTTCCTTCGCTTCCAGCCCGCTTAAATCAAAATCGCGCAGCAGAATCTTCAAGCTGGATTCTTCGACATCGAGCGTGCCCGTGTATGGGTGTACGAAGCCGACGCGGCCTTCTGTGGTTTCCGGGAGCATGTCTTTGGGAAAGCGCGAGAGGTAATCTGCGATGGCGTAGGCTGCGTTGACCATGATGCCCTTGGCCGTCCCCGGATGCGTGCTTTTGCCTTTGAAGGTAACGGTCGCCGTGCGCGCGCTCCATGTTTCGTCGCTAATGTCGCCCAGTTGTTCACCGTCCACAGTATAGGCGAACTGCGCGCCGAAGCCTTTGATGTCAAACTTGTCTATGCCGCCGCCAACTTCCTCGTCGGGCGTAAAGGCGACAGCGATTGTGCCGTGCTTGATGGCAGGGTTTTCGCGCAGGGTGTCAATCATGGTCATAATCTCTGCGATGCCTGCTTTATCGTCAGAGCCGAGCAGGGTCGTACCGTCGGCTGTGATAATGTCGTCGCCGATTAATTCTTTGAGATAAGGGTTTTTCTCGACGGTGATGACCTGCGTCTTGTCGTTGGGCAGAACGATGTCGCCGCCCTGATAATTTTTGTGGATGATTGGATTGACGTTTGCGCCGGAGACTGCCGGAGAGGTATCCATGTGCGCGATGAAGCCTATGACGGGGACTTTCGAGTTGTCCGCGAGGTTGCCGGGAATAGTCGCGTAGACAATGGCGTACTCGCTGACGCGTACACCCTGCGCGCCGAGTTCCTTCAACTCTTTCGCCAGCAAATTCGCCAAGTCAAACTGCTTCTTCGTGCTCGGCACGGTCTGTTGATCCTCCGCCGACTGCGTATCAATCTTCAAGTAGCGCAGGAAACGATCCATTGCCGCTTCGCGCGGCGGCTTAAAGCTTTGCGCGCTCGCGCACACGGTTAAGAGGAGACAAAAGATTGCTGTGTAGAGTGCTTTCATATTCTCAATTCCTTACCAGTCTGTTCGGGAAATTTATGGGAGAAATTATTGATGCCGCATTCTATCACGAAGTTGACTCGCGGCGCGGCGGCAGAAGGGCAGGTAAAAGGATGAAAGTCTCGCTATCTGGGTTGAGTGGGTGGGCTTTTCTTCTGCATCGTGTTCCACGCTCACAGGCTCTTTTACTGCTGCGGCGCAGGCCGTAGGCGTCTCTTTCTCTGGCGGCGCGGCGGGCGCTATGATAGGTTGAAACGGAAAGCTTGATGCCAAACGGCTCGACATCACAAGCTTGTGGGCGCAATCATTTTAAGAGTTTCTACATACGGTACGGGGCGGCAGTCGTATGCTTCACAAAAGGAGTGGCTGATGAAATCTTTGGCGCTGTTCCTGATTGCTTGTGTCGTTGTATTGCCCTGCGCCTTTGCGCAGCAAGCGCCCGTGCGCGGTCAGCGAAATGCTTCTGCGGGTGAGTCTGCGAAGTATATAGGCTTGCGACATGGCCCGTCCCTCCCTGCCGGCCTTCAAGAGGTGGGCGGGAGTTTAGTCTCGGATGTAGGAGATGTTAAGGAATACGGGATGAGCGAAGTCCACAAAGGCAAGGTAAAAATGCTTTGGTTTGAGCGATTGACGCATCGCGATGATTCCGGAGCTGCCTATTGGGAGGTCAAAGACGTGCTCGTCCTTCCAAAGATTCTTAGAAAACAGATTCTAGTCTATTCTCTGTGTTTCTTAGCTCAGAAGCCTGACGGAGAAATCGCAGCAATCGCAGATGAAGAATTTGAAGCGGAGTTCTTTACTCGCATACGGCGGGCATGGCGGGCTAATCGTAAGACAGAGAAGTTTGAAGAAATATCGGTTAAAGGTATCAAATGCCGGAATGAGGGATATGGGGTTTAGGCTGTACGAAAGCTCCACGGTTCGTTTAGTGAAAAGAAAATGAGTGAGAGGGATTTACGTATCATGGCATCGCCCGGCTTTCTGGCCGGTTTATGCCTGCTGCTGTTGAATGATTTTATCTTCAAGCAGCAATTTCATAATGAATTGACGGGCAAGCTCTCTGATTTCGCAGGGCTGTTCATCTTTCCACTCTTCTGGTCGGCCCTGTTCCCACGCCTCAAGACTTCGTCTTACGTCGTCACCGCCATCTTATTTCTATTCTGGAAATCCATTTATTCGCAGCCCTTCATTGATGGCTGGAATAGTTTGCATCTCTTCCCGGTTGAGAGAACAATTGATGACACTGATCTCTCAGCTTTGCTGGTTTTACCTCTCTCATATGTTTATCGCTGGAGTCCTCCGAAGATTGCCGTCCAACGCCCCTTGATCTGTTTCATCGCGGCCCTTTCGCTCTTTGCTTTCACAGCCACATCGTTTAGCAAAAAGACTGCTTATGACAACACGTATCAGTTCGCGTTTTCCAAAAAGGAATTGGTGGAACGGATGAGCCACCTACCATCCAACGATGTGCTCCCTCAGTTTTGGGAAGCGGATACGTTCGAGATTGGTTTCGGTTCCTGCACGGGCATGGCACGCGTTACCATCAGCGAAAAGGATAAGCAGAGCGTTGTCAGACTAACGATGATAGATTACCGCTGTCCGAACGGCGGCGATAAACAGGAGATGCTTGAATATTTCGAGAAGGAATTCATAGACAAGCTCAGAGAAGAGCCTGTCAGAAAGTCTTCCCAACTAAACTATATCCGTGCAGTGTCGCCCGAAGAGTCATCCGAGCCTGTCAACCGCTAGCATGACTTTCGTCATCATTCCTGACGTTGTGAATTGAAGGGCGGCTCGCTCGCGCCGATTTGATTCGGGCGTTCGGGCTGCATCCTCACGAATCTATTGACAACGAAATCCTTCACAGCTATTTTGCATACGCTTTAACCTCGCACTTCCACGCTAACGATAGCTCAAGCAATCGCTAGTTCATCGTTCCTCTGTTTCACCGTCTGTCATGAAGGAGGCAGAAGTATCATGTCACAATCAAAATTCAGAGTTAGTGACAAGGCAACAATGGGCTTGTTTCTCAGGTCAGAGCCGGTTGTTAAAGAGAGCACCAAAATAGCCGTGCTCCCAATGGGGCAATTGGTGACTAAAGTGGCGGATTCGTCTGTCGCGGGGTGGTGGGAAGTGTCAACCACAATCGAAGGCGCGAGCGTGAGCGGGTTTGCGAGCAGCAGGTTTTTAGTCCCCGATTCAACTTTTGTCGCGCCAGACCCGGTTCGTAGTATTACGGCGGTTCATCTCCCAATCCCAGGTACTATGAAAGTCACCCGTAACAACACTCAATATGCTTACCCGCTGAATGAAGCGGGGCAACCGACGCGTAAGAGTTCTTCGAGCAACGCGGAGAAGGCTAAAGCGCTGACTGAAATAATTAAATGGCTGGACGTTGAAAACAAAGCCCGGTTTCGCCCAAAGCCCACCAGCACTTACTGTAATATCTATGCGTATGATTACAGCTATCTGGGTGGCGTGTATGTGCCGAGAGTCTGGTGGACGCATTCGGCTCTCGAAGAACTCAGAGTGGGAAGAACCGTCCGGCCTTCTTACGGTAATACAGTGGTTGAATTAAATGCGAATAGTTTATTCGAATGGTTCAGAGACTTTGGCCCAAAGTTTGGCTGGAAGAGAACTTTCGATCTCACAGAAATGCAGAATGCTGCCAACGACGGGCAGGCGGTTATCATCAGCGCCCAGCATAAAATACCAAACCGCTCAGGCCACATCTGCCCTGTAGTTCCAGAGACGACAGCCAAGAAGGCTGTCCGTAGCGGTTCGAAAGTCGTGCGCCCATTGCAAAGCCAGGCCGGTCGTACTAATCGCAAGTACCAGACATCAATCTGGTGGACGATGTCCGTCTATCGCAACTTTGGTTTCTGGATCAACGCGTCGTAGCGACGCGAGCGCGCAGTCTAACAACTCGTTCAGCGCGGACGAGGGCTATCGCAATAAACAGGATTGTCTTCACCCTATCGCTCTGGTGAAAGACTCGAAGGATGCGCCAATAGAAGAAAGGCAGTGAATAGACAGCCGAACGTGGTTGGACAGGAATTTTCAAACTGCTTCTTGGTGGCTATCGGAAGCAGAAAAAAGGATGAAGGCGCGGCTACTCAAGTTCGGGTAGCCGTGCCTTCATCTTTGCTTTTCATTTCGCGGCGGACGTTGGTGAGAGTATGAAAGCAGTTTGCCTGTCTCTTAGGACGCCAGCTTGTAAATTGCCGGGCGGTAGCGCGGCCTGGGGATTGGTTTACCTTCGGCGCGGGCCGTCTCCAGCCAAAGTCGTTTAGCAATTTCAACCTCTGCCAGAGCCTCTGCGGGCGAGTGCCCAAAGGCAGAACACACCCGAAGGTCTGGAATATCGGCGATGTAGCCGCCGTCATCTTCACTATAGAAGATGTTGATGTGATAATCCTTCATTATTCTTCTCCGAGTTTGAGATTATAGCGCTCGACCAGATGAAGAAACTGGCCGACCTGATAAGGCTTGGCCTGACCTTGAACTTCTTGCAAGTTAACCAGTTCTGCAATCTCTGGATGAACAAAAACATGATGGCTCCCACTTGAGCGGGCTAAGCGAAAACCAAAAGCCTCAACCAGCGTCACCATGTCATTAAAACGGAAGTTCTTGGGGCTTGTTAGCGCTTTACGTAAGAGCTTCTGTTTCTTCATCGGATGCTATCAAGCAAAGAATTTAAGGCACGCTAAATGTTACTCCACCAGCCGCGACTTAGCTAGATCATCGCGGTTGGTCAATGCGCAGGCAATACAGACCGCCCCGTCTGTGCGTCGTTCCATACTATTATTTCTCTTTACCCTTGCTCTTCATCTCGCGTCGCAGCCACGCTTTGGTTAGCGTCCACTCGCGGCGCACGGTGGTTGGAGAGAGGCCGAGCACTTCGGCTGTCTCTTCGATGGAGAGTCCGCCGAAATAGCGTAGCTCGACGATGCGGCTTTTGCGCTCGTCCTTTTCGGCCAGCGCACGGAGCGCTTCGTCGAGCAAGACCAAATCGAGATTGGCTGTGGCGGAAAGTTGTTCGGCTTCTTCAAGCGGGATTTTCGTCTGTCCTGCGCCACGCTTTTCCGTGCGGTGCGCGCGGGCGTGGTCTACGAGGACGTGCCGCATCACCTGCGCTGCGAGCGCGAAGAAGTGCGCCTTGTTCTGCCACTGTATGTGCTGCCCTTCAACGGCAATCCGCAAGTAAGCTTCATGTACGAGCGCGGTCGGTTGCAGCGTGTGATCGGGGCGCTCTGTTTGGAGTTGGTAAGCGGCCAGCCTGCGCAACTCATCGTATACTAATGCCAGGAGTTTCGTGAAAGCCTCCGGCTGGCCCTGCCTGTGCTGTTCGAGCAGCAAGCTGACCTCTTGCGATCTGGACGACATTTTGCTTCACCTCCGAAATTTTTTCGCGAGCGGTGGGCGGAAACATGGGCGTTTCTCGCTATCTATAGTGAAGGACAAAAAACGCAGAAGCGAGCCGCGCGCAAAACGAGCCGGAGTAAAATGAGAGTACAACGAGAGGGGCACGCGTCACAAACCCCGAAACTCAAAGCGAGCCGTATGACCTACGACTGGGAAAAGCTCAACCAAATCTTTCATCAGGCGTTGGAGATTGCGCCGGGTGAGCGCGCGGAGTTTATCCGCCGCAGTTGCGCCGGGGATGCGTCGCTGAGAGACGAAGCGCTCGCGCTTCTGGCGTCGCACGAGGAAGGCGAGGACTTTATGGAGACTCCAATAGTCGGGACAAATCTGGCGGGGCAGTTTGGCGACTGGCAGGGGCGGATTGTTGGCGCGTTCGAGGCCGACGAGCAGGCAGCGGCGAATCACACGCGCCCGCCGGATTATCTGTTGGGCCAAGTGCTGGACGGTAAGTATCTGATTGAGGAGCGGCGCGGGCAGGGCGGGATGGGCGCTGTTTATCGCGCGACGCATCAGGGCACGGGCCGCCGCGTCGCCATCAAGATTATCGCGCCTGAGTTTATGGCGAATCCTGAGTTCGTAGAGCGTTTCAAGCGCGAGGCCAAAGCCGCGGGGATGCTCAATCACCCGAACGTCGTCAACGTCACGGACTTCGGCTTGTCGGCGCAGGCGGGAGCACACGCGGTCGCCTATCTCGTGATGGAATATCTTGAGGGATTGACGCTCGCAGACTTATTGAAGGAGAAGAAGGAATTGGCGCTCGAAGAGGTCGTCAGTATTCTCGAACAGGTTTGCCGCGCCATTGACGAAGCACACCACGCAGGCATTCTGCATCGCGATCTCAAGCCCGAAAATATCTGGCTGGAGCCGCTCAAGCGCGGCGGTTATCAAGTCAAAGTGCTGGACTTCGGTCTTGCCAAGCTGCGCGACGTAACATTGGATGAAGCGAGCGGCGTCGTCTCACAGCCTCCGCCCGCAAGTGCGCTTCCCAACCGCACGCGCGTCTTAACTGATGATGAAGCGCACACGCTCCTGCGCGTCTTCTCCGCGCCGCCCACGCCTGCGGCATTAAACAACAACGCAGACGAGCGAAAAGCTTCCGATGTGGACGACGACGAAGCCTCGGAACGAGCATTGACTCGACCGACCATCGGCCAACTGGATACGCGCACCGCCCCGCACTGGTTCAGCCGCACGGGGATGGTTCTGGGCACGCCGACATACATGTCGCCGGAGCAGTGTCGCGGCGAGCGGCTTGATACAGCCTCAGATATTTACAGCCTCGGCGTCATCGCTTATCAAATGCTTGCCGGGGAAGCGCCGTTCGCGGGCACGACGACAGATTTGCTCTCCAAGCATAAAGAGATGCCGCCGCCGCCGCTCTCTGAGAAGCGTCCGGGGTTACCCCCTGGGGTCTGGGAAACGCTCAACGGCGCGCTCTCGAAGGAGCGTGCGGGACGGCCTGCGACTGCCGGTGCGTTTGCGTGCGCCCTGCGGCTGGGCGCTGAAGGCGAGAGCGCTATCCGCAGAGAGGCGCACGCCCTCTATCAAAAGCACAAGTGGCTCTTTCTGAAGACGGCGGCGCGTGTTCACGCACCCGTCATAAGTTTTGCCATGCTGCTTCTGCTCGGAGCGGTGTTGCTGCCCGTGTTGTCGCCTGCTGTGTCGCTCATAGTGTTTAGCCTGCTCTGGCTCGTCATGCTGTTTTTGACTCTTTACGGCAACGCCACGACGACAGCCGCCTGCACGCTCCTGGTCGAACAGCTTCCAGACGCTGCTCAATCAAGCGACACCGCTAAAGCAATCTCCCGCGCAGTGCGGAAGGAAAGCGCGCCGCTGGCAAGCGCGGTCTTAAGCGGCGTGGGCGATTGTTTTCGCCAATTGCTGTCGCTGCGTCGCGATGGATGGAGGGCATACTTCGATTCGTTGCTATTGCTGCCGCTCGCAATTACAGAAAAGCTCAGCGGGCGCGCGGCGCTTGAGAGAGCAAAAAGGCTGGCGGCGCATGTGCGACGGCTGGTGTTGGACATCAGAGCGCTGCATCTGGCGTCAGTTTTGTTCACGCTGCTGGTTTATCAATTGGCGCTGGCAACGCTGGGCGTGTTGGTTGACGTAGTGGCGCGCACGCCATCGCCGCGGCCTCCGATGGTTGATGCGCTGGTCATCTTGTTGCCGTTTATGACGCTGCTGGCCTTTTGTCTGAACCTGTTGCAGGTGCGGACAGCGATAGAGCATGCCGTACTCTACATGAAGGCGCGCGAGATTGACGGCGAGCGTGTGAGCACTATTGCAGAAGTATCAGCGCCCGCGAGCGCGCCGAAACCGGAGCGGCCACGCATTGCACACGGCAGAGCCATTGCGCTCGCCAGCGCCGTCGTCCTCGCCGTCTCCGGCTGGCAGCTTTTGAAGAAGGAGCTAATGGCCTCTTCGGTTGAAGACGGCTCGGTCAATCTGGTCAAGGCGTTTAATGCTTCGGGCGTGCCCGTGCCCCTTTGGTCAATGGGCTATCACCCGGATGTCGGAAGAATCATGCAGCAGGGAGCGCCCATCATAGAGCTACTACTAGACAAGGGCGCTGATGTGAACGCGCCTGTGATGCTTAATCGCGGGTGGACGCCGCCGTATAAAACGGACGTGACGACGACTCCGCTGATGAGCGCGATCACCATAGACTTCCCGGAGTCTGTGCGCGTGCTGCTCGAACACGGCGCGGATATTCGCGTGCAGGACTCAAACAATCGCACGCCGCTGATGGTCGCGGCCATCTATTCACCGGCAGCGATTGACCTGCTGCTCTCAAAAGGGGCGGACATCAACGAGAAGACGGTCAAGGGAACGGCGCTGTTGAGCGCGGCGCGTTATCGCGGCCTCTTTGACGGCAGCACGATAACGGCGGATGACCTGCACCCGCGTCAGAACGTTGTAGCACGATTGCTCAGCAGGGGCGCGGACATAAACGCGCGCGACGAAGAGGAACGCACGGCTTTGATGTTGATCTCTATGGAATACCGGCCTGATCGTATCATCCTGCCGATGGCCGAAGCGCTCTTGCAGGGCGGCGCAGACATCAACGCGCGTGACCGCAACGGGCGGACTCCGCTGATGTACGCCGTCAGGCATAAGCAGCGGGCGACCGTTGACTTTCTGCTGCGACACGGCGCAGACCTCTCCGCGCAGGATAGCAGCGGTGAAACGGCTCTGGATTTAGCGAACCGTCTGGGCTTCACAGACATTGCCAGAACACTCTCGGCTGCCGAAAGCGCCAACCCTCGCTGACTCCGAAGGGAGATTCACCGATAGGCTAGAGAGCCGGAATCATCAAGCGGTTCTGACACCTGCTTGATGATTCCGGCTCTTTCCCCTTGGCAGTTTATTCCGTGTTCGGACTCTTTTCCTCTTTAATCTCCGTCTTCTCCGTCTTCTCCACGCCGGGAGTCAGAGAGCCTGTCAGTTTGTCGCCTTCGAGCTTCTCCGCCGGACTCTTTTCCTCGTTCGCCTGTCCTTCGTCTTCCACGGCTCTACCCGTTCCCATATTTTCACTCATCTTCTTCACCCCTCCCCCTTATAATAAATAGCTTGAACGTCTTCTGCGTCTCTCGTCCGTTCATCATCTGAGAGCACCTTATCACAACGGCCCGGCAGACGCATTTTGTAAAGACGATTGCTCCGTTTGATTTCAAGAAGTTTCACATCGTACGGCGCTTGACATAAGATGTAAAGAGAAACCGTATTGACATCTCTCTTGATGCTGACCGAAGAAATGATAACCGAGAGCAGGCACACGAAGCGCGCGGCGGCTGGCGAGAATCCTAAGAAGATACTGGACGTTGGCTGCGGAAATAATAAACTTCCGGGCGCAATCGGGATGGACATTAACCCGCGCACCGAGGCCGACGTGATACACGATCTAGGCGTCGTGCCCTATCCGTTCGCCGACGACGAGTTTGATGAAATCTTTACGCACCACGTCGCCGAGCACGTGCCGGACGTGATGGCTTTTATCTCTGAACTGCACCGGATTACCAAACCGGGCGGGCGCATCAAACTCGTGACGCCACATTACTCAAACCCCGATTGGCCCACAGACCCGACGCATCGCAATCATTTCAACAGCTATACTTTCAACTGCTTTATGCAGGATCGCAGGCTCTTTCCCTTTTATACGGACGTTGAATTAAAACTCGTGCGCAGTTATGTCTCGCTGGCAAATTTGTGGCGCATCATCGGTCTGGAATTCCTCGTCAATCTGGATCAGCGCTGGCCCGCCCTTCGCTTCACGCGCAAGTTCTGGGAGTTCTATTTGAGCTATATTTTTCGCGGTAAGGAGTTGCGCTTCGAGTTTGAGGTGGTCAAGAAGCATTCGGGCAATTAACGAAGCGGCGCGTCTTCTGTCGGAGCGAGCTTATTTCGGGGATGAGAAACAAACCAGAGAATTCTGATTTCCATGTTGAGCTTAAAGACGGTGGGAGGCTTGCGCGCCGCCAGACGAAACTGTTGCCCGATGGCTCGTATCTCTTCGTAGACGAATTAAAAGTCCGGGGCGTTATCACTTTCACCGTTATTACGTGTGCGGCGTGGCTGCTTGAGCTTTACGAGTTGATGGCGGGCGAGCACTTTTTTATCAGGGGCGCAGAAGAGCACATACGCCCAGGCACAAAACGTTTCGGAGTCTTCTACCCGCCTTTTTCTATTGCTCAGCCTTGTTTCAAAAACGCTAAAGGACGCCTCATAGGAATCGCCGCGACTGAAGTCTTACCAGCAGGGTTAACATCTGCTCCGGTTATTTTTGAAACGGCCTGCAACACGCCTCCTTCCAGCGCAGCGCAAGCGATAGAGATTGTAAATGCGGGCGAGCATCGTCAATTGATTGAGATGAATCCGAAGCCGTCTCTGCTCTCGCTCAAGGCGAAAAAACTGATTGACGAAAACTATCTTGTTTATCCGTCAATCGCACGCATCAGTGCGCGGCTGGGCGTAACGCACGAGCATCTCTCCCGCCAGTTCAAACGCGATTTCGGAATGAGTCCGAGCAGCTATTTTCGCCAGTTGAGAGTGGCGGACGCACCGCTCCGTCTGGCGAGGGGCGAAGAAATCGTCAACGTCTCGCAGGACGTGGGCTACAATGATTTGAGCCGGTTTTATAAACAGTTTCGCCAGACCACGAATACGTCGCCGGGCGCTTGCAAAACGATCATGCGGCCTCATCGCGCTCGCCACGCCGCCCGAAAGTAATATCAAAAAACGCCAAGACACGCCGCGCCGTCTTTCTTAAACTAAGACGCTACAATTCATGTCTGAAGCAGGCATGAAGCGACCGACTGAAATCTTTACTGTTTAAGATAAGGAGATGAGAATGCGCAAAGTAAAATACTTAGTCGCCAATAGTCTCGATAACTTCATTGCCCGGCGCGACGGAGCAGTCGATTGGCTTTTCAATGACGGCACGGATTACGGCATGGGCGAATTTTTCAAGACAATCGATGCGGTTCTGCTCGGACGAAAGACTTACGAATTCGCCGTCGGCCACGGCGCAGACGACAAGCGGAAAAGCAAAAGTAAGAAAGCAAAAAGCAAAAGCTCAACCAACTGGGGCATGAAAAGCTACGTTTTCTCGCGCACGCTGAAGCCCTCGCCGGATGAGGATGTCAACATCATCTCTGACAACGCCGGGGAGTTCGTCCGCAATCTGAAATCGGAAGCAGGCAAAGACATCTGGTTGATGGGCGGCGGCGGGTTGGCAAAAAGTTTGTTGGCGGAAAAGCTGGTTGATGAAATCAGTTTGAACATTCACCCCATCCTGCTCGGCTCAGGTATTCCGCTCTTCCCGGACATCGGCATGCAACTCGATTTAGAACTGCTCGACTGCACAGTGCACAAAAACGGCTGCGTCCAAATCGCTTACCGCGTAAGGAATTAAAGCATCCAGCTACTCTAGCTATCTCATGTCGAAATGACCATTTTAAGAGATGAAAGGGAGCGAAAATTTTATTTCTCTCTCGATTCCGTTAGCGTTAAAGGGCAGGAAGAGTGGCAGAAAAAGTTAATGGCATCCGTGCGGATACCATTAACTTTTTGATTCGATTGATGAGTCGAGCAGGACGCGAGCCTGCGACGCGCTGGTTAAGCTATCAGTGTCTAACGGCTGGCCTTGATGTCGTAGGCCCACAATGTGCCCAGGTCGCGAATATACAGCCTCCCGTTAGCAATAACCGGATACGCAAACGACATCTCAGGATATGGGCCAACCTGTTTATGCTTCGGCTGATTCGGCGGAGTGAATCGGCCCTTTTCGCGATAGCCTTCAGGGGTCGCCTCCGCCAACGCGAAATCCCCATTCAATCCGTGAAGATATAAAAGCCCGTCGGCGTAGGCAATCGAAAGCCTGCCGATACTCTCGGCCTTCCATTTCACCTTCCCCGTCGTGAACTCGATGGCGACCAACTCCCCAGGAGCGATGTCCGAGCCGTAAAGATAGTCACCAACCAGCACTGCTCCACCGATGCCGTTCGGAAGTCCGCGCTCGAAGTAGACCTGCTCTGCGGCGACTCCGCCGCCGTCCGCCTTTAGACGAACTAGTCCGCCTCCGACGCCGAGTGCTCCGCCGTACACATACCCGTCGCGCCCGATTGGCGTGAAATACTGCGCCGGCCCCTTGGCAACCTCCTTGTAGCGCCAGAGGAACTGGCCCGTCTTCGCGTCAACTCCGACCATGCCCTTGCTCAAAAACTGCACGTATTGTTTGCGCCCGCCCCCTTGCACGACAATCGCCGATGCGTAGCCCGCTGGGTCGCCGCCCGGCACCGCCGATTTCCAGATGAGCGCGCCAGTCTTTTTGTTAAGCGCCACTAAAGTGGCATCTGCGCCGCCGGGGGTTACGACAACAACGTCGCCATCAACCAACGGAGATTCTGCGTAGGCCCATGTGCCCGGCTGGCCGCCAAACTCTTTACGAATGCTCTTCTGCCATCGAATCTTGCCGCTCTTGGCTTCGAGGCAGGCGAGGTCGCCGTCTGAGCCGAGCGCGTATATGAAGTCACCGTCAACGGTCGGAGTAGACCGTGCCTTCGCGTAAGGCGGACTCTGATCCGGGTTGCCGACGTTGCCAACGCGCGTTGTCCAGATAGGTTTTCCATCCTGTGTTGAGAGAGCCTGAACAAACTCATTGTCCATGCCACGATTGCTCATTAGGTAGAGCCGCTTTCCGACGACCACCGGCGTTGAATAGCCGTCTCCTATGTCATTCACTTGCCAGAGCAGTTTCGGCCCTTCCTTCGGCCATTGCTTAAGGAGTCCGCGCTCCTTCGATATTCCGTTACGTTCCGGGCCTCGCCACTGAGGCCAGTCGGAAGTCGAAGCAGCCATGTTGGCAGACCTCGTAACAAAGACGGCTGAGAAACAAAAACAAAACGCTGCGATGATAATTAGCAATCGTGACTTCACTGTCTTCTCCTTCCGACTCTTGTCGTTACTTTCTGGATATTGCCGCCCTTAACTGATAACGATTAGTTCTACGAAATGTTAACACCGGGCTTGAGTCCTTCGGTGCGACCCTTCTCGATGCAAATTACATCGGCGACAATTCCTCCATCTTTACAGTCCGACAACACAAACGAGAGAGCCTTGCCAGCGGCGCGCGCACGAAGCCCCATGACAGATTGGATGGATTCTGCCGAGTGCTATCGTTAATATCCCCGCCCCTGGTTTCGACCAATCAAGTGCTGCTTGTATGCCGCCTATTCTACGAGCGATAGAGGAAATAGGTTTCTTCACCGAAGCCGGACAAGTCTGAAACGTGAACCTCGGCTCCGTACTTTTGGCATTTCATCTCGTTCATAAACACAGGATTCGACGGCTGCCATATGCGAGAACATCAAGACCGGTGGAGGTGTCCTTGTCTCACAGTTGAAGAGGTACACCGCATTTGCACATCCCTACCAGCACCTGTGGCTTGCGGCTTTAAGCGGCATGACGCTGGTTGGTCTTAGTCTTGAAGCCGACCGCGAAGGCATGACGCGCATTCACGTTATGCCGGGCAACGAGAGCGTGACGGATTCTCGTCGTCAAACTTATACAATCATAGCCGTGAAGCGAATCCTACCGAAGTGCTGCGCTGGCGGACGAGACTAAGCTTTGGAGATTGAAGATGAGCAGGGAGAGAAGAATCTCCTGTGGTTCGAGCCGTCGTCTGTAGTTTATGAAACGAAGGCATGACGAGAAGGCGTTGAAGGCTTAATTTAAGATCACAAAGTTCCTTTCACGAAGAGGAGGCCATCGCATTTGCAAAGCGAGAGCCTCCTCTTTTATTCTTCGAAGCTACTCTATACGATTGGTGGCTACCGGATATAAACGATAAAACGGGCGAACCAGAGAGTCGCATATTTCAGTTCAAAGGATTATTCAATGAACGAGAACAGTAATCAAAAATGGGTTTACCTCTTTGAAGAGGGGAGCGGCGACGCCAAAGAACTGCTCGGCGGTAAGGGCGCGGGCCTGGCCGAGATGACGCGCGCGGGCTTGCCCGTGCCTCCCGGCTTCGTCGTCACGACCGAAGCCTGCAATGCCTTTTATGCGAATAATAAACAGTTTCCCGCAGGGATGTGGGAGCAGGTGGTAGAGGGCTTGCGGAAACTCGAAGAGAAGACCGGAAAAGGTTTCGGCCACGCGGATAATCCTCTTCTCGTTTCAGTTCGTTCCGGCGCGGCCTTTTCCATGCCCGGCATGATGGACACCGTGCTCAACCTCGGACTCAACGACGAGACCGTACAGGGATTAGCTGCTCAGACAAATGACTTGCGCTTCGCGCTGGATGCTTACCGTCGCTTCGCCTCGCTTTTCGGCGAAATCGTGATTGGCGTCGCGCATGAAAAGTTTGAGCGCGTCATGGATCGCTTCAAGGCGCAGACGACGGGAGGGCGAGATACAGACCTTCACCCAGAACAACTGCGCGAGATCATCGCCGCCGAAAAACAGATCATCACCGCCGAGCAGAGCGGCCACGCTATTCCCGAAGACCCTTACGAACAATTGCGCGTAGCCATCGCAGCGGTCTTCAATTCCTGGATGGGACGCCGCGCCATAGACTATCGCCGCATCAATCGTATTCCAGACACCTTAGGCACTGCCGTCAACATTCAGGTCATGGTCTTCGGTAACATGGGCGCACGGAGCGGAACCGGCGTAGCATTTACGCGCAACCCTTCGACGGGCGAGAAGGTGCTTTACGGTGAATATCTTTTGAATGCGCAGGGCGAGGATGTCGTGGCGGGCATCCGCACGCCGAACCCCATTAGTCAACTGCGCGAGGAACTGCCGGAAGTCTACGACCAGTTTGCTTCGATTACAGGATTGCTTGAGCGTCATTACCGAGACATGCAGGACGTGGAGTTCACCATTGAGCGGGGCAAGCTCTGGATGCTCCAGACACGCACAGGTAAACGCACGGGCGCGGCAGCCGTGCGCGTGGCCGTTGATATGGTTCACGAAGAATTGATTGACAAGGCGACCGCCGTGCGCCGCGTCACGCCGGAGCAGTTAGACCAACTCCTGCATCCGACGGTTGACCCCAAAGCAGAGACGACAGTGCTGGCAACCGGATTGCCCGCGAGTCCAGGAGCAGCGCAGGGTCGTGTTGTCTTTGACCCTGACGAAGCCGAAGAGATGGCGCGCGACGGCGCAAAAGTGATTCTCGTCAGGCAGGAGACCAGCCCCGACGATTTTCACGGCATGGTCGCAGCTCAAGCGATTGTGACGGCGCGCGGAGGGATGACTTCTCATGCGGCAGTCGTCGCGCGTGGGATGGGAAAATCATGCGTGTCTGGCGCGAGCATGTTGAATGTTGATTACGGCCAGCAGCAATTCAGCGTTGATGGCACGGTCGTTCCCAAAGGCGAGTGGATTACGGTTGATGGCTCAACAGGACGTGTCTTTTTAGGGCAAGTGCCGACTGTTCAGCCTACACTCGGCGATGACTTCAAGGAATTGATGAGTTGGGCCGATGATTTCCGTCGCCTACGCGTGCGGGCCAACGCAGACACGCCGCAGGACTCGCAGGTCGCACGCGACTTCGGCGCGGAAGGCATCGGATTGTGTCGCACCGAGCACATGTTCTTTGGCGAGGGCCGTCTCGCCGCGATGCGCGAGATGATTCTGGCGGACGGAATCGGCGCGCGTGAAAAAGCGCTGGAAAAACTGCTTCCCTTGCAGCGCAGGGATTTCACCGGAATCTTTCAGGCCATGCAGGGCTTGCCCGTCACTATCCGCCTGCTCGACCCGCCGCTCCACGAGTTTCTTCCAAACATACAGGAATTGATGGAGGAGCTTTCAGAGTTAAAGATGGCTTTGCAGCGCGCTACAGCCATTCGCGACATGGACAGGCTTCTCGACCAGATAGACGAGAAGCGGCGACTGCTGCATCAGGTCGAGAGGATGCATGAAAGCAATCCGATGCTCGGACATCGCGGCTGTCGTCTCGGACTGGTTTATCCCGAAGTGACGCGGATGCAGGTGCGCGCCATCTTCGAGGCGGCCTGTCAGGTGAAAGGCGAAGGCAGCGAGGTCAGCCCCGAAATCATGGTGCCGCTGGTTTCAACCGCCGAGGAGCTTCATCATCAAGCGAAGCTGATACATGAAGTCGCGCGGCAGGCGATGGACGAGCACGGGATGAGGATTGACTATACAGTCGGCACGATGATCGAGTTGCCGCGAGCCGCTTTGACCGCCGATAAGATAGCGGCTCATGCGGACTTCTTCTCCTTCGGGACGAACGACCTGACGCAAACCACTTTCGGTTTGAGCCGTGACGATTCGGGGCGTTTCCTCTCAAAGTATGTGGAAGACAAAATTCTGCCGGACGATCCCTTTCAGGTATTAGACCGCGAAGGAGTCGGAGAATTGGTCAAGACCGGAACGCGGCTCGGACGGAGCGTGAAGCCGAAGCTCAAGGTCGGCATCTGCGGCGAGCATGGCGGCGAGCCTCGTTCCATCGCCTTCTGTCATGAGATAGGGCTTGATTACATCAGTTGCTCGCCGTTTCGTGTGCCGGTCGCGCGACTCGCCGCCGCGCAGGCCGCGCTCGCCGAAAATGGAGAAGCAATGGCTGCGACTAAATAAACTTGAGAAAAGTCGGGCGGTAAAAGATAGGGAAGAACTAGGGCGGTCAACGATGTATCCAACTGGCAGAGCGTGATGGTCATTGGCGCGGCGCGCAAGATTACAAAGCCGGATGAAACGGAGCGCGCCATGCAATTTATCACCGGGAGTAACCCAACCCTCACGCCGGCTCTTAACAAGACGGATATCGGCGCGTGGCATCGCTTGAGCAATGTCGTCATCTACCGCATCCGGCCTGACTCTATCTATGGACGAAAGACCATCTGAGGCGGCAATACGCTAACTAATAACTTGAATTAATTAGACATTCTCTTCCGAGAATTCAAAAATTAGCAAATTCAAGAAGAAGTCTGCCAGTTGTCTACCAAAAGCGTTTAGGAGCGACCATCATGGTCGCCCCTAAATGATTGATAAGGCCGGGATGAGCCGAGCAGGACTCGAACCTGCGACCCACTGGTTAAAAGCCAGTTGCTCTACCGACTGAGCTATCGGCCCGCGTACGTCGTGCTATTTGAATAGCCTTGAAGGCATTCTACATAGGATAGTGCGGCCAATCAAGCGTGAGGGGAAATGGGTGTGCTCGTTAGTGCTGAATCCATTTGCCGAGGGCAGAATCTTTGACGATGATGGTCTGCCCGCGTTCGGGGCCGGTAGAGACGAGGCCGATTTCGACGCCAATCTCGCGCGAGAGAAATTCAACGTAGGCGCGTGCCTTCGGTGGCAGGTCTTCCATTTGGGTGATGCCTTCGGTGGAGGTGTTCCAGCCGGGAAGTGTGGCGTAGACGGGTTCGATGCGACGCAACTCCTGCGAGACGGCGGGGAAGGATTCGAGGTCGCGGCCATTCAGGCGATAGCCTGTGCAGACTTTGATTTCATCGAGCGCGTCGAGCACGTCGAGCTTGGTCAGGGCGACGGAGGTGAAGCCGCTAATCATCGCGGCGTAGCGTGTGGCAAAGGCGTCGAACCAGCCGCATCGGCGTGGGCGTCCAGTGACAGCGCCATACTCGCGCCCGCGCTCGCGGATAAGTTGGCCCATCTCGGCTTCGGATTCGAGCATCTCCGTGGGAAACGGGCCTTCACCGACGCGCGTTGTATAGGTGCGGACGATGCCGAGCACGCCCGTGATGCGGTGTGGAGCGAGGCCAGTGCCGATGCTTGCGCCACCGGCGGTCGTGCTTGATGAAGTGACGAAGGGGTATGTCCCGTGGTCTACGTCAAGCAGGGTGGCTTGCGCGCCTTCGATCAGAATGGTGCGCCCATCGCGCGCAGCTTTGTTCAGAAAGTAAGTCGTGTCGGTGATGAAGGGCGCGAGGCGCTCTGCGTAAAGAGACGTTTCGTCGAAAATCTGTTGGGCGTCTAAAGCAGTGCCTCCGTAGGCGAGGATGATGCGGTTGGCGTCTTCGAGATTGCGCTCAATGCGCGAGCGCAGGACTTCCGGGTCGAGCGCATCGGCGACGCGTATGCCGCGCCGCCCGGCCTTGTCTTCATACGCCGGGCCAATGCCGCGCAGGGTCGTGCCCACACGCTCATTGCCGAGCCTCTCTTCGCTCGTGTGATCGAGCGCGCGATGGTAGGGCAGAATCAGGTGCGCGCGCGAACTGACGCGGACGCGTTCGGGCGTGACCGCCACGCCCTGCGCAGCCAGTTGGTCTGCTTCCTCGAAGAAAGCCTTCGGGTCAATGACCATCCCGTTGCCGAGCACGCATACCTTGCCCTCATGCACTATGCCGGAAGGCAGCAGCCGTAGCACAAACGAGCGGTCGCCGACGTAAACAGAGTGACCTGCGTTGTGCCCTCCCTGATAGCGCGCTACCACGTCGAAACGTTCGGCCAGCAGGTCAACGACCTTGCCTTTACCTTCGTCTCCCCATTGCGCGCCGATGATGACGATAATCATAAGTCAGTTTTCAGTTTTCGGTTTTCAGTTTTCAGTCAGCAGCCAGCGGCTTAAAACTGAAAACCGAAAACTGAAAACTGTTTAGCTTGCTTTCTCTAAATTGACCGGCTTCTCGATAAAGTAGAAGCTACAGGTTCCGCGCACTTCTTCGATGTCGCGCTGTGTGATGGGAAAGAAGCGGCACTGGTTGGGGCGATCTTCGTAGATGCCGCACAGGGAAGTCCCATCATCCTGCTTCTTAAGGAATGGACACTTGAAGAGAAGCTCGCAGCACGCGCCGCAGCGATTGCAGTCGCCGCGCCGCAGGGCGAGCGCCTCGATGGCTTCCTGCTTGCGAAAGTTGGCGCTGACGAAGCGACGCAGCTTACCCTGCGCCTGCCGTGCGCGCAGCCGTGCGTCTTCGACCGTGCGCGAGCGCAGACGCTCAGCGAGCCTTTCTTCAAACGTGCGCTTGCGGCGCGTGACGGCGCGACTCTGCGTTGGTTTCATAGGGTAGCTTCCGCTCTCGCCCGCGCGTGCCTTGAGAGCAGCAGGCGCTAACAGCTACAGGAGATGACTACGTAGCCCAACGGAACTTCTCTTGCTTTTCATTAAACAGACGAAGGCGCGGAAGTACAATGTCCGACCGCGCCATCCGGTATCGTTCGGAATTTTTTAAGCGGTGGCGGCACTGACGTGTTTATCGAGCATACGCGAGATCGCTTCCTTGCTCGTCGCGCCGACGACGCGCTCTTCTTCCTTCCCGCCTTTGAAGAGAATCAGCGTCGGGATGCCCTTGATGCCGTAGCGCTGCGAGATAGAAGGGTTCTCGTCGACGTTGAGCTTGACGACGCGCGCAGTGCCGGAGTATTTCTCGGCCACAGCCTCGACCGTCGGCGCGAGCATACGGCAGGGCGCGCACCATGCCGCCCAGAAGTCTACGAGCACGGGCGTGTCCGACTGTAGAACGTCCTTCTCAAAACTGCTGTCGCTTACTTCAATCACGTTTTCACTCATTATTGTACTCTCCTTATTTCTTTCACCTTGTGACGGCCAGCAAGCGAGCCTGAGCTTAACTCTCGGCGCGTCCTTTAAAAATAGATGTTGTTGCCAGATGCCAGCATCAAGCGTTAGCCAGCATCTAACGGCGCTCTTACATTCTGGTCACGGCCCGGTAAAGATTCAGATACTTCAAGGCGGCGGCTTGCCATGAATTGTCCACGCGCATGCCGTTCTGCTGAATCCGCGTCCATGTCTCAGGTTCAGCATAACAGTAAAGCGCTTCGTGAATTTTTTCAAGCATAGCCTGGGCTGTGTACGGCCCAAACTTAAAGCCGTTGCCCGTTCCGGCCAGACGGTCGAAATCCTGCACCGTGTCGTCAAGGCCGCCTGTCGCACGCACCACCGGAACAGTGCCGTAGCGCGTCGAGTACATCTGGTTCAGTCCGCACGGCTCATATTGCGACGGCATGAGAAAGATGTCCGCGCCTGCTTCTATCTGGTGCGCCAGCGGCTCGTTGAAGCCTTTGTAGATGCCGACCTGCCGGGGCGAGTGGTCGCGCATCAGTTGCAGAAAGTCTTCGTACTCCTGCGCGCCTGAGCCGAGCGCGACAAAATATGCGCCCGTTTCAAGGATTGCACCCGCCGCTTCGCGTATCAAGTCGAAGCCTTTCTGCGGCGTCAGGCGCGAGATGGTCGCAATTACGGGGCGGTCTAAATCCGCAGGCAGCCCCAAACGGCTCAGCAGCGCGAGCTTGCAATAGCGTTTGCCTTCCAAGTTATCCGCGCTGTAGTGCGCCGGAAGATGCTCGTCCGTCGCTGGATTCCAGACTTCATAGTCGACGCCGTTTGTAATCCCTACGAGCCGGTCTCGCCGCGCACGCAGAATCCATTCAAGGCCATGACCGTGCTCCGGTGTCTGAATCTCAAGAGCGTAGCGCTGGCTGACGGTCGAGAGCGCGTCTGAGGCAAGCAATCCGGCTTTTAAAGCCGAGGCCGCGCCGCTTGCCATGAACATCTCGCGCTGCTCCGGCCAGTCGAATCCGAGTTTGTAAAGTTCGCCCCCGTCGAACGCGCCCTGATAAGCAAGATTGTGTATGGAAAAGAGCGTCCGCGTTTGCGCGTAATATGAATCGTAAGAGCGGCGCGCTCGCAGTTCGACGGCTGCAAAGCCGCCGGGCCAATCGTTGACGTGAACGACATCGGGCGGCTGGCCCAAACGCTTCATCAAAGCCAGTGCCGCGCGACAGAAAAAGGCGAAGCGCTCATGGTCGTCGCGAAAGCCGTAGATCGAAGGACGCCCAAAATACTCCGGCGCGTCAATCAAAAACGACGGCGCTCCCGGCGCATCCGAATACCAGACAGACGCACGATAATCGCGCCCGCGCCACTCGACCGACAGATTATCAATGGCCTGCTTTTTCAGCAGCCGCCGGTCAATCTGCTCAAAGAGCGGGAGCGCTAGCAGTACGTCAGCGCCCGCCGCCACCAGTGCCTTCGGCAACGCGCCCGCCACGTCCGCCAGTCCGCCGGTCTTGGCGAAGGGCACAGCTTCAGACGAAAGAATTGCAATACGCAAAACTCTTTACACTGCACCCCGTCGGGTGTCCGTCGCTAGTGATTAAACTGCAAGAGCGTTCGGATACTATGCGAAGCGAAGTCTTCTTTGTCAAGACGAGTGATTAGTGGTCAGTGGTCGGTGGTCAGTCAAAGCAACTTGCCTTTACTGAACACTGACCACCAACCACTGACCACTACTTTATGAGCTTTGCATCGAGGCCAGGAATTCGGCGTTGGATTTGGATTTCTCCAAGCGCTCAAGGACGACTTCCATCTGCTCTACGGGCGAGAGCGGATTGAGCACGCGGCGCATCACCCAGATACGATTGAGGTCTTCCTTGCTGAGCAGGAGTTCCTCTTTGCGTGTGCCTGAACGCTGAAGGTCGATGGCCGGGAACAGGCGCTTATCGCTCAAGCGCCGGTCAAGATGGATTTCGCAATTGCCAGTGCCCTTGAACTCTTCGAAGATCACGTCGTCCATGCGTGAGCCTGTGTCGATCAGGGCTGTGGCGATAATCGTCAAGCTTCCGCCCTCTTCGATATTGCGCGCCGCGCCGAAGAAACGCTTCGGACGTTGGAGGGCATTGGAATCAATACCGCCGGAGAGAATCTTGCCCGAAGGCGGCACGACCGCGTTGTGCGCGCGGGCGAGACGTGTAATCGAGTCGAGCAGGATGACGACATCGCGCTTGTGCTCGACGAGGCGCTTGGCCTTCTCGATCACCATGTCTGCGACCTGCACGTGGCGCGTCGGCGGCTCGTCAAACGTCGAAGAGATGACTTCGCCGTTGACAGAGCGCTGCATGTCCGTGACCTCTTCCGGGCGCTCGTCAATCAAGAGAACGATTAATGTAACTTCCGGGTGATTCTCCGTGACGGAGTTGGCGATGGTTTGCAAGAGCATCGTCTTGCCTGTGCGGGGCGGCGCGACGATAAGGCCGCGCTGGCCTTTACCGATGGGCGTGACGAGGTCTATGACGCGGGCCGAAAGATTCTCCTTCGCCGTCTCCATACGCAGTTGCTCGTCAGGGTAGAGCGGCGTCAGATTGTCGAAGAAAACCTTGTCGCGCGTTTCGCCGGGAGCCTCAAAGTTAATGGCCTCGACCTTAATCAGAGCGAAATAGCGCTCGCCCTCTTTGGGCGGACGAATCTGCCCGGATACGGTATCGCCCGTGCGTAAATCGAATTTGCGAATCTGCGACGGGCTGACGTAAATGTCGTCCGGGCCGGGCAGATAGTTGTACTCAGGAGCGCGCAGGAAACCAAAGCCGTCGGGCAAGGTTTCCAGGACGCCCTCGGAGAAGATAAGCCCGCTTTTTTCGGTTTGCGCGGCAAGGACTTTGAAGATCAATTCCTGCTTGCGCATCCCTGTTGCGCCGGGAACGTCCATGCCCTTGGCGATCTGCGTCAGCTTTGAGATGGACATTTCCTTGAGGTCGGCGATATTTAGCATTTCATCGCCCTTGCCTCCCGTTTCTCTGGCCGTCGCAGATTCTTTGGTGGTGACTTTTTCCGGTGCTGGAGCTTCGGCGGTGGCGGTTGTGGTCGCCGCTCCGTTCTCGCCGTTTCCGTCCGAGCCGGAACTGTTGCTTGAAGTAGTGCGTGTGCGTGGTGTGCGTTGTGACATTTCAGTTCTTCTCAATGCGCCCCGATAAATTTACGGGGACGCTCTTTATACCTTCAAAATTCTGTACGGCATCTATGGCCGCGTGGTTGTCAATGTGATGAAAACTTTCGTTGATGAATCTTAGAGCAGGGGTTTTCTGTGTGAACGCGGGAGTCAGGCAAGCGCGCGTGAGGCGCTTTTGCATCAATCGTAGTTACGCAAGGCGACGATGCTGCTCCGCTTTCAGGTCGCGTCTGTCAAATCCGTTAAGCTGTCTGCCGGGGTCTTTAGTCGTTGACCTCCACTCTGATGCTTGGGAAATCCCGCGCGTGGCCTCGCGCCGAAAATTAGAGAAAACCAAGGGGCTACTAAAGGGAAAAACCTTTGATTGCTGTTTCGATACTGCGCCAAACCTCTTCGCGTCCCTGCCCGGTCGTGGCCGAATATGCGATGACCTTTTCTGTGTTCATCACCCGGCGCACGCGCCCCATGTTTTTACGCAACTCATTGTTAGAGAGCTTATCGGATTTCGTGGCAACTACAACGCGCGGCTTCGCATGGTGCTGGAGCCATTCCTTGAGTTGCAAATCCTGGGTTGTGGGTTCGTGGCGCGAATCTACGATCTGAATTGATAGCACAAGCCCTAGCCGCTTGGCAAGGAAGTTCGTCGCCATTTCACCCCACTCGGCTTTTACATTTCGGGGAACGCGCGCGTAACCATAGCCGGGAAGGTCAACGAAACGGAAACGATTATTAATCAGAAAAAAGTTGAGCGATTGCGTTCGCCCCGGAGTCGAAGAAGTCCGTGCCAGCCCCTTGACGCCCAACAGCGAATTTATCAGGCTCGATTTGCCGACGTTTGAGCGCCCCAGAAACGCTATCTCCGGCAAAGGGTTCGTCGGCCAGTGCTCCTCCGTAAAGGCACTCTTGATAAACTCGGCGCTCGTAATTTTCATAATGATTCGGAAAAGCAGCAGTCAGGAGTCAGAATCCAGAAGCCGGAATAATCTGCGGAAGCCCCATTCTTCTGATTTTCTTTCCCTTCTGACTCCTGACTGCTGGATTCTGAATTCTGCTTTTCCGAATCACTTCTTTACTGAGTGTTCGCAGCGTCGGCACGGTTGGTCGTGAGCAGCTTGAGCCGCTCGCGCGTCGTCGCCACCACCTCTTTAGCGTTCGGCATACCCATCACGACCTTTTCGAGATGTTTCATGTAGGTTTGCGAGTAGGCGGCACGAATCTCTGTGATGAAAGGCTCGATCTTGGAATAGACGGCGACGTGCTCTGCGTTGGCGTCCGAGAACATCTCCTCGTCTATTGCGCCATTGACGACCAGCGAGCAGGCCATGTCCCAGTAGGTCGTGACCATACGGTAATAGGCGCTCTTGTCGCTCGCCGTCACGTTGACGAAATCCTGCAAGTTCTGCGGATTAAATTCAGCGATGAACCAGGAGCGCGCTTTCCTCATCACTTCTTCGCGCCGCAGGTCATAGAGCTTGAGAATCAGCTTGGCGGATTCATGTTTTTCGCTCATTGGAATCTCCATTCGATTTGAACGCGCTGGTCGCAGCCGGAAAGCTAACCGGCGAACGTGCTCGTCGTTCTGGGTTAAGATTGATGATTGCTGAGTCCGACTGTATAGACGAACAAAAGCGAGGCGAGGTTTCAAGATACATCCGCAGGGCGGGAGCACGCAAGTCCGGCCATGCCGCTTGGATGTGCCCCCTCGCCCCTGCGGCGAACAAGCGTTATTCGGCGATGGTTTGTATTCCCTGCGACGGCGGCTCTGTCGTCCAGAGCGGCGGCGTCGTCTTAGTCTCGTCGGTCGGTTCGGCATCCGTCGGGCAAGCGTTTTCCAGCGCAAGCGCCAATACTTCGTCAATCGTCTCGACAAAGTGGACATCCAGCAGACTGCGCACTTCCTCCGGGATTTCCATTAAATCCTTTTCGTTGTCCTTCGGCAGGATCAGCGTACTGATGCCAAAGCGATGCGCCGCGAGCAGTTTCTCTTTGACGCCGCCGATGGGTAGAACCTTTCCGCGCAGCGTTATCTCGCCCGTCATCGCCACGTCCTTGCGAACGGGGACGCGCATCAAGGCCGAGGACATGGCGGTCGCCAGCGTAATTCCCGCCGATGGGCCATCCTTCGGAATCGCGCCTTCGGGAATGTGTATGTGCATGTCGCGCTTACGAATGAAGTCCAGACTCATTCCCAGCCGCTCCGCACGGGCGCGAATACAGGTCAAAGCGGCCTGCGCCGATTCCTGCATTACTTCGCCGAGCTTGCCCGTCAACGTCACGCCGCCGCGACCCTTGACGAGCGTCGCCTCGATTTGCAGGACTTCGCCGCCGACTTCCGTCCAAGCCAGTCCCGTAGCCAGACCAATCTCGCTTTCCGCCGCCACGCCCTGTTGACGGAAACGGATTGGCCCAAGCATCTCGCGCACACGTTCTTCGGTCACAACATCCTTGAAATCTTCGCCCGCATTTTCAGTCACAAACCGGCGGGCCACCTTCCTCATGCAAGAGCCGATCTCGCGCTCCATGTTGCGCACGCCAGCCTCGCGCGTGTAGTGGCGAATGATTTCCAAAAGGCCGTCGTCCGTAAATTCTACCTGCTCGGCCTTGAGTCCGTTGCCTTCGGCCTGCTTCGGCACTAGATGGCGCTTGGCGATTTCCAGCTTCTCGCGCTCCGTGTAGCCCGAAAGGCGTATGATCTCAAGGCGGTCTTGAAGCGGCGGCGGAATCGTGTGCAGCACGTTCGCCGTCGCGATAAAGAAGGCACGCGAAAGATCGTATTCGACATCCAGGTAGTGATCCTGAAATGTGTTGTTCTGTTCGGGGTCGAGCACTTCCAAAAGGGCAGAACTGGGATCGCCCCTGAAATCCGCGCCGAGCTTATCAACTTCGTCGAGCAGGATTAAGGGATTAACTGTTCCGGCCTTCTTCATCATCTGAATAATCTGGCCGGGAAGTGCGCCGATGTAGGTGCGACGATGGCCGCGAATCTCAGCCTCGTCACGCACGCCGCCCAGAGAGAGGCGGACAAACTTTCTATTCGTCGCGCGTGCGATGGATTTCCCCAAGGATGTCTTTCCGACTCCGGGCGGGCCGACGAAGCAGAGAATTGAACCCTTCGGATTTTTGACTAACTGGCGCACGGCCAGGTATTCGAGAATACGCTCCTTGATTTTCTCAAGCCCGTAGTGGTCTTCGTTCAAGACCTCTTCGGCGCGCGTCAGGTCTTTAATCTCTTTTGATTTTTGTTTCCAGGGCACGCTCAGCAGCCAGTCAATGTAGGTGCGCGAGACCGTCCCTTCGGCGGACATCGGGGGCATGGCTTCCAGGCGGTGCAATTCCTGCATGGCCTTTTCCTTAGCCTCTTCCGACATCCCAGCCTCTTCAATCTTCTTCTTCAATTCTTCGAGTTCGGCCTTTTCATCCTTGCGGCCAAGCTCTTTGTGAATCGCCTTGATCTGCTCGTTGAGGTAATACTCCTTCTGCGCCTTCTCCATCTGTCGCTTGACGCGCGTTTGGATGGTGCGGTCGAGTTGGCGTTTTTCCAGTTCTGTTTCGAGCAGTTCAATCAAGCGCTGAAGGCGTGCCTGCGTCGAAAAAATCTCCAGAAGTCCCTGCTTATCTTCGACAGAGATACGCAGTTGCGAAGCGAGCGCGTCGGCCAGATGCGACGGGTCTTGATTACGGAGCGCGGTTTGCAGCGCATCGGTTTGAGCATCGGGCGCGAGCCGCAAGTGTTGTTCGACGAGAGTGTTGATTCTTTGGAGGAAAGGCTCAAGCCGCGCGCTCTCCTCAGCCACGACTGGAGCGCGGCGCACGAGCGCTGTAAACGCGCCGTTGTTATTCTCGACGCGCACGGTGGTCGCCCGCTCGCGGCCTTCGACGACGACCTTGATCTGGCCGTTTTCCTGCTTTTGCGATTGGAGAATACGTCCCAGAGTTCCGACGCCGTAAATCTGTTCGGGCGTCGGCTCGTCTATGCTGGCATCGTGCTGCGTGGCGAGAAAGATGGTGCGGTCGCCCGCGAGCGCCTCTTCGAGAGCGCGCACGCTTCCGGCGCGCCCGATCTTAAAAGCAACTTTAGTGAAGGGGAAAATAACCACGTCACGAATCGGCACCATCGGATAACGCACGATGTCGGACGGAATGCGATCTGAATATTCTTCCATAACTCGATTTAACTCTTTCGCCCCAGCGCTTAACAGCTAGAGAAGTAAGGGCGAGCGGCTTCTGCGGCAGCTCGCCCTCGTTTCCTGATAGGCTTAATTGTAAAACATTTCCCGCCCGCACGCTACTGGGCTAAAGTAAATGCCGGGCCGAAGGCCCTTGAAGGAAGGGAAAGCAAGAGAGCGGCGAGAGTGTGAAACTCTCGCCGCTCTTTAATGCTGGCTTAAAGGGCTAAAGACGCCGCCCCGCAGCTACTTGACGGTCGCCGTCGGCTTGCCGTTCTCGAAATGCAGCGTGACTTCGGAAATTTCCATCAGGTTAAGACTCTCCCACTGGATGCTCGTGCCTTCCTTGTCTGTGATCTTGATGTCCCACAGCGCGGCCTTTTCCTTGGGGTTGAAGGTGATGTTGACGGTCTGACCATTAGGCAGCGTGTCGCGTCCGAGAATGTCTTCCTGCCAGTCGTCTACGTCGTGCGGGGAGACATGTAGCTCGTCAATCTCTACGCCCGTCGCGTTGGTCAAAGCGAAGTCCTGTTTACCACCCTCCGCCGGAGCGCTGCTGGAAGTCGTGTTAGAGGTCGTGGTGTTAGACGTCGTAGTGTTGGACGTGTTCGATGCCGGAGGAGTAGTCCGGTTGGCCGTGTTCGTGGTGGTCGTCGTTGTGGAAGTATTTGTCGTCTTGTTAGCTGTCCCCGTTGAGGAGCAGCCTGCGGCGACGAGTAACGCGACGGCAAGGCCGCCAATCAGTGTTGTTTTTTTCATTTATCTTTTCATCTTCCTTTAGCGGATTAGTGGTGTACGAGCGAAGTCCCGCGCTCTTTCCCGTTTGTGCTGTCTGTGAACTAGCAGTCCAGCGCTATTTAACTTCGGCCCACGCACGCCCATTTTCGAAATGCAGCGTGACTTCGGAGATTTCAAGCAGGTTAAGATTTTCCCACTCAATGCTGTCGCCGTCTTTGTCAACGATTTTCAAGTCCCACTTGGCCGCCTTCTCCTTGCGGTCGAAGGTGATGTCGAGACTTTCGCCGTTGGGCAGCGTGTCCTGCCCAAGAATATCTTCCTCCCACTGGTCTGTGCTGTGCGGGGAAATATAAAGCTCTGTGATGGCGACGCCCGTCATATTGTGCAGCGTGAAGTCTTGCTTCCCTTGAGCGAAAGCCGAGGGGATGAGCAGCATTGACATCGTACAAATGGCGACGAGGGCCGCCAACTTACGCAGGGGATTCCTAGAAACATTCTTCATTGAAGCTGTAGATTCCTTTCGGTTAGTTGGTAGATGGTAATTGGCGAGTGCGCGCTTGCAGCAGTGTCGCTTGGAAAGCGCTCGCTCGGTGAATGGTGTCAGTCTCCTTCAAGGCTCGCCTGTGGGCGCTGGTTCAGGCGGCTGCGCCGTCTACGCCCGTCAAGCCTTCGCCGGGAATGGCGCGGCGTCGTTCGACCATCTCGGAGGTGATAACGAATTCCTTGATGCGTTTCTGCGAGGGCAGCGTGTACATGGCGTCGAGCAGGAGGTCTTCGAGAATCATCATCAGACCGCGCGCGCCCACCTTGCGCTCGACGGCCTGGCGGGCGACAGACTTGAGCGCGTCGTCCGTGAATTTGAGTTTCACGTTGTCGAAGTCAAACCGTTTTTGATACTGCTTGACGAGCGCGTTCTTCGGCTCGGTCAGAATCTTAATCAGCGCGCCTTCGTCCAACTCATGCAGCACGCCGAGCACGGGCAGGCGTCCGACGAACTCAGGAATCAGGCCGTAGCGCACGAGGTCTTCCGGCTGCACGGCGGCGAGCGCTTCGGCGTGGCGGTGCATGCCCGATTTCACTTCGGCGTGAAAGCCCATAGACTTATTGCGCATCCGCTTTTCGACGACCTTTTCGAGACCGACGAACGCGCCGCCGCAGATGAAGAGAATGTTGGTCGTGTCAACGGGGAAGAATTCCTGATGCGGGTGCTTGCGTCCGCCCTGCGGCGGGACGTTGGCGACCGTGCCTTCCAGGATTTTCAAAAGCGCCTGTTGCACGCCCTCGCCCGACACGTCGCGCGTAATCGAAGGGTTCTCGTCCTTGCGACAAATCTTGTCAACTTCATCAATGTAGATGATGCCCTGCTGCGCGCGCTCGACATCGCCGTTGGCGGCCTGTAAGAGCTTCAGGATAATGTTCTCGACATCTTCGCCGACGTAGCCCGCTTCGGTCAGCGTCGTCGCGTCAACTATCGTGAAAGGCACGGAGAGCATTCGCGCGAGCGTCTGGGCCAAAAGGGTCTTGCCCGTTCCCGTTGGGCCAATCAGGAGGATGTTGGATTTTTGAATCTCAACGTCGGAACGGCGGCGCGTGAGTTCGATGCGCTTGTAATGCTGGTAGACGGCGACGGCCAGGCGCTTCTTCGTCTCTTCCTGTCCGATGACGTATTCGTCCAGAAAGCTCTTGATCTCGTTTGGCTTGGGCAGCGGCGGTCGTGTCGCCACAGATTCGGCGTTCTGGTCATCCGTAATGATTTCGTTGCAGATGTCTATACACTCATTGCAGATGTAGACGGTGGGGCCGGCAATGAGCTTCTTCACTTCATTCTGCGATTTGCCGCAGAACGAACAGCGCAACGTGTCATCGGTTCGTCGTACCATAAGAGTCTCAGGGGATTTTGGATTTTAGATTTTGGATTTTAGATTGGCGACCCGTTCAATCTTGAGCTTGGATTCTGGAAGAGGGCTGGGTTCGCAGCGCAATTAATCCAAAATCCAAAATCTAAAATCCAAAATCGAGTTTACTCTCTGTGTGCGATCACTTCATCAATCAGGCCGTACTCTTTCGCCTGCATGGCGGACATAATGCGGTCGCGCTCGACATCGCGCTCGACATTTTCAAAAGACTGGCCCGTATGCTTGGCGATAATATGCGAAGTCAACTCGCGCATACGAATAATCTCTTCGGCCTGGATGCGAATGTCCGTGGCCTGACCCTGCGTGCCGCCCGAAGGCTGGTGAATGAGGATGCGCGAATTAGGCAGCGCGAAGCGTTTGCCCTTTGCTCCCGCCGTCAACAGGAGCGCGCCCATCGAAGCGCACTGGCCGACGCAGATCGTCGTCACATCGGGACGGATAAACTGCATCGTATCGTAGATAGCCATTCCGGCAGTAATTGATCCGCCGGGGCTATTGATGTAGATGTTGATGTCTTTCTCCGGGTCTTCGGCTTCGAGAAAGAGCAGTTGCGCGACGATGAGATTGGCAATCTGATCGTCAATCGGCGTGCCTAAAAAGATGATGTTGTCTTTCAAAAGGCGCGAGTAAATGTCGAAGGCGCGTTCGCCACGCGACGTTTGCTCGACGACCATTGGAACTAAAGCCATAGAACTTTTAACCCTTTCATTACTCCACGGCGAAGCGCGTTGTTCGACAAAAATACTGGATGAGTGAACCCTCGGCTTCTGCCTCTAATCTGATAGCTGACGGCCCGCAAACCTTCGGAGCTAAGATTCGCTTTCCGTCGAGGCTGACTGCCCTTTAGCTTCACTCTCGTCGGCGCTCGCTGGTTGGCCCAACGCCTCTTCGCCGTCGTCGGTTGATGGCTCGGTGGCTTCGAGTTCTTCGGACGCGCCCTCTTGCCATTCTTCGTCTGTCACACGCGCATTTTCAACAATCAATTCGAGCGCTTTGCGATTGCGCAACCTCTCGGCGATGCTACGTTCGCCTCCCTGCTTTGTCAAGGCAGCACGCACCTGCTCCGGCGTTTGTCTGGTGGCCTGTGCGTACTCGGCAATTTCCGCTGCAACTTCTTCGTCCGTGACCTCTATCTTTTCCGCTTCGGCGATGCGATCCAGCAGGATTGAGCCGCGCACGTCGCGCGCCGATTGCTCCTTCAAAGACTCGCGCACGCCCTCCCAATTCAACTCCGGCGTGCGCGGGTCAATACCGCGATTGCGCAGATCGCGCACGACCATCTCAAGATTCTGATTCGTCTGTTGTTCAACGAAAGTCTGCGGCACTTCAAACGGGTGCGCGTCCACGAGCTTGCGCATGACTTCGCTCGTCAATCGTCGTTTGGCTTCATGCTGTGCTCGCTCGCCCAAATCCTCGCGCACTCTCTCTCGCAGCGCGCTTAAGGAATTAAACTCTTCACCGAGACTGTTGGCCCACTCGTCGTCCAGTTCAGGTAATGTCTTGATGCGCACCGCCGTCACGCGCGCGGTGTAGAGGACTTCTTTACCGGCCAGACCCTTGGAGGTGAAATCCTCAGGGTATTTGACCGTAAACGTCTTTTCATCGTCGGGCCTGACGCCAATCAGATTTTCAGTAAACTCCGGTTGCACATTCTCGCCGCCCAGCGCGACATCCACGTCTTCAACATTAATCTCTTCGGCTTCCGGCTCGTTAACAAACTTGCCGTTGAAATCAACCGTCACGATGTCGCCCAGTTGCGAGGGACGGTCTTCGACCGGCTGAAGCGCGGCTGATTGCTCGCGCAGGCCTTCGAGCATATGCTCTACATCCTCGTCCGCAACGGGACGAACGCGCCGCGCCGCCTCCAGCCCCCTGTACTCGCCAAGCTTGATCTGCGGCCAGACTTCCACATGCACGTGTACTGAGATTGGCTGCTCGCCCAACTTCTCCAAGCCTTCTGTGTTGTCCAGATGAACTTCGGGTTCGCCGATGACATCGAGCGCGTTTTCCGTAATCGCGCCATCGATGGCCTCCGGCACCAACTCGCGCAGGACTTCACTGCGAATCTCATCCTTGAAGCGCGTGCGAATCACAGACTGCGGGGCATTTCCGCGTCGAAAGCCGGGAACGTTAGCCAGCTTCGCATAGCGCGCCGAAACGCGCTCCATGGCAGCGCGCACGGCGTCCGCCTCAATCTCAATCTTAATTTCTTTGCGTGTCTCAGAAACGTCTACGATTTCGGTCTTCAAAACTTTTTCCTCTAGGGTTTGTAATTTTTGCTCGCGGCGTCGCCGCTGCATGTCTTGGCGCTTGACATGTCAACAGGCTTAAAAACGGTCGGCGCTTTCTCTACGGAGATTTTGCGATTCGCATTGTCGCCGGGAATCACCGCGACGCCGCCCGCGCATTTGCCCTTCGTATCGGCAACGGCAAACGCGTAAAGCTGATCGAAGTTTTCGCTCACGCCGGAGATGAGAAAGGCATCGCTGGCCGAGACGGTGTTCGGGTCGGCGGGCATCGAGTAGAAAACAGAGAATTTCAGATTCGGATACTGCTTCTCCCAGGCGTTGCGAATCGCTTCGGCGTTGGCCCACGCTGCCTGCGATTCGGGCCGCGCGCCTCTGGCGATTTCGAGTAAGCGATCTCTGAAAGCATCCGCGTCTGTAATCGGTAATGAATCGACAGCGCCGCCAACGGGCGCGGGCGTCGCTTGCACTGGCGCGACTTGCGCAGGCGTTGCTTGCGCAGGTGTGCCTTGTGATGGCATCGCATTGGTGTTTGACTGCCCGCTTGGCTGCTGCGCCGGAGAGTTGGCATTATGGCCGCCGTGGCCGCTACATCCAGCGCTCAAGAGCGCCGTTGCCAGCAATATCTCTCCAATAGCTGCTCGATAAAATCTCATTCTCATGCTCATTAAAAACTCAAAGCCTGCCGCGCATCAACGTAGCGTGCAACGAGCGTCTCTTCTCGAATCAAACCCACACGCGCGAACAGTGCGACACGGAAAAACGTTTGATGCGAAAGGGGGGACTCGAACCCCCACACCTTTCGGTACTAGGGCCTAAACCTAGCGCGTCTGCCAATTCCGCCACTTTCGCATTTTCAAGCTACATCCCTGACCTTCCTATGCATACCTTTGCCCGCATGATTGTCCGTCAAGGCATGACAGTTAGGGCAAAGTAAAAGCAAATTACCAAGCCTATTGTCAAATCTATCACCGTTAACATGATGGAGTTCGATTGGGATTGGTTCGCCCATCCATTCCTGTCGGTGGCATTGCTCGCAGCAACGTTTCTTCATTCCGTCTTCAAGCAATTTTAGCTTCAGCTTATGGCTACTGATAAAACTGACTCGGCGTAAGTAGAAGCGTGCGTTTTTACGGGTAGGACAGCGCTTGTATTTCTTACCGCCTATGTTCCCTGCATAGCTCAATCCCATCTTTCCTAGATAGCTTTCAAGCGTTATCGGCTTGCATTTCAGTTCACGACAGATAAAGGCTTTCGGGCGGTGTTCCGCTATCCAATTCTCAATCTCTTTTTGCCGCTCAAGAATATCTGTTCTCATATGTCATCATTTAGCATGGCTACCAGTTACACCATTCCGGCTGACTCGCACTACAAGTTTACCTCCTGACAATACGCTGCGTGGCAGGCGAATTACCTTATAGCTTCAAGAATAGCACATGCTTTTCTATCATTCACAGTTCACCGCTGAGAGCGAACGCGCGAGGTTAAGGGATTACAGTTGGAATGTCTAGCAGAGCAAGGCGGCAACCTTTGAGAGCGTGTAGATTCAAGACAAGCAGCCACGCTTTCATCCATCATCCCGCATCACTCACACTTGCTTTTGTCCACTTGAGCAGCAGAAAGGCAGGGTAACTAGCGGCGAGCAGGAGCAACGCATAAACGCTATTGCGCGTGTCGCTCTTAAGCGCGCCGACGAGGAACGCCAGAGAGCCAACGAGCGCCAGCAGCGTTGTCCAGGGGTAGCCCCACGCGCGAAAGGGGCGCGGGAGGTCTGGCTCGCGGCGGCGCAGGACGAAAACCGAGATAAACGTCATCGTGTAGTTGATGACGAAGAAAAAGGAGAGCAGCGCGAGCACATTCCGAAATTTGCCGCTCAGGATAAAGAGCACTGTCGTCGCAGTGCTGATGAAGAGCGTGACGGTCGGCGTGCCGCCGCGATTGATCTTCACCGCTCGCTGCGAGAATAGCCCGTCGCGGCTCATCGCAAACAGAATGCGCGACGTAATCATATTGTTGGCATTGATAGTGCTCAGCATCGAGACGGTCGCCAGGAGGCTTATGACCATCCCGCCATAGAGGCCGAAGATCGCCTGCGCCGCCAGGCCGACGGCCAGATTCTCCCCGGCAATCTCGGAGAGCGGCAGGACGTACAGCAGCGCAAGGTTAATCAGCAGGTAGAGGCCGGTGACGAGCAGCATGCTCCCGATCATCGAGCGCGGAATGTTGCGTGCAGGACGGCGCACCTCTTCAGAAAAGTAGATGGTGTTATACCAGCCGTCGTAAGTGTAAATGACGCCCTGCATCGCCAGTATCAAAGCCTGAAGGAGCGCCATGCCGGTCGGTAAGGGCGGTAAGGGTTCGTTTGTTTGTGAAACATCGCCGCCGAGGATGAAGCAAGCAATGATGAGCGCGATGAAGGCCAGCGCTTTGAGCAGGCTCGTTAATTGTTGCGCGCCGCTGCCCCAGCGCACTCCGCGCCATTGAAGAATGGCGAAACCGACGGTCACTGCGAGCGCGATGTTGACACTTTGCCCGGCCAGTCTTGGAAAAAGCTTGCTCGCGTATTCGCCCATCACGATTGCGACGATGGCGGTCGTCCCGCACGTCGAAAGCCAGTCGCTCCAACCGACGATGAAACCAGCGTATGGGCCAAGAGCGCGACGCACGAAGATGTAAAACCCGCCGGAGCGCGGCAGCATCGTCCCCAACTCGGCGACGTTTATCGTGCCGAGCAACGCGTAGAGTCCGCCAGCAATCCACACGCCGATGAAGAGCCAACGCTCTGGCAGATACGCGGCCACCTCGCCCGGCGTGCGCAGGATGCCCATTCCGATGACGCCGCCAATCGTCACGGCCATGCCAAAGCCGACGCCGAGCACACGCAGCAATCGGCCACGCGTGCGTTTGACCGGAACGAGCGTCCCTGACATGGATGATCCCACTGACTTAAACCTCGATGATGCGTTCGATGTTTTTAGTGACCCGCTTAAAGCGTTCGCGTTACCTTCGACAGCGAGCGCGGCGCGTCCGGGTCGAGTCCCTTCGCGTCGGCCAGGAGCGCGGCGAAGAGTTGGCCCGGGATGATGTACGGAATCGGGGTCAGAAACTCGTCTATCTCGCCGGGCAAAAGGATGGCGCGCGTGCATTTGTGGGCCAACTCCTGCTCGCTTGTGATGACAAGGGTGTCGGCCCGCAGTTCGTTCAAGCGCTCAATCAACTCGCGTGTGCCGTCGAGCATGACGCCGGGCGGAGCGAAGAAGATGACCGGGAAGTGGCGCTCGACCATCGCCAGCGGCCCGTGCAAAAAGTCTGCCGACGAAAAACGCTCGGCCACTACGTAGCAGGTCTCCATCAACTTCAGCGCCAACTCGTAAGCGTTGGCATAGCTTAAGCCGCGTCCCACCACGACGCAGTTTTCCATAAAGACGTAGCGTTCGACCAACTCGCTGATTGCCTCTTGCTGTTCGAGCGCGCGGGCTGCCAACTCCGGGATGGCTTCGTAGGCGGGAGCAGCCGCAGACTCTGCAAGCGCCGCCGCCAGCATGTAAAAGAGCATCATCTGTCCGGTGAAAGTCTTGGTGGCGGCGACGGAACGCTCACGCCCGCCGTGCATCAGCAGCGTATCGTTTACCACGCTCGTCATCGTCGAGGCAGCTTCATTCGTGATGCCGACGGTGTAAGCTCCGCGCGCGCGTGCGCCTTCCAAGACACGGTTGATGTCTTCGCCTTCGCCCGATTGAGAGACGCCGACGACGAGCGCGCGCTGTAATTTCAACTTCGCTTTGTAGATCGTGTGCACCGAAGGCGCTGAGAGCGAGACGGGGATGCCGGTCGTGATTTCCAGCAAGTAGCGACCGAAGAGCGCAGCGTTGTCGGAACTGCCGCGCGCCACCAACACGATTAAATCCACGTCGCGCTCTTTCAGGTAACTGCCCAGCCGCTCGACCTTGCCGCGCTCCTCAGTGATAGTCCTCTCAAGCGCCGCCGGTTGCTCGGCGATTTCCTGTAGCATCAGAGACAATTTCGCAATCCTCTATGATAAGAACAAGCAGGAATGAAGAAAGAATTCGTTCGTCGATTCATTTAATCAATGAACCAATGAGCAAATGAACCAATTGTTTCATCCTTCATCCGGCGGTAAAAATCTTCGCTGGCGTTCTACACCCGCACACGGCAGCCCGTCAATGGTCATTCATTGTCGCGCGCGCAAAAGAGAAACGCTCGCAGAGAAGTAAGAGTCAAGCTCTTGCTTCTCTGCGAGCGTGCCGCTCTGGTTTAGCGCGTGTTGAATTGAGTGGCCTAGCGGGGCTGCTGCAAAAAGATTGTTTCGTAACGATAACGAAACTGAAAACCTGCGCTTTGATAAAAGCCCTGGGCGTCCTTGTTCTGCTCGTTGACGAGCAGGCAAAGGGACGCGACGCGCGCCAGCAGATTACGACTCAGTTGCGAGAGGCAACGCAAGCCATAGCCCTGCCCGCGCGCCTGGGAAGAGACGTAGACGCCTTCGAGATAGATGACCTCCGGCGTCTCGGAAATAATATCTGCCTTAAAGACGAGTTCGTCATTCTCGACCAGAACCCAGACGCGTCCCTGCTCTATGCGGCGGGCACAGCGCAAGCGAAAGCCGACCGGGTCTGTGTGCATAGGATTAACGCCGCTTTCATGGCAAGCCATCTCGGCCTGGGCCAACATCACCGGCGAAAGGTCTGCGAGCGTCGCCAGCCGCAAGCCTTTAACACTACGATGCACTTCGATGGGCCAGCGAATCTCATACAGCAACTCACGGCAGGAGACGCGCGCCGCCTGCCCGCCCTCTGCATAGTGTTGCCAGAACTGCGCGATCTGCTCCTGTTCGCCGAGCAGCATGTGTGCGCGCGCGTGGCCTTGCGCGAGGCGTGCGAACATCATCAGCGCCGCGCCCGTGCGTGCCTCAAAGAGGGTCGCATGTCCGATCAGCGCGATGCCTTCAATCTCGCCAGCAGCATTCCGGCAAGCATAAAAGACGCCGCGATTCAAAGAACTGACGAGGCCATTATCGCGTATCAGCCCGGACATCCAGACGGTGTGAAGAGGCCGTTTGGCAAGGAAAGCCAGGACTTCTTTCTCAAGGCCGTTTGCCAGTCTCTCGATTGTCGGCGCAGCCGTAGGGGCTGTATCACTCACGACGAATGATGACGGCGTGGCGATTCGAGGCTGCGGCGCGGCTTGCGGTGACATCAGTTTCTCTTCCAAGCAAATACTCCAGACCTTGTTCGTACGGTTAATCGAAATTGCACTCGCGCTTAACTTCGGACTCAGTGCTGATGTCTACCACATAGATGATGTGGCGTCGCCGCCGGTTAAAATTGAATGGGCCAGGATGCTATCGCCGAGCATCACGCCATCGGCCAAATAGCTATCGCCGAGCATTACTCCATCGCCCAGCATGACGCCATCACCGAGCATTACTCCGTCTCCGAGCATCACGCCCGCGCCAAGAAAAAACGTCCCTTCGCCAATCATCATGCCGTTGCTCTTGAGAATACTATCGCCGAGCATCACTCCGCTCGAAAGCTTCATCGCATCGACGAGCATCACTCCGTTATTCAGTCGTGCGCCGTCGCCCAGCAGCGTGCCCTTGCCGTAGACCTTCTGATACTTCGTAATCAACTCGACGCCCTTTGCATAGTTCTGATTCAGAATCAAACCCTGCGACCATGTGAAGGTGTAGTTGGCGATTGTGGATTGAGAGAGCGGCGTGGTTTTCGTCGAGAGCAGCGGCGCGCCGAGCGTGGTCGTCGCCGTGAGGTCTGTACGGACGATTTTTCCGAGGTCAACCGCACCAGCTAAGTTAAGTTGGCCCGCGCCCTGCTCTAAGTGATTAAAGCCGGAGAGCGGCTGCGCCGTGTACATCAAGAGCATCTTGACGAGGTTTGGCGTGAGCTTCGGATTCAGTTGCAGCAGCATGGCGGCTGCGCCTGCGGCGGCGGGCGTCGCCATCGAAGTGCCGCTCATGAACATCATCTTATTCGTGGGGTCGTTTGTCAGGTTAGCGTCCAGATTCGGACTCTGCTGCACGAGCAAATTGTCTGGCGCTTCCGATGAGACGATCTTGTTGCCGGGCGCGACGATGTCAGGCTTGACGAGGTGGTCGTAATGCTTAGCGCCCGCCACATCTGTCCAGTAAGAGCGTGTCGGCCCGCGCGAGCTATAGGTAGCGATTGAATCATCTGCGCGCGAATCCGTGCCGTAAGAGTTGGCCGCGCCGACGGTGATGGCCGCAGGCTCGTTGCCGGGCGTGTGTATGCGTCCGTAGAGTTTCTGTCCTGAGCTATCTTTCCCGTCGTTACCGGCGGCGGCAACAATGACCAGCCCTGCGTCCACGAGGCGACGAACGGCCCTGCACAGCGGGTCATTTCTGTAAGAGTCAATCGCCGGTGCGCCGAGGCTCAGGTTGACGACGCGTATGTTGTAGGCGGCGTGATTGGAGAGAATCCAGTCAAGCGCACCCAGGACGACGGAGGTCTTGCCCACTCCGTCCTTATTGAGCACGCGCAGGTTAATCAGGTTGGCATTGGGCGCAACGCCGCTGTAAGCGCCGTTGTAGTATTGCTTGCTTCCGGCGGCCATCCCGGCGACGTGCGTGCCGTGGCCGTAAGGGTCGTCCGTCCGGTTCTCGCCCGTAAAGTCCTGGCTGAAGATGACGCGCGAGCTTCCCGCAGCATTGAGAAACGATTTGTGTTGAGCGTAGATTCCAGAATCAACGATGGCGATGCCGACGCCTGTGCCGTCCAGTTGATAATTCGTGCCAGTGTTGCTGGTCTGCGTGCGACGTGCAGCCGCGCCGGTCGTCGTCGCCAGATGGCCCATCGTGGCGACTTTAGTGTCAAGGGAGATGTAAGAGACTTCGCTGTAGTCTGCCAGTTCCTCGACGACGCTTATGGGAAGCTCGACTGTTCTTGAGTTGAGATTTTTGAAGAGCTTGCGAACACGAACGCCGTTGCGGTTCAGGAGCGCATTGAGTTGGCCGCTCGCTTCGCCTTCGAGTTGAAGGATAATCTCAACCCTGTCTTCGCCCTTGGGGTTGGCCCGCAAACGCTCGCGTAAGCCGGGGGCTACTTTATCCGTTTTCGTCACATCGTTGGCGAGATTTTGCGTAGCTGCAAGTGGGGAAGCGGCACGAGCCACGTCGCCAATCAAAATCCCCATGCACAGGGAGACGGCCAGCGACAGGCTCAGTATCGATTTGAGTGTTGACAACCGTTCGACCGCTTTCATCTTTAATTTCCTACTGGAAGGAATCCCACGAAGCGCTTGACGAGTGCTGGCAGCAGGTGAGGCCGCGCGGCTCAGCGCCGAAATAGACTGCAAGCCTCATTCCATGCGGAAATGAGCCAAAAAGGCCGTGTTTTGAGTACTTTGCGGTGTTCAACCGAGCGCCTTCGGTCAGGATGAAACGAGCGCGTCGGTCAGATTGAAAAGTGTGACCGACTGAAGAGCAAGGATGAAGGAGGAACGCGGAACGATGAACTCAGTTTAGAGTTTTGAGTTTTCAGTTTTCAGAAAGTAGCAACTGGTCTGTGCTGAAAACTGAAAACCGAAAACTGATTACTGAGGTGAGCGTTCCGCGTTCATCGTTTCTTGGGCTATGATGCGAAGCGCCGGAGGGGCGCAAGTTAGTTGGTAGATTCAAATTGGATGGTAGCGAGTGTCTGAACAGATGATGCAGCAGCAAATAGTGACGGTGGCAGATGTGGCGCGGGCGACGGGCGGAAAGCTGACGGGAGACGGCGCGCGAATCGTCGTGGACGTGACGCATGATTCGCGGCAGGCGCGCGACGGCTCGCTGTTCGTCGCCGTGCGTGGCGCACTATTGGACGCACACCGCTTCGTCGCAGACGTGATGAAGCGGGGAGCAATCGGCGTCATTTCCGAATTGCCGCGCCCGGAAGATTTCGCGGGAGCATGGCTCGAAGTCTCGGACGTGCGACGCGCGATGGCGCTGGCCGCCGCCGAAGTGCACGGACATCCGAGCCGTGAGCTTCAACTCGCAGGCATCACCGGAACTAACGGTAAGACGACGACGACTTACTTGGTCGCCGCCATCGCGCAGGCTGCGGGCGAGCCTTTGGCGATGACTACAACGGTCGAGTATCGCATCGGAGACGAGCGCATAAAGGCCGAGCGCACGACGCCCGAAGCGACAGACATGCAGCGGCTCTTGCGCCGCGCCGTCGAAAAGGGATGCCGCACCGCTGTCATGGAGAGTTCTTCGCAGGCAATTGATTTGCACCGCTGCGATGCGCTTCTTTACAGCGTCGCGGTCTTCACCAACCTGACGCGCGACCATCTCGATTATCACGGCACAATGGACGCTTACTTTGCCGCCAAGCGCCGCCTCTTCGACGGCAGCCTGGGCCAACCGCCGCGCGCCTCCGTCATCAACGTGGACGACGAGCGCGGCCTGAAGCTGGCGTTTGAGTTGGAGCAGGGCGGCGGGCGCGTGGTGCGCTATGCGCTCAATGAAGAGTCGGACGTGACGGCCACAGACGTGCGGCATTCGCTCGAAGGTATGGAGTTTCGCTTGCGTACGCCCGCAGGCGAGCGAAGCCTACACTCGCCGCTGGTGGGCCGCCCGCACATCTACAACATTCTCGCCGCCACCGCTACGGGTCTTGAATTAGGCTACGACCTGGACGTGATAGCGCGTGCGATTTCTACTTGCGCGGGCGCGCCGGGCCGCTTCGAGCGTGTGCCGCACAGGGGCGACTTTGCGGTCGTAGTGGATTACGCGCATTCGGACGACGCACTCTTGAACGTCCTCGGCACGGCGCGCGATGTGACGGGCGGGAGAATCATCACAGTGTTTGGCTGCGGCGGCGACCGCGATCATTCCAAGCGTGCGCCGATGGGTGAAGCCGCCGCCAGCCTCAGCGATGTGGTGATACTCACATCAGACAATCCGCGCACAGAAGACCCCGAAAAAATACTCAACGAGGTTGAAACGGGAATCAGGTCTTCGGCGAAGCCGTATGAAAAAATCGCAGACCGCCGCAGCGCTATCAAGCGCGCTATCGCAGAAGCCCGCTCCGGGGATTTAGTCTTAATAGCCGGAAAGGGACACGAGGATTACCAGATCATCGGGCGCGAGACTTTTCACTTCGACGATAAGGAAGTGGCGCGCGAAGCACTCGCCGCACGCGAGTTGGTCTGAAGGGCGCGCCTTGTTTGAAGATGAGAGGCGAGCTATTGCCCATTGCCTTTGTCCGGCTGGCTCTCGGTCTGGTTAAAGCGCTTGACCAGCTTTTCGATAAAGCTTAGTCCGATGGCGGGCAGTTCCTTAAAGTGTATGGCAAATCCTATCTCAGGCGTGTTGTAGACGACATCGCCCGTGAGCCTGACGGTCTTTTTGCTCGGCAGTTCGATGATGACGGTAATCGGCTCGGCGGTCGGCTCTTCGGTTGCTGCGAGGATGAAGCAACCACTCGTGCTGATGTCGCTGATAGTGCCTTTATGCTGGCGAGACTGGTCGGCGTATACAACATCCAGATTAACACGGACGCGTTCAGCCCTTCTTCGCTCTACGGTCATCATTTCAATTTAGCTCAGGAATGTTCCTCTTCATCCTCAAGCGGCGCTCCCTGATAGGTGACGCGGTTATGGTGTGCCCAGTAGTAATAAACGGGCAGGCCCAGTAGAATCAGCCCTATCCCGATGAGCGCCTGCACGGGCGTTGTCAGCAGCGTATTAATCAGCAGCCATGCTGTGACGAGCAGAAAGAGCGCGGGCACTACGGGGTAGCCCCACGCACGATACGGCCTTTCGGCGTTTGGCATCCGTCGGCGGAAGATGAAGACGGATGCCGTCACCAATCCGTAGAAAATCCAAGAGCCGAAGATAACGTAATCGGTCAGCGTGTCAAAAGACCCGGAAAGCGCGAGGATGCTGGCCCAGATGCCTTGCACTATCAACGCACCGATGGGCACGTGTGTACGCGGGCTAAGCCGCGCGAGGTTTTGAAAAAAGAGCCGGTCGCGCGACATGGCGTAAGGCACGCGCGCCCCTGTCAAGATAGAAGTATGTAGGGTTCCAATGGATGAAGACATCAACGCAGCGGCCATTAGGCTGATAGCGACCGGGCCGAGAAAAGTCAGTGCGACCTCTCTGGCAACGGAAGATTCTTTAGTGATGCCGGCAATTGTCGTCGGGTCGAGCGCGTAAAAGTAGGCGATGTTGACGAAGACGTAGAGCGAGATGATGATGAACATTCCGCCGATTAAAGCCAGCGGAATATTGCGCTGCGGATTTTTAACCTCGCCCGCAACGAGCGTCAGATTATTCCAGCCGTCGTAGCCCCAGAGCGCGCCGAGCATCGCCGCTCCGAATCCAGCCATCCCGTAACGCGCCGCATCGTTGACACCGAAACACCTGCCGCAGTCCAAAGTCCACAGGGCAATGTCAGGAAGCGCCGGACACTGGACATTGGACTGCGAAAAGTGTGCCCAGTCGCCGCCGCGCGCCAGCAGAAACGCGCCGAAGCCGACGCCAAGCACGAGCGCGATTTTTATTACGGTCAGAAAGGCAGCGATGTTGCCGCTGACCTTGACGGTCGCGCAGTTAATCAGCGTGACGATGAGGATGGCTGAGAGCGCGACCACCTGTAAGTCGCCGAAGGGAATTTGGTAACCGGGAAAAGTGAAAAAGAAGAGATCGAAACTGGGAATTTTTAGCGTGTAATAGATATGATTAAGGCGTCCGCCCGTCAGGTCGTTGAGAAAGATGGCGAGCGCCACGGCGACCGAAGCCTGCGAGCCGGTCTTGGCGATGAAGACCTGCATCCAACCGTAGAGAAAACCGAGCGGCGCGCCGTAAGCCTCGCGCACAAACACATACTCGCCGCCAGCGCGCGGCATCATCGCCGCCAACTCCGCATAGGTGAGCGCACCCGCAAGGCTTAGTATGCCCGCCGCAATCCAAACCGTGATGACCATGCCCGGCGTCCCGACGTTGCAGGTCATCACACGCGTCTTCAAAAAAACGCCCGTCCCGATGACGTTGCCGATAACGATTGATGCGGCGGCAATCAAAGTCAGGCCGCGAATAAGTGTAATGTTGCTGCGCGCAGGCATTGACATATAACGTTGGCCTTTATCTTACTGACGAGTTTGACGATTTACCGTCCGGCATTGTTACCAAATATCGTTCGTTAACAAGTCTTCGTAAGTATCACGGCGGCGTATCAAATCAACTTTGCTGTTCGAGCGAATCATTACGGCGGCGGGCAGTGGCCGTCCGTTATAAGGAAACATCTGCGCGAGCGAGTAAGCGCCGCTATTAAGAAGCGCCAGCACTTCGCCGGGCTGAACATCGGCTGGCAGTTTACGATAGTCTGGCAGGCGTCCCTCCTGCTCTATGTCGAAATAGACATCGCCGGAATCGCAGAGCGGCCCGGCGACCTTGTACAACGGCTCGTGCGCTGCATCGGCGCGCGAAGCGGAAATCAGGTGGTAGTACCACTTGTAATTGTTCATCGAGAGCAAGAGGTTATAGCCCGCGTCCGTCAGCAGCCACGTGTCGCAGGTTTCGGGTCGCCGCTTGATGTTGCGCACGGTGGTCAAGACCAGCCCTGCATCGGCGATGATACTGCGGCCCGGCTCAAGCAGGATGGCTACGCCGTCGAGCAGGTGTTCGGCATGAGCCGCGCGAGCCGATTCGCGTGCGGCACGAAGCGCAGCGGCCAGCACGTCAGCAGGCTCAAGCTCTGCGCCGAGCATGTCGCGCTCGTGTTCTGGAAGCTGGTCTGCCAGCGAAGCGTCGCGCAGGTAATTAACTGGAATCCCGCCGCCCAAGTTGATGTGTTCGAGCGTGTGCCCCGTCTCACGATTGACCGTGACGAGATGCTCCCACATCATTTTGAAGGCGTCTGCAAACGGCTCGACATCGGGCGTCTGCGAGCCGACGTGTATGTGTATGCCGCAGACGTGTACGAGGTCTGGATGGCGCAGGCCGCGCCGGAAAGCGTCGAGCACTTCGGAATATGAGATGCCAAACTTGGAAGTGAGCAGCGCGGTCTGTAGTCCGAGATGTGAGCGCGTGCCGATTTCCGGCGTTAACCGAAGTGCGATGCGCGCTCGCTTGCCCAGTCTTCGGGCAGCAGCTTCGACTAGCTCAATCTCGTAAATTGAATCAACGTTGATTGAGTAAATTCCTGCGCGCACGGCTTCGTCCAATTCGGCATCCGTTTTGCTCGTGCCGTTGAAGATGATTTGTTCCGGGCGAAAGCCTATGCGCAGGGCTTTGAAGAGTTCGCCGCCGCTGTTGACTTCGATGTCAATGCCAGCATCGCGCACGGTTCTGAGCACGGCCATGTTTGAGTTGGCCTTCGAGGCATAGCAGAAACGCACAGGGCGTTCGACCGCGGCTGCGGCCTGCTGCAAGCGCCGTATGTTTGAACGGATACGCTGTTCGGAAAAGACGAAGAGCGGCGTGTCGTATTCGGCGGCGAGACTGAGCGCGTCAACGCCGTCAATGCTCAAATGACTGGCGCGCGCTTCCAGATAGCCGGGAATCGTCCACGCCGGCTGAACAATCGAGGGTTGTGATGACATGCCTTGTAAAAAGCTCCGCCAAGATTAGCGTCGGGGCGCAGGGTAAACGTCTGCGAAGATAGTGCGACTACAGAATAGCGTCAAGGGCTTGGGTTGACTCTGGACGAATAGCTGCGTAAGTTTTCAGCCAGCAAGTGTGAAAGATGAAAAGGAGCGAAAGATGAAACTGCTTATTGCAATCATCTGCGCGTTGTTCTTTGCGGTCGCGCCTGCGCGCGCGCAGGAACAGGCGCAAGCCTTCGTCGGCGCGCAGATTATTCCCATCAGCGGCCCTGTCATCACAGACGGCGTGCTCGTCGTGCAGAGGGGAAAGATAGTCTCTGTCGGAGCTAGAGACAGAACGACGATTCCGGCGGGCGCGCAGGTGCGCGAAGTCGTTGGAATGGTCATTATGCCCGGCCTTGTTGATTCGCACAGCCACATTGGCGGCGGCTCCGGCGGCGATCAATCAGCACCGATTCAACCCGAAGTGCGCTTGCTGGATTCTTTCAACCCGCGCGATACGAGCTTAAAGCGCGCCCGCGCCGGAGGCATTACGACCGTCAACGTGATGCCGGGTTCGGGCCACTTGCTGAGCGGCCAGACCTTGTATCTGAAGTTAAGAAGCGGAGAGAACGTTGACGACCTCTTGATAAAGGACGCGCAGGGCAACATCGCCGGAGGCATCAAGATGGCGAACGGTACGAACCCCATCGGCAACCCGCCGTTTCCGGGCACGCGCGCCAAGAGTGCCGCGCTTCTGCGAGAGCAATTAACGAAGGCGCAGGAGTACCGCGACAAGATTCGACGCGCGAAGGGAGACGCCGCGAAGCTGCCCTCGCGTGATTTAGCGATGGAAGCTTTGACGGAAGTCCTCGAAGGCCGTCGAACCGTACACTTTCACACGCACCGCGCGGACGACATTCTGACAGTGCTCCGGTTGGCACGCGAGTTCAACTTTCGCGTCGTCCTTCATCACGTCTCCGAAGGCTGGAAGGTTCCCGGCGAGATTGCGAAAGCGAAAGCGCCCGCCTCCGTCATCGTCATCGACAGCCCCGGCGGAAAACTCGAAGCGATGGATGCTTCGCTCAAGACCGGCGAAGCGTTGAACCGCGCCGGTGTGCTCGTAGGCTTTCACACGGATGACTACATCACGGATTCTCGTCTCTTCCTGCGGCAGGCGGCGCTGGCCGTGCGCGCAGGAATGCCGCGCGACAAGGCGCTCTATGCGATGACGCTCGCGGGCGCGCGGATGCTAGACCTGCAAGAGCGCACGGGTTCGCTCGAAGCAGGGAAAGATGCAGACTTCATATTGCTCAGCGGCGACCCCTTGAGTGTTTATACGAAAGTGTTGGAAACATACGTCGAAGGCGTGCGTGTGTTTGACCGCAACAACCCGAAGGATCGACTCTACGCCGTGGGCGGCTACGGCGCGGGCCGCGACCAGCAAGTGCATCTGGACGGCGAAGAACAGAGGGAGGGCGACCAGTGAAATTGATGAAGAACGTACTCCTCAGAGCTTGCCTTTCGTCGTTGTTGTTAATGATTGCCGCGCCCGCCGTGTTGGCCCAACTGGCCGTGCGCGGCGAGACCGTTCATACGATGGCCGGGCCTGCCATCAAGGACGGCGTTGTGTTGATTCGTGACGGCAAGATAGAGAAAGTTGGCCCAGCGTCGCAGGTCAGGATTCCCGACGGCTATAAAACTGTGACGGCGCGTGTCGTCACGCCCGGCTTGATTGACGCGCATACGGTCGTCGGACTAGCGGGCTACCTGAATCAGCCGCAAGACCAGGATCAACTCGAACGCTCCAATGCGATGCAGCCGGAGTTGCGCGCCGTCGATGCTTACAACCCGCGCGAAACGCTGATCGAATATCTCAGAAGCATGGGCGTCACGACCATTCACACGGGCCACGCTCCGGGCGCGTTGATTCCGGGCCAAACGATGATTATTAAAACGCGGGGCGACGTTGACGACAGCCGCGCTGTGCTGAACCCTTCGGCGATGATTGCCGTCACGCTCGGCAACGCCGCTCTCGCGCCGCAGGGCAAAGCGCCGGGCACGCGCGCGAAGATGGTAGCAATGCTGCGCGGCGAGTTGTTAAAGGCCAAAGAGTATCAATCGAAACAGACGGGGCCGGAAGACAAGCGGCCCGGTCGTGACCTGCACTTGGAAGCCCTCGCGCGTGTCCTCAAAGGCGAGATGCCGTTGCTCGTCACGGCTCATCGGGCGGGCGATATTCTGTCGGCGCTGCGCGTCGCAAAGGAGTTTAACCTGCGTATCATTCTCGACGGCGCGGCTGAAAGTTATCTGGTGACGGAGCAGATCAAGGCGGCGAATGTTCCCGTCATCCTGCATCCGACGATGGCACGCGCCGTCGGCGAGGCCGAAAACCTGAGCTTTGAAACCGCCGCCGCTTTACGCAAGGCGGGAATCCCCGTTGCGCTGCAAAGCGGTTATGAAACTTACGTTCCGAAAACGCGCGTCGTACTCTTTGAAGCGGCAGTGGCCGCTTCAAACGGTCTTTCTTTCGCGGAAGCGCTCTCTGCCGTGACAATCGACGCCGCGCGAATCCTCGGCATCACGAATCGCGTCGGCACGCTCGAAGCGGGCAAGGATGCAGACCTCGCGCTCTTTGACGGCGACCCCTTCGAGTACACGACGCAAGTCACGGGCGTCGTCATAGATGGGCAGGTAGTGAGCAAGGAAGCGAGATGAAAATTAACGATGAACGCGGAACGATGAACGCGGAATGAAGAAGAGTTTGTCTTTTATTCATCGTTCATCGTTATAGTTGAGAGATAATCTCTTGAATCTGTTTGTAGTGACGCTGCTCGTGATAGCCGACGAAGGCGATGGCCTTGACGCCGCTGAAAGCGCCGAGGAACGGATGCTTCATCACTACTTGAGAGAGCCGCTTGCGACCGTGTTCACGGCTTAGCGCTTTGATTGTCGCCCGAACGCGGTTGTAGTTTTCGATGACAGTTTCTTTGGGCGGCGGGTTGAGCGGCTCGACCGCCTTCGGCGCGCGAACGCGGCGGACGCGGCGGCCCACGAGCAAAGAGTAGGGAATCAAATGATTGAGCAGGGGCAGGCGCTTCGGCGGTTGCGTTAGCTCCTGCTCTATGCTCTGAATCATGTGCTGTTCGACGAGGCAGAGATGATGCACGACCTCTGCTACGCTCCAAATGTTCGGCGCGGGCCTCAGCGCAAACTTCTCCTTATCGAGCGGCTCGATTAATGTCAGCAGCCGCCCATGTACATTGTCCAGCCGCCTGTGTATTTTTTCCATTAGCTTTGCAACTCGGCCATCATCGCCGCCGGATTCCAGTAGCCACGGACGGTTTGAATCTTGCCCTCGTCGTTAACCGCGAAGACATCTATGCCCTCAAAGGTGACTTCGCGGCCATTCTTACCCGTGCCGCGTCCAGTCCATTTGACAGCGGCCTCGTTGCCGTTGATGAATACTTGGTCTTCAAAGAGTCCTACTTTCTCGAAAGCCCCGGCGATGCCCTCGAAGAATTGACGCAACGCAGCGTGCCCGTTCAAAGGCGGTGCGCCGACGGGGTCGTTGCTGACAGCATCCTCTGCAAAGGTGGAAAGCCAACTGTCTACGTCCATCGCGCGGATGGCGGCGAAATAATCTGCGACTGCTTTTTCGGTGTGATTGTTTGACATTGAATTATTCGGGTTTCCTTTCTCGTTCGCGCGCGACGAGGACGCGGCGCAGGATTTTGCCTGAAGCGGATTTGGGAATCTGCTCGATTCTCTCAATCAGACGGATTTTCTTATGCGGGGCGACGCGCTCTTCGATGAATCTCATTATCTCTTCATCGTCAGCCTCGGCCTCTGCTTTCAGGACGATGTAAGCCTTCGGTATCTCTCCGGCTTCTTCATCCGCGACGGGAATCACCGCCGCATCCGCTATCGCCGGATGTGATAACAGATGCGCTTCCAGTTCAGCCGGTGCGACCTGAAAGCCCTTGTACTTGATTAACTCTTTGGCGCGGTCAACGATGAAGAAGTGACAGTCTTCGTCAGCGTAGCCGATGTCGCCCGTGTGCAACCAGCCGTCCGCATCAATCGTTGAAGCGGTCGCTTCCGGGCGATTGAGATAACCCTTCATCACCTGCGGGCCGCGAATGCAAATCTCGCCTTCCTGATTAGGGCCTAACTCAGCGCCGGTCTCCATATCAACAATCTTGCATTCGGTGTTGGGAATGCAGCGGCCCACCGAGCCGTGCCTGATAAGCTCAGTTTCATTGGGACTCATGTGTATGACGGGGCTGGTCTCCGTCATGCCGTAGCCCTGCCTGAGCCGACACTTCATGCGTTCAATGCAGGCGCGTGTGATGCTTTCGCTGAGCGGCGCAGCGCCCGAAAAGATGGCCCTGAGCTTGGAGAGGTCGTAGTTGTCAACGACCTTTTGCTTTGTCAGCGCGAGAACGATGGGCGGAACGAGGTGCGCAAACGTCACGCCGTAGTCCTGCATCGCTTGCAGCACGCGCTCTAAATCAAAGCGCTGCATCATGACGATGGTCGCGCCGCTGTGCAGTCCCGTGTTGAGGATGACGGCCATGCCGTAGATGTGAAAGAGCGGCAGAATACAAAGTAGCGTGTCCGTTTCTGCAATCGGATTGACAGGCTCTTGCTGGCAGAGGTTGGCGACGAGGTTGTAGTGCGTGAGCATCACGCCTTTGGGCAGCCCCGTCGTGCCGCTCGAATACGGCAGCGCGAAAATATCCTCGCGCGGATTGATAGAAACTGTCGGCGCTTCTCCGGCATCTGCGTCCAGCAGAGAAGCGAACGGCGTCGCCCCTTCAGTCTCGCCGATGACGAAGATTTCCTCTACGCCTGCTTCCCGCGCAGCTTCTTCAGCTTTCTCCATCAGCGCCGGGACGGTGAGCAGATACTTCGCGCCCGCATCTTTGAGTTGATGCGCAACTTCGTCCGCCGTGTAGAGCGGATTGATGGTCGTACACGTCCCGCCGAGGGTGGCGACACCGTAGAGCGCAAGCGGAAATTCGAGGACGTTCGGACTGTAGATGGCGAAGACTTCGCCCTTCTTGAATCCACGCGCGGCAAGGCTCGCCGCCACGCGCTCGACGCTTTCGGCCAACTCTCGATAAGTAATGACGCGCCCGCTTCCGCCATCAATCAGCGCCGGTTTGTCGCCGCGCGCTCGCGCGTCCTGCAAGACAAACTCCGGCACAGAAACTTCGGGTATCGACACGTCCGTGTATGGGCTACGAAAAATCATATATTTTCATTCCTCATAACCTGTGAAATGATTTACGCGCGCAACACAATGCCTGGATTGATGCGCGTCGTGCAAAGCGCGCCCCTTGTGCGGAAAAAATGCTGCTACCCTTTGACGTGTTCGTTAGCTCAAAGCCGTCAGAATGTGTACGGCGCACGACCGGCTGTGCTATATACCACTCACCCGGAAGGCGCTCGCCAGCGACCGTTTATCATCGCACGGCCTCTTTTGGCAAGAGCCGGGGCAGCATTTTAAGAGAAGGGGAAGCGGGATGAACAAGCAGGAAAGCTCAACAGCTAACGCATCGCAGGAGGCGTCAAACGAGACGCGCGACACCGGCAATGAAGCCACGCGCGCAGACGAAGCGGGCGATGTCGCCGAACCCGATGCTCCAACCGACGTTGAAGAGAACGAGGGCATGAGCACAATACTCGGCGGCGGGTCAGGCACAGGCGTCCAAGAGGACGCGAGCGATGAATGACAACAGCAGTTGTCATCGCTTTCGTTTTCTGGGAAAAAAGCGCACAAGCCTAAAAACACATGAGCGAATCTTCCCCCAGAGCGGAGACAATCATCTGCCTCGCCAGCTATTTTAAGGGCGGCGAGTTTTTGCGCGAGTGCAAAGCTTTGGGCTTTCGCGTCATCCTTGTGACGAAAGAGAAGCTGTTGAAGGAGGATTGGCCGCGCGAGAGCTTGGACGACATAGTGGCTGTGCCGGACGACGCCGGGACGGAAATCCTCACACACGTCGTCAGCCAGCTAGCGCGCTCCGTTAAAATCTATCGCCTCGTCGCCCTCGAAGAATACGATGTCATCACCGCCGGGCTAATCCGCGAGCATCTCTGTTTGCCGGGGATGACGAGCGCGCAGGCGCGCATCTTCCGCGATAAGCTTTCGATGCGCGTTCGCGCACAAGAGGCTGGCATTCTCGTTCCAGATTTCGTACACGTCCTCAATTACGAACGCCTGCACGACTTCATGCAGCGCACTCCTGCGCCTTGGGTGCTCAAGCCGCGCTCGGACGTGTCTGCAATGGGAATCAAAAAGATGCGCGACTCCGAACAGGTCTGGCGGGCAATTGACGAACTGGATGCGCGCGAACGGCTCAACGAAAAATCGTCTTATTACCTGCTCGAACGCTTTGTGCCGGGCGAAGTCTTTCACGTTGATTCAGGAGTGGCCGGGGGCAAGGTTGTCTTCGCGGGCGTCAATCGCTACGGGCGGCCTCCGATGGATGTCGCGCACGGCGGCGGCGTCTTTATCTCGCACACGGTCAATTATAATTCCGCCGACCGTAGAAACCTGCTGAAAATTAATCGCAAGCTGATTAAGAGTCTGGGCCTGAAGGACGGCGCGGCGCACGCAGAGTTTATCAAGAGCGAAAGGGACGGCCAGTTTTACTTTCTCGAAATCGCGGCGCGCGTCGGCGGCGCTTACATCGCAGAGACTCTGGAAGCAGCCAGCGGCATCAACATCTGGCGCGAGTGGGCCAGGATAGAGACCGCAGACCGCGCGCGTCCTTACCATGCTCCGCAAGCAGCGCTTGCATACGGCGGCATAGTGCTCTCGCTGGCGCGGCAGGAATACCCTGACACCAGCAGCTACACAGACCCGGAGATTGTCTATCGCGTCAGGAAACGTTACCACGCAGGGCTGGTCGTCCGCGCGGCCAAGCTCGAACGCGTCGAAGAACTACTGGAACAATACGCGCGGCGCTTCGCCGAAGAATTCACAGCCGTCGCCCCGCCGCCGGAAAGACCGGCGTAAGAATTGATTCATTGATTCATTGACTCATTTAGTCATTGAAGCAATGAACCAATCAATCAATGAATCAATTCTTTTATCCTTGCTTTACGGCGAGTGCAAAACGTAGTACGGGGCGCGTCTTTTGAGTCAGCGTGCTTCGGGCACGAGAATATGGGGTGAAGGGATGAAGATGAGAAAAGTCGTTGTCTTAAAGGTTTCGTTAGCGCTGGCGCTTTCGTTCGGTCTGTTGTCGCAGGCAAGCGCAGGCAATGCTTCGGCGAGAGGCATGCGGCAGGCAGGCCAGAGTCAAGACGTGAGCGTCGCGCACGCGCCTGCTTTATTGTTCATGCAGCGTCGGGGCATGACGGGTGCTCGCAGGTTTGCGCCGCGCCGCATCGCCGAAAGAAACAGGAGATTTCTGTACACGATTAAGGCCAGCTATCCGCAGGTTGTCGCAGCGAAGGATGCGAAGGCCTTGCAGTTTAATCGCGCCGTCAAAGACCTGATTACAGAAGAGGTCAACGCCTTCAAGAAAGATTTCCCTGAACCCGACCCGGAAACTCCGGCGGAAGTGCGGGAAAATTCATTCGACGCGGCTTACACGGTTGATTACAGCGGCCCGGATTTAATCAGCGTCTCATTCGGCATCAGCACCTACTTTGCGGGCGCTGCACATCCGAATCATCACACGATAGTCCTGAACTACGACCTCAACGCGGGCCGCACCCTCAAATTGTCAGACCTCTTCAAGCCGCGTTCAAACTACATGCAAGCCATCTCGGCTTACACGATAGCAGCCTTGAAGAAAAAGCTTGGCCCAGACCCTGACACAGAATGGATTGAGCGCGGCGCTGGCCCGGATTCGGAAAACTACAAGAACTGGAACATCACACGACGCGGCCTTAGCGTCACCTTCGACCCCTATCAGGTCGCTTCCTACGCCGAAGGCCAGCACGTCATCGTCATCCCCTACACAGCGCTGCGCAACGTCATCAACCCGGACGGCCCGCTTGGCCCACTTGCAAAACAAGGCCAAAGGTAAAGAGGAAGTAAAAGGGTAAGCGGCAAAAGGAAGGGAAGCCATCTTTAAATAAAATGGCTTCCCACACTTTTACCTTTCGCCTTATTCTTGCCTTTCCAATGGCCATGCTTCGACGTGTAATTCTTCGGCGTAGTGCAGCAGCGGTTCGCCCTTTGGAGTTGGCAGGCCGTGTGATTCGATCATCGTCGATTCATAGGACGAAAGCTCTGCTTGCTGCAACGGCCAGGGCGGGTGATTGATGCGCAACTGATAGAGCTTTTCTCCATCGGCAGCGTAAAGGCAATAGCGCTCGGTGAGGAAAAATTCCAGCGAGCCGGGTTCGGATTCCGGCAGCCGCTCGCCTATCTTCCAGGTGGCTTGAAGTTGGGCGGCGAGCGCGTCTTCTTCCGTGCGGTCGGAATTGTAGATGATAGTGTCGTCCTCTTGTTCGAGGCTCATCTCGGCATGAAAGTAGGGGAGATGAAAAAAGGTGCGAGCGCCCCAGACTGCCAACTGGCTCGCCGCGTCGAGCGAGTGAAACCAAACGCCCGGCACGCCGTCCAGGTGAACGTATGTGCGGACATTCAGTTCGTGAAACTCGCTTAACCCAGGCACGGGCGGCATAAACGTCGGGCGCACGCCCCACATCGTAAACGGCACGACTCCAATCCACGCCTTGCCGTCGAAAGTATCAATCGTCAAGCCCTTAGGGATTAAGGGGCGCAGAGCTTGAGCCGCTATCGGCCAGTGCATAAACAAGAGCTTTCCCCAGTTCATCTGTCCGATGGGCAATCCATCGGGCCGCTCGCGCATTAGTAGCCGGTCACTCTCTTTAACTTCTGTTTTTTTCATCGTTATCACCCGAAGAGATGTGCTGTCACGCCCCATCTTAGTCTCTATACTGTGGATTGTAGATACCAGATTGGCACATTGAAAAGGAAGCCCGCAGCGTCATGTCCGGCAAAGAACGGCGTGACGTTCTTCGTCAGCCAGTCTCGAACTTCGCCAATCTCTTTTGTGCCGCCTTCGACCGCCGCGATGACGTTGCTCTGCGTCAACAGATATTCCACCAACTGTTCGACAGTGAAACTAATCGTGTGTTGCAGACGCTCTTCTTCACACAGTTGAAAGCCTGTACCCGCTACGTCCTCAGCCGCGAGCGCGACGGGAGAGCGCGGCGGGCTTGGATAGTTTTTGAGATAAATGGCCTCGTGCCACATTTGAAAATCGGTGTGCTCGATTGTCTGCGCGGAAAAGTAAGCGTCATAGGCGATGAGCCATCTGCCGGGCCGCAGCACCCTGCGCGCTTCGGCGAAGAATACTTTGCGGTCGAGCCAGTGTGAAACCTGCGAGAGAGTTATCAAATCGAACGCCTGCTCGCAAAAGGGCAAGCGCTCGGCGACGGCCACACTGTAATTGATGCGCGCATCCGTCGGGGCGTGCGCGATCATCGAAGGCGCAGCGTCTATGCCGACAATCCGGCTCGCTATTTCTTTCAGCGCGACCGAAGAGAGGCCAGTGCCGCAGCCCACGTCGAGCGCACGCGCCAGCAATTCGGTCAGTGACAAAAACTCCCTGACGCGCGCGATGACAATTGTATGAAAAAAGAGTCGCCCGACGGCATACCGCTCTGCCGCCGATTTGAATGCGAAGAAGTTCATCCTTCAGTTTGGATTGCTAAACAAAACCAGATACGGACAAAGTATGAACGCGGAACGATGAACGATGAATGAAAGGCAAGCTGCTTTCTATTCATCGTTCATCGTTGCGGCGTTCCTAGTTCCTTATGTGGCGGTCGGCTTCAGGTATTTGTCAAACCAGCCAAGCACTGTGTTGTACCAAAGCTCGGAGTTCTGCGGCTTGAGAATCCAGTGGCCTTCGTCCGGGAAGTAGAGCAGTTTGGAATCAACATTCATGCGTTGGAGTGCTGTGAAAAGCTGCAAGCCTTCGGTGACGGGCACGCGATAATCAAGCTCGCCGTGGACGACCAGCATCGGCGTCTTGAAATTCTTGACGAACATGTGCGGCGACCAGCGCGTGTACATTTCAGGGTTGTCCCAGGGCGTGCCCTTGAACTCCCAATCCGTGAACCAGAGTTCTTCGGTCGCGCCGTACATGCTCGTCAGATTGTAGACGCCCGCGTGTGAGACGAGAGCCTTGAACTGGAAGCGCGGGTCTGTGTTGTGTCCCTCAATCCAGTTGACCATGTAGCCGCCGTAAGAGCCGCCCGCCGCGCCCAGGCGATTCTTGTCAACATAGCCCTTGCCGAGGACGTGCTCGACGCCGTTAAAGATGTCTGCGACGACCTTGCCGCCCCAGTCGCCGGAAATCTTGTCCAGAAATTTCTGCCCATAGCCGATTGAGCCGCGCGGGTTCGGCATGAAGACGACGTATCCGGCGGAGACGAAGACCTGCGGATTCCAGCGATAGCCCCAGTTGTCGTTCCAAGCGCCCTGTGGCCCACCATGAATCAAAACAACCATCGGGCACTTGTTCTGGGCTGTACACTGCGCGGGCTTAAAGACCCAGCCGTGAACCTGCGCGCCTTCGCCACCCGTCCACGTAGCCTCTTCGGCGGGCGGCATCTGGTAATTGGCTAAAAATGCATCGTTGGTTTTCGTGAGCTTCGTCACGGCGCTCTCGCCCTGCGCGATACGCTGGCGCGGGTCTGCGATGCGCGTGACGAAAATCTCTGTCGGCCATGTGGCGCTTGAACGCGTAAAGACCATCGTTTTGCCGTCCGCAGAGAGTTTCATGTCGTCGTTAAAGCCCTGCAATACTTTGACGGGAGCGCCGCCCGCGACGGGCACAACATAAACGGGCTGGCGTCCGCGCTCGCCCGAAGCAAAGTAGATATATTTGCTATCGGGCGTGAAGATGAAGGTATCGACGTAAGCGTCGTAATTTTTCATCAACTCGCGTGACTGCCCGCTCTGGCGGTCGTAGAGCATCAAGCGCCAGCGGTCGCTTTCAAAGCCTGCGCGCTCCTGCGAGCGGTAAGCTATGAAGCGCCCGTCGGGCGAATACTGCGGCGAAAGGTCAGCGCCGCGATTGCTTTCGGTGATGCGACGCGCCTCGCCGCCCGCGCCCGGCACGAAATCACAGGTCGCACCTGGTGGAGTTCCTGGAGGGCAGATGGATTTAAATGCCACGGGCACGATGAAGATGTCGCCGTTCGTAGAGGTCGCTTCAACCTTGTCTGTGTTGCGCGCAAAGGCTAGTTCCTTAGAGTCTGGCGAAAAGGCGTAGTCGGTTGGCCCACCCAGAGAGAAGGGCGGCGCGTCGTAGTCGCCGGGCGTCATGTCGCGCGCCACGCCGCCGTCCGCCGAGACGACGAAGACGTGCGTGCGCTTGCCTTCCTTCCAACTGTTCCAGTGACGAAAGAGCAGGCGGTCGGCAATCTTCGCCTTGACCTTGCTCTCTTCCATCTTCGCGTCGCGTTCCCTGTTGCACTCGTCCGTAGTGCATTCAGGAAAAATGTCTGAGACGAAGGCCAGCATCCGTCCGTCGGGCGACCAGACGGGGTCACTTGCGCCCGTTGAGATGCTGGTAATCTTCTTCATCTCGCCTGTGGCTACGTCCATCGTCCAGATTTGCGGCCCGCCTTCGCGTTGAGAGATAAAGGCGAGGCGCTTGCCGTCGGGCGACCAGCGCGGAGCAGACGAAGATTTCGCATCCTTCGTTAGTTGACGCGGCTCGCCGCCCTCTACGGGCACGAGGTAAATCTGCGTCAGGCCGCGATTGGCCGTCTTGTCCATGTCAGTAATCGTGTAGGCCACCCAGCGCCCGTCGGGCGAAATCTGCGGGTCGCCGACGCGACGCACCTTGAGCAAATCGTTAATCGTAAATTTAGAACTGGCCGTCTGCCCGAAATTGACGCCGACAAGCGCGAGCACGACGAGCACCGCTGAGATACACAAGCGTTTCATACTGTCCTCATTCAAGAAAGTTGGTCTAAGGGAGCGCACGCATTATCGCACTAAGCCGCCATTTCGCGCATCCCCTGCGCCCGCCTGATTAAGATAGACAGGAGAGCAGGGCGGATGTTAGAAAGCGCTATTGCCCTGCAACGCTTCGAGATAATCAAACCGCTTTGACGGATAATCTTGAACGCCTGCGCCCGCTGCTGTTCAATTTTAACGTCAGACCGCCCGTAAATCTTTGAATCGGGCGCAAGATGTCTATGACTAAAGATCGAGCCAACTTAGTACCCTGGATTACCTGTGCGGTGGTCTTGCTGGTTTACCTCTGCTTTCCGACCAAACAGTATTTCTTCGACGGCGTTGACTTTGCCTGGACGATTGAAAGCGCGCCCGCGCTGGACACCTCACTGATTCACCCGAACCATCTTTTTTACGAGGGGTTCGGCTATCTCATCTACAGAGCGGTGCGGGGCATCGGTCTGGAGGCGAGGGCGCTTACGGTTTTACAAATCACGAATAGCTTCTTGAGCGCTTTGGCCGCACTCGTGCTCTTTCATATCTTACGACTCACCGCGCTCTCTCTATACCTCTCTGCCGCACTCACCTTTCTGTTCGCTTTCTCGGCGACGTGGTGGAAATTTTCCATTGACGCTAATGCTTACGTGCCGAGCGTGCTTTTCATCCTGCTCAGTTTTTATTTAATCCTGCCGGATAATAAACAGAGGCCGCTGGTGCTGGCGCTCTGTTATTCGTTGAGCATGTGTTTTCACCAGTTGGCCGTCGTCTTCTTTCCGGTGCTGGTCTTGGGATTGTTTTGGCAAACTCCGGCGCAGGCTGCAAGGCAAAGAGTATTGACAGTCCTCAAGTTTAGCATCGCCGCGTTCGTCTTAACTTTCGGCTTGTACTATTACTTCTTCTACCTGGCGACCGGAACACTTGATTTCAGTAGCTTGATGCGCTGGATAACATCCTTCTCGCCAGACGCCAGCTTTAGCTTTAACGCGGGAAGCAATCTCTCATACACGCTGCGCGGTTTCACGCGACTCTTCTTCGGCGGCAGGTTCAATCTGCTCAGGGGCATCACGAATCCTTTCATCGTCGTGCTGATGATAGTTCTGGCAATTCTGGTCGCGCTCCTTTTCCTGACAGTGATACGCAACTTGCGCGAATTGAAAACGCGCTGGCAGCGGGCGATAAATTATGATTCACGGTTGAAGCCTGTGCTGCTGCTGTGCGTGCTATGGATTTCGGTGTACACGGCCTTTCTCTTCGTCTGGCTGCCGCACCACACTTTTTACAGGCTCTTCTATCTCCCGGCTTTAATCCTGCTCATCGGAATCCTGCTCGCGCGGGGCGAATCTCTCTTGCCTCCCGCGCGGACGTATGCGTTGGCTCTCATCGTCGCCGTGATGAGCCTCTGCAATTTTCTCTTTCTCATCTTTCCTTATTCTCACGTCGAGAAATACCCGCCGCTCGCGTTGGCCTTGGAGATGAACCGTGTCTGGCCGAGAGGGACTGTCATCTACTACTATTTGACAAATGCGGACGCCAGCCTGTTCAGATACTTCAATCCGCCGACCGTCTGGAAGCAACTGAAGACGGGCACGACCGATGAGTTGGAAAATGAGCTACGCAGTATTTACAGTGCGGGCGGGACAGTCTGGCTTGAGGTCACAGCGATTGAGCAACTGCTCTCTCAACCGCAGGGAGCAGCATGGTTAAGCGCTCACGCGCGAGAAGAATCACGGCGCGAGTTGGTTGATAAGGCCTACAAGATTAAGTTCGTGCAGATTGCTCCATAGCCCGCCAGGCATTAAAGCGCCTGACTAGATGCAATAGATAGCCACATGCGTTCTCTGAGTTCTCTGTAGCTGATTTTATTTGCCCGCTTCTCATCGTTGCGATATAACCTGCCGTCGTTGGACGCGAGCGCGAGCATTTATTGCGCGCCGTTTGGCGGAGGTGCTGTGGGCCATTGACGAGGCGAATCATCACGGCGGTCTTGCGGCTGGCGCTGCGCGTCTTCTTTCGACACATCGAAGTCGCGGGGCTGGAGCGCGTCCCGCTCGACCGGCCAGTCATCTTCGTATTGAATCATCCGAACGGGTTGGTTGACCCTGTTTTCCTGTTGTGTCTTGCGCCGCGCAGCGTCTCTTTTCTCGCCAAAGCGCCGCTCTTTCGGATGCCCGTCATCAGTTCGCTCGTACGCGCTCTGGATTCTTTGCCCGTTTACAGGCGGCAGGACAAGGGCAGCGACCCGGCGCGCAACCGCGAGACGTTTGAGGCGGCATGCGCACTGCTCGCGCGCGGCGGCACGATTGCCATTTGCCCCGAAGGCGTCTCGCACAACGACACGCAGTTGAAGCCTTTGAAGACGGGCGCGGCGCGAATCGCCCTTGGCGCGGCCTCTTCGGGCGCGGGCCTCGATGTCAGGATTGTGCCCGCCGGTCTTTACTACACAGCGAAGAAGACCTTTCGCAGCAATGCTCTGCTCTACTTCGGCGAGCCGCTCACGGTCGAACCCGTTGTGCTTAAGGAAGACGGCGACCCGCCGCGCGAGGCTGTGCATGCGCTTTCGAATCGCATCCGCGACGCGCTGCTGAAAATCACTCTCAACGTCGAGCACGAAGAGCCGCTGCAACTCATCGACCGGGCTGAAAAAATCTACTCGGCGGAGGAGCAGTCTTCTTTGCGCGCGCCCGATTTGAAGCGCGAGTTGATGCTGCGCCGCCGCTTCGTAGAGGGTTATGCCTTTCATCGCGTGCATCAGCCCGAAAGACTCGCTGCGCTCGACGCACGGCTGCGCCGTTATGAAGAAGAATTAAAACAGGCGGGCTTAGACCCGCACAAGCTCTCGCCCCCGACTTCGACGCGCGCCGTCGTCAGACACCTCATCGAGCGCCTCGCCGTCTTTCTCTTACTGCTTCCGCTGGCACTGCTCGGAACAATCGTGCACTACCCTGTCTACTGGCTCTCAGGCTTCTTGGTCACCGGAATCATAAAGGCCGAAGACGATGTCGTCTCAACCTTCAAGATTATCGCCGCGATGCTGCTCTTTCCTTTGACGTGGATTGGCGTAGCCGTCTTGTGCTTCCGATGGCTCGGCTGGCCCATAGCGCTCGCCTCGCTGTTTGTCGTTCCCGTCTCAGGCTTCGTGGCAATACGCTTCGCGGAAGAGTGGGAAAACTTCATCGGAGGAGCGAAGGCCGTCATCTATTTCATCAAGCGCCGCTGGTTCTTCAAACGACTGCTCGTAGAGCGCCGCGTTATCCGCGAAGAGATTGAGGCGCTCGGCAATGAAGCAGAGCGCAGCCGAATTGACGCCGTAGAGATTTCATAAGAGCGCGGCTAGCCTGAGAGCGACGGTTAACTTCGTCTCCCGCTACCTTGCGTTAAAGTGGGCTGCGCTCGCAAGCGGGCCGCTAATCGCGTGCGCAAGCTATTGAAATGCTCGTCGGGAATGGCCTCGATTGATCGCTGTAGACGGCTGACGACGCCTCCAATCTCTCTTTCTTCCTCTGCCTCGACCGCTGTCACGGCTTCCGATAACTGCGCGTCGTCGGGTCTTCCGGTGATTCGCTTGAGCGCTCGTTCCAGCACTCTTGCTCCGGCCTTCAGCATACTCTTTGATTGCCCGAAAGAGAGTTTAATAGCGCTTTCGACGGGCCTGATGGGCGACTCGCGGCAAACTTCGTCAATGGCCGCTCGAACTTCGGCGGCGCTTCTGGCGCGCGGCGGGCGAGCCAGCCATCCTTCGCGCAGAGAGTAATCGAGCAAATAGCCTTGATGGTAAGACTGGCTCGTCAGATCAACAGCGCGTTTCCATTCGAGGAAGAAAAAGACTTTGCGGAAAATCATCTTGAGCGGAAAGATGAACGCCTGGCCCAGACAGCCGCGCAGACACCCGCTGCCGCGATCCTCCGTGAGTGTTGCTATATCTTCGGCGCTCACCTCACGTCCATGCGCGGCGGAGAGCATACGCACCAGCCTTCTTTGAAAATAGCCTTTCACCACATCGTCAATGAACGGCACGGGGATGAGCGGAGTCAGACCTATCAGCACCGCATGTGTGATGATGCTTCTCTGGTTGGCGCTCTCTTTCGCGCCCGTCAAATTGTCAGGCATCTATGCTCTCCTCATTCAGTTTCGCCATTCTTTGCAGGCTGACTTTATGATGCAGGATACGCGGCGGTTGATTATTTTGAAAACATCTGGACGCCACGTCGAGCAAACGCGCCAAAGTCCGGCGCGCTACTGAAACGGTTGCGCCGCAACGCACAGCCGCTCATCCTCGGCGCTTAAAATTCAGGCAGCAGCACTAAACTCGCGCCGCCCTCTAAGGAAGGGCGTTTGCGTCTCAGTATGAATAAACGATAAAGAGGCGACCGGTTAACCGGTCGCCTCTTTGTCATGGGGCGGTTGACCCAGCTTTTGTGAAGCCGTAGGGCATTATTTCGCCAGAATCTTTTCCTGATTCGCCAGAATCTTTTCTTGGTTGGCTTCCATGCGGGCTTGGTTGGCGAGCACCTGATCGAGTTTTTCCTGATTCGATAGAAGCTGTCGCTGGTTACCCTCGATTCTTTCCTGATTCGCCAGAATCTGTTTCTGATTCTCGATAATCTGATTTTCGTCGGCCATGCTTTTGCTCTCCTTTAAGGTCGCAGGTGTCAGGCTTTAGACCTGAGTTTCATTCAAACAGGTTAGCTCTGGGGTTTAGCAAACGTGTTGCCGCCCTCAAAATCTATAAAGACGAACGGCTCTGAGCCTTCGACCCATGCATCATGTCCCGCCGGGACAACGCCCACATCGCCTGCCCTCCATTCGATTTCCGTGCCGTCATCCATACGCATTTTCATGCGCCCGGAAACGACATACCATTTGTGCGAGACCTGACAACTCTCCGTCCCGGCAATGGGCTTGACACATTCTGACCAACTCCATCCGGGTTCGAACGTCGCGCGCATCAGCGTGACACCGCTGACTTCCACGACTTCAGCCCGTCCCTTTTCAAACGGGCGGGTCTCATCCGGATTATCGAAGTTCTGTCTGATATTCGTCGGGTTTCCTGCATCTGTCATATCTTGACCTCCAAAATTTATTAGAACGTTAATGTGAAGACTTACCGCTTCTACCGTAAAGTGCCTCGCTTCGTCAACGTGCGGGCAGCAAGCCCGGATTCTCTTTTGAATGAACTATCTTGAAACTAGAGGTTACTACTCATCACCCTTTCTTCGTTATCGCTCAAGTGATGTTATAAGATAACGTTTCAGGCATGAGCCGCATGAGTCTCGCCGAATGGCGCGGGCTTTATTGTCAGATGAAGGATTGGCGGCACGGCCTTCGCTGTGTATGACTGAAGAGAAACTTCCCCCGAAGGCGCGGCTGCTTCCGCTGGTAGTGCTGCTCATGGCATTGCTCATCTGGACGGCGCTGGCGCTATTGCGCGTGTTTCCCGAATCGGCCTTTCCGTCGCCGCCGGCGGTCGCCCGTGGCTTTGTCGAAGAAGTGCGCACAGGGCGACTGCTCAATGATCTCATCGCTTCGCTCTTTCGCGTCACGACGGGCTTTGCGCTGGCCGTAGGCTTGGGCCTTCCGCTCGGACTCGTCATGGGCAATCGTGCGCGTGCGCGTGCTGCGCTTTTGCCTGCCGTCAACTTCTTCCGCAATCTTTCGCCGCTGGCGTGGATTCCGTTTGCGATTCTCTGGTTTGGCATCGGCGACGTGCCCGCCATCTTCCTCATCTTCATGGCCTCTTTTTTCCCGATAGTGCTGGCGACGATTGCGGCGGTGGCAAACATCCCCGCCGTTTACTTTCGCGTCGCGCGCAATTACGGCTTGAGCGGCGCGCGGCTCTCGACGCGTGTGACGCTCCCGGCCATCGCGCCGCAGGTCATCACGGCTCTGCGCGTGACAGCGGGGCTGGCTTGGGTCGTCGTCGTCGCGGCGGAGATGATAGCGGGGCGCGACGGGCTGGGCTTTGCAGTCTGGGACGCGCGCAACGGCCTGCGCATGGATTTGCTGGTGGTCGGCATGATCGTCATAGGATTGATCGGTGTCCTGATTGACCGGATTCTTTTACGTTTGACGCTGATTAAGAGCGTTCGTTGGGGTTATGAACGATAAGCCTTTGCGTTTGGAAAACGTCTCGCGTTCCTTCGGCGAGTTGGAAGTCTTACGTCACCTCTCGCTGGATGTAGAGGTCGGCGAGTTCGTCGCCATTGTTGGCCCATCGGGCTGCGGCAAGACGACGCTGCTCAACCTCTTTTCCGGCTTCGACCGCCCAAGCGAGGGGCGCGTCGTCTGCACGGGGCGCGTGCGCATGGTCTACCAGCAGGACGGACTCTTTCCCTGGTCAACCGTCGCCGAGAACATCTCTATGGGCCTCGGCGAGATTAAAGACGAAGCAGAGCGCAAACGGCAACTAAACGAAATGATTTCGCTCATCAAGCTCAAAGGCTTTGAGCAGCATTACCCGCACCAGTTATCGGGTGGAATGCGGCAGCGCGTAGAGCTAGCGCGCGCCCTTTCAGGCGAGACAGACACGCTGCTGCTCGACGAGCCGTTCTCGTCGCTGGACTATCTGACGCGCCTGCGTCTGCGCCGCGAACTGGCGCGGATGCTGAAAGAGAGACCGCGCACGGTCGTCCTCGTTACGCACGACATAGAGGAAGCCGCGCAGTTGGCAGACCGCGTCGTCGTTCTCTCCGAACGCCCAACGACGATTCGCTGCGAATTGCGTTTGGAGCTGGAGCGCCCGCGCGACCCGACGCACCCTGTAGTCGTCAGCGCCGTTCATCGCATCCTGATGGAACTGGGATTAGAACAGGACACGGAAAAGGCGCTGGTGCAGACGTAAAACATTAGTTGTGAGTCTGGAGTCAAAAGCAGATGTGTCTTTGACTTTAGCCTCCAGACTCCAGACTTACTTCGGAGGAGTTAGCATGCTTCGTTCTTCTCTGGCACGATGGATTGCGGGCACTCTGGCGCTCATCGCCGTGCTCGGCGTCTTGCGTTATAAGCCGTGGCGGCATGTGGGCGGGGCGGGCGACGCAAAGGCTCTGGCGCGTGCGCAATTGAGCGTCGGCTTTTTGCCCGTCACTTGACACCTGACGTGCCCGGTCACGGACTACTCCACCCGTACCAGCACGACGACTCGGTTCGAGTCGCAACGCTTCACAGATTTCCCGACCATTGTTGAATCCATCAAGGGCGGGCGGCTTGACGCTACCTTTATGATCGCGCCGCTGGCGATGAAGCTGCGCGAGCAAAACGTCCCTGTCAAGATAGCTTACCTGGGCCACCGTGACGGCTCGACCGTGATGGTACGCAAAGACCTTCCGGCGCAAAGCCTGCGAGATTTGCGCGGGCGCACCTTTGCCATTCCGAGCAAGTACAGCAACCAGTATCTTGTCATTCGCAAGCTGATGGAAGATCAGGGCGTCGGAGCAGACGAGATACGTTTTGTCGAATTGCCGCCGCCAGACATGCCGAGCGCGCTCGCAGCCCATGCCATTGACGCTTACTTCGTCGGCGAGCCGCACGCCGCCAAGGCCGAACTCGACGGCTCAGGCCGCGTCCTGTATCACGCCAAAGACATCTGGCCGCAATTCATCTCGTGCGTGCTGGTCGTCACGGAAAGATTGATTCGCGAGCGACCCGAAATCGTCCGCGACCTTGTGCGCGGCATTGCGGAGAGCGGCGAGTGGGCCGAGACGCATCGCGAGCAAGCAGCGCGCGTCGCCGCGCCTTACTTTCGGCAGGACGAAAAAGTCGTGCGCTACGTTTTAACGCAGCCGCCCGACCGCGTCAGCTATCGCATGCTGACGCCGACCGACGAGGATTTACAAAAGATTCACGACCTGGCGCTGAAGGTCGGCATCCTAGACAAGCCCATCAAGATGAGCGACCTGATTGATCGGCAGTTTATCCCCTCGGACATCAAGGCCGCAGACATTGATGCCAGATAGCTGCGCGAAGGCGCATGCCTTGAGTTATTGCACTGATTTTGATAATCAGGATTTCTGACTTATAGTCGCAAACGTCTCCCGTTAATTCTCCGCAGAAGCTCTGACCGTGCTTTCAAGCCGAGCCGTATAGTTTCTGTCAACTAAGCGATAGATGAAACAATGCCAGCGATGTTTTCTACTGCTCGCCATCGTCGCCGCGCCTGTGCCTCAATTGGTTAAATGGTAAATCGTTGAATAGAGCTTGCGCGCTTGTGCGTCCAGGTCTGTTTTTGCTTTGAGTGGATTGGAGAAGTTTAATGCGAACAGCCTTTATCACGACTCGCCTGCGTCGCTGGCATTTTAGCTGGCTTCTAATTTTGATGTGTCTTATTGTTCCGGCGGCTGGACAGGTGAAAGATTCCAGGAAGTTCCGCGCTGTCCCTGCGCCGCTGCGCCAGAGGCTTGTTGAGCGATTTAATCTGTATATTGAATATGAGCGAACGCAGCAGTATAAAAAGCTGTTTGATTTGCTTTCTCAGACTTATATCGCGAACCAGAATTTATCAAGGGCGCACTTTCCTGAGTATCGCTCTCGAAATAAACTTATCGACTTCAAGCTCAAAGCGGTGAGCACCAGCATCATCGTAGGAAATACCGACGAGTACGAAATAACAGGAATGGCTAAGTTTCAGCGAGGCGAAAACATATCCAGCGAGGAAGTGCTTTTAAAGGCTTACTGGCAAGACGGAGACTGGTACTTCTCAGAGTGGTTAATACGACTTGAGGATTGAAGAGAAAACAGTGCTTTCAATCCTGCCACGCATAACGAGGCCATTGTCTTTTCACCATTTACGATTTAAGAGCTATGGAACACATCAGATATTCAGTCGCCGCCTGCCAGACGGATTTGCCGAACCCCTTGGAGCGGCGCGCGATGCGCGCGAATACGGAGCGGATGCTCTCTATGATTGATTCGGCGGTGGCTGGCGCTGCGCCTTTCCTGCCGGTGCGGCTCGTCGTCTTTCCAGAGTTTGCGCACGCCGCTCCGGTCTTTGCGACTGCCGGAGAGTTAATCGAAAAGCTGGCAATCGCAATCCCAAACGAGCACACGGAGCGCCTTGAGCAGAAGGCGCGCGAGCACGACATCTATATCCAGAGCGGCTCGATGCTCGAAGTGGATGCGCGCTGGCCGGATGTGGTCTTTAACACGACCTGCCTCATCGGCCCCGAAGGCGTGCTCTCGAAGTATCGCAAGGTCAATACGTGGATTCCCTACGAAGTACACAGTAGCCCGCATGATTTGGAAGGCTACGACGAGCCGCTGTTTCCCGTCGTCGAGACGAAGATCGGACGACTCGGCTGCGCTATCTGTTACGACTGGCTCTTCCCCGAAGCCATTCGACAACTCACGGCCAACGGCGCGGAAGTCTTGATACGCGTCTCGGCCTACATGGATCCGTGGGGCGCGACCGAGCCGATGGATTGGTGGACAATCATCAATCGCTGCCGCGCGCTGGAGAATATGGCCTACGTCGTGGCCGCCAATCAGGGCGCGAGTCTGAAACACTATCCGCCATATTCCTGGCCGGGCGGCAGTCAGGTCATAGACTTTGAAGGGCGCATCATGGCGCAGGCGAGTCCTGGGCCGGGCGAGAGAATCGTCGTCGCACCCGTTGATATTTCAGCGCTGCGCCATGAGCGCGCCTCGCGGCGTGGACATCACATGCTCGCGCACCTGCGCACCGAAGCCTATCCCGTTTATCGCGAGCACCTGTATCCGCCGCAGATGACAACTGAAGATAAAACGCCCGCTCTCTCCTATGAGCGAAATAACGAGTTGATTGACGAAGCGAAGCGAGGTTTGAAGACGTAGCTGGCCGAAGCTTCAGATGAGTTGCGCTTGTGAGTAACAAACATCGCCTCTTCCTGTATGCGCTTTTAGAGATTGTAGCCTGACTTACCGCACGAGGAATCTCAGGATGATATGTTTTGACGTTGAGCTGAACGGCGAAAAAGTTTGCAGGGCTGGCGTGGGTCAATTCGGCGTCCTCACCACCGCGCTCTCGTGGGTGGGAACTCATGAGCAAGCTTCCGACAATGCGGGGTGGGTGCATCTACACGTGGGCGGCCTGATAAATTCGGAAGATACTGATAGCGAATTTGTCGACTGGATTAACAGAGACTTGAAAATCGGGGATGAGTTGAAGGTCAGTGTGGTTGCAGATATTGCAGCGGACGAGCCTGTCGAACGAAAGCCGCTTGAGAAAGAGCCGTATTGCTCTTTCTGCGGGCAACCGGAGTCTGAGGTTTCAAAAATCATCGTCGCCCAACAGGTCAGCATTTGCAACGAGTGTGTTGGCGTCTGTAATCAGGTCTTAGCCAATAATCAAGAGCCGAATTTCGGCGGCAGCGCCGCTTAACAAGCGTCAGATGGTTTTACGGCACATGGTCTTTCGTCACGTTCTCAACTTCGGCTTCAAGACATTCACTGTCATCCTGCTTTTCCTCTTTGGTTTTTCCTACGCCGTCGCGCAGCAGCCAACGCCTTCGCCTGCGCCCTCGCAGCAGCGCACGGGGCGCTCTTACGATGGCGGTGACCGCGTTAAGACGCCGCCACCGCCGGGGCCACAAGCGCCCTCGCCCGTGACCTTCACAGACATCACGGCGCAGACCCGCGTTGATTTCAAACACTCGGCTTCCGTTACCTCGCAAAAGTATCTGCTTGAAGCAATGGGCGGCGGCGTTGGCGTTCTTGACTATGATAACGATGGACGGCTAGACCTCTACTTCGTTAACGGAGCGCGCATTGACGACCCCGCACCGAAGAACAGCAGCCCAGACAAGCGCGATGCTAAATACTGGAATCGTCTCTATCATCAGAAAGCGGACGGCACGTTTGAAGACGTAACGGAGCGCACAGGGGTGAAGGGCGCAGGCTACGGCATGGGCGTGGCGGTTGCCGATTATGATGCGGACGGCTTCGTTGATTTATACGTCACGGCCTACGGCGGCAACCTCCTCTATCGCAATCGCGGCGACGGCACGTTTGAAGATGCGACGAAGCGCGCAGGCGTTGCGGGCGCGGGTTGGTCTACGAGCGCTGGCTGGCTCGACTACGACCGCGACGGGCGGCTAGACCTCTTTGTCGCGCGCTACATGGATTGGGACTTCGAGCGCGGCTCCATCTATTGCGGCGATATGCGACCGGGCTTTCGCGCCTACTGCCACCCCGACAATTTCAAGGGCGCATCAAACTTACTCTTTCGTCAAAAGGCGGATGGCACTTTCGAGGACGTTTCCGCCGCCGCGAAAATCTCTGACCCCAACGGCAAGGGTCTCGGCGTCGCCTTCGCCGATTTCGACTCTGATGGCTGGACAGACATCTTCGTCGCCAACGACAGTGTGCGCCAGCAACTCTATCGTAATCGCGGCGACGGCACGTTTGAAGACATAGCAGAGCTTTCAGGCGTCGGCTACGACGAAAACGGGCGCACCTTCGCCGGGATGGGCGTTGACGCTAAAGATTACGACGGGGACGGCCACACGGACATCATTATCACAGCCCTCTCAAATGAGACTTATCCGCTTTATCACAACAACGGCGATGGGTCGTTCACCTACGCGACGAATACTTCTGGCGTCGGGCAGATTACGATTCTCAACTCCGGCTGGGGCACGAATTTCATTGATGCCGACTCCGATGGTCTCATGGACATCTTCGTCGCACAGAGCCACGTCCTGGACACCATCGAGAAGACTTCGAGTTATCTGAAATACAAACAGCAGCCGCTCCTGATGCGGAACACGTCCAAAGGCTTCGTCAATGTCTCTGCGACGGCTGGCCCGGCCTTTCTCAGTTCAATGGCGGCGCGCGGCGCGGCCTTCGGCGATCTGGATAATGACGGCGATACAGACATCGTAGTCGGCGTCCTCGATAGCTCACCTCTTATCCTGCGCAACGACGGAACGAAGAATCACTGGCTCGGCCTACAGCTACAAAGCGCCGACAGCAAACGCACAGCACACGGCGCGCGCGTCCGCGTCACGGACGGCAACAATCGCCAGCAGACTTTTGAAGTGACAAGCGCGGGCAGCTACCTGTCATCAAACGACGCGCGCATCATCGTCGGCCTCGGCGCAGCGACAAGCGTTAAGACAATCGAGATTCGTTGGCCCAACAGGCAAACGCAGACTTTCGCGAATCTCGCCATTGATAAATACCACTCGCTCACCGAACGCAAGGCGAAATAATTGATTTATTGATTCATTTAATCATTGAACCACTGAATCAATGAACCAATTGCCACGACGTTTGACTTGCGTGTGATCGGCGGTTATTTTCCTGTGAGTCTGGCTGATTGACGACAGCCGTGCTTCGGTTAATCCTGATTCTTAAATTATTTTGGGCAATTAACCCATCGTTGTTGAAATAATCTAAATGCTACAACTGAATCCCCGGCGCGCCTCGTTGATGCGTGCTCTTGCTTTGTTCGTCGTCGCCCATCTGGTCTTCATGTCATCGGTCGTCGCGCAGCAGCCCACGCCTTCGCCCACTCCCGCTGGAGGCGCGACCACACAGCAGGGCGGCATGGGCGGCGTCTCGACCGGCGCGGCGATCAAATATACTTCGCGGCGCACCGTCAACATTACAGACCCGAAAGCCCCAGTCATTTTTGAAGACGTGACGGCGCAGACGGCGCTCGCGGCCTTTCGTCACCGCTCCGGCGATGTGGCGAAGGATTACATCATCGAGACTCCTTCGGGCGGCGTCGCCGTCTTCGATTACGATGGTGATGGGCGCGTGGACATCTACCTCGTCAACGGCTCGACCTTCGCCGCGATGCAGGGCAAAGAGAAAGCGCCGCGCGCTGCGCTCTATCGAAACTTAGGCAACTGGAAGTTTGAAGACGTAACGGATAAAGCGGGCGTGGCTAACGAGCGTTGGGGCTTCGGCGTCGCCGTCGGCGATTACGACAACGATGGTCGGCCAGATATGTTCGTCGGCAACTACGGCATCTCGCGTCTTTATCACAACAACGGCGACGGCACGTTTACGGATGTCGCCGAAAAGTTAAACGTCGCGCGCAAAGGTTGGAGCACGGGCGCGACGTGGGGCGATTATGACCGCGACGGGCGGCCAGACCTCTTCGTGCCCGGCTATTTGGATTTCGATTTGAGTAACTTGCCGCCTAACCCTTCGGACGCAGGCAAACCCGGCAACCTGGGCCAAAACTTCTGTCAGTTTCGCGGAGTGCCTGTGATGTGCGGCCCGCGCGGGCTGAAGGGCGAAGGCGACACGCTTTATCATCAACGCGCGGACGGTAAGTTTGAAGACGTGAGCGAGCGCGCGGGCACGTCAGACCCGGAAAAGTATTATGGCTTCGCTTCGGCCTTCGTCCGCGCAGACGACGACGATTTGTTAGACCTTATCGTCGTCAACGATTCGACGCCCAAGCAGCTTTACATCAACAAGGGCGACGGCACGTTTGAGGAAGTCGGCTACCCTTCGGGCGTCGCGCTTAACGAGAACGGGCGCGAGCAGGCCGGGATGGGCCTTGCCGTCGGCGACTACGATAACGATGGCCGCGTTGATTTTCACATCACGAATTTTTCCGACGATTCCAACGTGCTGTATCGCAACGAGGGCGGCGGAAATTTTACGGACATCACGTTTCAAGCGGGCTTGGGCGAGCCGACCATTCCATTTCTCGGATGGGGAACGAGCTTTCTGGATTTCGATAACGATGGCTGGAAGGACGTGCTCGTCGCCAACGGTCACGTCTATCCGGCTGTGGACAAGTATCAATGGGGAACAAGCTTTGCGCAGCAGACGCTGCTCTTCCAAAACGTCGGCAGAACTCGCAACGGAAAGGAAGAGCGCGTCTTCGAGCGCATCGGAGCAGCGCCCGGAAGCGCGTTGGCCCTGGCAATCATCGCGCGTGGGATGGCCGTCGGCGATTTCGATAATGACGGGCGGCTTGATGCTGTCTTCAACAACCTCGACTCCAAGCCGACCCTGATGCGCAACGTCACGAAAACGCCGGGCCACTGGCTGATGTTGCGTCTCACGGGCGACGTTGCGAAAAAGAGTCCGAGGGATGCGACGGGCGCTATCGCTTATCTTACCATCGGAAAACAGCGCCAGCGCATGGACGCCATCGCGGGCGCAGGCTATGCCTCGCAGAACGACCAGCGCCTGCACTTCGGCCTCGGCGCGGCGACAAAAATAGACAAGCTCGAAATCAAATGGCCCGGCGGCACACTCGAAACCTTCGACGTGACGGGCGTTGACCAAATCCTCAACATCGCCGAAGGGAAGGGAACAGCGAAATAAAGTATGAAGTAGGAACGATGAACGATGAATAAAGAACAGATTGTCTTTCATTCATCGTTCCGCGTTCAGCCTTCATCGTTTGGTTATTTCTACTTTCTCTCTCAGAAAAAAGTTGTATGATGAGCGCGCCTCGCGGGTGACGCTGTTTGTGGGCTGGCAGTTGAAGCCTGCGTTCGCCTTTTCCTCTTGAAGCAGTTGTAATACGGAAGTTTCTGTTATCCCTTGCACAGCAGTCTACCTGGGTCTGATGGGAGTCTCCTCCCCCGCTTGGAGAGTTCATCGTGCGACGAATAGATTTAAAAAGGGCGCAGGCGGCGCGCTCCAATACGATCCGCGATATTAACCGGCAAATCGTCCTCAATTATGTGCGCGAGCGAGAGCCAATCTCGCGCGCCGAAATCTCACGCGAGACGGCGCTGCAACGCTCTACCGTCTCGGCCATCGTTGACGAGTTGCAGACGGACGGGCTGGTTGAAGAAGTCGGCGCGGGCGAGTCAACGGGCGGTCGTCGCCCGACGTTGCTGCGCTTGCGCACCGCCGGAGCAATGGCTATCGGCGTCGCCATTACTCCGACGCGCACCACCATCGCCACCAGCGACCTCGCAGGCCGCGTCATCGAACAGGAACAGTTCACAACCAACCCGCAGTTTGAGCGAACTATCTCGCGTGTCGCAGACTGCGTGTGCGAGTTGGCCTCAAAGAATAAGGGAGCTATCGAAGCCGTCGGGGTGAGCCTGCCCGGCTTGATTGAAACCGAGTCGAACCGAGTGCTCTACGTACCTTACTTCAAATGGCGCGATGTGCCCGTGGCGGAAAAGATAGCTCAGGTGTCTGGCCTCAACGTGATGATCGGCAATGATGCCAACGCGGCGGCGCTCGCCGAATTATGGTTCGGTCGCCCGGAGGTGAGCGACGTGCGCGACTTTATCATGGTGCTGGTGGCCGAAGGCGTCGGCACAGGCATCGTCTTCGACGGGCAGATTTATCAAGGCGAGCACGGCGCGGCGGGCGAGTTCGGCCACATGATTATCGGCACTGGCGCGCCGACCCCTTGCTCCTGCGGCAACTTCGATTGCTGGGAAGCATTCTCTTCGGAACGCTCGGCTGTGGCGCGCTACTTAAAAGCAGTGGGCGGCATGGGCGACGGCCAGTATCTGGATTTTGAAACGCTGGTTGACCGCGCACTGCTTGGCGAAGCGGCAGCGCATGAAGCTCTGCTTGAGATGGCGCATTACTTAGGCATAGGCATCTCCAACCTGATCGTCGGCTTTAGCCCGGAGGCCGTCGTCGTTGGCGGGCATCTGGTGCGCGCATGGCCTTTGGTGCGAGATGCGCTCGGCGAAACAATCGAGCGCAGCATTCGGAGGGGCTTACCCTCGGCGCGTATCATCGCCTCCACGCTCGGCGACCAGCCGACGCTGATGGGCGCTTTGAGCCTTGTGCTCGCCGGAAAATTCGCTTCCGCCGTGGCCGGATAGCAAGAAAAGTGTTGACAGTCCAGTAAAACTAGGTTACTTATTGCTTCGTTCGGCCAAGCAACAAACTGTCAAGACGGCTGTTCTTGGATTAAATAAGTCAGATAAATCCGAAGCCAAAGTGCCACGGGTGTGTGCCTTTGGCCGCGTCCTTTTTTCTAAAGCTCAACAACTTAGATGCTCTCTCTGGAAGCCGCTTTCGAGCTTCCCAAAGAGAGCTACCGAAATTTCTGTAGGCCTACGGAGTCCAGCCATGACCACACACAGGAGAGCCGCGCGCTTTCTCCGGCAAGTCGGCGCACTGGTTTTATTGCTCGCCGCTTTCGCCCTCCCGGCATTCGCTCAAACCAATAAGGCAACGCTCACCGGAACAGTCACAGACCAGAATGGCGGAACTGTTGCGGGCGCGACTGTCATCGTGACCAACGTGGAGACCAATGCCGAGCGCACCGTCACCACGGACGATAACGGAAACTACGAAGTGCCGCTGCTCGATCCGGGCGTCTACCGTGTGGTGACGACAGCGCCGAATTTTCAGAAGGTGACAAACGAAAGCGTCACGCTTCAAACCGGTGCACGACAGGGCCTGGACATCGTCTTGCCTCCGGGAGGTGTCGGCGCGGAAGTGACGATTACAGCCGATGCGCCCCTGGTGCAAACGGAATCGAGCGACCGTGGCAGCGTCGTCACGGGCCGCGAGGTCACGGAGTTGCCGCTCTCAGGCCGCAACTTTACGCAGCTTGCGACCCTGACGCCCGGCGTTTCGCGCGTCTCCATCGGCACGCTCTCCGACGCTCGCGCCAACAACAACGGCGACCCGAACGCTGGTGGGCAAGGCCCGGGCGGCGGCAACCCCGTCGGCTCGACCGAATCTGCGCGCTTCTCTCGTTCGGGCGGCGCGGTGCTCTCGGCCAACGGCCAGCGCCCGACGACCAACAACTTTTCGGTTGACGGCGTTGATAATAACGAGCCGCAGTTTGGCTCAATCGGCGTCTTCGTCAACCCGGACGCCATCGCAGAGTTTCGCGTCACGACCAGCGTGCCTCCGGCGGAGATCGGTCGCGCGGCTGGCGCGGTCATCAACACGAGTTTCCGTTCCGGCTCAAACGAGTTTCATGGCTCGCTCTACTACTACGGCCAAAACTCTGCGCTCAACGCTTACCACCCAATCTTGAAGCGCACGCGCGCCGAGCAAATCTCGCGCGGGGATGCAAACATCCTGAAGAAGGCCGTCCAGCAGATTCACGAATTTGGCGGGACAATCGGTGGGCCAATCATTAAGGATAGAACCTTCTTCTTCTTCGATTATCTGGGAGCGCGCAACAATCTGCCGACGGAGATCAGGTCAACCGTTCCTTCGGGCAATACGCGCAGCGGTAATTTCAGCGACTTTACCTTTACCAGAAATTGCGGACGCGGCATCTCAGGCGTGCTCTGCGACCCTGTGACCGGACTCCCGTTTGCCGGTAATCAAGTGCCTGGCAATCGCATCAGCCCTGTGGCCCAAGCCTTCTTCAACGCTTACCCGCTGCCGACCGCCAACGTCCTGAATGTCAACGATAGCGGCACGCGCAACTTCTTCGGCCAGCGCAGCGTCGTCGAGAGAATTGATAACTTCGACATCAAGATTGACCATCGCCTGAGCAGCAACAACTCGCTTTCGGGCCGCTATAGTCGCCAGAATAATAAAACTATTCGCGGCTCTTTCTTTGATGTCGTCCCGGCTGGCTTCGGTAACGGCGAAGAGTTGAACAACACTCGTCAGGTTGTCTTGAGCGACACGCATACTTTCAGCCCGACCGTCCTCAACGAATTTCGCTTCGGCTATACCAAGATCGACCTCGGCATTCTCAACTGCGGCACGGGCGGCGCGTGCGGCCTCTCTGAAACATTCTCAGAGGATGTCGGCATCCCGAATTCCAACAACGGAACGTTCGAGCAATCAGGCTCTATCCTGACGGGTGGCTTCGGCAACGGCGGCCTTGAGTTCGCTGGCGACGGCGGCCCGTTCATCGTCTTCAGCAAGAACCCTTACTTCGCAGACACCCTGACCATCATCAAGGGCAGGCACACTATCAAGACCGGCTTCGAGACTCGCCTGCGCTACCTGAATACAATTGACGGCGGACGCACGGGCGGCCTCAAAGGCAACCTAGCTTACGGCGACGGCTCACCGGAAACGCGCCCACTCGCAGCAGGTCAGGTTTGCCCGGCTGCTTCAACGCTGATAGTGAATCCCGGACAGCCTAATGAAGAAACCAGATGCTTCATAGACCCGAACGGCATCCCTTACGGCGGCACGGGCAACGCCGCTTTCAACATCCTGCTCGGCCTGCCTTCGATACAGGCTTTTCGCGGCAGCGTTCCCGGCGGCGCTTTCAACTTGCGCTCGCAGGAATACGGCTTCTTCGTGCAGGACGATTGGAAGGCTACAGACCGCCTGACGCTCAACCTCGGCTTGCGCTACGACATCTTCCCGTCGGCCACAGAAGAGGACGGACGCCTCGGCAACTACGACCCCGTCACGCGCACCATCCTTCTCGCTTCGGGCAGCGACGACCGTCTGATTGAAACCGACAAGAACAACTTCGGGCCGCGCCTCGGCTTCGCCTACGCCATCGGCGCTGAGAAGAACATGGTCGTGCGCGGCGGCTACGGATTGCTCTACACGCTGGACGCGACGGATCGCCCGCCGCTCGTGCAGAATCCGCCGTTCACCAACAGCGTCGCCTTCGACCCGTTCAGCAATGGTCTACGCAATCTGACCAGCTTGCAGACCGGCCCGCCGAATGTGCCGCTCGTTAACCCGAATGTTTTGGTTGACCCGACCACGGGCGCAGCCTCCGTCGTTGTCTTCCGTCAAGAGCCGGAGCAGCGGACGGCATTCGTTCATCAATTCAACGTCACGTTCCAGTATCAATTCGCCAGAGATTATTCGTTTGACATTGGCTATGCGGGAAGTCGTTCGAGAAATCTGCTGCGCTCGCGTGATATTGGCACTGGCGGCACGGCGGAAGCGCGTAATCTGGCGGGCAATTTCCTGACCGCTCAACTTTACGAGAACTCTGCGCGGGCCAACTACGACTCGTTGCAGATGCAGCTTCAGAAACGTCTCTCAAGAAACATACAGGGACAGATTTCCTACACCTTCAGCCGCAACCGCGACGATTCGACTGGCATCTTCAACGGACTCGGCGAAGGGCGCGGCAGTCGCGGCGGCCCGCAGAATCCTTTAGACCTGGCAGCCGAGTATGGCGTCTCGTCGCTCGACGTTCCGCATCTGCTGTCGGCTGACGCGATTATTGATTTGCCGTTCGGTAAAGGAGAGCGCTTCTTGAACTCAAGCGCTGTGGCCGACAAGCTTCTCGGCGGCATCCAGATGAACTTCATCGTCTCAGGACGCTCCGGCTATCCGTTCTCGGTAGTGGACAGCGCTTGCAGCAGCACTCGCGCCTCGCAGGTCGGCGACCCGTTCAGCAACGTTCCTGCCGGACGTTTCTTTAATCGTGCGGCTTTCGTCGGGTGTAATGTTTCGGTGACGAATGCAGCCGGAACGACCATCAGGTTCGGCACGCTGCCGCGCAATTCGTTTCGCGGGCCGGGATTCATTCGCACGGATATGTCGCTCTTCAAGAACACGGCTTTGACTGAAAAAGTGAAGATGCAAATCGGCATCGAATTCTTCAATCTATTCAATCAAGCCAGCTACACCGTGCCGAACAACAACATCAACACTAACGATCCAGGCGATACCAGCTTCGGTCGCTTCGATGCGGCGCTGCCCGCTCGTGTTATTCAATACCGCTTGAAGTTCCTCTTCTAAGCGGCAGAAAGCAAGAAGCGAGTCCGCAAAGTTTCGCGGACTCGTGCCCGATATAAACCAAAAGGCCCGGCAGCGACTCAAGCGGTTGGTGATCGCTGCCGGGCTTTCTCCTCAAATGGCGACCGGGCGGCATGCGCGCATGCCTCTTTTTTGTTAGAATCCAGACCGCCTTTCGGTTCAAATGTTTTTCCACTGTTCTCGTTTTATGAGACTTCGCGCGTTCCAACTCATCCTGATCTCTCTCTGTAGCGTGGCTGGTGTCTGCGCCCAGACGACTGCGCAGACGCGCGTGCGCTCGCACGTCGAACGCTTCAGCACGCCGGAAGTGCGAGCCGAGCGCGACGAACGGGATGCGACCGCGAAGCTTGCCGCCAATCCTAATGATACGGAAGCCTTAAACGCACGCGCCTACGCACGCATGAGCGTCGGACGCTATAAAGAGGCCCACGAAGATTTGCGCCGCGCAGTCGCCATCAAGCCTGCGAGCGCCGAGTATACGGCTGCTCTCGGCTATACGCTCTGGAAGCTTGGCCGACCCGCAGAGGCCATCGAGGCCGAGCGTCGCGCCGTTAAGCTCGACGACAAAAACTTTACAGCCCATTATCAACTAGGTCGCTTCCTGCTCTTTACCGGCGGCCAGAACAAACAGCAGTTGACCGAAGCGTCCACGCACCTGCGCCGCGCGCTCGAAATCGACCCGCGTCATAGCGAAGTGCGCTTCGATTTACTGATCGCCTATCGCACGCTCGGCGACGCGGCGCAAGCGTTCGCGCAGTTGAAGCTGCTCGAAGACGCGCGCCCCTCCGACCCGCGCGTCACTTACATTGACGCCCTGCTTGCCTCCGACCGTAATGATATGACGGCGGCCATCAACGGTTTCCGCGAAGCCCTGCGGCAAGACCCGACGCTCTTCGGCGCATGGCAGGACTTAGGCCTTGCTTATATCAAGCTGGGGCGTTGGAACGAAGCCATAGAGACTTTCAGTGAACTCTCAAAACGCCAGCCCGATGCGGTCGAGGTTGCATACTTCTACGCGCTCTCACTCTTCAATGCCGGACGCGCCGTTGATGCCGAACGCGAAGCGCGGCGTGCCCTGCGTCTCGACGCCGGAACGAGCGCCGCACATACCCTTCTTGGCATCATCCTGGCTTCACGCGGCGGCGCGGATGCGGAAGCCGCCGAAGCGCTCTCGCAGGCAGCGGCTCTTGACCCCGCAAGCTTCGACGCGCATTTTTATCTGGGCCGCGTGCAATACGCGCTGCGCGACTATCAATCGGCGGTCAAAGCCTTGCGCACGGCCATCACGCTCAATGCGCGTCACCCGGAAGCGCGATTTTTTCTCGGCACAACGCTTGAATCGGCGGGCGAATCCGAGGCGGCGCTCGTCGAGTATCAGGAATTGGTCAAGATTGACCCGCAGTCGGCCATCGGGCAGGTGGGCTTGGGCGCGCTGCTCGTCAAGCAGGGGAAAACGGATGAAGCTATAGTAGCGCTTCAACGCGCCGTCACGCTCAACCCGAAAATCTTTGAAGCTCATCTGTCGCTGGGCCGCGCCCTTGCTCTGGCCGAACGCTTTGCAGAGGCTATCGAAGCTTTGCAAAGGGCTGTCGCGCTCGCGCCTGAACGCCCTGACGCGCACTACCAACTCGGTCTCGCACTGCGCCGCGCCGGTCGCACAGAAGAAGCCGCACGAGAGTTCGCTACGGTCGAGCGCATCAACGCGGAATTCCGCTCGCGAACAAAATAAGGCAAAAGTAAAAAGGTAAAAGGCAAAAGTGAAAGCAAGGCAAGTCCGAAGTCCAGAGTCTAATGTCCAGAGCCGAACGCATGTCCGTGACTTTGGACATTGGACGTTGAACTCCGGGCAATTCTTCTTGCGCTTATTTACTTTTACGCTTTGCCTGTCAGCTTGTCTTCCAATCTTCGCGCAGCGGGCGACTACTGCGCGGCGTCCGGCTAACGCCCTGCCGCGCGCGGCGGAAAGCGGCGGGCAGTTGAGCGCTGCGGCGAAGGCCGCGCTCGACGCTGCCGTTGCGGCTTTGCAGCAGAACAATCTGGCAGAGGCCGAGCGCTCTGCGCGGGCGGCGGTGGCTGCTGCTCCGCGCTCCGCCATAGCGCATAACATTCTGGGCATCGTTCTAGACCGACAGAAACGCACGGATGCGTCATTCGTTGAATTCAACACGGCCATCGGCCTCGACCCAAACTTCGTCAGCGCGCGCAATAACCTGGGGCGCATGCTGGCCGAGCGCGGCCATGTTAAAGAGGCGATTGCGGAATTCGAGCGCGTCTTAAAGATTGAACCGGCGCACGTGCAGGCCCATTACAATCTGGGCGCGCTCTACGGCGATGCGGGCGATTTTGGTAAAGCCGCCGAACACTTCGCACGCGCACGCGCCTCTGCTCCGGAAGACCCGCAACTGGCGCTGGCCTTTCTCAACGTCGCGTTTCGCGCTAATCGTGAAGCGGAAGCCACAGCCGCCGCCGACCTCATCGAACGCACCGTCGGCTCTGACGCAAGCGCCCTTTTCACGCTCGCCAGCGTGTTGGCCCAGAATAAGCAGTACGAGCGCGCCGCGCGTCTCTTCGGTCGTGTCAACGAAGCGCAGCCGCACACTTTTGAAGTGCTCTATAATCTGGGCGTCGCTCTTTACAATCTTGACCGCAACGACGAAGCGGCGCGTTATCTATCGGAAGCCGCAGACATCAATCCCGCTCCGGCGGAAACGCACATGCGGCTCGGCCTGATTGCCAGCGACCGCAAGGATCACGCCAACGCCGTCGAAGAGTTTAAGCACGCTATCGAGCGCGATGAGAAGAATGCTGCTTATCATTACATGCTTGGGCGCGAGTATTTCAACGTCGGTTTCTGGGAAGGCGCGATTAAAGAGTATGGCCGCGCGATAGAGCTTGACCCGAAGCAGCCAGCGTATGTGCTGGCACGCGGCAACGCCAATTTTCGGAAAAACGAGTGGGCCGCTGCCGCCGCCGATTTCGACCTGGCCGCCACGCTCAATCCTAACATCGAAAACATTGATTACCTGCGCGGCTACGCACAGCGCGCCGCAGGCAATTTCGACCGCGCCCGCGAACTGATAGAAAAGTTTCTACGGCAGCAGCCAGACAACGTTGATGCGCTCGCCAGTCTCGGTTACGTCTCAATCGAGCAGGGCCGACTTGACGAAGCAGAGCCGCCGCTTCGGCGCGCGCTCGCCTTGCAACCCGAAAACGTCCCCGTCCTTTATGATTACGCGCGCCTTGCGCTCAAGCGCCGCGAATACGGGGAGGCCGTCGCGCGCCTTAAGCGCGTGATTGAAAAAAACCCGACGCACACGCAGGCGCGTTACCAGCTTTTCCTGGCCTACTCAAGACTCAAGCAGCCGGAGCAGGCGCAAGCTGAGTTGGCCGAGTTCAAGCGTTTAGAAGCGCTTGAGAAGCAGGTCAAACAGGAACGCACGTTTGATGAAAGGCTGCGCACACAGCAGATGCTGGGCCAACCGCCCCAGTGAGCAATGAGCTAAATGATTAAGGACTGATGCGGTTTTCACGCTCTGAATAAAGGACAAGGAAATAGAGCAGGGGATTGATTTACTCATTTGCTCATTGAATCAATGAACCGATGAGTGAATCCTCACTAACTTCGCAAGATGAATCGTAGAGTTAAGTACGTCACATTCTTAATCGCTCTTTTGTTAACGGTCGGCTCTGTGCTCGGCGTCACGCTCGCGGCCTCTGCGGCGCAGGGCAAAAAATCCGGTCGTAAGGGCGCGGCAAAGATTGAAGCGGTCTACCAGCAACACTGCACACGCTGTCATGGCGTGGACGGGCGCGGCGAAACCAACCTTGGGAAAATCTATAACACTCCGAATCTGACGGAGGCTGCGCTGCACGCGCGCTTCAGCGACAAGGAACTGTCTATGATTATCACCAATGGGCAGGGCGGAATGCCTGGCTTCAAGAAGAATTTATCCAAAGCGGAGATCAGTGCGCTCGTCACGTACGTGCGCCGGTTCAGAAAGTAAGCGGCGAAGTATCGGGTTGCGCCAGCTTAACGCCCTTGCCTCTTCGCGTGCGATTAAGTCCCATGCCAAAGAGATTGAAGGCGCTAAGCAAAATCGAAGTGTACTTTAAGTGCTGATCGTTGCTGCGTTGTCGTTGGCGCGGCGAGAGCGAGAGTTTTTCCAACTGAGCAATTAAATAAAATCTCGGCGCGGGCAAGTCAGCGCCCTCGACATCACTTTACGAAAGTCAGAGTCCAGATGACAAAGTTCGTATTGAAGACGATGGCCGCGTTGCTCTGCGCTTTGGTCTGCCTTGGCGCGGACGCACGTGCGCAAAACACGCTGCCGCCGTCCGTGTTGAAAGTAGAGCCGCCAGACTGGTGGGCCAATCACACTATCAATCCTGTACGCCTGCTCGTGCGGGGCAAGAATTTACACGGCGCGCGCGTGACCTCCACAAGACCGGAGACAGTTCCGAGCGCCACAGTCGTCAATTCCGCAGGCACGTATCTTTTCGTCAGCATCAACGTCAATCCGGCGGCGCGTCCCGGCGATTACCCGCTCGCGCTTGAAACACCCGCCGGAAAAACGACCATTCCCTTTCGCCTCAACGCTCCGCTCGACGCGCGCCAGAATTTTCGGGGCATCACAAGCGACGACATCATCTATCTCATCATGCCCGACCGCTTTGCCAACGGCGAGGTGTCGAACGATGCGCCGAAGGGCAGCCCCGCTGCCGCCAATGACAGAAAGAACTCGCGCGCCTTTCACGGCGGCGACCTACGCGGCATCATCAACCGCCTGCCTTACTTGAAAGAGTTGGGCGTCACTGCCCTCTGGCTCAATCCCTGGTACGACAATCCGAACGGCGTTAACGAATGTGATAAGCCCTGGTGTCCGAACACGAATTATCACGGCTATCACGCGATTGATTACTACAACGTTGAAGACCACTTCGGAGACCTACGCACGCTCGTCGAATTAGTTGAGAAGGCTCACGCTCTAGGCATCAAGGTGATACAAGACCAGGTGGCGAATCACGTCGGCCTGCAACACCCCTGGGCCACAGACCCGCCGCTCGACAATTGGTTTCACGGCACTGTTGCTCGACACACGCAGAATCCTTTCCGACAGGACTTGCTGCTCTCGCCGCACGCAGCCACGGAAGAACGCCGGCCCACGCTCGACGGCTGGTTCAACGACCAACTGCCGGACATGAATCAGGAAGAGCCGGAGGTCGCGCGCTACTTGATACAGAACGCGCTCTGGTGGGTCGGCATCACCGGCCTCGACGGCATCCGGCAGGACACCATACAGTTTATGCCCCGCTCGTTTATCCGCGATTTATCAATAGCACTGCGTCGTCAGTATCCGCAGATGTGGATGGTCGGCGAAGTGTTCGACTTCGACGCGGCGCATACGAGTTTCTTCATGGGCGGGCGTCGCGGCTGGGACGGCATTGATACCGAACTCGACACGGTTTTCGATTTCCCTTTATGGAAAGCTTCGACGGACGTGTTCACGAATGCCAAGCCCGTGCGCGCTCTGCGCGACGTGTTGAAGTACGACGCCAACTACACGGACGCGTCCCGCCTTGTCACGATGCTCAGCAACCACGACGTACGGCGCACGGCTTCGATGAAGAATATGACGACGGAAGGCTTGATGATGCACACGGCTTTCCTTTTGACTGTCAGAGGTGTGCCCCAGCTTTACTACGGCGACGAGATAGCGATGGAGGGCGACGAAGACCCGGACAATCGCCGCGACTTTCCCGGCGGCTGGCCTGATGATAAGCGCGACGCCTTCAAAGAGAGCGGGCGGACAGCGAAAGAGCAGCGGATGTTTGAATGGACGCGCGATTGGATTCGCCTGCGGCGAGACCATTCGGCAATCCGCCGTGGAAGCCTCATTGATCTCTTTTACGACGAAGACACTTACGTCTACGCCCGGCGCGACGAGAGCGAGACTGTCATCATCGCGCTCAATCGCGCAGCGCTGCCTAAATCTCTCTCAATTCCCGTTGACAGGCTGGACGCGGCCAACGGCGCGCGGCTGCTGCCGTTGCTCGCGACCAAAGACGCGCGCGTTGCTATCAGCGGCGCGTTGACGCTCAACATTCCGCCCCGTTCGGTAATCGCTTACAAATTGGTTGCCGATGAAAAGGTGAAATAGCGGGACGAAGAACGAGCGAATAAGAATATCGCCGTCTACCGTGATTAAGCTATACTGACGAACACAGCAAGACAGTAATCAATGAGTTTTAAGCATGGCGTCGGGCTTTGCGCTGCCTCGATTCAGGCGCGAGCGCAGAGAATGTCATTATCCGTCGTCTGCGATTCTCTTCTGCCGAAGGAGTGACGAGTGAGCTTTCCCAGAGCCAGCGGTATCCTGCTGCATCCGACATCATTGCCGGGACGTTTCGGCATTGGAGACTTGGGCGACGCCGCGTACAGGTTCGTAGACTTTCTGGCGGCGAGCGGCCAGAGTCTCTGGCAAGTGCTGCCGCTTGGGCCAACCGGCTACGGCGACTCACCTTATCAGTGCTTCTCTGCGTTTGCCGGAAACACCCTGCTGATTAGCCCTGAGCGGCTCGTCAAAGAAGGCTTGCTGTCAGACTCCGACCTGGCCCACACGCCGTCGTTCCCGGCGGAGCGCGTCGACTTCGGCGAGGTCATCAAGTTTAAGAACGCGCTGCTTGTCAAAGCCTTTGAACGATTCAAGCGCACGACCGACACTGGCCTGCGCGTAGAGTTTGAAACCTTCAGCCAGCAAGCAGCTTCTTGGCTCGACGACTACGCGCTCTTTCGCGCCCTGAAGGATGCGCAAGGGGGGCGCGCCTGGAACGAATGGGACTCGTCGCTCGTCAGGCGCGAACTGAATGCTCTGGCCCGCGCACGCGAAGAATTGCGCGAGCAGGTAGACGCCCAAAAATTTTATCAGTATCTCTTCTTCAAACAGTGGGGACAGCTTAAGGCTTACTGCCACGCTGCCAACATCAAGCTCATCGGCGACATTCCAATCTTCGTCGCGCGTGATTCGGCGGATGTGTGGACAAACCCCGAACAATTCAAGTTGGACGAGAAAGGCAATCCGATTGTCGTCGCGGGCGTGCCGCCGGATTACTTCAGCGCGACGGGCCAACTCTGGGGCAATCCGATTTATAACTGGGACAAGATGCGCGCAGACGGTTTCGAGTGGTGGCTCAGGCGCGTGCGCGCGACCTTAGAAATCTTCGACATCGTGCGGATAGACCACTTTCGCGGGTTCGCCGCTTCGTGGGAAGTGCCTGGCGGCGACAAGACTGCTGAGCGCGGGCGCTGGGTGACAGTGCCGGGCAGGGAATTGTTCACAGCCATCAAGCGCGCCCTCGGCGATTTGCCCATCATCGCCGAAGACCTCGGCGTCATTACGCCGGATGTCGAAGCCTTGCGCGACGACTTCGGTTTTCCGGGAATGCGTATTCTGCAATTCGGCTTCGGCGGCGACAGCCTCAATCAAGACCTGCCACACAACTACATACGCAACGTCGTCGTCTACACGGGCACACATGACAACGACACTATCGTCGGCTGGTTTGAGAGCGAGGCCGGAGCAGGCTCTACGCGCGACGCCGCGCAGGTCGAACGTGAGCGCAAGTTTTGTCTGGATTATCTCAGTTCCGACGGCAAGGAGATTCACTGGAACTTTATTCGTGCCGTGCTCGCTTCGGTCGCAGACACCGCGCTCATCCCTTTGCAAGACGTGCTCGGCCTCGGCACGGAAGCACGCATGAATCTACCCGCCAGCACAAACGGCAACTGGAATTGGCGCTATCATCAGGACGCGCTGACCGAAGAATTAAGCGCGCGGCTGCGTCGGATGACAGAGTTGTACGGAAGGATTCAGAAAATCGAATAGCAAGGGTCTGGTGTTCCGATTGACAGGTTTCCGGTTCAAGAAAAGGGTATGAACAAATTCAAAAAACTCTCGCGGCTGGCTTCGCTGATCGCTCTGCTGATAGCGTCCGCTTCCGTGTCTGTTGCGCAGACCGCTCCCGTGGTGCTGAAAGTTGATCCGCCTAATTGGTGGATTGGTCATTCTATCAATCCTGTGCGCGTGCTGATTCGCGGGCGCGGGTTTCATGGAGCGCGTGTCGAGGCCGTCGGTGGTGGGTTGAAGACAGGGCTGGTGCGCGTGAGCGCGGCGGGCACGTACATCTTCGTTGACGTGATAATTGACCCGCAGGCGAGTGCGGGGCGTCGCTCTTTGCGTATCACTACGCCGGGCGGACAGGTGGAAACGCCGTTTGAGATTCTTGAGCCGCTCAGCCGCGTGAATCGCTTTCAGGGTTTCACCCCTGACGACGTGCTCTACCTGATTATGATTGACCGCTTCGCGGACGGCGACCGCGAGAACAACGATCCCGCGCAGTCGCGCGGCCTGTATGATCGCGCGCACAAGTTTCGTTATCACGGCGGCGACCTTCAGGGCATCATCAACCGCTTGCCGTACTTGAAAGATTTAGGCGTCACGGCCATCTGGCTCACGCCCTGGTACGACAACGTGAATCACCCGGACGAGATTGAGAAGAAAGAGGGCGGGACGACCACGGGCTTTCACGGCTACGGCGCGATTGATTTCTACGGCGTCGAGGAACACTTCGGAACGCTGGCGAAGCTGCGCGAGTTGGTCGAAGAATCGCACAAGCTCGGCATAAAAGTGATACAGGATCAGGTTGCCAATCACACCGGGCCGTATCACCCCTGGGTTGATGACTCGCCGACACCCACCTGGTACAACGGGACGCGCGAAAAGCACTTGAAGAACGTCTTTCAAACATGGGTGCTGCACGACCCGCGCCCCGAACCGCAGATCAAGCGCGAGACTATGGAGGGATGGTTCTTAGACTTTCTCCCTGACCTTAATCAGGCGGACGAAGAGGTCAGGCGTTACCTGATTCAGAACACGCTCTGGTGGATAGGCGTCACGGGCCTCGACGGGATACGCGAGGATACCTGGCAGTATGTGCCCAACGATTTCTGGCGCGAGTGGATGGCGGCGATTAAGCGCGAGTATCCGAATTTCCGCGTCGTCGGCGAAGTCAAAGATGGTGATGTCGTTCACGTCTCTTTTTTTCAGGGCGGGCGCGTACGCTTTGACGGCGTTGATTCCGGCCTCGACACGCTGCTCGATTTCCCGCTCTTTTATCCGATTCGCCACGCCTTCGCCGAAGGCAAGGAAGTGAAAGAGGTCGCGCAGGTGCTCTCGAAAGATTACATCTACGAGAACCCGGACATCCTCGTCACGCTTCTGGGCGGCCACGACGACGGGCGCTTTATGAGCGAAAAGGGCGCGACCCTTGCGGGGCTGAAACTGGCGAACACGTTTGTCTTGACGACGCGCGGCATTCCGCAGCTTTACTACGGCGACGAAATAGCGATGGAGGGCGCGGACGAGCCGACGACACGACGCGACTTTCCCGGCGGCTTTCCCGGCGATGCGCGCAACGCTTTCACCAAACAGGGACGCACCGCTGCGGAGCAGGATATCTTCGAGCACGTCAGAAAAATGGCGCGACTACACAGCGAGCTTGAGCCGCTCCGTCGCGGCACGCTCGTCAATCTACACGTCGCCGCGCAGCAGTACGCCTACGCGCGAGTGACAGATCGCTCAACGGTCGTCGTCGTCATCAACAACGACACTAAGCCCACAGCGCTTGAGTTTGAAGTATCAAGCGCGCGGCTTGCTGATGACGCGAAGTTAGTTGACCGGCTCAACATAGCGCAGGACGCGCGCGTCACGGACGGCAAACTCAAAGTGAGTTTACCGGCGCGCTCGGCAAGTGTGTTTACAGTCCGATGAATAAAGTTTCGTCGGGCTGGGATTTCATCTGGCCGATGAATAAAGATGCTGATGACAGGGAGAATGAAAATTTTGACGATGAGGATAATCTCTCTGTCCCTGCCGGGCCGGTGCGCGTTGTTTTGGGATTGATGCTGATGGTAGGTGGAGTTGTGGTAGCAGCGTTATCGGATAAAGCATGGTTGGACTGGGCAGGAATCATCATGTTTCTAAGCTCAGCCTTCGTCATGTTGAAGAAGCCGGACAAGCGGAATGAAAATTAAAAAGCTTTCGGAACAGATTGCGATTGTGACGGGCGGCGGCACGGGCATCGGTCGCGCGTTTACGCAGGCGCTCTGCTCTGCGGGTGCGACTGTTGTCATCGCGTCGCGCCGTGAAGAGATGCTGCACCGGACGGCTGACGAGTTGAACGCCCTGTGCGGCGCGGAGCGCGTCTTTCCCTACGCGTTCGACATACGCAACCGTTCGCAGACCGAAGCGCTGGCCGCGTACACCGTCGCGCGCTGGGGGCGAGTTGACGTGCTCGTCAATAATTCCGGGCTGGCTGTCCCGGAGACGGTTGAGGTGATTACGGACGAGGGTTGGGACAAGGTTTTGGAGACGAATTTGCGCGGCGCGATGTGGCTCGTGCGCGCGGTGCTGCCATCCATGACGGCGCAGGATTTCGGCGATGTCGTCAACATCTCTTCGCAGGCGGGCAAGCACGGCTACGCGGACGTGCCTTCCTATTGCGCTTCCAAGTTCGGGCTGCTCGGATTCGCCGAAAGCCTGCGCGATCACGTTCGCAAGACAGGTGCTAACATCCGCGTCTTTAATTTCTGTCCGGGGCTGGTCGACGTAGACAACACGGGAGAAAATGAGCAGCCTCGCGCGGGCGCGATTCACGTTTCCAACATGGCACGCACGCTCATGTTCGCGCTCTCGCTTGAGCGCGACGTAATTTTGGAAGACATCAACATTTACGCCAGAGGTTAGAGGCCGGAGGTCAGAGGTCAGTGCAAGCAAGTTACTGACCTCCGGCCTCTAACCTCTGACCTCTTCGGAAAAGAGGTGAACAGCGATGCAACAAAAACCACGTTTGAGCTTCTGGCAAATCTGGAACATGAGTTTCGGGTTTATGGGCATACAGTTCGGCTGGGGGTTGCAGCTTGCCAACATGAGCGGCATCTACACTTACCTGGGCGCAAGGCCGGAGGAAGTGCCGATTCTCTGGCTGGCCGGGCCGGTGACGGGTTTGCTCGTGCAGCCCATCATCGGTTCTATGAGCGACCGGACGTGGAATCGTCTGGGCCGCCGCCGTCCTTACTTCCTCGTCGGGGCCATCCTCGCCAGCATCGCCCTCTTCTTCATGCCGGACTCTCCCGTGCTGTGGATGGCGGCGGGACTGCTCTGGATTCTCGACGCCAGCATCAATGTTTCGATGGAGCCGTTTCGCGCCTTCGTCGCCGATAAGCTCAATACAGACCAGCGCACCGCCGGCTTCGTGATGCAGAGCTTCTTCATCGGCATCGGGCAATCGCTCGCCAATCTGCTGCCCTACATCTTTCGCAGCATGGGCGTGGACGAGCGGCGCGCAGGGGCAGCCGACGCAGCCGTGCGCGCCATTCCCGCGAGCGTTAACTACGCTTTCAAAATCGGGGCCGTCGCCTTCCTCATCTGCGTGCTCTGGACTGTGTTTACGACGAAAGAGTATCCGCCGGAAGACATGGAGGAGTTTGAACGCAGGCGTCGCGAACACAAGGGGCTGTTGGCTGCAATCAAGGCGCTCCTCGCAGAGATCGCTTCGGCCATCCGCGAGATGCCAGCGACCATGAAACAACTGGCCGTCGTTCAGTTCTTCACTTGGCTCGGTCTCTTCTGCATGTGGATGTTCTTCGGGCTGATGACTTCTTATCACATCTTCGGTGCGGCAAACGAACGCGACCCGCTCTTTACGGATGGACAGGCTTGGGGCGGCAACGCGTTTGCCGTTTACTCTGTTACCTGCTTTGCCATCGCCTTTCTGCTTCCGCCGCTCGCACGCGCGACGAGCCGCAAGACAGTTCACGTCATCGCGCTCGTTTGCGGCGGGATAGGGCTGCTCTCAGCCTACTTTATTCAGGACAAATATATGCTGCTGCTGACGATGGTTGGAGTCGGCATCGCGTGGGCCTCGATTCTCTCGATGCCGTACGCAATCCTGGCGGGCGCTCTGCCACCTGCGCGGATGGGCGTCTACATGGGCGTCTTCAATTTCTTCATCGTCATTCCTGAGATCATCGCGTCGTTTACCTTCGGGCCAGCGATTCGCGCTCTCTTCGGGCGCGATAATCCGAACGCGCCGCTCTACGTCGTGATGGCTGGCGGAGCTTTTTTGCTGATTGCCGCCGCCTGCGTTTCATTAGTGCGCGATACGGCTGACGACGACGTTCCGACCCGCGCCGTGATTCACGGCGACGAGCGCGAGCCTTTAACCACGCAAGGCACAGCGCAGCCTGTGCCGAGCACGGGTTTAGTCGATGATGGACGTTGACGAATATCACTGATGAGCTATCTCGTCAGAGCACCTTCAAGGTGTAGCGTAGTCTCTTGATAGTTCCAATGGGCTACAAAAACATCCGTAGCGGTGAGGTTAATCGCCTGCCTGATGCGAGAGAGGATTCTTGGAAGAGAGGCTTTGCTGAGATGTTGAAAGCAGGATGCGTCAGAGTTTGCGGCGCGCCGTATGCTTGTTACTCGTCCGGCTTTCACACTGACCCCACGATATGAAAAACAGACTAAAATATCCTGCCGCTTTTTCGTTGCTCCTCTTAGCGCTGCTCTCCATGTTCAATCCAGCGTTCGCGCAGAGCACAGTGCAGCGTGATTTCTCCAGAGAGCCTGCGCGCGTCTCACCGCAATGGGTGCGTGACGGCGTCGTCTATGAAATCTTTCCGCGCGCTTTTTCCAGCGAGGGGAATTTCAACGGTGTGACGGCGCGGCTCGACGCTTTGAAAACTCTGGGCGTCAACATTCTATGGCTGATGCCGATTCATCCCATCGGGCAGGAGAAAAAGAAGGGCACGATTGGCAGCCCCTACGCCGTGCGCGACTACTACGCTATCAATCCGGATTACGGCACGAAGGAAGACCTGCGCCGCTTGGTTTCGGAGGCTCACCGGCGCGGGATGAAGGTCATCATTGACATCGTTGCCAATCACACGTCCTGGGATAGCGTGATGATGAAGACGCCCGACTACTACACGCGTGATAAGAGCGGCAAGATTATTCCGCCCGTGCCGGACTGGGCAGACGTGGCCGATCTTAACTACGACAATCCGCGCCTGCGCGATTACATGATCGAGGTGCTCAAGTTCTGGTTAAAGGAATATGACCTCGACGGCTTTCGTTGCGACGTGGCCGGATTCGTGCCGACGGATTTCTGGGAGCGTGCGCGCACTGAGTTGGAGAAAATAAAACGCGACATAGTGCTGCTGGCCGAATGGCACTCGCCAGATTTGCTCGTCAAGGCTTTCGATCTGGACTACGCGTGGCCTCTGCACAGCACCCTGACGGAAGTGCTGATGGGGCAGAAGCCCGCGACCGCCCTGCGCGAATCATGGCGGGAAGAGCGCGCGCAGTTTCCACAAAATTCTCTGCACATGCGCTTTTCCGATAACCACGACGAGCGGCGTGCCATTGCGCGCTTTGGCGAACGAGCGGCGCTTGCGGCTTCAGCGTTTGTCTTTACGCTCGACGGCGTGCCAATGCTCTACAACGGCATGGAGGTCGGCGACACGACCGAATCCGGCTCGCCCGCGCTCTTTGAAAAGCTTCCTGTCTTCTGGCAAATCAGCGAGCGGCGGCCCGAATTCTCGCGCTTCTATCAACAGATAATCGCGCTCCGCCGCGCACACGAAGCGTTGCGGCGCGGCGATGTCGAGTGGCTGCGAAATTCCGACGAGGCACGCGTCGTTACTTACCTGCGCCGCACGCGCGACGAAGAGATGCTGGTCGCCATCAACTTTTCCAACAATCCGTTCGTCGGTTTCGTAGAGGCAAGCGACGCCGCAACCTTCGCTGACGTAACACCAGACATTATGCAGCCCCTACCACCCGACGCGCCCGCGTTTGAACGCGCCGCGCGCAAACGTCCTGTAGGTCTACCAGCCATCGCGCTTGACGCTTGGGGCTACCGCATCTTCTTTAGAAGGCAAAAGTAAAAAGGCAGAAGCTAATAGTGAAGACAAAAGCCGGGCGGTAAGTCGTCAGATTAAATGGTCAGGCCAGCCTTAGCAAAACACGCCTCAGCAAAAAACGCCTCACCCTGGATTGCTCTGCTTCTTGTCGCCGGAGTGCCGAGAGTCCTCGGAGCTTTCCTTCTCCCAAACGCTTTTGGCGATGCTTACGCGTATCTCGAAATCATTGGCAAGATGAGCGCCAAGCTCTCTGCCGGGACATTCTCCGTCACAGACCTCTACGGCTTTTGGCTTCCTTTGTACCAATTCATCTGTGCGTGTGTGAGCGTTCTGGTCGGGCAAACATTCTATACATCGAAGCTCATCTCTGCTGTCTTTGGTGTGGGAGTTTGTTTGTTAGTGTACGACACAAGCCTGCGTCTGACCTCGCATCGCACCGCATCGCTGCTGGCTTTTGCGCTGATTGCTTTAAGTCCTCTACACATTTTCAATTCGACTTCGGCAATGACAGACGTGCCTCATGCCTGCTTCGTTCTGGCTGGCGTTGCTTGCGTCTTGAGGAAACGCTGGATACTTGCCGCTATCTTTGTCGCGCTTGCCGGTCTGACGCGCATGGACAGTTGGATACTGATTGCGTTGATTCCAGCGCTTCAGTTTCTCGAAGAGCGCCGCGTTTCACTGCTCGCCTCTTTCATCCTGATGTTTCCGCCTGTGTTTTGGTTTTACCTCTCGTGGAAGGCAACTGGAAACTGGCTCGATAATTTCGTCGCGCGAAAGCAATACATGGACTGGCTGCTCTCGGCTAATCCGAGCCTTGCCAGCTTCTCGCTCTCCGGCATCGCTCGCGACGCAGGCTCGCTGCTTCTTTCGACAGACCTTACCGTGATGGTTGCGTGCTTTGTTGGAATCCGGTTGGCTGTCAAGCGAATGGTGCGTTCAGAGGTCGAGCGTAATTCGGAAACACTCCGCGCTGTTGTGGCTGTCAACTCCTTTTTCTTCGCCTTCCTCGGCTTCATCGTGTTGGCTTATCTTACGCATAAACAACCAATCATCTTTCCACGCTATGGTCTGCTCCTTTTCGCTCTGGGCATTCCGATTCTTCCTTGGACGCTTTTGACGATTAGACAAAGCAGGCCGCAATGGGCACGCAGGCTCTTCATCTCAACAGTCGTCGTCTGCGTTTTGAACGCGGGAATCCAGCTTGCGTACTCGGTCTATTACATCAACAAGTACGAGCGCGGTGCTATCGCTGTTTATCTTCGCTCTTAAGTCGCGACACGCGTCCGTTTGCCTTCTTATCTTCTTCAAGTCCGACGAGGCGCATGGCGCGCGAGATTTCAGGGTTGCTCATAAACCAGCGCCAGACATTGCCTGTGCGCAGGTTTTCAGCGCTCAGAAGAATTGGCCCGGTGTTAATGCCGACGATGTCTGGGCCAACCCAGTTGGTCGTCGGATTAAACGCGTCAACGAAGCCGTAGCGCCCGTAGATTTTCGGGCCGAATCGCTCTTTCATCGCTCGCAGGGCGGGAAGCGAGATGTCCGGCGTGAATTGCAGTGAGCCGCCGGAAGCCGTAGGCACAACGCTGCCGTCAATCGAGGGGTCGCGCGGCGGCCCACCCCATGCAACGTAGCCTTTAACGCTGTCGGAAGCTGTGATGCCCCAGATGTTGGTCGAATAGCTCTTGGGAAATTCGCGCGCAAGCCGCAGGCAGAAAATTCTGTGCGCGCGGGTGGCGGCGATGGAGTTGGCGAAATAGTCTATCCGCTGTCCGCGAGTTTCGCGCCGCCCGCGAAAGTCAATCCAGAGATGCGCGTACTGGTGCATGAAGAGCGGGACGCGTTTAGTCGTGATGTATGTATAGCCAGCATAGCGCACGCGGTCGCGCCTGAGCGCGTGCCAGGAACGTGGGCTAATCGAATGCGTCGGCGAAGCGATGGCGAGCAGGTAAAGGCTCGCGTCTTCGCTGTAAGTGTCCCAGCGTGGCCCTAAAAAACCTTTCTCCGGCGTCCAGCCGTGCGAGAGCAGCGTGCGATGGCCGTTGAGCATCCACGGAAAATCTACGCGCTCGTAAATCAACGTTGCCAGCCGTACGATCAACGCATCATCCTGGAAATATGCCCGTGCTGTCAGAATCCCGCCGAGCAGCAGGGCCGTGTCAATTGAAGAGACTTCGCTCTTCCATTCGCGCGCGCCCGTGCGCCAATTCATCCAGTGGTAGAACCAGCCGCGCATGTGCGGCGCGCGTTCAGCGAAAAAGCTTAAGGATGAACGAACACGCTCGCGTGCTTCATCGCGTTTAATCCAGCCGCGTTCCGACGCGAGGCAGAGCGCCGTCAGTCCAAAGCCGGTCGCGGCGATGCTCGCAACGTTGCGATGTCGTTCGTCGTGTGGTGAACCGTCCGTGCGTGCGCGGTCGAGCACCAATCCCGTCCGCGCGTCTGACTGTTCCCAGAAATATTGGAAAGAGCGGCGCTCTAAGTCTTCAAGAAACTCTTCGTCCTGAATGTTGCGCGCAGCAGCGGTCTGGATTGAGGCTTGAGCCGCACGAGCGTCGTAAGCAAAAGTCTTGACGCTGGCTTGAAGAAAAAGCGCGCAGACGAGCAGGAGAAGCACAAGCGCACAAAGAGCGCGATTGATGTGGTGTGAATTAAGGGGAAAGCAGCGTCGCATCATCATCTATTTATTCGACGACCGCGAAGCTGGCTTCCAGCCCGTCCTGAGAGTTTGGGCCAACGAAGACTTTAAACTCGCCCGGCTCAACCGCAAAGCGCATTTCACGATTGTAAAAGCCGAGGTGCTCCGGGCCAAGACGAAAAACAACGCTGCGCTTCTCGCCCGGTCGCAAAGTTATTCGCACGAAGCCTTTCAATTCTTTGACGGGGCGAGTGACGCTCGATGCGACATCGCGTATGTAAAGCTGCACTACCTCGTCACCGATGCGCGTGCCCACGTTTTCCACATCAACGCTCGCCGTCAATCGCCCGTCCGCCGGTATGCTCTGCGCGCTCAGTTGCAGATTCGTCATGCGGAACTTCGTGTAGCTCAGTCCATAGCCGAACGGGTAGAGTGGCGTCCATGCCACGTCCAGATATTTCGAGGTGTACTTGTTATTCGCGTCGGGCGGTCGGCCCGTGCTCTTGTGATTATAGTAGATGGGACATTGACCGGCGTTGCGTGGAAACGTGACGGGGAGTTTACCGCCAGGATTGACTGCGCCGAAAAGAACGTCGGCAATCGCACTGCCGCCCTCTGTTCCTGCGAACCACGTTTCGAGAATCGCGTGCGCGTTTTCTGCTATCCAGTTGACGGAGAGTGGTCGCCCGTTCATCAAAACGACGACAATGGGCTTGCCGGTCGCGTGCAGCGCTTTGACCAAATCCAGTTGGCGTCCCGGCAGATCGAGCGAGCTACGCGAGGCTGCTTCACCGCTCATCTCCGCAGATTCGCCGACGGCGACGACAACCACGTCCGCCGCGCGCGCCGTCGCCACCGCTTCGGCAAAGCCCGCAGTCGAATCACCGTCAATCTCGCAACCCTTAGCGTACGTCACCTGCACACCAATGCCAGCCTTCGCGCGTAAGCCCGCGAGCAAGGTCACTGCGTCTGCGGCGTTGCCGTCGCCAGACCATGAGCCGATCATGTCTTTCTGGCTGTCTGCCAGCGGGCCGATGACGGCGATTGTGCCGCGAAACTTTTCGAGCGGCAACGTCTCGCGCTCGTTCTTTAGGAGCACCATCGAGCGTGCCGCGATGTCGCGCGCGGCGTCTCTGTGTTCACGGCTGAGCAGCGCTGTGCGCTCGCGTGCGGCATCGGCGTAAGGACGCTCAAAGAGGCCCAGACGAAACTTGATGCGCAGGATGCGGCGCACTGCTTCGTCGAGCTTCTCTGTCGAGAGCTTGCCTTCCTTGATAAGCTGCGCGACGTGCTTATTATAAAGACGGCTGACCATCTCCATCTCGACGCCAGCGCCGAGGGCTTGGCGCACAGCCTCCGCTTCGTTAGCCGCCACCCGGTGATTCATCAATTCCCGCACCGATTCATAATCGCTGACGACAAAGCCGTCGAACTTCCATTCATCGCGTAAGACTTTGGTGAGCGTGAACGGATTGGCCGAAGTCGGCACACCGTTCAGATCGTTGAAGGCGCTCATGAATGTTCCGACGCCAGCGTCTGTTGCAGCCTTGAAGGGCGGAAAATAGATTTCGCGCAAGGTCGTCTCAGACATATCGGTCGTGTTGTAGTCGCGCCCTGATTCCGCCGCGCCGTATGCGACCCAGTGTTTAGCGCAGGCGACAATGCGGTCGGGCGCGCTGTAATCCCTGCCCTGAAATCCGCGCACGCGCGCACGCGCTAACTGTGAGCCAAGGTACGGGTCTTCGCCCGCGCCTTCGGCGATGCGTCCCCAGCGCGCGTCGCGCGCAACGTCAACCATCGGCGCAAACGTCCAATGAACGCCCGCCGAACGCGCTTCACGCGCCGCAATGCTCGCGGAGCGCTCGGCAACCTCCGGGTCCCAACTGCTCGCTTCGCCGAGCGGAATCGGAAAGATGGTGCGATAGCCGTGTATCACGTCGAAGCCAAAGATGAGCGGGATTTTCAAGCGCGACTCTTCAATTGCCGCGCGTTGCAGTTGGTTTGAACGTTCCACCCCGCGCACGTTCAAGGTCGAGCCGAGCAAGCCCTTGCGCGCTAGTTCAAGATGTTCGGGGCGAAAGTTGCCGTTGGCTTCACCGTCGAGTTGCTGCAATTGTCCGATCTTTTCTTCGAGCGTCATCCGCGCCAGCAGCGCATTGATGCGCTGTTCGATTTGGGCCTGCGGCGGAGAAGCAGCAGTTATCGTCGAAACGATGAGCAGGAAGATGAATAACAGGTTCGCCAGTTTTGCGTGCTTCATCGGACAGACTCCTTCAGCGTTAGTCCTCATGACGGTGCGCGAGCCTCAGTTTCCAATCCGGTCGGGATGAGTTCCGCACTGGATGGACTGCTAAACAACCGAGAATGTCAGTGTGCGAATAGTCTAGGGTGCGGCTGGTTAAATTGCAAAACGCGCAGATGAGCCGAGCATGTCTTGCTCGATTCATCCGCGCGTTTTTGCCGAAGCGGCGCATCAGAAACTAAAGCGCGCTTGAATTTCGATGACGCGACCGGCCAGCCCGAATGTTGCGCGACCGAAGTCGCCCGTATTGCCGATGTCAACTCTGCTCGTCACGGGCTGGAACGGCGGCAGGTTGAGTAGATTGAAGGCGTTGAAAATGTTAGCGCGTATGTCCAGATTAGCCTGCTCGTTGATGAAGGGCAGACGGGTTTGCTTGACGATTGATAAATCGACAGAGCGATAATTCGGCCCGCGAAATGAGTTGCGCCCGATGCCAGCAGGGCCGCGCGTTGTGGTGTCGAAAAAGAGAACGCCGCCGGGCTGGCCGTTGGGCAGACGCGAATTTGCTCCGGGGAAAATCCCGTTGATGAAATCCTGATTCGACGGATTCTGGATTGCGCCGCCGAAATAGGCCGTCGGGCGGTCTGGACGAAAGCCGTCGCCGTTAAGGTCAGTCGCTTCATCGCCGAACACGACGGGCGTAAACGGGAAGCCTGAGTGGTATGTAAAGATACCGTTGATTTCAAACCCGCCGAGCAGCTTGCCCAGGAAGCCACGCCCGTCAGAGAAGAAAGGCACACGATAGATGCCCGCGATGTTCAGATTGTGGCGCACGTCAAAGTCCGAAGGCGCACGCTCCAACGATTGGTCGCTGGGGTCTGTTTGCTGCGCGCCGCGACCGAAGGAGCTTGTGTCAATGCTCTTGCTAAAACGGTAATTGCCTTCGAGGCTAAAATTCCGCGCATAGTCGCGCGTGACGCGCAGGAGCAAGGCGTTGAAGTTTGAGTTCACGTCCGGCAGCGCGAAAAAGATGCGGTCGAAGTTTGGATTGCCGCGCAATCGCGGCGTGATGGGATTGCCGTTCACGTCGGCCACCTGCACACGGTCGCGATTGTTTGTGCCGAACGTGTCGCCCGGAAAGTAGCGGTTGAGGTCGACGGTGCGAATCAGCTTGCGCCCGGTGCTGCCCTGATAGCCGATGCTGGCGACCGTCTTCTGCGTGAGCTGAAATTGAAAGTCGAGCGAATAGCTGTAGATGTATGCGTTCGGCAAATTTTCCGGCGTGCCGTTTATTTCAACGGGGATGTCGCGGCGGATAAAGCCGCCGGGCAGGGTGGCCGGAAACGGATCGAGCAGTCCGCCCGTCAAGGGGTCTATGCCGCGCAACAAATTCGGGTTCGTGGGATACAGGAACGGATTCCCGCCGATGGCAAACGAATACAGAATCGGGCCGGGGTCGGCAGCGTTGGTTGTACCAGAGCAACATAAACCGGCACGCGCGAAGAACGGAGTATTGCCGCGAACGCCCGTCAGTTGGTTGAGAAAGATGCGGTCGTAGGCCATCCCAAAGCCGCCGCGAACAACAAAGCGCCCGTCGCTAAAGAAGCCGCCGAGCGATTCGAAGTTTGGCGCATAGGCAAAGCCCAGACGCGGCGCGAAGTTGTTGCGGTCGGGGTTGTAGAGGCGGTCAACCTGTACGACAGTTCCGTCAAACGGGCCGTTTGGCCCAAACCTGTAGTTGGTCAGTCGCCCTTCTTTTTCCCTGAGCGGCGTTTGATACTCGTAACGCAAACCCAGATTGACCGTCAGATTGGGGCGCAGCTTCCAGTCGTCCTGAATGAAGAGGCCGTAGGTCTCCGAGCGAAAGTAGCGCTGGCCGTTGGCCGCGCCGCCCGTGCGCGGGTCAATATCTATATTCTGGAAGAAGACGGAATCGTTGGCGAAGTCGAGCAAACTCTTGAAGACGAATTCGGGCCGCGCGCCGGAGATGAGATTGTTGTTGTCCTGCTCGCGCCTCGCTTCACCGCCAATCTTGATGGCTTGATTACCGCGCACCACCGTCAACGTGTCGCGAAATTCATAGGTGTTTTGCGTGCGGTTGTTGGGGCGGCCTCGATCTATGCCGAAGCTCGGCGCGCCGCCGAAGCTGAAAGCCGAACCAAAGCCCTGAACCTGCAAGCGCGGAATCAGTAAATCGTCGCCGCCGAGGTCGTCCAGTTCGTTGGCGTTGAAACGCGTAAAGTTAAAACGCGCTTCGTTGAGCATAGTGGGCGAGAAGGTGTGTATGTATGCGAAGGTGGCTGCGGAATTGAAAGGCTCAAAGGAAATGTCCTCAAAGGGACGGGCGCTGCTGGAGCCTGCCAGATTGCTGAGCTTCGTGAAATAAGTGCTGATGGCAAACTGGTCTGAAGTCCCACGGTTAAAGTCTATACGCGTGTTGTACTGGTTGCCGCGTGTGCTGCTGGGAATGGCGACGCGCGCCAATGTTACGTCCGGGATGCCGTCAAACGAACCGGCGTTGACGTTCTGGCCGAGCGGCGTGTTGATTGAACCGATGTCGAAGCTCAGCCCGGCCTGTCCGTTAACGGGCACGTTAGGGCCGTTCGGGCCGCCGCTCGGCAAGCCCGTCGCAATGACGCGCGGGATAGTCCGCTGATTGCCGAAGAGTTGAGCGGCGAAACTGTTGGGCCGCACCGTTTGAACGTAATTACGAAATTCGGGCGTTTCAATAAAGATGTCTGAGAAACTGGTATTGCTGCGGCGCAATCCCTCACCAGAGACGAAAAAGAAGAGACGGTTTTTACCGCTGAAATAGCTTGGCCCGCCTTCGCCGAAGCGCGGTAAATAGATTGGGCCGCCGAGACTGCCAGCGAATTTGCGCTCGTATTGCTCGACGCGTGTGGGCCGCGCCGGTTGGGCTATGCTGCCGAAGTATTGGTTAAAGGCGTTGAGCTTCGGCGAGCCGTAGTTGAAGACGGCGCTGCCGTGAAACTCGTTAGTTCCATTCTGCGAAACGACTTTGACCTGCGCGCCGACGTTGCGCCCATCCTCTGCCGAATAGCTGCTGCTGACGACGGAGACTTCCTTGACCGATTCCTGATTCGGCGTCACGACCGCCGCGCCGCCCAACCCCAGACTGTTTACGCTCACGCCGTCAACCTGATAGTTGTTGCTGGAGACGCGCTGGCCGTTAGCGCTGATCTGGGTCTGATTTTCAGTCTGAAAAACGCCTGTATTTGAGCCGCCGCCCAACTGCTCGACGCCCGGAATAAACTGTGCCTGGTTGCCGACGCCGCTGCGCGCCGTATCGCCGAAAACGCCGGGCGCGGTGCGCGCCAACTCGTAAGGGTTGCGTCCGACCTGCGGGAGTTGCCGCACTTCCTCTGTTGTAATCGTGCCCCGGATATTGGCGCTCTCGGTTTCAAGCGCGGGCAGCGTATCGGAAGTGACTGTGACCGTCTCAGCCACCCCGCCCGCCTCAATCGCAATGTCCAGGCCACGCGTCTGCTCTGCGCTGACGGCAATGTCGTTCAACACCTGTTTCTTAAAGCCAGCTTGTTCGACAGTGATTGTGTAGTTGCCCGGTGCTAGCCCCGAAAAGCTGTAAAAGCCTTCATCATTAGCCACGGTCTGCTGCGCTTTGCTGGTCTCGTTGCTGGTGAGAGTAACGGTTGCGCCCGGCACGATAGCGCCCGTCGCATCGGTGATAGTGCCCTGCACGCTGGCCCTGAACTGAGCGCTGGCTGTAGCGGTCAGTAAGAACAGGAACAAGCTGAATAAACCGAAGCGAAGAAAATACGTGTGGCGCATGGCTAATCCTCCCAATCGAGTTGAAAGCGCATCGGGGCTTGAGTTTAAAGATAACGGCTGCCGCCGGGCGCGTGAAGCTGTTTAATAGAAGGCGCGCGTGGTCGGGGTTGTCTCACGACGGCCTGCGTTAAAGGTCGGTCTCAGGAAGCGGAAGTAAGGGGGACACTCCGCCGGTCAAAATGTTTACGAATTTCTGAATCGGGGTAGCAAAGGCAAAATAACACCCGCAGGTGAAAAATTCAATGGAAATTTCCCGCGCTGCTCTGTTAAGCTTAGGCCCTCGATCAGATTTAACCCGAACAACCGGACAGACAACCGGGAAACCCGAAGGCTGTAGCAGCACAAAGACCGAAAGGGCGGTCGCTCTCGCAGCCTGTCAAAGAGTTTCGACGGAGATGCTCGCCTTTTCCGTCGCGTCAGAGTTGCAGGTCAAGAAGCTATTTCAGTCATCACAACGAAGGAAGGAAGCCAACTCTATGCGAAGCGTCGCCCAAAGAGCGTACCTCTTGCTCGTTACCTGTTTGCTGCTTACGACTGCCTCTGCCTGCGTTAGCGGGCCGCAGAACGCCGGAGGCCCATGTCCGCCAAAGACGAAGAAGAGCGGCCCTGTCAAGATCGGGTTTTCGATGGACACCTTGAAAGAGGAGCGCTGGCAGCGCGATAAGGAGTTGGTCGAGCAGCGGGCCAGAGAACTCGGCGCAGAGCTTTCCGTGCTGGTCGCAAACGGCGACGACAACGTGCAGACGAAGCAGGCCGACAATCTGCTGACGCAGGGCGTGGACGTATTGATAGTTGCGCCGCACAACGGAGTGATTGCCGCATCAATCGTCGAAGCGGCGCGTAAGCAGTGCGTGCCCGTCATCAGCTACGACCGCTTGATTAAGAATTCGGACGTTGACCTCTACGTCTCTCATCAGGTCGTCAAGATCGGAGAGATGCAGGCGAAGTATCTGCTCGACCGCGTGCCGAAAGGCAACTACCTGATTATCGGCGGCTCGCCGACCGACAATAACGCTGTGCTCCTTCACGACGGGCAGATGAACATACTGAAGCCGGCGGTTGATCGCGGCGACGTAAAGATCGTCGCCGACCAGTATTCAAAAGAGTGGCTGGCGAGCGAGGCGCTGAAGAATACGGAGAACGCGCTGACGCAGAACAATAACAACATACAGGCCGTCGTCGCTTCCAACGACGGAACGGCGGGCGGCGTCATTCAAGCGCTCGGAGCGCTCGCGGGTAATCCGGTGCTCGTCTCCGGTCAGGATGCAGAGCTTCCGGCCTGCCAGCGCATAGCCGAAGGCAAACAGGCGATGACGGTTTACAAACCGATTAAGCCGCTCGCCTTCAGCGCCGTCGAGTCTGCCATCAAGCTCGCCAACGGCGAGAAGATAGACGCCAAAGACAAGATCAACAACGGCAAGATTGACGTGCCTTCCATTCTGCAAGAACCCATCGCCGTCGATAAGGCCAACCTGATGAATACAGTCGTCAAAGACGGCTACCACAAGCTGGAAGACGTTTACAAAAACGTGCCGAAGGAGCAATGGCCGAAGGCGACTGCCGACGGCAGAGGTCGTCCAGTTGTCGAAGGCGAACAGGTTGCGCAGAGCAACTATGCGCTGGCGGCTTTCGGTTTTCTGCTGGCGGCCTTCTGTTTCTTCAAGGTGCGATGATGAAAAGCGATGGGCCACCGCTGCTGGAGATGCGCGACATTACGAAGTCGTTTCCAGGAGTCCGCGCTCTCGACGGCGTGACCTTCGATCTCTACGCGGGCGAGTTGCACGCGCTCGTTGGAGAAAACGGCGCGGGCAAATCAACCTTGATGAAGGTGCTCGGCGGCGTTTACCCGTATCCGCAATACGGCGGCGAGGTGCGGATTGACGGCACGGTGCGCCGCTTCGCAACCGTGCGCGATGCAGAGAACGCACGCATCGCCGTCATCTTTCAGGAACTCTCGCTCGTCAAGGACATGACGGTCGGCGAGAATATCTTTCTGGGCCGCGAGCCGCGCCGCTTTGGCGTCGTGCGCTGGCACGAACTCTACAGCCGCGCCCGCCAACTGCTCGAAGACCTGCATCTCAAGATCGACCCGCGAACGCCCGTCGGCCATCTCGGCATAGGCCAGCAACAACTCGTCGAAATCGCCAAGGCGCTCTCGCAGGAGGCGCGCATTCTGGTTCTGGATGAGCCGACCGCCGCGCTCACCGAAACGGAAGTTGAAACCCTCTTCGGCATTCTCAATCAACTGCGCGAGCGCGGCGTCGGCATGATTTACATTTCGCACAAGCTCGACGAAGTCTTTCGCATGTCGGATCGCATCACTGTGCTTCGCGACGGTCGCACCGTCGGCACTGAACCGACGACGGCGCTCGACGAGCCGCGTGTTATCGCGCTCATGGTCGGGCGCGAGGTCGGCAGTATTTTCCCGCAGGCCGATCACGCACACGGCGATGTGGTCTTTGAATCGCGCGGGATAACGATTGCAGACCCCAACATCAAGGGCAAGCTGCTCGTTGATAACATCAGCTTCAACGTCCGTCGCGGCGAAGTGCTGGGCATCGCTGGGCTGATGGGCGCGGGCCGCAGCGATTTGTTAATGGCTATCTTCGGCGCGCACGCGGGCCGCTCTTCGGGCGAGATTCTGGTAGAGGGAAAACCCGTTCGCATCACTCGCCCGGCAGATGCCATCCGCCATGGCATCGGCTTTGTCACAGAAGACCGCAAGCGCTTCGGCCTCATCCTGGATCAAACAATTCTTAACAACATGACGATTGCCGGACTCTCGCGCCTGTCGGGCCGGTTTGTGACAAACGTTGACGCGGAGACATCCGTGGGCGAGCGTTCGATGCGGGAGTTGCGCGTCAAGGCTCCGTCCGTTCTGACGATTACAGGCACGCTCTCCGGCGGCAATCAACAAAAGGTCGTGCTGGCAAAGTGGCTCTTAACAAACCCGCGCGTGCTCTTTCTGGATGAACCGACGCGCGGCATAGATGTCGGCGCGAAGCAGGAGATTTATGCGCAGATCAATAAACTGGCGCGCGACGGGATGGCAATTGTGCTCGTCTCTTCGGAATTGCCGGAAGTCCTCGGCCTCTCCGACCGCGTGCTGGTGTTGCACGAGGGACGAATCACAGGCGAGTTCACACGCGACGAAGCGACGCCGGAAGCCGTCATGTCATGCGCGACCGGACACTTCAAAACGATGAACGCGGAACGATGAACGATGAATGAAGAAGGTAGTCACGATTTGCGGATTCGAACCAAGGCGTTTGCGTTAAGAATCATTCGTTTGTATGCATCACTGCCAAAAGCTATGGAAGCGCAGGTTATTGGTAAGCAAGTGCTGAGAAGTGGTACGTCGGCCGGCGCGCATTATCGGGAAGCCAAGCGCGCAAGGTCAACGCCAGAATTCATTAGTAAAATCGAAGGCGGATTACAAGAGCTTGAGGAGACAATTTACTGGCTTGAATTACTATCAGATAGCGGAATTGTGCCTCCCGCGCGGTTAACGGATTTGTGCCACGAAGCTAGCGAGTTGACTGCTATTTTAGTGTCTTCCGTAAAGACCGCAAAACAGCGAAAGTAAAAAAGCAGTTCATTGTTCATCGTTCCGCGTTCATCGTTGGAGGTTGATATGAGTGAGCATGTTCCGGCCAATGAGCCGCCGATTAATCGCCCGCCGGTTGTTGCGGATGCCGCGCCGCCGACAGTTGATGCGCAGGAGGGTGTCTCGCAAATACGCATCGGCGGATTCAAGATACCGACCGACACCTTGCGCGCCTACACGATGGTCTTCGCGCTGCTTCTCATCTGGGCCGTCTTTCATTACACGACAGACCAGACATTCTTAGGCGCGCGCAACCTTTCAAAACTCTTGCAGCAATCGGCGGTGACGGGCGTGCTCTCGGTCGGAATGCTGATGGTGATTGTATCGGGGCAGATAGACTTGTCTGTCGGCTCTGTCGTCGGCCTCGCGGGCGGGCTGGCGGCGATGACGCAGGGGTGGGGTGTGCTGCCGTCGCTGGCAATGGCTATCGTTATCGGCATAGCCATCGGCGCGATACATGGCGTACTCGTCGCCTACGTTAACATCCCCGCTTTCATCGTCACGTTGGGAGGGATGCTGGCGTGGGCGGGCGTGACGCTTGGATTAATGAAGGGCGAGACGATACCGCTGACGCTGCCCGCTTTTCGCTCTATCGGTGAACAATTCGTCGCGCCCATGATTGGCAACGCGCTGGCTCTCGCTGCCATCGCCTTCATCGTCTGGTCTGCCATGCGGCGCAACAGCGCGCGGCGGCGACACAATCTGCCAGTTCCCGGCATGGCTTCGACCATCGCGCGCATAGCCTTCCCGTCAATCGTCATAGCGTTTTTCATCTACCTGATGAACAAGCAGGGAGGCGTGCCGATTTCCGTGTTGATTATGCTGGTGGTCGCGGTGATTGGGGCTTTCGTGACGCAGAATACGACGTTCGGTCGTTATCTCTATGCGATTGGCGGCAACCCTGACGCGGCTCGGCTTTCCGGCATCAGCCTGCGTCGGCACATCCTCTCCGCCTTCTGCATCATGGGCGCGCTCGCCGGCCTCGCCGCCTTGATTCACACGGCGCGGCAGGGGGCCGCCGCGCCGGAGGCAGGCAAGCTGATGGAACTCGACGCGATTGCGGCCTGCGTTATCGGCGGGACGAGCCTGCTCGGCGGTCGCGGCACTGTCTTCGGCGCTATCCTTGGCGCACTCATTATGTCGAGCCTCGATAACGGTATGTCGCTCCTTGATTACCAACCGCACGTGCAGCCCATCGTCAAAGGCCTGGTGCTCGTCGCCGCGGTCGGCTTCGACATGCTCAGCCGCCAGCGAAGTTAAGCACGACAGAGATTGACTAGGCAGACGGGTGATGGAAGAAAAACTTTCACGCCAAGACGCAAAGGCGCAAAAAACGCATAAGCATTTAGTGATTCATTGGCCGCGTCTTGCCTTTGCGCCTTTGCGTCTTGGTGTGAGACTTCTTTTCATCTTCGCTCTCTTGAATGCGCTGCCCGCACACGCGCAGGTGTCGAACAATCTAGCGCCCGGAGCGCCGGGTAAAGACGCGCACTGGGAGAGCGCTGGCAAGGAAGCCGTCGGCACGTCCACGTCATTAGAATCGAAAGTCTGGTTCACGCTGCGCGACGGGGTGATGACGGAGGTCTATTATCCAACAATTGATGTCGCCAACGTGCGGCAGTTACAGTTCATAGTCGTCAGTCCAGACCGCAAGCGCGTCGAAGTCGAAAGCGAAGACACGACGCATTCCCTGCACGTCCTGGATTCACGCGCGCTCACCTTCCAACAATTCAACCGTGCGAAGAGCGGCGCTTACACCATCAGCAAGACGTACATCGCTGACCCGCAGCGCCACACCATTCAAATCGGCGTCACCTTTGAGACGCGCAATAACGCTCCATACCAGCTTTACGTTTATTACGACCCTTCGCTGAACAACAGCGGAATGCACGACTCGGCCTGGACGCAGGGAGACGCGCTGCTCGCCTCCGATGGCGATAAAGCATCCGCGCTCGTTTCCAGCACAGGCTTCGTCGAGATGACGAACGGTTATTTTGAAACCAGCGACGGCCTGACCGAACTGCGGCGCGAGAGCCTCGTGGCTCAAGGCTACATCTCAGGCTTTGACGAAAAGAGATTATTTCGCACGGGCCGCATCCGGGATAGTTACGCGCGGGCGGCAGACGGCAACGTCGTGCAGGTGGCGCGCGTCCGCCAGCCCGCGACGCGCACCCGTCGAGCCGCGAGCTTTTATCTAGCGCTCGGTTTCGGAAAAGAGGCGGACGAGGCTCTGAAGAATGCGCGCGCCACGCTCGCCCGAACCTTCTCAGAGGTTCGTACCGAATACGACGCTGGCTGGAACGCTTATCTCTCAACCCTGCGCCGCGTTGACGCGAAATATCAACAACAGTTTGACATGGCCGCGATGATCTTAAAGGCGCACGAGGATAAGACGTATCGCGGAGCAATGGTCGCATCTCTCAGCGTGCCCTGGGGCGGTGGGGCAAACGCCAACGAGCCGAACACGAGCGGCTATCACACGGTCTGGGCGCGCGACCTTTACCAAGTGGCGACGGCCTTTCATGCGATGGGCGATAAGCCTTCAGCCGACCGCGCGCTCGATTACCTGTTCAGGATTCAGCAGAAGGCGGACGGCAGCTTTCCGCAGAACTCATGGCTCGACGGGCGTGCGGCGGGCGGCGGCTTACAGATGGACGAAGTCGCCTACCCGCTCATCCTCGCCTACCAACTCGGTCGCACGGACAACGAAACGTGGGTCAAGCACGTCGAGCCAGCCGCCGATTTTATAGTCAAACATGGGCCATCGACGCCGCAGGAGCGCTGGGAAGAAGAGGCTGGCTATTCGCCTTCGACGATTGCGGCGGAGATTGCCGGGCTGGTTTGCGCTGCGGAGATTGCGCGGCGGAATCACGATGAAACGGCTGCTAATAATTATTTGAAGACGGCGGACGAATGGGCGCGTAAGGTCGAGCGCTGGACGGCGACGACCAATGGGCCGCACGGCGACGGCAAGTATTACCTGCGCATCACGGATGATGACGACCCGAACGACGGCGCACGGCTTGAGATTAACAGTAACGGCGGCACATACGACGAGCGAGAGATTGTTGACGCGGGCTTCCTCGAACTAGTGCGCCTCGGCGTACGCCGCGCCGACGACCCTTTGATAACGAAATCGCTCGCCGTCGTTGACAAGTTGATTCAGGTTGAGACGCCAAACGGAGCGGCCTGGTATCGCTACAACCACGACGCCTACGGCGAAAGAGATGACGGCGGAAACTACGATGCGCGAGCAGGGCATGGGCGTTTATGGACGCTGCTGACGGGCGAGCGTGGGCAGTATGAACTGGCGCTTGGGCGACGCGCGGAGGCTCAGCGCAGGCTCGATGCGATGCTCGGCTTCGCAAACTCAGGGCTGCTCATCCCCGAACAAATCTGGGATAAAAGCGCAGGCCCGCGCGCCGGTCTTCGCTTTGGCGAAGGCACAGGCTCGGCCACGCCGCTCGCCTGGTCTATGGCCCAGTTCATACGCCTCGTCGTCAATTTGCAGGAAGGGCGCAATCTTGACACGCCCGACATCGTTGCCAGGCGATACATTACGCCGACAAACCAAGACTCTGAGAAACGATGATGAAAAAAGAACTGTTGTTAGCGCTCTGCCTGCTCGCTGCTCTGGCCGAGACGAATTGGGCCATAGACTTTAACGGCCTCGAACAGATTGGCCCGGTGGTTAGTTACACGAAGAGCGGCTCAAGCATCATCTTCAACTGCCGTGATAATTCGCAGGTGCTCGTGACGGTGCTGGCTGATGATCTCATCCGCGTCCGCGTCTCTTTCCGCCAAAAACTGCCCGCGCGAGATCATTCTTGGGCCATCGCCAAAAAAGATTGGCCGCTGCTGGAAACAACTATCATCGAGCGACCGGATGAAGTGCTTATAGTCACGGACGAACTTGAAGTCGCGGTGCGTCGTCAGCCTTTGCTCATAGAGTTTCGTGATGCTCGCACGCACCGCGTCATCAATGCAGACGAGCGCCCAATGATGTACGACCCGAAGGGGACGACCGTGGCTGCCGCCAAACGGCTTGGTTTTGACGAACACTTTTACGGCCTCGGCGAGAAGGCGGCGCGGCTAGACAAGCGGCGCGAGCAGTTTCAAATGTGGAACGCCGACACGCCCGGCTACAGGGAAGGGACAGACCCCATCTATCAAAGCATCCCTTTCTACATGGGCTGGGAGCAGGGCGCGGCCTACGGCATCTTTTTCGATAACAGCTATCGCACCTATTTCGACTTCGGTAAGTCTTCGCAAATGTACTCCGCCTTTTCCGCCGAAGGCGGCGAGATGAATTACTACTTCTTCTACGGCCCTTCGATGAAAAAGATACTGGGCCGCTATACGGAGTTGACGGGGCGTATGCCTCTGCCGCCCGCCTGGGCGCTCGGACACCAGCAGAGTCGTTGGAGCTACTATCCGCAAGCGATGGCGGAGGAAGTTGTGCGCGAGTATCGCCGTAGAGATTTGCCGCTTGACGTGCTGCATCTTGATATTGATTACATGCAAGCCTATCGCGTCTTCACCTTCAACACGGAGCGCTTTCCAGACCCGAAGGCTTTCACGGACAAGCTCAGGCAGCAGGGCGTTAAGGTCATCACCATCGTTGACCCCGGGATTAAATACCAGCCGCCCGCGCCCGATGCAGCCAGACAAACAACAACGAGCGCTCGTCCCGAACTCCAACCGCAGGACAAGAGTTACTACGTCTTCAATCAGGGAATGGAGAAGAACTATTTTCTGAAGCGCAAGAACGGCAACCTGTATATCCCTAAGGTCTGGCCGGGCGATAGCGTCTTTGTTGACTACACACTGCCGGACGCGCGCCGCTGGTGGGGCGACCTGCATCGCGCCTACACGGACAACGGCATCGCCGGAATCTGGACGGACATGAACGAGCCTTCGGATTTCGTAGACCAAACGGGCAAGTTGCAGATGGATGTCGTCAACTACGACGAGGGCGAGAATTCCACGCACGCCAAGAATCGCAACGTCTTCGCGCTTTTGATGGCGCGTGCGACTTACGAAGGCCTGGAGAGATTGCAGCCGGACAAGCGACCTTACATCATCACGCGCGCCGCCTACGCGGGCATACAGCGTTACTCTACGATGTGGACGGGCGACACCAACAGCACCTGGGACGCGTTAGCACTGAGCTTGCCGATGTTTCAGACGCTAGGCTTGTCCGGCGAGGCGTTTGTCGGCGCAGACATCGGCGGCTTCATCGGTCGCGGCAACGGCGAGCTTTTGACGCGCTCTTATCAGGTCGGCTTTCTGACTCCCTTTTGTCGCAATCATAAAGTGATTGACGGCTACGACCAGGAGCCTTGGCGTTTCGGCAAGTACTATGAAGACATCATCCGCAGGTATTTGAAGCTGCGTTACAGGATGCTACCGTTTCTCTACACGACGCTCGAAGAATCGCACCGCACGGGCCTACCCCTGTTTCGTCCGCTGCTGCTCAATTACCAGCAGGACTACAACACGCTGAACCTTGACGACCAATTTATGATTGGCGCGGACTTGCTCGTCGCGCCCGTGCTCAAGCCGGACGTGACGAGCCGCATGGTGTATCTGCCCGCAGGCGTTTGGTTCGATTACTGGACGGGTAAAAAGCATCTTGGGCCAACGATGATTCGCGCCGACGCGCCGCTGGAGACTGTGCCGATGTACGTGCGGGGCGGTGCGATTATCACCTTAGGGCCGGAGATGAATTACGTCGGTGAAAAGGCGTCTGACCCGCTCACGTTCGAGATTTACGCGGACGATAAAGGACAGGCTTCGACTGTTCTTTACGAAGACGACGGCAACAGCCCCGCTTACAAGAGCGGCGTCTCAAGACGAACGGCTGTGCGCGTCTCACAGTCGGGTCGCGGCTGGCAAATCAATTTGGACGCGCCGGAAGGAAGCTACAAGACGGGCGCGCGAAGCTTCGTCTTCAACATCAAATCAGCCGCCGCGCGCAGCGTCACGCTCGATGGCCGCCCGCTCGGAGCGATTCAGTCTAATAGTCAGGCGAACGGCTGGACGAGGAACGCAAGCGGCGTCAGTATAAGAGTCGCGGACGACGGGCGAGCGCACAGGATAGAGATTAGGTAAGAGGCAGAGGGCCAGAGGTTAAAGTGAAGACAGAGTAGGTTCAAAGTCCGATGTCCGAAGTCCACAATCACGAGCCATTATCGTGACTGTGGACTTTGGACATCGGGCTTTAGACTTAATTTGTCTCGGAGACGGAAGATGACTTTGTTCGCAGACCACGTGCTGGCCCGCCGTTTGGAGTTGCACGAGGGGCACGGCATCGCCGGTTCGGTTAAGACGCTCGGAGTATTGAAGCCGGATGATGGCGTGGCGGTCGAGATGGTGGCAGGCGCTTACGCAATCTACGCGGGCGCTTCGTCGCCGATTAGCCGTGCGATAGGGCTTGGCATGAACGGCGCGTTGAGCGCTGCGGAGGTCTCGCAGGCAGAGGAATTTTATCTGAGCCGTCAGACAAACGTGCAGATTGATTTGTGTCCGCTGGCGGACGCGTCTCTGAAGACGCTGCTTAATGAGCGCGGCTATCAGTTGGGCGATTTTGTTAACGTCTGGTTTCGTTTTATCGCAGACTATGAAGCGACAAAAGCGACAGCCGCCGGTATTAAGGTGAGAGAAACCGAACCGGCGGACGCAGATGCCTGGATACGCTCTGTCAGCGGCGGCTTCGTCGAGCGAGAGGAGTTGACGGAAGCCGATATGGAGGTGGCAACCAACTTTTTCCACGACACACAGACGCGCTGCTTCCTGAGCATCGTTGACGGGCAAGCGGCGGGCGGCGGCGCGCTGTACATACACGAAGGAATAGCGGCTCTTTTTAGCGGCAGCACGCTCCCCAACGCACGCGGGCGCGGCGCGCAGACGGCGCTCGTGCACGCACGTTTAGAGGCGGCGCGCGACGCCGGATGCGAACTCGCGGTCGTCAAGACAGCCCCCGGCAATGCTTCGCAGCGCAACGTGCAACGCGCCGGGTTTCATCTCGCTTACACGAAAGTGGTGATGATACGCGAGTATTCGCCAGCAAATTTGTGAACGTCGAGGGGAAAGGAACGGTCTGAAACGCGCTCCGACGGCTTCGCACGCTCAAACGACGACTGCGACGCCTGTTTTTCCGGCCCGCGCACGTGCTTTATCAAAGCGCGCGGACGTAAAACCTATCCATGCACAAGTTAAATCGAGCCATGCACGTTGAAATTAACCCGCACACGATGACAAATGACCTGTGCGCAATTGGAATCGGCCTGTGCACGAGTAAAACTGACCTGTGCAAGTATAAAATTGACTCGTGCGAAGTGATTACTGACCTGTACACGTGTCTAAACGACCCGTTTAACCATAAAATCGGTTCGCGCAATTGTTTAGACGACCCGCGCACCCGTTCAGATGACTTGCATAGTTGTAGAGATGAGTGGCGCAGCCGCACAAATGAGTTGCGCAGTGGTTTAGATGACCTGCGCAGTTGTACAGATGAGTTGCGTAGCTGTTCACATGACTTGCGTAGTTGCACAGATGACTTGCGCAGTGGTTTACACGAGTTGCGCAGGTGTTCAGATGACTTGCGCAGTGGCACAGATGAGTTGCGCAGTCGCACAAATGACTTGCGCAGTGGTTCAGATGACTTGCGTAGTTGCTCAAACGACTTGCGTAGTTGTTCAGATGACTTGCGTAGTGGATTAGATGAGTTGCGTACACGTTTTGGTATGGCGTGCAGTCGTTAAATTGAGTTGTGCAAGTGAGTGGGCGAGTCGCGCAGGCATGGAATTGAGTTGTGTATGACGGGAATTGGTAACATCCTGGTGTTACTTCTCCAGTATCTTTGTCACGTTTAATCAAATATCGAGAGGTCTTGCTGCCGCATGGCTGAAATCAAACGCATCGGCGTCTTAACCGGCGGAGGCGACGCGCCGGGCCTGAATCCGGCGCTCAAAGGGTTGGTCTACCGCGCTTCCGAGCACGGCATTGAAGTTTTGGGCCTTTATGACGGCTGGCGAAGTTTGCTCGACCCGCTGCCGGACGCTCTGCCGCTCGACCGCTCGAAGGTGCGCCGCTGGGATCGTGACGGCGGAACAAACCTCGGCTCGTCGCGCACCAATCCTTTTAAGGTCGTGATGCAGGAAGGCGAGCGCGTTGACCGCTCACACGAGGTCACGAAGAACATCAGTAAGCTCGGCCTTGAAGCTCTCGTCGTCTGCGGCGGCGAAGATACCCTGGGCGTCGCTGCGAAGCTGGCCGAAAGAGGTGTGCGCGTCGTCGGCATCCCCAAGACCATTGATAAGGACTTGGCCGCGACGGATTACACGCTCGGCTTCGACACGGCGCTCCGCAACGTCACGGAAATCATAGAGCGCTCGCGCACCCCTGCCGGTTCACACGGCTGGGTACAGATAATAGAAGTGATGGGACGCCACGCAGGACACCTCGCGCTCTGGTCAGGCGTCGCGGGCCACGCAGACCTCATCCTCATCCCCGAACATCCCTTTCGTTACGAGAAAATTTACAGCCACTTGCGCGAACGTCTCGGCGACGTGACGAGCAACGTGCGCGACCCGCTGCGTCCACGCTACTCCGTCATCGTCGTCGCCGAAGGAGCGTACGCGGAAGACGGCGAACTGGTGACGGTCGATGACCAGCACGACGCTTTCGGCCACGCGCGACTCGGCGGCATCGGCGAAGTCTTAGCGCGAAAGATTATGAGCGAGACGCAATACGATGCGCGCTCGGCAGCACTCGGTCACCCGCAACGCGGCGGCGCGCCCTCGCCCGTTGACCGCATCATGGGCATGATGTTCGGCGCACGCGCCGCAGACGCCGTTGCCGCTGGCGACTTCGGCAAGATGATTTCCTCACGCGGCATCGCTCCGGCCTGCGACCTTTCGCTCGTCAACATTTCGAAAGTGCTTGGCAAGCTCAACACCGTTAATGTCGAGCGCCACTATGATACGGAGCGTTATCATCTGAAGGGCATAGGCATGTAGGTTGGCTTCCATACGCTGCAAGCGGGGTCGCATCCGTTGCAATTTCTCGCGTCTGCCATCTAATATCTCACCTCTGACATGAAGGCTCTCGATCTGGCTATCATCTTCGGCTATCTGGCGGGCATCGTTTTGCTCGGCGCGTGGTTCGCACGCAAGCAGGAAACGACGCGTGATTACTTTCTCGGCGATAGAACAGTGCCGTGGTGGGCCATCGCCGCTTCAATCGTCGCCACAGAGACTTCGACTATCACCTTCATCTCCGTCCCCGGCATCGCTTACGCGACGGGCGGCAATTTTCAATTCCTCCAACTCGTCTTCGGCTACATGCTGGGGCGCATAGTCATCTCGCTCCTGTTCATTCCCTCTTACTTTCGCGGCGAGTTGTTGACCGTTTACCAACTGCTCGACCGCCGCTTCGGTGGACGTATCAAGATGCTGGCGGCCTCTCTCTTCATCGTCATGCGTAACATCGCAGACGGCGTGAGATTGCTTTTGACGGCCATCGTGCTCGCCGCCGTCTACACCAGTTTTCAACCGGGAACGAACGCCGAGACCTTGATCGTCGCCTCCATTATCCTAATCGGCGTCGTGATGATTCTCTTCACTTACTACGGCGGGATGGAGGCCGTCATCTGGATTGAAGTCGTCCAGCTTGGCATTTACATCCTCGGCGCTGTGGCCGCGAGCCTTGTTATCATTAACTCGACGGAAGGCGGATTAAACGCAGCGCTCGCAGCGGGCGAGCAGTACGGCAAGTTTAGCCTCTTCGACTTCTCGTTCAATTTGACGAAGACTTACACCTTCTGGGCCGGGCTGCTCGGCGGCTGCTTTCTGACGATGAGCACGCACGGCACGGATCAATACTTAGTGCAACGCTACCTCTGCACGGATCGCCCGCGCCACGCCGCCGCCGCGCTTCTCTCATCCGGCGCTGTCGTGCTCGCGCAATTCATCGGCTTTCTCTTTATCGGCGTACTGCTCTTCGCCTTTTATCACCCGTACACGGACGCGGCCTATCCGACGTTGGCCCAGGGGACGGCGACGCTTCCCGCCGGAGAAGCGTTCCGCACAATCGGCGGCGACCGCGTTTTCCCGGACTTCATCACGCAGCATTTGCCGACGGGACTCTCCGGATTAGTCGTCGCCGCGATCTTCGCCGCCGCTATGTCTTCGTCGCTCAACTCTATTGCCGCCACGGCGGTCAACGACCTGTACAGGCCGTTTAAGCCGCACGAGAGCGACAAGCATTACTTCAAAGTCTCACACTGGCTGACATTGCTGTGGGGCATCGTGCAGATAGCCGTTGCGCTCCTGATGCGGCGCTCAAACGCTTCGGCGCTCGACGTTGCGCTCAAGGTCGCATCCTTGATTAACGGGCCGGTGCTCGGCGTCTTTCTCGTTGGGACTTTCCTGCGCCGCGTCTCTGAGCCGCCCGCACTCATCGGCATGGCTGCCAGTATGACGCTGATGCTGTACATTTATTTAGGAACAAAAATCGCGTGGACGTGGTACGGCTTGATTGGCAGCCTCATTACGTTTACGGTGGCGTGGGCGGCGAGCTTCGCCTTCGCTCCGCCGTCCAAAGAACGGCAGCAAGAGCTTGCGCCCGGCGGCGCGGTTCGGGAACTCTCATAACTTTTAACGACTGACAATAAAGATGACATTCACTCGCATTCATCAACGGTCACGACTCGCGCTAAATTTCTCGCTGGCGTTCGCGCTGCTCTGCTCAATGACAGGACGCGGGGCAGAGCAGAGACGCGTAGAAAAAGAAAGACCAGTTATCTCTACCGTCGTTGCGGCTGGCGTCGCCGCGTCTTCTTCAGAATATCCACATCGCCCGTCAGGCGATGCTCTGAAGTGGGCTGATGCACAACTGCGGAAGATGTCGCTTGATGAAAAGATTGGTCAGTTGATTTCCGTCGGCATCAACGCCACCTTTCTTAATCAGGAGAGCGAAGCTTATCGCGCGCTGCGTCGGCAAATCGAAGAGAATCACATCGGCGGCATCATCCTTTTCAAAGGCCCTGTTTATGAATCGGTCGTGCTGACAAACAGGATGCAGCAACTCTCGCGTTATCCGCTGTTGATTTCGGCTGATTTGGAAGCGGGCGCTGGCATGCGCTTTGACGATACGGTGAATTTTCCGTGGAACATGGCTGTCGGCGCGACCGGCAACCCGGATTACGCTCGCCGGCAGGGTGAGGTGACGGCGCGCGAGGCGCGCCTTCTGGGCATCCAGCACATCTTCGCGCCCGTCGCCGATGTCAACAACAACGCCGCGAACCCTGTCATCAACGTCCGCTCCTACGGCGAAGACCCAGGTGAGGTCGCGCGCTTCGTCGCCGCCTTCATAGAGGGCGCACAGGGCAAAGGTGTTATCACTACGGCCAAACATTTTCCGGGCCACGGCGATACAGCCGTTGACTCTCACAGGGGCTTGCCCATCATCAATCTTCCGCTCGCGCGTCTCAACAGCATTGAGCTTGTGCCTTTCCGCGCGGCCATCAAGGCTAACGTCGGCGCTGTGATGATGGCACACATCAGTTTGCCGCAGCTTGACGCGACGAGCGTCGCTCCGCTACCGCGCGAACAGATTGTCAGGCCATCTTACACAGACACGGAAGTCGTCATCGAAAATGCGACGCTGCCGGGAACGCTCTCGCCCGTCGTCGGCAATCTGCTCCGCCGCGACCTGGGCTTCGAAGGCATCATCGTGACGGACGCGCTCGACATGAGCGGCCTGACGCTCTACTTCAAGCAGGACGAGGCGGCGGTGCGCGCTGTGCTGGCGGGAGCGGATATGCTGCTCAAGCCGTCGGATGCGGATGCCGCCGTGCGCGGCTTGCGCGAAGCCGTGCGCGCAGGCCGCTTGACTGAAAAACGTATCGAAGAATCTGCGCGGCGCATCCTCGCGGCAAAGTATGATCTGGGACTCGTAAAGCAGCGCATCGCAGCGATTGACAAGATTGACACGGGCGTGTCGAGCCGCGAAGCCGTCGAATTATCGCGCGAGATTGCAGGCCGCGCGATTACGCTCGTTCGCAACGACGCGAAGTTGTTGCCGATTGATTCTCTGCCGCCCACTGCGCGCATCTTTAATCTGGTCGTGACAAACGGCGACGACCGCCTCTTTATTTCCAATGCTTTCGTCGCAGAGATGACGCGTGCAAATCGCCGCACTGAGACAATCGTGTTAGACGAGCGCTCGTCTGACGTGGAAGTGCGGCAAGCTCTCGAAAAAGCGCAGGGTGCAGACCTTGTGATAGCTTCACTCTACGGGCGCGTGCGTTCCGGTCAGGCGCGCAGCACGGGATTGCCTGAGCCGGGCGCTCGTGCGCTCACGGAGTTAATCAATCGCAAAGCTCCCATCATCGGCATCAGCTTCGGCAATCCGTACCTGCTCCAAAGTTTTCCGGCCCTACAGACTTACATCGTCGCCTACGGCGATATGCCGAGTCTGCAACAGGCCGCTGCCCGCGCCCTACTCGGCACAGCCGACATCACGGGCCGTCTCCCCATCACGCTCCCGTCGCTCTACACGCGCGGCACAGGTATTCAAATGAAAGCACGTTCGCAAAGGGCGGATGCGACACGGGATACTGAGACGCGGAAACATGGGGACGCGTTGACGCGGCGATAATGTGAGAACCCAGGTTTAGGTGAGGACGTATCCTGACTGGCCCGACGAATTTCATCAAACGATCAGAGCGATATAATATCCGGTAAATGAAAACCTCTACCATACGCCTCGGAATTTCTCCGAAATTTATTACTCATCTATTCAAGCGACTCTCTCTCAGATTTTTCCACGTGTCGCCGCGTGCCCGCGTCGCCGCGCCCCCGTCTTTCCCGCGCCTCCGCGCCTCCGCGTCTCTACTACTGCTTCTTTCATTAGTAACGCAGGCTTTAGTAACGCAGGCTTTCGCTGTGAATCTGCCGCAAGCTGCGCCTGCGGCGGTCGGCATGTCTGCGGAGCGGCTGGCGTTGATTGATAAGGTGGTCGAGCAGGCCATCGCCGGGCGCGAGTTGCCGGGCGCGGTCGTCCTTGTGGCGCGGCGCGGTCGCGTCGTCTGGCGTAAGGCTTACGGCGCGCGGGCCACCACGCCTGCGCGCGAAGCGATGACCCCTGACACCATCTTCGACGTTGCCAGTTTCACCAAAATTGTTGCCACGGCGACGAGCATTATGATTCTCATTGAGCGCGGGCAGGTGCGCCTCTCCGATCCCGTCACGCTCTACATTCCCGAACTCAAGGGCGAGGGCCGGGAACGCATCACGATAGAGATGCTGTTGACGCATCGCTCCGGCTTTGCGGCTGACTTTGATTTGGGCGAACGATGGATGGGCTACGAAGAGGCTATGCAGCGGCTCTACCGTGAACCGTTGCGGAGCGCGCCGGACATGCGTTTTATTTACAGCGACCTCGGCTACATAGCGCTCGGCGAAGTCGTGCGACGCACGAGCGGAACGACGCTCGACGAATTTGCCCGAAAAAATATCTTCGAGCCTTTGAAGATGCGCGATACGGGCTTTCGCCTGCGCTCTGAGTTAACCCGGCGGATTGCTCCGACCGAGACGCGGCGCGCGACTTTGAGTTATCTGGGCGGGAGCGCAGAGGGCTTTGGGCCTGAACAGGATTACCTGCTGCGCGGAGAAGTGCACGACCCGACGGCCTTTCGCATGGCGGGCGTGGCGGGCCACGCCGGATTATTCTCGACCGTTGACGATTTAGCCGTCTACTGCCAGATGATTTTAAACGGCGGCGAGTATGGCGGCGCGCGAATTTTGAGTCCGCTGGGCGTGGCGGCGATGACGCGCCCGCGTGCCGTTACGGACGAGGGCGATGCGCGCGGTTTGGGTTGGGACATGACGAGCAGCTTCGCGGTCAATCGCGGCGACATTTTTCCACCCGGCTCGTTCGGCCACACAGGCTTTACGGGCACTTCGATGTGGGTTGACCCGTCGAGCGAAACCTTCGTCCTCTTTATGAGCAGCCGCCTTCACCCGGACGGCAAAGGTGATGTCGCAAACCTGCGCGGTCGCATCTCTTCCATCGTTGCTTCGGCTGTGCTTGATACGCCCGTCGGGCAGGTGCGCGACGAATCCTCGCGTTTCGCTGCGGAAGTTTTGACGAGCCTCGCGCGCCTTTCGTCGAGCGGCGTTGGGCCAACCACCGCTACAATTGAACGAAACGCACCCATGGGCGCGCAGGTCTTGACCGGCATTGATATCTTGGAGCGCGACGGCTTTGCACAACTCAAAGGTTTGCGCGTCGGGCTGGTGACGAATCAGACGGGACGCAACCGCAGCGGAAAATCGACCGTTGACGTGCTGCATAATGCGGCTGGCGTCAAACTCGCGGCGCTCTTTGCGCCCGAACACGGAATACGCGGCACGGCGGACGATAAAGTTGCGGACGCCAAAGACGAAAAGACCGGGCTGCCCATCTACTCGCTCTACGGCGGCAGTCGTCGCCCGCAAGCCGCGCAGTTGAAAGACCTCGACGCCCTCGTCTTCGACATTCAAGACATCGGCACACGCTTTTACACTTACATCTCTACGCTCGGCTACGTGATGGAGGAAGCGGCGCGCGCGCACATCCCCGTCTTCGTGCTAGACCGCCCGAATCCCATCAACGGCACGGATGTCGAAGGGCCTGTGGCCGACGCCGACAAGCTTTCCTTCACGGCTTATCACAGACTTCCCGTCAGGCACGGCATGACCATCGGAGAAATCGCGCGTCTCTTTAACGAAGCGCGGAAGATGAATTGCGATCTGCGCGTCGTCAAGATGGAGAATTACCGTCGCTCCATGTGGTTTGACGCGACCAATCTCACCTGGGTCAATCCCTCGCCCAACATGCGCAGCCTGACGCAAGCAACTGTTTATCCCGGCGTCGGCTTGTTGGAGATGACGAATCTTTCGGTCGGGCGCGGGACGGATACGCCGTTTGAAGTCGTCGGCGCGCCGTGGCTCGACGGTCAACGTCTCGCGTCGCTCCTTAACGAGCGCGGGCTGGCGGGCGTGCGCTTCGTCCCCGTACGCTTTACGCCCAAAGCCTCCATCTTCAAAAACGAAGAATGCGGCGGCATCAACATCATCGTCACAGACCGCACGCAGTTTCGCCCCGTGCTAACGGGGGTGGAGATTGCCCTGGCGCTGCGCAAACTCTATCCGACCGAGTGGAAGGTAGACGATTACGCGCGGCTGCTCGTCAGCGCAGAGACCTTCGAGCGCATCAAGCGTGCGGACACGGCGGAGGAAATCGTGCGCTCATGGATGTCCGCCCTCAACGAGTTTCGCGCCGCGCGCACGCATGCGCTGCTCTACAGGTAGCAGGCCGCCGTCATAAAATCTTTCGGCTTCTCTTATAAAACGAGAAAGCCTACAATGAGGCGTCAGATACATGTGCTCGTCGGAAACGCTGTCTCCTTTTGTCGCCCTGACCTCTGAATTTCGACGGAGCGTTAAGCCGGTCTTTGTTTCATCGTCAGTGTTAAATACGAAAGTAGTCAATGACAAATCTTTTCAGACTTCGCCATCTTACATTCATTCTGCTCGCGGCAATCGCATTGCCCGGCTTTGCCAATTTGCTGCCCACGCGACAAGCGGCAGTGCCCGCCTATGATCTGGTCATCACTAACGCGCGTGTCGTTGACGGCACGGGTAATCCCTGGTTTCGCGCAGACATAGGAATCAAGAACGGGCGCATCGCTCGCATCGGTCGCCTCATGGCGACGGACGCAGCGCGAGCCATAGATGCGCGCAGGCAGATTGTCGCCCCCGGCTTTATAGATGTTCACACGCACGTCGAAAGCATCTATGAGCAGCCCGAAGCGGAAAACTTCGTGCGGATGGGCGTGACCTCGCTTGTGACGGGCAACTGCGGCAACTCTGCTACAGACATCGCGCAGTTTCTAGGCAAGATTAAGGAGCAACCGCTGACCGTCAATCTCGCCACGCTCGTCGCGCACGGCTCTGTACGTAAGGAAGTGCTGGGGCTTGAAAATCGCGCGCCTTCGCCCGAAGAATTGCGACGGATGGAAGCGATGTTGAACAGGCGATGAAAGACGGAGCGGTCGGTCTCTCTACGGGCCTCATCTATCTGCCCGGAATGTACGCGAAGACGGATGAGGTCGTCGCGCTTGCGCGCGTCGTCGCGCGTTACAACGGCATCTACGCCACACACATGCGCAATGAAGGCAACGAAGTCATGGCCGCCATTCGTGAGAGTTTGCACATCGGCGAAGAGGCCAATCTGCCCGTCGAAATCTCTCACTTCAAAATCAGCAGCCGCAAGCTCTGGGGTCAGAGCGTACAGACAATCGAACTGGTGCGCGAGGCGCGGCGTCGCGGGCAAGCTGTAACTGTTGACCAGTATGCTTACACGGCGTCTTCGACTTCGCTCGACTCACGCCTTCCGAATTGGCTGCTCGAAGGCGGGCGCGAGGAAGGGAAGAAGCGGCTGGCCGATAAAGCGATGCGCGAGCGCGTCGTGCGCGAGATGAAGGAGGCTCTGAAAGCGAGCGCCTTCAAAGATTACGACTACGCCGTAGTGGCGAGCTACGAGCCTGACCCATCGTTTAACGGAAAATCAATCGCAGCGATTACGAAACGTGTGCGCGGCAAAACGGATGTCAAGAGCCAGATTGAACAGATTATTGAGATGTACATGGCTGGCGGCGCGGCGATGATTTATCACGGTATGAGCGAGCCGGATATTCAGAACATCATGCGCGAGCCGTTTACGATGATTGCTTCCGACAGCGGCGTGCGTCGCCTGGGCGAAGGCGTCCCGCATCCGCGCGGCTACGGCAACAACGCTCGCGTGCTCGGTCATTACGTGCGCGAACTACGCCTGCTCAGTCTCGAAGATGCGATTCGCAAGATGACTTCCTTGCCCGCGCAGACCTTCAATTTGCGTGACCGTGGCCTGCTGCGTGAAGGCTTCGCCGCCGACCTGGTGATTTTTGACGACGCGACGATTGCCGACCGCGCAACCTTCGAGCAGCCGCACCAGTATCCTGCGGGCATCAGCCACGTCATCGTCAACGGCGAAGCGGTCGTGGCAGACGGGCGGATGACGGGCGCGCGCCCCGGTCAGGCATTGCGGCACGAAGCTACAGTCGCCGACTGAAAGAGATAGCTCTTGCCGTAATGCCGAAGGTCGTTGTATAAGGTTTGAGCAATCTACTGAAAACGGCGGCGCGCCGAAAAAGCAGCAGCCAGTATTTGCAGTCTGACGTGTCTCTTCAATCTTAATCTCTCAGGCTTTGGGCCGGGCTTCCTTACGAGAGATGACGTTTGAAGATGAGGGATGCTTTCCACTTCTGTCACCGTATTAAAGAGGAATCACGCTATGAAGCACCATTTTAAGAATGGCTTGTGTGCTCTGTTTCTAGCTCTCGCCTGTTGTTTGAGCTTTGGCGTCAGGGCTTTCGCGCAGGAAGAGACGGCGGCGACCATCAATGGACAAGTCACCGACTCGACCGGCGGCTTGATTACGAACGCGACCGTCGTCGTCATTAATAAAGACACTGGCGTAGAGCGCCGCGTGCCGACCTCTGATGAAGGCTTGTACACCGTGACGCCGCTTGCGCCGGGCACTTACACCGTCACGGTCGAACAGCCTAACTTCAAGCGCTACGTTCAGGAGTTAACGCTCAATGCGAAAGACCGTCGTCCGGTTGACATTGTCTTGGAGGCCGGTTCGCCGAGCGAAACCGTCACGGTCATTGACGAGGCTCCGCTCATCCAGGATAGCCCGACCGGGCAGGGACTCATTTCGGGAACGCAGGTCGTCGAACTGCCGCTCAACAATCGCAACTTCCTCAAGCTGACGGAACTCGTGCCCGGCGTCACGTCTAACCTTGATGACGAGTCGAGCTTCGGTTTGACGAGCCGCGCAGACATCTCTATCAACGGGATGCGCCGCAACGCCGTTAATTATTTCGTTGATGGCGTCTCGAACACAGATGTCGGCTCAAACATCACGCTGCTTTCGACGCCGACCATTGATTCCATCAAAGAGTTTAAGATTCTGACCTCAAACTATACGGCGGAGATAGGGCGCTCCGGCGGCGGCGCGGTGACGGTCGTGACCAAAGGCGGCGGCAACGACTTTCACGGCTCGCTCTATGAATTCAACCGTAATGACCGCTTAAGCGCCAACACCTTTTTCAACAACCGTCAGGGACGCAATGCGGACGGCTCACTGCGAGCCAGAAAGCCCAAGCTTCGTTACAATAATTTCGGCGGCACGCTGAGCGGCCCAGTCACCTTACCGCGCTTTGGCGAAGGCGGCCCATCCACTTACAGCGGGAAAAATAAAACCTTCTTCTTTTTTTCCGAAGAGGTGCGACGCATTATTCGCGGAGCGGCGGATACGAGCGGGACTGTGCCGACCGCCGCACAACGCACCGGGGATTTCTCTGCCAACCTCGGTGGATTGCTATACCTTCAACCCAACGGGACGAGCGGCACGACCGTGACGGGGACGCCGCTTTTAGTCACCAATACCAATGGCGCAGTTATTCAGGCGCGTGCGGGAATGATCTTTCGCCCGACGGACGGACTCGCCTACGCCGGAAACATTATTCCGACAAACGACATCAGCCCGCTCGCCCGGTTGTTTCTGACGGCATACCCGCTGCCCAATACCGGCGTCAACCTCTTCTCTTCCACGCCGCTCAACCTCAACAACACGCGGCAGGAATCAATCCGCATCGACCACAATTTTAACGACAACCATCGCCTCTTCGGTCGCTATACGCACGATCTGAGCGAGACAACTGAATCAGGCGGACTCTTCAACAACGTCGTGCTGCCGAACATCTCGACGACGCAGACGCGCGTGCCCGGTCATGTGCTGGCCGTTTCCTTAACCAGCATCCTGTCGCCCACGATGGTCAACGAGGCGACTTATAATTTCTCCGGCAATCTGATTGGCTCGCAACTCGTCGGCAACGGTCGCCGCACGAATTTTCCGGGCAGCACCGCCATCCCCGAATTTTTCCCCGAAAACAACAACAACGCCATCCCGGAATTGAGCTTCAGCGGCAACGGCGCGCTCGCCCGTCTCGCCTCCTTGCAGGGCTTCAATATCAAGTATACGAATCAGGTCGTGCGCGATGTCTTCACCTGGTCGAGGGGCAATCATACCTTCAAGTTCGGCGGTGAAGTTTCGTTTGAAGGCAAGGATGAAAATGCCAACAACATCACGGGCGGCCAGTTTACCTTTAACGCTATCCCTACGCGCGGGACATCAGCAGGGGTCGCACTGACGCAGACCGGCTCCGCGCTGGCTGACTTTCTGCTCGGCAGGCCATCGCAATATCTCGAAGACCAGTTTGACGTGACGGTTAACTTGCGCTTCGGACGCCGCGAGTTCTTCGCGCAGGACACTTGGCGGATTCGCCCCAACCTGACTTTGGATTACGGCGTGCGCTACCAGTATTTCACTCCGGTCGTAGACGAAAACGACGTGCTCACGTCATTCGACCCGGCTCTTTATAGCGCTGCCGCCGTGCCGACCTGCGCTACTGCCGCCTGTGCGAATCTCGTTCGAGGCACGGGCAACGAGTTAAACGGCATCGCCGTCGCGGGCGTCACCTCGCGCTTTGGCCGCAGCATCGCGCCCTCGGATAAGAATAATTTTAGCCCGCGCGTCGGCATCGCATGGGACCCGTTCAAGGACGGCAAGACAATCGTGCGCGCCGGTTACGGCTTTTATTACGATCAGGTGCTCGTCGGTATCTTTGAAACCAACTCGTTTGCCAATCCGCCCTTCAACAATCGCGCGACCTTTACCGGCGCGGGCCTGACGCTGGCGAATCCTTCCGGCGGAGCACTGGGAGCGCTTCCCGTTCGCTCGCTGGCCGCCACCGCTCCCGATTTCAAGACGCCGGAAGTACAGCAATGGTCGCTCGGTGTTCAGCGCGAGCTTTTCAAAAATGCTGTCATTGACATCAGCTACGTCGGCACGAAGGGCGACCATCTGATTCGTCGTCGCAACATCAATCTGCCGCAGCCAGACCGCGTGCTGGCGGTCGGCACGGGAAATCGCAACACCGTCCGCCCCTTCCGAGGCTACGGGACAATCACCTATATTGATACGAGCGCCAAATCTCGTTATCACGGTCTGCTGTCGTCCTTCAATTATCGCTTCGGCAACGGCTTCTCTCTGACGGCTTCCTATACCTTCAGCAAGAATTTGACGGACGCGACCAACGACCGCGACGCGATTGACGACCCGCAGAACCCGCTCGATTTGCGCCCTGAGTATGCGGAGGCACGCACTTCTCGCCCGCACGTCTTCAGCGCCAGCTACGTCTATGAGCTTCCGTTCTTCACGAACGACTCAAACACAATGTTGCGTGCTCTGCTCGGCGGCTGGGAAATCTCCGGCATCACGACCATCGCTTCGGGGCAACCGTTCCCGCGCGTACTCAATGATACGGGCAATGAGATTCGCGGCGGGCGAGCGCGCCTTGTCAGCGACCCGCTCGGCGGACGCACCGGCGATGTTGATAACACCGGCCTTCCGTTCCTGTTCGAGCCAAACGCTTTCGCGCTTCCGCTCGACGGCACGTTCGGCAATTCGGGCCGTGCCTTCGGTCGCAAGCCCGGACAGAATCAGACCAACCTGTCGCTCGTAAAGAATATTTACTTTAACAAAGAGACAGACTTTCGCCTGCAACTGCGCGCCGAGAGTTTCAACGTCTTCAACCAGACGCAGTTTACGGTCAACGATACGAACACCTTCTCTCTGAGCCAGCCGTTAATCATTGGCCGCCCGACGGGCACGCGTCTGCCGCGCGAATTTCAATTCGCCTTAAAGCTCTATTTCTAAAGAGCCGCGAGCGCCGCCTTTGAGAAAAGCTCTGCCCGCGATTGTGCCCACGCGGCACACGCGGGCAGATGCGCGTTCACCAGGCAAGCTGTGATTAAATAAGGTCTGATGAATAGTACAAACTCGAAAGCGCCAGCCGCCCTGCTCCGCAACGCGCGCCTCGTCTTACCTGAACGCGTTGCTGAACGCGCCGACCTGCTGATTCAACATGGACGCATCGCGCGCATCCTTGAGCCTTGCGCAGAGGCGCAAACTGACGCGGAAGCGACGCTCGATCTGGAAGGGCTAACGCTCTTCCCCGGCTTTATTGACGTACACATTCACGGCAGCATCGGCGTCGATACGATGGAGGCAAAAGCAGACGACCTTCATCGCGTCGCTGTCTTCCTCGCACAAAACGGCGTCACTGCCTGGCTGCCCACACTCGTTCCCGCGCCCGAAGACGATTATCGAAAGGCCGCGCACGCCGCCGAGCAGTTGATGCGAGAACAGGAAACACGACCGGCGGCGGCACGCGCGCTCGGCTTGCATTACGAAGGGCCGTTCATCAATAGCGCGCAATGCGGCGCGCTGCGTCCCGATTACTTTCGCACGTTCGAGTCGGCTGCTGCCCTGAATGGATTGACGATGGTCGACGAAAGCGGCGCGGTTCACATGATAACAATTGCGCCGGAGATAGAGGGCGGCCTCAAGTTGGCGGGCGAACTGAAAAGGCGTGGGTGGGTCGTCTCTATCGGACACACGCGCGCCGAAGGCCCAATTCTCGATTGCGCGTTTGCGGCGGGCGCGCGGCACATGACGCATTTCATGAACGCTATGTCGCCGCTGCATCATCGCGCGCCTGGGCCAATCGGCTGGGGACTGCTGCGCGACGACGTGACCTGTGACTGTATCGCTGACGGAATCCACGTTGACCCGCTGATGTTGCGACTGCTACTGCGCTGCAAAACATCGGCGCGCCTCGCGCTCATCAGCGATGCGGTTGCGCCCACCGGCCTGGGCGATGGTGAGTATGAAATCTGGGGCGAGACCATCACGGTCGCAGATGGGCGCACGCGCAATCAGCGCGGGAGCATCGCCGGTTCTGTGATTACCATGCGCGATGCCGTGCGGATGATGCTCTCGCTTGATATTCCTCCATGGGAAGTCGCGCAGATGGCAGCGGCCAATCCGGCTCGACTGCTCGGCGTAAATCAGGAATGCGGCTCGATTGAGGAAGGAAAGAGCGCCGACCTCACTGCCTTAGACGCGCAGGGCAACGTCCGTTTAACCCTCGTCGGCGGGCGCATCGCCTTCGATAATCTTAACGGTAAAAATTAAGGCTTGGCTGATTTGAAGCGCCAGATGAAAGACACGCCGTCAATCAAGGTCGTTGAAGTGTGCGCTCGCTTTCGGCATCGCGCCTGGCGCTGTTCAATTCGCGTGCCCGCTCCAATTCGCGTTTGCCTTCTTCGGTTTGTTTGTCCTGCATGAGGGCGCGTCCGAGTTGGAAGTGGCCGTCGGCAATCTGGTCGTTGAGACGAACGGCGGCGCGCAGTTCTTCGATTCCGCGCTTGAGGTCGCCGGTCAGGACGAGAGCGCGGCCCAGCGCAAAGCGCGTGTCGAATTCCTCTGCGTAGGCGCGCGCCGCTTGTTCCAACAGCGGCAGCGCACGCGCTGGTTGCCCCCTTGTCAAATAAAGGTCGCCGAGCGTGAAGGCTGCGCGCGACATTTGCGGGTCGCGACGGAGCACTTCCCTGAGCACGCGCTCTGCTTCATCGTAGCGGTAGAGTTTCCAGTAGAGATAGCCGAGGCCGTATTGCGTGGCGTTTGAATCCGGCGCGAGGGCGACGGCGCGTTCGTATGCTTCGGCGGCTTCAATTGTTCGCCGCACGCTGTCGAGCGCATCACCGTATGTGGCCCAATCCCGCGCCGTCGCATTCTCCAAATCAAGCCTGCGCCGCAGCACTACAATTGCTTCAGCATACCTGCGCTGCCGCATAAAACTCTGCGCGGCTAGTTCGAGCAGCGCCGCATCACGCGGCGAGCGCGAGAGCAAGCGCGCAATCTCGCGGCTTGCCTCCTGAAAACGCTCCAGAGCAATTAAGGCAAGAGCAAGCGCGCGACGGGCCGCCTCGTTTTCCGGCTCAAGCAGCAGCGCCTGCCGCAGCGGCGCGAGCGCAGCCGCGTATTCGCCGCTTCTCACACGCACCAATCCGATGTTGAAGTGCGCTCCAGCGAGTTTGCGATCAAGCTTGATGGCACGCGTCCAGGCGTCGATGGCTGCCTTCACTTTATTCTGACGGTTGAGCGCGACGCCCAGATTCACCCACGCGCGAGCGTTCTGCGGTTCGCCGCTAATCGCCAGAATCCACTCTCTCTCGGCGGCAGCCCAATCGCCCGCGCGCTCATGCGCTTGCGCCGCCGCGTAATGCGCGCCCACTTCCGCGCTCTGCTGCGTGACACCCGTTGACTGCGCTGCCGCAATTACCGCCAGCAGGCACACGCAAATTATTGAGCAGAGAAAATTCATAACTAAAGGCAGAATTCAGGAGTCAGAATCCAGAAGCCAGAAGAAGAGGCTGAAACCACTTCTTTCTGATTTCCTTTTCATCCTGTCTTTCTTTTCTACTGACTACTGACTCCTGGCTTCTGACTCCTGTTTCAGTATCCGATTGGAACTCCGTCGTTGCGCGGGTCGCTCGCGCCGAGGCGGATGCCAGTTTTTGGTTCTATCATGATGCCGTGTGCGTCGCCCATGAAGCGCGGGTTTGTGACCAGCTTATGTCCGAGCGCTTCGAGCGCGTCCTGCGTTTCGATTGAAAGTTTAAACGGCTCGTAAGTAATTTCGTCCGGCAGCCATTGATGATGAATGCGCGGCGCATCAATGGCCTGCTGGATGTTCATGTTGTAGTCAACGATGTTGGTGATGATTTGCAGGACGGTGTTGATGATGGTCGGGCCGCCGGGGCTGCCCGTCGCGAACCAGAGCGAGCCGTCTTTACGCATCACGAAGGTCGGCGTCATCGCGGAGAGTGGTCGCTTTCTGGGCGCAACACTATTGCGCTCGCTCTGAATCAGCCCGTAAGCGTTGGGCACGCCGGGCTTCGCCGCGAAATCGTCCATCTCGTTATTGAGCAATACGCCCGTTCCCTTGGCGACGACCGCCGAGCCGAAGCCGCCGTTCAAAGTGTATGTGTTTGAAACCGCGTTGCCCTGCGCGTCCACGACGGTGAAATGTGTTGTCTCTTCGGCTTCATAGCCAATTGGTTTTCCGGCGCGCACGTCTGCGCTCTTCGAGGCGCGATCCATTCGAATCGTTTTACGTTGCCTGGCGGCATACTCCTTATCTATGATTCCGGCGATTGGAACTTTGGCGAAATCCGCGTCGCCCATGTATTCTGCGCGGTCTGCAAAAGCGCGGCGCATCGTCTCCGTCAGGAGATGGTATCTCTCTGTTGAAGACCAACTCATCTTGGAGAGGTCATAGCCTTCGAGGATGTTAAGCATCTCTATCAAGACCGCTCCGCCGGAAGAAGGCGGCGGCATAGAGATGATTTCGTGGCCGCGATAAGTCGTGCGCAGCGGCACGCGCTCCTTCGCTACGTAGCCGCGCATGTCTTCGAGCGTAATCAGGCCGTTGTGTCGCCGCATGTCTTCGGCGATAAGACGTGCCGTCCGCCCTTCGTAAAATTCGCGTGGGCCGTGTCGTTGCAGGCGCGCGAAGGTGGCGGCCAGTTCCGGCTGGCGAAAGATGTCACCCTCGTTATAAAGGTCGCCGTTGTTGAGAAAAATCTTGCGGCTGTCTTCGTAAGGCTCGAAGAAGCCTTCGTTGGTGCGGAAGCTGCGCGCGATAGCATAGGGCAAGGCGAAGCCGTTGGCCGCGAGCCGACGCGCGGGTTCGATTAACTGCGGCCAGGAGAGTTTTCCTGAGCCGTATTTCTTGAGCGCCATCTCCATGCCTGCGACCGTGCCGGGCACGCCCGCCGCGCGATAGCCGACGGTTGAAGAGCCTTCGCCTTTAATCAGATTGCCTTTCTCGTCCTGATAGATGTTGCGCACGGCCTTTAAGGGAGCCATTTCGCGATAATCAATCGCGGTCGCGCGGCCATCCCGAAAGCGTATCATCATGAAACCGCCGCCGCCTAGATTGCCCGCCGCCGGATACGTCACGGCGAGAGCGAACGCGACGGCAATCGCCGCGTCAACAGCATTACCGCCACGCCGTAAGACATCAACGCCGACCTCTGATGCCAGCCGACTCGTCGAAGCAACCATGCCGCGCCGCGCACGCACCGGCGCGCGAGGGACGATTGGCGCTTCGATTGACGGCATAGCAATCGCCGCCTGCCCGCGTCTAAAAGGCGTGACGGTCAAGGTCAAGAAGGCGAGCGTAAGAACGCTCGAAATGAAAATGCGTTTGGCTTTCATCGATTTGCCAGTTCTCCTTTTAGGTCGCAACTGGAATTTTCTATCGTCTCAGGCGAGAGCTAATGATACACTACGCGCCCGGCCTTCATGTACTAATCTTGAAAGATAGCCACCTGCTGCTATGAAACTCAGAATCGTTGTAGCCCTGCTGATCGCGGCGTGCCTGATGATGACTACGTTTCCCACACAGGCTGAGAATTTTGCTTTGATGGCAGACCTCGTCATCATCAACGCAAACGTCCACACGATGAATCAACTGCAACCTGCGGCTCAGGCCGTCGCCGTCTACGGTAATCGTATTGTGGCCGTTGGCGCGACAGAAGAGATTCGACGGCTCGTGGGCGCACGCACGCGCGTCATTGATGCTGGCGGGCAACTCGTCGTGCCCGGCTTCAATGATTCGCACGTTCATTTCTTAAGCGGCGGCGCTCAACTATCGAGCGTTGATTTGCGCGACGCGAAAACGCCGCAGGAGTTCGTCGAACGCATTCGTCGTTACGCTGAAAAACACCCTCGCGGGCGTTGGATTACCGGCGGCGATTGGGACCACGAACGCTGGCCCAATGCCCCACTACCGACAAAAGAATTGATTGACCAATTCACGCCCGATACGCCCGTCTTCGTCAATCGCCTCGACGGACACATGGCGCTCGCCAACAGCGTCGCCCTGAAAATGGCAGGCGTAACGCGAGAGACAAAAGACCCGCCCGGCGGCCTCATCGTACGCGATGCGCTGACGGGTGAGCCGACCGGAATCCTGAAAGACGCGGCGATGAGCTTCGTTTACACGAAGATTCCGCCCGCGAGTTTCGCTGAAAAGCTTGAAGCGGCACGCGCCGCCACCAACTATGCTGCCAGCTTCGGCGTCACCAGCGTGCAGGATATGTCTACGAACGACGACGTGGGCGTCTATCAAACGCTGCTTGAGCGTGGCGAGTTGAAGACGCGCATCTACGCCGTCGCGCCGCTGCCGTCATGGGAACAGCTTGCGCGCACGGGCCTCCGCGCACACTTTGGCAACGACATGCTGCGGATGGGTGGCTTGAAGGGCTTTGCTGACGGCAGCCTCGGCTCGACCACAGCGCTCTTCTTCGAGCCTTACAAAGATGCGCCCGATACAAAGGGCTTGCGCGGCGAAGAGATGGACGGAATGCTTGAGCGCACGCGCGGCGCAGATCGCGCAGGGCTGCAAGTAATGATTCATGCCATCGGCGATCAGGCCAACGATCAAATCCTTTCTATCTTCGAGCAGGTTGCTAAAGAAAACGGCCCACGCGACCGTCGCTTTCGCATAGAACACGCGCAGCATCTACGGGCGCACGACATTCCACGCTTCGCCAAAGCAGGGGTCATCGCTTCGATGCAGCCTTATCACTGCATAGACGATGGGCGCTGGGCCGAAAAACGCATCGGCCACCAGCGTGCGCGGACGACTTATGCTTTTCGCTCGCTGCTCGACGTTGGAGCGCGGCTAGCCTTCGGCACAGACTGGTCTGTCGCGCCCATTAATCCGCTTTACGGTGTCTACGCCGCCGTCACGCGCCGCACCCTTGATGGAAAACACCCGGAGGGCTGGATTCCCGGACAGAAAATCAGCGTGCAGGAGGCCGTGCGCGCCTACACCTACGGCTCTGCCTACGCCGAAGGCGCGGAAAAAGTGAAGGGCACAATCGCGCCCGGCATGCTGGCAGACATTGTTATGCTCTCCGAAGACATCTTCAGCATCGACCCCGTTAAGATTGAAAACGTGACGGTGCGTTTGACCATCATGGATGGCCGAGTCGTTTACGAAGCGGGCGGAAAGTGAAGGGAACGGCGCAGTGGAGATTACTTTCGTCGAAGGTCTGCGCACCCTGAAGCTCGATCTGGTGCTGACGCTGGCGCTCTCCGCGCTCTTTCTGTATTTCGGCTACCTTATACAGCGGCGCGTCTCCTTTCTACGAAAATCCAGTATTCCGGCGGCAGCCATCGGTGGACTACTGTTCGCTCTAATAGTGCTCTTGTTGCGTGCGCGCGGAACGCTTGGCTTCACGCTCGACACAACCTTGCGCGCTCCGCTGCAAACCATCTTCTTTACGACCATCGGCCTCGGCGCAACCCTTTCTTTATTAAGAGCGGGCGGCTGGCGTTTGGGCTTCTTCTGGTTAATCGCATCAGTGACCGCCATCGTGCAGAACGTCGTCGGGATGGGACTGGCAAGTGCTTTGGGAGCGCCCGCTCCGCTCGGCGTCATCTGCGGGTCGCTGACGCTGACGGGCGGCCCTGCGACCGGGTTAGCGCGCGCAGTGGATTTCGAGCAACTCGGCATCAGCGGCGCGGGCGCTCTGATTATCGCATCGGCGACCTTCGGTATTTTCACGGCGAGCCTTATCGGCAATCCGACCGCGACCGCTTTGATTCGTCGCTTTCGCCTCGCCGTGCCGAAAGGCGAGGGCGGTACTATAGAAGCAAAGCCGGATGAGAATTTGGGAGGCCGGAGAGCGGAAGAGTACTGGGCGGTTGGGCCAACCGGAGAGCTAAGCTCTGCGAGCGACGATGCGGGGATCATCGAAAAAACTGACGAGGGCCAAGCGGAGTTGACGCCGCTGGTCGTCTTGCGCAATTTGATATTGATTCTGGTGGTGATGGGCTTAGGCGCGCTGCTGAGCCTATTGCTCAACCAATTGAGCGGTAGACTGCCCGGCGCTGTGGGCGCGCTCTTCAAGCTGCCGGACTACATCGGAGCGATGATTGTCGCGGCCATTGCTCGCAACGTTGATGATCGTTACCGCTTGCTCAAAATCAATGCTCGCGCCATAGAGTTAATCGGGATGATTGCGCTGGCATTCTTTCTCGTCATCGTCCTGATGAATTTGAAGCTGTGGGAACTGGCGGGGCTGGCTGTGCCGATGCTCGTCATCCTCATTGTGCAAGTCTTCGTCATGATTATTTATGCGGTGCTTGTCACCTTTGTGCTGATGGGGCGCGATTACGAAGCGGCGGTCACGACGAGCGGGCACATCGGGTTTGGCCTCGGCACGACGCCAAACGCCGTCGCCAACATGGAAGCGCTGACCGAAGCGTATGCTCCCACGCCGCGCAGTTTTCTGATTGTGCCGGTCGTCGGCGCTTTCTTTATAGACTTTTCCAATGCGCTGATTATCAACTCGTTTGTGAACCTGATGCGCTGAGTGCAAGTCGGACGAGGGAAGGTTCACGCAAAGACGCAAAGGCGCGAAGGAAGAAACGAGAAAAGGATTGTGTTTCTGCTTTGCTGTTCTTAGCGCCTTTGCGTCTTTGCGTGAAACGTATGCCTTAATCCGTTAATCTAATTACTACCAGAAAGGATTCGAGAACAGATGCCACGCCAAGCCTTGACCCTTACTCTTGCCGCCTGCCTGCTCTTTGCTCTACTCGCTCCTTCGACGTTGGCCCACAGAGAAGATGAAGCCGCGTCAAGCGACCTGACGACTTCTCACTCTGATAGTGCGCTGCAAGAGATTGTCAACGAAGCGGCGCGGGCCGCGCTCGAACGCTTCAAGGACAAAAAGCTGGAGGAGTCGCAACTGTCTATCACGTTAATAGATTTGCGTGATGCGCAGCATCCCGTTCAGGCCAGCTTTCGCGGCAACGAGCGTATCTATCCGGCGAGCGTCGTCAAGATGTTTTATCTGGTGATGGCCCACCGGCTGATGGAGGATGGCAAGCTGAAGGAGACGGACGAACTGCGCCGTGCGTTGAAGGACATGATTGTTGATTCGTCGAACGATGCGACCAGCCACGTGCTCGACGAGATAACAGGCACGACGAGCGGCCCGGAGCTAAAAGGCGCAGAGCTTAAGAAGTGGGCCGAGAAGCGCAATATCGTCAATCGCTACTTCGCAAGCCTTGGCTATACCAACATCAACGTCAATCAGAAAACCTATTGCGAAGGCCCATACGGGCGCGAGCAACTGTTTCGCGGAAGCAAGGGCGAGAATCGCAACAAGCTGACGACAGAAGCGACGGCGCGCCTGCTCGCGGAGATTGCTACCGGGCGAGCGGTCACACCTCGGCGCAGCAAGATGATGATGGAACTAATGAAACGCGATTATTCAGGGAAGAGCACAGACCCGGACGATCAGGCGCACGGCTTTACGGGCATCGCCCTTGAGCCGGGCGCGCGACTCTGGTCAAAGGCCGGTTGGACGAGCACGACGCGTCACGACGCGGCCTATATAGAATTGCCAAACGGAGCGCGTTTCGTTCTCGTGACCTTTACCACAGACCATTCAAATGAGCGCGAGATTATCCCTGAGGTCGCACGCGTCGTCATTAGCAGGATGTCGAAGCTTTGCACATTTATTCAGGAGAGGCCGCATCATTCATCGCTTTTATTCAGTCCGACTGAATATTTGTGCAAATCCAAGACAGGCGAAATTTGTCGAAAGCCTCTTACGGCTTGTTGCATAGTCGGAGTCGTTGATGTACTTCCTGCGCCGTGTAATATTTCTCGCAACAGAACCGCTTATTCCACCTGAATATAAACCTAGCTCGATGTATTTATCGAGCGGGTTGGGAGACTGTAGGTCTGGTGGCGACTTAATGTGTCGCCAAGATTCAGTTTCCAACAATTGAGGTGAATAATGCGAAACGAGAGGGCTTTAGCGACATTTATCATAACGCTCATTTCCTGTGCCGTGATGGCAATCGCTGCTGTGACTGCCGGTGCCAGCGGCGACGACGAAGTGATTACTGAAACAATCCTAACTGGCCCTGCTCTCAACGGGCTAAGGCCGAGCGGCGTCGCCGAACAACGCGTGAGAAGCGACGGTCGCCGTTTTAGAGTCCAGGTCGAAGATGTCAATCTTTCGGCGGGCACAGTGCTCAATGTTCTGGTTAACGGAGCGTCCGTCGGAACGCTCACCATCAATTCTTTACATCAGGGAGAATTGGAACTGAACACGAATGACGGACAGGCTGTGCCGAACGTGACTAACGGAACAACCGTTGTCGTGCAAACTCAGGCGAGCGCGACCGTCGTGACCGGCACTTTCAACGCCACGTCACCGACGCCTACGCCGAGCGCGACGCCTACCGCCAGCCCAAGTCCCTCGCCGACTGCATCACCGACGCCTACGGCTTCGCCCACCCCGGAGGAACAGAGGTCGCTTGTAAGTCTTGATGCCCCCACTTATGTTGTGGCGGAGAACGTGGGAAGTCTGACGATCAGGGTGCTTCGCACGGGCGACATTTCGCGTGACATGAAAGTCGATTATTTTACGCGCAACGGGACGGCGCAAGATCGCACTGATTTCACGACCGCCGCGGGCAGACTCTTCTTCGCGGCGCGCGAAGCGAGCAAGACGATAACTATCCTTTTCACGAATGATGCTTTTGTCGAACCGGACGAAACATTTACCATCAGCCTGTTCGACGCATCGCGGAGCACGGAGGTTGGAAATCCTGGGACTGCCGTTATCACCATTAAGGATGATGATACCGCGTCGTCTGCGGCAGTGAATCCAACGGATGTCAACACCTCCTTCGTCAACCAACATTACATGGACTTCCTGAACCGTGAGGGTGAGGCCGAGGGAGTGCAGTTCTACGTGAACATTCTCAACGGCTGTAATCCTTCCGACACTGGTTGTATCAAATACACACGCGGAGCATTATCGGCAAACTTCTTCCGCTCGCCTGAGTTCGGCGAGAAAGGACGCTTCGTGATGTATCTCTACATGATTACGCTCGGTCAAAGACCTGCCAGGGTCGAGGAGTTGAGTGATTCGACGAAGGTGGATCGTCCACATTACAACGAGTTCATAGCCGACGTGCAGAGCATCTCTGATCCGAATGACTACAAGGCCGTTGTCTCGGCAAAAAAGGATGCGCTGACTATAGACTGGCTTCTGCGGAGCGAAATCCAGCAGCGGTTACCCAGTGGTCTGACCAACGAGCAGTTTGTTCGGAAGTTGGAGAGCATCGCAGGCGTGGTCTTGGCAAATGAGAGTACGCTGATTGCTAACTTGAATATCGGGAGCATGACGCGCGCCCAGGTGCTGCGTGCCGTAGCCGAGAGTCCGGAGGTGAATGCTAAGTTCTACAAGCAGGCTTTCGTGACGATGGAATATTTCGGTTACCTCCGCCGCGATCCGGAGTCATGTACGGGAAGCCCCAATCCAGCTAGTTGCGGATATATCTTCCACAACAGCCGCTTCGATAACGTGGCCGACCATGACTTTTTGGAGAATACGATTGTCCGCGGCTTTATCGAATCGCCTGAATACCGTAGTAGGTTTGGACGCTGATTTCTGAAAATTGGGGGCCGGGCTGATAAGTTAAGATGCTCATCAGCCCGGCTCTCAAATTTTTTCAGGTGGAGAAAAGTCCAATTGTATTGGCTTTGAGCTTTGCACATTTACTCAGGAGAGACTGCATAATTCACCGCTTTTATTCACTCCCATTGAATATTTGTGCAAAGCCGGCTGTCGAAGCTTAACTGACCAACTCTTGATAGGTGATGCTTTGGTCGCGCAGGTTGATGAGGCGGTAAAGCTCTCGCAACAGGGCCACAGATTTCTGATAGACCCTTTCTTCTTTAATCTTAGCCCCATCGCGCGGCCCGGAGAGTTCCTGCGCGGCGATGATGCCCTTGAGGGTAATCTTGATGTTCATCTCGAAGTAGGTGAATTGCCCGGCGAGGGGCTTGAACTTCAATCCGCCTGAGCCGAGCAGGTTCTTCTCCTTAATCAAGCTTTTCAGATGATTGATTTCGCTTCCCTTTAGTTTGAATTCTCTGCTCAAGGGTGTGCGGCTGCTGGCCCCAAAGCCGCTGTACTTCTGCTCGTAAACGAGCGTTTCTCCCACCAGCGTAATAATCGTTGTTTCCGCGTGGCTGTCGCGGCTGCGCTCACCCACGACTAATGACAGCGAGATAGTGAAGCCGTCTTTTGCCATGCCCGGTGATGGAATCGAAAGAGAGCAGAGCAGCAGAGTCAGGATGATAACTTTTCTCATCAGCGATTCTCCAAACTTCGAGCGCGCAGCGAGTTCAAGGGCGAAACTGCGTTTCGTCTTGCAAACAAATGTCTACCTGTAGCCACCTATTGGCCCACCGTAAGTCGGCGGCGGCGGTGGCGGAGCGCTCATCGCATTTCTGCGTTTCTCAAACATTGGCACGGCCAGCAAGCCTCCGACGATGGCAAAGGCGACGAGCATCAGCGTTCCGAAAATTCCCACAATAGCCAGAGCGCCGAGGCTTCCGTCCTCCGTCGTGTACGGCCCTCGCGGCCCGTAGAGCGCGTGAGCGATGGGCAGTCCGGCGACGAGGTTAATCAGACCGCCGACGCCTCCGGCTATCGCTCCGAGCAGCGCGCCCTCGCCCATCTCAACTTTGGTCGGAGACTTTTTGATGTACAGGGCGGCGGCCAGGAGTCCACCGGCGGCGGCCCAGATGCAGCAAACCCACTGAATCAACGGAACCAGAGACGGCACAGCCATCACAACGCCGCCCAAGATACCCAGCACAAATTTATTAGGCGGCGCAGAGTTTGTCGTGGCCCAAGATTGTTGTCCGAATGTCTGCGGCGTCTGCGGCATGGAGGGTGGCGGCGTCCATGAAGGCGGCGGCGCAGTATAGCCGGGGGAAGTGCCGCCCTGCGTGGGCGTAGCGTTGAAAACCTCTGTCGGGGCGGCGGTGCGATTGCTTGCCGTGATGGGCGGCTCGTTGAGAATCATCGTCGCCGGAGGCTCGGACGGATAGTTGTCGGTCGTCTCGCTTAAAAGCGACGCGCCGTCTTCCAGACAAAAGGTCAGCGAATCATCCGTGTAGGTGCGCTGGCAAGTAGGGCAACGTTTCATCTGCGCTCTCCGGTTCGGTGCGTAAGCGTTAGTACACGCGGTTTCTCAGGTCGGCACACAAAATTAAAAGCATTGAATAAGACTCATGCGCGTGCGTGGCTCTCGTTGGAAAGTACAATATCGCCAGCCTCGTTGACAAGAGTCATGGCGCAGGCGTGAAGCTTCAAGCTTGATTAAAAAAGCGAGGGCTGAAGATTAACGGAAGCTCAATCTTCAGCCCTCTTATGATGTAACTCAACCGCTCTTGATCGGATGAGCGCCGCATCGTTACGGCAGGTAGGCGAACGGGACAGGCACGTCTCCGCTCTGGCCCAGCGACATTAGGATGCTGCTGTTGTCGCTGCTCTTGATAATGTGCCAGCTACCTTCCGATGAGCGCCAGATGGCGATGTCCGTCTTGCCATCGCCATCGTAATCGCCGGGCACGAGTGTGTCCGTGCTCACGCCCCAGCTTCGGACTTGATGATTACCGCTGGTGGCGCGGATATACCAGTTACCTTCGTCTGGGCGGAAGACTGCGAAGTCGGCGCGTCCGTCGCCGTCATAATCTCCGGGCGCGGGACGGTCGTTGCCCTGACCCCAGCCCTGTACGAGACTGCCGCCGCTGCTCTTGAGCACATACCAGTTGCCCTCCAGGGGACGATAGACGGCCATGTCACACTTTCCATCACCGTCGTAATCCCTGTGTACGACTTTATCGCCACTCAAGCCCCAGCTTTGCACTATGTCGCCGCCGCTGCTCTTGCGTATATACCAGTTGCCCTCTGCCTGACGGAAGACCGCAACATCCGATTTACCATCGCCGTCATAATCGCCGGGCGCTGGCACATCTCCGTTTTGGCCCAAGCCTTTGATTGTGATGGTGTTCGTGCTGCTTTGAACAATGTACCAGTTGCCTTCCGATGCACGGAAGAACGCAAAGTCTGTCTTGCCATCTCCGTCATAATCACTGGGCACACTGATGTCGCCGAGGCTGGCGCGTCCCCAATCAGGTTGAACTTGCGGCGCGTTGTCGGAACTCCTGTTGAGCATCCAATCGCCGGTCGAAGCGGAACGCCAGACGGCGGTGTCCGTCTTGCCGTCGCCATCGAAGTCGCTGATTCTGAGCGAACTGCCTGACGGAGTGCCGCCGCCCGTAATGGTAAAGCTCGCGTTTGAGATGTCGAAGAAGATATTGTCAACGGCCTCCACTTTAATGCGTGCCTTGTCTGTCGCAGTGCTGGGAAGGTTAACGGCTTCCGCGCCGTCGTTGGGCGTGCTGGCCGCGAGCACAAACGGAAAAGTATTGCCGCCGTCAACGGAAAGCGAAATCTTGACGTTAACCGCGCTGACGGGCGCGACATTCGTATCCGCCACGTCCCACGTCACGGTCTGTGATGAATTGGAGGGCCAACTCACATTCGTGTTCGGCGCTGTCACGACGAACGGGCCGCTCGTGTCGCGCACGTTGACCTGCGCCATGTCGGAACTGACGCCGCCGCCCGCCGCGCGGTTATCGCGCACCGTCACCATAAACTTCATCGTGCGCGTAATCTGCGGCAGCACCTCGCCGGTCAGGCAAGGGTCTGGCTGCGGATCGCCGACGAGGGGCGACGTTTTCCGACCACAATCGTAAGTCTGCGGCGGCGTGTTCTCGTTCTCAAGGATGTAACGCAAGCTCGGAAACGTGCGCGACGGATTGGTCGTCGGAGTGTAAGAACGAAAGATAGGCCGCGCCTGCCCGTCAGCATCCGAATCGGGCGGAGCAGCCGGGCCTGTATCATACTCTTCCCAGGCATAAGTAATAGCATCACCGTCAGGGTCGCTGCCTGATGCCGTCAGGGCGAAAGGCGTGTTTTTCGGAATCGTATAATCAGCCCCGGCGTTCACCATCGGCGCGTTGTTGTTAACGGTCGTCTTCACAGAGCACTGGTCGCCGTTGCCGCCGCTGAATCCGCTGCCGTGTGTAAAGGCGATAATCTCTTCGAGGCTCTTGGTGTGAAAGTAGGCGTCGCTGTGCGGCTGTAAATCCTGCGAGCCGCAGATGCCAGCGTAAGCCTGTATGGTCGTGCCGCTGCCCGGCTCCATCGCCGCAGGGCCTTCGGCGTTTCCGCTGCAACTCCCTTCGGAACCGTTGAATGTGTGATTGCCGCCGAACTGGTGGCCCATCTCATGCGCGACGAAATCAACGTCGAAGGCGTCGCCTTCGGGCGCGTCAAGGCCCGTGAAGCCGCCAGCGTTGAAGCCGTCGCCCGGAATGTTGGGATTGCCACGGTCGCAGACCGATTCGAGAAACGCGACGCCGCCGAAGCCCGTGCTCATCACGTGGCCGATGTCGTAGTTGCCCTCGCCGATTGGCCCGGCAGGCTCAGGCGCGTCGAGGTTGACCTGATTCTCAACCAGCATGCCGACGCCGAGCGGGTCAGCCACGTAGGGGTCGGCAGCCGGGTTCGTGTAAACGATTTCCAATTCATCTTCGACGAGAATCATGCGGACGGATACCTCGCGCTCGTAGATTCCGTTGACGCGATTCTGCGTTGTGACCAGAGCAGCAAATGCTTTCTGCTTCTTCACCTCGTCGGAATCAAGCAACTCACTGTGATACATCGTGTATTCGCCCGTCACGGCCAATGCGAGCCGATAGGTGCGAAGCGTGCCCGCGTGCGGCGTGATGGCAGCCGCGACGTTTGCGCCCGGAAGCGGCGAGCCTGATGCTGCGCTATCAAAATCACCGACGCGGCATTCGTATCGCGGCCCACGGGGCAGGTCACGCTTGAAGTAGCTGATGTGGTTAATGGTATCGCCCTTCGCATAAGGGTCAACGTAGATTGTGTCTTTGGACGAAAGGATGATGGCGTGGAATCCGGCGGGCGTTAAATCAAAGCGCGCCGTCGCCGTCGGGTCGTCAATGCCTTGCCCGCGATAGGTCTTGATGTTTGGGAAACGCGCGGCCAGCGCTGGCTCCATAATGGGCGAGTCTTCGACGCGAAACCGACCGAACGTGCCATCGGGCATCGGTACGCTCAAGACCGTTGACGTTGTTTTAGCAGCCGCCGTGAATTCCAACGGCGCGAGCGCCAGCACTTGCTTCAAGGCCGTCTTGTTCAATTGCACTGTTCTGTAAATGCGTGGAGTAATCACACGCACGCCTTTGAGTGTAATAGCGCTCTCTTTAACGTCCTTCCACATCCCTGCATTGAGCGTCGTGGTTTGTTGGGCGCTGCCGCTGCCGGTCAACGATGACACGAGGGCTGCAAGCAAGACGGCGGCGCACAGGCCGATTGTGAGCGCCTGACGGAGCGCCGGGCGGGATGAAAAAACTTTTTTGAAAGATAACATGAGCGGGGTCTCCTTATGCGTTAATCGCAAACTATCGAAATGACACTGTTCGGGTCTTTACGGTTGGAAAATGAAATGCTTTTGCGTTACCGGACAATAAACGAGCCTGAACAAACGGCTGATTGGCTCTTTCGAGAGCGCGTTTTCAGCTTTTTTGTTTCCGGCAGGCTGGATTATCCAGAGCGGGGTTGAGAAATTCTTGAGTTGGATAAAGTAAGGATGAAAGGGAAGCTCTGGAGCAATGGGGTGGCAGATATAATGGTTGGCGAAGATTGATTCTTTATGGCTCGATGCTGCGCGACGCGGCTTCCAGCGCTTCGTCCAGCCTTGAGATGTTGCGCCCGCCGCCCTGGGCCATGTCCGGCTTTCCGCCTCCGCGCCCGTCCAGCAGTTGGCAGGCTTCGCGCATCAGCGCATTCATGTCGCCGGGAGCATCCGTCGAGCGTGCGAAGACGAGGCGGGCCGCTTCATCATCGCGCGAGCCGAGCAGGGCAATGGTCTGTGGGTGGGCGATGACGGCCAGCGCGATTCTTTTCAGTGAGTCGGCATCGCGTGCGTCATAGATGCGCTTGACGAGTCGCAGGCCGGACGCTAACGCATGTGATTCTGTGAGCAACTCTTCGGCTTCGACGCGCGCCGTTATTTCTTCAAGCGAGCGTATCTGCCGCGAGAGTCGCTTGTTCTCTTCAAGAAGACGCGCGACAGCCGCCGCGCCTTCGTCGCGTCCGGCGCTGAACATCGCGGCTATTGAGCGCGCCGTCCCATTAGCGCGATTGTAATCGTCGAGAGCGCGGCTGCCAGCGACGAACTCTAGACGAACGAGTCCCTTCGCGCGCTCCCACGAGCGGACACAGATGATGCCGACTTCGCCCGTGCGCATGGCGTGCGTCCCGCCGCACGGACTCAAATCGAAATCTTCTATCTCAATGATGCGCAAGTGGCCTTCGCGTTCGGAGTCTTTGCGGAGCGGCAACTGCGCCGCTTCTTCCTTCGTCACCTGCCGCACGCTCACCCATCGGTCTTCCCAGATAATACTGTTAGCCAATTCGACCGCCTGCTCGATGCGCTCGTCGGACGCACTCTCAAGCGCAACATCAATCTCGGCCAGCTTGTCTGTCATCCGAAAGCTGCGCGTCTCCGCGTTAAAGAGTTTGACGAATGCTTGGGAGAGAATGTGCTGGCCCGTGTGCTGCTGTAGATGGTCTAGGCGGCGCGGCCAATCAACGCGGCCCTTAACGGTCGCGCCAACTTCGAGCAGCGGCCCCTGTATGAAATGAAGCACCGCCGCGCCTTCGTCTACGCATTCGACCACGCGCGCTTCGCCCAGCATCCCCGTATCGCTCGGTTGCCCGCCGCCCGTCGGGTAAAAGGCCGTTCGGTCTAGCGTCACCGCCGTCCACCCGTTGACGCGCTCTGTAGAATCCACGACCCGCGCTTCAAATTCCGTCAGGTGTGAATCGTTGTAATAAAGGCGCTCGGTTGTGTTCATCTTTTGCGTAACAGAAAAAGCGTAACGGCTTAGACTTTCTGCTTCAAGCGTTTTTCCAAAACTAGCTGACCGAGCGATGGCGAGTCAAGCTCTCCGTTCTGAGAGAAATTGGCAGGCAGGCAAAAGTGAAATTACGAGGAAAGTCCGCGCAGCGAACGCTTCGCCTATTGTCAGTTTTTTTGCTAACAAACTTTTCTTTTGACAGAGTGATGAGAAACACACATAATCCGCGCTGCCCGTGCCTCTGTGCTTCAGCGTTGCCTCTCGCATCTTTCTCATTTGGAGTTGACGATGATGAACCCCCATTTCAAACGTCTCACCCTGCGCGCCTCTTTGTTTTTCCTTTTAAGTATCTGTCTCTACCTGCCCGCGCTGGCTGGCCCGGAGTCGCCGCTCGCTGCCATCGGCTATAACCTGTCTATGCCGCAGCCCTCGTCGCACCTCTTTGAAGTCAGCATTAAAGTTGAAGTCGGCGGGGAAGCGAACACCGAAACGCTCGATTTTCAGATGCCGCGCTGGTCGCCCGGACGCTATGCGATTTTTGACTTTGCGAAAAACGTGCAGGAGTTCAAAGCTGCGTCCACAGTTTGCCCGCCGCAGGAAGATTGTGAGCCGGGACAAAAGCTTCCGGTCACGCGTCTGGACGATCAAACGTGGCGCGTAGCGACTCGCGGCCAGCGCCGCGTTGAAGTCTCTTACAAGGTCTTCGGCGACGACCTCTCCGGCACGTTCTCGCAACTCAACGAGCGTCACGCGAATTTCAACGGCGGCTCTATCTTCATGTACGTCGTCGGTCACAAGCAAGACCCTGTGACGCTCAGGATTGAGCCGCCGCCAGGCTGGCGCATCATCAACGCCGCCAGCTTAAACGAAAATCAGCGCGAGTGGCGTTTCCCGAACTATGATTTGCTGATTGACACGCCGACAGAGGTTGCGCCCGACTGGACGCTGGACGAATTTAAGGTTGACGGCAGGACTTATCGCGTTGTCGTACACTCGCTCGGCGACGAGGGAGGGCGTCGCAAAGCCTTCGTCCGCGACATAGAGCGCATCGTCCGCGCGGAGACAGAGATGTGGGGAGCGCCGGAGTTTGAAAGTTATACTTTCCTCATTCACTTTGCGGCGGACGGGCGTTCGGGCGACGGGATGGAGCATCTCACCTCGACGCAGATAATAGAGCCGGGTGTGCTCGCCGAACTCGCAACTTACAACGATGCTGTTGATACCGTCTCACACGAATTCTTCCACGTCTGGAACGCCAAGCGACTGCGGCCCTCGGAACTTGGCCCTTGGGATTTCACGCGGCCCGTCAGCACACGCGGCCTCTGGGTCGCCGAAGGGATAACCAATTACTACGGCCACTTGATGCAGCGCCGCGCAAAAATCTGGACTGACTCTGAACTCCTGCGCACGCTCGGCCAGATCATCAGCGATGTCGAAAACGCGCCGGGCAGTCGTTTGATGAGCGCCGAGGAATCGTCCATCAGCGCACCGTTTCTGGACGGCACGCCACACGCGCAGCGCACGAATCTCAACAACACGTCCGTCAGTTACTACTATAAGGGCGAGGTGTTGGGCCTCGTGCTCGACTTGCTGATGCGCGGGCGCACCAAAGGACGCGCGAGCCTGGACGATGTGCTGCGCCGTCTCTACGAAGAGCTTTACTTAAAGAGTCCGCAGGCGAGCTATTACCTGCGCGGTCGTGGCTACACGCCGCAGGATGTCGAGCGCATCGCCTCTGAAGTGGCAGGCACAGACTTCGGCCAGTTCTTTGAGAGCTACGTGCGGGGAACGCAGCAGCCTCCCTACGATGAAGCGTTTGCTGTGGTCGGCCTGCGACTCGTCCGCGAGCCAACGCCGCAATCTTACACGGCTGGGATTACGCTCGACACTGACAATTCTTCGAGCATGAAGATTACGGGCGTGCGCCCCGACTCGCCCGCCGCCCGTGCCGGAATCATTCAAGGCGACGTGCTGCTCTCTATCAATGGAACAGCGGTCAACGCTACCAACTGGCAGACGACGCTCAATCGTTATCAAGAGGGCGCGAGCATCCCCTTCATCGTCCGCCGCAACAATCGCACGCAGACCGCGCTCCTTACCATTGGCCCACCCGAACACTACGACTATCGCATCGAAGAGAAAAAGGACGCCTCAACGATAGAGCTTGCTCTGCGCCGCGCATGGCTCAACCAAAGTATGAACGCGGAACGATGAGCGCGGAAAACAGTTTACAGTTTTCGGTTTTCAGTTTTCAGCACAGACCAGTTGCTTGTTCTGAAAACTGAAAACTGTAAACTGCTTATACTTCATCCTTCATCGTTCCGGTTCATATTTTGTCTACGGTATAATGATTTCTATGGAATCGGGAGCGACCTCGAAGGTCATCGGGAGGCTGCCGATGAGTTCGCCGTCAACCTGAACGAGGGCCTCACCTTCGGCGCGGATGCGGGTTGTGCGAACAAAGCGAGCGCCGCGCGCTTCGACGGGGACGCCGCTGCTGCGCATCGCGTGTGAGAGCAGGTATAGATAGCGCAGACGGCTCTGCGAATCGACAATGCAGACTTCGAATTCCGGTTGGCCCAAGGTTGCGCGCGGCGTAATCCCCAGATTGCCGCCGTAATGTGCAGAGTTGCCGATGGCGGCAAAGGTCGCCGGAAAGCTCTCGCCGTCAACCTCGACATTGAAAGGCACTGGATTCCAATGCGCCAGATGGCCCAGCCCCGCGTACCAGAAGGCCGCCTCGCCAACTAATCGCTTGAGACCTGGGTGGACGTACTGCACCACGGAAGCATCAAGGCCCACCCCCGCCATCAGGAAAAAATAACGCCGCTCGCCACTGCTCTCTATCGTCGCGCAGCCGACATAGACAGTCTCTGCGTGGCCGCGCACAATCACTTCCGCCGCGCCCTTCCAATTGAGCGGAATCTTCAACTCGCGCGCCAGCACGTTTGCCGTCCCGCGCGGCCAGATGCCGAGCCGCACATTTCTCCCAATCAAACCTTGCAGCGCTTCGTTAATCGTGCCGTCTCCGCCGGAGACGATGACTTGACGCGCGCCTTCGTCGGCCACCCGCGCCGCCAGCCGCGCAGCGTCGTTTGGCCCGGTCGTCTTGATGACCTCAACCTCGACGCCGCGAGCCTTGAGATATTGACAGAACTGCTCCACCTCGCGCTCGCGCCGCTCTCCGCCGCGCCCCGCGTTCGGATTTGAGATTAAGATTGCCTGCCGCTCATTCATCTGCTGGTATCCATTGGCATGCGGCAAATAGAGTGCCGCGCTCTCTGCATCAGGGCTACACTACGTTGCGCCGTAAAGCACGCTATTGCTGTCTGCGCTGACGCAGCCCCGGCCCGACATTCGTCAAATAATCTCTGCGCGTCGCTACGGCTTGCAAGTGTCTGGCGAAGCACGAACGGCTCATGCATTATTGACGAGGACGAGCGCACAAGCTACTGTGCCCGTCGAACCAGGCTCACGTTCGTTCATTGAGAGCCGAAGACAGACAGGCTTTAATATCACCGGACTGCTCGAAAGCCTGTTGCAAATACTATGAACTCAAACACAGAACAGCGCAAACAAATTCCATCAAGAAGAGAATTGCTAACGCTGCTCATCATCTACGCCATAGGCTTCACTGTGCTGGGGATTCGCCCCTACGATCGTTGGGACTGGGCGCTGGAAAACTTCTTTCCCCTCTCGATGCTCCTGGCCGTGCTCATCGCTTATCCTTATTACAAATTCACACGGCTCTCTTACTACCTGATTTTCTTTTACCTCTTCGTGCAATCCTACGGCGGGCACTACACCTACGCGCTCGCGCCGCCCTTCAACTGGCTGCGCGACGAGTTTCATCTCTCGCGCAACCACTACGACCGCGTGGCCCACTTCATGCTCGGTTTTCTGATGGCGATTCCAGTGAGGGAAATTCTCTTGCAGTACGTCAAAACGTCGCGCCGCTGGATGGCCTTCATCACGGCTGCAATCTTGCTGGCTATCGGCGCATTCTACGAGTTCATAGAGTGGTGGGTCTCGCTTCTCGCCAGCCCCGAACTCGGCAACGCCTTTCTCGCCACACAGGGCGACATCTGGGACTCGCACTGGGACATGCTGCTCGCCCTCGTCGGCGCAATCTGCGCGCTTATGCTCTTTACAAAATGGCACGACCTCCAGCTTGGCACTTATCTCGGTCAAAGAAAACTCCCGATTGATTATTCCAAACGATAGTTAGGCGCTTCCTTCGTGATAATCACGTCGTGGACGTGTGATTCGCGCAGGCCAGCCGAGGTGATGCGGACAAAGCGCGTCTGTTCCTGAAACTCGCGTATGTTGCGGCAGCCCGTGTAGCCCATCCCTGCGCGTAAGCCCCCGACCAGTTGCGTCACCATATCGGCCAGCGTCCCCTTGTAGGGCACGCGGCCTTCGATGCCTTCGGGGACGAGCTTGGATTCCATCTCCGTGCGCTCCTGGCTGTAGCGGTCGCGCGAGCCTTCGCGCATCGCTCCGATAGAACCCATCCCGCGATATGATTTAAACGAACGGCCCTGAAAGAGAATCAACTCGCCGGGCGATTCCTCTGTTCCGGCAAAGAGCGAGCCGATCATTACCACGTCTGCGCCCGCCGCAATCGCCTTCGCTACGTCGCCCGAAAACTTCACGCCGCCGTCTGCAATCAGCGGAACATTGCTCTCTTTCGCCGCCCGCACACAGTCGTTAATAGCAGTAATCTGCGGGATGCCTGCGCCCGTCACGACGCGCGTCGTGCAGATACTTCCCGGCCCGATGCCGACCTTGATGGCATCAACGCCTGAGTCAATCAGTGCGCTCGCTCCTTCGGTTGTGCCGACGTTTCCGGCTATCAATTGCACATCCGCATGGCGACGCTTAATCTCTCTGGCGGCTTCGATGACGCGCGAGGAATGGCCGTGGGCCGTGTCGATGACGAGGCAATCAACGCGTGCGCGGACTAATTCGTCTGCGCGCTCGCGAAAGTCTCCGGTTGCGCCGATGGCGGCGGCAACACGCAGGCGGCCAAGGTCGTCTTTCGCGGCTGACGGATACTTGATAGCCTTCTGAATGTCTTTGACTGTAATCAGTCCCTTGATGTGTTTGTCGCCGTCGATGACGAGCAGCTTTTCGATGCGGTGCTTTTGCAGCACGGCCTTGGCCTGTTCGAGCGTCGTGCCGACAGGGACGGTGACGAGCGGCTGCTTTGTCATCACCTCTGAGACGGGGATGTCAAAGCGCGTCTCGAAACGCAAATCGCGGTTGGTGATGATGCCGACGAGATGCCCGTCTTCGTCAACAACGGGCACGCCGCTGATCTTGTAACGCTCCATCACGCTGAGCGCTTCACTAACGGGACGATCCGGGCGAATCGTCACAGGGTCAACAATCATCCCGGACTCAGAGCGCTTGACCTTGTCAACCTCTTCGGCCTGCCGCTCGATAGGAAGATTTTTATGTATGACGCCGATGCCGCCCTGTTGGGCCAGAGCGATAGCGAGCGGGCTTTCTGTGACCGTATCCATCGCCGATGAGCACAGCGGAATCTGCAAGCGTATGGCGCGCGTAAACTGTGTTGACACGTCCGTCTCCGTCGGCAAGACATCCGAGCGAGCCGGAACTAAAAGCACATCGTCGAACGTGAGACCTTCGCGAATATCAGGCGTTATCATTGCTCTTTCCTCTTTCAAGTAATCAGTAACAAGTAATAAGTTTTTAGTTTTATGTTTTTACTGACTACTGATTACTAATTACTTAAAACAAAAATGCCCGCGATTAAAAGCGGGCGCTCGTCTTTCGTGTTGCGCGCAAACTCGGCCACAGGGCAGACGTTCAGCGCGCGCTCATCGTCAGCGGGCAAAAGCTTTCGCGTTGATTTATTGTAAAAGCTGTTCGTAATTATCCTTTGTAATCAACATCCCGGCCTTGTCCGGCGGCACTTTGGCCTGACGGCCATTAATGCTTACTTCGAGTGCGGAGGCGTTGACCTGCGCGTAGCCAATTTTCAAACTTTGCTGCGGGTCAAACTCTCTCGCTTCCTCCGGCTGAAGCATAATGCCGGAAGCCTTCTTCGCGTCATCCACCTGCGCGCTAATCCAAACGCTCTTGCCGCGCGCTTTAATCTGAATATGAAAAGTATTGGCTGCTGGCGCGCTCTGATTGGCCGGAGCAACGGGCGCGGGCGCTCCAGTCCCTTGTGTGCTCTGCGGATTCGCTGTCGCAGGATTGCCCCCGGCGCGCGCGGCCTCGCGTCGCTCGTACCAATGCTTTGCACCCCAGACGACAAGCGACAAAACGGCCAGGATGAGAACCGTTAACAAGAGCGTGACGACCGGAGAGCGCGTATTACTGTCTGTATAAACGCGCGATTGATAAGGCGTCGTTAAGACTTCGTCCGTGTCGCCCTGCTCGCGCGCCGTCCGCGCATAGCCTTCGAGCGCCGCCTGCTCGTCGTAACCGACATACTTGGCGTAGGCTTTGATGAAGCTGCGATTAAAGATGCCGCCGGGCAGGCGCTTGTAATCGTTGGTTTCGATGGCTTCCAGATAACGCATGGAGATGCGCGTCTGCTCGGAAATTTCGCGCAAGCTGATGCCGCGCGCCTCACGTGCGAGCCGCAATTCTTCTCCGAAATTTGCTGCCATCACCAATCCACGTCCGCCTTCGGCTCAGGTTGGTCGAAGTAGGGCCGCCCCATTAAACTGCCTTGTGGCGCAATATAACGTGCGCTGCAAAACGTTGTCAAACTTCTACAAGTCGAGAGTCCGGAGTCAAAAGTCTGGAGTCAAAAAACAAATGTCTTTCAGTCTATGACTCCAGACTTTTGACTCCAGACTCCCAGACTCTTCATCCGTCTCTTGATTCTTGCCGCACACAGGACTACGATGGAGCGTTCGACAAGCAAAATTCGTTTTTAACTCAGACAACTGCAAATGTGAGGAGGAGAAGCTCAATGCCTCTCGAAGCACTCGGAATGGTTGAGACCAAAGGTTTCGTCGGCGCGGTGGAAGCGGCTGACGCGATGGTCAAAGCGGCCAACGTCACACTTTTAGGAAAAGAATATATCGGCGCGGGCTACGTGACGATCTTCGTGCGCGGCGATGTCGGCGCGGTCAAGGCCGCGACGGACGCGGGCGCGGCTGCCGCTCGTCGCGTCGGAGAGTTAATCAGCGTGCATGTCATCCCTCGCCCCCACGGTGAAGTCGAGCGCGTGCTGCCGAAGAACGGTCGCACCGGCTACAGCCCGGATGAAAAGGCCGTCGGCGGAGGCTCGCAGGCCCAACTCAGCGAAGGCGATCAGGGCCGCTCGCTTCAAGGTGCACGCGAGAACAACAGAGAAAAGGCGAAGTAAAAGCAGGAGTCAGGAGTCAGAAGCCGGAATAATCGGCTGCGACCACTTCCTTTTGATTTTCTTTTCTACTGACTCCTGCTTTTCGGAGGTGTAATTATGTCCGTTGACAAAGACCTCGTGTCGGTGCAGCAGGCGCGCGACCTGGTGGAGGCGGCGCACCGGGCACAAGTTGAGTTGGCGCGCTTCGATCAGGGCAAGATTGATCGCATCTGCGAGGCGATGGCGAAGGCCGCGCTCAGGGAAGCCGCGCGTCTCGGCGCGATGGCGACAGAAGAGACGGGCTACGGTATTCCGGCGGACAAGGCAGAGAAGAATCGCTTCGCCTCCGAAGATGTCTGGAACTACTTTAAGAATCTGCGCACAGTCGGCGTCGTCAACGAATCGAAAGACGTGGTGGAGATTGCCAGCCCACGCGGCGTCGTCGCCGGAATCATTCCTTCGACCAACCCGACCTCGACCGCTATCTTCAAATGCCTCATCGCTATCAAATCGCGCAATAGCATTGTGCTGTCGCCGCATCCATCGGCGGCGCGCTGCATTAACGAAGCGGTGAAGGTCGTCCGCGAAGCTGCTCTCAAGGAGGGCTTGCCTGCTGACGCCATCGGCTGCATGACTTCTGCTACCATCGAAGGCACTGAAGCCTTGATGAAGCATAAGCAGACCGCCGTCATCCTTGCGACGGGCGGCATCGGTCTTGTGCGCGCAGCATATTCGTCGGGGAAGCCCGCGTTTGGCGTTGGCCCAGGCAACGTTCCATCCTTCATAGAGAGGACGGCGGACGTGGCAAAGGCCGTGCAGGACATTCTGACTGGAACGTGCTTTGACAACGGAACAATCTGCGCTTCGGAGCAGGCGGTCGTGGCCGATGCTCCGGTTGAGAAGGCTGTGCGCGAACAGTTTAAGGCGCAGGGCGGACACTTCCTGTCGGCTGCGGAAGCAGACCAACTCGCCAAAGTCGTCGCCACTCCGCAACGCTCTTTGAATCCGGCCATCGTCGGCAGGTCTGTCGAAGTGATTGCGAAGATGGCAGGGCTGAACGTGCCGCCGGGCACACGTTGTTTGCTCGCGGATGTCGGAGGCGTCGGGCGCGAGTATCCGCTTTCGATGGAAAAGCTCTCGCCTATCTTAGCCTTCTACGTCGAAGACGGAATCGAACGTGGCGCGGCGCGTTGCTTTGAAGTCTTATCTTACGGCGGCATGGGCCACACCGCTGGCGTTCACACACGCTCGCGCGAGGCGGCTGTCGCTTATGGTCGAGAGATGCCAGCCTCGCGTGTCATCGTCAACTCGCCGACGACGCACGGCGCTATCGGTTTCTCTACGGCGCTTCCGCCCTCTATGACTCTGGGCTGCGGCTCATGGGGCGGCAACGTCACTTCCGACAACGTCTCGCCGCTGCACTTAATGGACATCAAGCGCGTGGCCTTTGAGACGCGTGCGGTCAAGAGCGCGCGCCCGGCCCTTGCCGCGCAATCGCAGACCACGAGCGCGCCAACGGGCGCAAGGCCCGCTGCCGTTTCCTCGAATTTGCAACCTGTCGCAGCACAAACGACGGGACACGCCATCGGTCGCGAAGAGATAGCAGCTATCGTGGATCGCTTTCTGGCGAACCGTACTGAGAATCAGCCCGCGCGAGAAGAGCACGCGCCGCTTCATGCTTCTGCTTCGCCAGCGCAGTATCAACCCGTGATTGACATCGAAGCTGGTAGTAGTTACGACAGGTCAGAAGCAGCGCCGCAGGCTGCCGCCGCGCCGACTGCCGAAGCGAATGGCGGCAACGGTGCTGCTACTGCGTCTCAGCAGCCTTCGCCCACGCAAACTGTATCGCCTGCGCCATCTGCGCCGCCAACTACAAGGCCCGCGCCAGCAGGCGGAGCAACACAGGCGACGAACGGCAACCAGCGCAAGGCAGTGGATTTCGTCAGCGAGGACGACGTACGTCGCGCCATTCAGAAAGGCGAAAAGATTTACGTCAACGCCCGCACCATCATCACGCCCTCGGCGCGCGACATGGGCGACCCGGCGGAAGTGTTCGCAAAAGTCTGAAGATAGTTTTCGGTTTTCAGTTTTCAGTTAAAGAAACGCCAGCGTCGCGTCTGTTTTTCTTTTAACTGAAAACTAAAAACTAAAAACTGAAAACAGAAAACATATGTTTCTAGGCAAAGTCGTTGGCACGGTTTGGTCTACGAAGAAGACGCCCGATCTGGAGGGCGTCCGTTTTTTGATTGTCCATCCGTATGATCTCGATAAAGAGCCGACGAAGAACATCGTCGTCGTCGCAGACCGCCTCGGCGCAGGCATCGGCGAAGTCGTGATGTGCGCTTACGGCAAGGCCGCGCGCACTGCCATCGGTAATCAGGAGATGGCGATTGAAGCGGCGGTCGTCGCCATCGTTGACCGCATGGATTTGCAGGACGCGCAATCGGAAGACGCGATTGAAGCGGCGCGCGAGTTGAGGGCGAACGAAAGAAGGTAATCAGTAGTCAGTAGTCAGTAATTAGGTTCTAGCTTTTACTGACCACTGACCACTGATTACCGATTACTTTAAAATGGCTAACGAAGAGTTGATTTATCGCATCACGCGCGCGGTTTACGGACGCCTCGGCGCCGGGGCGGACGAGCAGGCGGTCGAGCAATTGGTGACGGACGTGTATCGTGCTATTGAGCCGTTGGTGGAGACGAACGGAAGCGCGGCGGCAGGCAGTTCAGACACAGGCAGTAGAAACGCACGCGAGCGCGAGGCGCGCGCCGCCGGGTCTGCCGAGCGTATGATTATCTCCGTCTTCGGCGTTGACCATCCGGGCATCGTCGCAGCCGTCTCCCAGGTGCTGGCCGAAGCCGAATGCAGCATCATAGACATTAACCAAACGGTCGTGCAGGGCAAGTTTGCGATGGTTATCATTGCCGACAGCTCACGCTCGCGCCTCTCCGCCACCGAGTTGAAAGAACGTTTTCGCAGCGAGGGCGAACGCCTCGGCGTCCGCATCTACGCGCAACGCGAAGACCTCTTCAACGCGATGCACAGAATCTAGAGAAAGTATGAACGCGGAACGATGAACGATGAATACAAAGTTGTTTCTGACCTTCATCGTTCATCGTTCCGCGTTCATCGTTAATCTTTATGTCTGAACCGGAAATAGCACGTCGGTGTAAGTCATGCGGCGCGGCGATTCGCGCTCGCTCTGCATTCTGTCCGCAATGCGGCGTTTCTCTGACAGAAGGCAGTCGTGTGGACGCGCCAAACGGCGCTGCTGCCGCTGCTGCTGCGACGGACGAGCCGCAACAAACGGCGACGGATTCCGGCGCGAACGTAGAATCAATCGCTCCTGCCGCGACGACGACGGCAGCAGCACCCGCGATGGCGGAAACGCCGGTGAAGGCGGAAGCGATGATAAAGGCGGAAACTCCTGCGCCGGGAGACGTGCGCGGCAAGGATGCTGTTGCGCAGAGCCTGCCTGTTGAGAATCAGCCACCTGCGAATGTTGTTGCGCCGGACAATGCTGCTGCGTCGAGCGTTGTTCCCGCAGACGACGCTGCGAGCAAGCGGCAGCGTGTTGCCGCTGTGGCGCGCGAGCGTGTGGACGAGAGCTTGCGGCCTCGCGCAGAGAAACTGCGCCGCGCTTCAAACGTCGTGCTCGACGAAGCGGCGGCAGACCCCAGCCTGCGCTTTGTGCTCGTCGCCACAGCGCTGATAATTCTTTCCCTCTTGCTGCTCTTGCTTGGCCGCATACTCTGAATGAAAGTTTTCAGTTTTCAGTTTTGAGTTAAAGACAATTCTTAATTCATAACTGAAAACTGAAAACTGAAAACTGAACATGGAATACACACAGGCGGAAATCTTACAGACTGTGCGGATGACGGAGATGGAGCATCTGGACATCCGAACGGTGACGCTTGGCTTGAGCCTGCGCGACTGTGCCTCTGATTCTATGGAGCGCACCAGTGCGCGCGTGCGCGAGAAGATAGAGCGCGTGGCGCGCGATTTGGTCAAGACCGTTGATGAGATTGGCGAAGAGGTCGGCATACGCATCGCCAACAAGCGTATCTCGATTACGCCTGCTTCGCAGATTGGCGGAAGCCCCAACGCTCGCGGCGATTACGTTCAACTCGCGCGCGCTATTGACGAAGCGGCACAAGCGGTCGGCGTCGATTTCATCGGCGGCTACTCCGCGCTCGTGCATAAGGGTTGGACAAACGCCGAGAGCGAGTTTCTCGACTCGATTCCCGAAGCTCTCGCTTCAACGAAAAGGCTCTGTTCTTCGCTCAACGTTGCGACGACGCGCGCAGGCATCAACATGGACGCCGTGCGGCGCACAGGCCACTTGATTAAGGAGATGGCCGAGCGGACGCGCGAAGCCGGGGGCATAGCCTGCGCCAAGTTTGTCTGCTTTGCCAACGCGGTCGAAGACAATCCGTTTATGGCTGGCGCGTTTCACGGCACGGGAGAACCGGAGGCTGTCATTAACGTCGGCGTTTCCGGCCCAGGCGTCGTCAATCACGCCGTTCGCCACGAAGCACGCGATTTGCCGCTTGATGAGTTGGCCGAAGTCATTAAGAAACTCTCTTTCAAGCTCGCACGCGCAGGCGAACTGGTCGGGCGCGAAACGGCGCGGCGTCTGAATATTCCCTTCGGCATCATCGACCTCTCACTCGCACCGACGCCCGCGCTCGGAGATTCCGTCGCCGACATCATCGAAGCGATGGGCTTTGAGCGCGCAGGCACACACGGCACGACCGCCGCGCTCGCTCTTTTGACCGATGCCGTCAAGAAGGGCGGCGCAATGGCCTCCGCTTCTGTCGGCGGCATGAGCGGCGCGTTCATCCCTGTCTCGGAAGACGCAACGATGATCGAGGCCGCACGCGCGGGTGCTCTCTCCCTCGACAAGCTGGAAGCATGGACGAGCGTCTGCTCAGTCGGCATTGACATGGTGGCCGTGCCCGGCAACACTTCAGCCGAAACTCTGGCCGCCATCATCGCCGACGAAATGGCTATAGGTGTGATGAACAACAAGACGACAGCCGTCCGCATCATCCCCGTGCCCGGCAAGACCGTTGGCGAGATGGTAGAGTTCGGTGGACTCTTGGGGAGCGCCCCCATCATGGCCGTCAACGCTTTCTCCTCGGATGATTTCATACGCCGCGGCGGACGCATCCCCGCGCCGATTCATTCGTTAAGGAATTAAATAATGATGAGCCGCACTGTCAAAGTATTTATCAGTTTGCTCTGCTTCCTCTGGGCGGCTTTTTGTTTCGGTCAGGAGGCGAAGAATAATTCGCCGAAGCAGAGTCGCACGGACTTCAGCGGCACTTGGGCGCTCGATAAAACAGAAAGCAAGTTGAATCTCAGAGACCCTTCATCGAAGGCTGACATAAGGTTGGTCATCGCACAGGATGAGCCGGAAATTAAAGTCTCGCGCACGGTTGTCATGGGAACTGAAGAGCGGCAGCGCGAGTTTGCCTACTACACGGACGGTCGAAAGGAAAGCATTCCATCGTTGTCCGAGTACGTCACCTACGACTGCACAAGCAAGTGGGATAAATCCAAACTGCTCTCAAAATGCACAATCCGTATGAGTCGCTCTTTCAAGACCGAGGGGGTGCTCCTCAAGGACGAGTTCACGGAAAAATGGGAATTGTCGCCGGATGGAAAAGTGCTCACTCAGAAAATCAGGTTTACACCGAGGCGCAATAATCCGCCTAACGCTTTTAAGAAACTTCCGCCCGGAGTGAGGGAAAGCGCTCAAAGGGAACAAACGGTTAGGGCAGCGCTGGAGCAGCCCTACGAGATTATCAAAGTGTTCAGGCGTGTTCCTTAATTCAGCACCTGGCTTCGTTGGCGGGATAGCTCAGGACTTCAAATCGCAGAGAATCGTTTTAAGTTATCAAAGCGTAGACGCTTGAAAGTAGAGGCAAGGTATGGAAGCACTCGGAATGGTTGAATGTATGGGATTGGTGGCGATGATCGAGGCGGCTGACGCGATGGTCAAGGCCGCTAATGTTCATCTGGTTGGCTATGAGAAGATTGACGCCGGGTTGGTGACGGCGATTGTGCGCGGAGATGTGGCTGCCGTTAGGGCGGCGGTGGACGCCGGTGCGGCTGCCGCCTCTCGCGTCGGTACGGTCGTCGCCACGCACGTCATCCCGCGCCCGCACATGGATGTGGACAGGGCCGTCCCCGTGCTCAAGACGGGTGAGACAACGCGTAAGAAGATCAGCGGCTCTGTCAGCGCCAAAGAATAAAACGAAGTGAAAAGGGATAAGGGGATTGAAGGCGTGCCGCTCCAAAATTCCTTTTTGTCTCTACTCTTAAAGTTGAGCTTTAGTTTTAAGCTTCGCTGTTTCTGACAGCCAAACTCGTTCTATCTCGGATAAAGGAGAACAGGCCGGTTTGATTAAGACTATTTGCCTGGATAGCACGTCCAAAAAGTTTCAGGAAGACTTTCCGGCAGCCGATATCAGCGACTTTTGTCTGGGCGAGCAGAACGTCGTCTGGGCCGATGTCTCAGACCCGACGAGCGAGGATTTTATAGAACTGGCCGAAGAGTTCAGCTTTCACCCGCTCTCAATTGAAGACTGCCGCAACGCCCACCAGCGGCCCAAGGTCGAAGAGTATCAGGGCTATTATTTCATCGTGCTTTACGAGGCCGAACTAGTCGGCCCGGAAAACAAGCTTGAGTTGCGCGAGTTGAATATCTTTCTCGGCAAGAACTACCTCGTCACGGTTCATAGCCAACCCATTCGCGCCGTCGAGACTGCTTCGCGGCTCTGGCATGAATGGACTGACCGCGCGGAACATGGAGCAGGATTGCTCGCATACCTCTTGATGGATGCGATTGTTGACGATTACCTGCCGCTGCTGGACACGATGAGCGAGCGGATGGATGATCTGGAAGACCAAATCTTCGGTGTCTTCGACCCGCGCTCCATAGAGGAAATCTTTCGCATCAAGAAACAACTCCTCTGGCTGCGGCGTTCGATTACGCCGCTGCGCGATGTCTTTAACACGATGCTCAGGCGCGAGCAGCCAATCTTCGCACGCGAAACGCACGTCTATTTCCAGGATGTCTTCGACCACATCATTCGAGTCGCCGATACGATTGACACGCTCCGCGATATGCTCGGCTCAACGATGGACGCTTATCTTTCGATTCAGGGCAATCGCATGAACGTGGTGATGAAACGGCTGACCTCGATTGCTACAATCCTCATGTCTGTGACGCTCATCGCCGGTATCTACGGAATGAACTTCACCTACATGCCAGAGCTACACGCGAGATACGGCTACGTCTTCGCTCTGCTCGCGATGTTCCTCATCGGCTTAGGACTCTATCTTTATCTTAGGAAGATTAAATGGCTATAAGGAAAAGGTCGCGGCGTGCGCGTCTCGCTAGGGGAGGAAACAACTCCGGCGAATCGGAATACGAAGCGCGCCTCGCGCCGCTTGAAGAAAAACGCGGCGCGGGCAACACTCAAAGTTCTAATAACGACGGCACGCTCGCCGTCAACACGGGCGATCTGAAGCTTCCGCAGGATTTGACTGAAGAGGAAGAAGAGGTACATAGCTTTTTTCCGATTGACCCATTTGTTTTTGCCACCCTCTGTTTTGCACTGCTCTTTATTCTCACCATCGCATACGTTATCTGGAGCGGCTGGGAGCCGTCGAGATGACCCCCACGGGCGTGCACGATTAGACTCTTTCCCTCTGTGCCTTTCTACTTCTGCCCTTTGCCTTCCGTTTCGGGTTCGGCGATGAAACGATAGCCGACGCCCCTGACCGTCAAGAGATGTTTTGGTTTGGATGGCTCGCCTTCGATGTACCTGCGCAGGCGGACGATGAAATTATCTATGGCGCGCGTGTCCGTGTCTTCGTGCAGTCCCCAGACATCTTCGAGCATCGCCTTGCGCGAGACGGGCCTTCCTGCGTGCTTGATGAGATAGCGAATCAGCTCAGTCTCCATCAAAGTCAGCCGCACAACTCTTGGGCCAACGCGCAACTCCAGAGCGCCGAAGTCAATCGTCTTGCCGTCGAAGATGAAAACCTCTGCGGATGTTTTTCGGGCGGGAGCTTCGCGTTTGTGGCCCACCGTTTCATCTTCGGTAGCCTGTGCGGGCGCGTCGTCGTCCGGTGCGCCGACTCCATTGTCTTGATCTCGATACAGCCATTCGCTGCGCCTGAGCAGCCCGCGCAGCCGCGCCAGCAGGATAGCCAACTCGAAGGGCTTTGGGAGGTAATCGTCAGCGCCTGCTTCAAATCCGCGCAGGACATCTTCGGGACGCCCGCGTGCGGTCAGCATCAGGATGGGAACAAACTGGCCCACGCGCCGCAATTCCGCCGCGACCGTAAAGCCGTCCATCCCCGGCAGCATCACGTCGAGGACGACCGCAGCGAAACGTTTGCGCTCTCTCGTTAACAATTCAAGCGCGGCCTCGCCGTTGCCGATTGTCTCAACCTTGTAGCCTTCGGCTTCCAAATTGAAGCGCAGCCCGTCGGCCAGGTGTTGTTCGTCTTCTACGACCAGGACGGCGCTCATCTTTTAATTGTCCTCGGCAGTTGAATCGTAAAAGTGCTGCCGCGGCCTTCGCCCTCACTTTCGGCAAAGGCGCGACCGCCATGCTTTTTGACAATCGAGCGAACGATGAAGAGTCCTAACCCTGTGCCCTTGAAACGCTTCATGAAGTGGCCGGGCGCGCGATAGAAGCGCTTAAAGATGCGCTTCAATTCTGCGCGTGGAATCCCTATGCCACGGTCTTTGATGCTCACCGCCACGCGCCGCTCATCAATCGCCGCCACCTCTGTCGTAATCAATACTTCATCGTCAGAATACTTAACCGCGTTATCCAGCAGATTTGAGAAGGCCGCGCGTAATTCCTCTGCGTCGCCGAAGACAAGGGCTGGCTCGCCTTCGGGCAAAGAATTGGTAAAACGCAGCGAGTCTTCAGTCAGGTTATAGCGCGTGCGGGCCAACTCAACAGACTCGCGCGCCATCTCGCCAATGTCTATCACGCCCGTATTAATCTGGCGGCGGCGGTCGCCCGTCCGCCCTGCGCGCAATACCTGCTCGACCGTGTGCAGCAGGCGATTGCTGTCTTCCAGCATCACGTTGTAAAACTCGCGGCGCTTGGCCTCGTCCACTTCACGCGTTTGTAGTGTTTGCAGGTAGAGACGAATCGAGGCGATGGGCGTTTTCAGTTCGTGCGTGACGGCATTGATAAAGGCGTCGTGTTGTTCGTTGCGGCGAATCTCGCGGACGAGAAAGATTGTATTGAGCACAAGCCCGCTGATGATGGCGATGAAGAAGATGATGCCCAGAACGAGCAGCGCTAGTTGACGCCAGTTGAGCAGAATCCAGCCGACGTTCAGCGCGATTGCCAGTGCTACAAGACAAGCGCCGAACGTGACGAAGAAGACGATTGATTTACGACGACCGCTAACACGCACGAACGTATTGTAAACGATGAACGCAGAACGCGGAACGATGAACTGTTAAGAGCTTAACAGTTCATCGCTGCCGCGTTCATCGTTCATACTTTAATTTACGCTGCTTTGGAGAGCGGTTGGGCTGCTTCGGAATCTGCGGAATCTCTGGTTGCAGGCTGGCTCAGGTTAATGAGCTTGACGCCTTTCGCCAGTCCGAGCAGTTGGAGGGTGCGGATGCCCCACCAGTTGACATCTATCTCATACCACGCGAGGCCGTGACGCGCGGCTGTCGGATGCGCGTGGTGATTGTTGTGCCAGCCTTCGCCGAAGGTGAGCAGCGCCACCCACCAACTGTTGGTCGAATCATCGGTTGTCTCAAAGCGGCGCGTGCCCCACATGTGCGTCGCGGAGTTGACCAGCCACGTTGCGTGTAGATTAAAAGTAACGCGGAAGAAGACGCCCCACATCAGAAACGGCCAGCCGCCAACCATAAAGAGCAGCACACCTGAGATGACCAGCGGCAACCACCAGAGGCGATTAATCCAGACGTGAACCGGGTCTTTCAACAAATCCGGAGCATAGCGCATCTGCGTTTCCTCGGAATATTGCTGCGCCGTGCCTTTCAGCATCCAGCCGATGTGTGCCCACCATGCGCCGTCGCGCGGCGTGTGCGGGTCGCCGGGCGCTTCCGTATAAGCGTGATGAATACGATGTGTGACGACCCAGTAGATTGGCCCACCCTCCATCGCCAGCGTGCCGCAGAAGGTCAGGAAATACTCGATTGGCTTCGGCACTTTATAGCCGCGATGCGTCAGCAGGCGATGAAAGCCCATCCCGACTCCGAGGCTCCCGGCCACCCACCACAGAAAGACTGTCAGAGCAAAGGCTTTCCAACTCCACATGAAGAGCGCCGCAATAGCGCCCACGTGAAAAAGCAGCAGCCAAAGGGACGTGGCCCAATTGATGCTGGATTTTTCGTTTTTGATGATTGCCTCGTTAAGCATGATGACTCCCCGTTTCAGAATTCAAAAAGTTATGCCGCTAATTATGATGAAGGGGCTGGAAGTATCGTAGCAAGATATGAGTGGACGGAATGTAATAGTTATGTAAGCGACATTAGCGACACAAAAGTGAAAGAAAGTCTTGAAGGAAAAAGCAGCAGCCAAAAGAAAAAGCAGTAGCCAAAAAAAGCAGCGGCCAAGGTCTGACCGCTGCTTTCCTACTTATTTAGAATTATTGAAAGTCTATGGATTCCTGCGACCGCCGGGGGGCGCAGGCTTTGTCGTGCTGGCGGCTGGCTGTCTGGGTTGCGCGGGCGCTCCCTCGCGCGGCACTGTGCGGCCCGAACGCGTCAGCGCGATGCGCTTGCTGCTACCGGGCGCGTCTGCAACCGTGACCTTGATGGCGCGGAAAGAGCCGTCGCGTGCCTTGTTGGTCGGGTTATAGCTGATGACGTACTGCGTACGCATGTCGCGCACAATCTCGTCGGCAATCTTGGGCAAGTCCGACAACGATTCCGGGAAAAAGACTCGCCCGCCCGTTTCTTTCGCCAGACGATTGAGCAGATTCATGGCCTCTTCGCGCGGGCTTTTGCGTATAAAGCCGCCCTCTTTGTCCAGCTCGTTGACGAAGCCTATGACGTAAATCTGCACGTCTTCCTCGCGCAGTCGCGCGAAGAGTTGTTCTCTTTTGTAGAAGCTGCCGCGCTCTTCGCCGTCTGTAATAACAATCAACGCACGACGGCGGCGGTCATCGTCGCTGCCCTTCTTATACTGCGCGACGTGCTCCGCCGACAGATATACGGCGTCAATGATGGCCGTCTGTCCGCCTTCGACGTAAAAGCTGTCAATCGCGTCAATCAAATCATTCTTGTTGGACGTGAAATCCTGCACCGTCTCTATCTTTTCACTGTCAACGAAGCGAACGAGGAAAGTTTCATCGCCGCTCTTATTGCTGTTGATGATGGTCTTGGCGGCGTCAATCACCTGCTGTAGCTGCGAGCGCAGAGAGCCGGAGGTATCAACCGCGAGGCCGTAAGAGATCGGCACTTCCTCGCGCGAGAAGAATTCAATCGGCTGCGGCACACCGTCTTCAAAGATGCGAAAGTCTTCCTTACGCACGTCGTTAATCGGGCGATTATTGCGATCAATAACGCGTACGTTCAGGTTAACGAGGTTCGTATCAACCTTGACCACATCACCTTCGCCAATCTCATCGCCTTCGTCTGCGGGCGGCGTCGGAGAAGGCAAGAGGGACGGCGCTCCGGCGGGCGTTGGCGTCGGCTGAGCCTTGATGATTTTCGGAGTCGGCGACGGAGTCGCCACGCTATTCTGTTGCGGTTGGTCAACACGACGAGGGCGCGCGTCCTGCGGCGTCGTACGCGTCTGCGCCCAGCCCGAATTTGAAGCGACCAGCAGGGCGATTGCCACAGCGCTGAAGGCGGCGAGCGCAAGCGTGCGCCGGACGTGGCTCATTTTGTGAACTCGAATCTCTTTCATCTCGTCTAAGTAACCTCGAAATACAGATATGAGATGCGGGATGCCCGACACCAGCCCTGTAACTCTTTAGCCAATACCCACTCTGTCCAGCCTCTGCAAAAAGCGCCCCGCTTGCGTCCCGCCCGGCCTTGTCTCTGGCCGGAGAGGGAAGAGCGGGGCGCTTGTCAGCTTGCTCTCAAAGCCGCCTGCGGGCGGCTCTCGCGTGGCTGGGGCAAAGAACTTTTGGACTCGCGGCGCGCCGCACACGTGGGCGCACACTTGAACAGATGCCGTTTGACCCCCTGTAAGTTGCCGACGGACGCGGCTCTTTGGGCAAAACTTTTAACGCGGGTTGGTAATGGCGTAATAGCCTTCACGGCTGCGCACGAAGAGCCGGGGCAGCCCGCGCGGCGGCGTCACCTTGACTTTGATCTTGTGCCACTTGCCGTCGTTCGTAAAATTGTTGGGCCGGTAGCCGATGGAGTATTGATGACGCAACTCAAGCGCAATCTTCTCGAAGATTTCGTCCATCTCCGGGCCGCTGCTGGGGAAAAAGGCTTTGCCGCCGGAGACCGCCGACAACTCGTCCAGGATAGCCTGTCCTTCAAGGCCGAGCGAACTGCCGGGGTCGTTTGCGCCGAGAATGCCTATCGAGTAGAGCACTACGTCGGACTCCTTCAAGAGACGGCGCACTTCCGAGAAGGTGTAGCGCGAATCGTTGTCCTGCCCATCCGAGATAAGCAGCAGGGCGCGTTTCTGATGCGCGCCGCGCTGGACTTTCTCGACGCCTAGATACGTCGCATCGTAGAGCGCCGTGTTGGAGCGCGTCTCAACATAGGTCAGCTTGTCGAGCACGGCCTTGCCGTCGCGCGTTTTATCCAGAACGAGTTGGGCGCGAGAGTTGAAGGCGATCAAAAAATATTCGTCCGAGTCGTGGCTCATCTCTATAAAACGCGAGAGCGCTTCGCGCGCTTTCCTGATTTTGTCGCCGCTCATAGAGCCTGACACGTCGAAGATGACGCCGACCGAGACGGGCGCGTCGTCGTCCGAGAAGTGTGATATTTCCTGCTGCTCTTTGCCATCGAAGACGGCAAAGGCTTTCTTGTCGAGGCCCGAAACATAACGGCCATATTGATCCGTGACGGTGACGGTCAGGTTAATCAAATCTGTGTTGACGATAATCTGCTCGTCGTTGCCGCCGGTGCGCGGCGGGGCTTTCGGCGTCGCCGCCGGGCTGGCCTGCGGCTTCTTTGCGTCAGACGTTTGTTGTGCTCGTGTCAGATGCGGCGCGACGAGAGCGCAGAAGACAAGGGCGAGGGCCGTGACAAGCGCAAGCAATAAGGCGTGCGAGCGGCGCTGTGCTTTCATGTGTTCCTCTTACTAATTTCACCATCCGGGCCTTTGGCTTGGCCCGATTCGTTTGAGAGTAGTCACCGCACCCGTGAGCCGTTACGCAGGAGACGACGGGGACAGGGGCGCGCAATTTTTAAGATGTAGACCGGCTGACGGGGAGACTGCCGCTCGCTATCTTCAATTTAGTTTCCCGAAGCGATGGCTGTCGAGCATTGTAAGCCAACGCCTCGCACTGGCGCAAGAATCCATTTGTGTAGGCCGTGTGATAAGACTATGTTGTGCGTCTCACAGCCTCCGCGCGCTCGCCCCGTCAGGTCTATTTTCATCAGACGCATGCGATAGGCCATTTGGTTGCAACTTTCACGGCCCGACGGAGTGTAAGCTTCTGCGGAAGAAGTTGGAGAACGGAATTCAGAAGCCAGGAGTCAGGAGTCAGAAGAACGGAAAATCAGAAAGAAGCGGGTTTCAGCCTCGTATTCCGGCTTCTGAATTCTGACTCCTGAATTCCGCACTTCGTAATGCTCGTGCTATACTTTCAACCCAACTTTTCATTGAATTGTTCACTTCCCCCAATCAATAGACTGAATGATTTAATGTTTCATGGACGGACATGGCTGAATTCATCTGTCGTTTAGGAACGCCCGCCGGAGAGATCGTGACGCGAACGGTCGAAGCGGTCGGCGTGCAGGAGGCGCGCACGCGGCTCGAAAGCGAAGGCTTTCGCGTCTTTGCCGTCACGCCGCCGAAGACATCAGGCGTCGCTGCTCTAACGCGCAGGGGCGGCGGCGGCACGCACGCGCGTTTCAAAGCCAACGATTTCCTGCTCTTTAACCAGCAACTCTCGGCGCTCCTGCGTGCGGGCATCCCCATCCTGCAAGCGATTACGATGCTGCGCAAGCGCTCGCCTTCGGGTGGCCTGCGGATGGTGCTCACCGACGTTGAAGAAAAGATTCGCGGCGGCGCGGCGCTCTCGGAAGCCTTCGCCGCGCAAGGCTCCGTCTTTCCACGCATCTATACGGCCTCTATTTTAGCGGGCGAGCGTTCGGGCGCGCTCGACGAAGTGCTGACGCGCTACGTCACATACATGCGGCGCAACGTGCAACTGCGGCGCAAGATTCGCGGCGCGCTGGCTTACCCGACGCTGCTCCTGATCGCTTCCTTCGGCATGGTCGCTTTTCTGACCATCTACGTCGTGCCGCGCATGACAGACCTCTTTACGGGCTTCGGCAGCGCTAAGCTACCGACGCTGACCTTGCTCGTGGTCGGCATCTCCGGTTGGTTGGCGAGCAATCTCTTCTGGCTTGCGCCTGTCGTCATCGGCACAGTCGTTTTTTTGGTGGTCTGGTCGCGCACGCCTTCGGGCAGGCTGACGATTGACAACTTTCTTTTGAAAATCCCGATTGTCGGAAAGCTGCTGGTACATTTGTCTGTCGCGCAGGCGACGCGCAGCCTGGCGACGCTGCTGGCGGGCGGCATTACGCTGGTCGAATCATGGGAGATTGCGGCTGAGTCAATCACGAACCGTGAGTTGCGACGGCGCAGCTCTGCCATCCTGCCGATGATACGCGAGGGGCGCACCTTTACCGAAAGCCTTGAATCGTCGGGCTGGATTCCCGAACTCGCGCTCGACATGATCGGCGTCGGCGAGCGCTCCGGCTCTCTGCGCGAGATGCTCGATGAGGTTTCATCTTTTTATGATGCCGAGGCGGAAGTTAAGCTTGAGCAGTTGACGACGACGATCGAGCCTGCGATTCTTATTGTCATGGGCGGCGTCGTCATCACGATTCTGCTCGCAATCTATCTCCCGATTATTCAGTCAATCTCAAACGCTCCGTCAACGAGGTAAGGCAGTTTTGAGTTTTCAGTTTTCAGCTAATTAGTATTTGAAAGCCCCTTCGTTAAGGTTTATCGACGCGCTGTACGCAACCATTTTTCTGAAAACTGAAAACTGAAAACTGAGTAATTATGAAGCAAGCCGAAGAATTAGCGGCCACAGTGCCTTCTTTTAGCGTTCCCGGCCCGGAGGGACACGAGCCGCCGGAGGTGCGCGAGGCGCGCACGCTGGCCCTGCGTTATCGCCTGCCGTACGTAGACTTGTTGCCGCCCGACGGCGATTCGCCGATTGACTATGTGCTCTTGGGCGAGTTGCCGGTTGATTTGATGGTGCGCCATCAATTCGTGCCGCTCCGGCGCGAAGGCAAGCGCCTGCATCTGGCGATGGCTGACCCGACCGACCTCGAACGCCTCGACGAACTGGCGAGCGCCCTGCACGCGCGCATCGTCCCGCACGTAGCGACCGCCGGGGCGATTGACGTGGTGCTCCGCAAGGGCGACGCGACCCAGCGCGTTCTGCAAGAGGCGACATCCGGTTTCCGCATCTCGCTTGTTAAGGAAACAGAACATGGCGAGGAAGTGCTCGACCTTGACCGTCTGGCGACCGACTCCGACATGTCGCCGATTATCAAGCTCGTTGATACCGTCATCTACAACGCGATGGAGTCGCGCGCCTCGGATATTCACATCGAAACGCGCGACACGGAAGTGCAGGTCAAGTTTCGCATCGACGGCGCGCTCTACGCCAAGGTCGACCCGATTGACCTCGCCTATCATCAAACGCTGATTTCGCGCATCAAGGTCATGTCGGAATTGGACATCGCCGAAAGGCGCGTGCCGCAGGACGGTCGCTTTCGTGTTCGTTACAAAGGGCGCAACGTTGATTTCCGCGTCTCGATTATGCCGACCGTGCACGGCGAGGATGCCGTTATTCGTATTCTCGATAAAGAGCAGATTAATGAGTCGTTTCGTAATCTGAATCTGGATGTCGTCGGGTTTTCCGAAATGGACATCAGGAAGTTTCGCCGCTACATCGCAGAGCCTTACGGGATGGTGCTCGTTACCGGGCCAACGGGTTCGGGTAAGACGACGACTCTTTATGCTGCGCTCAACGAGATTCGCAACGAAGAAGACAAGATTATCACCATTGAAGACCCCGTCGAATACCAGTTGCACGGCATCACGCAGATTCCTGTCAACGAAAAGAAGGGCCTGACTTTCGCGCGCGGCTTGCGCTCTATCCTGCGTCACGACCCGGACAAGATCATGGTCGGCGAAATCCGCGACAACGAGACAGCGCAGATCGCCATTCAATCTGCGCTCACGGGCCACCTCGTCTTCACGACCGTCCACGCCAACAACGTCATCGACGTGATCGGGCGCTTTCTGAATATGGGTGTTGAGCCGTACAATTTCGTATCGAGCTTGAACTGCGTGCTGGCGCAACGCTTGATACGCATGCTCTGTCCGATTTGCAAGCGCCCGCACGAAACGACCGACGAAGAATTGCTCGAATCCGGTCTCAGGCCCGACGAGCATCGTTCGAGCACGTTTTACATGAGCGTCGGCTGCGACGCCTGTAATCACACGGGCTATCGCGGGCGCACGGCGATTCACGAGTTGCTGGATTTGACGGATAATATCCGAGAGATGATTGTCGAGCGCCGACCGGGTTCGGAGGTGCGCCGCGCAGCGGAAAGCGAGGGCTTAACGGGCCTGCGCGAATCGGCGCTCCAAAAAGTTTTCAGCGGCGTCTCGACGCTGCACGAAATCAATCGCGTCACGTTTGTCGAAGAGATAAAGCTGATGAATGCTTAATCAGTTTTGAGTTTTGAATTTTGAGTTTTCAGAAGAAAGCAACTGGTCTGTACTGAAAACTGAAAACTGTTTTTCGGAACAACGCTTTGCTGCTGGCGTGTAAGAACCGTTGAGTGCTTTCGTCCAACGCGCTCACCGGGAGTTTTTGATAGCGTAAGGTTGCTTTAAACTTCTGTTGCAGCCGTTCTTGGGCCGGTCACTTACAATTAGAAAAGGTGTGAGATGAAAATATCCGTTCGCATGCGTTCGTTGGCGTCCCTGTTCGTTGTCTTCTGTCTGCTGGCTATGCCGATGACGGCGTTTGCCAAGAAAAAGGGCGAGAAGAACTTCAAGCAGGGCTTGCAGTACGAGGCTGCCCAACAATGGGAGCGCGCCGCGCAGGAGTTTACGCTGGCTGTCGCCGCCGACCCTTCAAACACCGAGTACCAGTTGCACTACCGGCGGGCAGTCTTCAACGCCTCGCAGCAGTACATGCAGCAGGGCCGCTCCCTCGCAGAGCAGCGCGACTACGTAGGGGCTTACAACGCCTTTCGACAGGCTTACGGATATGACCCTGTGAACCAACTTGCGCTCTCCGAGATGGAGCGCATGTTGCGCTTGCAGCGCGAGAAGGAAGGCGACGGCAACGGCGGCCCCAGCCCGCGCGTGAGTCCGACTTCGTACAGGCTGCAGCAAAGCGGCGACATCAACCCCGCAACGCCGCAGACGCCTTCAGCCGCACGCGCCGCACAGCAGGAACAATCTGCCCCGCGCACGACCAGCGAGCAATTGCGTATTATCACCTACAGTGGCGACCTCAAACAGTTTATCCGCAACCTTGCGACCGAGCTTGGACTCAACGTTATCTTCGACACGCAATCGTTTCGCCAGCCGCGCACCATCGAAGTCAACCTGCGCAACGTGACGACCTCGCAGGCGCTCGATTACGTCTTTTTACAGGAAGGACTCTTCTTTCAAAAAATCAGTCGCCGCACAATCCTCGTCGCAGACCAGACGCGCCGCCCGCAATATCAACAACTCGTCATCCGCACGTTCTATCTATCTAATGTCGAGCCGGACGTGGCGCGCAATTTGATTACGGCGGCGATTCCGCCGAACCAGGGCCGCCCGCAGCCCATCGTGCTGCCGGACAAGGCGACCAATTCCATCACCGTGCGCGATACGGCGGAGAATATTCGCCTCATCGGCGAAATCCTTCAGAGCATTGATAAAGACCGCGCGGAAGTCGTGATGGATGTCAGCATCTACGAAGTGTCGAGCCGCGACCTGATGCAGTTCGGTAATCAGGTCGGCTCAAGCGACGGCGGCATCATCACGCTCGGCGGCTCCAGCGGCGTTCGCGCCGTCGGCGGCAGCCAGCAGGTAGCGAATCAGGTCTTCGGCTCAGTGCCGACGGCGATTGGCGCAGCGCTCCTGCTGCCCGCTTCAACCCTTCAGGCGCTACAGGACAAAAGCCGCAGCCGCCTGCTGGCTTCGACACAGGTGCACGCCTTCAACGGCGAAGAATCTTCGGCGCGCATCGGCCAGCGCGTGCCCGTGCAGACCGCTCAAACCTATCCCTTCGGCAACTTCAACCAGACTCCGAGCACGGGCGGCACGGGCGGCACGACCGGCGGCGTTTTTGGCGGCGGCTTTCCCGTCATTCAGTATGAGCCGACGGGCCTGACCTTAAAGTTTACACCGCAGGTCTTTCCGAACCTCGACGTGCAGGTCAAGATGTCCATCGAATCGAAAGACATCCTCGGCGCGGGCGGCCTGACGCCCACCTTTACCGAGCGCACGCTGACAGGCACGGCGCGCATTCAAAACAACCGCACGATGATGCTCGCCAGCATCGCTCAGGACACACAATCCAACGGGCGAAGGGGCTTGCCCATCCTCGGACTGATTCCAATCCTGGGCCGCTTGTTCACAGCGCCGACGCGCAATAACAATAAGACGGACATTGTCATCGCCGTCACGCCGCGAGTGCTTCGCGCTCCGGCTGTGACGCCGCGCGATGAAGAGTTGCGTCCATCGGGTACGTTGCAGACGCCGACCAGCGGCTCGCTCGAAGCGATGGTGCAGGAAGCAGAGCGCGAAGAACAACTCGCGGCAGCGCGTACTGCTCCGGCAAACGTAGTCGCGCAAGTACCTGCTGCGGAACAGCAGCCCGCTTACGTTCCAGCGTCGCAGTCTTCGTTGCCCGCCAACACGACCGCCGCCGCTGCGCTTCCCGCTCAGCCGAGCACTCAAACGGGCAATGCGTTGACGACAACTGCGGGCCTTACTGCTCCCGCGCAGAGCAGCGCGCCGCCCGCGTCGCTCAACGTTGCCGCTGCCGTCGCCCAGCTAGTCGGTGGCCGTTCGGCCAACACGAGTACAAACAACGCTGGCGCAGCGACGCCGCAACTACTTAATCTGACTGATACGCCGCCGCAACAAACAACAATCGCAACTACGACGCAGCAGCCAACTGACGCGGCCACAGTCGCAGCACAGGAGACGACAGCGCCTCCGCCTTCATACGCGCGCCCGGCGACAACTATCGAAAAACCGTCCGCCGCTGAAAAAGTAGCGAGCGGAGTCAACGCCGCGAAAGCACAGGCTACGCCAACCGTCAAAGCTGTTGCCGAATTGCGTTTGATGCCTGCTCAAGCAGAGATGCGCGTCGGCGAAAAACAGCGGTTGGCGTTGATGCTGATTTCAAGCGCTTCTCTCAACGCTGTGATGGTCAAGCTTCGTTTTGATTCGCGTTTTGTCGCCGTGCGCGGCATCAGCCAGGGCGATCTTTCGGCGAGCGCGCCCGTCGTCATGCAATCTATTGATCCGTCGGGCATTGTGACCGTCTCCTTGATGCCGCCAGCGGGCGGAAAGTTTAAGACCGGCGCAAGCGTGCTTGTCTTCCTGGACATCGAAGCCGTGGCGACGGGCGAGAGCGCGCTCAGCTTTGAGAAGAACAGCGTTCAACTCTCATCCGCCAATTCTCAGTTAACGCCGCAACTCTTCGAGAGCCGGATTGTAGTGAAGTAGTATTGTGAAAGCTTTTGTCAGACATAGCTGGTTTAAGACGCTTGGACACCGTGGGTCGAGACGCGGCGACGCGTCTGGCGCACGGGGCTTCACGCTCATCGAGTTGATTATGACTTTGACCGTGCTGACGGTGATGACCCTGGGCGTCATTCCGCTGGTCAAGGTCTCCGTCAAGCGGCAGCGCGAGCAGCGCTTGCGCGAGGAGTTGCGGCAGATGCGCAACGCGATTGACCAGTTTCATCGTGAGGCGATTGCGGGCGCTATGCTACAGCGCCCGCGCGGAGGCGCACCAGTCCCCGGAGGGGATGCAGGCGGCGGTGCTGGCGGTGGCGGCGCAGCGCAGGTTTACGTCGACCCGCGCGTCAGGGTCGGGATTACAGACCAGTTGATCTTCGGTTCGGATAACCCAGACCTCTATCCGCCAAGCCTTGAAACGCTGGTCAGCGGCGTCAGCGTTACCCCTCTGCCCGGCTTGGCCGGAGGCGGCGCGGGAGGGGGCATCGTTGGTCTCGGAGACTCGACCGGAAAGGCCACGGACAACACGCTGACCTCGACGAAGAAGAAGGTTTATCTGCGCTCTATTCCGATTGACCCGATGACGGGCCAGTCTGATTGGGATTTGCGCTCGACATATGATACGCCTGACTCTTCATCATGGAGCGGCGAGAATGTTTTCGACGTGCGCTCGAAATCCAAGGCCACGGCTCTTGATGGGACGAAATACAATGAGTGGTAAACAAGACATAAAGGGAGACAAGGGGAACGGGGAAATGGCGAAAAGGAAAAGCGCCGGTCTTCACCTTTTACCCTCTTCACCTTTTACCCTTTTACCCTTGCGCTCTGCGCGCGGCTTTACGCTGCTCGAACTGATGATCGTCATCTCCATCATTGTTATTCTGGCGACGGTCGCGCTGCCGCAGTATCAGAAGGCGACGCGCCACGCGCGCGAGACGGTGCTCCGCGACGACCTCTTTCAAATGCGCAAGCTGATTGACCAGTATGCAGCGGATAAAGGCAAACTGCCGCAGTCGCTCGAAGAGCTTGTGAGCGAAGGATACCTGCGCGAGATTCCTGAAGACCCGATGACAGGCGAGAGAAACTGGACGCTCGAAACGGGCGATGACCCGGCGTCAATCGAAGGCGGCACAGGCATCACCCAAGTCCGCAGCGCGTCCACAGACATCTCATCCGATGGCAGACCCTACAGCGAATGGTGAAAGCCATTTTGGATTTTAGATTTTGGATTTTGGATTGGTGCTACGGAATCTTGAATCCAACCTCGAAAAGCTCTCGGTCTTTTAATCTAAAATCCAAAATCTAAAATCCAAAATCTCTTTATGCCCGCTAATCCTTTCAGCCAACTCGTCGCACCGCGTTATCCGTCGGCTGCCGTCGGCATCGAGAGCAACAATGCGACGGTCGTTCATCTGGATTATCGTCGTCGCGGCGGATTTACCTTGCGGCGCGCAGCGACCGTCGCTCTTCCCGCCGGATTGGTCACGCCAAACTATGACGAGCGCAACATTCAGGACGGTAATGCTCTGGCCCAATCGCTGAACGACGTGGCGCTCGGCGCAGGCTTGGGACGCCAGCAAAAATGGTCTGTCGCGCTGCCGGAAGCGGCGACGCGAACGCTGATTTTAACGCTTGAGAACGCGCCCGCCACGCGCGGGGAGTTGGAAGAGGTGCTGCGCTGGAAAATCGAGCGGGGCTTTGGCGCGAGCCTTGAAGAGTTGCGCTTTTCGCGCGATAAGTTGAAGCCTGACGCACAGCGGCGCGCTCGATACATTGTGACGGGCATGAGGCAAGATGTGCTCGGCGAGTATGAAGAGACGTTTGCCGCGCTCGGCTGGCGCACGGGGCTAATCCTTCCGCGACACATGGGCGAAGCGCGCTGGCTCGCCAGAAGTGCACCCGTCGGAGACGCCCTCTTGCTTAGCTCGCACACCGAAGGCTTTACGGCGTTGCTCGTGCGCGACAAAGAGCCGCTCATTACGCGCTCCGTTATGTGCGAGGATGATGACCGCGACGACGAGTTGTATCGTTTGCTCCTGTTTTATCGTGATCGCTTAGCGCCCGCTGATGGTGGAGCGCCCACCGCCTCTCTGCAAAATCTGCTGGTCATGGGCGAAGGCTTTGACAAAGAACACGTCAGCGAGATAATCGCCGAGACGCTGGACACTTCCGTGCGCGCCCTCGGCCCCGCCGAACTGGGGCTGGTAATCCCTTCCGGCGACTTGAGCTTTGACGCCATCGCCGCACCAGCCGGTCTTGCTACGCTGGCGTGGAAGTAAAAGCAGAATTCAGAAGCCAGAATAAAAGGCTGAAACCGCTTTTAATTTTCTTTCTTTTCTCCTGAATTCTGGGTTCTGACTCCTGCCTTCTGCGGCTGAAACTTTTCTTGTTTCAGCCGCGTAAGACCTTTGCATCATGAGTATGAGTGCAGCCATCCCCTTCAAGAGTGTAAGCGCAATCGCGGATTGCGATTTGGTGACGCGCGCGATAGCCGGACGCGAGGACGGGTTTGAGGAGTTGGTACGTCGTTACCAACGCCCCATCGCGGCCTACGTCTATCGCATGGTCGGCGATTACGAAGCGGCGCTTGATTTGACACAGGAAGTCTTTATCAAGGTCTACAATTCGCTCGCCCGCTATCGTTCCGAATACAAATTCTCAACGTGGATTTACAAGATCGCGCACAACGCCGCCGTCGACCACCTGCGGCGATACTCGACGCGAGAGCAGTCGCTCATCAGTCAATCGGACGGCGAGCAATATGATTTGCCGATTGAGAGCGGGCGACTCTCGCCTGAGCAGGAGAGCGAGAAGCGTGAGCGGCGCGCAGAGATTGAAGCGGTCGTGCGCGAATTGCCAGCCGTCTACAGGGAATTGATCGTCCTGCGACACTCGCACGATCTCAGCTACGATGAGATTGCCGAAGTGACGAATCTGCCGCTGGGGACTGTCAAGAATCGCCTCTTCCGCGCACGCGAGATTATGCGACAGCATTTTCTCCAGCGCGGCATCACAGGCGTTTAAGTTTAGAAGTTATGACGAGCGAAGCCCACTGTAAACAATCAGACTGCCAGAGCGAAGAGATCGCCGCCTACTTGGACGGCGAGTTGGACGCTTCTGCCGCTGCGCTCTTTGAGCGACATCTCAAGGAATGCGCGACGTGTGCGGCTGAGTTGCAGGAACAGCAGCGCTTACTGTGGACACTGGATTTCGCTCTCGGAGACCGCGAGGTCGAGCGGCTTGAGCTTCCAATTAATTTCTCGCAGGTCGTCGCGGCACACGCGCAAAGTGATCTCAGCAGTCTGCGCTCGGAGCGTGCCGAGAGGGGTCGCGCCCTTCGTTTGTGTTTGGCGCTGGGCGTTGCTTCTTTCGCTTTGCTTGGCGGCGCTGTCGTCAGCGAATCCATCTTGAAGCCGCTCAGCCTACTGATACGCCACGCGGGAATCGTCCTGGCCTTTATGGGCCGCGCCCTTTATAACCTGGGCGCGGGCCTCGCCGTCATCGCACGTGCCGTCGGCGGGCACACGATTTTCGAGTCGAACAGTTTGGCCGTCTTCGCTTTTCTCCTTCTGGCCGTCGCCCTCTTTTTGCTCCCACGACTTATTGGCAGCTACCATCGCACGCACATCAGATTGGAGGAGGCTGCGCCCCGGCGCTAGAGCCTTGACCTTAGAGAGACAGTGAACCAGGCACTTCTGCACAGACATTTCGAGTTTGACCTTCGGCGCGCCGTCTGGCAGATGACGGTCGCCTGCTTTGCGCTGCTGGTGGCGGCCATCGGCGTACGCGCGCAAAGCGAAAGCCCTCAGCGTGTGAACGACCCGGAGGCGCTCGTCGTCGAAGGCGTCGAAAACGGAGACGTGTTTGGCATCGGTCGCTCTGTGATTGTGCGTGGCAACGTCAAGCATGGCGCGATGGCCCTGGGCGGCGATGTGATTGTCGAAGGCACTGTCGAAGGCGATGTGGCGACGATTGGCGGTTCTGTGATTCAGCGCGAAGGCTCGCGCATCGGCGGCGATGTAATTGTCATCGGCGGCGCGTATCATCACGGCAAGAGCGCGCCGGGCCGCGACCCCGCGAGCACGACCGTCATGTACGCTGGCTATGAACAGGAACTGCGTCATCTGGCACGCAATCCCGCGACCATCTTCGCGCCGCAGTGGTCTTTCTATTACCTGGGCTGGCGCTTGCTGGCGGTGCTCTTCTGGTTTGTCGTCTCGCTGGCTCTCACGGCTGTGATGCCTGCGACGGTCGGGCGCGCCGTCGCGCGTTTGCAGTTAACGAGCGTTCGCGTCGCCGTGATCGGATTCGTAGGCTCGATTGTGATGACCTTCGGCGTGCTCGCGGTCTTAAGATTTTTGCCAACATCTGTCGGCGCGCTCGTCGGCCTCACAGCGCTGCTGCTGCTGGTCGTGGGGACGCTCTTCGGTCGCGTCGCCATCAACGCGGCGACGGGGCGCTGGCTGCAACGGCGGCTCTTGCCCGAAGGCAAACGTTCCGAAACGGGCGCGCTGTTTCTAGGCACGGCTTTTTGGGCGCTGGTCTTGTCTTTGCCTTACGTCTGGCCGCTCGTCACCGCAGGTCTTCTGGTTGCCAGTCTGGGGCTGGCGCTGACGGCGCGCTACCGCGTCGGCTGGAAACGCGCTTAAAGCGTAGAGTTGAGTTCTCATCTCGGCCCGCCTCTCTCCACAGTTAATTTTTCAGAAAAAGTGCGACCAAAGGCTCATGTCGTGCGTCTTTACAAAGAGAGTCTAGCTCTGAGCACAACGCAGTATCCAGGTGCAACTTTTCGGTTGAGAAGACATCAAAGTGGGTCGCTTGCCTGAGTCTGGCCGCTTTTGTGGAACTTTTTCGCCCGGCGCTCGCAATCACCCACGAAAGTTAAGCTTGAACGGCCTTCGGCTGTGCCGCGATTCCGGCGCGCGCGAGCATAATTGATGAACCTTGGTTATTGCTCCCGCGTAATAATTTAGTCAGGTCATTCGTTTACTGTAGTAGCGGCGATTATCTCCACCCGAATTTTGCCACAGCATCAATGCAGAGCGCTTTTTCAGAAGAAGTGAGGGAGAATTAATGAGAAAGTTTTTGATCGTCTTCACGCTGGCGACGCTGACACTCACAGCGGTTGCCAACGCGCAGACGCCGCAGCAAACCACGGATGCAGGAGTAACGCCGAACGGGGTCATCGGCGAAGTGACGGCGATTGACATAGCGGCCAAGCAGATGACCATTAAGACGGACGCAGACTCGGTCGTCACTGCCACCCTCGCCGACAATACCATCTACATGCGTGTTCCTCCCGGCGAGAAGACCTTGGACAAAGCCACTAAAATTGCTGCGACGGATGTGAGCATCGGCGACCGCGTTTTCGCGCGCGGCATGATGGCCGACGACCGCAAGTCTGTCCCGGCGCGCATCATTATCGTGATGACGAAAACGGACATCGCGCAGAAGCATGAGCGCGACCGCGACGAATGGCAGCGGCGCGGCATCGTCGGCGTCATCAGCGCGCTCAACGCTGAGACGAAAGAAGTAACGGTGACGACGCGCGTGCGCGGCGCAGGGCCACAGGCTGTCATTATCAATGCCTCTGCTCCCAACGTAACGTTCCGCCGCTATGCGCCCGATTCAGTCAAGTTCAGCGACGCGCGCCAGAGTTCCTTTGCAGAGTTGAAGGTCGGCGATCAATTGCGTGCGCTCGGCGATAAAAGCGCGGACAACACGCACTTTACTCCCCAGGAAATAGTCTCCGGCTCGTTTCGCACAATTGGTGGCCCAATCGTCGCCGTCAACGCTACTGCCAATGAAGTCAAGCTCAACGATCTGACGACAAAGCAGCCCGTCACCGTCCAAATCCGTCAGGATTCAGTGCTGCGACGCATTCCGCCTGAGATGGCTACGATGATGGCGATGCGTATGGGCGGGGGCGGCGCACCGGGAGCAGGTGGGCCAAGCAGCGGTACGCAAGCAAGCGCTGGCGGCGAAAAACCGGGCGGTGGCCCAGGCGGCGGAGGTCGTGGTGGGCAGGGCGATAGCCCGCGCGGAGGCATGGGCGGCGGTGTTGACTTTCAGGAAATTCTAGAAAGACTGCCCGTTATCACTTTAGCCCAGTTGAAAGCTGGCGACATGATTATCGTTTCCAGCACGGCGGGCACAGAGCCGGGACGCGTCACGGCCATTGCCGTCGTCTCCGGCGTCGAGCCGCTGCTCAGCGTGATGCAGGCCAGACAGGCAGCCGCTCCAACTGGCGCAACTGGCCCACAGGCAGCGCCGCCAAACACAGGCATTAACTTTGGCATCGGCCTGCCGTAGTTAGCTGCAAGACACTTTTTGGACTTTCAAATTCTGAGACTTCCGCTCGGAATTACACGGACGGAAGCGTCCATTCTCTTTTGAGATAACAAGCCATGAATTTATTTACCGTAACGATTAAGCGTGGCCTTGGCCTCGTGCTTCTGCTGGCTCTCAATTGCTCGCTCTCCATCGTGTTCGCGCAGCAAACCGTTGGCACACTGCGCGGGCTGGTGACAGACGAGCTTGGCGGCGTCATCATCGGCGCAACCGTCACCATCGCAGACCAGAGCGGCGCGCAGAAGACTGCGACGACAAACGACGAAGGAGTTTACACAATCACGGGCCTTGCGCCGGGGCGCTACACGTTGAGCGTGGAGGCCACAGGCTTTGCCGTTTACGAGAACGCGGAAGTTGATGTTGTGGCCGGACGCCGCGAGCAGTTGGACGTTAAGCTGGGCGTGACGATTGAGGAGCAGAAGGTGACGGTCGCGGGCGAAGCGCCCGTCAGCACCGAGCCTGAGAACAATGCCGACCAGGTCGTGTTGCGAGGTAAAGATTTGGATGCGCTGCCGGACGACCCTGACGAATTGGCCGCAGCCCTGCAAGCGCTGGCTGGCCCATCGGCTGGGCCAAACGGCGGACAGATTTATATTGACGGCTTTACAAACGGGCGCATGCCGCCGAAAGAATCAATCCGCGAGGTACGCATCAACCAGAATCCATTCGCCGCCGAAAACGATCAACCTGCGGGCGGGCGCATAGATGTTTTCACAAAACCCGGCACGGATAAACTCCGCGGCAGCGGCTTTTTCAACTTTAACGACGAGAGCTTAAACTCGCGCAATCCGTTTTCAACCAACCGCGCGCCGTTTCAGTTTCGCCAGTACGGCGGTAATCTGAGTGGGCCAATCGTCTCAAAGAAGGCTTCCTTCTTTGTGGATTTCGAGCGACGCGAGGCCGACGATAACGAGTTGATTCTGGCGACCGTGCTTGACCCGTCGCTCAACGTCGTCTCAATCGGACAGGGCGTGCTCGTGCCGCGCCGCACCACCACTTTTAGCCCGCGCTTCGATTATCAATTAAACGAGAAGAACACGCTCGTCGCGCGCTACACTTATACGCACACGGACACAGAGAACGGCGGCATCGGGGGCTTCTCGCTGCTTGAGCGCGCTTTCGATTCGTCTAACACGCAGCAGACTTTTCAACTGACGGAGACGGCTGTGCTGACGCCGACTGTTATCAACGAGACGCGCTTTCAGTACACTCGCAATCGCTCGGAGCGCAACGGCAACAACACGATTCCGACCATTAACGTGCTCGAAGCCTTTACGGGCGGCGGCTCGCAGGTGGGCCTCGCCTTCAACTCGGACGACCGCTACGAGTTGCAGAACTATACATCCTGGGTCTGGGGCGCGCATCATTCTTTGAAGGCTGGCGGACGCCTTCGCGCACTGCGCATCACGGATGTCTCGCCAAATAACTTCGGCGGCACTTTCACGTTCGCGGGCGGCTTCGGCCCCGCGCTGGATGCTAACAACCAGCCCCTTCCCGGCGACGCCGTTTTTCTTTCCAGCATCGAGCGCTATCGCCGCACCTTGCTCTTTCAGCAACAGGGACTCAGCCCTGCGCAGATACGCGCGCTCGGCGGTGGGCCAACGCAGTTTAGTATCGCTACGGGCAACCCGGAGGCGGGCGTCTCACAGGTGGACTACGGCCTCTTCGTTCAGGACGACTGGCGCGTCCGTCCGAATTTCACCTTGAGCATGGGCCTACGCTATGAGGGCCAGACCAACATTAGCAGTCGTTTCAATTTCGCGCCGCGTCTTGCTTTCGCATGGTCACCGGGCAGCGGCGGCGCTACGGGCCGCCCGCCCAAGACAGTGATTCGCGGCGGCTTCGGCATCTTCTATAATCGCTTTAACGAAAATTCGACGCTGCAATCCAGCCGCTTCAACGGCATAAACCAGCAACAGTTCATCGTCACCAGCCCGGCGTTGTTGGACACGATTCCGTTCCCCGGCATCCCTTCGACAAGCCAGCTAGCTGCCTTGCCGCAGATTACGTGGCGTGTGTCCGACGACCTTCAATCTCCGACCGTCTATACCGCAGGGTTACAGATGGAGCGCCAGTTGCCGATGCGGACGACGATGTTCGTCGGCCTCTTTAGCTATCGCGTGCGGCACGTCGTACGCGCACGCGACATCAACGCTCCACTGCCGGGAACTTTCACTACTGACCCGAACACGGGCGTGCGCCCCTTTGGAAACGTCGGCGAGATTTACCAGTTTGAATCGAGCGGCAATTTCAATATGCGCCAATTGTTCATCGGCTTCAACAACCGCCTGAGCCGCAACATCTCCTTCTTTACCAGCTACGTGCTGGCTAAAGCGGAAAACGACACGGACGGACAGGGCGCTAGCAATCTGCTTCCGGCCAACTCATACGATTTAACGGGTGAGTTCGGGCGCGCGACGTTTGACGCGCGCCATCGCTTCACCTTCGCCGGTAACGTCAATCTGCCTTGGGGCAAGCTGAGCCTCAGTCCGTTCATCATCGCCACTTCGGGTCGTCCGTTCAATATCACCACGGGGCGCGATACGAACGGCGATAAGGTATTTACCGAAAGACCCTCGTTTGCTCCGCAGGGCGCGGATTGCAATAGCCCGAACATACGCTGCACGCCCTTTGGCAACTTCAACCTGACTCCGCTGCCCGGCGAGGCGCTCATACCGCGCAACTACGGCGAAGGCCCGTCCTTCTTTACTGTTAATTTGCGCGTCAGCCGGACGTGGGGCTTCGGCAAAGCCCCTGAGAGCAGCCGTGCCGCAGCAGCAGGAGGAAACTCTTCAGCGCAGGGTGGCGCGCCCGGCGCGCGTGGCGGCGGGAGACGTGGCGGCGGTGGAGTCCCCGGCATTCCCGGCGGAGGCGGTGGAGGTGGTGGGCCGCGCGGAGGCGGAGGCCCCGGTGGCCCAGGTGGTTTCGGAGGATTGGGCGGCGGCGCGACCGAGAAGCCCTACAACTTGACGTTCTCCGTACAGTTTCAGAATATCTTCAATCGTAATAATCAGGGAACGCCTGTCGGAAACTTGAGTTCCGATCTCTTCGGCCAATCAATCTCGACCAACGGAGGTTTTGGTGGTTTCGGCCCCGGCGGCGGCGGTGGTTTTGGCGGCAGCCAGGCGGCGGGCAATCGTCGCATCATCGCGCAAATTCGCTTTAACTTTTAATGAGCGGGCAATCGCGTCTTCAATGAAGGGAATCGTTTCGATGAAATTGAGAATCGTCAGCGCTTGTGCATTGCTCTTGTTATTCTTCACCTCATCTTTAAGCGCCGCCGCACAGGACAAGGAAAAAGCAACTGGCGCTGAGGTATCCGTCGCAGTCAAAACTACGGTTGGCCCAGGCGCAGCAGCCGTCAAGATTACTCCGACCACCGCGCCTATGGATTTAGCGCGGGCTGCTTTCGCTGCCGAGGGTGGCGAAAGCTTTCGCCACATGAAGAGCCTCGTCATCAGCGGTTCGCTCGATTTGTATGGGCCAAATTCTTCGTTTGCGCTGCCCGGCAAGTTTTACGTCGTCACGTCGGGCGCGCGCTCGCGCAGAGAGATACGCGCCGATCCACCAGCACCGCCTCTCATCCGCCTGATCTACGACGGCCAGAACGCTTACAGCAACATGCCCGGCTTCTCTCCTCCGCCCGTTAATAAGTTCGGCATGTATATGTTGTCGAAGTTCGACCAGCCGGGCTACACCGTCACGGCGCTGCCAGACAAAAAGAAGCAGCGCGCATTTCGCATCACGGATTCGGAAGGCAACGCGACGGACTTTTATCTTGAAACGGCTACGGGCCGCGTCGTTAACTTTAGCTTCTCTTTTGACGGGTTGACGTTTGGCACGGATCGGAAGAAATTGACGCTCGTTGACGGCGTGCTCGTTCCCTACAACTACACGGAGGCGCTCGACACACCGCGCGGCACATTCTTCGTTGAATACAAAGTCAAGGAAGCTAAAGTTAATCAGCCGATTGACGACGACGTGTTTGCTATCCCAACGCAGTAAAGGCGAAAGTAAAAAGGTAAAGGACAAAAGGTAAGGCGGATGCCACTTTCACAAATAGTGACATCCGCCTTTTCTTGTGTCTTGTACTTTTACCTTTTTACTTTTGCCTTATTTAAACGCTGAGAATCTCTTGCTCTTTGGTCTTGGCGAGTTCGTCTATCTTGCCGATGTAGGTGTTGGTCATCTTCTGCACTTCGTCCAGCCCGTCGCGCTCTGCGTCTTCGGAGATAGCTTTTTCCTTGAGCATCTTCTTCAAGCGGTCGTTGGCGTCGCGGCGAATGTTGCGTACCGCCGTGCGATGGTCTTCGGCGATTTCGTGTACCTGCTTGGCGAGTTGCTTACGACGTTCTTCGGTCAGCGGCGGAATCGGAATACGCACGAGCTTGCCGTCGTTTGAAGGATTGAGGCCGAGGTCGGCTGCGCGGATGGCTTTCTCAATCGCGCCCAACTGCGTTTGATCCCAAGGCTGGACGGTCAGCATCTGCGGTTCTGGGACGTGTACGGAGGCCATTTGATTGAGCGGCGTCGGCGTGCCGTAGTATTCGACCATCACGGAATCGAGCAGGCTGACGGCGGCGCGTCCAGTTCTCACCGTCGCCAATTTGCGCCGCACATCATCTATCGCCGCCTCCATTCGCGGGCGGGCCTCTTTAATGACATCTTTCTCACTCATAAAATTTTTCTCCGAAAAATTTCAGTGATGAGTGATGAGTCATGAGCGATGAGTGACAAGCTGTTTCCTACTCATCACTTATGACTCATCACTCATCACTATTTTTCCACGCAGACGCGTGTGCCTACACCTTCTTCGCCCATCACGACGCGCATGATGTTGCCGGAAGTGCGCATGTTAAAGACGATGATGGGCAGGTTGTTGTCCATACAGAGCGAGATGGCCGAAGCATCCATCACTTTCAACTGCTGTTCCAGAACTTCCTGATACGTGATGCAATCGTAGCGCGTTGCCGATTCGACTTTGACCGGGTCAGCCGTGTAGATGCCGTCAACCTTCGTCGCCTTGAGAATCACTTCGGCCTTGATTTCAAGAGCGCGCAGGGCGGCTGCCGAATCGGTCGTGAAATAGGGATTGCCCGTGCCCGCCGCGAAGATGACGACGCGCCCCTTTTCAAGGTGGCGAATAGCGCGACGGCGGATGAACGGCTCGGCCAGTTGCGGAATCTCTATGGCCGACATGACGCGCGTGTAGACGTTTGTTTTTTCCAGCGCGTCTTGCAGCACAACGGCGTTCATGATTGTCGCCAGCATCCCTATGTAGTCGGCGCTGGAACGATTCATGTTGCCCGCGCTTTTAGAAACGCCGCGAAAAATGTTGCCGCCGCCGACAACCACAGCGACTTCGACACCCCTCTCGCGCACAGCCTTAATCTCTTCGGCGACCGTGCGCGCGACATTGACATCAATGCCGTAGTTCTGCTCGCCCATCAGCGCCTCGCCGGAAATCTTCAGGAGAATACGGTGAAAGGCCGGTTGGTCGGCATTGCTGAGTTGTACTTCTGCTGCCATTTCTTCGGGTTTCAAGTTTCAGGCCCAAGGTTTCAAGTTAGCTTGAACCTTAGACCTGAAACCTTAAACTTGAAATTCTGTTATTGGTTTCCGCCTGCGAGCGCGGCCACTTCGCCTCCGAAATCATCATCGCGCCGGGCGAGACCTTCGCCCATTTTGTAGCGCGTGAAGCGGCGAATCGTAATCTTCTCGCCGGTCTTGGCGATCTTCTCTGTGACTAACTCGCCGATGGTCTTGGACGGGTCTTTGACAAACGGCTGGTCTGTCAACACCGCCTCTTCGTAAAACTTATTCAAGCGGCCTTCGACAATTTTCTCGAACACTTGCTCTGGCTTGTTGGCATTCTTCGGATCGTTCTTCGCCTGCGCCAGCGCAATCTCGCGCTCCTTACTGATAACGTCAGCCGGAATCTCTTCACGCGTGGCGTAGCGCGGCTCTGCTGCCGCAACGTGCATGGCGACATCTTTGACCAACTGTTGAAACTCTTCGCCGCGCGCGACGAAATCCGTCTCGCAGTTGACCTCTACGAGCACGCCGACTTTGCCGCCCATGTGAATGTAAGAGCCGACTGCACCCTCTGCGGCGATGCGGCTGGCCGCCTTGCCTGCGGCTGCCAACCCGCGTTTGCGCAGCACTTCAACAGCCTTTTCTTCGTTCCCCTCAGCTTCAGCCAGCGCCTTTTTGCACTCCATCATGCCCGCGCCGGTCTTCTCCCGCAGCGCCTTTACCGCCGCCGCCGTAATCTCTGCCATAACTGCTCCTTAAATAGGAAGTCAGGAGTCAGGAGCCAGAATTCAGAATAATCGGCTGAAACCGTTTTTCTTTTCTACTGACTACTGACTTCTGGCTTCTGACTCCTGCTTTAAAAAAACGCGCAGCCCCGGCGGTGTGTCCCGCGTCAGAAGGCTGCGCTTCGCCGAAAAGTGAAATCTTGTTTTGCTCTTGTTCTACTTCGCCGCGCCGACAGACTCCGCGCCCTTTTCCTGCTGGGCGTTATCGGGACGCGGCAAGCTGCCTTCATCCGAGCCGCCACCATCAGCACCACGCACCGGCGCGCCAGTGCCCGCCTGCGGATGGTCGCCAACGCTGTCAGGCTGCTGTCCGGTCTTTCCAAAGCCCTGATTGCCGGGAACGGAAACCTGCGTTTCCGCATCCTGCGCACCAGCGCCCATGTCTGTGACGTTCTCGGCTTCGCGTCCGGGGTCGCGGCTCGTCGTGACGCTGCTCGTGTTATCGCCACTGGCGCTCGTCGTGCGTCTGCGCGGTCTGCCATCATCTTCTGCGGCAACCTCTTCGCCGCCCGCGCCTTCCTGTGTCTCGCCGCCTTCGGTGAGCATCTGCTGTCCTTCGAGCACGGCGTCGGCAATCCGCGAAGCGAAAAGACGAACGGCACGCAGGGCATCGTCGTTGCCGGGGATGATGTAATCAATCCCTTCGGGCGAGCAGTTAGTGTCAACAACTGCAACTACAGGGATGCCGAGACGATTGGCTTCCGCCACCGCGATCTCTTCTTTCCTGACATCAATGATGAAGACTGCATCGGGCAACCTCGTCATGCTCTTGATGCCGGAGAGATTCTTGTCCAGGCTCTCGCGCTCGCGGTCAAGCTTGATGCGCTCCTTCTTCGTCATCTTCTCGTAGCGGCCATCCTCGTGCATCGCTTCGAGGTCTTTGAGGCGCTTGATGGATTTCTGAACCGTTTGGAAGTTTGTCAAAAGGCCGCCGAGCCAGCGCTGGTTGATGTAGAACTGGCCTGCGCGCACAGCCTCTTCGCGGATGGCATCCTGCGCCTGCCGTTTTGTTCCGACAAAGAGCACGGTCTTGCCGCGATCTTCACCGACCAGGCTGGTGACAAACTGGATGGCGTCGCGGAACATGCGCTGCGTCTTCTGCAAGTCAATAATGTAGATGCCGTTGCGCTCGCCGAAAATGTATTCCTTCATCTTCGGATTCCAGCGCCGGACCTGGTGGCCGAAGTGTACGCCAGCCTCCAGAAGTTCTTTCATCGTAACCGAAACCAAAAGATATTCTCCTTACATTGAACTGGTTTATGTGCTCGCCGCAGCCATTCGGGACCAGAGCCCCTCCAGAGCGTTCAGCAACCAATCAAGGCTGCGACAATGGACTAAAAAGAGTGATGAGTACTGAGTACTGAGTGCTGAGTAAAAGCATTTGTCTTGACTCAGCACTCAGTACTCATCACTCAGTACTTTTCTAACGTTTCGAGAACTGGAAGCGCTTACGCGCGCCCTTCTGTCCGTACTTCTTGCGTTCCTTGATGCGGGGGTCGCGGGTCACGAGTCCGGCATGCTTCAGGGTCGGGCGCAGGTCTGCGTTGAATTCCATCAAGGCGCGCGTGATGCCGTGGCGAATCGCTCCG
>DASVTR010000019.1:0-61223 GCA_036387475.1 Pyrinomonadaceae bacterium | reverse complement strand
TGCGAGGTCAAATTACATGCGTGTAATCGGTCATCGCACGCGTGTAATTGGTCTTTACATGCCTGTAATTGCCGTTCGCAGGCATGTAAACGGTCTTCGCACGCGTGTAATTTGAGTTCGCACGCGTGTAATTTGACTTCGCGGGCGTGTAATTGGCATTTACAGGCGTGTTATCACGAATCGCGCGGCTGTTATTCGCCCTCGCTGGCGTGTCAAAGGACTTTGCACGCGTGCGTTTTGAGTCTTCCCGCGTTCGCGTCGGCCTGTCTCACATCATTTCTCAGAACAACGCTAACCCGTTCACACATTTACGGCAATTACAGGTAAATGACGTGCGACGTGCGCCAGATGTTTGACGGAATCGAGCCGGGCGCGGCGGTCGTGAGCAAGATAGCGTAGTTTCCATCGCCTGCGGCCCGCGTCAGGTCTACCTCTGCGAGCGTTGCGACGGGAGCGTCCGCCTTCGCTGCGTCTTTATCATCACCATCCGGCTGCACCAGCGCCAGTCGTTTGAGACATTCGTACAGGTGCTCTGTCTTTGAGCCGTAGCGACCCTCTTCCGCGCCGAGCACAAGGCGGACTTCGGCGCGTTCTTCTATAAAGTGCGCTAACAGAGAGGCCGCGACTGTGACGCCGTGCTCAAAGCGCTTCTTGAAATTCTCATCTTCCGCCGCGCCGCCAGCGCGCGTGTCCAACGCTATGGTCACGCGGCGCTCGTCTTCAGCCGTGAACTCGCGCACGATTAATTGCCGCGCACGCGCCGTCGCTTTCCAGTCAATGTGGCGCAAATCGTCCTGCGGTTGATAATCGCGCAGGGAGAGCAAATCATGGCCCGCGCCGCGACGAAACGAAGCGAGCCGCCCGGCGTTCATCGGCAGCAGGTGTAACTCGTCGCTGGCGGGCTGCGGTTTAGGGTAGACGATGATGTCCACGTCGCGCGCGCGCAGACGACGGCGACGGCGAAAGAAGCCGAACGGGAAACGCGTCGAAAGCTCGAAGCCCGTAATCAAGACGTGGCCGCGTTTTTCAAACAACTGCTCTACGCGCTGCTCTGCGGCGGCGCGGTGCGGCACGTACATGAAATAGGCGAGCGTGCGTTTCATAAAGCGCACGCGCGGACGGCGCTTGCGGCGCGCGCTCTGAGGCTGCTCGATTGGCCCACGCGCTTCTATCAGAATCGAAAACGATGGCAAAAAGCGTTTCGTGTTACGCAGGGTCACGATGACCGGCGCAGGCTCGCCCGCAAAGATGTGATCCGGGAAACGCGCAGACACAACGAGGTCGCGTAAGGTGACGCGCGCCGCCATCCAGGCGACGAAGAGTGTCGAGGCGAGCAGCGACGAAACCAGAAAGAGCAGATTGTTTCCGGTGTTCCACGCCGCGAACGCGACGATGACGAAGATGCCAAGGAAGATGAAGCCGCCCGTCGTCAATTCCAAAGGCAAACCCAGACGCGAGACTTCCGAGCGCGCCGAGCGCACCAGCGGAGGCACGACCAGCAACAGAATCAAAGCGACGATGACCAGCGAAGCGATAGCCGCATACGTCGCCAGCCGCGCTTCCTGCTGTTGCCGCGCAAAGACAGTCAGCAGCGCCGTTCCCAGTCCAGCCAGCACCAGCAACGTCCCCAGGATAGCGTTGCGCCATTGCGGGCGACGCTTCGCGTCGTGACGCGGAGACGCGGAGACGCGGGGACGCGGGGATAAATCCCTTTCTTCCGAAGCGGCCTGCTGCTTTCGACTCATCACTTCCCTGTTTGTCGCTTTTTCACCGCGTCGCCGCGTCGCCGTGTACCCGCGTCTCGTTAGAGCGGTACGCTCACCGTCTTCATAATCTCTCGGAGCACGGCTTCGGCCTCTTCGCTGCGGCGCAAACTCGAAGAGAAGCGGGAACTGACGACGAGGCGATGCGCGAAGATGGGGAGCACCAGTCGCTTGATGTCGTCCGGCACGCAGTAGGAGCGTGCTTCGGTCAGGGCCAACGCCTGCGCCGCGCGAAAGAGCGCCAGCGTGCCGCGCGGGCTGACGCCCAAGTCCAGCATCTCCGATTGACGCGTCGCAGCCACTATCCGCATCAGGTAATCTACGAGCGCGTCGTCAACTGAAACCTCAGAGACGTTCCGCTGTAGCTCACGCACGTCCTCGTCCGTCATGACGGCGCGCAACTCGTCGAGCGGCTCGCTTCGCTCGCGGTCACGCAGGATTTGCTTCTCATCATCATTGCCCGGATAGCCTATGCGCAGGCGCAGCATAAAGCGGTCAAGCTGCGATTCGGGCAGCGGATATGTGCCGTGATGTTCAATCGGGTTCTGCGTGGCGATGACGATAAAGGGTGATGGAAGCTGATGTGTCGCACCTTCGACCGTCACGTGTCCCTCGCCCATCGCTTCCAATAGCGCGGATTGCGTCTTCGGCGTCGTCCGGTTGATTTCGTCCGCCAGCACGACGTTGGCGAAGACAGGGCCGGGCTTCCACTCGAAAAGACCCGTGTGCTGGTTGTAGACGGAAAGACCGATCACGTCGGAAGGCAGCAAATCGGAGGTGAACTGTATGCGTTGAAACGTGCAATCGAGGGACAGCGCCAGCGCCTGCGCGAGCGTCGTCTTGCCCACACCCGGCACGTCTTCGACCAGCAGATGCCCGCCCGCAATCAACGTCACGATACAGAGGCGCACAGCTTCGGGCTTGCCCTTGATAACGCGCTCAATCGCCGCCTGTAGCTGGTCTATCTTCTCGATTGGGGCGCTCGTGGCCCGCTCTGTTTGGCTCTCCGCCGTGTGCAACCGTCTCATCAATAGCTTCCCGCTCTCTGCTTCGTAAGCCTGTGCCGAAGCATATTCTACATGCTCAGGCACGCCGCCGCATCTACAGAGACACACAACAACGCTCGAAAAGCGTTCCCGTCATTCAAATTCACGGAAGAGGCTCTCGACTTCATGTGACGCTTCATGCGACAGTGTAGTAAAATCTACGCTCGCACAGAGAAGCGATTTTTCAGATTGATGCGTGTGATTTTTTGCGGAACAATAAGCGATTCGCGTCGTGTACAACAAACGGCAGGAGCTATTATGAAACATACCCAACATAAACATCACAACAGAGAGCGCGGCTTTTCACTCATCGAGTTGATGATCGTCATTGCCATCATAGGCATTCTGATCGGCGTCGGCGTTCCGGCCTGGAAATATATGACGCGCAAAGGCAACGAGGCCGCGACCATCGAAACGCTCGGCAGAATCCGTGAAGCACAGGCGGCTTACGCGCTCGGCCATCGCGGCGATTTCGGCACCTTCGATCAATTGATTAAAGACGGCTCGCTCGATAGCCGTTTTGCCGGAGATGCGCCTGACATCAGCGGCTACATCTACAATCTGAAAGTGACGCCGAAAGCGCCCGGCCAGCCCGCTTTCTATACCGTCAATGCCAATCCATCAAAACCCGGCGACACCGGCAGCCGCTACTTCTACATTGACCCGAACGTCAGCACGGTTCGTTCCAACGACGAAAAAGAAGCGTCGGAAGCCGACCCGCCAGCCTAAGCCGAGCCATCCAAAGCGGCGCGAGTCAGAGCACAAACGTTCTCCTAGCCAGAGCACGCTTGACGCTCCTCGCGCCGCTTTGTTAGCATCTCGGCTTCCTTAAAACACTTTAAGGACAAGCCCGCTTGGCTCAGTGGTAGAGCACTCGCTTCACACGCGAGGGGTCAATGGTTCGAATCCATTAGCGGGCACTATATGATTCAATAAGTTAGGGCTACTTTAATTAGTAGCCTTTTCTTAGTTTCCAGACGTACAGACGGCCCAGGCTTTTTCTCCCCGCCTGCGCATCTCATAAGAGAGATTATACTGTGCCTGCCATTGATTCAGGACGGCTTGCTCGCTCACACGTTCAGCATCATCAAGCAGAATAACTGCTCCGGTTGCAAGATGAGAACGCATTACCGGAAGTAATCCGTAGCGCCCGCCTTTTGTGCTATCGGGAGGCCCATCCGCTATGACGAGCGGAAAATTGTGCGGCATATTTTCTAATTCAGGTGAGGCGTACCAGGCGAATTCGCCATAATCAGAAAGTGGTGCGAGGATCGGGTTTACGTTTGAAATGCGATAGCGTTTGAGCTTTGCCTGAATCTGTTGATGAAACTCCGGCAGATGTTCCAGAGTCCAAACCTGTAAACCGCGCCGCCCTGCCAACAACCCCAGCAGCAGAGTTGTCAATCCGCTCCCGATTTCGAGAATCGGCCCCTCTGCTGTTGCAGCCCTTTGCACAACCTCTTCAAGGTATCCGCCGACAGCGCGGAATCCATCGTCTCCCCAACCCGCCTTGCACATGGCGAGCAGTTCCGTTGAAGGGATTTCATTCTCTTTCAATCTATTTATTTGCCCGATAGCCCGGCGCATCTGGCGTTCTCTCTCAAGAGCTTTGATCGACTCTTTCAAAGATCGAGGGACTAGTTTTTTGATACGAGTTTTCATAACGGAACTTAAATCTCCGAAAGCATTAGCCTGCATCATCGTAGAGCCGATAAGAATAGCTGCGCCGTTCGTTTCATGCAATTGAGTGTCTCGTGAGCGGCGAAGTTGAATGAGTTGTTATGTTGAGCATTGGCAGGAATCAGAACTCCTGATAAGCAGGCTTCCATACGAATTTCCCAATCCTGTCAATATATCCGTATTTCGGCGTTCGGTATTTCATACCATGCGGATCGATAGATTTTTTATCCCCTAGAATCATTACTTGAGCCAATCCGCCGGAGAAATTATTCGCAGCATCAAACTGCGGCTTGATGGCTTGCCTCCCGCTGCGGTCAATGTAACCTACTTTACTATCAAAAGGTCTGACCCACGCCAACCCTTCTGAGAAATCCCCCGTATCTTCAAATCGAGGCTGGATAATGATCTTTCCGCTGCGGTCAATGAATCCCCACTCAAGGATATTTGCTTTATTCCTCAACGCTACACGTCCAAGGCCTTCGGAAAAATCACGCGCGCTATCAAACTGTGGCTCTATAACGGTTTTACCGGTCGTATCTATGAACCCCCATTTATTTCCAATGCGGAAAGGTGCTAACCCTTCATGGAAGTCGCTAACGATATTATCAAACTTCGGATTGATGATTTCTTTTCCTGTCTTATCAATTAAGCCCCATTTGTCGAGACCGACAAACGCTCCTGTCCAAAACCTCGCCACTTCATTTGTGAATGGAAACGCATGAATGAATTGTGGAGGAATTACAAAACTACCAGTCTTGTCAATGTATCCCCATAGTGAAAGGAGCTTGGCACGTGCTCTCTCATAAATCAGACCATTTTTGCTATAAACCTCGACGGGTGCAAGTCCTTCGGAAAAGTTTTTGGCCTCTTTAAATTGGAGCGGGATAACTATCTTTCCAGATCGGTCTATGTATCCCCATTTACCGTCAAGCAGCGCGGTGGATACAGGCGCGAGTCCCTCTGTAAAGTCCATCGCCCAGCCAAACTGCGGCTCAATTACTATTTTACCTGTTGCGTCTATAAACCCGATTTGACCATTAACATTTACTCGCGCTCTGCCATCATGAAAGTCATAAGCTTCCTTAAATCGGAGCGCGATAGCAAGCCTTCCTGTTTTATCAATGTATCCGCACTTGCCCTTTTCACAAACGGGGTATAGTTCTCTCGGTTCTTTTGGCTGTCCTAATATAGCTGTCGAAAAGAGAAGAACTGTAATTGACAGTAAGAGACTTCTATTCAAGCTAAGGCTTCTCCTTATTAATGAAACGCTGGGAATAGGAAGCAACATAACGCCCGACTTAACCCGCGCCGAGCATAAAGCATTCAACATGTGGGAACAAGAAAACGACGAAAGGCCAAGTGCTGATGAGATGCAAGAGAAAATGGCTACTTTTAAAAGTAGCCATTTTCTCTTGCCTTCCAGATGCGCTGCTTATCTATAGGCCAAGCTTATCCATCCTTGCTTTCTCGTATTCACCGTCTTCGCCTGGATAGCGCAGCAGCTTTTCAAACTTCCCTGTCTCTTTAGCCAGCGCCCAGATGAGGCTTTCCCCGGCAGGTGCGATATTCGGAGCAGCATTGAAAACCGAGTCTGTATAAGCCTCTTCGGCCTTGATGAGCTTCCAATTCTTCTCTTTATACATCGTCATCAAATCGCCTAGAAATAATCCGTTCAGAACGTTGTGATGAAGAAGCAGCGTGTGTTTGACGCTTCGACCTAGGACTTTACGTGAGAGGTCATCATAGTAGAGACTCCGCTCCCAGATGTGGTTCAGGTAATAATCCCTGTAGGGACTTAAATCTGCGTTCGGGTTAACTTTCAGTCTGGCACGCAGGCGCTGGTCTACATACCAATCGGAAGCATCAATGGTGACGTGCCCGTTTCTGTAGCCATGCGCTTTGAGGAACGCGCGCATCGCATCGCGCTTCTCAACTGTATTTCCTTCCTTCAGATATGGAAACCGGAACAGCTTTTTGAAGCTAGGATGCTTGTTGAGGACTGATTCTCCCTTCAATATATCCTGCGAGAATCTTTCAAAAGTAACGTCGTTGTATTTGAGATGAGAATATGAATGATTGCCGATGATGTGCCCGTCTTTGTCCCAGGCGTCGAGCAGTTTTTGCCCCTTCTCATTATCTACATACTTAGCGGCAACGAACATCGCGGCCTGCGTGGAATGAGCGCGTAATGAATCGAGCAGAGCGCGATTCCGCGCTTCGGCTGTCATCTGTGGCGTATCAAACCAATTGAAGTCGTCTAACGTAATTGACACCTGCGGCGATTCGCCGCCAGAGACCAGAACGGACTTGTTGAGGCCCAGCGCGATGATTCCGAGGCCGAGTGTGCCGACGAATTTTCTGCGGTGCATAGTCGCTCCTCTTTCACGTTTTCGACGGAAATCAAAGACGCTGTGCAGATTAGTACGAAATAGTTCGTACCGTCAACGAAGAAATTCGTAGTCAGGCACAGGAGTCAGGTGGAGCGCCTTTTATTTCATGCGCGAGGCTATTGCAGAATGGGGTGGCCGCCGCCGCGACTATGGTCGGCGGTTCTTTCGTAAAGCGCGCGGTCGTTGTAGTAAAGAACCAGATGCTCTCCCTCGTAGCGGACGACGTTTGAGACGCGACCGAAATCCCTGTCGTGTTCCGCTATGATGAAGGCGCAAGGGTTGTAGGCCAGCACCATTCCGGCGGCGTAGATATAGCCGCCCTGATCGTAGCCGCTCCCCGCATATTGACCGGCGGCGACGGCGATGTCCGGCGAATAATTGTTGGCGGAATCTTTGACGCGGTCAGCCCGCGCGATAAAAACCGTGTAAGACGTATGATCGAGCCGCGCGCGATAGCCGTGACGGCGAGCGATATTGAATAACTGCGTGAAGCCGTCGTCAATCGCGCGTAAGGTCGCTGCCTGAGGTCTTGTTCTGGCATAAACGCGAACGCCGAGCGGCGTCCTGCCGGAGAGTGGAAAACTGTCTCCTGTAATCTGAGAGGCACGCTCAATCAAACGACGTTCGATGCTGCGCTGCGCGTTGACGCGGTGCGCCGCACCGCTTAACAGTAAAACAGACACGGCCAGGAAGATGAGTTGAGCGAAGGATAGAAATTTCTGGCGATAATTCATGGCGTTCATCATGGCTTTCTCTATCAAAAAGGATGAAGCCCGCGCGGGCCGTTAAGAGGACAGCGCGGGCTTCATGAATATAGTTAAACCTTAATCGAAGGTCACCAAAAAGCGTCTAGGAAAAAAAGAAGCTTTGGGGCTTCCCCTTTTTTTGATCGCCGCCATCCCTTTTTTGCTGATTGTCTCTCCGGTCATTCGACGGAGGATTCTTCTTTTGCCTCTCCTCGATGGTTGGCGGCGGTGGCTTCGGGTCTCGTTTCTGCTCCTGCGCGAACGCAACCGTAGACGGAATGCAAAGCATCGCCGCTATGACCAACATTCGCTTTAAGTCTTTCATGATTTCTTTACAGCCTCCTCATGTCGTTTTCACATGAGCGCGCATGGGAGGGAGAAGAGACGCGCCAGCCTAAGCTTGAGCAATATGGATGCCACGCGCACGGGAGACGTTGCCGCCCGCTTTTACAGTCAATACTTTAGCAGGCATCAGCACACAGCGCACGCTTTCGCACGCCAGTTAACGATATGGTGCAAGGAAAGTCGAAAGGTAAAAGTGAGGCGGAAACCACTTTAACGAAGTGGGCCTATCCTCACTTTTGCCTTTTATCTTTTGCTTTTCACTTCCTTTTGCCTACTTTAGCGGCGGACGACGATTCTAGCGCTGCCGACGTTGCCGCTGGTATCGAAGGCGCGTAGCGAGATCGTATGCTCGCCTGCGCCGATGATTGGAAGCTCAAGCGAGTAACGCTCGCGTGGGCTGTCGGCAATTCCGTCGTCGGGGAAACTCGGAAGCCAAGGCGCACCGTCAACACTCACTTCGGCACGCCTGATTGTGCCCGTCGTATCATCAATGTCGAAGACGACGCGTGCGCGATCACCTGTCACCTGCGCCGCCCCGCCGGAACGCACCACAGGCGGCGTGTTATCTATGTCCACAGGCTCGCTCAAGCGTTCGCCGGAGAGCGCCTGCCCGCCCGGATTGTCTGGCGCATCCGTGACGACGACCTTGAAGACGTAACGCCCGTCGGCGAGCGTCGCGCCGTCAACCGTATAAAAATTGTCGCGTAGTTTATCTTTCAGCAAACGAAAAGCGCTTTCATTTAACGAGCGATAATAGAGCGCGTATTCCAGCGTATCATTGTTGCGGTCTTCGGCCTGCCATTGCAGTGCGCGAGCGCCGCGCTGGTAGATGCGGCGCGGCGGGACTTGCGAGACGACGCCAAAGAGCGACGGGTCGAGGCCGGAGGATTCAATGTTGGGGTCTGCCTGTACCTGCACGATTGATTGGAGGCCGACGCCGATGGGCAGCGTCGTGATAGAGAGCACTTCGGGTGCGACGTTGCGCGGCAGATAAGCGACGCTGACATCCTCTATACGCGTCTCTGCGCTGCCCGCAATGGGAGCGCGCAGCACTGCGCGCCACTGTATAAAGCGTGCGCGCGGGCTGCTGATTTGCGCTCCCGCAGGGTCACGATAGGGTGTGCTCCATTCGCTCCAGGTGGCGTCGGGCCGCTCGCCGTTGCCGGAACGCGTCTGCACTTCAACCTGTCCAGTGCCGCGCCACCAGATACGCCCCCAAGAGGAGACTAGCTTCGCGTCTCTGACGGCTGACTCGTAAGTTCCTTCGCCCATCAATTCCGAATTGAAGCGAAATAGTTTTCCACCGTTGCTCGACGCTGCGTAAAGCTCGCGCCCGCGCGTCGTGAACGCGGAAATCTGTCCTTCGGTTGATTGCAGCAGCAAGGTATCACGCCCATCGTTGGTGACAGAATAGATGCGCCCTTTATCGGCTGTGCCGATGAGGACGCTGCTGCCCTGCGGCGCAGACGCAACGGCAAAGGCAGTCACAGCAGTTGAACTCCAAAGCACGTCCGTGCCTCCGTCGGGCAGAATGCGAAAGACGACGCTGCGTGCGTTTGCCAGATCATTACGGCTGCGCCCACTAGTAGACTGTGAGCCTCCCTGTCCGCTGCTATCGTCCGCCCCGGTGATGGTCACTGTGACGCTTCCCTGCCCGCCGCCGGATGAGTCTGTCGAAGGCGTCGGAGCAGGCGCGGACGGCGAACGCCCGGCGGCGGCATCGCTCAGCGCCAGCGCGTAGATTGAGCCGTCAGGGGCCGGCGCAAGCGCGTGTATCTCGCGCAATGGGGCATCAAAGAGCGCAAACGCCTTGCCGTCAGGCGAGACGCGCAAGACCAGCCCGCCGGGGTCTGTTCCGGCAATCAACTGTCCCTGTGCATCCACCGCCAGAGAGATGACGTGCGTCTCGTTGGTATCAATTAAGAGAGAAGCTTCGGGCTTCGCTTGCGCTGCGCGAACGCGATAGAGTTTGCCGTTATCGCCCGTGCCGATTGCCAGCGCGCCGTCCGTCATCAAGGCCAGCGACCAGATATATTTATCGGGCGGGTCGAAATAGACTTCCGCGCGCCCGTCCGCGCCTATGCGATAAACTTTTCCGTCGGGCGAAGTGCCAGCGTAGAGCGTGCCGTCTGGCGCTACCGCAAGCGCCGTTACGTCCAACTCCGGCGCATCATAAAGCAGCGCGCCGCGCCCGTCAGTGGTGACGCGGAAGAGTCGCCCGTCATGCCCCGTGCCTAGATAGACATTGCCGGCGCTGTCAACCGCGCTGGCCCAGATGTACGGTTGTTCTGTATCGAAGATTTGCTGAAAGCGCGGCGCGAGCATCAACGCGCCCGTATCCGTAATAGAGACGCCGCGCGCTTCGCCCCGCAAGAGTTCCGCACGCGAATTCGTCTCCCAGATAATCGGCTCTCCGGCTCGAACCGAAGTGTTGAAAATCAAGATGAAGAGAAGAATAAAGAAAGAGGCGGCGTTCGGTTGAATGAAGATTTTATTGAACATCAAAAATAGTTTCGTCGAGACTGCTGTTAAAAGCGTCCGTTCTATCAACATAGCTTCGGACGCCCACTTATCGAATCAAACGGGCAAAAGATTTCCGCCAGACTTCGCCGTTCATCAACAGCAACCCTGACGGAAAGCGCGCCGTGACCGCTCGCCCAAATCATACCCTGAAAGCCCTCGGAGCAGGAAACGGGCATAAGGAAACGATGAACGCGGAACGATGAACGATGAATGAAAGACATGCTCTCAACAGTTCATTCTTCATCGTTCATCCCTCCGCGTTCATCGTTTCCTTAGCTTCCGATGTACTTGGCATATAGCGAGCGCGCCGTCGCAATGTCGTCCGTGCCGCGTATAATTGCGCGGCCATCCTGAAAGACAGTCAACTCGTAATCGCCAGCCTGCAAGCGTAACAGGTACGGATTGACTTGCACTTCTCCCGTCGCGCGGAGTCGTTCGGCGAGCACGCGTAAATCAATGGAGGCTGCATGGCGCGGGTTGACCTGCACGGCGTCTCGCCCGCAGAGCACGCTCGTGAAGTCGCTCGCTTCCGCCTCCAGCATCCTGAACTCTTCCTTCGCGCACGTTTGGCAATCCGGGTTCGGTTGGCCCAGCTTGATTCGCCGCCACTCGTTGCGCCACACGTCAAACTGCATCAACGCTCCATGCAAGCTTTCCGTTTGTCCAATCAGCAGCTTGAGAGCCTCGCTGACCTGCACGGCGGCGACGACAGAGATAATCGGCATGATGACGCCCGCCGTATCACACGTCGGCGCGCTCGCTGCCGGAGGCGGCTCTTCAAAGATGCAACGCAAACAAGGACTGATGCGCGGGCGCACCGTCATCGTCACACCGTAAGAGCCGACCGCCGCGCCGTAAATCCAATTTGTTTCATGCTTGATGCAGGCATCGTTGATAAGGTAACGCGTCGCAAAATTGTCCGTGCCGTCGAGCACAACGTCGCAGTCTTCAATCAGGCGCTCGACGTTCGTATGATTGACGTCCGCAACAAAAGCTTCAGCTTCAATCTCGGAATTAATCTGTGCCAGATGACTCACGCAGGAGGCGGCCTTCGGCAAGCGCTCCCTTGCATCCTGCTCCGTAAACATGGTCTGCCGTTGCAGGTTGGAAGCCTCCACGAAATCGCGGTCAACAATACGTAAGCGTCCAACTCCGGCACGCGCCAGCGCTTCGGCCTGCGCTGTTCCGAGCGCCCCGCACCCGATAATCAAGGCGCGCGAGTTGAGCAGCCGACGCTGGCCTTCCGCGCCGATGCCGCCAAATAGAATCTGCCTGCTGTAGCGTTCGTTCATTTGTTGAGCAGTGCGGAGAATTCCGTAGGGCCAGGCCCTGTTCCCACAATTTCATTCATCGTCGGCTTCCGCGTGTGACATATCGAGAGATGCCTGCGCGGCCTTGCGCATCAACCCGACTGGGGCTTCCGCTCCCGTCCAGAGTTGAAACTGTTCGGCAGCCTGTGCGACGAGCATCGAGAGTCCGCCCATCGTCTCGCATCCTGCCTCTCGCGCTTCGCGAATGAATCGCGTCTCGGTAGGATTGTAAACCAGATCGTAGGCGAGGCGCGCTCCGCGAAGCTGAGCAGCAACGGCTGGCGTCTCACTTTCCAATGGCCCGCGTGTGCCGAGCGGAGTCGAATTGATGACTATATCGAAGACGTTGAAGCTCGCCTCAGCCAGTGGCGCAAAGCTGCTTGCGAACTTTTCGGCGAGCGCTTTGGCGTTATCCGCTGCGCGCGCAAAGATGGTCGGCTGCGCGCCCTGCTGCTGCAAGCCCCAGAGCACGGCACGCGCCGCCCCGCCCGCGCCGATGATGGCACAACGCAAGCCGCGCAGCACACCCATTTGTTCGCTCAGGGTCTTGACGAAAGCCGTCACGTCCGTATTGTAGCCGCGTAGCTCTCCTTCATTGATGACGACTGTATTAACCGCTCCGATCTCTGCGGCTGACGGCTCAACGAAATCCAGATGTTCCATGATCGCGCTCTTGTGCGGCGCGGTGACGCCCACCCCGCGTAGATTCCAGTCAAGCTCTCGCGTGCGCGGATGCACCATGCGCCGGATGAACGCATCCAGATGTTGAACCTCGAAAGGAATGTAGACGGCGTTGCTGTCGGAAGCCTTAAACGCAGCGTTGTGCATCTGCGGCGAAACCGAATGAGAGATTGGCGAGCCGACCAGCCCCGTTATCATCGCTTGCCGGTCAAGCTGCTCAACGCGGTAGAGAGAACGCAATCGGGCAGCGCTGATTTGTCCGGGTGCGGTTTGATGTTCTTTATCAAGCGAGCCATAAGTGAGATATGAGCCGCGCGCAGGGCCAAGGATTCGCGTCGCCAGCCCCGCATGGCCCATCGCAATTGCTATCAATTCGCGTCCTTCGTCGCGTGCGCGGTCAAGCAGACGAAAGAGAGGCAGGCAATCGTTCGCATCATTCGCCTGCACGGCGATTTTCAGGACGCGCGCGGGCGTTGCGCTCATCTGTTCATAAATCTTAACTGCTTCCGAGCCTGTGCCTGTGAAATCATGGTGCGAGCAGATAACACGCTGCCAGTCCAGGATGGCGCTTCCATCCTTTTCGCGTTCCTGAAAGAAGAGAGCTAGATCAAGCTCTATGTCGGCCCAAACGTCTGTCGGCTGCTCTTGCGAGAAAAACTGCGTCCAGAAAATCACACGCGTCAGATTATCAATTTCCCGTCGCCCGCCTTGTTCGACTGGACGCAGCGTGAGAATTAAGGGATGCGAAAGTGATTTGAGGAGAGTCGGTAAGTCGCGTTGAAGACGGGTGAGTTCGTCGCCCGTGAGGCAATCTAGGCGGAGTTCAACGAAGTCTCCGATTCTCGCTGCGCGCCCGACGGCTGCCGCCAACTCGCTGACGTGAGACACACAGACGGGAACGCAAATGCGTGTGCGATTAATCAACTTCATTAATAGCGAGCCGGGCAAAGCTGTCCTGCATTTAAGATGGCAGAGTAGCTATCAAAAACCAAAACGCGAAGAGAGGCGGTGCGGTCAGATATAACAACTCGCCGCGTCGCCCTCTCCGCGTCTTTCATTATGGTCTTTGCGCCGAAGCCCCGGAATCGTGCTGCGGCTATTGCACTGTCTCAAACAGTTCGTGCGAGAGATAACGCTCGCCGAAGTCGCAGATGATTGAAAGGACACGCTTGCCCGGCCCCAATTCTTCCGCGACGTTGCGCGCCGCCCACGTAATCGCGCCCGAAGAGATGCCGCAGAAGATGCCCTCTTCGCGTGCCAGCCGACGAGCCATCGCCAGCGCATCGTTATAGTCAACCTGAATCACGCGGTCAACGACAGATGGGTCATAGTTGCCCGGCACGAAGCCTGCGCCGATGCCCTGAATCTTATTCGGCCCAGGCTGTCCGCCCGACAACACAGGCGACGACGCAGGCTCGACGGCGACGACCAGCACCTGTTGGCCCACTCGCTCCTTTAGCACCTGTCCGACGCCGGCAATCGTGCCGCCCGTTCCGACGCCGGCGATAAAAGCATCAATCTGGCCGTCTGTGTCTTCCATAATCTCTTCGGCGGTTGTGCGGCGATGGACTTCCGGGTTGGCAGGGTTTTCAAACTGGCCCGGTGTCCAACTGTTCGGCGTCTCTTCCGTCAAATCGGCGGCCTTCTTGATCGCGCCCTTCATTCCTTCAGCGCCCGGCGTCAAAACGACTTCCGCGCCGAGAGATGTCAGCACGCGGCGTCGTTCGACCGTAACGGTTTCCGGCATCGTGACGATGAGCCTGTAGCCTTTGACGGTCGCAGCGAAAGCGAGCGCGATGCCCGTGTTGCCCGATGTCGGTTCGATGATGACGGTTTCGCCCGGCTTAATCTTGCCTTCGCGTTCGGCAGCCTCAATCATCGCCGAGCCGATGCGGTCTTTGACGGAATCCATCGGATTCTGCGATTCGAGCTTGGCGATCATCTCGGCAGAGTTGGGCGCAGGGATACGGTTGAGCCGTACGAGCGGCGTATAGCCGATCAATTCCAGCATGTCATTGGCAATCTTTGGTCTCTGGGGCATCTGATTTTAAACTCCTCAACAGTTTGGGGCACACAAGCGTTAATGAACTGAAACGAATTTTTCGCAAACTATACAGCGTGACAACAACACGCGCAAGAAGACGATGCGACGAGCGCTTTGTGAGCATCCGATTCAAATTTGAATCAAGCGCGTTTAGGCGCTTCCTCAGATTGCTCGTCAAGACGCGCAGCCAGCGGTTCGGCGTTGAGATGGCGCGTCGTGCCTTCCGTTACGCTCGGCGGCGGCATCATTATTTCAGAGGTATCGCGCGGCGGAAGATTTTTGACATAGGCTTCACGAGAGTCCGGCAAGCGCGGCTCGATGTTGCCTTGCGGCGCATTCTCCCGCTTCAAGCGCACGAGTTGGCCGTAGCCCTCACCCACGCACGCCAGAGCCGGAATCAGCATCCAGAACCACCAGAATTTTCCGCCCGGCATAAAGAAGGCGATCATCACACTGATGATTAAAAAGGCCAGGCCGACGCCGATGTTTCCGTATGCCTTTTCGAGCGTCGGCGGCTTATCTCTATCTTTTCGCCTGCGCCTGTGCCGTCTAACTTTCTCTTCAATTGCAGTTTCGTCCGCCACGGCCAGGTCTGCCGTGAGTTGGCCGGACAAGACCTGCGGCAAGAGGCTGATGTCCGCGCCGCAAACGCGGCAATACTTGGCATCATCAATGTTATGCGCTGCACACTTTGGGCAAAACATCAGACTTCGCTCCTTTCCAGACGCGCCGTAAAACAATCGGCTCGCGTCCCTGACGGCGAATCTCAGACTTACTTCGGTTTCCTCTCAACAGGTGTCTCCAAATGCTTCGTCTGCATTTCATCATCCAGATGACGCGTCGTGCCTTCCGTAACGCTTGGCGGCGGCATTAGCTCTGCCGTGTTGCGTCGCGGCAGAGCAGCGGGGCGCGTTGGCCCAGCAGTTGAGATGAATGGCCCAAGCGAAGGAGGTGACAGACGTTCAGCAGGCAGGGAAGCATCGGGCAGCGCAACGTTTTTTCTCATCTTAAAACGCACTATCTCTGCGACGCCGCCACCGAGCATAAAGAAGGCTGGAATTAACAGCCAGAACCACCAGTTATGACCATTCGGCGCATACTTGAGCGCTCCCAGTGAGGCCAGCAGAAAAGCCACGCCCATGAAAATGTTCTTGATTCCCTTTTCAATGCTGGGCTGTTCTTTGCTGCGTTGCCGTTTGTGTGAAAAATACTCGTCCCACTCTGTCGGCTTGGGGGCGGCGGGCACGCTTCCGGTCAGCGCCTGCGAGACGAGGCTGATGTTTGCGCCGCAGCCGCGACAGAAACTCGCGTTGTCCAGATTCTCAGTCGCACATTGTGGGCAGTACATTTCCAGCGCCTCCCGCCTTTTCGGCTTCCGGCCTCGCTCTCTTTGTCAAAGCAATTGTTCTTACGTTTGAACTCGCGCGGCGGTTCTCTGCCTGAGCGCTTCGTAGAGCACAATGCCCGCCGCGACCGACACATTGAGGGATTCGATGTGACCGCGAACGGGAATCCGCACCAGCGCGTCGCAACGCTCGCGCACCAGCCTGTGCAGGCCCGCGCCTTCGCCGCCGAGGACGAGTGCGGACGGCTGCGTGAAATCCCAAGCGGTGTAATCTAAAGGGGCGTCGGCGCTCGTTCCGATTGTCCAGATGTTACGTTCTTTCAACTGCTCTATCAAACGCGTCAGATTCGGCGCACGCGCCACCGGAACATGCTCAAGCGCGCCCGCAGAAGTTTTAGCCACGATGTCCGTTAACCCGACTGCGCGGCGCTCCGGTATCACAACGCCATGCGCGCCGACGCATTCGACCGTGCGAATAATCGCGCCGAGATTACGCGGGTCTTCAACACCATCGAGGACGACGACGAGCGGCGCGTCTGTTGTCCCAATCCTTGAGGCGAGATTATCAAGAAACTCATCCATGTCCGCGTAACGCGCGGCGGCGATAATCGCCACGACGCCTTGATGATTAACGCCTGCGCCAACCGTACGCTCAAGCTCTGCGCGCGGAGCGCGGCGCACGGGGACGCTCAAGCGTTGGGCCAACTCCAACAATTCGCGGAGTCGAAAATGATGCGCGCCCTCGGCAATCGTAAGCTGTTCGAGAGGGCGCTGGCCCGCGCGCAAAGCTTCCAGGACGGGCGCGACTCCATACAAGCGCATGCCCGTCTCCGGCGCGGCGGCGATGCTCGCGGGTTGAGGCTGCGCCGCTTGACGCGTTCTCTTGCTCGCGGCTTCCTGCCCGTTGCGCGCCGGGCCGGACTCGCGCCGGCGGTGTCCGTCGCTTCGCTTCATGAGTCGGCATCCGTCCGCTGTGTTCTCAGGTAATAACGCAGCCGCGAATAACGCGTGAACTGCCTTTCGTTATCGCTTGTCGTGACCATCTCCGTGCTATAGCGACCGGGGCCGCCCCTGCGCCAGCCGCGCGATTCCGTCTGCTGTTCGAGCGGCCAGATAGTGTTGAGCGCATGACGGACGCGAGCATAGGATTCGTCATATTCGGCATGATTCGCACGTGCGCGCAACTGCGCCAGCAGCACGGCGAAGTTTTGGGCCGACACCAGACTCTTTTTTTCGCCGAGGCACGAGAAATCAAAGTTGCCCGCAACGATGCGCCAGTTACCATTTTGTGTGGACGCGTAAATATCCAGCAGCGCATCGTCGGCGCTCAATTCGCGCGTTTCTACGATCTCGTTTTCTTCCCTGCGCCCGCGCCGCTCTTCGACTTCAACCTGTCGCACGACGACGCGCCCCTTGACCAGAAGCGTGATGTTATCCCAGGAAGCGAGCAGCCGCTCGCTGCTGCCGGGCGGGCAAGCGACGAGCGCATCATCCGTCAACTCCAATGACCTGATTCGCCTTGGCGGAGACGACTCCAAAGCCAATACTTCGTCCGCGATGGTCAACACGCGCAGGCCCAACTCTTCCAATCTGCGCTCGATGAGCACAGCTTCCGCTTCTGTTGCCACACGCGCTATCGGCAGCGGCTCTTTGGCTTCGGCAATCCGCCGCGCTTCCTCGTTTGTCATACGTAGCAAAGAGGCGACTGCTTCCAGATTGTCGGCGTTTAAATTCTCTACACGGCCCGGAATAAAGATGCTATTAAATCCGCGTTCCCATTTCTCAAGCGGCCTGAGCGTTGGCTTCAAAAGCGCGGCGCTCTGCTCCGTCATTGGCAGCGCCGCCGCGCAGTACAGGCAGTTTGTGCGGACAGGCGGATTGGCGCGCAGGCACTCTTCACACCTGACCATCTGGCCGGGCGCAAAACCGCGCGGCTCCGTAGGCGCGCGCGTAGCCTCGTCTTCCTTGAGAAGAAAATCTTCGTCCGCTGGCACAGGTCTCTCCTTCGCCCGCAATTATACTTTGTCTGCTGGAAAAGCAAGAAAGAATTGGTTCATTTAATCATTGCTTCATTGATTCATCGAGCCAATTCTTCCGCCTTGCTCTCATCTTCCGGTATAATCACTTTGCCATCATAGTCTATTTTCGGTTGACGGTTGCTTTTATCTGCGAAACTCATGGCCCAAGCGTTCATCAGGAAAGCGCAGCGTGGACTAACGCCAAAACTCTGGCTCTGTACGGTGCTGGCTCTTCTCTACTCGGCCTGCGCTGCAACGCCGCCGCCCGACCCAACCGGCCCGCGCCCCAACGACCCTCGCTATCCGGTGACTCTCACGGAGAACGCAGACAGGCAACAGGCGACGCTCGCGGCTTGGGAAAGATTAACCACTGAGCAGGGCATCAACAGTGCTCCCGCTCCAGAACTGCAACCCGTCACGGCCTCCATCCGCAGCCTGCCCGCACTCACCAACACGCCCCTGTACCTGCCGAAAATTGGCGACCCTTCGCCGCAGGCGACAGCGGCTTGGGAGGATGCGACGACCGAAGCCCTGCGACGTTTCATCAACGATAATGCCCGCCTCTTCGGCGCAGAAGCCCCGCAACTCTCGCTCGTCTTACTGACGAACGCAGCCGACGGAACGAAGAAGGCCAAATATCAGCAACGACCTTTTCGCTATCCGCTGCGCAATGGATTCGGCGAGTTGGAGATTAGCTTCACGAACGACCGCCGTATTCTACAGATCACTAGCACCTGCATTCCCGAAGTCGAGCAGCTACGGCTCGCAGGCTCAGGCAATCGTCCACGCTACTCTTCGGATGAAGTTGCCCGCCGGATGGTCGGTCGCACGTTTACCTACGCGGACACAGCGGGCAATGCGCAGAATTACTCCGTTCAAGCGGGCGATGTCGTCACTGTTCGCGAGTTGGTCATTTATCCTATGTTTCGTCCCGGCCAGACTTCCGTGCTCGACTTTCATCTGGCGTGGGAAGTGCTCGTCGGGCGCGAGCAGAAACGCACGGTCTATGTAGACGCGATCACGGACGAGATTATCGCCGTCGCAGCCGTTTGAGAGTTTTTCACACCCTCCCCTCTTTTTATACTTGACCTATTGCGCCTTTGGGCGGCATCCTAGTCGACAGATATTTATCAATTTAATGGAGTAAACTTTTTCGCATGAACTTTGATCCGACGAATAATATCTCGTGGCAGTTCGGGCATCGCGGCAGGGTGGCAGTTTTCATTGACGGTAACAACCTTTTTCACGCAGCGCGCTTTCACAACATAGACATTGATTACAACAAGCTGTTGCGCGTACTGCTTGGCGACGGACGACTGCTCAGGGCCTTCTTCTACACGGGCGTTGATATCGGCGCGGAACGCCAGCAGGGATTTCTGCTCTGGATGCGCCGCAACGGTTTCCGCGTCATCCAGAAAGAACTGAAAACTTTCTACGACGGAACGCGCAAAGCGAATCTAGATGTCGAGATTGCCGTTGACATGCTCTCTCTGGCCGGTCGCTACGATACAGCCGTGCTGGTTTCGGGAGATGAAGATTTCGTCTATGCCGTCAACGCCGTGGCTTACAAAGGCTGCCGCGTCGAGGTTGCTGGCTTTCGCTCCAACACCGCCCCGAAGCTGATTGACGTGGCCGATTACTTTATTGACCTCGGCGAAATTGCCGACAAGGTACGCAAAGAGTTTCCGCATACTTCGCATTATCACGAAAGAGATTTGCATGAGGAAGCCTCAGCGACAGCCTTCCTGCAACCGCCAGAGATAGAGCAGCCGCCCAACGGCCATCGTGACGGCTTCGACCCGGCAGTGACGCGCGTTATTATCGAATCCACCGTGGAAGAAGAGATAGACCAGTATGAACCCTCGCAGGAGTTCATACGCATCACCGACGACCACTAAAAGAGTAGAGGTCAGAGGCCAGAGGTTAGAGGTCAGTTAAAGGCTTCTACTAACCTCCGACCTCTAACCTCTGACCTCTGCCTTATGAAAATATTCAGCATTGAAGAGGCGAACGCTTTGCTGCCGACTGTGCGGCGCATCTTGAAAAGTATTCAAGCCGCACATGCGCGCGTGCGCTCCTTTAGTGAAGCCGCCAAGCAGGCTGCCGAAGGAGCGGAACACGGAGGCGGAGGCATGTTCGGCGGCGAGAGGTATATCGCCGCGCTCTTCCGGCTGGCTTCCAGCACCAGCGAGCTTGAAACGCTCGGCGTCCAACTCAAAGACTACGAGCGCGGATTGATAGACTTTCCCTCCCTGCGAGACGGGCGCGTCGTTTTGCTCTGCTGGCAACTGGGCGAAGGCGACCAACTCGAATGGTGGCACGACGTAGACACCGGATTCGCTGGCCGGCAGCCGCTCTGAAGAAGGGGAAAGGGTTAAAAGGGACAACAGGTAAAAGGGATTAAGAAAGTGCTGCTGTTGCGCCTTCCGGTTTTCCTTTCCCCATTTTCCCTTTTAACCTTTTCCCCTTAAATTCTTCCCCTATCTTGTATTTCCTTCCGGGCCAACTACAGCGGCTTGTATATTTTCTGGTTGACGACTTAAAGTAGCTTCTGATAGTATCCGCCGCGACTCCGCAATGGGCTTGGGTTTAGCAGTTTCGACCCTCTGCCCCAAACGAAACATTTTTTTACAGGCGACGAGCAGCTTCTCCGCTTCCGCCTTTTGACTTTTGCCTGACGTGGAGGCTCCTTCTTTATGCAGTGTCCCTCATGCCGCGCGGTTTATTCGAACGGCTTAAGTATTTGTCCGAGATGCAACACTCCTGCACCCAAACCCTCTGCGGAGACTCAGCCTGCTGGCCCACCAATGGAACAATCTGTGGAGACAGTAGCGCAAGTAGAAGAGACCAATGCCGCTGAGGCGATAGTCTCAATGGCAGAGGTCGCGACTGAAGCAGAGAAAGCAGCGCCGCCAGCTTCGACGCTCATCGAATTTCCCGGCGTTTCGCGTAACAAACCACAGTGGCGCAAGGAACTGAGCGAGCGCGTGCGCGAAATTCAGGAGCGGCGTGCGCGTGAAGGCACACGCGAGGCCGTTCACCTGCCGGTACAACATCCGGCAGAACAGCCTGCCCCGCAACTCGGACTCGTCCCCCAGCCTGACGCACCCGTGGTCAATCCGATTGTTGCTGCCGCCCTCAAACGCCTTGAGCGCGCACGCCATTCGACAACGACCATGCCACGCACACGCGCGACGATGGGCGGTGCGGCCACAGCCGTCGCGCGCGTCGCAGAGGAACAGTATCAATCGGAAGAAAGTCAGGAATTGGAATTAGGCGCTCTCTCGTTGAACGAAGATGCGCTGCAGCCGCAGGACGAACAACTCGCGGAAGGGAAAGCAGTCGAAGCCGTGCGTGAACGCGAGCACACGCTCGTGGTCGTTCCTCCCACTCAGCCGCCTCCGCCTCCGCTCGCGGTCAGCAAAGTCGAGCATCAGCCCTTGACCACACGGACGATTGACGATGACGACCTCTATGACACGGACGAAGCGAGGCTCGACACGGCTCCGGCAGAAGCCATCTATGACGACCGCGCTCCCGTCGTCTCTCGCGTCGTCGGGAGCTTTGTTGATCTGCTCATAGTGGCCTTCGCGTCATCCCCTTTTGCCGCGATTATCGAATTGACGAACGGCGATTGGTCAGACGTTCGCGTGATTGCTTCGATGTGCGGCATCATCCTGACGATTATGTTTCTCTATCTCGCCGCCTCGACCGCGCTCATGGGGCGCACGTGGGGAATGTCTTTGCTCTCGATTCGCGCCGTGGATGCCGAAACGGGCTTGCCGCCGACAACTAAACAGGCTGTCGGGCGCGCGCTCCTTTACATGGTCTCGCTGGCCTCCTTCGGACTCGGCATCCTCTATGCGCTCTTCGACGCCGAAGGCCGCACGGCGCACGACCACCTTTCAGGCACAGCCGTCGTCCGCGAGTAGAAGAAAGTAAAAAGGCAAAAGCTAAAAGGCAAAAGCTAAAAGGCAAAAGTGAAGACAGGAGAGCTTTTCTCGCCGCTTCACTTTTGCCTTTAGTCTTTGTCCTGTATTTTTGCCTTTTACCCTTTTACTTTCGTCTTCTACAGTATGCACGAGCAAATCATCAAAGCGGTTGTTGACGAGATTGCTCCCGTGCTCTTGGGGCGCACGATGGGCAAGATTTTTCAGTTGTCGCGCACGTCGCTTGCCGTTGATTTTCGCACTCACGATAATCGTTATCTGTTCTTCGGCATTGACCCGGCGGACGCGCGGCTGTATTTAATCGAGCGGCGCGTGCGCGAGTTGGAGAAGCAGTCGATTCCGCTTTCGCAGTTCGGATTGGTGTTGCGCAAGCACTTGAGCGGCGCGGCGCTGACGGCAATCTCAAAGGATGAGAATGAACGTATTGTTCGTTTCTCTTTTACGGCGCAGGATGAGATTGGCAACAGCCGTGCGCGCGTGCTCGTCGCGCAGTTGACCGGGCGCGCGGCCAACCTGCTCTTGCTGGACGAGCGTGATTATGTCATTGACGCCCTGCGTCCTCCTCGCGGCGAGGGGCAGGAGATCGGCGACAAGTATCAACCGCCGCCCTCGCAGCAAACCCGCGTGCAACAGCAACCGCCGTTCACGCGCGGCAATTTCCAATCCTTCTCCGCTGCGGCAGACAACTATTATCTCAATCTCGCCGCCAAACGCGCTATCGATGCTCGCGCCGCTGCCGCTGCCTCAAGGCTGCGCAAAGAGATTACGCAGCGCGAGAAGCTACGCCGTCATCTTGAAAACGATCTGGTGGCACACGGCGATGCGGAAGCTCATAAACGAATCGGCGATTTGCTGTTGGCGAATTTGACGACCGCCGAGCGGCGCGGAAACGTCGTTGTTCTCTCAGACTATTACGCCGAAAACGCTCCGCGCATAGAGCTTGAGATTGACGAACAGGCGACTTTGCAGGAAGAGGCTGCACGCCGTTTCGCGCGCTACACAAAGGCCAAGCGAGCGGCGCAGGAGATAGCAGTACGGCTCGAAGTGTTGGAGCGGGAGCTTGCGTCGCTACACGCTCGGCAAGATGAGTTGGAAGAAATCATTGCTGCGCGCAACGAGGCAGCGCTGGAAGAGTTCGGGCAAGAGAAAAGAAAAAAAGCGACGCCCTCAACACGGCGTAAGGAAACAGAGACGATAACGGGCGCGCGTCGTTATCGCTCATCTGACGGCTACGAGATTCTGGTTGGACGCGCCGCGCGTGATAACGACAACCTGACCTTTCGCGTCGCACGACCGCACGACCTCTGGCTACATGCGGCAGACTATCCCGGCTCGCACGTCATCGTGCGAAACCCGACGCGCAAGGAGATTCCGCAGCGCACCATCATCGAGGCCGCGCAGTTGGCCGCACATTTCAGTCAGGCCAAGCGCGACGCCAAAGTAGACGTGCATTATACTGCGCGCAAGTTTTTGACAAAGCCAAAGGGCGCAGCGCCGGGGCTGGTGCGCATGTCCAGCTTTCGCAGCCTGACGGTTGAACCGCGCGAAGCAGTCGAGCGCCTTTGAGCGAACACAGAAATCGTAAGCTCCGCTTTGCAATTGCCGCACACTTTCGTCACAGCCTTCATGTAATTTGCCTGCCGAAACTGAATTTCAGGAATCAACGATTTACATGAGCACTAACCTCGTCGAATCATTCGGACAGATTGCATCCAGCGTTTTAGAGAGCCTCGCCGATGTGGTGGCGGGTGAAGCATCCACCTTGCGCGACGGCACGGAGCACAGGGGCGTCGAATTGCCGCGCGACCTCTACGCGCACAAAGAGGCGCAGACAGAGTGGTGGTACTACACGGGGCACATGGAGACGACGGCAGGTAGAAAGTTCGGCTTTGAATTAGTCTTCTTCAAACGCCGGACAGACCTTGACCATTTCGGCGTTGTGCCGCTCAGGTTGATTGCCAATCCGCTCTACCTGGCCCACTTCGCCATCACGGACGAATCGCGCAGACGCTTTCGCTATAGCCATCGAAAGAGCACGGGCGGCGTGCTTGATCTTCCGGCGAGAGCGAGCGAGGAGCACTACTACCTGCGGCTCGGCGACTGGACAATTCGAGAGGCGCACAGCGCGCACATCCTGCGCGCGACGCTCGGCGACGATTTGATTTTTGAAGCCGCATTGAGGAATACGAAGCCTGCTGCTTTGAACGGGCACGAGGGCGTCGGCGTGAGCTTTAAGGATGAAGGCGAAGCTTCGCGTTATTTCTCGTTCACGCGGATGGAGGCCGAAGGCGACATCACATGGAACGGCCAGACGGAACACTTTACAGGCTCTGCGTGGATGGATCGTGAATTTGGGACGTGGCGGACGACAGATAATCAAAAGGGCTGGGACTGGTTTAGCATTCAACTACAAACGGGCGCAGAGTTGATGGTCTACTACCTGCGCGATGAAAAGGGTCGCCCGACGCCTTTTTCCAGCGGCACTTTCGTTGACGAGCGAGGACAGAGTACGCATCTCACGCGCGATGACTTTGAGCTTGAGGTGAAAGGCTATTGGCAGAGTCCGCACACGGGCGCGGTTTATCCGAGCGGGTGGGTGGTGCGTGTGCCACGCTTCGGTATTGAGGTCGCGCTTGAGCCGGTGATGAAAGATCAGGAATTGGACACGCGCGGCACGACGATGATCGTCTACTGGGAAGGAGTCTGCACGGTCGGCGGTCGTCACAATCAGCAGGAGACGATGGGGCGAGCTTACGTAGAGTTGGTCGGTTATGACCGCTCGCATGAGCAGCCTTCTTTGAGCGCCTTTCTACTGGGCGGCGCGCTTGACCGCCGCTGGCGCAGCATTTTCGGTTAATCGTTGTGTGAATCGAGCCTGCTATCAACGCGGACAGTTGTTGATTCATAAGCGAACACAGGCGAGATGGTGTTTTCTGAAATGCTTAGTCTTGAATAAGCTGGTATACTTCTTGCTGTTCCCTAAGAAGATTTTCTAAAGGTTCGCATCCGGCCAATTGCCGGAGCTATTGTCGTATTTTCGACTCAACTTGAAGGAGGTAGATTTATGGGATTGTTTGACCAAGCATTCGGCAGCGGTGTCGCCGCCGGGCAAGCGCAAGCGCCAAACAGCGATCAGCAGTTTAACCAGTTGAAGGACAAGTACCAGAGCGTGCTACGCAAGATCGAAGAGCACGAAATACGGCTGGAAAACCTTCACATTCAGGACGGCAAGCTTTTCATTCGCGGCGTCGCTCCATCCGAAGACGCCATGAACAAGGTTTGGGATCAGATCAAGGAAGTTGACGCCGACTATTCAGATTTAACGGCTGAACTCAGGGTTGACCCGAACGCGCCGGAGACGGAAGAGTACGAAGTCAAAGCGGGCGACTCGCTCTGGAAAATCGCACAGAACAAGCTGGGCAACGGCAACGAGTACATGCAGATTTACTACGCGAACCGGGACAAGATGGATTCTCCGCAATCCGTCATCCATCCCGGCGACAAGCTGAAAATCCCAAAGAGATAAGCGGCGGTTAAAACTGACGAGCAGGGGAAGGTTTTATCAACAAGAAGCGGCGCGACTGATTCTTCAGCACGCGCCGCTTCTTGCTTTTGCTTGACCATCATCTGACAATGAGAGTCATGAGTAAAACACGTAGAGACGAGCAGGATGCTTCAGCACGTTTGTTTGCGCGGGCAGTCGATTTGATTCCCGGCGGCGTTAATTCACCCGTGCGCGCCTTTCGCGGCGTCGGCGGCACGCCACGCTTTATCAAGAGCGCAGAGGGCGCGACTCTGACGGACGTTGACGGGCGCACATACATTGATTACGTCGGCTCTTGGGGGCCGATGATTCTGGGCCATGCCGACCCGCAAGTGTTGGATGCCCTGCGCGACGCTCTCTCACGCGGCACGAGCTACGGCGCACCGACCGAGTTGGAAGTATTGATGGCCGAGGAAATCACGAGCGCTGTTCCATCAATCGAGATGGTGCGGATGGTCAACAGCGGAACGGAAGCCACGATGTCTGCAATTAGGCTGGCGCGCGGCGTAACGGGACGCAATAAGCTCGTCAAGTTCGAAGGCTGTTATCACGGGCACGGCGATAGCTTGCTGGTCAAAGCCGGTTCGGGCGTGGCGACTCTGGGACTGCCCGATAGTCCGGGCGTGCCCGCCGAGCTTGCCCAAAACACTCTGACCGTTCCCTTCAACGATGCGGCGGCGCTCGAACAAGCGTTTGCTGAACACACGGACATCGCGGCGGTGATTATCGAGCCGGTCGTCGGCAACATGGGCTGTGTTCCACCGCGCGATGGATATTTACAGCGTGTGCGCGAGTTGACGAGCGCTCGCGGTGCGCTGCTCATCTTCGACGAGGTGATGACGGGCTTTCGCCTCGCGCGCGGTGGAGCACAGGAGCTTTACAACGTCTCGCCGGACATAACGACGCTCGGCAAGATTATCGGCGGCGGTCTGCCCGTCGGCGCTTACGGTGCGAGCCGCGAGATTATGCACTCAATCGCGCCCGCCGGCCCTATCTATCAAGCGGGCACGCTCTCCGGTAATCCGCTGGCGATGACAGCTGGCCTGACGACGCTCAAGCGGCTGCGTGACCCGGCTGTTTACGAAAGGCTTGAGCGCGCGTCAGAGCGTCTTTGTAGAGGATTGTCTGAGGCGGCGCGCGAGGCCGGTGTGGAAACGATGACGAATCGAGTCGGCTCGATGTGGACTTCGTTCTTTACGGATGAGCCTGTGACGGATTGGCAGAGCGCCGCCAAAAGCAATCGCGAACGCTACGGCAAATTCTTCCACGCGATGCTGGAACAAGGCGTCTATCTCGCGCCCTCACAGTTCGAGGCGGGCTTCGTCTGCATCGCTCACACGGACGAGCTTATAGATAGAACTGTCGAAGCCGCGCGTAAGGCTTTTCGCGTGCTGTAATCGTTATTCAATTTCTGTCAGCTTCAGCGACAGCCGTCTACGAGTTCGTGAATCTTTCCATTGATAGTGCTGCACGGCGCCCACCAGGGGCCATCGGTGCATTGTAGCTGTATAGTTTGAGCATTCGGGTCGTAATCCCAGCGCACGGTAAACCCGTCTTTCGATGCCTCGCCGCTGTTACCGCTGATGGTAATGCCGTAGCTTGCCGCCTTTTCCACGAGGCAATTAAAGACTGCTTGGCTGACATTATCGAAGCTCTGCGTAGCGCAACCGCTCATGGTATTGCTCCTTTTAGGTTGATGAGTGAGAATGCTGGTTAACTTTTCAGCGGTAATTCTACGATAAAGCGCGTGCCTTTGCCAATTGTGCTTTCAACCGAGATTGTGCCGCCGTGTTGTTCGACTATCTTCTTAGAGATTGCCAGCCCCAATCCTGTGCCTCGCTTCTTGGTTGTGAAGAACGGCTCGAAGATGCGTGCGCGCGTCGCTTCGTCCATCCCCTCACCCTCGTCTGTGATAACGAGGCGCGCGAGGCTTTGCGGGCCAGCGCTGCCCTTTCGTCCGTTGCCTAGATTAGCGCGACGGGCAGTCGCGGCGGCTACGCGCTCGGTCGTCAACGTGATGGCAGAATTTTCGCGGCTCGCATCCACAGCGTTAGCCAGCAGATTAACGAAGACCTGCCGCAATTGGTCTTCGTCCCACTCGCCCTTAAGAGCTTCGCCGCTGAAATGTTTCTCAACCCTTGTATGCTTCTCGCTCAGGCGGTCGGCGATCAATTCGAGGCTCGCGTCGATTAGCTCGTGCAACTCCACCTCCGCGCGTTCCAGAGGCTTCTGCCGGGAAAACTGTGTTACGTCAACCACCAGCTTATTCAAATGATGAATGCCACGCTCGACGAGGTCAATTGTATTCTGCGATTCGTTATCTTTCGCCGTGTCGCGTAGCATCGAGACGCCGAGACGAATGCTGCCGAGCGGATTTTTAATCTCGTGTGCGACCTGCGCCGTCGCCTGTCCCATCGCGGCCAGCGCTTCCGTTTTGCGCACTACGACTTCGGCCTCCACCGCCTCCGTCACGTCAACGAGCGTCACGACCTGTCCCTGCTCGCCGTCAATCTGTAGCGGCGAAGAGTAAACGTCGAAAGTCTTATTCGCACAGTTTGGAGAATTGACCTCACACGTCCAGCGCCCGCGATAAGAAGCCGCGTGGACGCGCGAGGCGGTCGCCGCTTCGAGCATTTTCATCGCATCATCCGAAGCAGACCTGTCGTGAACAGAAGCGCCGACGGCCATCTGCGGAAAGATTTCAAGGAAAGCAGTATTAACGCTACGGATGCGGTCGTGCGCGTCAATGGCGGCGACGGCGCTGACCATCCCTTCGAGCATTTGTGTGGAAAACTCGCGCTCGCGCCGCGTCTCTTCCATGCTCCTTCGCACTTCCCGAAAGCGACGCTGAACTTCCCTGATTGTTCCTGCGGCAACGAGCAATCCGATAATCAAAGCCGAAGCCCACAGCCAGTTTACTTTCCGCTTGGCGACGCGCTGAAGCTCATCCGTCTGGCGTGTAATCTCCGCCTGCTCAGGCCCCGTCGCATCACGCAGGATGGCGTCGAGGTTTGAGTCCAACTGCGCGAATTTATTAAAACCCTGCTGCCTGTAAAGGTTCAAATCGTCCGCGATTTCAAGGTAGGATTGTAGTTCGCGACGAAAGTTGATGCCCCTTTCGGTCTGCGCCAACGAAAGATGATTAAAGCGCACAATCGTGTCGGTCAACTCGTTGCGCGCATTACGCAGCCGCAGCGCGCCGGGAGGTTGTAACACCCCTTCGGGTTCTCCGATGCGCGCACGCGCACGCGCCTCATTGTCGAGCCTGTTGATGGCGGTGCGCAGTTCGAGCAGCGTATTCACTTTGGCCGCCTGCCTGCTCTGCAAATCGAAGACGCCGCCGCTGACATCTTCAAGCTGGCGTGCGCTCAAATAGCCGAGCAAAAAGACGAGCACCAACAGCAGAGCGAAGCCGATAACAATTGGTCTCAGGCTCGGCGCGAGTTTCCTGAGCGCAACCGCCGCGCGCGGCTCACCTTTTTTCTTCCCCTGCTCCTCGCCAAGCACATCTTTCTCAGCCGGAGGAAGACGGCGATACACCACCTCTCCATCTTCATTCGCCTGTGATGCCGGTTTTTGCTCAAGCATGGTCAGTGGTCAGTGGTCAGTGGTCAGTGGTCAGATGAAATCAGTTTTTAACTGACCCCTGACCACCAACCACTGACCACTATTTCGCATCCATCCAGTTGTCGCCGATGCCGAGTTCGACGAGGAGGGGAACGTCCAGTTCGACGGCGTGTTCCATCTCATGTTTGATAATCTCGGCGGCGCGCTCGGCTTCTTTCTCGGAAGCTTCGACAAGTAGTTCGTCGTGCACCTGCATCAGCATCCGCGCCTTGAGATTTTCACGTTTGAAAGCCTCGTCAACGCGCAGCATGGCAATCTTGACAATATCGCTCGCCGTTCCCTGAATCGGCATGTTGATGGCTTCGCGTTCGGCGCGGTTGCGGATGTTACCGTTGCGGTCGTTGATGCCTGGAATCGGGCGGATGCGGCCATAAAGCGAGCGCACATAGCCTATCTCTCGCGCCCTCACGGGCACTTCCTCCATAAAGCGGCGGACGCCTTTGTAAGTCGCGTAGTAATCGTCAATGACCTTCTTCGCTTCCTTGCGCGAGATGCCGACGCGCTGCGAGAGACCAAACGGCTCGATGGCATAAGCGATGGCGAAGTTGACAATCTTGGCGAAGCGGCGTGCCTCCTTCATCTCTTCTTTGGTCTTCGCACCGAAGACGAGGCGGGCCGTGCGCGCGTGTATGTCGTCGTTCTTCTGAAACGCGTCGAGCATTTCCGGGTCGTGCGTGACGTGCGCGAGCAGACGAAGCTCTAGCTGCGAATAATCGGCAGAGATTAACTTGCAACCTTCTTCGGCGATGAAAGCGCGGCGAATACGCCGACCTAGTTCGGTGCGAATCGGAATGTTTTGCAAATTCGGCTCTGATGAAGAGAGCCTGCCGGTTGCCGTGACCGCTTGATTAAGCTGGCCGTGAATGCGCCCGTCAGGGCCAATCTGTCCGGGCAGGCTGTCCGTGTAAACGGTTTTGAGTTTATCAAGCTCGCGATAATCAATAATGAGTCGCGGTAGCTCATACGTCAGGGCCAACTCTTCGAGCACGGCTTTGCTCGTCGAGACACGCCCCGTTGAAGTCTTGCGTCCCGAACTGATGTTCAACTCTTCGAGCACATCGCCGACCTGCTTTGGCGAGTTAATCTTAAACTCGCGCCCTGCGACTTCGTAAATTTTCTTCGTCAGCTTTTCGAGTTCCGCGCCGAGATACCCCGAAAGTTCTTTGAGCACGGAAGTGTCTACACGCAGGCCCGCTCGCTCCATGCGATGAAGCAGCGGGGCGAGCGGCAATTCGAGTTCGTTGTAGATGGTTTCGAGTCCCTGTTCGAGCAGCCGACCGTGCAGGACGTGCGCGGTTTGCCCCGTCAGGTCTGCGGCTTCGGCTGCGCGCCACTGCTTTTCCGTCCAGCCTTCGGGCGCATCGCCCGCGCCTTCTGCCCCGACCGCCTCACGCGCCAAGTCGCTCAATTCATACTTACTCCGAATCGGGTCTAGCAGGTACGCGGCCAGCAACACATCATCCGTGACGCCCTCCGGCTCGATGCCGAGCGCTGACAGCAGACCCGTAGCGCGTTTCAAATCATGAACGGATTTTGAGAGCAGCCCGTTTGCCAGCACATCGCGCAGTGGGCCAACAGCCGAATCAGCACCGCCTTCAAAATTTTCCAAATCAATGAAGGCCGCAGCACCAGCAGCGGTAGAGATGGCAACACCCGTCGGCTGCTCCGACACGCGGACGCTCTGTTGCTGGCCCGCGCCCGCAGGCGAAGAATCTGCGACAGAGAAGCCCCAGTGCTCCGCATCCCAGAGTCCGCGCACGAGCGTTTCCAGTTCCGCGCGCTTGCGTATGATGCGATAGCGGCGTGGGCCAATGGCGGAAGCGTCGCCCGCGCTTCCGGCGGCGTCTGAAAATTCCCGCGTCAGCGTTTGAAACTCAAGCTCGCGGAAAAGCTGGTAAGCAGCGGCGCGGTCAGGCGGACGCGAGCGTAGCTTTTCGAGGTCTAGGTTGATGTTGACATCCGTTCTGATTGTCGCCAGATCAAGCGACTGTCGAATCAAGTCCGCGTTATCGCGCAGGGATTCGCGATAAGTTTTGTGCTTGACCTCTTCCCAGTTCTTAAGCGCGTTTTCAATCGAGCCAAACTGCTTGACGAGTTGGACAGCGCCTTTCGCACCGATGCCGGGCGCGCCCGGAATGTTATCAACCGAGTCGCCCATCAACCCCAGAAGATCAATAATCTGCGCGGGCGGCACGCCAAATTTAACTTCGACCCAAGCCTCGTCACACCACTCGATGGGCGGCACAGGCTCTTTGCGTTTGACGTTCTGCGAATTCTGCCGCATGCAGATGACCCAGGGGTCGCGCACAAGCTGGCACATGTCCTTGTCGTTGGAGACGATGACGGCCTGCAATCCCTGCTCGGCGGCCTGCACGGCGAGCGTGCCGATCACGTCGTCTGCTTCAAAGCTCGGCGCGCTCAGGATAGGAATGTTGTAGACCTCGCAAACGCGTATGATATAGGGCAACTGCGAAACTAGTTCTTCGGGCATCTCTGCGCGGTGCGCCTTGTAGTCTGTAAAGGTATCGTGGCGAAAAGTCTTTTCGCCGGATTCAAAGACAGCGGCGATATAGTGCGGCTTTTCGTCCGCGAGCAGCTTGCGCAGCATGTTCGTGAAGACGAAGACGGCCTGCGTGACCTGCCCCTGCGAATTGGTCAGAGGGTCTGTGCGCCCGCCCATCGGGGCAAAGTAGGCGCGGAAAATGTGCGACATAGAGTCAATGAGAAAGACTCTCTCCGTCGGCGTCTGTGCTTGTTTCTTCGGCATTAAGAGGATAATAGGAAATGCACAGACAAGTGACAAGCGGTGAGGCTCTCCTGGGCAACAGTCAGGCTTGAAAGACAGAGCATTTATCCGGCGGTGTTGCGGCTACGCCTCAACAACGTCGCCCCGGCGTGGCTCGGCAGCGACACACACCTGTCAGAGTCGAGCGTTTTTCACTCTTTTGTTCGATACATTCTATGGCATAAGCATTGCGCTGCAATATAACGTGTCTCAGCTAACTGAAAGGCTTAATCCACTCGTTTGATTCACCAGACCACACTGGCCGCGCCGGTCGGGACGAGCGGCATCGGACTGCACACGGCGGTCACTGTCAACCTGCGGCTGCTGCCAGCCCCGCCCAATACGGGCTACGTCTTTATTCGCACAGACCTCGGCGGCTTTGAGATTCCGGCCACAGTTGAATCGGTCGCGCATTGCAGTTACGCGACGACGTTGATGCGCACGGGCGTTATGCTCTCGACGGTCGAGCACCTGCTGGCGGCGCTGCGCGGAGCAAATGTGGATAACGTGTTTATCGAAGTTGACAATCTGGAACTGCCGATTATGGACGGCTCGGCGGAAGCCTTCACGGAGATGATCGAGAGCGCGGGCATCGTCGAACAGCCGCAGGCACGCCGCGCGCTCAGGATACGAGAGCGGGTCACAATCGAGCAAGGAGCGCGACGCATCAGCATCGAGCCATCGGACGCATACCTGATAGATTGCCTGATTGATTTCGCGCACCCGCTAATCGGCGTGCAGCATTTTCATTTCGAGGTCACGGACAAGAATTTCGGGCGCGAGATTTCGGCGGCGCGTACCTTCGGCTTTACGGATGAGATAGAAGCTCTGCGTCGTGCCAACCTGATTCGCGGCGGCACGCTCGATAATGCGATTGTGCTCACCCCGGAAGGAATGCTCAACGAGACTAACTTACGATTTACGGATGAGTTTGTGCGGCACAAGATTCTGGACATCATCGGCGACCTCGCCTTGCTGGGAATGCCGATCTTGGGGCGCGTCACTGCTGAGCGAAGCGGCCACATCCTGCACGCCGCGTTGATGTCGAAACTCTTACGCAATGATGCGGCGTGGGAGATTATCAACCAGCCTGCCAATCAAACATCAACTGCCGTCCCGTCAGCAATGCTCGTCGGCGGATAGGCCGCGGCTTCGGCTTGAACCAGTCGACAGCCCGCGGGTCGGCTAGTTCTTGACTTCAAACCGCCAATCCAATACTCTAGCCGCGCTTTCAAGCCAGATGACCTCCCGACCGCAAAGTGCAGTTGCTGAGATACTACGAATAACATAGAGAAATGAAATTGCGACTCGCAGTCTTAATGCAATCGCAAACCGCTATTAAATATCGCTTGATGTTTTGCCATCGAGTCTTCACCGGAAGAAGTTTTCCAGTTCGGAGCAGATGCTCCGTCGTTAAGTAAGCAGACGACTCCATAAGTAAGCAGACGATTCCATCTCTCCCTACCCGACACAGATGGAACGTGTGCCACAGAGTGACCTACGTGGCCGCTGTTGCAAGAGCACTCTAACCCCTGCTCTTGAGCTTCAATTGAACAACCCATCCGCGTCGAGAACGCAAAGGCAGGTGAACCCATGTCGAAAAAAGAGACTATGTCGCCGAGGCTTTTGTTGTGTGCTGTGCTGGTCGGGACAATCGTGGCGCTGCCGCTTGTGGCTACCCGCGCCGACCGCAGGGACCAGTTCCCTCTCGTTGACGCGGCGGCTACGGACTGGTTCGGCAGCGGCGGGGACACTCTCATTCAAGCCCAGAGCGCGGACGGGCCGAATGGGCCTGCAGCCACCATCACGGTCAACACGACGGTGGACGAGAACAACACCGGGCCAAACTGCTCGCTGCGTGAGGCCATTGTGGCTGCCAATACTAACGCCCCTTTCGGTGGCTGCCCGACGGGGGCAGCGGGGCTGGACACCATCGAGTTCAACATTGGCACAGGCACGCCGACCATCAGCCCATCTACAGCCTTGCCGACGATCACAGAGGCGGTGTCCATCAACGGCAACACGGGCGGGGCGACGCGCGTCGAGTTGAACGGCGCGGGGGCGGGCGCGAACGTGGACGGTCTGAACATCACGGCGGGCAGCAGTACAATTCGTGCGCTGGTGATTAACCGCTTCAGCATGTCTGGCATCTTGATGAGCGGCGCTGGTGGCAACATGATTATCAATTGCTACATCGGCACGGATGCCACCGGCACTATAGACTTGGGCAATAGCTTCAGCGGCGTGAATATTGACAGCGTGAAGAACAACACCATTGGCGGGACGACCGCTGCTGAGCGCAATCTCATCTCCGGCAACAATAATAATGGAGTGCAAATCCTTGAAGCAGCCGCGACGGGCAACAAAGTGACGGGCAACTACATCGGCACGGATATCTCCGGCACTATAGACTTAGGTAATGGCAGCAATGGCGTGGTGATTGCGAGGGCGCCAATCAACACCATCGGCGGGACGACCGCTGGCGAACGCAACATCATCTCCGGCAACAATACTGGCGGGGTAAGCATCGACGGTACAGCCGCGAAGGGCAACAAAGTGCTGGGCAACTATATCGGCACGAACGCTGCCGGCACTGCCTCCCTGAGCAATGGCTTCAGAGGCGTGCTGATTGACGGCTCGTCGAACAACATAGTCGGCGGGACGACTGCTGGCGCACGTAATCTCATCTCCGGTAACAACGGGCATGGAGTGGAAATCTCCAACACGGGCGCGGCGGGCACAAAGGTGACAGGCAACTACATCGGCACAAACGCGGCGGGCACTGCCGTCATGGGCAATAGCGGCGACGGCGTGGCGATTGACAGTGTGCCGTCCATCACCATCGGCGGCACGACCGCTGGCGAGCGTAATCTCATCTCCGGCAACATTTCTAATGGTGTCCGCATCTCCGGTTCAGCCTCGACGAATAACAAAGTGATGGGCAACTACATCGGCACGGACGTGAACGGTACTGCCGACTTGGGCAATGGCGCCAACGGCGTGGCGATTAACAGCGCGCCGACCAACACCATCGGCGGCACGATCGCTGGCTCAGGCAATCTCATCTCCGGCAACAATGATGACGGAGTGGAAATCAACGGCTCACCCGCGACGGGTAACAAAGTGACGGGCAACTTCATCGGCACAAATGTGAATGGCAATGCCGACTTGGGCAATAGCAGCAACGGCGTGGCTATTACGGGCGCGCCGAATAACACCATCGGGGGGATGACTGCCGCCGAACGCAACATCATCTCTGGCAATGGTATTAACGGCGTCCTCATCTTCGGCGCATTCGCGACGGGCAATAAAGTGTCAGGCAACTTCATCGGGACGAACGCTGCCGGCACTGCCGACTTGGGCAATGACATCAGCGGCGTGCGGATTGAAGTTAGTGCGGCGAACAACACTATCGGCGGGACGACCGCTGCCGAGCGCAATCTCCTCTCCGGCAACAATACGAACGGAGTGGTCATCACCAGCGGCGCGACGGGCAATGTGGTCGTTGGCAACTACATCGGCACGGACGTCAACGGCACTATTGACTTGGGCAATACCGACAATGGCGTGTTTATTTTCAACGGCGCGACGAACAACACCATCGGTGGTACGACGGCTGGCTCAGGCAATCTCATTTTTGGCAACGGTGCGAGCGGGGTAGGGATCGCCGACGCAAGCACGACGGGCAACCGGGTGCTTGGCAATGCTATCTTCAATAACGGCACGCTCGGCATTGATTTGGCTAACAACTTCGTGACCCCGAACGACGCGGGCGACCCCGACACTGGGCCGAACAACTTACAGAACTTTCCCGTGCTGACCTCCGCGACGAGCAACGGCGGCACGACCACCATCGCAGGCTCACTCAATAGTCTGCCCAACACCACGTTCCGCATCGAGTTCTTTTCCAACAACGCCTGCGATCCATCAGGCAACGGCGAAGGCCAAACTTTTCTCGGTTTTCAAAACGTCACGACCAACGCGGGCGGCAACGCCACGATCAACGCAGCGCTGCCCGTCGGCGTGGGTGGCGGTCAGGCCATCACCGCCACGGCCACGCGCCTTGACGGCGGGAACAATCCAATCGAGACCTCCGAGTTCTCGACCTGCAAAACCTCCATCGGCAACAACCCGACCATTTCGATTGACGACGTGTCACAGGCAGAGGGCAACGCTGGTCTGACGCCCTTCGCCTTCACCGTCACCCTGTCCAGCCCCAGCGGCCAAGTCGTGAAGGTCAATTATCAAACCGCCAACGGCACGGCCTTCGCTACCGTTGATTATGTGCCCGCTTCCGGCACACTGACCTTCAACCCCGGCGATACGAGCGAGAACATCACTGTCTTAGTCCAGGGCGACACGCTCGATGCTCCCGACGAGACTTTCTTCGTCAACCTCAGCAATCCGGTCAACGCAACAATCGCTGACGGACAGGGCTTGGGCACTATCCTCAACGACGACGCAACGGGCACTAATGAAGCCGCTCCGCCGCACGCTTTTGCCGTCACTACGGCCAACCAACTGCTCTCCTTCAACGTCGCCGAACCCGGCATCATCCTCAGCCGCACGCCCATCACCGGCTTAAGCAACGGCGAGGTAGTGCTCGGCCTTGATTTCCGTCCGGCCACAGGCCAACTCTACGGCTACACTAACTATAACCGCCTCGTCAACATCAACACCGCGAGCGGCGCGGCGACCTTCGTGGCATCCCTCAATGCCGTCTTACAAGGCAACGAGTACGGGGTGGACTTCAATCCCACCAACGACCGCTTACGTATCGTCAACGACACGGATCAGAACGCTTCCGTTGATCCCACCAATGGCGCGACGACCCTGCAAACGCCGCTCAATCCCGGCAATCCGAACGTCACAGGCATCGCCTACAGCAATAACTTCCAGGGGGCGGGGACGACCACGCTCTACGCCATTGACTCGACCACCAACACGCTCTACACACAGAACCCGCCCGCTTCGGGAACGCTCACTGCGGTCGGGCCGCTCGGCGTTAACACAGGCCCGCTGGTCGGCTTCGACATCACTGGGACGAGCGCCATCGGCTACGCCTCCCTGACGCTGGCGGGCAATGCGGCCAGCCTCTATGCCATCAACCTTGCCACCGGAGAGGCCGCGCTCGTCGGCGCTATCGGCGACACGGCGACGGTGGTGCGCGACATCGCCATCAGCACCATTGCCGCCCCCGATATTATCGGGCTGACGAGTGGCAGCAGCCTCGTCACCTTCAATTCGCTGACGCCTGAAATAATCTCCCCGCCGCTGCCCATTACGGGATTAGCCAATGGCGAGACGGTGCTGGCAATTGATTATCGCCCGGCCACAGGCCAACTCTACGGCTTCACCCGCTATAACCGTGTGGTGACGATTGATCCGGTGACTGGAGTGGCGACCGTGCTCAATAGTCCGGGCGGCTTCATGGCTAATGATTACGGGTGGGACTTCAACCCGGTGGTGGATCGCATCCGCCTGGTCAATGACAGCGATAATAATGTGCGGATTAATCCAGACACTGGCGCTCTGGCCGCAACTGACCCACAGTTGGCCTACGCGCCGGGTGATCCGAACTTCGGACAGAATCCGAATGTAACGGGTGCGGCCTACACCAACAACTTCGCGGGCGCGCCCAACACGACGCTCTATGACATAGACGCGAATCTGGACGTGCTGGTGCGGCAAGGCTCTGTCAATGGGACACCTGTGAGTCCGAACACGGGGCAGTTGTTCACGGTCGGCGGGTTGGGCTTCAATGCTTCAGTGACCCTCGTCGGGTTTGACATTGCGGCAGGAACGGGCGCGGCGTATGCGTCGTTGCGACCACAGGCGGGCGGGACCAGCCGCCTCTTCGCGATCAATCTGTTGACGGGTCAAGCGACGTTGATCGGGAAGATTGGCGGGGTGGCGGCGATGCGAGACATCGCGGTGATTCCGGCTGGTACTTTCCAGTTCGACAGCGCGACGGCGATGGTAGCCGAGAACGCAGGGACAGTGACGCTGACCATCACGCGCACGGGCGACACGGCGCTGACCTATGCGGCTATCAGTTTCGAGACGGTCAGCGGTACGGCGACAGCGCCCGGCGACTTCACACAAACGACAGGGACGGTCTACTTCATTCCCGGCGAGACGAGCAAGATGATCGTGATTCCAATTACGGACGATGGGACGCTGGAGGCTTCCGAGACTTTCACCGTCAGGCTGTTTGGAGCGACCGCTGGCTATTTCAACGGCACGCCAAACACTATCACGGTGACGATTAACGATAACGACTGATTCGAATGCGGAACTGTCCGATTGCGGAAGGCAGATTAGAAAAGACAAACTGCTTTTCTAATCCGCCTTCTATCTTCTGCAACTCCAAACCGGCCTAGTCCGCCTTTGTGAACTCGTAAATAATGTGTAAGCGCAGTGCGCCGGGAACGACTTCGGGGCGAACTTCCTTTGCCATCAAGCGCAGCGCGCCGCCTGCAGCCGCGATGGGAATGCGCGCCGAGAGTTGCGCGGCTTGCAGGATTTCCACAGGGTTGATGCGCCGGTCTATGGAATTCTGGACGAGGCCGACGATGACGCCGCTGGCTAGGGATGGGACGCCGCTCAGGTGTATGTCCTGCACTTCGACGCGGGCGCTTAAGACCTGTCGCGTGCGATCAAAGTCGAGCCTAATCACCGTCTCGGCCCAGCCCTGAAAGCTGATGCAGCCGAGCAGCGCGACCGCATACGAGCCGGAGAAAGCGAGCGGCGCAGTAATCCTTCCATTCTCAAATCGCACGGCGGTTCTCGTTCCGCCCACTTCCCTCTCCAACACTATCACGCTCGCGCACTGAGCAGGCGACGCGGCCTTGGACTCTTGCGCCGGAAGCGGAAAACTGAGTTGAAGATGAGCAGTCTTTTGATTGTTCAAAGCAAGCGCATCTGCTGTTCCTTCCTGCTGCTCTTCAAGGCTCGTCAGCGAAAGCGGAAACTGCGGCCCTCGCAGACGCGTGAACACCGCGTCGAGGAAAGAATTGATAAACTGCTCGTTGATTGTTACGGTCGCTTCCGCCGCCGGGCTTGCGCTCGCCTGCCGCGCGCGGCTCGCAGTTTCCCCCTGCGCGAAAGCCGTTTGGCCCAAGCCTTGACAGAAAACAATCAACGCGATGCTGAAAAACGTGACTAACTTTAACGGGCGCGTCAACATTACTTCTTTATCTCCACAACCAAACGATGAAGTAGGAACGATGAAGGATGAACTATTAAGAGCTTGTCTTTCATTCCTCGTTCCTCGTTCAGCGTTCCGCGTTCATACTTATTCTTACAGTCCACTGCGAACGATGTCATGCAGCCTGATTAAGCCGACGCAAATGCGTTCGCCATCAACGACCGGCAGGACGGAAATCTGTGACGGGCGATTTTCCATCAACCGCAGCGCGTCGTAGGCCAAAAGCTCCGGCGTGGCGACAATCGGATTGCGCGTCATAATCGATTCGCTGCTGAGATTCTCAAGGTCTGCGTGCTTAATCTTCTGCAGCGCGCGGCGAAGGTCGCCGTCCGTGATAATCCCTATGAGACGCCCCGCCTCATCCACGACGCTGACCGCGCCGAGGCCGCCGCGACTAATGCTGGCGATTACTTCGAGCCACGGAGCATCAATTGTAATCGTCGGATTCTCAGCGCCGCTGTGCATCAAATCGGCTACGCGCAGCGTCAGTCGCTTCCCCAAACGTCCCGCCGGATGGTTCAAGGCAAAATCATCGGGCGTCAATCCTTTGACCTGCATCAGGGTCATGGCGAGCGCGTCGCCTATGGCGAGTGCAACTGTGGTGCTGGTGGTCGGCGCGAGGTTCAAAGGGCAGGCTTCCTGATCTACAGAAGCATCAAGGACGACTGCGGCGCTGCGCGCCAGCGTCGAGCGCACGTTGCCGACGAGAGCGATGATCGGAACTTGACGGTTTTTCAAATAAGGCAGCATCGTTACCACCTCGTCCGTCTCGCCGCTATTGCTGAGCGCGACGACGACATCTTCGGCGTTGACGATTCCGAGTCCGCCGTGCAGCGCGTCTGACGGATGCAGGTAGACGGCGGCTGTGCCTGTGCTGGTCAACGTCGCTGCGATCTTCTCGGCGATATTGCCAGACTTGCCGACGCCGACCAACACGACCTTGCCCCTGCAAGCCAAAAGCAGTTCGATGGCACGCTCTACTGGTTCGCGTCCGAGTCTGTCTGTAGTCGCAGCTATCGCCTCGGCTTCCATTCGCAAGAGGTCTACGACCTGCGAGAAATAAGTCTTGTCCGGCATCGGCTCAGTCAATGTCCTGTTCCTTCGCTCCCGCGTTCTGGTTTTTAAAGAAAGAGGCTTTCTTTCTTATTCATCTCGAATCTTAAAAGAGATTTTATTTCAACGCGCGAAGGTGGAGGATACGACGAAGCACGCGACCTCTACAAGATGCCCGCCCTCTGTTGCAGCGCAGCGATTCGCTTATGAATCTCCCAATCCGTAGCAGTATCCCGTGCCGGTCGCGTTGAAAATTCCGATTTCGACACACAAAATTTTAGAGACGGCGGCGGGAATTTCATTTACAATGCGCCAATTCGTCAGGCAGATATTTCCCGACAGCCTTGCGATCTCCCCAAACCGGGCGGGCCTCTCGGCTCGTACTGTGTAGCAAATGCGCCGTTAATTTCGTCTGTTGCTTCTACAATCTTGCCCTATCTGCTTGTAAAAGCGACGAGTTCTTCTCTAAGTTGCATGTCTTTGTGCCGCGCCGGAAGTGAATATGGAGCACTGCCGTGCCGTCGGCTTCGCTGTCAAATCCACCCGCCCTGCAAAACGGGCAAAAGTTCGAGGAGGCACTATGAATTTGCTCAGAGGCTACTTTCAATCATCTTTAAGCTCGTCGCCCAGGCGAGGAGCAAGCACGGCTCTATCATATCGCGGCGAGACCGCGCGCAGGCGTTTGGGCCGCTATCTCCTGATGCTGGCGCTGCTGTTTACGTCTCTCGCCGGAAATTATCAAACGGCGCACGCTATCATTTCGGTTGCGCCGTCAAACGAAATGGTTGTTGGCATAACGTTCAACAATCGTCTTGTTGTTTTCAATAGCACACGCCCGGATATCATCCTCAGTTCAAAGCAACTCACCGGGCTTGGGGGCGGCGAGAGAGTTCTCGCCATAGATTTTCGTCCTGCCACAGGTCAACTCTACGGCTACACGAATTACAACCGGCTGGTCATTATCAATGTGGCGAGCGGCGCGACCACACTAGTCGCCCCACTCAGCGTCGCTCTGGCTGGCAATAAGTATGCGATTGATTTTAATCCGACAGTTGATCGGCTGCGCATCGTCAACGACACAGATCAGAATGCGTCGGTTGACCCTGATACCGGCGCGGCGATACTCCAAACGCCGCTTAATCCCGGCAACCCCAACATCGTCGGCATAGCCTACAACAACAATTTTGCCGGGGCGACGACGACTACGCTCTATGATATTGATTCCAACACCGACTCGCTGTACATCCAAAGTCCACCCGCTTCCGGGACGCTCATTTTAATAGGCTCGCTCGGCGCTGATACCACCAACTACACAGGCTTCGACATCTCGGGCAGTTCCGGCATCGCCTATGCTTCAATGACGCCGACGGGGTCAAATACTTCCATTTTCCGCTCGATAGATCTCTCCACCGGAGCGGCTACAGGGCACGGCCAGATTGGAGGCGGCAGTGCGCTGCTTGACATGGCGATTAGCCCTGTGTTGCCGCCGACAATTTTCGGTCTGACAAACACAAATAGGATAATTACGTTTAACTCCGCGAGGCCGGACATCATCCTGAGCAGCACGGCGATTACAGGACTAAAAGTCGGCGAAAACGTACTCGGTATTGATTTCCGTCCCTCTACGGGCCAACTCTACGGCTACACGAGTTACAACCGCATTATCACCATCAACACGGCGACCGGGGCAGCAACAGTGCTTGGCTCGCTCACCACCCCGCTGCAAGGTAACGCCTATGGCATGGATTTCAACCCCGTGCCCGACCGCATTCGTATTGTCAACGACAATGACCAAAACGTCCGCGTCAATCCAGATACGGGAGCTATCGCAGCCGTCGATTCGCCGCTCGCCTACGCGCCCGGCGACCCGAACAACGGGCAGAACCCGAACATCGTCGGTCTGGCTTACACCAACAACTTCGCCGGAACGACCTCGACGACGCTCTACGACATTGACTCGAACCTCGACATTCTGACAACGCAGGGCGGTCTGAACAGCAATCCGAGTCCGAATACCGGGCAACTGTTTACGGTTGGCCCACTCGGCGTGAACACTACCGCTAACGTCGGCTTCGACATCGCTGGCAGTACCGGCGCAGTCTACGCTTCACTGACGCCGAGCGGAGCAAACACTACGAACCTCTACACGATTAATCTGGCGACCGGCGCGGCCACGATTATCGGCCAAATCGGTAGCAGCCCGACGCTGCTGCGCGGCATTTCCATCGGCACGATTCCTTCACCGACAATGTTTGGCGTGACGACCAGCAACACGCTCGTCAGCTTCAACGCCTCCAGCCCCAACACGCTTACATCCAGCAAGCCGATCACAGGGCTGGCGATGGGCGAAGGTGTGCTCGGCATTGATTTCCGCCCCGTTACGGGTCAACTCTACGGCTACACCAACAACAACCGCGTCGTCATTATCGACACGGCGACGGGCGCAGCTACGGCAATCCCACCGCTCAGTGCTGGTCTGGTTGGCAATGTCTACGGTGTAGACTTCAATCCTGTGGTTGACCGTTTGCGTATCGTCAACGACACGAATCAAAATGCTCGCGTCGATGTTGATTCGGGAACAGTTTTAGTTGATGGGCCGCTTGTCTATAATGCAGGCGACCCGAACAGCGCGCAGGACCCGAACATCGTCGCCGCTGCCTATAGCAACAACTTCACAGGAGCGACATCGACAACGCTCTACGATATTGATTCCGCGCTCGACATTCTGGCGATACAGAATCCGCCCAACGCCGGGACGCTGAACACAGTTGGCCCGCTCGGCTTTGACATCTCCAATCTCACAGGCTTTGACATTGCGGCCACGACCAACGCCGCCTACGCAGCCTTGCAGCCTGCGGCTGGTGGATCAAGCAACTTGTACGCAATCAACCTGGCTACGGGGCAGGCCATATTTATCGGAACAATCGGCGGAGGCGTACCACTACGTGGCCTTGCCATCGCTCCGGCTGGCACGATCCAATTCGCCAGCGCAGGCACTACTGTGACCGAGGGCACAGACTTCAGCGTGACGATTCCGGTCACGCGCACCGGAGACACTTCCGGCACTGCCTCCGTAAACTACACGACACAAAACGGCACGGCTTCGGCTGGCAGCGATTACCTGTCGACTTCCGGGACGCTCGTCTTCAATCCGGGCGAAGTCACCAAGAACATCGTCGTGTCGCTTCTTAACGACGCGCCGGCTGAACCGACAGAGACTTTCAACGTCTTGCTGAGCAGTCCGACGGGCGGGTTCTCTATTGGCTCGCCGAGCACGTTTGTGGTCACGATTCTCGACAACGATTAAGGATGAGTCCTGCTCGGAACTAATCGCTGTTGACTGAAAACCAAAGGGGACTAAAGGTGGAGAGTTAATCATCCGCCTTTAGTCCCCTCCTTTTCTTTCCGCTCGAAAGCCGGTTCAGATTCCCTTCAGTTTTCGTATAGACAACGCCCCTCAGGTTCGTCTATAGTGCCTACTCTCTTATCGCATTCCAATCTAACGGGGTCGAAAAACCGCGATGGCTCGCTTCAGTTTTCTACCGAAGGAAGTCCAATATTTCTCTCTCTTCTCACAGATGACTTCGTACATCTACGACGCATCGAGTGCGCTTGTCGAAATGCTGGCTGACAAGAAGGGCGATTATTCCGACTACGTCAAACGAATCAAGGAGATCGAGCACGAGTGCGACGAACTAACGCACAACATCTCGACGCGCCTCAACAAATCTTTCATCACGCCCTTTGACCGCGAAGACATCTATCTGCTGTCGGGCGCGCTCGACGACATCGTTGATTTGATTGACGACGCGGCGCGCACGATGGTCATGTACAACGTGCATGAGAGCACGTCTCATGCCACGCACTTCGCCGATGTCATCCAACGCATGGCCGTCGAGTTGCACGAGGTCGTCAAAACCTTAGAGCGGCCAAGCAATATCACGCCGCGCCTGGTCGAACTGCACCGGCTGGAAAACGAGGGCGACGAGACTTACCATAAAGCCGTCGCAGAGCTTTTCCACGGCGCGAGCGACCCCCTGACCGTCATCAAGTGGAAAGATATTTACGAAAAGCTGGAAGCAGCCATTGACCGCTGCGAAAACGTCGCCAACATCATCGAGAGCGTCATTATCAAGCACACGTAAAGCAGTTTTCAGTTTTCGGTTTTCAGTCTTCAGTTAAAAACCAACTGTTGATTTCTGAAAACTGAAAACTGAAAACTGAAAACTGTTATGACCACCACTCTGGCCTTCGTCATCCTGATTATCACGGTCGCGCTCGTCTTTGATTACATCAACGGCTTTCACGACGCGGCCAACTCCATCGCAACAGTGGTTTCGACGCGCGTGCTGTCGCCGGGCGTGGCCGTCGTCTGGGCTGCTTTCTTCAATTTCATCGCCTTCGCCATCCTGGGCACGCGCGTCGCCAAGACCATCGGCGGCGACATGGTCAACATCAATCTGGTGCAGCCGGATATGCGTCTTTACGTCCTGCTGGCAGCGCTGCTCGGCGCAATCATCTGGAACTTAATCACCTGGTATTTGGGCCTTCCGACTTCCAGTTCGCACGCGCTTGTCGGCGGCTACGCGGGCGCGGCGATTGCCGCCTACAAGGGCTTCAGCGGGCTGCTCAAGCCCGAAGGCTGGATTAAGACCATCACGTTTATCATCGCTTCGCCCCTGCTTGGCATGACGCTCGGCTTTCTACTGATGGTCGCGGTCTACTGGATTTGCCGACGCTGGTCGCCGCATCGCGTGGACAAGACTTTCCGTCGCGGGCAACTTCTCTCCGCCGCCGCCTATTCTCTGGGCCACGGCGGCAACGACGCGCAGAAGACGATGGGCATTATTACCATCGTGCTCGTTTCCGGCGGACTGCTCGCAGCAGGGCCGGACGGCAAATTGCCGGAGATTCCCTTATGGGTCGTGCTGACGGCGCACGCGGCGATTGGCCTCGGCACGCTTTCGGGCGGCTGGCGCATCGTTCATACGATGGGATCAAAGATTACTAAGCTCAAGCCCGTCGGCGGCTTCTGCGCCGAGACTGGCGGCGCGCTCACCCTCTTCGGAGCAACGCTGGCCGGTATTCCAGTTTCCACCACGCATACCATCACGGGCGCTATCGTCGGCGTCGGCGCAACACGCCGTCTTTCAGCCGTCAAGTGGGGCGTGGCCGGGCGCATCGTCTGGGCATGGGTGTTGACGATTCCGATTGCCGCCACCATCGCGGCCATCTCATACTTCATTATCGAGATGATTCACGGCCTCACCTCTCGCTGAAGCTCTACCGAAGCGACCGGAAAGCTTCACCAAAGTTGTAACCAACACTTGACCTTGCCGACATGAAGTCCTTTGCCCTGCCCTGTAGTATTTAGCCTGCTGTTACCCAACAAAAGGAGAATGATGACTATGGCAGACGAACAGAATCAAGGCGGTTTCCCGCAAAATCAACCGAGAGGCCAGGACCCTAACTCGACAACGGGCGACGGCCATCCGCCGCGCCCCGGTGAGAAGGGCACGGAGGAAGGCGTTGCAGGGCAGGGCCTGGGCCAAGGCGGTGGCAGTTCTCAGGGCGGCGGTCAAGGAAGCGGCGGCTCAGGCAAAGACACAGTTTGAGGGCTTGATAATTATTCAAGCAAGGCCAGCATCGAACCGTTCTATCGCTCAGCCAGCAACACGAAGAAAGCGCGAACCCGTCTCTTGCTAGACCGGTTCGCGCCTCTGCTTGTATCTTCCCCGTCAATGAACACACCCGCCGCTAATGACACGACGCTCCCCGAACCGCAGGCCGGAACGCGCATAGACGACTTTACCGTCGCTTATCTTATTTCACACGGGATGAACGCAGACCTCTTCGCCGTCTGGCATCACAAGCTACACGCGCCGCTCGTCTGCAAGCGTTTGCGTCCCGCAGATGAACACGACGCAAAGTGGCGCAGGCTGCTGCGCGCGGAAGGCGCAGCCCTCGCTTCTCTCAACCATCCGGGCATCGTTCGTCTCATTAGTCAGAAGATGCGGGCGCGGCTACCGTATCTGCTGCTTGAGCACGCAGGCAAAGAGACTCTGCGCGATCTGCTCCAAAGGGAAAAAGGCGGATTGAATATGGACTACGCCGTCCGCATTATTCAACACGCCGGCGGCGCGTTGGCTTACGTTCATCGTCAAGGCTTCATCCATCGCGACCTGAAACCGTCAAACATCATCCTGCGAGAAGGGCGTCCGGTGCTGCTGGACTTCGGCGTTGTCTGGCGCTGGCGTAGCGGGCGTCGCCCGCCTGATCGCTCCGGCACGCCGCAGTACCTAGCGCCGGAACAGATCAGGCGCGAGCCGCTAGGGCCAGCAACGGATATTTACGGCTTGGGCCTACTCCTCTTTGAACTCCTCACAGGCCAGCGCCCATTCAGCGCGGGCGCAGACCGTCATGACTCGCGTATTCCATTGGAGCAGCGTTATCCCCAACTCGTCGAAACGCCGCTCACACCTCAAAGCGCCGGGCGAAGAATGCCGCCCGCACTGGCAGAGATTATCAAGCGTTGTCTGTCACGCGACCCGCGCGCGAGATACCGAAGCGTCCCACAACTGCTGGCGGCGCTCGATCCCTTCACACGCCTCAAAGTCTGGCCGCAGAATGCAATTGGCCCACGCGTGGATTTCTCGCCCTTCGAGTAGGGCACAGCAAAAGAACGTGAATCGTAAAGCGTGGATTGTGAATGGAAGAAAGAAAGACCGCTTTGTCTATTTACGATGACGGATTTGCGTCTACGGGTTCGCCCGCATGATGATCTTCGTAAGCGTAGGCCGGGCCGCAGACGAGAAGAATCGTCATCGGCGTTTGTCCTGTATTCTCCAAGGTGTGAGTTGAGCCGCGCGGGATAAAAATAGCATCGCCCGCAGCGACCATCTTGACTTCGCTGCCGACGGTCATTTGTCCCTCGCCTTTCAGAATGTAATAGACTTCTTCTGTTTCCAGGTGATAGTGGCGGCTAACGCTCTTTCCGGCAGGAAGCACTTCTTCGGCGAGGCTGCATCGCTCGATGCTTGCGGTCGTGCGGTCAATCAGCGGACGAATCTCCGAGCCGTGCGGAGTGTTGATAATGGCCGCGCGCTGTCGATTAACGATAATCATTGGCTGCTGGTCGCGGCGAGATGCGGGCGATCTCGCTGTCCTTTCTGAAGTTTGAATATGGTAGAGTGGCGAGGCAGCGGCGAGCTATGCTATCTTTTCAGCGCATCGCTTTTATGCCCGCGTAGCTCAGTGGATTAGAGCGTTCGCCTCTCATCCGTATAACTTAATCATACTACAGTAAAAACAGGAGAACCCATGTACAAGTATGAGCGTGGTAACACAAGCGAAGGGATTATTTTAAGTGCTTATCTTAATGAAGGGTTCTCGGTCAGCATTCCGTTTGGGGCAGGAGCTAGCTATGATCTCGTTGTTGATACTGGGCGTCGCTTATATAAAATACAAGTTAAGACAGGTTGGATCAGTCGTGGCTGTGCACAGTATAAAAGCGAGCGTAGACAACCTGGGAGAAGCCTGACCCGCAGACCATATAAGAATGGTGAGGTTGATTATTTTGCAGTGTATTGTCCAAGCAACGGGAATATCTATGCTGTACCAGCCGAGAATCATGGCGTGCAGGGTAGATTAAGACTTACTCCCGCCAGAAATGGTCAAGCAAAGTTAGTCCGATGGGCCGAAGATTACACTTGGGAAAAACACATTAAAGAGTTAAGAGATCAATGCGCCCGGCAAGACTCGAACTTGCGGCCCCCTGCTCCGGAGGCAGGTGCTCTATCCGCTGAGCTACGGGCGCGTGCAATGGATTCTCGCATAGCCCAACCTTTAGCGCAAAAAGGCAGTGGCATTATTTAATACATGCATGAACGGACTGCTAATAGAGCAGTCGCTATGTCCAACCTCGCCAATCCATATTGGATAGCCTACGGGGTGTCGCCCTCTTCCATCGGCTCGTCCGTGATGGGAGGCTCGACATCCATTGTTCTTGTCGTCGTTGTCGTCATGCGCCCGCGCAATTGCTGCGCTGGTGTGCCTTGCTCTGCGAGCACGCTCTGGACGATGAGGAGGCGTGCCATCATCTTGACTTCATCGCGTTGAAATCTGTCTGCCAACGCGCGCGTCCGATCAAAGTCGAAGCTGGCGAGAGCTTTTAAGTCAGGCGTGTGCTGGATGGAAAACATTGGCACTAAGCTGGAGAAGACCTCCATCCGAATCTCGTCGTCGCGCATCACTTCTTCGCCGATGAAAAACCCGCCGAGCGTCACGGCAGCCGCCAGCAATTCGTTGAGATGGTCAACGATGGGTTCCAACATTGCCAGACTCCGCTCCGGCTCTAGCTTGACGTAGGCTTGCGCGACCGTTAGCTGCGCGCCCAGTTGCTTGACGTTTTTGGCCCGGTAGTTGACCATGCCCTGCGCCTCTTCGAGCAGTTGCCGGGCCAGCTTTTTCTCGCCCTTCGCCGTCAGCACGGTGGCGACCTGGGCCAACGTTATCGCCCGCTCCTCATTCGTCTTTAAGTTAGCCAGCGTCTTTCTGACCTGATCCATCTTTCCCTGTTCGGCGGCGGTCAGAGAAGTCTGGCGCTCCAACTCGGCCAGTATCTGCTTGCGGTAGGGCGAGTCTGCAACGTGGCTATTGATAATCTCCCGCGCTCTGTCTATCTCGCCCTGTTCGGCAAATTTCGCGGCAGCCGCCTGATAGAGATTCTCGCGCATCTCCCTCGGAGCTTTCGCCGCTGCCGCCAGCAATTCGTCGCCCGTCCCCTTCTCCATCAACTCGGCAAACTGTGCCCACTCAGGCGGCTCAACCATTGCCTCTTCGCCATCCTCGCCACTCATCGTCTTCTTGTTCTGCGCCATCTTGCGGCGCAACTCGGCCACGCGTGTCGGCGCATACTTTTCCACCTGCTCCATCATGCCTCCGAGCGCTTGCAGACGGCCCAGATAGCTCGGAGAGTTCAAAGCGAGGTTGACATTAATTTCCATCAACTCACGCATTCCCTGTTGGCTGAGCAACGGCTCGGCTTTTTTTGCATCCTTATTGGTGCTTTCATCAGCAGAATTGAAGACTAAGTTGAGCAGGTTAAAAGCGACGTTGGCCGCCTCTTGATTCGTCGTGAGCTTTTCGGAACGCAGCTTGGTCACGATGTCGCCCGCCAGCTTTGCCGCCGCCTCCGGGTCTTTGGCCTGTAGCTGCTTGAGCGTGTTAATCAACTCGTAAGAAAAACCTTTGGCGAGGCTATCTTCGGCGATTTCGAGCGCCTGCTTGGGGTCGGTCTCTATAATCTGCGTCGCGAGGGTGTATTCTATTTGAAGATCGCTGTCGGGTTCTCCATAGCGCCCCGGACTCGAAGCTGATGGTTGTGTCGCGCGCAGGAAATCGCGCGCCATCCGCGCGTCGTGCGCCGAGAGCATTTGCACGACTTCACGCCGCAGTTGCGGAGCACCCAGAAAAAGGCGCGTCGTCTGCGCTTCATCTTCATCCTGATTATTTAAGAGGTCAACGATACCGTTGAGCGTTTCTTTGAAGAGGGTGCGGGCGCGTGCTTCGTCGTATTTCCAGAGCAGGCTGGCGGCGAAGGCTTTCAGCCGCAGACGATTCTCCACGACCTTGAAGGATTGCGCCTCCTTGATAATATCGTCGAGCAGGCCGAGAGCTTTCTGCTCCAACTCTTTTTTAGCTTTTCGCTGTTGTTCGGTGGACGCTTGCGCGGCGGGAGTTTGGGCGGCGGCGTGCGCTGCCCCAAACAGAAGCGCCAGCGCTAGCCACCCAGCCAATGGCCTTGAATTCATACAAACCTCTTCTGACGGCGAACGAGTTTACATTCCGGGGAGCGCAAAAGTAGCAAAGCCGTGAGTCGGCCCTCGGCTTCGAGTCGGGGCGCGTGTTTCCGCTCGAAGATGATAGCCGATTCGAACGGCAGCGGCTACTCCCGGCAGCCTTGCATTCGTTTTCCACGTCTCGCCAAAGTGACGAAAAAGATTGTACGCCTTGCGATTCGCTGGTAGCATTTGAGAGACTAATTTCACAGACACAGGGGATGAGAACAAATGGCGCACAGAAGTGCAGCAACATCCGAACCCGCTTTAGCCACAGCCGAACCGAGCAAGGCACAGCTTCAGCGGCAGATGGCAGAAGCGCGCGAGACAATCGCGCAGACCGTCGAAGAGATTAAGGACACCGTCTCAGACTCGGTTGAGACAGTTAAAGAAACCGTCGGCGATGTTCTGGACTGGAACGAGCACTTTAAAAAAAACCCGCTCGTCTGGGGTGCGGCGGCGGTCGGAGCAGGACTCGTCATCGGCTATAGCATCGCCGTCATGCGCGAGGGCGAGCATCACAAGCGGCGCGGTCGCCGGGATGATTCAGTAGTAGAAGGACTGCTCAAGGAACTAGCAGTAGTCGGCGAAAACATCCTGCTCCCTGCCATCAACGACCGCATCGAGAGCCTCTTCGGGATTGACCTCTCAAAGCACCTCCTGCAACACCACAGCGCAAAACCCAAGCGCGTGTCCGGCAGAAAGAGCAGCGCCAAAGGCTCGTCCAGAAAAAGCACGACGAAGAAGGCTGGTGGCAAGCGTGCGGCGCAGAAGAAGCAAAGCTGACCAAGCCCGCCCGCTCAAGCCGCAAGCGTTTCCGGGGCTGAAAGAATCCGAAAGCAATCCTCCCTCGTATAATTAAGTATCCGAAGTGTGGCGCGCGTGTTTGAAGCGCCGCGAGAAGCGCGAGGCGTGATGCTGATAAAGAAATCCGGCGACATTAAAGCGAGCGAGATCACAGACAAAAGCGTCTATCTGAACCGCCGCAACTTTATGCGCGCCGCCGCGCTCGCCACCACAACGGTTGCTACAGGCGTTCTCTATCGCAAGCTCAATCCGCCTCCGCCGCCGCCGCGAGTCGGCGAGAAACTGCCCGATGTCGTTAAGCCTGCGCCCGCCGCAGCGCAGGCCGCAGGGTTTTCGACAAACGAAAAGCTGACTCCCTTCGAGAACATCACTACCTATAACAATTTTTATGAATTCTCGACCGACAAGACGGAAGTCGCGGAGGTGGCAAACGGTTTTGTGACGCGCCCCTGGAGCGTGAAGGTCGAAGGATTGGTCAACAAGCCGAAGGTCTATGACCTTGACGATTTGCTGAAGATTGCGCCGCGAGAAGAGCGCATCTATCGCTTGCGCTGTGTCGAAGGCTGGTCAATGGTGATTCCTTGGGTTGGCTTCTCGCTCTCGAAATTGCTCGAACAGGTTGAGCCGACCTCTCAGGCAAAGTTTGTCGCCTTTGAGACGGTTTATGACCGAAAGCAGATGCCAAACCAAAGGCGCGGCGGCGTGCTCGACTGGCCCTACGTCGAAGGCTTGCGCCTTGACGAAGCGATGCACCCGCTGACGCTTCTCGCCTCCGGCCTCTACGGCGAAACGTTGCCGCCGCAGGACGGCGCACCGTTGCGGCTCGTCGTGCCCTGGAAGTATGGCTTTAAGAGCATCAAGTCAATTGTCAAAATCACCCTTGTCGAGAGCCAGCCTCCGACGACCTGGAATCTGACGACGCCCGGCGAATATGGTTTCTATTCAAACGTCAATCCGAACGTTCCTCATTCGCGCTGGAGTCAGGCGACGGAGCAACGCATCGGCGAATACACGCGCCGCCCGACGCTCTTGTTCAACGGCTACGCCGAACAGGTCGCGCAGCTTTACACGGGGATGGACTTGAGGCGCTATTTCTAAGGTGCGGCGATGATAAAAGACTGGAAGTTTGACAGGTTTTATAAAGCCATCGTCTTCATCAACTGCGCCGTGCCGCTCGCGTTGATGCTGTGGGACGTGTATCGCAAGAGGGTCGGCGCAAACCCTGTGGAGTTCGTCACGCGGACGACAGGTATGCTGACGCTCGTCTTTCTGCTTATCTCGCTGGCCGTGACGCCGCTGCGCAAGCTGACGAGCATTCAATGGCTGATTCGCTTTCGCCGTATGCTCGGCCTCTACGCCTTCTTCTACGGCTTCCTGCACCTCTTGACCTACGTCTGGTTTGACCGCTCATGGAAGCTTGGAACTGTCGTGCCCGACATTCTTCAGCGCCCCTTTATCGCCGTCGGGATGCTGAGCTTCTTTATCATGATTCCGCTGGCGATTACTTCGACAGACAAGATGCTCAAGCGCATGGGCGGCAAGCGCTGGCAGAAACTCCACAAGACCGTTTATCTGGCGGCCATCGGCGGCGTCATTCACTATTACCTGCTGGTCAAATCAAACGTTCGTCTGCCGCTCGCGCTCGGCTTCGTGCTCGCGCTGCTTCTGGGCTACAGGGTCTTCAACTCGTACATGAACCAGAAGGTGCTGTCCCCAGTACCGCCGCGCGCTAAAAGCTAAACGACGACGGCGATGCTGCACAAAGCGTCAGCGCGAGGCTTTGATGTCGTGTGAGATGGTCATGCCCTTGAGGGCGCGTTCGAGCAGTCCGTTTGATATTTCATTCCAGCGCGAGGCGGCGCTTCCGCCCACTTCAAAATCGGCGGCAGTCAGTTTCATCGCGCTTAAATCTTCAAGATAAATAATCATCAACTCGTTGCGTTTTTCTTCATCAACGAGATAGACCAATCTTTGCGAAAGAACGTCGTCGCTCGCCAGCCGGTAGCCTTTGCTTTCGAGAAAGCCGCGTGCGCGGCTACCGTCGGAATCCGGTCGGCCCGGATTGGCCTTGATGTTTCTGGGGTAAGCGTCGGCGATGAAATCCAAACCGCCAATCTGGACGCTCTTATTGACCTTGTATTTGTAGGTGTGCGTATTGCTCGGCAGATAGCCTTCAAACTGTATCCAGTACATGCGGCGTACGCGTCCCTGCTTGTCCGCGTCAACAAAGAAGTGCTGCTCTGCGCGCGCCACGTCATAGAGAATAAAATCATGCCCGCCCGCGTACTTAAACGCCTTGTCGAATTTAAGACGAACGGCGGGCGTCGTTGTCGAGGTCAGTGTTTGGCCTTTCACACTGCGCGCTTGTTTAGGTTCGGTTTTCGTTTGGGCGGGGAGCGATGAAGTATGATTCAGGTAGATTTTGACGCTTCCGCATGAGACGCCAAACAACAAGCTTGACAGAAGCAGCACTAATCCCATCTTCATGACTTTTCTCCTTCGCTCTCAATCTATCTACAAAATACGAGACGAAGGTGTTCTACGTTCCAGTGGATTTGAGACGGAGCAGCGCAAAGGTTGTTCTGAGAAACGAGTTTCAGCGTACCCGCTCAAACTCGTTTCTCATGTGCTCGCCCGCTACGCCATCTAGCAGAACGCGGTCGCTGGGCAGCAGTTCGAGGATGCGGTAGGTGCGCTCGGAGCTATCACGGCCCGGCATCAATTCGGCGCGAAAGGTGACGAGCATGCCGGGACGCGCCCAACGATTGACGCTCGGCCCGGCGCTTTTCTCTTTTCGTTTGCCCAGTAAGAGGAATGTGCTGAGCGTCCCGGCGGTCAGCGCTAGGCTTGTGAGCAGGCGCTTGGTTTCTTTCTTCATTGCTGTCCCTGTCTGGCGCGCCAGAAAGTCGAATTGCGTGCGAGGTGCTTCTGGCTTCAACCGAAAAGCGGCGTGCCGTCGTAAATAATGGACCAACCGTTTTTCCGGCTCGTCGCTACGCTCTTGTTGAACCAGCGGGTGGCAACAGCCCCATCCTCGTAAACCTGCGCGGCAGGCTTTTCCTCGCGCGGGTCAACGCGCACAATCAAGCCGCCCTGCGCAGACTTTTTCAACCCGAGCAAAGCCAGCATGTCGTTTTTGCTCATCACGACCGTGCGGACTTCCAACGGCTCATCCTCGTCTTCTGTTTCCTGCCCCGTCTCCCACTCCGCGTCGTCCATCTCCAACTCGTCGCCAATCACATCATCGAAAAACTCATTCTGATCGTTCATCTCTTAAATCTCCATCAATTCATTATTACTACTATTTGTAATTCTCGTCTCACAGGTACACTTCGTCGGGTCTAAACGAAGTTGAGCATCATACTCTGATTACAGTCTGGGACAAAACCGGCGCGAGTTGATTCGAGTTTTGCATAAGCAAAAAGGGCGAAGCGCTTGGTAGCGCTTCGCCCTTTCGGTTTTAGACTAAGGGTTCGGTTACTTCTCTTCCTGTTTCCGACGAATCGTACGCACGTGCGAAGGGCCTTCCTTGACGGTGTAGTCGGCGGGCACTTCAAAGAGTGTGCGCGCAGGCTCAGTGCGATTGATGTTGGTCAGGCGGAAGGTCGTCTCGCCGAAGCGCGGATCGCTGTGACGGCTTAAGACCACCGTTTGCAGTTCCGGAGAATACCAGCGCTCGGAGACAATCTGAATTGGCTGTTCATTGCCGATTTCGCCAGCAGGGATAGTAATGGTATCGCGCGTTCCTTCTGCCTCGACGCCTTCTATATTCTGCTTGCCGAGCGATTCGACTTTAGGCTTTGGCGGCGGCAAGTCGCGCGTGTGGCGGTCGCGCATTCCGGGCGGATGCGGAGCAGTTATCACTGTAAAAACATCCGCCGACTTACCATCGCGCGGCGCAGGCGGCGCACCCGGCCTATCAGGCATCGGCGGCAAGGGAGGCAGCGCCATTTTGCGCGCGATGCGGCTGCGCGGATCGAGCACGTAATGAGTGCGGCTCACGGGGTCATTGATGAAGGATGTCTGCTTCGGTTCGCCCGCTGCGGCCCAAGGGCCAATCGAGCCTAGAGATTGATCGTGTCGCGTGCGTCCCTCGCTGTCGCGATAAACGCTCGCAGTATTTTTACGAACGATGCGATTGCCGTCGGCGAGCATCTGTGTCGTCTCGGTGGTGGCCTGCGCCGAGTACGGAGCGTTTTTGACAATCCTGTTGCCAAAGCTCATCTCCGTGGAAACGAAGACGAAGGTGTCGCCCGGCCCATGTCCGCCCGGCCCGTCTCCGCCCGGCAGCAATTCGATTCGTGTGTCTGCCCCAGGCATCGGTGCTGGGCCAATGTGGCGCTCGAAAATCACCACGTCATCTTCGCCCTTCGGCGGCGGTTTGGGCGCTCGATCCTGAGCGAAGGCGCTCACAGCCCCGACCAGCATGGTCAATAAAAAAGCGGCGATCATTACCTTTCGTTTCTCTCTTTTCATCAACTGCACTCCTTCCATCTGAATCATCCGAATTAATAGTAGTTCACAAAATTGCCGTTTGGCCCAAAGGGGGCTTAACGGACGAAGCGAATCGCGCGCGCCAGCCCATCATGGCCGAGCAGCACGTCTGCCTTGACGCGCTCCTGCGCGTTGTCAACATTCATCGGCAGCCCCAGCGTTGCGAGCGCCGAACGCGGCAATTCAACACGCACCAACTGCCCGCCTTCATTCGGACTCATGGCTGCCCCGTAAGTCAGCGGCATGAAATCCGTCATAATCTCCGCCTCGGCCTGACTCGCCTGCGCCGCGCGCGGGCGACGAACAGCCTGATTGCTGGCCGTTGTGTAATTGGCGCTGAAGGGTGGGCGATTAATCGTGCGGGGCGAGATGGTCGGCTGCGAAGCAACTCTGTCGTCAATCCTCGAAGGAGCATCCGGCTGCTTCGCCTCGACGGGCGCTAAAGCCGTCTCCTTCGGTGATGAAACATTTGCTGTCTCGCTGGCTCTCTGAAGCGGCGCGGGCGTCTCGCGCAGGCGGAAAGCCTGTAAAGCGATAACGGTCAAGACTGCCGCTGCCGCCGCTGTCGCCCACACCGTCCAACGGCCTCTACGAGCCGTCGCAACGGCGACAACTGGCGCGAGTTTGACATCGTTGCGCTGGCGGAAAGCAGCGCGCAATGCTGTCTCAACCTGCGCAGGCGCATTGCTATTTTCGACGCTCGACGCGAAGGCACGCAGGCCGAAGCTCAGCGCGCGCTCGTCTGCGAGGCGTGCCCCGCAGCGTTCGCATTCTTCGGCGTGGGCCAATGCGCTTTCGCGCTCCGTTGCTTCCATCATCTGGCCGCGCGCCAGATCATTAACCGTAGGCTCGAAGGTTTGACAGTTCATGCAAAGCACCTCGCCGTCTTAAAACGATTGCCAGCCGAATCGGCTTCGCCGCTCGAACGTAGTTTCGCTGTGAGCAACACGCGCGCGCGATGCAGGCGCGAGCGAACCGTCCCGACGGCACAACCGAGCACCCCTGCGGCCTCCGCGTAGCTCATCTCGTGCAGATCACACAGGACGACCACTTCGCGGTAATGGGCTGGCAGCGCCAGCACAGCCTGCCGGACGGCGGCAATCGTTTCGTTGCGCGCCAGTTCGTCAAGCGGGTCATCCTGCGCCATTAGTTGCTCGCACACGGTTTCGGCGGCAGTTTCACCGTCATCTTCTGTCATCGGGACAAAGGGACGATTGCGGTCAAGGCAGCGCAGGACGTGATTGCGCGCGATGCCGTAGAGATATGATGAGAGCGAACCTTTCGTCGTATCATAACCGTGGCTTTCCCGCATCAAGACCATAAACACCTCTTGCGTCACGTCCTCGGCAATTGTCTGTGAACCGCTCATTTGCAGGGCGAAGCGGTAGATGCCGCCCTGTCGCCGCCGGTAGAGCATCACGAATGCCTCTTCATCCCCGGCTGTGCTCATCCGCAGCAATTCGTCGTCACTGGGAGTTGTGGACACTGGCATCGTTTCTCGTTCGCTTTTGATTCTCACCGGCTGCCGATGTAGATTCGCGCGGGCGGGCAGAAAAGTTCCAAAATAAAAGTAAAAAGGCAAACTAAAGAAGGCAAAGAGCAAAGTAAAAAGGCAAAAGTGAGGAGAAGCCAACTTTTATTAAAAGTGGTTTCCGCCTTTCTTTTGCCTTTTTACTTTGCTCTTTGCCTTCCTTACGCTCTGCCCGCGACTTCGCCCGTCTGCGTGTTGACGCGCACGGTTTCACCTTCCTTGATAAAGAGCGGGACGCGGACGCTCAAACCTGTTTCGAGCGTCGCCTGCTTACTTGCGCCCCCGGCGGCGGTGTCGCCGCGCACGCCTAGCTCTGTCGCCGTGACGACGAGTTCGACATACTGTGGCAGTTGCAGAGAGACCGGCGCACCGTTGTATTTCAAGACCTGCATCGAGACGCCTTCCTTGAGATAGCCGCGATCATCCCCTATCTGTTCAATCGTGAAGTTAAATTGCTCATAAGAAGACTCGTCCATGAAATGAAAGCCCTCGCCATCCGCGTAGAGAAAGGATGCAGGCGTCAACTGCACATCCGGCTCAGCGAATTTCTCTGTCGCCTTGAAACTCTTTTCCAGCACCGCTCCCGTCAACAATTGTCTCAAGCGTGTACGCACCATCGTCGCCGCCCCGCGCGCCGTCGGCGAAGCGAAGAAGACCTCCAACACCGTGTACGGCTGCCCGTCAACGGTAATCAGCATTTTGCGTTTCAGTTCGTTGGCTCCAATCAGCGCCATTCCCATCAAATCCTTTTCAGATGAACTTCGGCAAACATTCGTTCTCGCACAGGCTTCAATTCTACTAGGCGCTGGCGAAAAGCAGATAACTTAACAGCTTTGCTCTAAAGTACAAAAGGGCCGCGCAATCGTTTGATTACACGCGGCCCAATCCGGTAAGCACGAGCACCAGAAAAGTTAAGAGCTTAAAGACCTTTTATCATTCCGAACAGGTCAACCAATCGACACACCTCACCAGGAGACTTCGATGTCATACTCTCTGGCCCCGCCCTGCGGGTCACGAATCTGCACGACCGCCGTGAAATTATTATCGCGCGACGGCTGCTGAATCACCTGCACGTTACCGCGCCCCCTGAGCCTGACGACGCTGACGTTGACACGACGGCGCGGCAGCGGCGAGGTGAAGTTAAAGGTTGCATTATTATATTCGCTGCCGCCGAGCGTGCGTACCTCTACGTTGGATTCCGAGATGACCAGTTGCACGTCGTCGTCGACAGTGCCGCGCCATCGCAGTCGCCCGGTCTGACGCGGATTATCGTCGTCGCGCCTTCCGCCGCCACCACCGCCGCCCGGAAATCTGCCGACGTTCAACTCTCTTAGAATGTCGTCAAGCGTGCGCTGCACGTCATTCCAGCGACTGCGCTGCGAGAAGTTGCGTTCTCCGCGCCGCACCAGGTCTGAAAGAATTGCCGCCGCGTCTCTCAGTTCCGACTCGCGTCGGCTGTCGCGCACCATGCGGCGAAAGACGTTGGCCGAAGCGCTGAACTGCTGCGCCAGATAGAGCGTCTCCACCTCGGCCCTCGAATTGAAGGTGCTGTTGCCGTAGTCTGCATAGCTGCGCTCGGCCAAATCCGCCGCCTGCGTGGCGAGTTGCTCGGAAAGGCTGTTCAGCCTATATGACTGACCGAGCGCGTGCGTTGTCGAAAGCAGTGTGAGACAGAGTCCAAGAAATAACCAATGGTAGCGTTTCATAGTTCCTCCCAAATTTTCCAGACTTAGTTTTCCAATGGGAGAGGCTCGCCCGTTGCTCGACGGATTCCGGTTTACGGGTCGTGCATCACTCATCTTGATGCTTGACCGAACTAAAACGGTTGTCAGACACTAGGGCGAGCATTTCCTTGCGTTTCGATTTTCAGGCTCTGGTCAACTGGCGATATTTGATGCGATGCGACTGGTCTGCCGCAACTCCGATGTGTACTTTAATCAGCAAGCTTTGATGTTTCCATCAAAACGGTAAATAAAGAACAACGTTAGTCCATTCGCTCATCTCGCTACAAGTTATCATCAACTCTAAATCTTCAATCACTTGACCGAGCGGCAGATTGCGAGGCACAACAAAAAGTCCGGCGATACTTTTCCCCTCGTTCATTAAGACAGCCGCGTGCGCGGGCATAGTTCGACGGTCATGTGTGACGATGATGCGTTCCTCCTGCGCTGCCCAGATTAATAATTGAGGGTCGGTCGCTTCACTCATCCCGATTTCAAAGGCCGTCACAGCATCGAGTTGTGGAAGACGACGTATCAATCCGCGCAGTATATTCTGATTGAGGTTATGGTCTATTAACAAACGCAACATCGCCTCGCCTCTCAATATAACCGTTAGCCTCCCGCTATTCTCGCTCTGCGGACTGGATTAAAAAGAGAAAAGGCCCTTCAACTATTATCAGGAAATAATCCTGAAAAGTTGAGGGCCGCTATTGGGCCTCGAAGAAATTATGGGCTAGCCTGTAGCCGCCTATTACGTCGAGCGCAGTGTACCACGTCTTGCAATTACGTCAATCTCGAAGCACAGCAAATTAGCTGCCATTTTTTTTAACTTCTGATTTTGCGGGCCAGCACTCGCGCGCGGAGTTCAGCGATTTTTTTTTGATACAGAGGGTCAGACTCTATCTGCTTTTGAACTTCATCGCCCTGTGCTTCCTGTTCGCGTAGATATTCCTCAATGGCTTCTTCATGCTTGAGATAGTAGGCAATGGCGGCGTAAACATCTGCTAAATCAAGGGCGAAAGATTGGGCAATCTGTTCGGCGGATTCTCCAAGCTTATAATGATGCACAACGGAGTCTAAACTCACGCGCGTGCCTGCAATGCGAATCGTTCCATCTTCCGTCAATCGCAAAGGCAATGCTTGAGTTGTTTCCAGAGTTGTCATATCTAGCTATCTCTGCCGATAGTTTAGTACTTTAAGGTACTATTTTCTAGCTCCTGATAAAGCAAACAGACATATTGCTGACAGCCTAATCATCTTCAGGCTCTAGTCAGTTGGCGATACTTGATGCGGTGCGGCTGGTCTGCGGCAGCGCCGAGGCGTGCTTTGCGGTCTGCTTCGTAGTCAGAGTAGTTGCCCTCGAACCAGACGACGCGGCTCTCGCCCTCGAAGGCGAGGATGTGTGTGGCGGTGCGATCCAGGAACCAGCGGTCGTGGCTGATGACGACGGCGCATCCGGCAAAGTTTTCGAGCGCTTCTTCGAGCGCGCGCATTGTGTTGACATCGAGGTCGTTGGTCGGCTCGTCCAGGAGCAGGACGTTTGCGCCTTCCTTTAACATACGCGCGAGATGAACGCGGTTGCGCTCGCCGCCCGAAAGAGCGCCGATTTTCTTTTGCTGGTCTGAGCCGGAAAAGTTGAAGCGTGCGACATAGGCGCGGGAGTTGACTTCGCGCGTGCCTAATTTAACAACATCCTGCCCGCCGGAGATTTCCTCCCAGATGGTCTTATTCGCGTCGAGCGTGTCGCGGCTCTGGTCAACGTAGGCGAGGCGGACTGTCTCGCCGATTTTGAAAGCTCCGCTATCGGGCTGTTCCTGTTCTGTAATCATTCTGAAGAGCGTCGTCTTGCCCGCGCCGTTTGGGCCAATGATGCCGACGATGCCGCCGGGCGGAAGCCTGAATGAGACATCGGAGAACAGCAGGCGCGTGCCGTAGGCTTTGCTGACGTTATCTGCTTCGATGACGACCTCGCCGAGACGTGGGCCGGGCGGAATGTAAATCTCAAGGTCTGCGGCGCGTTTCTCGCTCTCCTGGCTGAGCAGGCTCTCGTAGGAATTGATGCGCGCTTTGCCTTTGGCGCGGCGGCCTTTGGGCGACATGCGTATCCATTCGAGTTCGCGTTGCAGCGTCTTCTGCCGTTCGCTCTCCGCCTTCTCTTCCTGCTGCAAGCGCGTCTGTTTCTGCTCAAGCCAGGACGAATAGTTGCCCTGCCAGGGAATGCCCTGCCCTCTGTCAAGTTCCAGAATCCACCCGGCGACGTTGTCCAGAAAATAGCGGTCGTGCGTGACGGCGATGACAGTGCCCGGATATTTCTGTAAATGTTGTTCGAGCCACGCGACGGACTCGGCGTCGAGGTGGTTGGTCGGCTCGTCCAGTAAGAGAATATCCGGCTGTTGCAGGAGCAAGCGGCAGAGCGCAACGCGGCGTTTCTCGCCGCCCGATAGCACCTTGACAGGCGTTTCACCGGGCGGGCAGCGCAGCGCGTCCATAGCCATCTCAAGCCGACTGTCCAAATCCCAGGCGTCAAGAGCGTCGAGCTTTTCCTGCACAGTGCCCTGTCGCTCTAAAAGCGCGGCCATCTCGTCGTCGGACATCGGCTCGGAAAATTTTTCGTTAATCTGGTCGAACTCCTTTAACAGATCAACCGTCTCCTGCACGCTCTGCTCAACAATCTCGCGGACGGTCTTCGTCTCGTCAAGCTGCGGCTCCTGTTCCAGATAGCCGACGGTGTGGCCGGGCGAGATAACAGTCTGCCCGACAAACTCTTTATC